>NZ_PQSU01000042.1 GCF_002920615.1 Streptomyces sp. Ru62
GCCCAGGCGGTGGACTACGGCCTGCGGATCGTCGCGCAGGAGCAGGTCGGTCTCGCGTACGCCGGCTGGGACCGGCTGCTGACGAGAGTGGCGCTGCCCGCCTGGCGCATGGGGCGGTGGCCGTCCCGGCTCGACGCGGGGGTGGTGGCGGCGCTCACCGAGCTCTCCCGCCGGGACCGGCTCGCCGAGGGCTTCGCCTCCCGGCTCGGCGAGCGGCCCGCGTGCGATCTCCTGGAGGAGCCCGGCGCGGTCGACGAGGCCGCCTCCCTGCTCGCCGCCCGGCTCTTCCACGGCGGTCCCGCGGAGCCGGGCCCCGACTGGGCGCCGGTGGACTGGCAGGCGTATCCGGAGGAGGTCGTGGACCGCACCTGGCGCGCCGACGCGGCCCGCCTGCACCGCGTCCTGGACATCCTCGGCGTCCGCCCCTCCCTGGACCCCCGAGCCCCCGACCCCGGCGGCCCCACCCTGGCCCGAGTCCTGGACCACCTCACGGCTGCCGCCGAGGGCGGGGCCTGGGGGGCGATGGCCGCCGACGCCGGTGCGGGCGCGATGGGCGCCGACGCAGGTGCGATGGGCGCCGGTGCCGTCGGAACTGTCGCTTCCGGAACCGACGACACCGCCCCGGATACGACCGACGCCCCGGCCCCCGGCCCTTCTGCCTCCGCAGCAGACGGCCCCGCTCCCGGCGCGACAGGCACCACGGGCCCAGGGCCTTCCGACATCGAAGCCGGTGGCACCGCTGCGGAGATCGCAGGCGCCTCGGTCACCGGTCCCTCCGACTTCCGGGCCGAGGACGTCAACGGCACCGAGCGCACCGACTGCATCGATGGCACCAAAAGCATCGATTGCGCCGACAGCACCGATCGCACCAATGGCACCGATCGCACCGACAGCACCAATGGACCACCCCTCGCCGACCCCCCCACCGGCGTCCCCGCCGCTGACAGCGCCCTCGCCGCCCAGGAGCTTGGGCCCCAGCTCCCCTTCGGCGAGGAGGACCCCACCACCGAGCGCAGTGCGGCTCTCGCCGCCGGGCTGAGTGCCGAGCTCGCCCGGGAGGAGGCCGCGGGGGCGGACGGAGGCGCAGCGGGACGGCGGAGTCCCGAGAGTGGCCCGTGGGACGAGTTCGCCTGCGGGCTGCCCCCCTTCCCGCTGCAACCCCAGCGCACCGCCCGCGAGCTGCTCGCCGACCACGTCACCGCGATGGTGTGCTGCGCGGCCGTGGACACCGCCGGCGCCGTCCCCGCCCTGGACTGGCTGGACGGCCCCTCCCTGCTGCTCGGCGGTGAGCGGGCCGCCGACCTGGCTCCCAAGGTCCTCACCCTCATCGAGGAGGGAGACCCGGGCCCGCTGCGCGACTGGCTGGCCGCGTCCGGCATACGCCCCGAGAAGCCCGTACGCCTCGTCTGACCGGACCGTGAACCTGCCCGTCCGAGGCGCACCCGTACCGGAAAAGCGACTTCCAGTTCAGGTCAATTCGCAACGACTAGTGACCGTCCCCGTGCGTTATGTGATGTGCTGGGACCGACCACGCCTTTGGCAAAGGCACGCGACATACGACAGTACGGTCGAGCACACCGAGCACAGCGGGAACAGCGAGCACCACCGAGACAGGCACGGGGGCCTGAGGGAGGGGAGCGACCATGGCCTCGGACCACATCCGCCGCTGGGAGTCCGGAGCACTCGCGCACGCCGTCACGGACCCCTTCGGACAGGGCCCGGTGCCCTGGCTGCGCGGCAGTGAGACGTATTTCGACGACACCGGCCACGTCGTGCCGTGGTACGTCGACCCCAGCCCGCAGCAGCTAACCGGCGGCGACCGCGCACGCGTCCCGGCGCCCCGCGCGTCCGGGCCCGGCCCCCGCTCGGCCGACGACGTGCACCGCCAGATCAAGGGCTTCACCTCCACCGGCGCGGTCGCGCCCGGCGAGGCGATCGACTTCCACATCACGGTCGACCCGCCGCAGCAGTTCAGCGTGGACATCTACCGCATCGGCCACTACGGCGGCGACGGCGCGTCCAAGATCACCACCAGCCCCCGCCTGTCCGGCATCGTCCAGCCCGCGCCACTGACCGCCGACCGCACGGTCTCCTGCCACCACTGGTGGCTCTCCTGGCGCCTCCAGGTGCCCTCGTACTGGAGCATCGGCGCCTATGTGGCCGTCCTGACCACCGCCGACGGCTACCGCTCCCACGTGCCGTTCACGGTCCGCGACGACCACCCCGCCGACCTCCTGCTGCTGCTGCCGGACATCACCTGGCAGGCGTACAACCTCTACCCGGAGGACGGCCGCACCGGCGCCAGCCTCTATCACGCCTGGGACGAGAAGGGCCGGCTGCTGGGGGAGGCCGACGCCGCGACCACCGTCTCCTTCGACCGGCCGTACGCCGGCGCCGGCCTGCCCCTGCACGTCGGCCACGCCTACGACTTCATCCGCTGGGCCGAGCGCTACGGCTACGACCTCGCCTACGCCGAGGCCCGTGACCTGCACGCCGGCCGGATCGACCCCACCCGCTACCGGGGCCTGGTCTTCCCGGGCCACGACGAGTACTGGTCGGTGCCGATGCGCCGGGCCGTCGAGGACGCCCGCGACCGTGGCACCTCGCTGGTCTTCCTCTCCGCCAACACCATGTACTGGCAGGTGGAACTGGGCCCGTCCCCGTCCGGCGTCCCGGACCGGCTGCTGACCTGCCGCAAACGCAAAGGCCCCGGACGGCCGGTGCTGTGGCGCGAGATCGACCGGCCCGAGCAGCAGCTGGTCGGCATCCAGTACGCGGGCCGGGTGCCCGAGCCGCACCCGCTGATCGTCCGCAACGCCGGCCACTGGCTGTGGGAGTCGACCGGCGCCCATGAGGGCGACGAGATCGCGGGCCTGGTCGCCGGTGAGGCGGACCGTTACTTCCCGCGCACCCCACTGCCCGAGCACGACGAGCGCATCCTGCTCGCCCACTCCCCCTACACCGACAACGACGGCGTCCTGCGCCACCAGGAGACGTCGCTCTACCGCGCCCCCTCCGGCGCCTGGGTGTTCGCCTCCGGCACCTTCGCCTGGTCCCCGGCCCTGGACCGCCCGGGCCACGTGGACGCCCGTGTCCAGCGCGCCACGGCGAACCTGCTGGACCGCATCTGCAAACGCGACTGACACCACGCGACCCGCACCCGGCGCCGGCCGCAGGTGTCGACCCAACCCCCGGGCGCGCCCTATCACCCCCATACGGGAGAATCGAGGCATTGGACAGAACCACGGGGAGGAACCGTGTCCGGATTCGTAGAAAAGCCCGAGCCGATCGAGGTTCCGGGCCTGGTGCACCTGCACACCGGAAAGGTGCGTGAGCTGTACCAGAACGAGGCGGGCGACCTCGTGATGGTCGCCAGCGACCGCATCTCCGCCTACGACTGGGTGCTGCCCACGGAGATCCCCGACAAGGGCCGCGTCCTCACCCAGCTCTCCCTGTGGTGGTTCGACCAGCTCCGCGACCTCGCGAAGAACCACGTCGTCAGCACCGAGCTGCCCGAGGGCGCCCCGGCCGACTGGGCGGGCCGCACGCTGGTCTGCAAGTCCCTGAAGATGGTCCCGGTGGAGTGCGTGGCCCGTGGTTACCTCACCGGCTCCGGCCTCGCCGAGTACCAGGAGTCCCGTACGGTCTGCGGCCTCGCCCTCCCCGAGGGCCTCGTCGACGGCTCCGAGCTCCCCGCCCCGATCTTCACCCCGGCCACCAAGGCCGAGGTCGGCGAGCACGACGAGAACGTCTCCTACGAGGAGGTGGCCCGTCAGGTCGGCGCCGAGACCGCCGCCCAGCTGCGCCAGGCCACGCTCGCGGTGTACTCGCGCGCCCGGGACATCGCCCGGGACCGGGGGATCATCCTGGCCGACACCAAGTTCGAGTTCGGCTTCGACGGCGACACGCTCGTCCTCGCCGACGAGGTCCTCACCCCGGACTCCTCCCGCTTCTGGCCGGCCGACGAGTGGCAGCCGGGCCGCGCCCAGCCGTCGTACGACAAGCAGTTCGTGCGGGACTGGCTGACCTCGCCGGCGTCCGGCTGGGACCGCAGGAGCGAGCAGCCCCCGCCGGCGCTCCCGGAGGAGGTCGTCGCGGCGACCCGGCAGAAGTACGTGGAGGCGTACGAGCGGCTGACGGGCACCCGCTGGTCCTAGGGCATGAAGAAGACCCCGGTCCAGTGGACCGGGGTCTCATTCCCGAGCGGACGACGAGGCTCGAACTCGCGACCTCAACCTTGGCAAGGTTGCGCTCTACCAACTGAGCTACGTCCGCGCTGCGCCGTGGCGCGAGAGCAACTATACCCAACCTCGCTCGCGCGCGAGACGTACTGCCGCATGACGGTTCTCGGCACCGAGCTTGGTGACCGCCGAGGAGAGGTAGTTCCGCACCGTCCCCGGTGACAGTGCGGCCCGCTCGGCGATCTCCGTGACCGGCGCTCCGTCGGCGGCCAGCTCCAGCACCTCGGCCTCCCGCGCGGTCAGCGGGGAGTCCCCGGCGGAGATCGCGTCGGCGGCCAACTCGGGGTCCACGTAGCGGTTTCCGGCATGCACGGTGCGGATGACCTCGGCGAGCCGCTGGGCGCTGACGGTCTTCGGGACGAACCCGCGCACACCGGCCGCGAGCGCCCGTTTCAGATGCCCGGGCCGTCCGTGCCCGGTGACGATCAGCACCTGGCAACCGGGCAGTTCGGCGCGCAGGGATGTGGCGACCTTCACACCGTCGGCGCCCGGCATCTGGAGGTCCAGGACGGCCACGTCGGGCCGGTGCGCCCGGGCCATCGCCAGTGCCTCGGGCCCGCTCGCCGCCTCCGCGACGACCAGCAGGTCGTCCTCCAGGGACAGCAGGGCGGCCAGCGCACCCCGGATCAGGTGCTCGTCGTCGGCGAGCAACAGCCGTACCGGTGCGCTCATGGGTTGACTCCTCTCACATCGGTCACGGATTCCGCCGCGCTCAGCGGGACTTCCGCCACCAGCCGGAACCGGTCCCGTTCGGCGCCGGCGAATCCGGCCTCCAACGTCCCGCCCACGGCGGCCAGCCGCTCCCGCAGCCCGGCCAGCCCCGACCCGCCGCCACCGTTCGCGGCCACGGCCCCGTCGTTCTCCACCGTCAGCACCGCCAGTCCCTCGCGCACCGACAGCCCCACGGCACACCGGCCCGCGTCCCCGTGCCGCAGCACGTTGGTGGTGGCCTCGCGCACCACCCAACCGAGCGCGGACTGCACCTCGGCGGGCAGTCCGCCGGTGTCCGCCCGGACCTCGCAGTCGATCCCGGCCGCCGTCAGCACACCCTGGGCACCGGCGAGTTCGACGCCGAGGTCGGCCTCGCGGTAGCCGCGTACGACGGCCCGCACCTCCCGCTGGGACTCCTGCGCGATGCGCTGCACCTCGATCATCTGCTCCACGGCCTCCGGCCGTCCCCGTCGGGCCAGTTGCACGGCCAGCTCGCTCTTGAGGGAGATCACGGACAGGTTCCGCCCCAGCACGTCGTGCAGGTCCCGTCCGAAGCGCAGCCGTTCCTCCGCGACGGCGAGCCGGGCCTCCGCCTCCCGGGCCCGCTCCGCCTCCCACAGCACGGCCAGGGTCCAGGCGCCGCAGCGGCAGGCGAGCAGCGAGAACACCGTCTGGAAGGCCACCATCAGGAAGGTCGCGAGCAGGCCCACGGTGTCGTGGTCGGCGAGCCACACGCCACCCGTCAGCACGGCCGCGAGCACCGCGGACCGGCGCAGGAACACCCGTACCGGGACCGTGAGTCCGTACAGGAGCCCGAACGGCAGCAGGGAGGCGCCGAGCGCCAGCCGGACCGTCATCGGGTCGGCCGCGTCCAGCGCCGAGAGGGACACGGTCAGGGCCAGGGCCAGGGCCAGCAGGACGGCCGGGGCGCGGTGGGCGTCGGCCGGCAGCCGGGCGCGCCCCAGGTAGTGGTCGAGCGCGGGCCGGGTGAGCCGGTTGGAGGCCACGCACTGCAAGGCCGCCACGAGCGCGAGCAGGGCGCCCAGGACGACCGCCACGGGCCGGTGGCGGAGCCCGCCCACCAGGGGCAGCAACAGCCAGCCGAGCGAGAAGAACCAGGTCGTGACGTACCAGGTGACGACCGTGTACAGCTCGACCCGTTCCGCCTTGCTGCGTTCCCGCCAGTGCCGCTGCTGCCACCGCCGTATCCGCCCCACCACGAGCGCCCCCCGTTCCTCAGCGCCTGGGCTCCCACCGGAACCACCGCCCTACAGCAAACACCGCCGGCACGGTCCAGGCCAGCGCGGTCGCGAGCGCGCCGAGCACCTCGTACGCGCTCGCCCCACCGGTCCAGCCCGCCCGGACGAGCCGGATCGCGGGGGACAGCGGGAGCAGCTCGCAGACGGAGGCGAGCCTCTCCGGCATGACCTCGGTGGGGAACATGATCCCGGAGCCGATCATCGACACGAACACCAGCGGCAGCGCGGTGACCTGGCCGCTCTCCACGCTCCGGGTGAAGGACGCGGTGAGGGCGGCGAGCGCCGCGCTCAGCACCAGTCCGGCCGCCAGTCCCAGCAGGGTCAGGTACGGCGCCCTGGGCGCCCCGGCGTCCAGCAGGACCGCGCATCCGGCGCACAGCAGCAGCGCCTGTGCGAGGCCGAGGCCCAGGGCGGGCAGGGCGGTGCCGGTGAGGATCTCGGGGCCGGTGAGTTCGCCGGTGCGCAGTCGTTTGAGGACCAGTTCCTCGCGGCGGGCGACGTAGGCGTTGACGAGCGAGGTGTAGACGGCGAACAGGAGGGAGAAGCCGATCGCGGCCGTGAGCATGGCCGCGCCGATGCTGATGCCGTGCTGCTGGAGGTCCAGCTGGTCGAGGGCCGGGCGCACGCTGAACGGCAGTGCGAGCGGCACCACGAGCGCGGTGAAGACGACCCCGCGGTTGCGGCCGAGGAGGGTCAGCTCGGCCCGTGCCAGCGCCCGCAGCCGCCGTACGGAGGGCGTGAGGGCGCGCGGAGCGAGGGTGCTCATGCCGCGGCCTCCTCTTCCCGGGCGATCCCGAGGAACGCCTCTTCCAGCGAGGCCGAGCGCACGTCGAGGCCGCGCAGTTCGACACCGGCTCGCTCGGCCCAGACGAGGACGGCGGTGGCGGTCCGCTGGAGTTCGCGGGTGCGCAGCCGGACGATCCGGCCGTCGCTCTCGTGCCCGCAGACGCCGAGGTCGGCCAGGGGCGGCAGGTCGCCGAGGAAGTAGCCGTCGGGCAGTTGGAAGGACATCCGGGATGGGCGGCCGGCGGTGACCTCGGCCGGGGTGCCGGAGGCGGCGATGCGGCCCTCGTGCAGGATGGCGAGCCGGTCGGCGAGGCCCTCGGCCTCCTCCAGGTAGTGCGTGGTGAGCAGCACGGTGGTGCCGGCGTCCCGCAGCCGGCGCACCAGGGCCCAGGTGTCCCGGCGGCCCTCGGCGTCGAGCCCGGTCGTCGGCTCGTCGAGGAACAGCACCTCGGGATCGCCGAGCAGGGCCAGCGCCAGGTCGAGGCGCCGCCGTTCGCCGCCGGACAGCTGCTTGACCCGTACGCCCCGCTTGCCCGCGAGTCCGACCAGCTCCAGCACCTCCGCTTCCGGCCGGGCGCCGGTCGTGCAGCCCGCCCACATCCGGGCGGTCTCCGCGGCGGTCAACTCGGCCGGGAAGCCACCCTCCTGGAGCATGACGCCGGTGCGGGGCCGCACGGCGGCCCGCTCGCGGTGGGGGTCGTGACCGAGCACCCGGACCCGGCCGCCGGCCGGTGAGGCGAGTCCTTCCAGCAGTTCGACCGTGGAGGTCTTTCCGGCGCCATTGGTGCCCAGCAGGGCGAAGATCTCCCCGCGTGCGACGGAGAAGGTGATTCCGCGTACGGCCTCGAACCCGCCCCCGTAGACACGCCTGAGGTCGGTGACCTCGATCACGTGCTCGTGCCCGTCGATGTCCATGACACCAGCGTCCCGGCGGGGGTGCCCCGGCCGGCAGTGCGCGGTGTCACGGCTCGGCATGACAAATGTCAGGGGGATCCGGCCGGACGACGAAAAGACCCCGGTCCAGGGGACCGGGGTCTCATTCCCGAGCGGACGACGAGGCTCGAACTCGCGACCTCAACCTTGGCAAGGTTGCGCTCTACCAACTGAGCTACGTCCGCACTGCTCCCGATCGGCTCCCACCGATCGGTGCGAACACCAGCCTACCTGATCCACAAGCGTGGTCGTGTCGGCGGTGCAGAGCGGGTGACAGGAATCGCACACTGCGCCTTCCCCCTGGAAGGGGGATGTTCTACTACTGAACTACACCCGCACGGTCCTCGGGATCCGGCCTGTCGGCCTCGCCCCTCGGCGTGTCCCAGACATTAGCTGATCAGCAGGGGGGTAGCGCAAGTCGGGTTCCCCCGAGGCCCCGTATGCCCCAAGTGCACGGTCCCCAGGGCCCTCTGACGGACCCTGGGGACTCGCCCCTTCGCGGGCTCACTGCGCGGCGCTGAACGCCTCGTAGACCTTCTTGGGGATGCGTCCCCGGGCGGGGACGTCCATCTTGTTGGCCTGGGCCCAGGCGCGGACGGCCGCCGGGTCGGGCGCGACCTCCGTCTGCTTGTACGCCTTGCCGGACCGCGACCGCTTGCGGCCGGCCTCGACGTAGGGCGCGAGCGCCTTGCGCAGTTTCTCGGCATTGCTTTCGTTCAGGTCGATCTCGTACGACTTGCCGTCGAGTCCGAAGGCGATCGTCTCCGCCGCTTCCGAGCCGTCGATGTCGTCAAAGAGAGTGACCACGACCTTTTGCGCCACGAATATCGGTCCCTCCGTGCAGCACGTCGTTACAGCTCAACGCCGACGACGTGCCGAGTATCGGCTATTGCCAATTCATTTGTACAGTGCCCGGCAATGCAAAGTGAAGCCCGACTAAATCCGTCCGCGTGTCCGGGCGCAATAGGTGTGGCGGACGGACTGTGGAACTTTCCCAGAACTTTTCACGGGCGTGCGGCTTCGACACCCGATCGTGATGCGGCTCACGTACTTTCCTCCAACTCTACTCGCGTAGAAATTTTGTGCGGGTAGTCTGAAGGAACCTGCTCAGCACCACACACCGGGAGTGCCAGTGGCACGCGTCGTAGTCGACGTCATGCTCAAGCCGGAGATCCTCGACCCCCAGGGCCAGGCGGTCCAGCGTGCGCTGCCGCGCCTGGGTTTCGAAGGGATCTCGGACGTACGTCAGGGAAAGCGTTTCGAACTGGAAGTTGACGGGCCGGTCGACGAGGCCGCGCTCGCCCGCATCCGCGATCTTGCGGAATCCTTCCTCGCCAACACCGTGATCGAGGACTTCACGGTCCGGGTCGATGAAGTCGCGGAGGCGGCCAAGTGACCGCTCGTATTGGCGTCGTCACTTTCCCGGGGAGCCTGGACGACCGGGACACCCAGCGCGCGATCCGTATCGCCGGGGCGGAACCGGTCGCCCTCTGGCACAAGGACAAGGACCTCAAGCAGGTCGACGCCGTCGTCCTGTGCGGCGGTTTCTCCTACGGTGACTACCTGCGGGCCGGCGCCATCGCCCGCTTCTCGCCGGTGATGGAGCCGCTCGTCGAGCAGGCGAAGGCCGGACTGCCGGTCCTCGGAATCTGCAACGGCTTCCAGATCCTCACCGAGGCCCACCTGCTCCCGGGCGCGATGCTCGGCAACGACCACCTCCACTTCATCTGCCGCGACCAGAAGCTGCGGGTGGAGAACGCGGAGACCTCCTGGACCGCCGACTACCGCGCCGGCCAGGAGATCCACATCCCGCTGAAGAACATGGACGGCCGGTACGTCGCCGACGAGTACACGCTCGACAAGCTGGAGGCGGAGGGCCGCGTCGCCTTCCGTTACCTGGACTTCAACCCGAACGGCTCGCTGCGGGACATCGCCGGCATCACCAACGAGGCCGGGAACGTCGTCGGCCTCATGCCGCACCCCGAGCACGCCGTCGAGCCGCTGATCGGTACCGGCCGTACCGACGGGCTCCCGTTCTTCACCTCGATCCTCAAGAAGCTGGTCAACGCATGAGCCGGACGCCTCTGGACACGGTCGAGCACGCGGCCGCGACCCCCGACGTCGAGCTGCCCTGGGCCGAACTCGGTCTGAAGAAGGACGAGTACGAGCGGGTGGTGGAGATCCTCGGCCGCCGCCCCACCGGCGCCGAGCTCGCCATGTACTCGGTCATGTGGTCCGAGCACTGCTCGTACAAGTCCTCCAAGGTCCACCTGCGCCAGTTCGGCGAGAAGGCGCCGCAGAGCGACGCGCTGCTCGTCGGCATCGGCGAGAACGCCGGTGTGGTGGACGTCGGCCAGGGCTACGCCGTCACCTTCAAGGTCGAGTCGCACAACCACCCGTCGTACGTCGAGCCCTACCAGGGCGCGGCCACGGGTGTCGGCGGCATCGTCCGCGACATCATCGCGATGGGCGCCCGCCCGGTCGCGGTCGTGGACCCGCTCCGCTTCGGCGCCGCCGACCACCCCGACACCAAGCGCGTCCTGCCCGGCGTGGTCGCGGGCATCGGCGGCTACGGCAACTGCCTGGGCCTGCCCAACATCGGCGGCGAGGTCGTCTTCGACGCCTGCTACCAGGGCAACCCGCTGGTCAACGCAGGTGCCATCGGTGTGATGCGGCACGAGGACATCCACCTCGCGAAGGCCTCCGGCTCGGGCAACAAGGTCATCCTCTACGGCGCCCGGACCGGCGGCGACGGCATCGGCGGCGCCTCCATCCTGGCCTCCGAGACCTTCGACGACGCCAAGCCCTCGAAGCGGCCCGCCGTGCAGGTCGGCGACCCCTTCCAGGAGAAGCTGCTCATCGAGTGCACCCTGGAGGCGTTCCGGGAGAAGCTGGTCGTCGGCATCCAGGACCTCGGCGCGGCCGGTCTGTCCTGCGCCACGTCCGAGCTGGCCTCCAACGGCTCCGGCGGGATGCGCGTCACCCTCGACGACGTCCCGCTGCGCGACTCCACGCTCTCGCCCGAGGAGATCCTCATGAGCGAGTCGCAGGAGCGCATGTGCGCCGTCGTGGAGCCGGACAAGGTCGACCGCTTCCTGGAGATCTGCGAGAAGTGGGACGTCATCGCCACCGTCATCGGTGAGGTCACCGACGGCAACCGGCTGGAGATCTTCTGGCACGGCGAGAAGATCGTCGACGTCGACCCGCGCACGGTCGCGCACGAGGGCCCGGTCTACGAGCGCCCCTACGCGCGCCCCGAGTGGCAGGACGCCCTCCAGGCCGACGACGCGAACAAGCTGCCCCGCCCCGAGACGGGCGAGGAGCTGAAGGCCCAGGTCCTGAAGCTGGTCGGTTCGCCGAACCAGGCTTCCAAGAAGTGGATCACCTCCCAGTACGACCACTTCGTGCAGGGCAACACCGTCCTCGCCCAGCCGGAGGACTCCGGCATGATCCGCGTGGACGAGGAGACCGGCCTCGGTGTCGCGATCGCGACGGACGGCAACGGCCGCTACACCAAGCTCGACCCGTACACGGGCGCCCAGCTGGCGCTGGCGGAGGCCTACCGCAACGTGGCCACCACCGGTGCCAAGCCGCTCGCGGTCTCGGACTGCCTGAACTTCGGCTCGCCCGAGGACCCGGCGGTCATGTGGCAGTTCGCGGAGGCCGTGCGCGGTCTGGCCGACGGCTGTCAGCAGCTCGGCACCCCGGTGACCGGCGGCAACGTCTCGCTCTACAACCAGACCGGCGAGGCCGCCATCCACCCGACCCCGGTGGTGGCCGTGCTCGGCGTGATCGACGACGTCGCCCGCCGCACCCCGGTCGCCTTCCAGGAGGAGGGCCAGCTGATCTACCTCCTCGGCGACACCCGGGAGGAGTTCGGCGGCTCGGCCTGGTCCCAGGTGATCCACGACCACCTGGGCGGTCTGCCCCCGCAGGTGGACCTGGAGCGCGAGCGCCTGCTGGCCGAGATCCTGATCTCCGCCTCCCGCGACGGCATGATCGACTCCGCGCACGACCTGTCCGACGGCGGTCTGGTCCAGGCCGTGGTCGAGTCCGCGCTGCTCGGCGGCAAGGGTGCGCGTCTGGTCGTACCCGACGGCCTGGACGCCTTCACCTTCCTGTTCTCCGAGTCGGCCGGCCGAGCGATCGTCGCCGTGCCGCGCTCGGAGGAGGTCCGCTTCAACGACATGTGCGGTGCGCGCGGCCTGCCGGCCACCCGTATCGGTGTCGTCGACGGCGACGCGGTGGAGGTGCAGGGCGAGTTCACCCTCCCCCTCGCCGAGCTGCGCGAGGCCCACGAGGGCACGATCCCGGCGCTGCTGGCGTAGCGCACACAGGGACCACGGCGCGTACGTCACGCCGGAGCCCCCGCCCGGACCCAGGGTCCGGGCGGGGGCTTCCCTGTGGTGGCGGGTCGCCCTGAGGACCAGCGGATCAGACCGGCCCCCGATCGACCGCCGGGGCATGCCGCCTCGACACGCCGGCGCGGGGACGATTCCTCAGCGGAGCCTTTCGGGTTCGAGTCGGACACCGCATCCGAGGAGGCGGCGGCCGGCACGTCCTGGATCACGATGATCGGCCCTGACCCGGAGGGGCCCCGCGGGCGCGCGGTGAAGGTTCGGGAAGCCTCTTCGGCCGCAGGCGTGACACCGTGCGGCCGGGGGAAGGAGGGAATTGCCAACTCACCTGTGCCCGTGGGGTGGTTGGGCAGTCGGCGACATCCGTGAGTGAGCCCGGGGGAGCGGCCGGATGGAGATCAGGTTCGAGGCGGCCGGAGCCGCACGCGAGGAAGAACTGCTGTCCCTGTACGACTGGCTGGCTGCCGACCGCGCCCTGCGCGGCCAGGTCCGGGTGACCCGGGTCGCCGAAGCCGGCTCGGGCACCGGGCGGATGGGCCCGGGTGTCGACCTGGTCCTCGCGGTGCTGTCCGCCGTCAGCGGCCTGGGGCAGCTCCAACTGTCCTACCTGGCCTGGCGGCAGAGTTTCCGGCCACGGGCCCGTGTGACCATCGACATCACCGGAGCCGACCCCGACCAGGTGGCCGAGCTGCTGCGCGGCTTCGGGCAGGACGGCGACGACGCGGACGGGGAGCCGCGGTGACCGACGCCAAGGACCCCGGGACGGTCGAGAGTTTCGGCCGGATCGACCCGGAGCGCTCCGCCTGTGTCCTGATCGGCGTGGACGACTACGCGCACCTGGACCCGCTGCGCAGCGTCAGGCTCAACCTCACGGAACTTCAGGCCGTGCTCACGGACCCGGACATCTGGGGCATCCCCGACGACGGCCGGCGGATCCGTACGGTTTCCAACCCGACCTCACCGGCCGAGCTGGTCCGCCCGATCCGGGAGGCCGCCGCGCTCGCCGAGGACACCCTGATCGTCTACTACGCCGGTCACGGCCTGAAGGACCGCCACGAACAGCAACAACTGCTGCTCACCCTGCCCGACTCGGTCGAGGACCAGCCGGACACCTGTGTCCGGTCCGGCGACGTCCGCCGCGCCATCCGCGACACCGGCTCCGCACTGCGCCGGGTGCTGATCCTGGACTGCTGCTACAGCGGTCAGGTGCTGACCGAGATGACGGACGGCCACCGGCACGTCGTCGAGATGGCCGTGTCGACGCTGAAGGACGTCGAGGGCTCCTACGTCATGACGTCCGGGCCGCGCGACCGGCCCTCGCACGCTCCCGATCCCAAGCGCTGCACCCTGTTCACCGGCGCCCTGGTCGACGTCATGCGGGAGGGGCTTCCGGACGGCCCGGAGATGCTGGGCCTGCACGACCTCTTCGTGGAGGTCAAGAAGCGCATCCTCACCCTCAAGCCCGAGGTGCCACAGGAACCACAGGACCAGGACAGCAACGGCGTCGGCGCCCTCGGCTTCGTCCGCAACGCCGCCGTACGGTCCCGCTGGCCCCGGCCTGTCCGGCAGCCCCCGCCCACCCGCTGGCAGCGCGTCCGCACCCCGGTCCTGTCGCTGACGGCGGGCGTCCTGGGCCTCGCCCTCGGCCTGGGCGTCCCGCCCCTCGTCGACTGGTGGCACGACATCCACCCGGCCCCCGCCGCCGGTCCCTGCGCGGTCCCCTCGCCGTCCGGCCCGGCGGCCCCCCGCGCGGTGCTCCTCGACCACTCCGACGCCCTGAACAAGGAGAACGTCTACTACGAGAAGATAACGGGCCTGTCCGCCCTGGCCCTGGTCTCACAGGGCGAGGACGTCAGGGCACTGGCCCTCGCCGACAACTCCCCCGGCCGGGTCTGGCCGCTCGCCCTCGGATCGCCCTCGAAGCTGGACCCCGTCCCCGACAAGTCGGTGCCGCTCCGCCGCGCCGACGGCACGAAGTTCCCGATCGACGGCGACTGGTACGACGGCGAGGGCATGGTCATCGAGAAGGGCGGCAGGACCATGCTGATCGCCTCCGAGACCGGCCCGGCCATCCGCCGCTTCGACATCGCCACCGGCCGGCAGGTCGGCAAGGACTTACCCATTCCGAAGGAGCTGCGCTTCTGGCCCCAGGGCTCCGCGCAGACCGGCCGCAGCATCGAGTCACTGGCCGTCTCCCCGGACGGCCGCCACCTCTACGCCGGCTGGGAGGCACCCCTGGCGAAGGACGGCGACCAGCGCGGCCGGGGCATCATCCGCATCCAGCGCTACACCGGAAGGGCCGGCGGCGCCTACACCCCGGACGGGCAGTACGCGTTCATGGCCGATGACGGCATGTACCTGTCCGAGCTGAACGCCATCGACGACAACGGCAACCTTCTCGCACTGGAACGCCAGTACACCGCCGGACTGGGCTCGGCGATACGGATCGTCCAGCTCTCCCTCGCCCACGCCCAGAACGTCACCGAACTGACCTCCCTGTGGCATCAGCCGCCGAAGATCTTCGCCGCCGACCGACTGGTCGTCGACCTGGCCACCTGCCCCGTGGGCGGCCGCGGCCAGGTCGCCGTCCCGGCCTCGTCCGCCCACTACCCGCTCCTCGACAACGTCGAGGGCATGGCCCTGGGCGCCCCCTGGACATCCGGCCGCTACAAAGGCTGGCACCCGCTGTACCTGGTCTCCGACGACAACGACAGCGACGACCAGATCACCCGGCTCTACTCGCTCGCGGTGAAGCTGCGACCTTGAATGCCGTCCCCTTGAACAGGGTCACCGAATAGGGTGACCGCCATGCCCACGGCCAAGAAGCGCACCAGGACGTACGACCCCGCCAAGACCCGTGAGGCGGTCCTCGCCCAGTTCACGAACGTGCGGGACGCCGTCCGCACCCTCGGCCCCGAGCAGCTGGAACTCCCCACCCGGCTCGGCGCCTGGAGCGTGCGGGACCTGATCGCACACATCGGCATGGCGCTCACCGCCGTCCACCGGGCCCTGGAGCGGCCCGCCCCGCCCCGGCAGACGGTCACCGTGGCCGAGTGGCCGTTCTCCACCGGGTCACG
Source organism: Streptomyces sp. Ru62 (assembly GCF_002920615.1). Classification (GTDB taxonomy): domain Bacteria; phylum Actinomycetota; class Actinomycetes; order Streptomycetales; family Streptomycetaceae; genus Streptomyces. The sequence continues at coordinate 15,366 of NZ_PQSU01000042.1, forward strand.
CGCCGGCGCCATCGCCGAGTTCACCCGGGGCCTCACCGCCGCCCACCCGGACCTCGGCGCCTACCTCGCCGACATCGACGAGAGCCTGCGCGCCCTGCTGGACGAGCACCCCGGCGGCCGGCTGCTGGACACCAGCGCGGGAGCCCTGCCGCTGGACGACTACCTCGTCACCCGCGCCCTCGAACTCGTCGTCCACACCGACGACCTGAACGCCGCCGTCCCCGGCCTGGAGGTGCCGTACGACCGGCAGGCCCTGGCCGCCACCACCCGGCTGCTCGCCGACGCCCTCGCCGTGAAGGCGCCCGGCGGCTCCACCGAGGTGCGGGTGCCGCCGTACGCGGTCGTGCAGTGCGTAGAGGGCCCCCGGCACACCCGGGGCACCCCGCCCAACGTCGTGGAGACCGACCCGCTGACCTGGATCCGGCTCGCCACCGGCCGTACGGCCTGGGCGGACGCGCTGGCCGCCGCCAAGGTCAGCGCGAGCGGGGAGCGGGCGGACCTCGGGGGGCTGTTGCCGGTCATGTCGTAGCCGGAACCCGCGCGCGCCCGCGTACGTCGAATCACCATGAACCGGTACAAGCAACGCGTGACCCTGGCAGTGGCCGCCGTGCTTCTCCCGTTCACGGTGGCCTGTGGCGGCGAGAAGGCGGACAGTGGAGCGGTGAGCGTCCAGCAGCCGGTGACCGGGATCGACTGGCGGGTCGACGGCATCACCGTCGGCGCCACCACCCGGCACGCGCCCGCCACCGCCCGCCTCCGCATCGACGAGGACGGCAAGGCGGGCGGCAACCTGGGCTGCAACCAGTTCAGCGCCCGCGCCACCGTGCGCGAGGACCGCATCACCATCGGTGACCTGCGCACGACCAGGATGGCCTGCGGCGAGGAGCGCATGGACTTCGAGCGCGCCCTCGCGCGCATCCTCACCACCGGCACGCTCACCGCCAGGGCCGACGCGGGCAAGGCGACGCTCACCGACGGCGACGGCGACCGCGTCCACCTCAGCCGGAGCACCCCCGGATGATGTGCGACACCTCACTCACGAATACGGCGAAGACGCCCGTGAACGGCTCGTACGGCCCGTCCGGAGCCCCCAGCAGGCGGTGAAGCACCGGTCTGACCAGCGAAAACGCGGAATCCCCCAAGGTGATCCAGACCGCCCGGCCCGTTACGGGCGCGTATCCCCAATTCGGACCAGTGGTCGACCTCGCCTACACTCGGTTGCGTGCCACGTGGTGACGGTCGACTCAATCACGATCTGCTTCCCGGCGAGAAGGGCCCCCAGGACGCTTGCGGCGTCTTCGGCGTCTGGGCTCCGGGTGAAGAGGTCGCAAAGCTCACGTACTTCGGGCTCTACGCCCTCCAGCACCGGGGTCAGGAATCCGCGGGAATCGCGGTCAGCAACGGCTCCCAGATCCTCGTCTTCAAGGACATGGGCCTGGTCTCCCAGGTCTTCGACGAGACCTCGCTCGGTTCGCTCCAGGGTCACATCGCGGTCGGACACGCCCGCTACTCGACCACCGGTGCCTCCGTGTGGGAGAACGCCCAGCCGACGTTCCGCGCCACCGCGCACGGTTCGATCGCGCTCGGCCACAACGGCAACCTGGTCAACACGGCGCAGCTCGCCGAGATGGTCGCCGACCTGCCCAACGACAACAACAGCCGCTCCACCCGGGTCGCGGCCACCAACGACACCGACCTGCTGACGGCCCTGCTGGCCGCCCAGGTCGACGAGAACGGCAAGCCGCTGACCATCGAGGAGGCCGCGCACGCGGTGCTCCCGAAGGTCAAGGGCGCCTTCTCCCTCGTCTTCATGGACGAGCACACCCTCTACGCCGCCCGTGACCCGCAGGGCATCCGCCCGCTGGTCCTGGGCCGGCTGGAGCGCGGCTGGGTGGTCGCCTCCGAGACCGCCGCGCTGGACATCACCGGCGCGAGCTTCGTCCGCGAGATCGAGCCGGGCGAGTTCGTCGCCATCGACGAGAACGGCCTGCGCAGCTCCCGATTCGCGGAAGCGAAGCCCAAGGGCTGTGTCTTCGAGTACGTGTACCTGGCCCGCCCGGACACCGACATCGCCGGCCGGAACGTCTACCTCTCCCGCGTGGAGATGGGCCGCCGGCTGGCCAAGGAAGCCCCCGTAGAGGCCGATCTGGTCATAGCGACCCCGGAGTCCGGCACCCCGGCCGCCATCGGCTACGCGGAGGCCTCCGGCATCCCCTTCGGCGCGGGTCTCGTGAAGAACGCCTACGTCGGCCGTACGTTCATCCAGCCCTCGCAGACCATCCGCCAGCTGGGCATCCGGCTGAAGCTGAACCCGCTGAAGGAAGTCATCAAGGGCAAGCGCCTGGTCGTCGTCGACGACTCGATCGTGCGCGGCAACACCCAGCGGGCCCTGGTCCGCATGCTCCGCGAGGCCGGCGCCGCCGAGGTCCACATCCGGATCTCCTCGCCGCCCGTGAAGTGGCCCTGCTTCTTCGGCATCGACTTCGCCACCCGCGCGGAGCTGATCGCCAACGGCATGACCATCGAGGAGATCGGCACCAGCCTCGGCGCCGACTCGCTCGCCTACATCTCCATCGACGGCATGATCGAGGCGACCACGATCGCCAAGCCCAACCTGTGCCGCGCCTGCTTCGACGGCGAGTACCCGATGGAGCTGCCGGACCCGGAGCTGCTCGGCAAGCAGCTGCTGGAGACCGAGCTGGCGGCCGGTCCGGCCGCGACCGCGGCGACCGACGCGATCCGCCGCCCGTAAGTTCTGCCGTACGACACGAAAGTTCTCACCCCATGTCTGAGACGACTGGTGCCAGCTACGCAGCCGCGGGCGTCGACATCGAAGCGGGAGACCGCGCCGTGGAGCTCATGAAGGAGTGGGTGAAGAAGACCCAGCGCCCCGAGGTCCTGGGCGGCCTCGGCGGCTTCGCCGGGCTCTTCGACGCCTCCGCCCTCAAGCGCTACGAGCGCCCGCTGCTCGCCTCCGCCACGGACGGCGTCGGCACGAAGGTCGACATCGCGCGCCGGATGGGCGTCTACGACACCATCGGCCACGACCTGGTCGCCATGGTCATGGACGACATCGTGGTGTGCGGCGCCGAGCCGCTGTTCATGACCGACTACATCTGCGTCGGCAAGGTGCACCCCGAGCGTGTCGCGGCCATCGTCAAGGGCATCGCGGAGGGCTGTGTGCTGGCCGGATGCGCCCTGGTGGGCGGTGAGACGGCCGAACACCCCGGCCTGCTGGGCGAGGACGACTTCGACGTCGCGGGCGCCGGTACGGGCGTTGTGGAGGCCGACCGGCTGCTCGGCGCGGATCGCATCCGCACGGGGGACACCGTGATCGCCATGGCGTCCTCCGGGCTTCACTCGAACGGGTACTCCCTGGTCCGCCACGTCCTGCTGAACACGGCGGGCCTGGCTCTGGAGTCGGAGGTGGCCGAGCTGGGCCGCACCCTCGGCGAGGAGCTGCTGGAGCCCACGAAGATCTACTCGCTGGACTGCCTGGCCCTGACCCGCACGGCCCAGGTGCACGCGTTCAGTCACATCACCGGTGGCGGGCTCGCCGCCAACCTGGCCCGGGTGATCCCGGACGGGCTGCACGCCGTGGTCGACCGCTCCACCTGGACCCCGGGAGCGATCTTCGACCTGGTCGGGAAGACCGGGAACGTGGAGCGCCTGGAGCTGGAGAAGACCCTGAACATGGGCGTCGGCATGATCGCGATCGTCCCCCAGGAGTCCGCGGAGGTCGCCCTCGCCACGCTGGCCGACCGGGGTGTCGACGCCTGGGTCGCCGGTGAGATCACCGAGCGGGGCGACAGGACCACCGGCGCGGAGCTGGTGGGTGACTACGCGGTCTGACCTCGCGGACAGCACAGAAGCCGGTCGGTGGCTGTGCCACCGACCGGACTGGTGCTCAGTGCAAGGTCAAGCGCCTCGACGGTGCTGTGTGGGACCTTCGTCCTCGTCCTCGTCGTCGTCCTCATAGAGGTCGGCGTAGCGGGAGTACAGGTCGTCGTCGTCATGCTCATCGTCCGTGAAGCGGTCGCCGTTCGGCGACTGGTTCGACGTCGATGCGCCCAGCTCCTCGGCCAGGCGTGACAGGTCCGTCCCGCCGCTGTTGTACTTCAGCTGGCGGGCGACCTTCGTCTGCTTGGCCTTGGCCCGGCCGCGCCCCATGGCTCGACCCCCTCAACGACGGGGCTCGACGGCCCCAGAGTCTGACACGCGTTCATGATCTGGAACGGACTCTCCATGGAGAGGCCGGTCCGTAGGGCTTCCACGGTACCTGAGCCCGCGCCCATACGGTACGTCGCCCGCAGCACGCGCGTGTGCCCAGGACCTTCGAGGCGCCCTGTCCTCGCTGGTCAGTGGCGATTTTAACCACTTATCGGGGAACGACCCGCCGGTGGAAGTGAGAGTTCTCTCTAAGTTCCCGCCGACGGGTACCGCTCATGTGTGCGATCGGCTCAGTGCGCGGCGCGGGTCGCGCGCGCGTCGGCCATCCGCTGCTCGGCGATCCGGTCGGCCGCCGCGGCCGGCGGAATCCCGTCGTCCTTCGCACGTGCGAATATGGCCAGCGTGGTGTCGAAGATCTTCGCCGCCTTGGCCTTGCACCGGTCGAAGTCGAACCCGTGCAGCTCGTCGGCCACCTGGATCACCCCGCCGGCGTTCACCACGTAGTCCGGCGCGTAGAGGATCCCGCGGTCGGCGAGGTCCTTCTCCACACCCGGGTGGGCCAGCTGGTTGTTGGCCGCACCGCAGACCACCCTGGCGGTGAGCACCGGGACGCTGTCGTCGTTCAGGGCGCCGCCGAGGGCGCAGGGGGCGTAGATGTCGAGTCCGTCGACCCGGATCAGCTCCTCGGTGGTGGCGACGGCCGTCACCCCCACGGGGTACTGCTCCAGGATCCGCTGGACGGCGTCCACGCGCACGTCCGTGATCACGACCTCCGCGCCCTCGTCCCGCAGGTGCTTCACCAGGTGGCGGCCGACCTTGCCGACACCGGCGATGCCGACCTTGCGGCCGCGCAGCGAGGGGTCGCCCCACAGGTGCTGGGCGGAGGCGCGCATGCCCTGGTAGACGCCGAAGGCGGTGAGCACGGAGGAGTCGCCGGCGCCGCCGTTCTCGGGGGAGCGGCCGGTGGTCCAGCGGCACTCGCGGGCCACCACGTCCATGTCGGCGACGTACGTGCCGACGTCGCACGCGGTGACGTAGCGGCCGCCGAGGGAGGCGACCATGCGGCCGTAGGCGAGGAGCAGCTCCTCGGTCTTGTCACGCTCCGGGTCGCCGATGATCACGGCCTTGCCGCCGCCGTGGTCCAGCCCGGCCATGGCGTTCTTGTACGACATGCCGCGCGCGAGGTTGAGGGCGTCGGCGACGGCCTCCGCCTCGGTCGCGTACGGGTAGAAGCGCGTGCCGCCGAGGGCGGGGCCCAGGGCGGTGGAGTGGATGGCGATCACGGCCTTGAGACCGCTGGCGCGGTCCTGGCAGAGCACGACCTGCTCATGGCCGCCCTGGTCCGAGTGGAACAGGGCGTGCAGGACATCAGCAGGCGCGCCGGTTACGTCGGTCACTGTGGTGACTCCTGTGTACTAGCGGCGAGTGGGGTTCGGTCCCCGTACGGGTGGCGGGGAACCGTGGCATGAGCGTAGAGCCTCGGTTCCCGCACCATCCGCGCAGTGTTCAGGATCACTCTCCGGAGCCCGCTGTGCACGTATGAGCGTGGCACGATTTGCAGTGGTTTCGAGCCGGGTCCGATGGGGAGGGAGCAGGCGTGCCGAAGGTGTCCTCCGTGGTCGTCCCCTATGCCGCGTACCTGCGCGTGTACGAGCCGCTGGGCGCCTTCCCGGAGCCGGAGCGCGGTCACTGGGCGCGCTACGCCCGCCGCCCCGACCGCCCCTCGTACCAGGACGAGCTGCGTCGCTCCCTGGCCGACCTGCTGCCCATCCCGCCGATCGCGGTGCCGGTGCACGAGAGCGGCGACGCCTTCGTGCTGGAGGTCGACGGGGTGGTGTGCGTGTGCCCCTGGCGGACCCGGCTGCGCGGCTGGCAGGCCCTGGAGGAGCTGCCCGAGGAGCTGCCGCCGCCGGTGCTGGACGCGGTGCTGCCGCCGGTGGTGCGCCGGCAGGCCGCCCAGGACTACGAGCGCTGGCTCGCCCGCAACCCCGACGCCCGCCCGTGGATCCGCACGGCGACCTGGCAGGTGCCGCTGAACTGGTTCGTGCTGGTCTCGGACGAGGAGCGGCGGTACGACAAGGGGACCGCGGACGTGCCCCCGGTGCTGCGCTACCGCACGCCGATGGTGCAGGCCCGGCGCCGGGTGGCGAGGGCGCTGCGGACGCTGAAGGACACCGTCGAGGAGGGCCCGCTGATCGACGGTCTCGTGGACGTCGGCCGCTGGCTGGAGGAGTTCCACCCGCGCTCGCTGGTGGAGCTGGACTACGGCGGCCTGGTGCATGTGCTGCCGGCCGGCGAGCTGGAGGGCGACCACTCGGCGGCGGACGTGGCGGCCGGGATCGAGGCGCTGCGCCGGGGCGACGGGGCGGCCGCCGGGGAGGCGTACGGGCGGCTGGTGGAGCGGTGGCGGGCGGTACGGGACCGGCGCTCCGCGAACTGAGTGATGTGCGTCACGGTCAAATCGGTGACACAGGACGTACGTTCTACTCGCTGGACTACCTGACGGGGCGTTGGCCCCGATCCGGACGTATGTCTCAAGGGTGATGGACGGCACTTACCCGGCTCTTGCGCCTCTTGGCACCCCTCGTGCCAAAATAGGACAAGGAGTCCGGGGAGGGCTCCATCCGTCCAACTATGCTCCATGATGGGCGGATTCTCAGCATTGCACGCTTTGGGGGGTCTGGTGACTCCTGCACGCCACTGTGACTGATCGTCACAGTGGCGTGACTGTCCGCTATGGCATGGTCCATCGGCTTCCGTCGCTGATGAACACCTGGGAGGGCAATTCCATCGGTTTGGCCGACGCGGCTGGACAGATGGTGTAGTTGTAGTGCCGAGGACAAGCCGTTCGTCCTATAACCGACTCGACTCGCGTCCGCCATTTCGGGCAACGCGGGTCAAGGTGCAGAATTTAGAGGAAAGAACCGAGAAGGTTCGGTTCTCCCGAGGAGGCCGCTCATGACCGCTCGCACCCCTGATGCCGAGCCGCTGCTGACCCCGGCTGAGGTCGCCACCATGTTCCGTGTCGACCCCAAGACGGTCACGCGGTGGGCGAAGGCCGGCAAGCTCACGTCCATCCGTACGCTCGGCGGGCACCGCCGCTACCGCGAGGCCGAGGTCCGCGCCCTGCTCGCGGGCATCCCGCAGCAGCGCAGCGAGGCCTGAACAACTCAATAACCGGGCAAGACGGTCGGTTCCCCCAACTGGCCGAGGCGCTCGAAACCCTAGCTCCAAGCGACGCGGGACCTGCCCCAACAGGCCCCTCGCCCAGGCCGAAGAGAACGTTGTAGGCAAGCGACACAGGGTGCGTCGTCGATCGCGCTGGACTCCGCCGGGTCCAGCGCGATCTTTTTGTGCGCAGGTCGGGGGTGTCGCGCGGCGCTTGTGAGCGTCCTTGTCGGAGTCTGGGGAGGGGTGTGGGAACGGCTGTGGGCGGCCCCTGCGGGTGGTGCAATTGCACATATTAAATTGACCCGTTGTATGAAGGGGGTAAGTACCGCCGTTTCAAAAACTCATGCGGTGACTCCCGTCACACGCCCGGATGCTTGTTGCCTGCGGCTCCTGTGGGTTAGAGGAGCCTCCGGGTGGGCTGCGGTGCCTCAGACTCCCACGCCCGTACGGAGGTTGGGGCCGGCGGAGGTCAGGCGCGACGAGTGGCCTCGCCGTCCTCGGGGGTCTCCTGCTCGGCCTCCTGGGCCTGCGGGGCGGCGTCCATCGCCAGCCGCAGCAGGTGGTGGCAGATGGGACAGTGGCGGGTGAGGTGCCGGTAGGAGGAGGCGGCCGACAGATGCGCCCTCAGAAGCGCCCGCGTCTCGTGCCTGACCGACGCCGCCATACGCCACCTCCGGGGGCCGCACAGAGGGAACGAGCCCTGCTCCCTGAGTACCGAGGGAATGTGACGCCGTCAAGACGACGGGGGCTCCGCCGGGTTGGGTGCCGGGTGCCGGTGCCGCCCCTGGGGGCCGCACCCCCGGCCCCCCATCGGCCCTGCCGGGCTTCGTCCTCAAACGCCGGACGGGCTGATCTCCCCGGATCGGCGGGTTGGGTGCCGGGTGCCGGTGCCGGGGGTGCCCCTGGGGGCCGCGCCCCTGGCCCCTCATCGGCCCTGCCGGGCTTCGTCCTCAAACGCCGGACGGGCTGATCTCCCCGGATCGGAGACATGCCAGAGGCCCGCTGTCCCTTGTGGGATGCGGGCCTCGATGTCTGTGCGGTCCTGACGGGATTTGCTGTGTTGGATTGCGGCTCCGCCGCGGGCGCGGCCTCTGTGGTGGTCCGGCCGGAGGGGGTACGACTGAGGCCCGCTGTCCCTTGTGGGATGCGGGCCTCTAGCTCTGTGCGGTCCTGACGGGATTTGAACCCGCGGCCTCCACCTTGACAGGGTGGCGAGCACTCCAAACTGCTCCACAGGACCTTGTTTCGCGGCGCTTTTTCTTACGTTGCGCTGCGAGAAGAGACTGTACAGGAGGGTGAGGGTCCTGGTCGAACTCACCCTCCGTGCGGGAGCGGTTACGGTACGGCCGCGTCGATCGCCTTGATGATCCGCTTGTCGGAGACGGGGTACGCGGTGCCGAGCGCGTGGGCGAAGTAGCTGACCCGCAGCTCCTCCAGCATCCAGCGGATGTCCAGGACGGCGGACGGCACCGGGCGGCCCTTGGGGAGCTGCTCCAGGAGCCAGGCGTACTCGTCCTGCATCTCGTGGACCTTCTCCATACGGGTCGTGTCCCGCTGGACGTTCGTCGGCATCTGCTGCAGGCGCCGGTCCGCGGCCACCAGGTAGCGCATCAGGTCCGGCAGGCGCCGTATGCCCGCCCAGGTGACGAAACCGGGCTTCACGAGGGCGTCCAGCTGCTTGCGGACGTCCGTCAGGTTCGCGAGCAGCGCGGGGCTGCCGACGGCCTTCAGGCGGCGCTCACAGGCCTGCCAGGCGGCGAGGACCTGCTGCACCTGGGCGACCGCACGGACCGTGGTGTCCACGATCTCCGCGCGCACCTTGTCGTACAGCTTCCGGTACGACTCCTCGTCCCACGCCGGCCCGCCGAAGTCCCCGATCAGCTTGTCCGCCGCGGCCATCGCGCAGTCGTCGAACAGGGCCTGGATCGAGCCGTGCGGATTGGCCGACAGGGCGAGCTTCTGGGCGTTCGTCAGCTTCTCGGACGCGAACTTCGCGGGATTCACCGGGATGTTGCGCAGGATGAGGCGGCGGGTGCCCTTCCACATGGCCTCCGCCTGCTCCTCTTCCGTGTCGAAGAGGCGGACGGAGACCGTGTCGCCGTCGTCCACCAGCGCCGGGTACGCCTTGACCGGCTGGCCGGCCCGGCGTGTCTCGAAGACGCGGGTGAGGGTGCCGATCGTCCAGTCCGTCAGGCCCTTGCGCTCCAGGGACTCCCCGCCCTCGCGGGACGCGGTCGCCGCCGCGGCCTGCGACAGGGCCTTGCGCGCCTTCGGCTTCAGCCGGAGCTTCAACGCCTGAAGGTCCTTGTCCTCGGCCAGCTTCCGGCGCCGCTCGTCGACGATCCGGAAGGTGATCTTGAGGTGGTCGGGGACCTTGGCCCAGTCGAAGTCGTCCGCCTCGAACGGAACGCCGACCATCCGCTTCAGCTCGCGCGCCATCGTGACGGTCAGCGGCTCCTGGAGGGGCACCGCCTTCTCCAGGAACGCCTTGGCGTAGTTCGGCGCCGGTACGTAGTTGCGGCGGACCGGCTTCGGCAGGGAGCGGATCAGCTCCGTCACCACCTCCTCGCGCAGGCCCGGGATCTGCCAGTCGAAGCCCTCGTCCGTGACCTGGTTGAGGACCTGGAGCGGGATGTGGACCGTCACACCGTCGGCGTCCGCGCCCGGCTCGAACTGGTACGTCACCCGGAACTTGAGCTGCCCCTGCCGCCAGGTGTCGGGATAGTCGGCCTTGGTGACCGCCTCCGCCGACTCCCGGATGAGCATCTCCCGCTCGAAGTCGAGGAAGTCCGGCTGCTCGTGCCGCTTCCGCTTCCACCAGGAGTCGAAGTGGGCGCCGGAGACGACGTGTTCGGGCACCCGCTGGTCGTAGAAGTCGAAGAGCGTGTCGTCGTCGACCACGATGTCCCGGCGCCGGGCGCGGTGCTCCAGCTCCTCGACCTCGCTGAGCAGCTTGCGGTTGTCGGCGAAGAACTTGTGGTGGGTGCGCCAGTCGCCCTCCACGAGCGCGTTGCGGATGAACAGCTCGCGGGAGACCTCCGGGTCGATCCGGCCGTAGTTCACCTTCCGCTGGGCGACGATCGGGACGCCGTACAGCGTGACCTTCTCGTACGCCATCACGGCCGCCTGGTCCTTCTCCCAGTGCGGTTCGCTGTACGTCCGCTTGAGCAGGTGCCCGGCCAGCGGCTCGACCCACTCCGGCTCGATCTTGGCGTTGACCCGCGCCCAGAGCCGGCTCGTCTCGACCAGCTCGGCCGACATCACGAACTTCGGCTGCTTCCGGAACAGCGCGGAGCCCGGGAAGATCGCGAACTTGGCGTTGCGGGCGCCCAGGTACTCGTTCTTGTTGCCGTCCTTCACGTCCTTCATCCCGATGTGGGAGAGGAGGCCGGCGAGGAGGGAGACATGGACGCGGTCGGCCGGGGCGTCGTCCTCGTTGAGGTGGATGCCCATCTGCTTGGCGACCGTGCGCAGCTGGGTGTAGATGTCCTGCCATTCGCGAATGCGCAGGAAGTTCAGGTACTCCTGCTTGCACATCCGGCGGAAGGACGACGAGCCGCGCTCACGCTGCTGCTCGCGGACGTACCGCCACAGGTTCAGATAGGCGAGGAAGTCGCTGGTCTCGTCCTTGAAGCGGGCGTGCTGCTGGTCGGCCTGGGTCTGCTTCTCGGCCGGGCGCTCGCGCGGGTCCTGGATGGACAGCGCGGCGGCGATGACCATGACCTCACGGACGCAGCCGTTCTTGTCGGCCTCCAGGACCATCCGGGCCAGACGGGGGTCGACGGGTAGCTGGGCCAGCTTGCGACCGGTGTCCGTGAGCCGCTTGCGGGGGTCCTTCTGCGCCGGGTCCAGCGCGCCCAGCTCCTGGAGGAGCTGCACGCCGTCGCGAATGTTGCGGTGGTCCGGCGGGTCGATGAAGGGGAACTTCTCGATGTCGCCGAGACCGGCCGCGGTCATCTGGAGGATGACGGAGGCCAGGTTCGTCCGCAGGATCTCGGCGTCCGTGAACTCCGGGCGGGCGACGAAGTCGTCCTCGGAGTACAGGCGGATGCAGATGCCGTCGGACGTACGGCCGCAGCGGCCCTTGCGCTGGTTGGCGCTGGCCTGGCTGATCGGCTCGATGGGCAGCCGCTGGACCTTGGTGCGGTGGCTGTAGCGGCTGATCCGGGCGAAGCCGGGGTCGATGACGTACTTGATGCCCGGCACGGTCAGGGAGGTCTCGGCGACGTTGGTCGCCAGAACGATCCTGCGCCCGGTGTGCGGCTGGAAGACCCGGTGCTGCTCGGCGTGCGAGAGCCGGGCGTAGAGGGGGAGCACCTCGGTGAAGCGGTACTTCTTCTTCTCCAGCGCGTCCGCGGTGTCGCGGATCTCCCGTTCGCCGGAGAGGAAGACGAGGATGTCGCCCGGGCCCTCGGCCTGGAGTTCCTCCACGGCGTCGCAGATGGCGGTGATCTGGTCCCGGTCGGCGTCGTCCGACTCCTCTTCGAGGAGCGGCCGGTAGCGCACCTCCACGGGGTACGTCCGCCCGCTGACCTCGATGATGGGGGCGTCGCCGAAGTGCCGGGAGAAGCGCTCCGGGTCGATGGTCGCCGAGGTGATGACGACCTTCAGGTCGGGCCGCTTCGGCAGCAGCTGGGCGAGGTAGCCCAGCAGGAAGTCGATGTTGAGCGACCGCTCGTGGGCCTCGTCGATGATGATCGTGTCGTAGGCGCGCAGCTCGCGGTCGGTCTGGATCTCGGCGAGCAGGATGCCGTCCGTCATCAGCTTGATGAAGGTGGCGTCCGGGTTCACCTGGTCGGTGAACCGCACCTTCCAGCCGACGGACTCGCCGAGGGGCGTCCTCAGCTCCTCCGCGACCCGCTCGGCGACGGTCCGGGCGGCGATCCTGCGGGGCTGGGTGTGCCCGATCATGCCGCGCACGCCCCGGCCCAGCTCCAGACAGATCTTCGGGATCTGGGTGGTCTTCCCGGAACCGGTCTCACCGGCCACGATGACGACCTGGTGATCGCGGATGGCGGCCGCGATCTCGTCCTTCTTCTGGCTGACCGGCAGCTGTTCGGGGTAGGTGACGGCCGGCACGCGCGAGCGCCGCTCGGCCATCCGGGCCTCGGCCTTGCCGATCTCGCCGTCGATCTCGGCGAGGACGGTGGCGCGGGCCTCCGGCTTACGGATCTTGCGTGCGCCCTCCAGCCGCCGCCCGAGCCGGTGCGCGTCGCGCAGCGACAGCTCGGTCAGACGGGGTGCGAGGGTGCCGAGGGCGGGGGCGGGATGCGTAGACATACGGGATCCAGGATCTCACCTGGGGCGAAAAACAAGCGAACGATTTGACCGGGGCGCGATGTCACGGCATGACCTAGCGTGGTCGATATGCCTGATTCCCCTCATGGAGACCACGGCCGCCCCCCGACCCCCGCGGAGCGCTGGGCGGCGTTCAAGGCATCCCCCTTCCTCCCCGCCACCGTCCTCCTGTTGATCATCGCCGTCGCGGCCGGCTTCTTCGCCGGGTCCTACACGTACGCCATGGCGAACCCGACCCCGCACAGCATCCCCACGGCGGTGACCGGCGCCTACGACCAGCCCGCGGCCCGGCGGTTCGTCGTCGGCATGGAGAAGGCGCTCGGCGCCTCCATGAAGCTGCGGGCGTACGACAACCGGGAGGACGCGGTACGGGCGGTGGACCAGCAGAAGGTCTTCGCGGTGGTCGACGCGCCCGCCGGTGGCCGGACGATCTCCCTCGACGTGTCGGGGGCGTCCGGGGCGACAGTGGCGCAGGTGCTGGGCGAGGCGGCGCTGAAGGTCGGCAAGGCCACCGGCATCACCGTGGTGCTTCACGACCTGAAGCCGTTGCAGAAGGGCGACCCGAGAGGACTGGCCATCTTCTACATCTCCCTGGCCGCCGTGATCATCGGCTTCGTCGGGGCCATCCAGCTCAGCGTGCACGCGTCGGAGTTGAACCCGCTGGAACGCATCTCCTTCACCGTCGCCTACGCCCTGCTCGGCGGATTCTCGATCGCAGCGGTGGTGGACTGGCTGCTGGGGGCGCTCCGGCTGCCGTTCGTGGAGTCCTGGGCGATCCTCGCCTTCACCATGTTCACCTCGGGCATGGTGTTCACGATGTTCAACACCCTGGTCGGACGCTGGGCCATGCTGCCGACGTGGGGGCTGATGGTGCTGCTGGGCAACCCGTCGTCCGGCGGTGCCGTCTCCTGGCCCCTGCTGCCGTCCGTGCTGGGGACGATCGGCCGTTGGCTGCCGCCCGGTGCCTCGGTGAACGCCCAGCACACGGCGGTGTACTTCCGTGGCAACCAGCACGTGTTCCCGTTCCTGGTGCTGGCGGGCTGGGCGCTCGTCTCCTGCGCGGTCTTCCTGACCTGGCGGCACCGCCATCCGGGCGGCAGACCGCGCCGGCCGGCCCACGCGGCCTAGGGAGCGCGCTGGGCGGACGGGGCCGGCGGGGTGGCCTCGGTGCGCCGACGGGCCTGACCCTCCCCGAGGGCGAGCGACTTCGCGGTGTTGGAGACGGCCTTGATGCCCAGGTAGGCGGTGGTCGTGCTGCTGACGGCGGTGAACGCGGCGGTGAGGATGCCCACGATCACCGCTTTGTCCCCGTCGAGCTGCCACACACCGAAGACGGCGACCGCGGCGATCGCCAGGTTGCTGACGACGACCGCGAGCAGCCCGTACCGGGCCCGGTCCTTCTCCAGCTCGGTGTCCTGCATGGCTCTGCCCTGGTCCCGGCCCATGTCTCCCCCGCCCCCTGCGCACCACACGCGATCAGCGCCGAACGTAGCGCCGACCGGGACCGGTGCCAAGCGACCTGGATCCTCCATGCAAAAGCCCCTCTCTGCTAGCGCCAGAGAGGGGCTTACGCCCTGGTGAGGGCGGCGGTGGCTGGGGCCGGGGTCGAACCGGCGACCTTCCGCTTTTCAGGCGGACGCTCGTACCAACTGAGCTACCCAGCCACGGTGTTTCACGTGAAACACCAGCGGTCCTGACGGGATTTGAACCCGCGGCCTCCACCTTGACAGGGTGGCGAGCACTCCAAACTGCTCCACAGGACCAAGCGTGTGTGCAACAGTGTCGCACACGGTATTGCGTGCCCCCAACGGGATTCGAACCCGTGCTACCGCCTTGAAAGGGCGGCGTCCTAGGCCGCTAGACGATGAGGGCTATCGGCCCGCCTGGGCGCTTCTCAGCGCGTCGGGGACGTGAGAAGCATATGGGATGGCGAGGGGTATCGCCAAAACGGTTTACGGCGAGGTGCTGGGAGCGGTCGGTGAAGGGGAGCGCGAGGTACCGGTGGCGCCGGGTTGGTTCTCGTCCGCCAGATGACGGCTGACCTCGGCAGTCGTGAGTCCCAGGCCGCCCAGCTCGATCGCGTCCCAGGCCTGGAGCCTGCGGCTGTCCCGATCGAAGTAGAGGATCGAGGCCTCGATCGGAGCCGGGTACTTGCGCTCCACGGCCCGCAGCCCGCTGCCGCCGGTCGAGCCCTCCATGCGCAGCCGGGTGCCGTACCGCAGCAGCTCCGTCCCCTCGTGGTGCAGATGCCCGCAGAGCACCAGCGGCACCGTGCCGTCCGTCTCCCGGGCGGCGGACGGCTCGTGCGCGACCGCCACGTCCACCGGGGTGCCGGCCGTCCGCTGATCGCGCAGGGCACTGGCCAGCCGGTCGCCCGCCAGCTGCTCGGACGCGGCGCTGCCGGGAGCCGTCGAGCGGTCGGGGGTGAACTGCGGATCACCCATGCCCGCGAACCGCAGGCCCGCCACCGTCTCCGCCCGCCCGTCGTCCAGGACGTGCACGTTCTTCATGCGCTCCAGGTAGCGCTGGGTCGTCCGCGAGTCATGGTTGCCGCGCACCCAGACGTACGGCGCGCCCAGGTCCCGGATCGGGTCCAGGAAGCCGTTCTCCGCCGCCGTGCCGTGGTCCATCGTGTCGCCGGAGTCGACGATCACGTCCACCTTGTACTGCTCCACCAGCGAGCCGATGATCTTCCAGCTCGCCGGGTTGAGGTGGATGTCCGACACGTGCAGGACGCGGATGGTCGAGGGGTCCGGCCGGTAGGCGGGGAGGGTGGAGGTGACGTCGTAGAGCTTCGTCACGTTCGTCACCAGGCGTGCCAGCTCCTTCTGGTAGACGTCGAACTCCGTGACGATGCTGCGGGCGTTGCCGACCACGGACGGCGCCGAGCTGAGCAGTCCGGAGAACCGCGGCTCCAGGACGGACTTCGGGTTCCAGGTGGCGTACGCCGACGCACCCGAGGCGGCCAGCAGGGCCAGGGCCAGTCCGCCGGCGGCCACGGCCCGGCGCGGGCGGCGGTACACGGCGAGGCCGAGGGCCGTGGCCCCGGAGACCACGGCGACGCAGGAGCGCACGGCCAGGTCCAGCGTGCCGTGCTCGACGTCCCGGGTGACCTCGTCCTGGAGGCCGGAGAGCCGCTCGGGGTGGTCGACCAGCGCCTGCGAGCGGAGCGGGTCCAACTGGTCGACGTTCACGTCCAGGCGGACCGGCGCCACGTGGCTGTCCAGGCTGAGCGAGCCCAGCGGAGAGACGTTGATCTTCGTGCCGCCGCTGAGGGAGGGGCGCAGCGCCATCGTCGTGTCCATCGGGCCGACCGGGGCCCGCACGTTGCCGACGATCAGCAGGCCCAGCCAGGCCCCGACGAGGACGACCGTGCCGAGTCCCAGGGCGCGCAGCCAGGGGTTGGGGCGGTCGGCGAGTTCCAGGGAGGGGTGTGAGCGGGGGCGGGTGGGGCGTGGGCGGTTCGGGGTCCGGTTCAGCATGGTGCTCAGGGCTGCGACGGGGACGCGGGCCATTGGTGCCGTATGCCCACGTCCCCTGGTGGATATGCGGCGGTGATCCCGGACAATGACCCTGTGCTGGAGATGACGCGCGAGGAGTTCGAGGAACTGGTCGCCGAGGCGCTCGACCGGATTCCGCCGGAGCTGACGCGGCTCATGGACAACGTGGCCGTGTTCGTGGAGGACGAGCCGCCCGCCGACGACCCCGAGCTGCTAGGGCTGTACGAGGGCACCCCGCTCACCGAGCGGGGCGAGTGGTACGCCGGTGTCCTGCCGGACCGGATCACCATCTACCGCGGGCCCACGCTCAGGATGTGCGACAGCCGCGAGGACGTCGTCGCGGAGACCGAGGTCACCGTGGTCCACGAGATCGCCCACCACTTCGGGATCGACGACGCCCGACTCCACGCCCTCGGCTACGGCTGAGCGCGGGGCGCCCGGGGGCCCGGTTCGCGCGTGCTGGACGCCGATGAGGGCAGGGCCGGGCGGGGGCCCGTGGGCTGGGTGCCGGTGACCGTGCGGGTGGGTGGGTTCCCGTGTGCCGGTGGGGATCGAGTCGTGCGGCCGGGTGTGGGGCTGTGTGCTGGGGGACCGCGTGGGCGCTGGGGGGCGATGCGGGCGGGGCGCGTGTCCTCTTGTGGGCGGCGGGAGTTGGGGAGGTTGACTTCTTTCCTTGCCCCCGGAGGTGGCCGCAGTGCGCCCCTTGTACGTACCCGTCCGTCTCGCCGCCGCGGTACTGGCCGTCACGGCCGCCGCCGGCTGCGTGAGCGTGGGCGACGACGCCGGCCGGGCCCGGCCCTCCCACTCGGCGGGGCAGCGCGGCGGCGAGGTGCCCGACGGCGGTCCGGTGGCCGGCGCGGGCGGCTTCGCCGGGGAAGGCGGTGGGGCCGCCGGTGACGGCAAGCACGGACACGGCGGCAAGGCGAAGCGGGGGAAGAAGGGCTCGGCGTCGGCCACCCCGTCCGCCGCGCGCAGCGCCTCCCACGCACCGGCCGAGCCGGGCAGGACCGACGAGCCCGGTGAGCCGGAGCCGACGGACGCGCCGCCGACGCCGCCCGTGACCTCCGCCCCGCCCGAGCCACCGGCCTCCACCCCGCCGCCGCCCGTCACCGAGCCTCCGTCGGCCGAGCCGTCCTCGTCGGCCCATGAGGAGACCAGCCCGCAGCTGGTCCAGCGGGAGCCGGCGCCGGCGGCGGGCGTGCCGGCGTAGAGGCGTGCGCGCGGTGGGGCCGGTACCACTGCCTTCCGTCACCGTGGCCGGGGGCTGGTGCGGCGGGAAATCGGGTGTGAGCTGCGCCTCTGCGGCTCGGTTTGCCTTCGGGGGTGGTAGGTGCGTATGGTGGTAGATCGTTTGATCCCATTTGCCCGGCGCCACCACAGAGCGCGCCGTGTGGCGCGTACTCTCCTTTGCCGTGGCGGACCGCATTGAGGCGGTCGTGAGCGATTCACGGAGTTGACGGGCGCGTGCCGAAGAGACTCCGGAAGGTTTCGCATTCGCATGTCCGTGTCCAGCACTGACCAGATCGTCGTGTCCGAGAACGAGATCGAGATCGAGAACACCACCGAGATCGAGAACGCACTCGTCGACGAGACGACCGAGGTCACCGAGGCCCCCGAGGCCGCTGACACCCCCCAGACCACCTTCGCCGACCTCGGCCTCCCCGAGGGCATCGTGCGCAAGCTCGCACAGAACGGCGTGACGACCCCCTTCCCGATCCAGGCCGCGACCATCCCGGACGCCCTGGCCGGCAAGGACATCCTCGGCCGTGGCCGCACCGGCTCCGGCAAGACCCTCTCCTTCGGTCTGCCGACCCTGGCCCAGCTGGCCGGCGGCCGTACCCAGAAGCACAAGCCCCGCGCGGTCATCCTCACCCCGACCCGCGAGCTGGCCATGCAGGTCGCCGACGCCCTCCAGCCGTACGGTGACGTCCTCGGCCTGAAGATGAAGGTCGTCTGCGGCGGCACCTCCATGGGCAATCAGATCTACGCCCTGGAGCGCGGTGTCGACATCCTCGTCGCCACCCCGGGCCGGCTGCGCGACATCATCAACCGGGGCGCCTGCTCCCTGGAGGACGTGCAGATCGCCGTCCTGGACGAGGCCGACCAGATGTCCGACCTGGGCTTCCTGCCCGAGGTCACCGAGCTGCTCGACCAGGTCCCGGCCGGCGGCCAGCGCATGCTCTTCTCCGCCACGATGGAGAACGAGATCAAGACCCTCGTCGACCGCTACCTGAACGAGCCCGTCCTGCACGAGGTGGACGCGGCCCAGGGCGCGGTGACGACCATGTCGCACCACATCCTCATCGTGAAGCCCAAGGACAAGGCGCCGGTCACCGCCGCGATCGCCTCCCGCAAGGGCCGCACGATCATCTTCGTCCGCACCCAGCTGGGCGCCGACCGCGTCGCCGAGCAGCTCCGCGAGGCCGGCGTGAAGGCCGACGCGCTGCACGGCGGCATGACCCAGGGAGCCCGTACCCGCACCCTGGCCGACTTCAAGGACGGCTACGTCAACGTCCTGGTCGCCACCGACGTCGCCGCGCGCGGCATCCACGTCGACGGCATCGACCTGGTCCTCAACGTGGACCCGGCCGGCGACCACAAGGACTACCTGCACCGCGCGGGCCGTACCGCCCGTGCCGGCCGCACCGGCACGGTCGTGTCGCTCTCCCTCCCGCACCAGCGGCGCCAGATCTTCCGCCTGATGGAGGACGCCGGCGTCGACGCGGCCCGCCACATCATCCAGGGCGGCGCCGCCTTCGACCCGGAGGTCGCCGAGATCACCGGCGCCCGCTCCATGACCGAGGTCCAGGCCGAGTCCGCCGCCAACGCCGCGCAGCAGGCCGAGCGCGAGGTCACCCAGCTCACCAAGCAGCTGGAGCGCGCCCAGCGCCGCGCGACCGAGCTGCGCGAGGAGGCCGACCGGCTGGTCGCCCGGGTCGCCCGCGAGCGCGGCGACGACCCGGAGGCGGCGGTGGCCGAGGCCCAGGCGACGGCGGCGGAACAGCTCGCCGTGGCCGAGGAGCCCGCGGAGCGCGAGACCGAGCGCGAGGAGCGTCCGGCGGCTTCGGCGCCGTACGAGCGCCGGGAGCGGCGCGGCTTCGACCGTGACCGTGGCTTCGAGCGTCGTGACGACCGCCGGGACGACCGGGGTGGCCGTTCCTTCGAGCGTCGCGAGGACCGGGGCGAGCGCCGTCCGTTCGACCGTGACCGTGACCGTGACCGTGGTTTCGAGCGTCGTGACGACCGTCGGGACGACCGGGGTGGCCGTGGCTTCGAGCGCCGCGACGACCGCCGTCCCTTCGACCGCGACCGTGACCGTGACCGTGGTTTCGAGCGTCGTGACGACCGCCGGGACGACCGTGGTGGCCGTGGCTTCGAGCGCCGCGACGACCGCCGGGACGACCGGGGTGGCCGTTCCTTCGAGCGTCGTGACGACCGGGGCGAGCGCCGTCCGTTCGACCGTGACCGGGGTGGCCGTTCCTTCGACCGCCGTGACGACCGGGGCGGCTTCCGCCGGGACGAGCGCGGTGGCCACCGGGGCAGCGACCGTCCGTTCAACCGTGACCGCCGCGACGACCGCCCGGGCTTCCGCTCCGCGGGCCACGACCGCCCCTACGGCCGTCGTGACGACCACCGCGGCACCGGCTCCTTCGGCCGCCGCGAGGACAAGCCGCGCTGGAAGCGCAACGGCTGACACGCCATCGGCCGACACCGCGTCGGCCGGCACGCCGGTGACTGACGCCGAGTGAGACGGGGCGAGGGCCCGTACGACACCGTTCGTACGGGCCCTCGCGCGTACCCGGGCCATCGATTTCCGGTCACCGAGTGACGCATGTCACGCTCCCAGGGAGGGAATTGCTGGGGGCATGACAGATGACGTGAGCGCCGGTGGCCTGTCGGACGAGGAACGGCTGGCCCAGCTCGGCTACACCCAGGTCCTCGCCCGCCGCATGTCGGCGTTCTCGAACTACGCAGTCTCCTTCACGATCATCTCGGTACTGTCCGGCTGCCTGACCCTGTACCTCTTCGGCATGACCACCGGCGGTCCCGCGGTGATCACCTGGGGCTGGGTGGCCGTGGGTCTGATGACGCTGTTCGTGGGGCTGTCGATGGCCGAGATCTGCTCGGCCTACCCGACCTCGGCGGGCCTGTACTTCTGGGCGCACCGCCTGGCGCCCCCGCGTTCGGCTGCGGCCTGGGCATGGTTCACGGGCTGGTTCAACGTGCTGGGCCAGGTGGCGGTGACCGCCGGCATCGACTTCGGCGCGGCCTCCTTCCTCGGCGCCTGGCTGAACCTCCAGTTCGACTTCCGGGTGACCCCCGGCCGCACGGTGCTGCTGTTCGCGGCGATCCTCCTCCTGCACGGACTGCTGAACACCTTCGGCGTCCGGATCGTCGCGTTCCTGAACAGCGTGAGCGTGTGGTGGCACGTCCTCGGCGTCGCGGTGATCGTCGGCGCGCTGGCGCTCGTCCCGGACCACCACCAGTCGGCGTCCTTCGTCTTCACGCACTTCGTCAACGAGACGGGCTGGGGCAGTACCCCGTACGTGGTGCTGCTGGGTCTCCTGATGGCCCAGTACACCTTCACCGGCTACGACGCCTCCGCCCACATGACCGAGGAGACCCACGACGCGGCCACCGCGGGCCCGAAGGGCATCGTCCGCTCCATCTGGACGTCGTGGATCGCGGGCTTCGTCCTCCTGCTGGGCTTCACGTTCGCGATCCAGTCGTACGACGGGGCCCTCACGTCCCCCACCGGCGCGCCGCCCGCCCAGATCCTCCTGGACGCCCTCGGCGCCACGGCCGGCAAGCTCCTGCTGCTGGTGGTGATCGGTGCCCAGCTCTTCTGCGGCATGGCCTCGGTCACCGCCAACAGCCGCATGATCTACGCCTTTTCGCGCGACGGCGCGCTGCCCTTCTCCCACGTCTGGCACACGGTCAGCCCGCGCACCCGGACCCCGGTGGCGGCGGTGTGGCTGGCCGCGCTCGGCGCCCTTGCCCTGGGCCTGCCGTACCTGATCAACACGACGGCCTACGCGGCGGTGACGTCCATCGCGGTGATCGGCCTGTACATCGCGTACGTCATCCCGACCTTCCTCCGCGTCCGCAAGGGCACCGCGTTCAGCCCCGGTCCCTGGCACCTGGGCCGCTGGTCCCGTCCCATCGGAGTGATCTCGGTGACCTGGGTGCTGGCGATCACCGTCCTGTTCATGCTGCCGCAGGTCTCCCCGGTCACCTGGAAGACGTTCAACTACGCCCCGGTCGCCGTCCTGGTCGTCCTCGGCTTCGCGGCGACCTGGTGGCTGGCCTCGGCCCGCCACTGGTTCCTCAACCGCCGCCCCGCCCCGGCTCCCATCCCGGCCGAAAAGTAACCATCCCCCCACACCGGCGTCATCCGACGTGGCCGTGTCCCCGATACCCGATCGGCGACGCGGCCTCGTCCGGCTATGCTCGGACAGGCAACATCGCACGGGCCGTTAGCTCAATTGGCAGAGCAGGGGACTTTTAATCCCTTGGTTGTGGGTTCGAGTCCCACACGGCCTACCGCCCGCGGGCCCGGGGTCACCCCCTCCGGCCGGCGGCACAGCGCCCGGGACGGCTTCGGCCGGCCCGGGCGCTGTCGCGTTCTCGGGGGCCGCTGTCGCCGGTACGCCTGCGCGGGCCCCTCCGCTGTCAGTACCGCTGCGCCTTGGCCAGTTC
The DNA here is from genome assembly GCF_002920615.1 of Streptomyces sp. Ru62. Taxonomy (GTDB): domain Bacteria; phylum Actinomycetota; class Actinomycetes; order Streptomycetales; family Streptomycetaceae; genus Streptomyces. The sequence continues at coordinate 37,205 of NZ_PQSU01000042.1, forward strand.
GGCGGTCAGATGCGGCTCGGGGGGCTTGTGACTGATGGCGTAGCGCTCCGCCTTCTGCCCCGGCTTGACGTCCTGCGACCCCACGACGACGGTCTCCACGACCTTGCCGTGCGAGTCGCTGAAGTTCACCTGGACCGCGAACGACGCGGGCTTGTCGGTGCGGTTGGTCATCGTGACGAGGAGAGCGCGCACGTTGTGGGTCTGGGACAGCGGCACGCCCGTCATGGAGACGTCCTTCGTCGCGTTGCCCCGCCCCTTCACCTTGGCGAGCTGCTTCTGGGCCTCCGCGCGGGCGCGTTCGGCGTCCGCGGCCACGGATGCCTCGAACTCGTCCGCGCGGGCGGAGGCCGACGAGGCCGCGGCGGAGGCGGAGGCGCTGGCCTGTGCCTTCTGCGACTCCGCCCAGGACGACATGCCGGACGGCACGGTGCCGGAGAAGTTCGACGTGGCGGGCGCGGTCGGGGTGGAGGTGCCGGCCCTGCCGTTGCCGTTGCCGTTGCCGTTGCCGCACGAGGCGACGGCGAGCACACCGGTGAGCGCCGCGCCCACGCCGTACACGACCGGTCTCAGGCGTGGGCGTGCGGTGCGGGACGACGCGGCGTCCTGACCGGGCACGTTGGGTTCCGACACGGCGACCTCCACGGTGATGCGGGCACGGGGCCAGTCCTGGTACAGACCAGAACCATGGTGATACGAGGTGAGGTAATCCGCGATCCGGAGCAAAGTGGTGATGTTCGTCCGAGGTGCGCCGGCCGGACCTCGACGCCGGTGTGTACGCCCACGCCAAGGCGGGCTTCGGCGAGTACATGGGCTTCTTCTCGGCGTTCGGCTACTGGGCCAGCGCCTGCGTCGGCAACGTGACGTACTGGGTGCTGATCATGTCGACGATCGGCGCGGTCTGGCCCGGCCTCGGCGAGGGGAACACCGCCCTGGCCGTCGTCCTCTCCTCGGCCGGGCTGTGGGCGTTCTTCTGGATGATCCGGCGCGGGGTGAAGGAGGCCACCGCGATCAACAAGATCGTCACCGTGGCGAAGCTCGTGCCCATCCTGTTCTTCGTCGTCCTGGCCCTGGTGTACTTCAGGCCCGGCGTCTTCGCGGCCAACTTCCACGGCGCGGACTATGCCGGTTCCCTCTTCAGCCAGGTCCGCGGCACCATGCTGGCCACGGTCTTCGTCTTCCTCGGCGTCGAGGGGGCGAGCGTCTACTCGCGGCACCCCAGGCGCCGCTCCGACGTGGGCAAGGCCACCGTCCTCGGCTTCCTCAGCGTCTTCGCGATCTTCGCCTGCGCCGAGCCGGGATCGAGGTCGTCACGATCGTCGGCGCGGAGCTGGGCCGTGGTCGCGGCGGCGGCCACTGCATGACGTGCCCGCTGCTGCGGGACCCCGTGGAGTTCTGGACCCGCCGGCTCCCTGTCCGGGTGCGTCGGTCGTGCTCAGGGCGCCGGTAGCGGAGACGGGGGTACTAGCCCGCCGTCAACTCGGTCAGCCCGGTCAGTTCGGACAGCGGCAGGGTGTGCTGGGTCTGGAGCACCTTCGCGCGCAGGTAGCGGACGTTGTGGGCGGTGGTGAAGACACCGGTCGGCACCCGGTCCCGTACCGCGATCCCCAGCGAGCGGAGCTGTTCGGCCTTGTCGGGGTTGTTGGAGAGCAGGTCCAGCTCGGTGATGCCGAGGGCGCCGAGCATCTGGGCGGCGGCCGTGTAGTCGCGGGCGTCCTCCGGCAGACCGAGGGCGGCGTTCGCCGCGTAGGTGTCGAGGCCCTCGTCCTGGAGGGCGTACGCGTCGAGCTTGTTGTAGAGGCCGATGCCCCGGCCCTCCTGGCGGAGGTAGAGCAGGACACCGCCGCGGCCGGCGATGCGCTCGACCGCCTCGCGCAGCTGCGGTCCGCAGTCACAGCGGGCCGAGCCGAAGACGTCCCCGGTCAGGCACTCCGAGTGCAGGCGCACCAGGGGGACCGGGCCGGGTTCGCCGAGGACGACGGCGAGGTGTTCCCGGCCGTCGGTGAGGCCGTGGAAGGTGACGAGTTCGGCGTCGGTGCTGTAGCCGTCGGCGAAGCGCAGCGGTACCCGGACGCGGGCGCGCGGGATGGCGGCGGGGATGTCGGGCATGCGAGTCCTCCCGGACAGTTGCTTCAGATTTGAAGCAGCGGTTCGCATGGACCCTACTCCTGCTTAAAAGTTAAAGCAATTGTCCTGACCCGGCGACCCGGCCCGCTCAGGAGGACGCCGGGGGCGACGAGCAGCCCGAACGGCGCCGCCAGGGGACGTCCTCGGCACCGGACTGGTCGTCCTCACCCTGCAGCCCGCGCGCGATCCCCGTGCAGATCTCCTCCAGCTGCCCCACCTGCTCCGGGGTGAGCCGGTCGAACAGGGTGCTGCGGACCGTCTCGACATGCCCGGGTGCCGTACGCTCCAGGACGGCCATCCCCTCGTCCGTCAGCACGGCCAGCGAGCTGCGCTTGTCCCAGCGGCAGTTCTCCCGGCGCACCAGGCCGTCCCGCTCCAGCCGGGTCACCACGTAGGTGAGCCGGCTGCGGGTGATCTTCAGCGTCTCGGCGAGATCGGTCATGCGCAGCCGCCGGTCGGGGGCCTCGGAGAGGTTGGCCAGCACCGAGTAGAACAGGTGCGGCATGCCGCCCTCCTGCTGGAGCTGCCGGTCGACGGCGTCCTCCAGGAGCCGGGAGGCGGCCATGTAGGCGCGCCAGGCGCGCTGCTCCTCGGGGGTGAGCCAGCGGGTCGTCATGCGGCCAGTGTAAGTTGTTTAAAACTTGAACCAAGCCCGTCCGCCCGGACGAGCCCGTCCGCCTCCGGAAGAGAGGGCGCCGATGCCCCTGCCGTACGTGCTGCTGTCCGCCGCCGTCTCCCTCGACGGCTACCTGGACGACACCGGCCCCGAGCGCCTGCTGCTGTCCAGCCCGGCCGACTTCGACCGGGTCGACGCGGTACGGGCCTCGGTCGACGCGATCCTCGTCGGCGCCGGCACGATCCGCGCCGACAACCCCCGCCTGCTGGTCAACTCCGCCGAGCGGCGCGCGGCACGGGTGGCGCAGGGCAAGCCGGAGTACCCGCTGAAGGTCACGGTCACCGCCACCGGCGACCTCGACCCCGACGCCAACTTCTGGCACACCGGCGGCGACAAGATCGTCTACACCACCGACCAGGGCGCCGAGCGGGCCGCCCGCCGCCTCGGACGCACCGCCGACATCGTCCCGCTCGGCCCCGACCTGGACTGGCGGGCCCTGCTGGAGCACCTGCACGACGTGCGCGGCGTCGGCCGTCTGATGGTCGAGGGCGGCGGCACGGTCCACACCCAGCTCCTGCACCAGGGCCTCGCCGACGAACTCCAGCTGGTCCTCGCCCCGCTCTTCGTCGGCGATCCGGTGGCACCCCGCCTGTTCGGGCCGGGGGCCTACCAGCCCGGACGGCTGCGCCTGCTCGACACCCGCCGGATCGAGGACGTCGTGCTCATGCGGTACGTGCCCACGGCGCCCGGCACCGGGGCGGTCGCCACCGCCGCCGACCGCCACTGGCTGCGGACCGCCTGTGAACTGGCGGCGCTGTGTCCGCCGTCGGAGACGGCGTTCAGCGTCGGAGCGGTGGTGGTGGCCGCCGACGGTACGGAGCTGGCGCGGGGTTACTCCCGTGAGGGCGCCGATCCGGTGGTGCACGCGGAGGAGGCGGCCCTCGCGAAGATCGATCCCGCCGACGGGCGGGTCGCCGGCGCCACGGTGTACAGCAGCCTGGAGCCCTGCGCCCGGCGTGCGTCCCGGCCGGCTCCCTGCGCCGAGCTGATTCTCCGGGCCGGAGTGCGGAGGGTGGTCACCGCGTGGCGCGAGCCGGACACGTTCGTGGCGGGGGCCGACGGAAGCGGGGTTCTGGTCGCCGGGGGCGCGCAGGTCGTCGTGCTTCCTGAGCTGGAGGAGCTCGCCAAGGCGCCGAACGCCCACTTGCTGTGAGCACCCACCCGTCTGCCGGCGGAGCCTGGTGGCGGGTGCGGTGCGTTGTGGCTGGTCGCGGGGTTCCCCGGCGCCCTGACGGGGCGGGGCGGCGGGCCGGAAACGACTCAGGGCCCGGAATCCGCTGGATTCCGGGCCCTGAGTCTTCAGTAGCGGGGACAGGATTTGAACCTGCGACCTCTGGGTTATGAGCCCAGCGAGCTACCGAGCTGCTCCACCCCGCGTCGTTGTGACTCCAGTGTACGCCATGCGCGGGACCGCTCGCACACCCCTTTCGGCCCACACCGGTCGCCGACCGCCCCGGGGCCCGGAAACCTGGAGGTACGTCGGACAACCGGGAGACACGCGGTGCGCCCTGGAAAGGTGGAGGAGAGCCCGTACGCCAGGGCGGGCGGCAGGCTCCCCGGCGACCCCGTGCCCGACCCCGGCCTCGGCGACGAACCGGTGCCGGTGCGTGCCCGCCGCCGTCCGAGCCCCCGTGCCCTGGCCCGCGCCGTGCCCGCCCTCCTCATCGTCTGCGGTGTCCTGTACGGCCTGCTCGCCCCGGACGACTTCACCGCCGTCCCGTTCTTCACCGCGGCCCCGCTGGCCGCCGCACCCTTGTCGGCGCTGCGCACCACCGTCCTGACCGGCCTCGCCTCCCTCGCCGCCGCCTACGCCGTGCACACCGACGCCGGGACCCACCCGGCCGTGGGCACCCTCACCGACGTGGTCACCGTCGCGACGGTCGCCCTGCTGGCCGTCGCCATCAACCGGGTGGTCCGCCGGGGCGACCGGCGGCTCGCCTCCGCCCGGGAGATCGCCGAGGCCGCCCAGCGGGCCGTCCTGCCGGAGCCGGACGAGCGGATCGGCGGCTACGAGATCGCCGCGTGCTACGAGGCCGCGCGGCAGGACGCGTTCATCGGCGGCGACCTGTACGCGGTGCAGGACAGCCCGCACGGCGTCCGGCTGGTCGTCGGGGACGTGCGCGGCAAGGGCATGGGCGCGGTCGCCGCGGTGGCCGTGGTGATCGGCGCGTTCCGGGAGGCCGCCGAGCAGGAGGCCACGCTGGAGGCGGTCGCCGAGCGGCTGGAGCGGGCGCTGGCCCGCGAGGGCACCCGGCGCGACGGGATCGACGCCTTCGAGGGGTTCACCACCGCGGTCCTCGCCGAACTCCCGCACGGCGACGGCGTCGTACGGATCGTCAACCGCGGTCATCCGCCGCCGCTGCTGCTGCACGCCGACGGCACCCTGCGCACCCTGGCCCCCGCCGAGCCCGCGCTGCCGCTCGGCATGGGCGATCTCGGCCTGTGGCCGGACCGGGCCACCGAGACCGCCTTCCCGGGCGGCGCGACCCTGCTCTTCCACACCGACGGCCTGTCCGAGGCCCGGGACGCCCACGGCCGGTTCTACGACCCCGAACGGCGGCTCGCGGGGCGCACCTTCCCCGGCCCGGCCGCGCTGGTCGGCCGACTCGCCGAGGAGGTGCGCCGGCACTCCGGGGGAGGCATGACCGACGACATGGCGCTGCTCGCCGTACGACGGTCCTGAACGTCACCGAAGGTGACCGGGCGAGCGCCGTGCGCATAACATCTGAGTCACCATCAAAACCGAAAGTGACTGCTGAACGGAGCCGATGCCCGGTCAACTCGCCCGTTTTGATGGTGTAGTGGCCGATAGTTCCGCCGGTAAAGACGTGAATGATCAAGCCGAACGGCTTGGAAAGTGACTGGCAGGTCTATTAACGTTCGATAACGCAGCGCGGTCGTCACAGCCGTCACAAGAGGCGGCTCCGTGCGCACGCGCCGAATCCCGCGAGGGAGCCGGGGAACCACCACCCTGGGGTGAATCACGCGGATGCCGCCGTGAACTCACGGAGTCCACGACCGGTATACGCGCGTAGGAGACCTTCCTGCTCCGAACCCGTCAGCTAACCCGGTAGGCGAAAGGAAGGAAAGGAGTACGCCCGCGTGGCGTCCAACCGGCCTGTCCCAGAAGCCCCGTTCATACCGGCACAGCGCGAGCCCGAGACCTTCGGGTACGGCGCCTACCACGCCGAGGAGGGCCCCTGGGAGGAGTGGAACCCCACCGAGGAGTCCGTCGCCCCGGTGCGCGGCCGGCATCGCGTCGCCAAGCAGCGCGGCGGCTTCGCGCGCAGCTCCACCGTCCTGGGCGTCGGCGTCATGGCCGCGGTCGGCGCGGGCGGCATGGCCAGCGCCAACACCGGCAAGCCGCCGGTCTCCATCTCCCTGCCGGACCTGCCCTCGGTCGGCTCCCTCTTCCGCGACGACTCCGCCGACCCCCAGCCGGCCGAGGCCGCCACGGCCACGCTGAGCACCGTCGGCGTGACCACGGCCGCCGGCGAGGACAGCGCCGACGCGGGCGAGGCGCTGCGCAACCGGATCATGGCCCAGGCCGAGCAGCAGCAGGGCCAGGCCGACAGCAAGGCCACCGCCGCCGCGGTCGCCGCCGCCGAGAAGCAGAGCGCCGACGCCGCCGCCCAGGCCGAGAAGGAGGCCGCCGCCAAGGCCGCCGAGGCCAAGGAGAAGGCGGAGGCCGCCGCCGCGAAGAAGGCCGAGGAGGAGCGGCTGGCGAAGCTGGCCGCGCAGTACACGCTGCCCACCTCCTCGTACACGATCACCTCTACCTTCGGCCAGGCCGGCGGGATGTGGTCCTCCGGCTACCACACCGGTCTCGACTTCGCCGCCCCCACCGGCACCCTGATCAAGGCCGTGCACAGCGGCACGATCACCGAAGCGGGCTGGGCCGGCTCCTACGGCTACCGCACGATCCTCACCCTGGACGACGGCACCGAGCTGTGGTTCTGCCACCAGTCCTCGATCAGCGTCTCCGTCGGCCAGAAGGTCACCACCGGCGAGGTCATCGGCCGCGTCGGCGCCACCGGCAACGTCACCGGGTCGCACGTCCACATGGAGGTCCACCCCGGCGGGCAGGCCACCGGCATCGACCCGATGGCGTGGCTGCGCGACAAGGGCCTCAACCCCTGACGGTCCCGTCCCCGCGCGGGAATCCTTGCGGGAACTTGGCGAGAACTCCGCCCCGGCGGTGGGATGCGATCACCCACCGCCGGTGTTGACACGACGTATGACGTCACTTCGTAAACTCGGTTCCTCCGACCTTGAGGTCTTCCCCCTCTCCCTCGGCGGCAACGTCTTCGGCTGGACCGCCGACGAACAGACCTCCTTCGCCGTCCTCGACGCCTACACCGCCGCGGGCGGCAATTTCATCGACACCGCCGACTCCTACTCCGCCTGGATCGAGGGCAACCAGGGCGGCGAGTCGGAGACGATCATCGGCAAGTGGGTCAAGGCCCGCGGCAACCGCTCCGAGGTCGTCATCGCCACCAAGGTCAGCCAGCACCCGGAGTACCAGGGCCTGTCCGCCGCCAACATCAAGGCCGCCGCCGACGCCTCCCTGCGCCGCCTGGGCACCGACCACATCGACCTCTACTACACCCACTTCGACAAGCCGGAGGTGCCGGTCGAGGAGATCATCGGCGCGCTGGACGAACTGGTGAAGGCCGGGAAGGTGCGGCACATCGCCGCCTCCAACATCAGCCCCGAGCGGCTGCGGGCCTCCCTCGACTTCTCCGACCGCGAGGGCCTCGCCCGCTACGTCGCCCTCCAGCCGCACTACAACCTGGTGTCCCGGGACACCTACGAGGGCCCGCTGCAGGAGCTCGTCGCCCGCGAGGGCCTGTCCGCCGTCCCGTACTTCTCCCTCGCCTCGGGCTTCCTCACCGGCAAGTACCGGCCCGGCAAGACCGTCGACAGCGCCCGTGCCGAAGGAGCCCGGAAGCACGCGGAATCCGAGCGCGGCCAGAAGGTCCTCGCGGCCCTGGACGAGATCGCCGCGGCCCACGAGGCCCCGGACGCCACGGTCGCCCTGGCCTGGCTCGCCGCCCAGCCCACGGTCACGGCCCCGATCGCCTCGGCGAGGACCGTGGAACAGCTTCCGGCGCTGCTGGGGGTCGCGGAGCTGAAGCTGACGGACGCCGAGGTGGCCCGGCTGACGGAGGCGTCCGCTTAGCCCGTCCCACCCCGCGAGAGGGCGGCCCGGCGGTGCCGGAGGATCCCCGCCGGCCCCCTGACTACGTCCGGTACGGGTTGTACGCGGGATACGGCACCGCCGCGTACCCGTACGGCGCCGCCCCCCAGTACACCGGCGCGGGAACGGACGCCCGGCTCGCGTACTCCAGCGCGGGCCGGGCGACCTCCCTGCGCTTCCACAGCTCGTCCAGCAGCTCCCGCTCCCGGACGACGAAGTCGGCGCCGGCCCGGCCCTTCCGGCCCCGGTGCCGCAGGAACGCCAGCGAGGTCGCGTACGCCTCGTACCGGGCCACCTCGCGCGCCGCCTGGCGCCCGTGGTGGTGCCGGGCGTAGTCCCGGGCCATCCGGCGCGCCCGCATCGACCCGAGCGCGAACGGCTCGGCCGGCCCCAGCCACCCGGCCAGCACGTACGTGGGCAGCTCCGCCCGCACGGTCCGCAGCTCCCGCTGCCGGGTCCAGATCGCGAGCCAGGTCACCACCGCGAACGCGGGCACCATGAAGGCGCCGTAGACGGCGAAGAAGCCGTACTCGCCGAAGGTGGAGGAGCCGTTCCAGAAGGCGTGCATGCCCATCGCGAGCAGCAGCCCGCAGAACGGCAGCAGCGCCCGCCGCGCGTGCTGCCGCTCGGCGGACAGCGCGGCGACGCCGAAGCCGATGCCGGTGAGGACGGTGAACAGGGGGTGCGCGAACGGGGACATCACGATGCGCACGAAGAAGGTGGCGGCGGTGACGGAGGCGATGCCGCGGTCGCCGGTGAGCTGGTCGGTCCCGAAGGCCGTACCGAGGTAGAGGATGTTCTCGGTGAACGCGAACCCGGTGGCGGTGACGCCCGCGATCACCACCCCGTCCACGATCCCGGTGAAGTCACGTCGGCGGAAGAGGAACACCAGCAGGACGGCCGCGGCCTTCGCGGACTCCTCCACGATGGGGGCTATCACGGTCGCGCCCAGCGTGTCGGCACTGGCCGGATCCGCGGTCGAGGTGGCTATCCACTTGGTCGCGAAACTGTTGGCCACGATGGCGATCAGCGCCGCCGCACAGGCCCCCCAGGCGAAGGAGAAGACCAGGTTCCGCCAGGGGCCCGGCTCCACGCGGTCCAGCCACCGGAAGGCGGCCATCAGCCAGGGCACGGGCAGCACGGCCAGCCCCAGACCGACGAGGAAGCCCTCCGTACCGGTCTGCCGCCGTACGAGCGCGAGGATGACCAGGCCGGACAGGGCCAGCAGGGAAGTCAAAGCTCCGTACCGCACCCACCTGCGCTGCCACCAGTGCGGGTGGCGGAGCACACCGTCGCCGGGGCTCGGGGGATACATCGGAAACGGAGGACTGGTGGCCACGGCATCGACCCTAACGGTGGCGGGACGAGGGGCTGGAACGGATTATCGGTCCTGCTCAGCGGTGCTGTGCGGGACCCGCCGGAACAGCAGGTCGTTCACCACATGTCCCTTGTCCAGTCCCTGCCCCTCGAAACGGGTCAGTGGCCGGAACTCCGGGCGTGGCGCGAAACCACCGTCCGCCTGGGTGTTCTCGAAGTCGGGGTGGGCGGTGAGCACGTCCAGCATCTGCTCGGCGTACGGCTCCCAGTCGGTCGCGCAGTGCAGGAGCGCACCGGGCCTCATCCGGGACGCGGCGAGCGTCAGGAACTCGGGCTGGATGAGCCGCCGCTTGTGGTGCCGCTTCTTGGGCCAGGGGTCGGGGAAGTAGACGCGCAGCCCGTCCAGCGAGTCCGGACCGAGCATCTCCCGGAGCAGGATGATCGCGTCGCCGTTGCCCACCCGGACGTTGGACAGACCGTTCCGGTCGGCGAGACCCAGCAGGTTCCCCTGGCCGGGGGTGTGCACGTCGACGGCCAGGATGTTGGTGTCCGGGTCGCCCGCGGCCATCCGCGCGGTGGCCTCGCCCATCCCGAACCCGATCTCCAGGACCACGGGCCGGTCGTTGCCGAACAGCTCGCCGAGATCGATCACCCGCTGCCCGTCGATGTCCAGCCCCCACTTGGGCCACAGCCGCTGCAACGCGTCGGCCTGCCCGGCCGTCACCCGGCTCCGCCGCGGCTGGAAGCTGCGGATCCGCCGCTCGAAGTGCGACCCGGCCGGATCGGCCTTGGGCCCGTCGGGAAAGCGCGGCTCGCCCTTGGCCCGGGTGTGCCGGACGGGGCCACCGGGGCTGTGGGGGGCCGGGGACGGGGCGGGGGGGTTCAGGGAGTCAGACACAGTACGACCGATTTTACGGGTGCCGACGGGCCGCTACAGCGAGCCGAGCATCGCCAGCGCCCGGCGTCCGATCTCCCGCCCGATCGGCAGCGACGCCGTGGCCGCGGGCGAGGGCGCGTTCAGCACGTGCACCGCCCGCGCCCCCTCCCGGATCAGGAAGTCGTCCACCAGCGTCCCGTCCCGCAGCACCGCCTGCGCCCGCACCCCGGCCGGGGCCCGCACCAGATCCCCGGCCTCCACACCGGGCAGCAGTCTTCGCACGGCCTCCAGGAACGCGCCCTTGGACACCGAACGGCGCAGCTCACCGGCGCCGTACCGCCAGTGCCGTCGGGCGATCGCCCAGGATCCCGGCCATGCGACCGTCCCGGCCAGCTCCCGGGGCCGTACGATCCCCCAGTCGTACCCCTCCCGGGCGAGCGCCGGCACCGCGTTGGGCCCGATGTGCACGCCCCCGTCGATCCCGCGCGTCAGGTGCACCCCGAGGAACGGGAACGCCGGGTCCGGCACCGGATACACCAGCCCCCGCACCAGTTCCGGCCGCGCCAGCTCGTAGTACTCCCCGCGGAACGGCACGATCCGCACCTCGGGGTCGTCGCCGGTCAGCCGCGCCACCTCGTCGCAGTACAGCCCGGCGCAGTTCACCAGCACGCGCGCGCGGACGACGTCCCCGGTCGCGGTGAGCACGGCCACGCCCCGCTCCGGCCGCCGGTCCACGCGGACGACCCGGGCGCCGTACCGGATCTCCGCCCCCGAGGCCCGCGCCAGCTCGCCCGCGACGCCCACGAAGTCGCACACCCCGGTCGTACCGACGTGTATGGCGGCGAGGCCGCGCACCTCGGGTTCGTACTCGGTGATCTGCGCCGGTCCCAGTTCCCGCACCGGGATGCCGTTCTCCCGGCCGCGCTGCACCAGCGCGTGCAGCCGTGGCAGCTCGTCCCGCTCGGTGGCGACGATCAGCTTGCCGGTGACGGCGTGCGCGATGCCGTACTCGGCGCAGAACTTCACCATCTCGGCGGCGCCCCGCACCGCGTACCGCGCCTTGAGTGAATCCGGCCGGTAGTAGATCCCGCTGTGGATGACCCCGCTGTTGCGCCCCGTCTGGTGCCGGGCCGGCCCCGGCTCCTTCTCCAGCACGATCACGCGCGTACCGGGCGCGGCCCGGGTGATCGCATACGCGGTCGACAGCCCGACGATCCCCCCACCGATGACGAGCACATCACAGTCGTACGCCCCGGCCCGCACCTGCACCACCTCCGCCTCCGATAGTGCACTGCGCCACTGACAACGGCTTCAAACGCCGGGGTGCGGCAGCGTTCCCCCAAGGGGCGCGGGGAACTGCCCGAACAACCACAGACCACCCGCGGCCGTACGAGGAAAGGAACCAGGCACCCCCGTGGCGTCCGTTCCTACGCCGGAGCCATCAGCAGGGGCCGGGCCCGCTCCCGCAGCTCCACCACCCGCGGTTCGTCCCCGTACGGCTCCAGCCGGTGCAGCAGATCCTTCACGTACTCCGTCGTCCGTGCCGACGAGATCCGCCCGGCCACCTCCACGGCCCGCACCCCCTGCTCGCACGCCGCGTCGAGGTTGCCGGACTCCAGCTCGGCGACCGCGGAGACGACCAGGCGCAGCCCGTGCGACCGCACGAACTCCTCCGTCGGCTTCGACAGCGCCTGCTCGGTGAACCTCCGCACCTGACGCGGCGCCTTCAGGTCCCGGTAGCACTCGGCGGCGTCCGCGGCGAACCGGTCGTATCCGTAGAAACCGAGCCAGGACGGGTCGTTGTCGCCAGGACGGGACCGTTCCAGCCAGCTCTCCGCCGCCTTCAGTGCCGCGCCGGCCGCCTGAGCGTCTCCCGCGCGCGCGTGTGCCCGTGCCTCGACCAGCCGGAAGAAGCTCATCGTCCGCGCGGTGGCCAGCCCCCGGTTCCGCTCCAGCGCGGCCTGCGCCAGATCGACGCCCTCGTCGCCGAAGCCCCGGTAGGTCGCCTGCAGCGACATGGACGCGAGGACGTAACCCCCGAGCGGGACGTCCGCCGCCGCGCGCGCGAGCCGCAGCGCCTGGATGTAGTACCGCTGCGCGGCCTCCTGCTGCCCGGTGTCGAAGGCCATCCACCCGGCGAGCCGGGTCAGTTCCGCCGAGGCGCCGAACAGGGCCCGGCCGACCTCGTCGGAGTAGGAGCCGAGCAGCAGCGGGGCCGCCTCCACCCGCAGGCACTCCGGCACCATCGAGGAACGCCAGTCCCCGCCGCCGTACTTGGAGTCCCACCGTCTGGCGTCCTCGGCGGCCTCGCGGAGCTTCTGCACATCGCTGTGGCCGACTTTGATCGGTGCGCCGGACCCCTCGGCGGAGCCCGCCTCCCGCGCGACCGAGCTGTCGGCGGGGGTTATCAGCCAGCGTGAGGCGGGCGTTGCGTATGCGCTGACTGCGAACGACCCGGCGAGCGACTGCCAGATGCCGCCGGAGCCGGCGCGGCGGCCGGCGAGGTCGAGGCGGTACAGCTCCGTCGCGGACCTCACCGCCTGGCCCACGTCCCTCGGGAAGGCGAGACCCACTTCGGGCGCGGGATCGGCGTCCGCCAGGCCGATCTCGTGGAGCGGCACCGGCCGGCCGAGCTTCTGGCCGATGGCGGCGGCGATGAGGTGCGGCGCCGCACCCTGCGGCACCATGCCCTTCGACACCCAGCGCGCCACGGACGTCTTGTCGTAGCGAAGCGTCAACCCGCGTTGTGCGCCAAGGTCGTTGACGCGGCGGGCGAGTCCCGCGTTGCTGATTCCCGCGAGGGCGAGAACGGCGCCGAGCTTCTCGTTCGGCCCGCGTTGCTCCCTGGACATGCGCCACCCCTCGACACAGACGGCTGCCGCGCTGGCATAACCACGCGGCATTCGTAAACACAGCGTAGTTCGCCGCATCCCAAGCGTTAAGGGGCATTGTTCCGGTTGGCGGGATTGTGGTCCGTACGGAAGTCGGGGCCCTGTACGCACCGTGCACGGGCTGTCGCCGCGTGCCCCCGCACGTGTGGCCGTGCGCCCGTCCGTGCGCTCTTCTCCGGCCACCCGGGGAGCGGTTCCATGGCTCTTGCGTGGGTCGGCCCGCTGTACTGGATCCAGTGGGCTGGGGGACACCGCCACCTTCATCCCCGCGGGTGGCGGACCGGTCCGGGAGGCGATACCCGTCTCCCGGACCGTGCGCGCGTGTGGACCGCCGCGCGCTCCGCAGGCCTGTACGGAGCGTGCTCATCTCCGGCGCCCCTCCAGTTAATTGGCCGAAAATCGCCCCCTGTTGTGTGCGCTCAATTGCCGCTCCGACCATGCAACTTGAGGGCGTGAAGGGCGGTTTGGGGGAGCGCACAGGGGGCGCATTCGCGCCGGACCCGTGCGGTGCCGTCCGGTCGGCACCCGCCCCGCAGACGCCTGCCGTCCGCCAACTCCCCAGGCCCGCCCTGCGTGTCTCCCCCGACTTCCCTTCGACTTTCCCTCGATCGAAGGCGGTGCCGCCGTCCCTCTCCCGCGCGCCCTTCATGGCAGCATGGGGTCCGGTTCGTACGGTGCACTGTTCGTCCACAGCCTGTGGAGGCGTCGATGCGGTGGTTGGTGGGTTGGAGCAGCACCGCCGCGGGCGCCGCCGGGATCGGATCCGCCGGTGCCGTCGGATACGACGGCGAGACCCTGCACCCGGTCGGCTCCCAGCTCCTGTGGGGCGACCCGGACCCGCTGTGGGCCGTCGGCGACTGGCGCCCGGACGAGGTGCGCGTGGTGCACGCCGACGCACAGAACCGGATCGCCATCCTCGGCATCTGCGGTGCCACCGACGAGGAGCTCCGGCGCGGCCTGTTCACCGCGCGCGGGGGCGCGGTGCGCCATCTGACCACCTGGCCCGGCAGCTACACGGCCGTCGTCCAGGCCGGCCGCCGCATCACGGTCTGCGGCGATCTCGCGGGCGCCCGGCCGGTGTTCTACACCCCCTGGGCCGGCGGCACCGCCTACGCCACCGCCGCGCTGCCCCTCGCCGACCTCGTCGAGGCCAACCTCGACTTCACCCACCTCGCCGCCCTGCTCGCCGCCCCGGACGTCCCGGCCGCGCTGCGCGACAGCACCCCCTACGACGGCGTACGGCGCATTCCGCCGGGGCACGCGCTGGTGCTGCGCGCCGGGGCGCGGGAGGTCGCCGGGTACGAGCCGGTCGCCTCCCTCGCCGTGGCCGCGCCCCCGGCCGACCCCGGCCGCGCCGTGGACGCCGTCCGGGACGCGCTCGTGGAGGCCGTCCGCACCCGGCTGTCGGCACCCCGGCACGTGCCCGACCTGGACCCCGGGCCGGTGCCCGGCATGGGACCGGCCGAGCGGCGGGCCGCGCGCGGGATGCCGGTCCCCGGCATCGGCGCCGACCTGTCCGGCGGCCCCGCCTCCGGCACGCTCGCGCTGCTGGCCGCCGGGCTGCCCGGCAGACCCGGCACGCTCCTCGGCCACGGCACGGGCGCGGGCGAACGGCTCCTCGCCGTCACGTTCAACGATCTGGCCGTCACCGGCCGCGAGGCCGAACTGGAGCGCGCCGGTGCCCTCGCGGCCAATCCCCGGTTGCACCACGTCGTGGTCACCGGCGACGAGGGGACCCTGCCGTACGCCGACCTCGACGGCCCGCTGACCGACGAACCCGGCCCCTCCCTGGTCCAGGCGGCCCGGCACCGCGCGCGGCTCGCCGCCGGCAGCGCCGACCACTTCACCGGCCACGGCGCCCGCCAGGTCCTGGACGCCCACCCCGCCCGCCTCGCCGACCTGCTGGTGGACCGCAAACGGCGGCACCTGGTCCGGCCGGTGGCCGCGCTCGCCCGCGCGGACGGCTCCGTGATGGTCCCCGCCCGCGTGTACGGCGCGGCCCGGCGCCTCGCCCGCACCCCCTACCGGGCGGGCCTGGAGGTGCTGGCCGAGCGGCTGATGCGGCGCCGCTTCGACGAGCCCAAGGGGGCGGTCGGCGCCTCCCTCGCCGCTCTGGCCTGGGCGAGACCCGGGCCCGCCGCCCGGTGGCTGACGGGGGAGGCGCTGGCTGAAGTATCGGTTCTGCTCCAGGCGGAGGCGGACCGCTCCGCGACCGGCGCACAGCGCCCCGGCGACTACCGCGCGCGTGCGGCACTCGCCCGGCACGCCGCCGACCTCCGTGTCCTGGAGCAGGCCGCGGAGATCCGCTCCCAGCGGCTGCACGCGCCGTTCCTCGACAACCAGGTCGTGCGCGCCTGCCGCGAGCTCCCCGAGGCCCTGCGCGTCCAGCCCGGCGCCCGCGCCGCCATCCTGCGCACGGTCCTGGAGGGCGCCGGCGTCACCGACCTCCCGCCCGGCTGGGGCGCGCCCTCCCACGCCTCCTCGGCGGCGGCCGCGCGCGCGGGGCTGCGCGCGGCCACCGACCCCCTCCTTGACCTCTTCTCCACGCCACTGCTCGCCGACGCGGGCCTGGTGGAGGCCCGAGTCGTCCGCAAGGCGCTGCGCTCCGCCGCGGCGGGCGAGGCCCTCCCCCTGGACGGCCTGGCCGACCTCGTCTCCCTCGAACTCTGGCTCCGCCGCCTCCTCTCCCGCCGCGGCACCTGCTGGACGGGCACCCCGACCCGCTCCCGCGCGGTCCCTTCGGGGATCCAGCCGAGGCGCAGCGCGCTCGCGCCGGGGGTGTGAGCGGTGGGACTGTGAGCGGTGGGGTGGCTCGGCTCGTCGTGCGCCTCCGGGTCCGCGGGGGCTGATCGCGCAGTTCCCCGCGCCCCTGGGGGAGCTGCCGTGCCGTCGGCTGCACAGTGCCGGCGGGCGAGCCGACCCCCAGTCGGCCGCGGCGCCGGACATTGTGCGAAGCACCGGTACCGAAACCTCCGTGCCCCCATCCCGCACCCCCCGCCACAATGACCGGGTGCGGTACAGAATCCTGGGCGTGACCCAAGCGGCGGACGACCTGGGCGCCCCCGTGCCCCTCGGCGGCCGGCGCCTGCGGACGCTCCTCGCCGCCCTGGCCCTCCGTCCCGGCCGCACCACCGCCCCCCACACCCTCGTCGAGGAGATCTGGGCGGACGACCCGCCCCAGGACGCCCCCGCCGCCCTCCAGGCCCTCGTCGGCCGTCTGCGCCGTGCCCTCGGCCGGCACACCATCGCCTCCACCCCGGGCGGCTACCGCCTCGAAGCGGCCGAGGACGACGTTGACCTGCACGTCTTCGAACGCCTCGCCCACACCGGCACCCAGGCTCTCACCGCCGGCGACCCGGCCACCGCCCACCGCACCCTCACCCGGGCCCTGGCCCTCTGGTACGGCCCGGCCCTCGCCGACCTCCCCGACCGCACCGCCGCCGCCCGCCCCGAGGCCCTGCGCCTGGAGGCGACCCGTGCCCGCGCCGCCGCGGCCCTGGCCCTCGGCCGCGCCCGGGAGGCCGTACCGGAGCTGCGGGAGCTGACCACCGCCCACCCGTACGACGAGCCCCTGCACGCCCTCCTCATCCGCGCCCTGCGGGACACGGGCCGCCCGGCCGACGCCCTCGCCGCCTACGAGTCCGCCCGCCGCACCCTCGCCGACTCCCTCGGCACCGACCCGGGCCCGGAACTCCAGTCCCTGCACACGTCGTTGCTGAAGCAGGAGCCCCTGGACGCCCTCAAGTCCCCGCAGACCCCCGAGTCCGCGAACACCCCCGAGCCACCGGCGCATTCGTCACCCCCCGCGCCCCCGCAGCCCCCCGAACGCACCGGAAATCTCCGTCCCCGCCTGACCTCCTTCGTCGGGCGGGAACCAGAGCTCAAGGCCATTCGTTCCGATGTGCACAGGGCCCGCCTGGTCACGCTCACCGGACCGGGCGGCTCGGGAAAGACCCGCCTCGCCGAGGAGGCCGCCGCACCGCACCCCTCGGCATGGCTGGTCGAGCTCGCCCCGCTCGACCGCCCGGAGGCGGTGCCCGGCGCGGTGGTCAGCGCGCTCGGTCTGCGCGAGACCGTGCTGCTGACCAACGAGCTGGCGACCCCGCAGGCCGACCCCACGGCCCTGCTGATCGAGTACTGCGCACCGCGCAGCCACCTTCTGGTCCTTGACAACTGCGAGCACGTCATCGGCGCGGCAGCCGCCCTCGCCGAGACCCTCCTCACCCACTGCCCGGGACTCACGATCCTCGCGACCAGCCGGGAACCCCTGGGCGTCCCCGGAGAGTCGGTGCGCCCGGTCGAGCCGCTCGTCCCGGAGCAGGCGCACCGCCTCTTCGCCGAGCGCGCGAAGGCCGTCCGTCCCGACGCCGACGCGGTGCTCGGCGACACCGAGGCCGTGGCGGAGATCTGCCGCCGTCTGGACGGGCTGCCGCTGGCCATCGAGCTGGCCGCGGCCCGGCTCCGGCTGCTGACCCCGCGCCAGATCGCCGACCGCCTGGACGACCGCTTCCGCCTGCTCACCTCCGGAAGCCGCACGGTCCTGCCCCGGCAGCAGACCCTGCGCGCGGTCGTCGACTGGTCCTGGGAGCTGCTGGACGAGCGGGAGCGGACGGTCCTGTGCGAGGTGTCGGTGTTCGCCGGCGGCTGGGACCTCGCGGCGGCCGAGGCCGTGTGCACCGGCCCGGCGGCGGACCTGATCGGCGCGCTGGTCGACAAGTCCCTGGTGGTCGCCGCCCCGCACGACCCGGACGGCACCGGTGCCGGGACGGGCGCCGGCATGCGGTACCGCATGCTGGAGACCATCCACGAGTACGCCAGCGAGCGCGCCGCCGAGGTCCCCGGGCTGCGCGCGGCGGCCGAGCGACGCCACCGCGCGTGGGTGCGGGCCCTGGTGGAGGAGGCGGAGCCGCGGCTGCGGTCGGCGGCCCAGCTGCCCTGGATAGCCCGCCTGGAGACCGAGCTGGACAACATCCGCGCGGCCCTGGACCGCGCGGTCCGCGCGGGCGACGAGGCGGAGGCGGGCGCGATCGTCCTGGCCACCGGCTGGTTCTGGTGGCTGCGCAACCACCGCCAGGAGGCGGTGGCCTGGGTGCGGCTGGTGCTCCGCCTGGGCATCGCCCTGGACACCCTGCCCGCGGGCGCGCCGGCCGACGAGGTGAGGGCCCGGGCGGAGACCGCCGACCCGGTGGGCGCCTTCCTCGCCGCCCCCGACGGCGAGGCCGGGCATCCGCTGCGCGAGCTGCGGATGGACCTGCGCATGCTGGACCTGTTCCTGACCGCCGAGACGGGCACGGAGAACCTCGTGGCCGACGAACGGGCCCGGGAGTACCTCGCGCGCGTGCGGGCGGCCTACGAACGCGGCGGACCGCAGGCCGCCCGGCTCCCGGGCATCATCTGGCCGCTGACCTCCTACTACCTGGGCGGTCCCACGGACATCCGCCCGCAGATGACGGAGTGCGTCGCCAACTGCCGCCGCTACGGCGGCGAGTGGGAACTCGGGGTCGCCCTGATGTACCGCGCCCATGTGACCGTCGACTCCCCGGGCAACCTGCGGGGCGTCGACGAGGACCTGGCCGAGCTGCGGACGCTCAGCCGGCGCGTCGGCGACCGCTGGATGCGGGCGCAGGTGTGCAGCGCGGCCGGCGAGGCGGCCATGACCCGGGGCAGGTACGACGAGGCGCGCGGCGAGTACGAGGAAGCGCTGCGACTCGCCTACGAGGTGGGCGCCCACGCCGAGTCGCCGTTCCTGATGGCCCGGCTCGCCGAGATCTCCTACCGCTCCGGCGACCGGGAGGCCGCGCTGGCCGCCCTGGACGAGGCGGGAGCGGCCGCCGACCGGTACGCGGTACCGGAGTCCCGGGCCTTCGTGCTGCTCCTGCGCGCCCACATCGCCCTGCACGACCACCAGCACGCGCGCGCCCGCGAGCTGTACGAGGCGACCCGTGCGGTGATCCGGGACGGCACCCCGCCCCCGCAGTTCGTGGCGGCCCAGCGGATGGTCGAGGCGCTGCTCGCGGCCGGCGAGTCGGGACCCGCGCACGGGTTGCCGATCATGTCGGAGGCCCTGCGGGAAGCCGTGGACCACCAGTGCGCCGAGTCGATCACGGCCGGTCTGGTGGACGTGGCGGCCGGTCTGCTGGCCCGGCTCGGCGATCTGCCGGGCGCGCTGCGGCTGTTCGCCGCCGCGGACCACTGGCGTGACGGACTCGACCGGCCCGAGCCGGAGCGCGGCGAGGCCGCCCGGGTGCGCGCCGAGGCCGGCGCGGCCCTCCCGGCCGACCGCTGTGCCGCCGAGTGCGCCCGGGGTGCCTCCATGGGCGTGGCGGACGTCCTGCGCGAACTGGACGCCGCGGCGGCGGCCGGCGCGCAGCTCCGGGGCGGCCCGGCTACCGGCAGGTGAACCGGGACTCCGCCCAGTCCGCGAGTGCCGCCCGGTCGAAGGCGTTGCTGTGCGGTTCCGTCACGAGCCGTACGGTCGTGCGCCCGGTGAGGTCGACATGGACGGGGACGGCCGGGTCGCGGCCCTTGACCATGCCGGACCGCCACAGCCGGACCCCGTCGGCGTAGACGGAGAAGGAGACCTTGCCGAGGCCGAGCGTCATGTCGTCCACGCCGGCCAGCGCGTCGTACGCGGTGCACTGCCGGTTGAGGACGATGGTGACGGAGGAGTCGCCGTGGACGGTGGCCCCGCGCGCGTACCGCTCGCCGCCGACGGACATGCCGTACCGCTGCCACACCCAGCTGCTCTCGCCGAGCGCGATCTCGGGCCGGGTGCCGTCGCCGACGACGTCGAAGCGCAACTCGCTCAGCTGGTAGACGGTGGGCGCCGGCGGCGGAGTGGGCGTCGGGGTCGGCTTGGGTTCCGGCTTCGGCGGGGGGCTGGGTGTCGGCGTGGAGGTGGATGTCGGCGTCGGAGTGGGCTCGGGCGCCGGCGTCACCGGGGGTGTCGGGGTGGGCGTGTGGGCGTCGGCGCTGGTGGGCGTCGGTGCCGGTTCGGGAGCGAGGACGACGGGCTTCGGCGGGGGCTTGCGCGCGGGCGGTGCGGGCGCGGGCGTCCCGGGCCGCACGACCGGCGCGGACACGGGCGGGGAGGGGTCCGGTGCCGGCCGGGCGACCTCCTTCGCCGGGCTGCTGTCGTTCACCAGGGCCAGCGCGACCGCGGCGGCGGCCACCGCGACCACACCGGCCGCGATGCCGGCCTTGATCGGCGCCCCGAATCCCTCGGTGGCCGCGGCCCCGCCCGCGCCGCTCGCGCCACCGGACGAGCCACCGGCCGCGGCGGCGGCCGCCCCGGCCCCCGCGCCGCCGGCCACGATCCCGAGGGCCTTGGTGTACCCGGCGGCCCCGAACCAGCCGATGACCGCGACCGGGACGACGGCGGGGATACCGCTCGCGACCTCTTCGATCTGCGCCGCCGCCAGCCGGCACTTGGCGCACTCCTCCAGGTGCTTGCGCAGGCCCCGCTCGGCGCGGACCCGCAGCTTGCGGCGGGCGTAGCCGCCGAGCTGTTCGGCGTATCGGGCGCACTCCTCGTCGTGGGCGAGGGCGGCGCTGACGTGGGCCTGGAGGTACGCCTGTTTCAGCCCCTCGCGCGCGCGGCTGGCGAGCACCCGGGTGCCGTTGGCGTCCAGCCCGAACAGGACGGCCACCTCGCTCGGGGACTCGTCCTCCACCTCCGTGTGCCACAGCACGGCCTGCCAGCGCTCGGGCAGCGAACGGAAGGCCCGCATGGCCATGGACTGCTCGGCCTCGTGCAGGGCGCGGACGTCGGCCCCGAGACCGAGGCCCGCTGTGGAGGAGCCGATGAACGCGGTGTCGTCGGAGGCGTCCGGGACCCGGGCGGCCTGCTGGGCGAAGACGGCGAAGTCGTCGACGAGCTGCTCCCGCCGGGCGGACCTGGTCCAGTGGGCGGCGACACGTCGGACGGAGGTCAGCAGATAGGCCCGTACGGCGTGTTCCGGCCCGGAGCCGCCCCTTACCGCTTGCAGCATCCGCGCGAACACCTCGGCGGTGAGGTCGTCGGCGGTGTGCCCGTCCCGGCAGCAGGTGCGGGCGTAGCGCCGTACCGCGTCGGCGTGCCGTCGGTACAGCTCCTCGTAGGCGGAGTCGTCACCGCCGCGCATCCGCCCGATCAGCTCGCTGTCGGCGGGCGGCATCCCGCGGGGCGGCGGCAGCACGCTTCCCTCACGCTGGGCCGGCACGTTCCCGTCCGGGGCCCCGCCGGAGGAAGCCGGCCGTCCGCCCTGGTGCGGCACCTGGGGTGAGGCCAGCCCCCGAGTCTCCGCGTCCCCGTCGTCACCGCGCGACCCGTCCCACCCGTCAACGCCCATCGCGGACAGCCCCCGACCCCGGCTCAGCCCAACCCGTCGGCCTCAGCCTGCCACACCGGACTCCCCCCGGAGCCCCCGCGCACACCCCATCCACTCATCCGAGCGCACTTGCCCCCGCATCCCCCGAACACCCGTCGAACGCCCGGCCCCCGAAGCCGATGCGCGGGGCACCCGACAGAGAAAGGAGAAGGGGGCGCGGTGCGGAGGGAAAGGGAAGGGGCGCGGGACTCCGTGGGTGCTCCCCACCACCGCCCCACGCCCCCCGCGGTCGCCGACGGTTCATCGGCCGTACGGCGGCGACCCGCAGTCACCGACGGCGCATCCGCCCCAGAAGGGCCCCGGCACCACCCGACCACGACAGTCGTACGGGTGGCACCGGGGAAAGACGGAACGCCCCGGAAGGCGAAACCGAGGCCCGCCTACGGCCGGGACCGCAGCCCCTCCAGCAGGATGTCCAGCAACCGGGCCGATGCCGCCGCCTGCTGCGCCGCATCCGGCAACGACGGCGCCGCCGTGGCGATCACCAACAGCACGTCACCCACGGACACGTCCGCCCGCAGCTCACCCGCCGCCCGGGCCCGGTCCACCAACTGCCCGACCACATCGAGCAGCGCCCCGGCCCCGGCGTCATCGGCCACCGCGGCCTCCTGCGCCACGAGCCGCAGCTCGGCACTCCCCGGCTGCACCCGCTGCTGCGGCACCCGAGCCTCTGCGGCGAGGCCGACGGCCCCACCGGCCTCGCCGGAATCACCGGAACCGGCGGAGCCGACCCGCAGCACCTGCGGCGGCAGCAACCGCCCGGCCCCGGACGCCACGGACGTCCGCAGGAACCGCGACAGCGCCGACCACGGCTCGTCCTCCTGCCCGAGCGCCGCCCGGGCCTGCTCGGTCAGCCGCGCCGTCTCCTCCTCGGCGATCCGCCGGACCAGCACGTCCTTGCTGGGAAAGCGCCGGTACACCGTGCCGACCCCGACCCGGGCCCGCCGCGCCACATCTTCCATCGGCGCGCCGTACCCCAGCTCGCCGAACACCTCACGTGCCGCACGCAGCACGTGCTCCAGGTTGCGCTGTGCGTCCACCCGCAGCGGAGTCGTCCGCGCGGTGTCCGCGCGTCCGTTGCCCACCGCCGCGGTCATCGCCTTGCCGCCGGGCGCGACGGCTGCTGCCGATGCCCAGTGCGTGTCCTGAACATGCATGTGTTTCCCCCGGTAATGACGTCTCCCCCCGGAGACTCCCCGCCACTGAACGCGAGGCGCGCGGAACTGGCTTCGGTCCCGACCGGATCCGCCCGTTGCGGAACCGTTCGACCACATTCCCTACACCCCGTCGACACACGAACATAGTTGAGAGGAAGTCAATTCAGAAGGGGCAGGTTCCGTACAGTGCGCCCCTCGATCGGAGTACGGGGTGTATACATCCCGATTCCGGCCCTTCGCCCCCTGTCACCCGCCCCCGCTGACCTGCCCCCTTTCGTCCCGCGCGGACGCCACGGCCGGCCGTGTGCACACCCGGCCGCCGGTCACACAAATTGTCGGGGCTGTGGACAAACACCAGCGCCGGGTGCGTCATGGGATGGTGAAGGAACGTGCGCGCATTCTGGTTGTCGGCGGCGGCTACGTCGGGATGTACACGGCCCTGCGCCTCCAGCGGAAGCTGAAGGCCGAGCTGAGGAGGGGCGAGGTCGACATCACCGTCGTCACCCCCGATCCCTACATGACCTACCAGCCGTTCCTCCCCGAGGCCGCCGCGGGCTCGATCTCCCCGCGCCACGTCGTCGTACCGCTGCGCCGCGTCCTGGACCACTGCCACGTCGTCATCGGCGAGGTCACCTCGATCGACCACGCCGTACGCACCGCCGCCGTCACCACCCTCGCCACCGCCGAGGAGGGCAGGACCGCCGAACTCCTCGGCTACGACGAACTCGTGCTCGCCCCCGGCTCGGTCTCCCGCGCCCTGCCCATCCCCGGCCTCGCCGAGTACGGCATCGGCTTCAAGACCGTCGAGGAGGCCATCGGCCTGCGCAACCACGTCATCGAGCAGATGGACATCGCCTCCTCCACGCGCGACCCGGCCGTCCGCGACGCCGCCCTCACCTTCGTGTTCGTCGGCGGCGGCTACGCGGGCGTCGAGGCCCTCGGCGAGCTGGAGGACATGGCCCGCTACACCGCGCGCTACTACCACAACCTCCGCCCCGAGGACATGAAGTGGATCCTCGTGGAGGCCACCGACCGCATCCTCCCGGAGGTCGGCCCGGAGATGGGCCGCTACACCGTCACCCAGCTGCGCCGCCGCAACATCCAGGTGCTGCTGGACACCCGCCTGGAGTCCTGCGCCGACCGCGTCGCCGTCCTCAGCGACGGCCAGCGCTTCCCGACCCGTACGGTCGTGTGGACGGCCGGCGTCAAACCGCACCCGCTGATCGCCGCCACCGACCTGCCGCGCACCGACCGCGGCCGGCTCCGCTGCACCGCCCAGCTCACCGTCGACGGCACCGAGCACGCCTGGGCCGCCGGCGACGCCGCCGCCGTACCCGACGTCACGGCCGCCGAACCCGGCGCCGAGACCGCCCCCAACGCCCAGCACGCGGTCCGCCAGGCCAAGGTCCTCGGCGACAACATCGTCCACTCCCTGCGCGGCGAGCCCCTGGAGACGTACGCGCACAAGTACGTCGGCTCGGTCGCCTCCCTCGGCCTGCACAAGGGCGTCGCGCAGGTCTACGGGCGCAAGCTGAAGGGCTACCCTGCGTGGTTCATGCACCGCGTGTACCACCTCAGCAGGGTGCCCACCGTCAACCGCAAGGCCCGGGTGCTCGCCGAATGGACCCTCGCCGGGCTCTTCAAACGGGAGATCGTCTCGCTCGGTTCGCTCGAACATCCCCGAGCGGAGTTCGAACTCGCGGCCGGTGGAAAGCCTCCTCACAGCCCCTCCGACGACCCGAAGGGGTCGTCCTGACCGGACTCAGGAACTCCACGGCCCGCCCCGGCGTCTGACGGTTGTCGCCCGCCGCGGCCCGCTCCCTGCCAGACTGCCCTACGACGTCGGACGGGCACCCGCCCGCCCTAGCACCCACGAGGCTTTCCCCAAGTGAACTTCACGCGCTGGAGCGCCCGGCTCCCCGGAACGCAGCGCCGCGCCGCCGCGCGGACCGAGACGGCGGTCTCCCCGGACCGGCGGGGGGAAGGCTCCGTGCCCGCGGCCCGCGCCGAACAGCCCGCCGACGGCACAGCCCCGGTACCCGCCGTCGACGAACTGCCCGCGCGTGACGTCCTGGACCGCGTCCCGGCCCTCGTCGCCCTCGTCCACGGCCCCGACCACCGCATCGCCTACGTCAACGACGCCTACACGACGGCCTTCGGCACCCGCGCCACCGGCGCCGCCGCACGCGAGGCCCTGCCCGAACTCGCCGAACTGGGCCTGCTCCCGCTGCTCGACCAGGTGCTGCGCAGCGGCAAGCCCCGCACCCTGAAGTCCCGCAAGGCCGTCGACGGCCGCTCGTACACCTTCACCTGCACCCCCGTCACCGAGGACGGCGACCGCGACGCGGGCGTGCTCGTCTTCGCCACGGACGTCACCGACCACGCCGAGGCCGCCGAACGGCTGCGCGCCAGCGAGCGCCGCCAGCGCGAGACGGCCGTCACCCTCCAGCGCTCCCTGCTCCCGCAGGAACTGGAACAGCCCGACGACCTGCGCATCGCCGCCACCTACCAGCCCGGCGGCACCGAGGCCGCGGTCGGCGGCGACTGGTACGACGTGATCACCCTGGGCGGCGGCCGGACCGCCCTCGTGATCGGTGACGTCATGGGCCGCGGGGTGCGGGCCGCCGCCGTCATGGGCCAGCTCCGCACGGCCGTCCGCGCCTACGCCCGCCTCGACCTGCCCCCGCACGAGGTGCTGCAACTCCTCGACGGCCTCGCCGCCGAGATCGACGCCAACCAGATCGCCACCTGCGTCTACGCCGTCCACGACCCGAACGAGGGGCGCCTGGTGTACGCGTCCGCGGGCCACCTGCCGATCCTGGTCCGCGACGAGAACGGCGCGGTCTCCCGCGCCGACGAGCCCACCGGCCCGCCGCTCGGCACCGGCGGCTGGATGCATTCCTCCGGCTCCATCGCCCTCGGCCCCGGCTCCACGGCCGTCCTCTACACCGACGGCCTGGTCGAGCGCCGGGACGCCGACCTGGACGAGGGCATCGCCGCGCTCGAAGGCGCCCTCGCCGGTGCGACCGGCAGCCCCCAGGTCGTCTGCGACCGCCTGGTCCGCTCGGCAGGCGTCACCGCCGACCACGACGACGACGTCGCCGTGCTCGTCCTGCAGCATCCCGCGCGGACCGGCCCCGACGGCGACCTCTTCCGCAACGCGGCCCTCGAACTCCTCGGCGGCGTCGAAGCGGCCCCCCGCGCGCGTGCCTTCGCCTCGGGCGTCCTCACCAGCTGGCGCTTCCCCGCCGAACTGCACGACCTGGGCGTCCTCGCCACCAGCGAGCTGGTCGCCAACAGCCTCCAGCACGGCACCCCGCCCATGCGGCTCCGCCTGCGCCGCACCGACCGCCGCCTCATCGTCGAGGTCACCGACGGCGACGACCACCTGCCGAGGCGCCGCCGCGCCGAGCCCGGCGACGAGTCGGGCCGAGGCATCGCCATCGTCGCGACGATCGCCTCCAACTGGGGCTGCCGCCGCACCCCCGGCGGCGGAAAGGCGGTGTGGTGCGAGTTCGCCCTGCCGAAGGCGAAGCACTGACCGGCCGCCGGACCCGTCAGCACGGCGCGGCAGACGAGTCCGGCGCACCGAGCGACGCGCCCGCGGCGCCCCGACGAGGTCGGCCGCCGGCAGGGCACCCGGTTCTTCTCCGCCCTCGACGCCGCCCTCGTTGACGCCCCTTCACGGCCGTCCTGATCGCGGCCACCCGCCGGCCGACACGCCCGGCGCACACGACGACGGCCGCCACCCGGAGGTGACGGCCGTGACACACCGCGGGCTCACGCCTCCGCGGGCACCGGTCCCGTGGACGCCCCGCCCCGGGTGACCACCCGGGTCCCGCGCGCCAGCCAGGGCCGGTCCTGTACGGCGGTGAGCCGCCGCCCCAGCCGCAGCGCCAGGACGGTGATCCCCAGCGAGAACAGCAGGAAGGTCACGATGTACGGCCCGTGCAGCGAGGCCCCGAGCGGACCGCCCACCGCCGGACCGACGGCCAGCGCCAGCTGCTTGACCAGCGCGAACGCCGAGTTGTACTGCCCGGCCATGCCCTCCGGTGCCAGATCGGCGACCAGCGGCGCGACCGTCGGGGACAGCATCGCCTCACCCAGTCCGAACAACGCGTACGTCGACACGAACGCGGCCGTGGCCATCTCCTGGCTGCCGTGCCCCAGCCCCGCGTACCCGGCGGCCAGCCAGGCCACGGCCCAGATCAGCCCCACCGCGGCGATGACCCGGGACCGCCGGCGCCGCTCCACGAACTTCAGCACGGCGAACTGGGCGACCACGATCATCAGTGTGTTCGCGGCCAGCGCCGTACCCAGGGCGGACGTGGATATCCCGGCCGCCTCCACGCCGTACGCGCTCAGCCCCGACTCGAACTGCCCGTAGCAGGCGAAGAAGATCACGAAGCCCAGCACGGACAACTGCACCATCGCCCGGTTCCCGAGCAACTGCTTCCAGCTTCCCTTGGCCGACCCCGCCGGAGCGCCCGCCAGACGCGGCGAACGCGGCATCCGCACGGTCGCCAGCACACCGACCAGCAGCAGGAACATCGCCGCCTCGATCGCGAACAGCAGCGTGAACGACGACACGCGCGTGGTGTCGACCAGGTGACCGCCGATGAGACCGCCGACGCCCAGCCCCAGGTTCTGCAGGAAGAACTGCATCGCGAACGCACGCGAGCGCGTGTCCGCCGAGGAGCAGTCCACGATCATCGTCGCCAGCGCCGGCTGCATGACGGCCTGCCCTGCCCCGAGCGCCGCGGCGGACAGCAGCACACTCGCGGCACTGCCCGCCAGACCGAGGCTCAGCGCGCCCACAGCGGCGGTCACCAGGGCGGCGAGCAGGACCGGCAGCGGGCCGCGCCGCACGATCGCCCGGCCGGCGAACGGCAGCACGATCAGCGCGGCCACGGCGAAGACGGCGAGCACCAGGCCCGCCGTCATGGCTCCCAGGCCCCGCACCTGCGCCACGTAGACGTACAGGTAGGGGACGGTGAAGCCCAGTCCGAACGCGCTGAGTGCGTTGCCCACGTGGATCCGGCGCATCGCTGCGCCCATCGCCCTGGTCACGTTCACCTCTCTCACTAGTTAGACCTGAAGACTTCGAAGCTAAACTTCAAAGCTAAAGAGTACATGGTCAAGGACTTCAAAGCAAAGGACTCCCGTGGGATACTGCGTCCATGGCCGACACCCCCGGCGTCACAGAGCCGACGCTCGAAGAACAGATCGCCGCCTACCAGCGCGAGTTCCAGGACCTGGACCCCCAGGTCGAGAAGATCGTGTCGGCGCTGTCCCGGCTGAACCGCCGGATGAACGTCGCCTACGGCCGCCAGACCTCGGCCCTCGGCATCAGCAACGCCGAGTGGGAGGTCCTCAAGGCACTGGTCCTCTCCGGCGCCCCCTACCGCATGGGCCCCAGCGAGCTGGCCAAGCGGCTCGGCCTCACCCCGGCCGCCATGACCCACCGGATCGACCGCATGGTCACCGAGGGACTGGTCACCCGGGAGCGAGACGAGTCCAACCGCGTCCGCGTCATCGTGGAGCTGACCCCCGAGGGCCGCGAGAAGTGGCTGGAGGCGATGCGCCTGGCGACGGTCTTCGAGGAGGACCTGCTCCAGGACCTCACTCCCGCGGAGCGCGCGGTGCTCGGCGAGGTCCTGACCCGGCTGCTGCGCCGGGTGGAGCACGCCCAGCCGGACGCCGGCGGCCGGCTCAGCGACCTGGACTGAAGCCCTCAGAAAAGATCTTGACAGCAGGGTGTTGACACGCCCCTGTCCGATCCGTAAAGTTCTTCGGGTTGCCGCGGAGCCGTAACGGTTCCTCGGTAACACCTCAGCCGCCCCGAGCGGCACCCCTCACACCTTCAGCACGATCCCTCCTCCGGGTTGATTTCGGCGCGCCCGAATTCAATTCGAATAGGGACTCGGCGGCCCGATTGGGAATCGCCGGGCGGATCCGCTAAGGTTTGAGACGTCGGAACGGCCCAACGGCCGGGAGGACAGCCCCCACTGACT
>NZ_PQSU01000043.1 GCF_002920615.1 Streptomyces sp. Ru62
GTCGTAGAAGGCCTTCGGATCGGTGTTGCGGAAGGACTCCGTCCAGGTCGTACCGCCGTCGTCGGTGCGGTAGACGCGGGAGGCCTCGCCCTCGCCGATGGCGAGCACCACCGCGCGCCGGGCGTCGAACGCCGTCACGTCCCGGAACTGCAGGTCGGCTGCTCCCGGCGGGGAGACGTTCCGCCAGTTCCCGCCGCCGTCCGTGGTACGCAGCACCGTGCCCTCGGTACCAGCCAGCCAGGCGGTGCGCCGGTCGACGGCCGCGAGTCCCCGGAAACGGATCCGCGGCGTGCCGGTGTCCTTCACCGCCCAGTGCACGCCTCCCGCGCGGAAGTCCCCAGCCGCCGGGTACGCGTTCTCCGCACGGGAGCCTCGGGCCGCCCCGTCCGTACGTGCCGTGCCCGGGAGCGGCTGTCCCGCACTCGTCCGGCCGGTGGTGCCGTGGGCCAGTGGACGTGCCTCGGCCGCCGGGACCGTCAGGGCGGCCAGAGCCGCCCCGCACGCCACTCCCGCCATCACCAGCCGGCTCGTCCGTCCCCTGCCTCGCGTGCTCCCCAAGCGCCTCATGGCGGGCGAAGCTAGCCCCACTCCCCCGGCCCCGTCCAGAGGGCCTGCCGTGCCGCGCGCCTGCCGACGAGCGGGAACGGCCGTACGTTGCCCGCGCATGAACGCGGTGACCGAGGTCACTCGTTCCCCGTGTGCACGCATCGGCCGTTTCCGTCGTCTCTTCCAGTGCCGGGCGCCGCACACCCGGGCGCAGTCCATCCGTCACGAGGGAGCAAGGCGTTGTCCACCGTCATCGAGCAGCCCGTAGAGGCCCGTCTCGTCGCCGCCGCACCGCGCATGCCGAGCATTCCCGCCACGCTGCGCTACGACCGGCGCGACCCGTTCGCCGTCCGCATGACGTTCCCGGCACCGGCCACGCTGGAGGGCGTCGACGTGTGCTGGACCTTCTCCCGCGAGCTGCTCACGGCCGGTCTCCAGGGCCCGGAGGGCCACGGTGACGTCCGGGTGCGGCCGTACGGGTACGACCGCACGGTGCTGGAGTTCCACGCCCCGGAGGGCACCGCGGTCGTGCACGTGCGCTCGGGTGAGATCCGGCGGTTCCTGGAGGCGACCAACGACCTGGTCCCCGTCGGCCTGGAACACCTCCATTTCGACCTCGACCACGACCTGGCCGAGCTGATGCGGGACGCCTGCTGAGTCCCGGCCGGTGAACGCCACGCGCGCGTGGGGCGGCGCGGCGAACAATCACGTTGACAGCTCTTCCCGCCCTTCCTACCGTGTACAGCGGTTCTGTTGCCGTCGATTGGAGAAGGACGTTGCTCGTCTGAGGTCCTGAGACACCGCGTCGCACCGGTGAGGTGTGCGTGGCGTACGACCTCGGCGTCCGAGCCGTCCTCAAGGCACAGGCCCTTCTCCGTGGCCGCCTCCGTGCCCCAGACCTTTCGGTTTCCGCCTCGCGGTGTCTCGACACGCGTCCACCCGAACGCACCCGTCCCTCGCGAGGCGCCCATGTCTGCTTCCCTCACCTGCACGTCCCTGTCCTTCACCTGGCCCGACGGCACCGCCGTCTTCGACGGCCTGGACATCGCCTTCGGCCCGGGCAGAACCGGGCTCGTCGGCGTCAACGGATCGGGCAAGTCCACCCTGCTCAAGCTGATGGCCGGGGAACTGACCCCGGCCGACGGCACTCTCAAGGCGGCCGGCGAGATCGGCTACCTCCCGCAGAACGTCACGCTCGACACCGCGCTCCGCGTCGACCAGGCCCTCGGCATCGCCGGCCGACGGGCCGCCCTGCACGCCATCGAGGCGGGCGACGTCGCCGAGGAGCACTTCGAGACCGTCGGCGACGACTGGGACGTCGAGGAGCGCGCCCTGGTCACCCTCGGCGAACTCGGTCTCGGCCACATCGGCCTGGACCGGACCGTCGGCGAGGTGTCCGGGGGCGAGTCGGTACTGCTGCGGCTCGCCGCGCTGCTGCTGCGCCGCCCCGACATCCTGCTGCTGGACGAGCCCACCAACAATCTCGACCTGTACGCGCGCCGGCGGCTGTACCAGACGGTGGCCTCCTGGCCGGGCGTGCTGGTCGTGGTCAGCCACGACCGGGAACTGCTCGACCTGGTCGACCAGATCGCGGAGCTGCGCTCCGGCGAGGTCGCCTGGTTCGGCGGCAACTTCTCGGCCTACGAGGAGGCGCTGGCCGTCGAGCAGGAGGCGGCCGAGCGGATGCTGCGCGTCGCCGAGGCCGATGTGCGCAAGCAGAAGCGCGAACTGGCCGACGCCCAGGTCAAACTGGCCCGCCGCAAGCGGTACGGGCAGAAGATGTACGAACAGAAGCGCGAGCCGAAGATCGTCATGGGGGCACGCAAGCGTGCCGCCCAGGAGTCGGCGGGCAAGCACCGCATCATGCACGAGGAGCGGCTCGCCGAGGCCAGGGAACGGCTGGACGAGGCGGAGGAGGCCGTACGGGACGACGACGAGATCCGTGTCGACCTGCCGTACACGGCCGTACCACCGGGGCGGCAGGTGATCACCCTGGAGAAGCTGGAAACGGCCTACCGGGCGCGCGTGCCGGGCATCCTCGATCTGCGCGGCCCGGAGCGGATCGCGCTCGTCGGCCGCAACGGCGCCGGCAAGACCACGCTGCTGCGGACCGTCGCCGGGGAGCTGGCGCCGGTGTCGGGCACGGTGACGGCCCATGTCCCGCTGCGGTTCCTGCCCCAGCGGCTGGACGTGCTGGACGACGACCTGTCGGTGGCCGAGAACGTCGCCCGGTTCGCGCCGGGCGCCACCAACAACCGGGTCCGGGCCCGGCTCGCCCGCTTCCTGTTCCGGGGCGCGCGGGCCGACCAGAAGGCGGCCACCCTGTCGGGCGGTGAGCGTTTCCGGGCGACCCTGGCCGCGCTGATGCTCGCGGAGCCCGCGCCCCAACTGCTGCTGCTGGACGAGCCCACCAACAACCTGGACATGGCCAGCGTCCGGCAGCTGACCACGGCCCTGGAGTCGTACGAGGGCGCGCTGATCGTCGCCGGCCACGATCTGCCGTTCCTGGAGTCCATCGGGATCACCCGGTGGCTGCTGATGGAGGGAGGGGAGCTGACGGAGACGACGCCCGAGGCGCTCTGGGACCCGGCCTGACCGGCCGGCGAGGGCCCGCCCCGGCCGGCCGGCTCCGGTCTCGGGGGAGACGCGCCGGGCACCGGGGGGGTTTGGCCCTGGCGGGAGCGCCCTGCATGATGACGGACCGGCGCCGTGTGAGCGGCGCCGGACCGCACCATCGCACCGACCGATTCGAAAGGCCCCTCGTGCCCAGCAAGAAGGCCCTCGTCCGCCGCCCCAGCCCCCTCCTGGCCGACGGCCTGGTGACGCACATCCAGCGGGAGAAGGTCGATTCCGGGCTCGCCGGCGAGCAGTGGGAGGCGTACGTCGAGGCCCTGCGCGCGCACGGCTGGGAGATCATCGAGGTCGAACCGGCCGACGACTGCCCGGACTCGGTGTTCGTCGAGGACACCGTCGTCATGTACCGGAACGTGGCGTTGATCACCCGGCCCGGCGCCGAGTCGCGGCGGGCGGAGACCGCCGGCGTCGAGGAGGCGGTGGCCCGCCTCGGCTGTTCGGTGAACTGGATATGGGAGCCGGGCACGCTGGACGGCGGTGACGTCCTCAAGGTCGGCGACACGGTGTACGTCGGCCGCGGCGGGCGGACCAACGCGGCCGGTGTGCAGCAGCTGCGAGCGGCCTTCGAGCCGCTGGGCGCCCGGGTGGTGGCCGTACCCGTGAGCAAGGTGCTGCACCTGAAGTCGGCGGTGACCGCGCTGCCCGACGGCACGGTGATCGGTCACATCCCGAAGATCGACCGGCCGTCGCTGTTCCCGGGCTTCCTGTCGGTGCCGGAGGAGTCCGGCGCGCACGTGGTGCTGCTGGGCGGCGGCAAGCTGCTGATGGCGGCGAGCGCCCCGAAGACCGCGGAGCTGCTGACCGACCTGGGCCACGACGTGGTGACGGTCGACATCAGCGAGTTCGAGAAGCTGGAGGGCTGTGTGACCTGCCTCTCGGTGCGTCTTCGGGAGCTCTACGCCTGACCTGGCGGACCCGTCAGCCCGGCAGCCCCGGGACCTGCGGGTCCCGGGGCCGTCCGGCGTACCCGGGCTCCGCTGGTCCGGGCGGGCTGATCAGCGAACCTTTACGGGCGTCTTAACCTACGGCTTCGTAACCTACGGATTCGTAGCCTACGATCACGTAGGTTTCCGGCACCGCTCGCCGGACCGTCCCCTTTCCTCCCCCCGTTGTTCGGCGTCCCCCTGGAGTTCCTGTGACGATCACCTCCCCCCACCTCGGCAGCCCGTCCGTCTGGACCGACGCGCGGCTGCTGTACGCACTGGAGGAAGTGGTCGAGAGGGAGCTCAACCGGCACCTGAAGGTCGCCAAGGACTGGATGCCGCACGAGTACGTGCCGTGGAGCGACGGCCGCAACTTCCCGGGCCTGTTCGAGGACGGGGAGGCCTGGGAGAAGGACCAGTCCCAGGTGACGGAGATCGGCCGGATCGCCCTCGTGGTGAACCTGCTGACCGAGGACAACCTGCCGAGCTACCACCACGAGATCGCCTCGCTCTTCGGCCGCGACGGCGCCTGGGGCACCTGGGTGCACCGCTGGACGGCCGAGGAGGGCCGGCACGGCATCGTGATGCGGGACTACCTGCTGACCTCGCGCGCGGTGGACCCCGACAAGCTGGAACGTTTCCGTATGTCCCACATGAGCGAGGGCTTCGAGTCCGACAACCGGCACTCTATGCTGCACTCGGTGGCCTACGTCGCCTTCCAGGAGCTGGCCACGCGGATCTCGCACCGCAACACCGGCCACCAGTCGGGGGACCCGGTCTGCGACCGCATGCTGGCGCGCATCGCGACCGACGAGAACCTGCACATGGTCTTCTACCGCAACCTGCTGAAGGCCGCGTTCGAGCTGGCGCCCGACCTGACCATGCAGGCGGTCCGGGACGTCGTCGTGAACTTCCGGATGCCCGGCCACGGCATCCCCGGCTTCGAGCGGGCCGCCGCGCAGATGGCGATCGGCGAGGTGTACAACCTGCGCATCCACCACGACGACGTGCTGCAGCCGGTGCTGCGCTTCCTGAAGGTCCTGGAGATCGACGGCCTCGGCCCCGAGGGGCGCCAGGCCCAGGAGGAACTCGGCCTGTTCCTGGGCGGGCTGAACGCGGAGGCCACGAAGTTCGACGAGAAACTGGCCACGCGGAAGGCCCGGATGGCGGCGCGCGCCGGGGGCTGACGCCCCGCGCGCGGGCCCGCCCCGGCGCCCGGGCCGACGGGCGGCCCACGGCTTCTCGCGGCGTCAGCGGGCGGTACGGCGCAGGGCCAGGCGCTCCTTCTCCGACAGGCCGCCCCAGACGCCGAACCGCTCGTCGTTGGCCAGCGCGTAGTCCAGACAGGCCGGGCGCAGCTCGCACATGGCGCAGATGCGCTTCGCCTCGCGCACCGAGCTGCCCGGCTCGGGGAAGAAGAAGTCCGGCCCGGTCTGCGCGCACAGCGCCTGCGCCTGCCAGGTGTCGTCGGCCGGGGTGATGGTTTCGTAGTGCATGGCCAGGAGCCTGCCCGACGCCGAAAAACGTTCGATCAACGCCGGCGAAACGGCGTGCTCGGGGCCTCCGGCCACCCCGATGATGCTCCCCGCGGCCCGGCGCGCGCACGGCGGCGCGCCCAGCCGTGTGAAAACCCGGAGAACGCGTGTCGTCACGCTGGGTGAGAGCGGGTGGTCCCGGCGCGTCCCGGTGCTCCGGCAGCGATTGTCAGTGGGCGGTGCCAGACTCGGCAGTGCACAGGACGGAGCCCCTTGCGAGGAGGGCGAGATGCTCACCACCCGTTTCGTCAACGGCGCGCCCAACTGGATCGACGTCGGCAGTCCCGACATCGACGGCGCCGCCTCCTTCTACGGCGGTCTGTTCGGCTGGCGGTTCCGGTCGGCGGGGCCGGAGGCCGGCGGTTACGGCTTCTTCCAGCTGGACGGGAAGACCGTCGCGGGCGGCATGCAGACCGGTCCCGACCAGGGGCCCCCGGCCTGGACGGTGTACTTCCAGAGCGAGGACGCCCAGGCCACCGCCAAGGCGGCGGAAGAGGCCCACGGCAGAGTGCTGTTCCAGCCCATGGACGTGCTGGGCCAGGGCCACATGGCGGTCCTCGCCGACCGGGCGGGCGTGCCGTTCGGGATCTGGCAGCCGGGCCGGACCAAGGGCGTGGAACTCGCGGGCGAGCCGGGGTCCCTGCGCTGGGTGGAGCTGTACACGCCGGACATCGCGGCGGCCGCCGCGTTCTACCGCCGGGTGCTGGGGCTGGAGACCTCCGCGCCGTTCCCGGGCGGGACGTACACCTGTTTCAACCCGGACGGCGCCGGTGAGGACGCGATGTTCGGCGGGATGGTGCCGCTCGCCGACGATCCCACCGAGGCGGAGGCGGGGCCGTACTGGCTGCCGTACTTCGAGGTGGAGGACACCGACGCCGTGGTGGAACAGGCGCAGCGCCTGGGCGGGACGGTGCGGGTGCCCGCGACGACCCTGGAGGGCGTGGGCCGCACGGCCAGGCTCGCCGACCCGTACGGGGTCCGCTTCGCGGTGATCAGGAGCGAGCGGCCGCAGGGCTGAGCACCGGCGGGCGCCGGCCGGCGCGAGCCTTAGGCGGAGGCGCGGCGTATCAGGGTGGTCGGCAGGATCACTTCCGACGGCGGTGCCTCCTGGGCGCCGGCCGTCGTGTCCGTCCCCTCGCGGGCGCCGGACAGGCCGCGCAGCAGCAGACGGGCCATCAGCCGGCCCATCTCCTCGATGTCCTGACGAACCGTCGTCAACGGGGGATCGGCCTGTTCGGTGACCGGCACCATGTCGTCGAAGCCGACCACGGCCACGTCCTCGGGCACGCGCCGGCCGCTCGCGCGCAGCACCCGCAGGGCGCCGAGCGCGGTGAGGTCGTTGGCGGCGAACACGGCGTCGACGTCCGGGCAGCGGTCGAGGAGTTCCCGCATCGCGCGTTCGCCGCCGGACGGGGTGAAGTCGCTCTCCTCGACCAGCCGGGGATCGTACCCGCCCAGGACGTCGGTCATGACGTCCCGGTAGCCGTCGAGCCGGTCCACCGCCGAGGTCTGGTCCAGCGCTCCGGTGATGTGGGCGACGCGCCGGCGGCCGAGGTCCAGCAGATGCCGGACGGCCGCGCGGGCCCCGCCCCGGTTGTCGCAGTCGACGTACACCACGCCCGGGTCGGCCGCCCGGGTGTCGGCGCCCCAGTCGGGGCGCCCGCCGAACACGGTGGGCACACCGGCGTCGTGGATGAGGCCGGGCAGCGGGTCGTCCAGGTGCAGGGAGAAGACGAGCGCGCCGTCGACATGGCCGCCGGCGAGATAGCGGGCCACGCGCGCGTGGTCGGCGCGGCCCTCGGTGAGCAGCAGCACGAGCTGGTTGTCGTGCGCGGTCAGTTCCTTGCTGATGCCGCGTAGCTGGAGAGCGAAGAAGGGGTCGGCGAAGACCCGGGTCTCGGGCTCGGCGATGACGACCGCGACGGCGTCGTGCCGCCGGGTGACGAGGCTGCGCGCCGCCTGGTTGGGGACGTAGCCCAGTTCCTCCACGGCCCGCCGGACCCGCTCGGCCAGGGGTTCGCGGACCCCGTCGCCGCCGTTGACCACCCGGGACACGGTGGCCCGGGACACCCCGGCCCGCGCGGCCACGGCCTCCAGCGTGGGACGCGACACTGCCTCGGTCACTTCGGGACTCCTCATCGGCGGCTGCCGATCAGGATAGCCGCGGGCGGCGGGACCGGCCGGTGCCGGACGGGACGCGGAACCCGGCCGGTCTCAGGGCGACGGCTCGCGGCGGGCGCGGCTCGGCTGCACCCGTTTCGGTTCGCCGGGCATCTTCGGGTACTCCGGCGGGTACGGCAGGTCTCCCAGGCCGTGGTCGTGCTCGTCCTGGCGGGCCAGTTCCAGCAGCGCGTCCAGGGAGTAGGCGTGGTCGTCCATGTCGGCGTGCACGTCACCGAGTTCGGCGAACCGGGCCGGCATGGTGGCGAGGTCGAAGTCGCGGGGCTCGGCGACACCGACCTCCTCCCAGCGCAGCGGCGCCGAGACGGGGGCGTGCGGGCGGGGGCGTACCGAATAGGCGGAGGCGATGGTGCGGTCCCTGGCCGTCTGGTTGTAGTCGAGGAAGATGCGGCTCCCACGCTCCTCCTTCCACCACTTGATGGTCACCCGGTCCGGCATCCGGCGCTCCATCTCCCGGCCGACCGCGATCGCCGCGCGGCGCACCTGGGTGAAGGTCCAGCGCGGTTCGATGGGGACGAAGACGTGCAGGCCCCGGCCGCCGGAGGTCTTCGGCCAGCCGCGCAGCCCGCCGAACTCGTCCAGGACGGCCCGCAGTTCCTGGGCGGCGCGGGCCGCGTCGGCGTAGTCGGTGCCGGGCTGCGGGTCGAGGTCGATGCGGAGTTCGTCGGGATGGTCGACGTCGGTGGCGCGGACCGGCCAGGGGTGGAAGGTGAGGGTGCCGTACTGGGCGGCCCACACCACGGCGGCCTCCTCGGTGGGGCACATCTCGTCGGCGCTGCGCCCGCTGGGGAAGGTGATGTGGGCGGTCGGGATCCAGCCGGGCATGCCCTTGGGCGCCCGCTTCTGGTAGAACCACTCGCCGCCGACGCCGTCCGGGTAGCGCTCCAGGGTGGTGGGACGGTTGCGCAGGGCGCGCAGGATGCCGGGGCCGACGGCGGCGTAGTACCGGGCGAGGTCCAGCTTGGTGAAGCCCCGCTCCGGGAAGAACACCTTGTCCGGGCTGGACAGCCGTACGGTCCGGCCCGCCACCTCCAGTTCCACCGCATCACCCATGCGGCCACGGTAGGCGCACGCCGCACAGTGCGCATACCGGGCGCGGCCGTACATATATGAGCGGAAACGACTTCATGCGAGCAGAATCGGATTCATGGATCTGCCCGTCATGCCGCCCGTGAAGCCCATGCTCGCCAGATCGGTGGCGAAGATCCCGCCGGGGATGCACTACGAGGCCAAGTGGGACGGCTTCCGGTCGATCGTGTTCCGGGACGGGGCCGAGGTCGAGCTGGGCAGCCGTACCGGAAAGCCGCTGACCAGGTACTTCCCCGAGCTGGTCGAGGCGCTGAAGGAGCGGCTGCCCGAGCGGTGCGTGCTGGACGGGGAGATCGTCATCGCCCGGGGCGGCCGGCTGGACTTCGACGCGCTGACCGAGCGGATCCACCCGGCGGCCTCCCGGGTGCGGATGCTGGCGGAGAAGACCCCGGCCTCCTTCGTCGCCTTCGACCTGCTCGCCCTGGACGACCACGCCCTGCTCGACGTGCCGCTCACCGACCGCCGCGCCCTGCTGGACCGGGCCCTCGCCGAGGCGACCCCGCCGGTGCACGTGGCGCCGTCGACGACCGACATCGAGGTGGCCCGGCAGTGGTTCGAGCAGTTCGAGGGCGCCGGTCTCGACGGGGTCGTCGCCAAGCCGCTCACCCTGCGCTACCTCCAGGACGAGCGGGCCATGTTCAAGGTCAAGCACGAGCGCACGGCGGACGTCGTCGTCGCCGGGTACCGCTTCCACAAGAGCGGCCCGGTGGTGGGCTCGCTGCTGCTGGGGCTGTACGACGAACAGGGGCGGCTCCAGCACGTGGGCGTGTCGGCCGCGTTCGCCATGAAGAAGCGCGCCGAGCTGG
Source organism: Streptomyces sp. Ru62 (assembly GCF_002920615.1). Classification (GTDB taxonomy): domain Bacteria; phylum Actinomycetota; class Actinomycetes; order Streptomycetales; family Streptomycetaceae; genus Streptomyces. Next base: position 9,715 of record NZ_PQSU01000043.1, read on the forward strand.
TCGAGGAGCTGGAGCCGTTGCGCATGGACGACGTCTCCGGGCACCCGTGGGCCGCCTGGACGGACGAGTCGGCGCACGAGACGGCCCGGCTTCCGGGCGCGCCGAGCCGCTGGTCGGGCAAGAAGGACCTGTCCTGGGTGCCGCTGCGGCCGGAGCGGGTGGCCGAGGTGGCGTACGACCACATGGAGAACGGCCAGCGGTTCCGGCACACGGCCCGCTTCCGCCGCTGGCGCCCGGACCGTACACCGGAGAGCTGCACGTACGCCCAGCTGGAGGAGCCGGTCCGCTACGACCTCGCGGAGATCCTGGGCGAGAAGGAGGGCGGCTGAGCGGGGCGGAGCCCGGGCGCCGGCACCCGGCGCCCGGGGGGCCACAGGCGCGAAGCAGCGGCCACGGCCACGGTTGCGGACACGACTACGGCCACGGTTGCGGACACGGTGACAGCTACTGCTACGGCTGCATGAGTATCTTCACCGCGCCGTCCTGCTTGCGCTGGAACATCTCGTACGCGTGCGGCGCCTCCGTCAACGGCAGCCGGTGCGTGGCGAAGTCCTGGACGCCGAGCGGGTCCTCGTCCGTCAGGTACGGCAGGATCTTGTCCGTCCAGCGGCGGACGTTGGCCTGGCCCATGCGGAGCTGGATCTGCTTGTCGAAGAGGGTCAGCATCGGCATCGGGTCGGCCATGCCACCGTAGACACCGCTGAGCGAGATCGTGCCGCCCCGGCGGACCAGGTCGATCGCCATGTAGAGGGCGCCCAGCCGGTCGATGCTGAACCGTTCGGCGAGCGGAGCGCTGAGCTTGCGGGGCATGAGCGCGGTGGCCTGCTGGGCGAGCTTGGCGGCGGCACTGCCGTGGGCCTCGGTGCCGACGGCGTCGATCACGGCGTCCGGGCCCCGGCCGCCGGTCTCCTCCTGGATCGCGTGGACCAGCGACTTCTCGTTGTCGAAGGCCCGGAGGTCGTACGTCTCCACCCCGCGCCGCCGCGCCCGGGCGAGCCGCTCGGGCACCAGATCCACCCCGAAGACCCGCTCCGCGCCCCGGGCCCTGGCGATCCGGCAGGCCATGTCGCCGATCGGGCCGAGGCCGAGGACCGCGAGGGTGCCGCCGGGCGGGACGGCCGCGTACTCGACGGCCTGCCAGGCGGTCGGCAGCACGTCGGAGAGGTAGACGAACCGGTCGTCCGGCGGGCCCTCGGGCACCTTGATCGGGCCGAACTGTGCCTGCGGGACGCGCAGGTACTCGGCTTGGCCGCCGGGGACGGAGCCGTACAGGCGGCTGTAGCCGAAGATGGCGGCGCCCATGCCCTCGCCGGTGACCTGGGTGGTCTCGCACTGGGTGGGCAGCCCGGTGTCGCACATGAAGCAGTGCCCGCACGCGATCTGGAACGGCACCACCACCCGGTCACCGGGCCGAAGGCCGGGCACCTCGGAACCGACCTCCTCCACGATGCCCATGGGTTCATGGCCGAGGACGTCGCCCGGGCTCATGAACGGGGTGAGCACTTCGTACAGGTGCAGGTCGGAGCCGCACAGTCCGGTGGAGGTGACGCGGATGACGGCGTCCGTGGGCTCCTCGATCCTCGGGTCGGGCACGTCCTCGACCCGGACGTCCCGCTTGCCCTGCCAGGTGACTGCCTTCATGGGGTCGTGCTCCCTTGGTCGCGTACGGCTGCTGTCGCGTACAGCCGCGTGCCGTGTGTGCGGTGGCCCCCGGGTACCCCCCGCCCGCCGCCGGGAACCCGAAGCGACCGGGTACGGCCGGTGATGACCGGATGAGCCCACGTACCGGCGCCCTGAGCCGGCCGGTGCCTCATGGGCCGGTACCGGTACCGCGGGGGCAGCCGGTGCCTCGAAGGCCGGCGCCGGCGTCCTCAGCTCCGTGCGGCCGGCGGCTCGGCCGGATTGCGCAGTTCCTCCGCCGCGTCCGCGACCCGGCCGATCAGGTCGAAGAACACGGTCTGTTCCTCGGCGGACAGCGGGGCGAGGAAGACCTGGTTCATCCGGGCGGTCCGCACGGTGAGTCTGCGGTGGGTGCGCAGGCCGTCGTCGGTGAGGCGGAGCAGGAAGCGCCGGCCGTCCTGGGGGTCGCGCACCTTGTGCAGCAGCCCCCGGCGGTCGAGCCGGCTGATGACCTCGGCGATGGTGGAGCGGTCGAGGCCCACCCGTTCCCCCACGGTCCGCTGGTCGAGCCCGGGCTCGGCGACGAGGGCGTTCATGACCGCGAACTGCGGCGAGGTGATCTCCTCCGAGACCATGGTGTTCCACAGCAGGTAGTGCGCCTGCTGGAGCCGCCGGGCCAGGTGCCCGGGATGGGTGGCGAGGTCCACCGCGGCCATGTGCGCTCCCCTGGTCGGTTCGTTGGTGCACTGAACGATATCCGGCACCAGGCACCCCTGTCTCCTTCCGGGGGCCTCGCGGAGGCCAGCTCTTGACGGTCACCGCCTCCAGTGGCAGCGTGAGCAACACCTCGCCGAAATAGTCAGTGCCCTGACTATCCGCCCCGATGAACCGGAGAGACTCCCTCCTCGAACGCCAAGGAAGCGTCAGGTACCCCATGCCTCTCACCCAAGCCGACATCGACCAGGAGATCGCGGCAGCGCACGCCGCCTACGACAAGCGCGTCGCCGACGGCGCCCCCGTCGAACACCACCCGCGCCGCGACTACGCGCCGTACCGTTCCTCCGTGCTGCGCCACCCGAAGCAGCCCCTGGTGGCGATCGACACCAGCCAGGACCCGGAACTGGTGGAACTGCGCTCCCCCGCCTTCGGGGAGCGCGACCTCGCCGAGGTCGACAACGACCTCACCCGGCAGCACACCGGAGAGCCCATCGGCGAGCGGATCACCGTCTCCGGGCGGCTGCTGGACCGGCACGGACGCCCGGTCCGCGGCCAGCTGATCGAGATCTGGCAGGCCAACTCGGCCGGCCGCTACGCCCACCGGCGCGAGCAGCACGACGCCCCGCTGGACCCGAACTTCACCGGCGTCGGCCGCACCCTCACCGACGCCGAGGGCCGCTACCACTTCACCACCATCCAGCCGGGCCCCTACCCGTGGCGCAACCACGTGGGCGCCTGGCGCCCGGCGCACATCCACTTCTCGGTGTTCGGCACGGCGTTCACCCAGCGGCTGGTGACGCAGATGTACTTCCCGAACGACCCGCTCTTCCCGTACGACCCGATCCTTCAGTCCGTGACCGACGACGCGGCCCGGCAGCGGCTTGTCGCCACCTACGACCACGGCCTGTCGGTGCCGGAGTTCTCCCTCGGCTACCACTGGGACATCGTGCTGGACGGCCCGGCCGCCACCTGGACGGAAGAAGGACGCTGACCGCCATGACGATCACCGACCCGAGCGGCCCGCACCAGGTGCTGCCCACCCCGTCCCACACCGTCGGCCCGTTCTACGGCTACGCGCTGCCGTTCCGCGGCGGCGAGGAGATCGCGCCGCTCGGCCACCCGGACACGGTCACCGTGCACGGGTACGTCCTCGACGGCGACGGAGAGCCGCTGCCCGACGCGCTGATCGAGCTGTGGGGTCCGCGTCCCGACGGCACCGTCCCCCACGTGGACGGCTCCCAGCGGCGCGACCCGGCCACCGGCGGTCACCTGGGCCGCAACGGCGTGGAGTTCACCGGCTGGGGCCGCGTCCAGACCGACGCCGACGGCCACTGGTACGCCCGTACGCTCCGGCCCGGCGCACGCGGGCGGAACGCGCCGTACCTCAGCGTCTGCGTCTTCGCGCGGGGCCTGCTCGTGCACCTGTTCACCCGGATCTACCTGCCGGGCGACGAGGCCGCGCTGGCCGCCGACCCGCTGCTGACCCGGGTGGGTGACCGGCGCGACACGCTGATCGCGCGCGAGGAGGCGGACGGCGCCTACCGTTTCGACATCCGCCTTCAGGGCGAAGGCGAGACGGTCTTCCTGGAGTTCGAGTGACATCCGCTTCCCCTCCCTGCGCCGACACCGGTCTGCTCGCCCCGGAGTGGGCGCGATCGGGCGCCGCGTCCGAGACGGGCGACCACGCGTATCTGCGGGCCCTGCTCGACGCGGAGGCCGCGCTGACGCGGGCGCAGGCCGCGCTGGGCCTCGCCCCGGCCGGGGCCGCGGCGGCGGTGACCGAGGCGGCCGTCCCGGACCGGTTCGGCATCCGCTCCCTGGCGGCGCGGACCGCGGACGGCGGCAACCCGGTCATCCCGCTGGTCGCCGACCTGACCGCGGCGGTCGGCGAGGAGTACGGCCCCTACGTCCACCGGGGCGCCACCAGCCAGGACATCATGGACACGGCGACGATGCTGGTCGCCGCGCGCACCCTGGCCCCGGTCCTGGCCGACCTGGGCCGCACCGAACGGGCGCTGGCCCGCCTCGCCGCCGCACACCGGGACACGGTGCTGCCGGGGCGGACGCTCACCCAGCACGCCGTGCCGACGACGTTCGGGCTGAAGGCGGCCGGCTGGCGCTCGCTGGTCCTGGACGCGCGCGACCGCGTCACCCGGGTCCGGGACGCGCTGCCCGCCCAGCTCGGCGGCGCCGCCGGGACCCTGGCGGCCTTCCGGGCGTACGGCACCGAGGACGCGACCGCTCTGACGCGGGCGTACGCCAGAGAAGTCGGCCTCGCCGCCCCGGCGTTGCCCTGGCACACCCTGCGCACCCCGGTGGCGGACCTGGCGGGGTGCCTGGCCTTCACGGCGGGGGCGCTGGGCAAGCTGGCCGTGGACGTACTGACGCTGTCGCGCACCGAGATCGGCGAGGTGAGCGAGGGCAGCGGCGGCGGCTCGTCGGCCATGCCGCACAAGGCGAACCCGGTGCGAGCCACGCTCCTGGCGGCCGCCGCCCGGCGCGCCCCGCAGCTCGCGGCCTCGCTGTACGGCTGCCTCGCCGCCGAGGACGAGCGGCCGGCCGGCGCCTGGCACGCCGAGTGGGAGCCGCTGCGCGACCTGCTCCGGCTGGTGGGCGGCGCGGCCTCCCACGCGGCGGAGCTGGCCGAGGGGCTGCGTGTGCACCCGGCTGCGATGCGCCGGAACCTCGGCATCACCCGGGGCCTGATCGTCTCCGAGCGGCTGTCGGCCGCCCTCTCGCCCGTCCTCGGCCGGGCACGCGCCAAGGAACTGCTGACCGAACTGGCCCGCCGCGCCCACGCCGAGGACCGTCCGCTGTCCGAACTGCTGCCGGAGACCGCCGAGTTGAAGGACGTCGATCTCGACGAGCTGCTCGACCCCGCCCACTACACCGGCTTCGCCGGTCCCCTCACCGACCGCGCCCTGGAGCGACCTTGACCGTGAAACTCCTCAACCACCAGGAAGAAGGCCCGGCTTCCGCTCCCCCGCTGCTGCTCGGTCCCTCGCTCGGCACCTCCCTGGCCCTGTGGGACCGGGTCGCGCCCGAACTGTCCGCCGCCCACCGGGTCGTCCGCTGGGACCTGCCCGGGCACGGGGGTTCGGCGGCGGACCTGATCGGGGCGGGCGCGACCGTCGGCGACCTGGCCGCGCTGGTGCTGGAGCTGGCCGACACCCTCGGCATCGACCGGTTCGCGTACGCGGGCGTGTCGCTGGGCGGCGCCGTCGGCCTGTATCTGGCCGTCCACCGTCCCGAGCGGCTGTCCTCGCTGGCGGTGTTGTGCTCCTCCGCCCACTTCGGCGGGGAGACCCCCTGGCGGGAGCGGGCGGAGCGGGTGCGCCGCGAGGGCCTGGACGGGCTGGCGGACAGCGCCGAGGCGCGCTGGTTCACGCCCGGGTTCAGCGTGCCGGGGCTGGTCCGCGACCACCGGGAGGCCGACCCGGAGGCGTACGCCGCCTGCTGCGACGCGCTCGCCGCGTTCGACCTGCGCGACCGGCTCGGCGACATCACCCTACCGACGCTGCTGGTGGCGGGCCGGCAGGATCCCGCGACCCCGCCCGCCCATCTGCGGGAGATCGCCGACGCGGTGCCGGCGGCGACGCTGGTGGAGCTGCCCGGCGCCTCCCATCTGGCGCCGGCGCAGTGCCCGGGGGCCGTGCTGACCGCGCTGCGCACCCACCTCGACGGGCCGCCGGCGAGCGGTACGGCGGTGCGCCGGGAGGTGCTGGGCGATGCCCATGTGGACCGCGCGCAGGCCCGGCAGACCCCGTTCACGGCCCGCTTCCAGGACTTCATCTCCCGCTACGCCTGGGGGGAGATCTGGACCGACCCGACGCTGTCCCGACGCGAGCGCAGCATGATCACGCTGACCGCGCTGGTCGCCCACGGTCACCACGACGAGCTGGCGATGCATGTCCGGGCGGCGCGGCGCAACGGGCTGACGCCGGAGGAGATCGGCGCGGTGCTGTTGCAGACCGCCGTGTACTGCGGGGTGCCGGCCGCCAACTCGGCGTTCGCGACCGCCCAGCGGGTCCTCGCCGAGGAGGAGACGGGCTGAGGGCGAGGGTGACCCTGCCGGTCGTACTCCCGGCAGCGACTCGTTCCCGGCGCTCGGGCGTGCCTAGGCTGGCGGCATGTCCACTGTTCTGATCACCGGCGCCACCTCCGGGCTCGGCCGGTACGTCGCCTTCGAACTGGTCCGCTCCGGTCACCTCGTCCTGGCCCATGGCCGCGACCGGGCGCGCACCGAGCGGCTGGTCGAGGAGCTGCGCACGGAGGGCGCGGCCGAGGGGTTCGTGGCCGATCTGGCCCGGCTGGCCGAGGTCCGGGACCTGGGCGCGCGGGTGGCCGAGGCGCATTCCGGCCTCGACGTGCTGATCAACAACGCGGGCGTGGGCGGTGGGACACCCGGCTCCGCGCGGGAGCTGAGCGCTGACGGGCATGAGCTGCGGCTCGCCGTGAACTACCTCGCGCCCGTGGTGCTGACACGCGCCCTGCTGCCGGTGCTGCGGGCGAATCCCCCGGCCCGGATCGTCAACGTCGGCTCGGCCGGCCAGGAGCCCGTCGACTTCACCGACCCCGAACTCACCCGTGGCTACAGCGGGATCTCGGCCTACTGCCGCAGCAAGTTCGCGCTCGCCGCGTACACGTTCACCCTGGCCGAGGAGCTGGCGGGCAGCGGCGTGTCGGTGAACGTGCTGCACCCCGCGACCTACATGGACACGGCGATGGTCCGCGAGGGCGGCATCACCCCGTGGAACTCCGTCGCCGACGGGGCACCGGGCGTGCTGGCCCTGGCCACCCGGGAGACGGGCAGCGGCGCGTACTACGACGGGATCCGGCCGGCGCGGGCGCACGAGGCGGCGTACGACGGTGACGTGCGCGAGCGGTTGGCGGCGGTGACGGAGCAGCTGCTGGGCCTGTGACCCCGGGGGACGCGGGGTCAGTGCGAGCCCCGCCCCGCCTCCGGTACGGTTCAGTGCAATCCCCGTCCCGTCTCCAGCACCTCCCGTGCCTGGGCCACCAGGTGCTCCGCGCCGCACGCCCGGGCCAGGTCCAGGCCCCGGCCCAGTTCCGCGACCGAGCGGGCTGCGATGCCGTACTCGACGCGGGCCGCCGCGTGCTCGTACTGGCAGGGTGAGGCCTCCAGGTAGGTGACGGCGCGGGCGGCGAGCTGGACCGCCCGCTGTCCCGTCGCCAGGGCGGCGGCACAGCGCAGGGCCTCGCCTATGGCGGTGTCCGTGCCGAAGCGCTCGGCCTGCCGGCGGGCGTCGGCCGCGAGCTGGGCGGCACGGTCCGGGTCCTGCCCGGCGAGCGCCTTGGCGAGGTCGATGGACCAGGGCGCGAGGACCGGGTTGTGGCCGCCACGGGAGGCGGCGGTCTTCTCGGCGGCCTCCAGTTCGTTGATGCCGTCCTCGGTGCGGCCGACGGCGAGCAGCAGCCGGCCGCGCACGGAGCGGATGTCGGGCAGCACGATGGTGGACGGGTACGGCGGCGCGAAGCCGTACCGCTCGGCGACCGACCAGGCCTCCTCGACCCTGCCCCGGGCCAGCAGGGTGTCGACCAGACCGCAGGTGGCCGACCAGTACAGCGGCAGACGGCGGCCGACGCGTTCGGCGAGGACCAGGGCCTCACGCAGGGTGGACTCGGCGTCGCGCAGCCGGCCCTGTCTGCGGTAGGCGAGCCCGAGGAAGGCGTTGGCCAGGGAGAGGTGGCCGCCGCGCCAGCCGGCCGTGGTGTAGACGCGCCGGGCTTCGGCGAACAGGCTCTCGGCGCGGTCGAGCCGGTCGGCGTAGGTGTAGGCGCTGCCGAGCATCATCAGCAGTTCCATGCCCCACTCGGTGTCGGTCCAGCCGAGGCCGGGCGCGAGGCGGCCGTTGACCAGGGCGCGGTCGCACAGCTCGATGACCTCGTCGGCGCTCTCGCCGTGGGTCATCGCGTCGAAGCCGCGCAGGATCAGCAGGGCGCGTTCGGCGTTGTCGCGGCCGGTACAGGTGCTCGCCAGCTCGGCCAGGCGCCGGGAGCGGGCCGGGGAGACGGTCTCGCCGTGGATGCCCTCCCACATGAACTGGAAGGCCTGCAACCGCATCCGGACGGGACCCGCCTCGTGCCGGGCGGCCTCGGCCTCGACCGTGCGGACGGCCTCCTCAAGCTGGTCGTTGTGGAGCAGCGCCTGGGAGAGGCGGACGACGGCGTCGACCCGGTCGTCGCCGTCGAGGCCGGGCATGCCGAGGGCGCTCTGCAGATGGTCGATGGTGACCGCGGGGTTGGTCAGCAGGGTGGCGCAGCCGAGTTCGTACAGGACGTGCGCGTGCACCTCGGGGAGGGGCGGTTCCGCCAGGGCGCGTTCCAGGCAGCGGCGGGCCGCGTCGGGCGCGCCGACGGCGAGGTGTTCGCGGGCGGCCTCGCGCAACTGCTCGACCAGTTCCTCGTCGTCGTCCGGGTGCACCTTCAGCAGGTGGCGGGCGGCCTCGGCGGCGCCGCGGCCGCGCTCGGTGATCATCTGTGCGGCGACGCCGTGCATGGCGGTGCACACGCCGGGCGGGATGGAGTTGTAGACCGCGGTGGCGATGAGGGGGTGGACGAACTCCAGCTCGCCGCCGGTGCGTTCGGTGCCGGCGGGCGGGCCGGGTTCGGTGAGGATGCGGGCGTTGCAGAGGAGTTCGGCGCACGTGCGGGCGAGTTCGTCGTTCATGGTGGCGAGTTGGGCGACCATGTCGACGGTGATGCCGGTGCCGAGGATGGCGGCGGCCCAGGCGAACCGGGTGGCCTCCAGGCCGAGGCCCTTGAGCCGGTCGACCAGTCCGCCGCCGCGGGCGGCGCGGTTGAGGGCGCGCAGCTCTCCCGCCTGCGCCTCGACGGGCGGCAGTTCGCTGTCCTGGACCTTGGCGAGGAGTTCGACGGTGTCGTAGGGGTTGCCGCCGGTGACGGCCCAGACCTCGCGGCAGAACGCGTCGTCGGCGTGCCGACCGACGGTGGCGCGGGTGAGTCCGGCGGTGGCGTCCGGCGTGAGGGCGCTGAGGTTGTGGACGGGGCGGCCCGCGGCGGCCACCGCGTCGAGCAGGCGGGCGCTGTCCCCGCTGACCTCGCCGGGCCGGCGGGCGACCACGACGAGGACGGACAGGTCGTCCAGGCGTTCGGCGAAGGCGGCGAGCCAGCGCAGGGTCTCCTGGTCGGCCCAGTGCGCGTCGTCGACGAGCAGGACCAGCGGCCACTGGCGGCGGGAGAGCCGGCGCACGGCGGCGACGAGCCCGTCGCAGACGTACTGCGGGTCGGCGTTGTCGGCCTGCGGTTCCGCTATGCCGAGGGCGGGACCGGCGATGTCGTACCAGTCGCCGAGGTACTCGCGGGCCTCCTCGGGCAGTAAGGACAGCAGCGCGGGCTGGAGGAGCTGCCGTACGACGTGGAACGGGACGGATCTCAGCGTCTCGGCGCCGCGCGCGGACCAGACGGCGCAGCCGCGGCGTTCGGCGATGCGCCGGGTCTCGGCCAGCAGCGCGGTCTTGCCGAGTCCCGCCTCGCCCCGGATGACCAGCAGGCTGCCCGCGGACGACTGGTCCGCGCACAGGACGTCGAGTGCCTGCGCGACGGTGGCGAGCTCGGCGTCCCGTTCCCACAGGGGAGCCGAGCCGGCCGCCGACGGCCGTCCCTCCGTCATCCCGTTACCTCCCCAGGTCGCCCGAATGACGTACAGAACCCGAGCGTAGTCGTCGGGCGGGGCCTTCGGTGGCCGCTCGGGGCAGCTCTTGCCCGGCCGGGTGAAACAGGGGGCGGGCAGGCGACGCGACCGCCCGCGCGACCAGCGGACGGAGTGTCAACGGCCCCTGCGGGAAGGCGTCACCGAGAAATCCGGGGAAAAATATTCCGCTTCGTCCCGTTGGCGGCGGATCCTCTCATCCCGCTTTCACGCTCGCCTCATACGGTGGGGGCATGACGCAGGTGACTCCTCCCGGGTGGTACCCCGATCCCGGGCAGACGAACGACGGTCCGCCCACCGAGCGCTGGTGGGACGGCAAGGCCTGGACGGACCGGACCCGCCCCGCCGGCACGGCCGCCGCGTGGGGTCCCCCGGGCGGGCCGGCGGCGGACGGCGCACCGCAGCCGGCCGGGCCGGTCCCCCCGGCGGGTCCGGCGGCGCCCTCGGCTCCCGCCGGGTTCGGCGCCTACCCGGGGTACCCGGAGCAGCAGGGGTATGCGGGCGAGCAGGGGTATCCGGCGCAGGGCTATCCGGCGTATCCGGCCCCGCCCCCCGCCCCGTCCCGGCGCCGGCTGCGCACGGGCATAGCCGTCGCGGTGACGGCCGCGGTACTGGCGAGCATCGGGGTCGGCGTGTACGCCCTCACCAAGGACGACGGCGGCGGCGACGACCGCGCCGGGTCGCAGCAGGGGCCGGGCGGCGGGCAGGACGGCGGCCAGGGCGGGCCCTTCGGCGGCCCCGGCGGCAACTCGGGCGGGAGCGGCGGGTCCGGAGGCTCCGGCGGGTCCGGCGGGGCCTCGCCGTCCCCGGGCCAGTCGGACGCGCCGAAGGTCAAGGGCGGCGGCTCCGTGACGGACCAGGTCAACGGCATCAGCCTGCCGGTGCCGAAGGGCTGGACCGGACAGGCGATCGGCGTCGGGGCGCAGGTGACCTCCGACGACGCCTACAAGTGCCCCGGCAACTCGGCCCAGACGTGCACCGCGGGCGGCGCCTACACGGCCCCGGCGGTGGCGCTGGGCATCGAGGCCGACACGGCGGAGGAGGTCGCGAAGGCGGACATCGCCGCCAACGCCAAGCAGTCCTACGGCGGCACCACCTACGGCAGCATCACCTCGCACGAGGTGCTGGCCTCCGAGGCGGTGACGGTGGCCGGGCAGAAGGGCTACCTGGTGCGCTGGAAGGCGGTCACCAGCAAGGGATCCGACGGCTATGTCGAGTCGGTCGCCTTCCCCTCCCCCGACGAAGCCCGGCAGATCGTGGTGGTCCGCTTCGGCGTGGACGTCGGGCAGAAGCTGTCCGTCATCGACGAGATCCTCAAGGGGATCAAGGTCTCGTCCGGCGGCGGGAGCGGTCAGGACGTCTGAGAGAGGGATCGGCCGGGTGGGATTCCCCTCCGCTCAAGGGGAACCCCACCCGGCCGGGGGTGCGCGCCGCCCCCGTCCCCACGGTGCGGCGCGGGCAGGTCGCCGTCCAGTCATCCCGTGAACGGCGGCCTGGGTCTCATGTCAGTCCGAGCGAGGGCAGCACGGCGGCCTCCACGAAGCGGACGAGGTAGTCGGAGTCGGCGTAGTGGCCGTCGAGCACCGGCCGCACGCGCAGGACGCCGAACATCATGGCCGGGATGTACTCCAGCGCCGGGTGGCCCGCCCGGACCTCGCCCCGGGCCACGCCCCGGGCCAGGATCTCCTCCAGCGCGGCGATCTCCGGGTGCACCAGCGCCTCGCGCAGTGCCTGGGCCAGCTCCTGGTCCGCCGTCACCGCGTGCCCCAGCGCCTGGAGCAGCCGGGTGTCCTTGCCGGACCAGTCGCCGGCGGTCCGTGCGGCCTGGCGCAGGTCCTCGGCGAGTGATCCGGTGTCGATGCCGGCGAACCTCACCCGGCGGCTGGCGCGCAGCGCCGCCGCGACGAACTGCGGCTTGGTCTTCCACTGCCGGTAGAGCGTGGACTTGCTGCACCGGGTGCTGGCGGCGATGCCCTCCATGGTGACGGAGTCGTAGCCGCACTCGCGGATCTGTTCCAGCACGGCGTCGAAGAACTCCCGCTCACGCTCCGGCGTGATCTTGGAGCGGCGCGAGGCGACGACCGTGTCCGGTGCGTCCGCGGCCTGCGACGTCATGCGGTGCTTCCCCTCACTCGTGTCTGTTCCCGTGCTGCGCGGTGCCTGGTGCCCGTGCGTGCTTCCAGTGTGGCGCACATCAATCGATACGCCAGTGTACCGGTACTCGACCGTATCGGTACACTGGCGTATCGGTACGGCAACGTATCGAAGAGTTCCGGTGCGGACCGGGGCTCGTCCGCACCACGACACGCACCACCGTCAGCGAAGGGGCCGGGGGATGAATGCCCGAACCGAGCCTGCGGAGGCGGAGGGGGAACCGGAGACTCCGGCCCGTCCGTCCCTGATACGTGAGTTCCTGCTGGTCGCCGGGCTCTTCCTGGTCTACAAACTGGGCCGCCGACTGGCCACCGGCCACACCGCCGACGCCTTCCGCAACGCCCGGCAGGTCTGGCACCTGGAGCGGAACGTCCACCTCCCCCGCGAAACCGCCGTGCAGTCCGCACTGCTGCACGGCGACACCGTCGTCCACCTGGCGAACACCTACTACGCGACCGTCCACTTCCCGGCCACGCTCGCCTTCCTGGTCTGGCTGTACCTGCGGCGGCCCGCGCACTACGTCTGGGCCCGCCGGGTCCTCGCGGTCCTCACCACCGCCGCCCTCGTGCTGCCGTTCACATTCCCGCTGGCCCCGCCGCGCATGCTGACCGGGACGGGCCTGGTGGACACCGCCCGGATCTACGGCCCGTCCGTGTACGGCCCGCCGTCCAGCGACCACCTCTCCAACCAGTTCGCGGCCATGCCCTCGCTGCACTTCGGCTGGGCGCTGATGGTGGCGATCGGCCTGATGGCCGCCACCCGGTCCCGCCGGCGCGGGCTGTGGCTGCTGCATCCGCTGGTCACCCTGCTGGTGATCGTGGGCACGGCGAACCACTACTGGCTCGACGCGATCGTCGCCACGGCCATGCTCGGCCTCGCCCTCGCGGTGGTCCCTCCGCCGCGGCGCACGGCCGGTACGGCGGGACGCGGCACCGGTCTGCTGAAGCCGCGCGAGGCAGTCCTGGCGGGAGCGGGCCGATGAGCGCCGCCGCCCTGGCCGCCCTCGGCCTGTCGCTGGTGTCGGCCGTCGCCTACGCGCTGGCCGCCGTCGCCCAGGAACGGCTCGCCTCGCGCAACGCCGGCACCGGCCTGCTGCGGCTGCTGGGCACCGGCGCCTGGTGGTCGGCGGTCGGGCTGAACGCCGCCGCCGCGCTGCTGCACGTCGTCGCCCTGAAGTACGGCCCACTGACCGTCGTACAGCCGCTGGGCGCGCTCACCCTGGTCGCCGCCGTGCCCCTGGGCGCCCGGGCGGCCGGCCGGCGGGTCAGCGCGGTGGAGTGGCGCGGTACGGCGCTCACCCTGCTCGGGCTCGCCGCACTGCTGGTCACCGCCTCCGGCCCGGCGCCCGCCCGGGTGCTGTCGCTGACCGAGGCCCTGGTGGTCACGGGTACGACAGCAGCCGCGATCGGTCTGCTGTCCTGGCCCGGCGCCCGGCCGGGCCTCAGGCACGCCACCGCGTCCGGCTTCGCCTCCGGGGTCGCCTCCGCGCTGACCCAGACGGTGACCGTGGCGGCGACGGACCGCTCGGGCCCGGTGCTGAGCACGGAGGTGATCGTGGTCGCCGTGCTCGTCGCCGGGTTCGCCGTCGGCGGGCTGCTGCTGTCCCAGACGGCCTATCGCGGCGGCCTCGGCGCCCCGCTGGCCGTGGTCACCCTCACCAACCCGGTGGCCGCCGCGGTCATCGGTCTGACGCTGCTGGGGCAGGGCCTCCAGGGCGGTGCCGCCGGGGTGCTGCTGGCCCTGGCCGGCGCGGGGCTGGCCTCCTGGGGCGTGGTGCTGCTGACCAGGGCGGCACCCGCGCCCGCCGGCCAGGACGAGTCCGGCGGTGACGACGAGCACCCGGTGGCGGCCGTGCTGGCGCTGGAGCCGGGTACGGCGACCGCGGAGCCGGTGCTGCTGCCCCGGCAGCCGGACCAGCCGGGGCACCTCACGGCGCTGTGACCACCCGGGCAGACGGCGGCGGCCGGTGCGCGCGTTCCGCGGGCACCGGCCGCCGTCGCCGTGCTGCTTCCTGCCGTCCGGGCGTGCCGGTCAGCCCCAGCCGCGCGCGTCCTGCTTGAGCGCGGTGTCCACCGTCAGCGCCGTGGCCACCACGAGGCTCAGCAGCGGTTCGGGCAGCTGGTAGTGGATCTGCAGGACGTAGTTGTCCGCCGTCGTGAACAGGGTCTTGGCGAGGCCTTCCCAGGTCTTGGTGATCCGGGCGACCTCGTTGTCGGCGTGGTCGACGATCGCGAAGTTCCAGGCCCGCCAGTTCTCCGCCTTGATCGCGCCGACCTGCCGGCCGTTCGCCGTCATCGCGAAGTTGATCTTCCCGATCATGTTCTTCTGGACGATCTCGCCGACCGGTGAGCCGTCCGGGCGGGTCACGACCACCCGCGACTTGAAGATCTTCGCGGGCCGGGTCAGCAGCAGTTGCGGCTGGCCGTAGGCGTCGCGGATCTCCAGCTTGTGGGTGAGGAACTGGTCCAGGCTGGAGACGAAGCGCAGGATCTTGCGCAGCACGCCCTGACCGACCTGGGTGACCGAGCCGATCTCCCGGCCGTTCTGATCCATGACCTTGTACTCGTTGGTCAGCTCGATCAGCTTGGCCTTCTGGTTCACGACCAGGACGGGCTCGGTGAAGAGGGTGCCGCCACCGGCGCCGCCGCCCGCGACGCCGGCCTGCTGCTGCACCTGGCGCTGCACCTTGGCGTCACCGGCCTGCTGCTGCGGGAAGGCAGCCTGCTGCGGCGGAACCTGCCCGGCCTGCTGCTCGGCCGGGTTGGTGTGTTCGGTCCACTGCGTGCCGTCCCAGTAGCGGAGCGTCTGGGCCGCTCCGTGCGGATCCGGGTACCAGCCTGCAGGAGTGTTCGATTGCGTGGTCACCGGGGCACACTACCCTGATATGACCGGTACCTGACCAGTCCGCACGGAGCGGTGTTCATCGCCCGTTCACCCCGTGACGATCGCCGGGTCGCTGACGCCGGGCCGCCCGTTCTCCACGTGCCCGGCGAAGCCGCGCAGGAAGGCCGGGTCGGCGTCGGAGGTCACGGTCAGGTCGTACCAGCGCTTGCTCGCCGCGAGCGCGACGGTGTGCCGCACGGTCGCGCCGGGCCGGACCGTCACCGTCACCGGCTTGCCGCCGTAGCCGTTGACCAGCTTCAGCCTCGCCGTGCCGGAGCCCTTGTTGGTGAAGGTGAGCTCGACGTCGTCGCCCTTGTGCCGGGCGGTGACCTCGGGGCCGGCGGCCTTGTTGCGGCCCTTGAAGACGCGCAGGAAGCCGTTGGGACCGTGCACGGTGAGGTCGTAGTCGCCGCCGGAGTACGCCGAGTTCCAGGTGTCCGACAGCGTCTTGCCGGCCTCCGTGGTGTACGTCCAGGGGCCGTCGGTCCGGTTGTCGGACGTGACGAGGAAGACCGCTCCCGCGTGCGCCCCGGAGCCGAACGTGAGCGTGAACTTGCCGGCCGCGGTGTCCGCCGAACCGTCCACCACGGGGGCGTACTTCAGCGGGCGGGTGGGCCGGCTGCCCCGCTCCTGCCGGGGAAGCGTTCCGTTGGCGGGAGGCTTGGGCACGTAGTCGGGGTGGCGGTCGTGGTCCTTGGGCTGGTAACCGGCCGTGGAGGGCAGCACGACCCGCGCGGTGTCCTTGCGGGAGAAGTCGAAGGCGCTCGTCAGGTCTCCGCACACGGCCCGCCGCCAGGGCGAGATGTTCGGCTCCTGGACACCGAAACGACGCTCGATGAACCGGATGATCGAGGTGTGGTCGAGGGTCTCGGAGCAGACGTACCCGCCCTTGCTCCAGGGGGAGACCACCAGCATCGGCACCCGCTGGCCGAGCCCGTAGGGGCCGGCGACATGCCCGGCGTCGCCCTTGAACAGGTCCGGCGCGGGGTCGACCGTCGACTTGCCCTGGGCGGCCGAGGCCGGCGGGTAGGGCGGGATGACGTGGTCGAAGAAGCCGTCGTTCTCGTCGTAGGTGATGAACAGCGCGGTCTTCCCCCACACGTCGGGGTCGGAGGTGAGCGCGTCCAGGACCTGGGAGACGTACCAGGCGCCGTAGTTGGCGGGCCAGTTCGGGTGCTCGGTGAAGGCCTCGGGAGCGACGATCCAGGAGACCTGGGGCAGCTTGCCGGTCCGGACGTCCGCCTTCAACTGGTCGAAGAAGCCCTCGCCCCTGCGGGCGTCGGTGCCGGTGCGGGCCTTGTCGTACAAGGGGTCGCCGGGCTTGGCGTTCCGGTACTGGTTGAAGTACAGCAGCGAGTTGTCGCCGTAGTTGCCCCGGTAGGCGTCGTCGATCCAGCCCCAGCCGCCGTTCGCGTCGAGGCCGTCGCCGACGTCCTGGTAGATCTTCCAGGAGACCCCGGCCCGCTCCAGTCGCTCGGGGTAGGTGGTCCAGCCGTAGCCCGCCTCGTCGTTGCCGAGGACCGGGCCGCCGCCCTTGCCGTCGTTGCCGGTGTAGCCCGTCCACATGTAGTAGCGGTTCGGGTCGGTGGAGCCGATGAACGAACAGTGGTAGGCGTCGCAGATGGTGAAGGAGTCGGCGAGCGCGTAGTGGAAGGGGATGTCGTCGCGGGTGAGGTACGCCATCGTCGTGGCCGACTTGGCGGGCACCCACTTGTCGTACTTGCCACCATTGAAGGCGGTGTGTCCGTCGTTCCAGCCGTGCGGGAGGTCCTGGATGAAGGCCAGGCCCAGGTCGTCGGCGTCCGGATGGAAGGGCAGGACGTCCTTCGTGCCGTCGGACTGCTTCCAGACGGACCTGCCGTTCTGGGTGACCGGACGGGGGTCGCCGAAGCCGCGGACTCCTCGGAGGGAACCGAAGTAGTGATCGAAAGAACGGTTCTCCTGCATGAGGACGACGATGTGCTCGACGTCCTCCACCGATCCGGTGCGGTGGTGGGCGGGCAGGGCGGCCGCGCGCTGGATGCTGCTGGACAGCGCCGTGAACGCCGTGGTGGCGCCCGCGATCTGGAGGAAGCGCCGCCGGTTGACTTCGGGCATGGGTGAGGGTCCTCTCGTCCTGACGTACGCGATACCCGCCAGATGACGGAATCCGCGCGGAGCGAGTGTTCCAAGAGCAGCGAACGTCAGGGAAGGGTGCGATGGCGCGCACATGAAGTCGTGGGTACGGGAGGAAACCGGGTGTCGCCCGGACTCCCACCGGCCCCGTGAGTGTGCGCGGGCGCCCCGGCCCGTCGTGGTGCCGGGGCGCCCGGTCCGGGCTGTGCGGGTCAGGGCGGTCAGGGGGTCTGGTACGCCTCCACCTCGCTGAACTGGCCCGCCGGCCAGCCCGTGTTCGCGGTGACGGTCAGGCGCAGGTAGCGCAGGTTCGTGCCGCTCGGCAGGGTCACGGTCGCGGTGTTGCCGGTGGCCGGGTCGAAGCGGTAGCCCTGCGCGCCCAGCACGGTCGAGTAGCCGGAGCCGTCGGTGCTGCCGAGCACCGTGACGGTCTGGGTGCGGGCGCCCCAGGCCGAGGACGGCGGCAGCTTCAGCACCAGGCGCCGCACGGCGTAGGAGGAGCCGAGGTCGACCGTGAGGGACTGCGGGAAGGCGTTGTTCGTCGACTCCCAGTACGAGTTCGCGTCGCCGTCGACCGCCTTGCCCGGAGTGTAGACGTCCTGCGAGCCGGTCGCGGTGGCCGGGCGGCCCTTGGCGAGGTTGCGGTTCGGGTCGGGTTCCGGGTTGCCCTGGCCGGGCTGCGGCCAGGTGGAGCAGTCCGACCAGGTGCTGGACCAGCCGGAGTTGCCGCCGCCGTCGGTGAGGGCGAAGGAACCGGAGTTCGCCGGGTAGGGGCAGTTGTAGACGCCGGCCGCGCCGACCTGGGTGGCGGTGACGTTCTTGAAGGTCGCCGCGCCCTGCGCCTCGGCCTGGACCACGACCGTGCCCGTGTTCCGCACGGTCGCACCGGTGACGTTGACGTTCCGCACCGGGTAGCCCTGCCCGCCACCGGAGACGAACTCGAAGGCGCTGTACGGGCTGTCGGTGATCGTCGTGTTGGTGATGTTGACGGTGGCGTTGATGGCGCTGTCGTACGAGTCGACGCGCAACGCGCCCATGGGGTGGTTCCAGTTGGGGTTCATCGCGCCGGTGCGCACCAGCGTGTTGCCGTCGACCGTGATGGTGCCGGCGAGGGGGTGGAACGGGTCGAGGAACTTCTGGTTGGAGATGGCGATGCCGCTGCCGAGGGCGTTGGTGTCGGAGACCAGGTTGTTGCGTACGGCGATGTCGGTGCCGCCGTAGATGGCGATGCCGTTGGCGAGATTGGGCTGCGAGATCGTGTTGTTCTCGAAGCTGGAGTCGGTGTCCGGGGAGTACAGCGACCACATGGCGAGGGAGTCGTCGCCCTGGTTGCGCAGGAAGTTGTTGCGGACGCGGACGCCCTTCGCCGTGCCGTTGAGGTTGAGTCCGTCGGCGGTGGTGTCGAGGATGCGGTTGTTCTCCACCACCAGGTTGTCGTTGTTGCCCGTGAGCCACAGGCCGACCTTCAGGTGCTGGATCCACATGCCGGAGACCGAACTGCCCGGTCCCAGCGAGCCGTTGACGAAGTTGTCCGGGCTGGAGTCGACACGTTCGGTGACCTCGCCGATGACCGCGAAGTCCTTGATGCGGACGTTGCCCGCCGAGCCGGACTGGTCGATGAAGCGGGAGGTGTGCACGACCGAGTACCAGCTGCCCGCGCCTTGCAGGGTGACGTTCTGTACGCCGCTGAGCGAGGACGTGAGGCGGTAGTCGCCCGGCGGTATCCACACGGTGCCGCCCTGGGCGGCGGCGATGGCGTCCCGGAAGGCCTGGGTGGAGTCGCCGTTGCCGCTGGGGTCGGCGCCCTTGGAGACGACGGACACCGAACCGGCGGGCTGGCCTGCGGCCGGGGCGACCTGTTCGAAGTCGGCGACGTCGACGGTGACCTGGACGCCGGCCGCCTCCACGGCGACCTTGTCGCCGGCCTGGACGTTCTGCCCGAGCAGCAGCCGGGTGTTGTCGAAGAAGTGGTGCGTCTTCGCGCCGGGGATCCAGCCGGTGTCGATGTAGGAGTACTTGGAGGTCACCGGGAGGGTCTTGGCGAGCCTGGTGCCGTTGACGTACACGTTCAGGGATCCGGACTGGCCGTCCGGCACGCTGTAGGCGACGTTCACCGCGTTGGCGGCGCGCGGCACGGTGAACTCCACCCGCTGCCCGGGGGACAGCCGGACGGCCTGCCGGCCGGAGGCCTCCGAGGCGAGGCTGCCCTGGGTGTAGTCCGGGCCGATCTTCGTGCCGTTGCCGGTCGCCGACTCGGCCTCCACGGAGGTGAAGGGGAGGGTGGCGCCCGCGGCCGCGTGGGCGGCCGGGGCGATGCTGACGAGCATGCCCGCGGCCAGGGCGACGACCGCCCCGATGGCCGGCATGCGCCGGAGGTGTCCGGCGGTGCTGGGGTGCATGTGCTGATCCCTTCGTGGTGGGGGTGCAGGGGATAGCAAGGTGCGTACGGGCGCGGCTCGGACGCGTGACCAGCCGCCGTGCGGCCCGGCTCAGGCGCGCAGCCAGGCCGCCGTGTCCTGCGGCAGCCGGCCCGCGTCGTCCAGCGGGCCGCTGCTGAGCAGGAGCCGGGAGTGCGCGGGCAGGTCGGCGGGCGTGGCCGCGAGGTTGACCACGCACAGCGCCGCGTCCGCGCGGGAGAAGGCGAGCACGCCGTCGGGGGCGGCCAGCCAGGTCAGGGGGCCGTCGCCGAACTCGGGGCGCAGCGCGATGGCCTCGCGGTAGAGGGTGAGCAGGGAGTGGGGGTCGCGCTGCTGCCGGTCGACCGCGTACGAGGGCCAGTCGGCCGGTTGCGGCAGCCAGGGTTCCTCGCGGGAACCGAAGCCCGCGTACGGCAGGCCGGCGGCCCAGGGCAGCGGCACCCGGCAGCCGTCGCGGCCGGGGTCGGCGCCCCGCGAGCGGAAGTACATCGGGTCCTGGATGCGGTCGGCCGGGATCTCGGCCTCCGGCAGGCCCAGCTCCTCGCCCTGGTAGAGGTACACCGATCCGGGCAGCGCGAGCGACAGCAGGGCGGCGGCCCGCGCCCGCCGGGTGCCGAGCGCCAGGTCGGTGGGGATGCCGAAGGTCCTGGTGGCGAAGTCGAAGGCGGTGTCCTCGCGGCCGTACCGGGTGACCGTGCGGGTGACGTCGTGGTTGCACAGCACCCAGGTGGCCGGGGCGCCGACGGGGGCGTGTTCGGCGAGCGTGGTGTCGATGGAGGCGCGCAGCCGGCCGGCGTCCCAGGGGCAGGACAGGAAGGAGAAGTTGAAGGCGGTGTGGAGTTCGTCGGGCCGCAGGTAGCGGGCGAAGCGTTCGGGGTCGGGGTGCCAGACCTCGCCGACGAACACACCGCCGTACTCGTCGGCCACCCGGCGCCAGGAGCGGTAGATGTCGTGGAGTTCGTCGCGGTCGACGAACGGGTGCGGCTCCGGGTGGGTGGCGAGGTCGGGGAGGTCCGGGTCCTTGGCGAGGAGGACCGCCGAGTCGATGCGGACGCCGGCGACGCCCCGCTCGAACCAGAAGCGCAGGATGTCCTCGTGCTCCTGGCGGACCGCCGGATGAGCCCAGTTGAGGTCGGGTTGTTCGGGGGTGAACAGGTGCAGGTACCAGTCGCCGTCGGGCAGCCGGGTCCACACCGGGTCGGTGGAGCCGACGAACTGGGACGGCCAGTCGTTCGGCGGGAGTTCACCGTGCGCGCCGCGTCCGGGCCGGAAGTGGAACAGCTCGCGCTCGGGGCTGCCCGGCCCGGCGGCGACCGCGGCCCGGAACCAGGGGTGCTGGTCGGAGACGTGGTTGGGCACGATGTCGACGATGGTGCGGATTCCCAGCTCACGGGCCTCGGCGATGAGTTTCTCGGCCTCGGCGAGGGTGCCGAAGGCGGGGTCGATGGCCCGGTAGTCGGCGACGTCGTAGCCGCCGTCCTTCAGCGGGGACACGTACCACGGTGTGAACCACAGGGCGTCCACGCCGAGTCCGGCGAGGTACGGCAGCCGGGCGCGGACGCCCGCGAGGTCGCCGGTGCCGTCGCCGTCGCCGTCCGCGAAGCTGCGGACGTACACCTGGTAGATGACGGCCGAGCGCCACCAGTCAGGGTCCTTCCGGGCATGGCTGGGCTGTCCCACTGGGCTTGCCTTTCTGTAGACGGGGCGGCGGCGTCAGCCCTTGGTGCTGCCCGCGCTGATCCCGGCGATGATGTGCCGCTGGAAGACGAGGAACAGCGCCACCATCGGGATGCTGGCGATCACCATCGCGGCGATGAGCACGGTGAGCTGGATGTTCTGCGACAGCTGGACCAGGGCGACGCTGATCGGCTGCTTGCCGGTGTCGGAGAAGACCATCAGCGGCCACAGGAAGTCCTGCCAGACGGCGACCAGCGCGAAGATCGACACGACGCCGAGCACCGGCCGGGACATGGGCAGGACGACGGACCACAGGATGCGGAGCCTGCCGGCGCCGTCGATCTCGGCGGCCTCCAGGACATCGCGCGGCAGCTGATCGAAGAATCGTTTGAGCAGGTAGAGGTTGAAGGCGTTGGCGACGGCCGGCAGCCAGATGGCGAGGGGGTCGTTGAGCAGGCTGGTGTGGATCAGCGGCAGGTCGGCGACGGTCAGGTACTTCGGGACGACCAGCGCCTGCGCCGGGACCATGAGGGTGGCGAGGATGCCGCCGAGGACCACCTTGCCGAAGGCGGGCCTCAGCTTGGACAGGGAGTAGGCGGCGGCCGTGCAGAACACCAGCTGGAAGGCCCAGGCGCCGGCCGCCTGGACGAGCGTGTTCCCCAGGTGCCGGGGGAGCTCCATGAGGTCCCAGGCGTCGGTGTAGCCACTGAGGTGCCAGTGCTCGGGAAGGAGCGTCGGCGGGGTACGGGCCACCTCGTCCGGGGACTTCAGGGCGCCGGTCGCCATCCAGTACACGGGGAAGAGGAAGGCGAGCGCGAAGAGGACGACGACGGCCGTGAACACCGTCCAGTAGAGGATCTTCCCGCGCGGACGGGCGAGGGTGGCCGGGGAGATCAGGGTGCGGGTGCCGGTGGTCATGCGTCCCCCTCGGAGCGGGTGAGCCGCAGGTAGACCGCGGAGAAGGCGCCGAGCAGCAGCAGGAGCATCACGCTGAGGGCGCAGGCGCCGCCGAAGTCGTTGTAGAGGAAGGCGTACTTGTAGATGAGGTAGAGGACGGTGACGGTGGCGTTCTCGGGGCCGCCGCCGGTGATGACGAACGGTTCGGTGAACACCTGCATGGTGGCGATGATCTGGAGGAGCATCAGCATCAGGATCACGAACCGGGTCTGCGGGACCGTGACGTGCCGGACGCGCTGGAGGAGGTTCGCGCCGTCCAGTTCGGCCGCCTCGTAGAGCTCGCCGGGGATGGACTGGAGCGCGGCCAGGTAGATGAGGACGGTGCCGCCCATGTTGGCCCACGTGGCGACGATGACCAGGGAGATCAGGGCGGTGTCGGTGCCGTTGGACCAGTTCGAGGTGGGCAGGTGCAGGAAGCGCAGCGTCTCGTTGGCGAGGCCGGCTCCGGGGTCGTAGAACCACTTCCACAGCAGGGCGCTGACCACCGGCGGGATCATCACCGGCAGGTAGACCACGACCCGGAAGAAGGCCTTGGCGTGCCGCAGTTCGTTGAGCACGAGGGCCAGGACGAAGGGGATCGCGAAGCCGATCAGAAGGGCCAGCAGGGTGAAGGTGAGGGTGTTGCGCCAGGCGGCCGTGAACTCGGGGTCGTGCAGGACCCGGGTGAAGTTGGCGGTGCCGACCCACTCGGGCGGTGAGCCGGGGGTGTACTTCTGGAAGGCGATGACGACCGCGCGGATCGCCGGGTACCAGGAGAACAGGGCGAAGCAGAGCAGGCCGCCGAGGAGGAAGCCGTAGGCGTGGACCTGGTCGGTGAGGCGGCGCCGCCTCCGGTCCCCTGCCGGGGGCGGCGCCGGGACCGCGGGGACGGCGGCGTGCGCCGGGGGCCGTCGCTCGGCCGTCTTCGTCATGGTGGTCAGCTCCGGGCCAGAATGCTGTCGATCTTGCCGGACGCCTCCTTGAGGAGCTGGTCGACGTCGGCGTCCCTCTTGGTCAGGACGGCGGAGACGGTGCCGTCGAGGACGGAGTAGATCTGCTGGGCGTGCGGCGGTTCGATCTTCAGCCGGAGCTTGTGGTTGCCGTCGAGGAACGCCTGGTAGTTCTCCACCGGGACGTTGGCGTTGGCCTTCTTCACCCGCTGGTCGGTGGCGTCGGCGGCACCGGTGAACAGGCGCGGCTCGGGCAGGCCGACGGGGGCGTCGTGCTTCTTGGCGCGCGCGTAGTCGCCGAGGAAGCCCTTGCCGGGGGTGAGGAACATGTGGTCGAGCCACTTCAGGCCGGCCCGGATCTGGGCGGGCGTGGCCTTCTTGTTGAACATGTAGCCGTCGCCGCCGATGAGGGTGCCCTTGCCGCCCGGCATGGGGGCCAGGGCGAGGTCCTTGTAGTTGCCGCCCTTCTCCTTGACGAGGATCGGGATGTTGTCGGGGGCGGCGAGGTACATGCCGAGCTTGCCGGAACCCATCATCTGCTGCGCGTCGTTGATGACGAGGAGCTGCTTGCTGCCCATCGAGTCGTCGGTCCACCGCATGTCGTGCAGGTTCTTCAGGACGGCGCGGCCCTCGGGGGTGTCGATGGTGGCCTTCTTGCCGTCGGCGCTGACGACGTCGCCGCCCTGGGAGTACAGCTCGGCGGTGAAGTGCCAGCCGCCCTGGTTCTGCGCGCTGTAGTCGGCGTAGCCGACGGTGCCGTCGCCGAGGGCGGCGATCCTCTTGGCGGCGGCGCGGACCTCGTCCCAGGTCGCCGGGGGCCTGTCGGGATCCAGGCCGGCCTTCTCGAAGAGCGCGCGGTTGTAGATCAGCCCCATCGAGTATCCGGTGCGCGGGATGCCGTAGACCTTGCCGTCGACGGTGTAGATGTCCCGCAGCTGCTTCTGGATGCTGTCGTAGTTCTTGAGTTCCTTGAGGTACGGGGTGAGGTCCGCGGCCTGGCGGACATCGACGACGTGCCGCGCGTCCGTGAAGTACGTGTAGAACACGTCCTCCATCTGGCCGCCGGCGAGCTTGGCGTCGAAGGTCTTCGGGTCCTGGCAGGGGAAGGCGTCGTGCGCGACGACGTCGATGTCCGGGTTGGCCTCCTCGAAGGCCGCGACGTCCGCCTCGAAGAAGGAGCGGTCGAGCTTGGCGCTCCTGGGCGGCTCGCAGTTGACGGTGATACGGGTCTTGCCGCTCGCCGAACCGTCGTCACCGGACCCGCAGGCGGTGGCGGCGAGGGCGAGGGACGAACAGACGCCGATCGCGAGGACGGCACGGCGGAACCCGGTGTGTCTCATCGGTGGACCCCTCATGGCACTCATGGCAGGAGCGGTGGGCGTCGCACACTCAAGCACCGCCGACATCGGACCGCAAGATGTCGCGCAGAATCTGCAATTGTTTGACAGCGTGCCGGATCTTTCTGATCTCAGTCTCGCGGGGCTTGCGCGGTGGAGCCGCGGACCACCAGCTCCGGCTCGAACAGCAGCTCCTCGGCGGGTACGGCGGTGCCCCCGATCTGCGCGTTCAGCAGCTCCACGGCCGCGCGCCCCATGGCCTCGATGGGCTGGCGGACGGTGGTCAGCGGGGGTTCGGTGCAGTTCATGAACGCCGAGTCGTCGTAACCGACGACCGAGATCCGGCCCGGGACGTCGTACCCCTTGCGGCGCGCCGCCCGGACGGCGCCGAGCGCCAGCGGGTCCGAGGCGCAGATGATGCCGGTGACGCCCCGGTCGATCAGGCGCGCGGCGGCGGCGTGACCGCCCTCGATGGAGAAGATGGCCCGCGCGACGAACTCGTCCGGCAGCTCGCCGGCGACAGCCCGGGCGGCGGCCAGCTTGCGCGCCGACGGCACGTGGTCGCCGGGACCGAGCACCAGGCCGATGCGCTCGTGGCCGAGGGACGCCAGATGCCGCCAGGCCTGCTCGACGGCGACGGCGTCGTCGCAGGAGACGCCCGGGAAGCCGAGGTGTTCGATGGCCGCGTTGACCAGCACGACCGGGATGTTGCGCTCGGCGAGCAGCCGGTAGTGGTCGTGCGGCGCGTCGGCCTGGGCGTACAGACCGCCGGCGAACACGACGCCGGAGACCTGCTGCTGGAGCAGCAACTCGACGTAGTCCGCTTCCGACACCCCGCCCTTGGTCTGGGTGCACAGCACCGGGGTCAGCCCGAGCTGGGCCAGGGCACCGCCGATGACCTCGGCGAACGCCGGGAAGATGGGGTTCTGCAACTCGGGCAGGACGAGACCGACGAGCCGGGCGCGCTCACCGCGCAGCTGGGTGGGGCGCTCGTAGCCGAGGACGTCGAGAGCCGTCAGCACCGCCTGCCGGGTGACTTCGGAGACTCCCGGCTTGCCGTTGAGGACCCGGCTGACCGTGGCCTCACTGACCCCGACCTTCTTCGCCACTTCCGCAAGTCGTCGCGTCATGAGCGCAAGCGTAGCGCAAATCATGCAAGCGGTTTGCGTCAGGGGTGGTTGTCAGGCGTCGGGGGCGCGTGAGGAGTCGGGGGCATGTGCCAAGAGTCAGTGGTGTATGCCAAGAGTCGATGGCGTGCGCCAGGAGTCCCCGGGGTGCCCGCCAGGAAGGCAGCGGCACGGCCCGTGTGCGGAGCCGGTGTGCCGGTCCGGCACCGTCGGTGGCCCGGAACGCCGGCGGTGCCGGGTCAGTCCTCCGTGGACGGCACGACCGTCAGGTGCGAGGCGGCGTCCCGCGGGCGGCGCGGACGGCGGACCGGTACGGCGGGCCGGCGGGGGTCGCGCAGGACCATCGTCAGACGCCGGTAGCCCAGCTCCCGCAGCACCGGCGGGATCTCCTCGACGATGCGGCACTCGGTGCGCCCGCGCCGCGGGTCCGGGTGGTGCAGCAGGCGCACCGCGCCGTCGAGGCGGGTCGCGGCCTCACCGACGGCCCGTATCCAGTGCGGCAGGCCCTGCCGGTAGGCGGCCTCCATGATCGGGTCCTGGGCGATCTCCCGGCGGACCGCCTGGAGTTCGTGGTCGTGCGCGTGGGTCTCCAGGGCGGTGCGGAGCTGGGCCAGCATCGGCAGGCACCAGCCCGGCTCGTGCTCGCCGAGGACCTCGCCGGCGTCGGGGTGGAAGAGCACGAACTGGAGGAAGTTCTCCCCCGGCATGGCCGTGGGGTGGGGGCGCACTCCGTGGAAAAGTGTCTCGAACGCGCTGTTGGCCATGACCACGTTCCAGTGGTGGTCGACGACCAGGGACGGGCAGGACTGTGACTCCAGCAGCGCTCCGTAGTCCTGGAGGTACGCCTGGATCTCGCAGGTGTCGGGGACGGGCCGCGGTGCCGGCCGCTGCCCTCCTGCCTGATGTGCCATCGGGAGGTCACCCCTCTTGCCTCTGCGGCCTTTCTCGCGGCGATGCGATCCTGGTGCCCAGGCAAGAGCCATGTCAACTATCGTGGCATTTCGTGCCGGTTGACGGCTGAAATTCGCCACAGTTGTGGCGACACCTGGATGTGAGTTCGAGGCACCCGCTACTCTCCGGGAAGTCCACGGCGATCGCTCGTGAGAAGCACGGACGCATCTGAAGCCCTCTAGAGACGTAGGAGTTCAGTCGGTGACGGATGGCTACGAGGATCCGGGCGCCTCGGCGACCGCCCAGCTGCCGGCCGTCGTCGCCCGCGTCACCGCGCTCGCCGACCGCCTCGGCGTCCCGCACGCCGAGGTCTTCGACGTGGGGCGGCTCTCCATCGCCTGCGGGGTGCCGGAGCCGGTGGTCAAGGCTCTGCTCAGCGGTCGGCCCGCGGGCGAGCCGGACGTCCAGGCCCGCTTCCTCCAGCGCCTGGACCTGCTGCGCCGCACCCGGCTGAAGCCGGGCGGGCGCCGTTACACCCAGCAGGAGATCGCCGACGGCGCGGGCATGTCACGGCAGCAGGCCGGTGCCCTGATCAACGGCGACCGGCGGCCCACCATGGAGCACTGCGACGCCCTCCAGCGCTTCTTCCGGGTGCACGCCGGCTTCCTCACCGCGGAGGACCCCGAGGCACTGGCGGGCGCGCTGCAACGCACCGAGCAGGAGCTGCTGCAGAAGCTCGCGGACCGGGAGCGGGCCGCCGCCGAGGACCCGGAGGATCCGCTGGAGCGGCTGCTGCAGGACCACGGCGTGCGCGGAATCGCCTGGCGCGCCGCGCAGTTGCCCACCGACCAGCACCGGGACAAGGTCGCTGAGTGGCTCGACATGCTCCTGGAGAGCGTCAAGCGGCCCGAGTCGTGAGCCGGGGGAGAACTGTGGGCATCGGCAGGGACATGCGCCGGCTGTGCAACGAACTGGTGGGCGGGCTCACGCTGCCCGTGCCCGCGCCTCCGGGTGAGCTGTACCGCGCGCTGTGCGAGGCGATGAGCCACCGGCGTGGGCGTCCGGTGCACTTCCGTACGGCCGTCTTTCCGCCCGGCACGGCCAGCGGGCTGTGGCTGGACCTGACCGACCGGGACGTCGTCGTGGTGGAGGAACGCACGGCCCCCGAGCACCAGTTGGTGATCCTGGGCCACGAACTGTGGCACATGCAGGCCGACCACTGCGGGCTCCACATGGAAGGCGTCGGCGCCGCGACCCGGCTGCTGGGCGACCACACCGACCAGGAAGCGCTCCAGGCGGCGGTGCAACGCGTCGCGGCCCGCAGCCGCTTCGACGCCGCCGAGGAGCGGGACGCCGAGACGTTCGGACTGCTGCTGGCCAGCAAGTGCCGTACGTGGCTGGCTGGTTCGGCGCTGCGCGGGCCCGTGCAGCGGGACGGCGTGGCCGGCCGCATCGAGGCGTCGCTGGGGTACCCGGGTCCCCAGGGCTGAACCGGACGGGGCTCGCCGACCGGCGGCCCCGCGGCGCCCGGGGTGCGCTCGACGCCGTGCACACGGGAAGCCGACACCGGACCGGGCCGCGCCGCACCGGGCCGCGCCGGACCGGACCGGACCGGACCGGGGCGTGACGCACGGAAGTTGAGAAACGTTTCCCCGGGTCGGGCGGCCCGTCGTGCGGGGCGATCGGGGCGGTTCCGCCTCGGCTAAGCGGGCTAACCGGCGCGGAGCCGGGCGGCGTTGTCAGTGGTGGGCGGCAAGCTGGGGGTGTGCGCCGTGCGACGCGGTGCACGGCGCCGCAGGGCGCGTGACCGTGACGCCTACTCGGGGAGAGCCGACCGATGCCCACCGCCGTACTGACCGACCGTGAGCGTACCGCCGTACAGGCCTACCTGCGCCTGCTGCATACGGTGCGCGCCGCCTTCGACGGGCCACCGGACGAGGACCGGCCCGCCGTCGTCCCGCCCGTCGTGCTCGCGGAGGCGGAACAGGCACTGGCCCGGGCGGGGCTCGCGGGCAACGAGGCGGAGTTCTTCCGGCTCCTGCGCGACTGGTGCCGGCCAAGCTGAGCGTCGTGACGGCTCAGCGCCGCCGTCGTCACCCGGACGACGGGGTGACGGCGGCGGTGGGGCAGGGCGGGGCCGCTGTCAGGGATGTGGGGCGGGGTGCGGTATGACCACCGACGTGGCCACCACGCCGTGCCGTACGGTCCACCGGCCCTCGAAGGTCTGGAGCCGGTGCCCGCCGACCAGGGGGCCGGGGACGAGGAGCTCGGCGTGCAGGGCGCCGGAGGTTTCGCCCTCGGCGTCCGGCCGCACGGTGATGTCGGCCTCGGAGAAGTCCAGCCATGTGCGGGTGAGCGGGAACCACGCCTTGTAGACGGACTCCTTGGCGCTGAACAGCAGCCGGTCCCAGTGCACGGCGGGCCGCCGCGCGGCCAGCCGGTCGAGCCGCTCGGCCTCGGCGGGCAGGAAGACCGAGGGGCCCACCCCGTCCGGCAGCGGTCCGTGCGGTTCGGCGTCGATGCCCAGGGAGACGAGGTCGGTGGCGCGGACCAGCGCGGCGGCGCAGTAGCCGTCGCAGTGGGTCATGCTGCCGAGCAGCCCGTCCGGCCAGCGCGGGGCGCCCCGCTCGCCGGTGAGCACGGGCTGCGGCGGCACGCCGAGCTTCTCCATGGCGCGCCGGGCGCAGCCCCGGGCGGCCGCGAACTCACGGCGCCGCTTGGCCACCGCGCGCGCGACGAGCGCCTCCTCCGCCGGGTGGAGCGGGGAGTCCCACAGCGGGTCGTCAGCGCGCGCCTCCACGGCCACGACCGACTCCGGGAGCAGCTCCTCGATCACCTGCTTCGACCTCCATCGGCAGGACGCGGCGCAGCCTTCCCGGCGGATCCGGGCGCTTGCGCCACTCGCGTGGGTATCCCACGGAGACCTCCATGAACCGGACTCCGTCGTGCCAGGTGGTGCGGGGGATGTGCAGATGGCCGTAGACCATGGTGGCGACCCGGAAGCGGCGGTGCCAGTCGGCGGTCAGCGTGGTGCCGCACCACATGGCGAACTCGGGGTGCCACAGGACCTCGGTGGGGTGCCGGTCCAGCGGCCAGTGCCCGGCCAGCACGGTCGGCAGGTCCGCGGGCAGCTCGGCCAGCCTGCGCTCGGTCTCGGCGACCCGGGCCCGGCACCACGCCTCACGGGTCGGGTAGGGGTCGGGGTGGAGCAGGAACTCGTCGTTGCAGACGATGCCCGTGCTCTCCGCGTAGGCCAGGCCCTCCGCCTTGGTGGTGGAGCCGGCCGGCAGGTACGAGTAGTCGTAGAGCAGGAAGAGCGGGGCCACGACGACCGGGCCGCCCGCGCCGCGCCAGACGGGATAGGGGTCCTCGGGGGTGACGACCCCCAGCTCGCGGCACGCCTCGACCAGGTGCTCGTAGCGGGCGACGCCACGCAGCGTGACCGGGTCGCTCGGATGGGTCCACAGTTCGTGGTTCCCGGGTGCCCACAGCACCTTGGCGAAGCGGCTCGCGAGCGTGCCGAGGGCCCAGCGGATGTCGGCGACGGTCTCCGCGACGTCACCGGCCACGATCAGCCAGTCGTCGTCGCTCTCGGGGCGCATGCCGTCGATCAGGGCGCGGTTGTCCGGGTAACCGATGTGGAGGTCGCTGATGGCCAGCAGCTGTCCGGCCCCGGCCGTCGACTCCACCCCGCACACCCCTTCCGATCATCCGATGACACAACGAGAACACATGCCCCGGGCACCGGACAAGAGGTTCCCCCCGCCGCGTGTCGCGATCCGGGCCCGGTCCGCCGCGCGCGCCTCCGGGACGGGACAGCCCGCGCCTCCGTGACCGGACGGCCCGCGAATCCGTGACCGGACGGCCCGCGCCTCCGTGACCGGACGGCCCGCGAATCCGTAACACCCGCGTTGCACGGCGGACCCTTGGAAAGCCGTATGATCGCCCCAACACCAGCGCCCTCAACCCCCCCTTTTCCCGGGGCTGTTTGGTGACCCTTCCTCCCTCCTGCCCGGGCACGGGCCGCTCCGCCCTGCCCGCACACCCGAAAGGCGGCCTGCATGCTCTCTCGCGTACGCGTCTGGCTCAACCGCACGTACGCGGAGAACGTGTTCTTCATGGATCAGCTGCGGAGAAATCCCAGCGACCGCGCGGTCGAGATCCACGCCACGCACGGCGACCCGGACTCCCCGGTGCTGGCCGCCGCCGACACCGCCGAGCTGGAGCCGGAGGGCCTGTCCCCGGCCGCGTACGTCGAGTACGCCCTCGACCAGTGCGCCCGGCGCGGCATCGACGTGTTCGTGCCCCGGCTGCACCAGGCCGCGATCGTGGCGCACCGGGCCGAGTTCGCGGCGGCCGGTACGGCGCTGCTGGCACCGACGCCCGAGGCGGTCGCCGTGTTCGAGGACAAGGGGATCGCGTACGAGGCGGTCCGCTCGGTCGGTGTCCCGGTACCGCCGTGGCACCGGGTCCGCACGGCGGACGAACTGGTCGCAGCCGTGGAGGAGTTGGAGGCGGCCGGGCACCGCGCGTGCTTCAAGCCGGCCGCGGGCGCGGGCGGGACCGGCTTCCGGATGATCACCCGGGCCCCCTTCTCGCTCACGCACCTGACCGGCTTCCCGGGCCCGTATGTGCAGCTCGACCTGGTCGTGGAGGCGCTGCGGCGGGCCGAGGAGCCCGTGGACTGGCTGGTGATGCCGCGCCTGGAGCAGCCCGAGGTGTCCGTCGACTGCCTGACCGGGCCGGACAACCGGGTCCGGCTCGCGGTGGGCCGCACCAAGAACGGCCGCCGCCGGGGCTTCACCCTGGACGAGCGGTGGCTGGCGCCGGCCCGGCTGATCGCGGAGGGCTTCGGACTGCACCACCTGTCCAACATCCAGTTCCGGATGCTCGGCGACCGGCCGGTGCTGCTGGACGTCAACACGAGGCCCGCGGGTGGCCTGCACCAGCTGTCGCTCTGCGGGGTGAACGCGCCGTGGGCCGCTGTGCAGGTGGCGCTGGGCGAGGACCCGGGGGTGATCGAGCCGCCGTTCCTGGGGCAGGACTACACGGTGGTGTCGGGGCCGCGTCCGCTGGCGCCCGCGGCGCTTCCGCGGCAACGGGTGGAGTCCGAGGTCCTGCTGCCCGCGGTGCCGGCGCCCGTGCGGGCGGCTTCGGCGGGCGAGGTGCTGCCGCTCTAGTTCGCCGGCCGACCGCGGGTCCGTGGTGGCTCGTCACGCGATTCCCCGTGGCCCTTCCGGGGCGCCGGCGCCCACCGGTATGGACCAATTCCGTTCTTCTCCTTGACAGGGCGGATTGGTCCATACCAAATTCGTTGACGCAACGCTTCCGCACTCCCCTGCACTCCCGAACACCCCACCCCTGACAGGGAGATCGCGTGCGCGACACACTCGGGCGTTCCAGACGCCGGCTTCTCGCCCTGCTCGGCTCCGCCGCCCTCGCGGTCGGCGGGGCCATCGCCCTCCCCGGTACGGCCCACGCGGCCAACATCCTCACCAACCCCGGCTTCGAGTCCGGCGGCCTCTCCCCCTGGACCTGCACCGGCAACCTCGGTTCGGTCGTCTCCTCTCCCGTGCACGGCGGCGCCAAGGCGCTCCAGGGAGCGGTGACGTCGAGCGACAACGCGCAGTGCAGCCAGACGGTCGCCGTGCAGCCGAACACGACGTACAGCCTCAGCGGCTGGGTGCGCGGCAGTTACGTGTACCTGGGCGTCAACGGCGGCGCGTCCACCTGGACCTCGTCCCCGTCGGCCTACAGCCAGCTCAGCGTCTCCTTCACCACCGGCGCATCGCAGACCAGCGCCACCATCTATGTGCACGGCTGGTACGGCCAGGGCACCTACTACGCCGACGACATCGGTCTGGACGGCCCGGGCGGCGGGGGTGGCGGTGACACCCAGGCGCCGACCGCGCCGAGCGGGCTCACCTCCACCGGCAAGACGTCGTCGAGCGTGTCGCTGAAGTGGAACGCGGCCACGGACAACACGGGCGTGACGGCGTACGACATCTACGGCGGGGCCAACCAGCTCCTGAGTGTCTCCGGCACGTCGGCCACGGTCAGTGGGCTGTCGCCGAGCACGAGTTACACCTTCACCGTGAAGGCGCGGGACGCGGCCGGGAACACCTCGCCGGCCTCCAACTCCGTCACCGTGACGACCGACGCGGGCACCGGCGGCGGCACCGGCTTCAAGCAGGCGGCGCCGTATCTGTACCAGGGCTGGGGCGACCCGCCGAGCCCGACCACGGTGATGAACGCGACCGGGGCCAAGTGGTTCACGATGGCGTTCGTGCTGGACTCCGGCGGCTGCAACCCGGCCTGGGACGGCAGCCGGCCGCTGACCGGCGGCGTGGACCAGTCGGCGATCAACCAGATCCGGTCCGCCGGTGGTGACATCGTCCCGTCGTTCGGCGGCTGGTCGGGCAGCAAGCTCGGTGCCAACTGTTCCTCCGCGAGCGCGCTCGCCGGGGCGATCCAGAAGGTGGTCGACGCCTACGGCCTGAAGGCCATCGACTTCGACATCGAGAACAGCGACGAGTTCGAGAACGAGGCCGTCCAGGCGAAGATCCTCACCGCGCTGAAGACGGTCAAGGCCAACAACCCGGGCCTGAAGACCATCGTCACGTTCGGCACGTCCACCACCGGGCCGACGTACTACGGCAACCGGCTCATCGAGCAGGCGCAGGCGCTGGGCGCGAACATCGACGTGTTCACCATCATGCCGTTCGACTTCGGCGGCGGCTCGGACATGTACGGCAACACGGTGAACGCGGCGGAGGGGCTGAAGAACAAGCTGAAGTCCACCTTCGGCTGGGACGACGCCACCGCCTACGCGCACATCGGCATCTCCGGCATGAACGGCCTGTCCGACCAGCAGGAGACGACGACTCCCGCGATCTGGACGCAGATCCGGGACTGGGCCAACTCGCACCACATCGCGCGGCTGGCCTTCTGGTCGGTCAACCGCGACCGGCCCTGCCCGGGCGGTGGTGTCGCCGAGAACTGCTCCGGGATCAGCCAGAGCAACTGGCAGTTCACCTCGATCACGGCCGGCTTCACCGGCTGACGCTCCGGTGAGGTGACGCGGAGGGCCGCTCGGCGGAGCGGCCCTCCGTTGTCGTGTGAGACACGCCGGGGCGCCCCGCATCCCCCCGTTCGGGAAGGGGCCCCGCGGGACCGGTGCCGACGCGGTGCTGGGCGGACTGGACGGCGGGCAGCGCGGTCTGAGCCGGTACGGGCGGCTTCACCCCGTGAACTGCCTTACGCCGCAAGGACTTTCCTTGCTTCAACTCTTGACGGCCCCCGGGGCGGGGAGCACATTGGCGGCACCGTGAGAGCGCTCTCAAGCACGGACACCGAAGCCCGCTTGAGAGCGCTCTCACGGAATCCCCGCACACACCCGTACCCCGAGAGGCTCCCCATGAGCGCATCCTCCGGCATCCCCAGACCCCGCCCGCTGCGGCGCGCGTTCACCGCCGCCGTCGCCACGCTCGGCCTGGCCGCGGCCCTCGCCACGGCCGCCACCGCGCCCGCCGCCGCCTCCGCGCCCGCTCCGCCCTCGGGCTGGACGCAGGTCTTCGCGGACGACTTCAACGGTGCGGCCGGCTCCGGCGTCAACACGGCCGACTGGCAGTACGCCACCGGGACGTCCTACCCCGGCGGCGCCGCCAACTGGGGCACCGGCGAGGTGGAGACGATGACGTCGAGCACCAGCAACGTCGCGCTCGACGGGAACGGCAACCTGCTCATCACCCCGCGCCGCGACGCCTCCGGCAACTGGACCTCCGGCCGGATCGAGACCACCCGCACCGACTTCCAGCCCCCGGCCGGCGGGAAACTGCGCGTCCAGGCGCGCATCCAGATGCCGAACGTCACCGGCGCCGCCGCGAAGGGGTACTGGCCGGCGTTCTGGATGCTCGGCGCGCCGTTCCGCGGCAACTACTGGAACTGGCCGGGCATCGGCGAGCTGGACATCATGGAGAACGTCCAGGGCCTGAACACCGACTGGGCCACGATGCACTGCGGCACCAACCCGGGCGGCCCGTGCAACGAGACCTCCGGCATCGGAAACTCCACCTCCTGCACCGGCACCACCTGTCAGGCCGGCTTCCACACCTACGCGATGGAGTGGGACCGCTCGACCAGTCCCGAGGAGATCCGCTTCTACCTCGACGGCGTCAACTTCCACACGGTCAGGGCGAACCAGGTGGACGCGACGACGTGGGCGAACGCCACGAACCACGGCTACTTCATCATCCTGAACGTCGCGATGGGCGGCGGCTTCCCGGCCGCGTTCGGCGGCGGCCCGGACAGCGGGACCGAGCCGGGGCACCCGATGGTCGTCGACTACGTACAGGTCCTGCGGTCCTCGGGCGGCGGCACCACTCCCCCGCCGACCGGCAACCGGGACGCCTACAGCCCCGTCCAGGCCGAGTCCTACGACGGCCAGTCCGGCGTCGTCACGGAGACCACCACGGACACCGGCGGCGGCCAGGACATCGGGTCCCTCGCGAACGGCGACTGGGCGCTGTACAAGGGCGTCGACTTCGGTTCCACGGCCGCGAAGCAGTTCTACGCCCGGGTCGCGAGCGGTGCGGCCGGCGGGGTCAGCGGTCTGGTCGAGGTGCGCCTCGACAGCCGCGGCAACGCGCCCGTCGGCAGTTTCGCCGTGGGGAACACGGGCGGCTGGCAGTCCTGGCGGACGATCCCGGCCAACATCGGCGCGGTGACCGGTACGCACGACGTCTATCTCACCTTCACCAGCGGCCAGCCGGCCGACTTCGTGAACGTGAACTGGTTCGACTTCGGTCACTGACCGGGGGAAGTCCGCGGCGCTCGGGGTTGACCTTCACGCATACGTCAACCCCTAGCGTCGCCGGCATGACGACCACACCGACCATCACCCGCAGGGGCCTTGAGGTCCGCCTCGCCGCCCGACCGCAGGGACTGCCCGCACCCGGCGACATGGAGATCGCCGAGGTGGCCGTGCCGGATCCGGCGCCGGGCGAGGTCCTCGTCCGCAATCTGTTCCTCTCCCTGGACCCCGGCATGCTGCTGCTGATGGCGGAGGACGCCCGGCTGCCGCTCCCCCGCTACGAGATCGGTGCACCGATGCACGGGGACGCGGTGGGCGAGGTCCTGGTCTCCGCGCACCCCTCCCTCTCCCCGGGCGACCTGGTGGTGCACCGGCTGGGCTGGCGGGAGTACGCGGTGGCCGGCGCCGGGGAGTTCCGGCGGGTCGACCGGGACGCCTACCCGACCCCGTCCCTGCACCTGGGCTTCGGGCTCGTCGCCTACGCGGGCCTCGTGGAGGTGGCCGGGCTCCGGCCGGGCGACACGGTGTTCGTGTCCAGCGCGGCCGGTGCGATCGGCGGTCTGGCCGGGCAGATCGCCCGGCTGATGGGAGCGCGGCGGGTGATCGGCAGCGCGGGCTCGGCGGCGAAGGTGGCACATCTGACCGGGCGGCTCGGCTTCGACGCGGCTTTCGACCACCACGACGGGCCCGTCCTGGACCGGCTCCGCGAGGCCGCGCCCGACGGCGTCGACGTCTACTTCGACAACGTCGGCGGCGAGCAGCTGCGGGCCGCGATCGAGGTGATGAACGAGCACGGCCGGATCGCCCTGTGCGGAGCGCTGCACCGGCAGTCCACCGGCCGTCCCGATCCGGGGTTCGGCGATCTCGTGACCGTCATCGCGAAACGGCTGACGCTGCGCGGCTTCACGGTCCGCGAACACCTGGACAGGGCGGCCGAGTTCGGGGAGCGGTTCCGCGGCTGGCTGCGGGACGGCTCGATCGTCTACGACGAGACGGTCGTCGACGGTCTGCGGAGCGCCCCGGCCGCGCTGACCGACCTGGTGCGCGGCCGGTACACCGGGAAGACCGTGGTCCGGCTGGGCGTTGCGAGCGACCGTGATGCTGATCGGTGAACTCGCCTCGGCGACGGGCGCGACCACCCGGGCCCTGCGCTACTACGAGGAGCAGGGCCTGCTGGAGTCGGAGCGGTCCCCGGCCGGGTACCGGGTGTACCGGCCGGAAGCGGTGACCCGGGTCCGCAATGTGCGCGACCTGCTGGCCTCCGGTTTCACCGTGGAGAACGTGAAGTCCTTCGTCCGCTATCTCGACAGCGACCTGCCGGAGGTGTTCGCGTACGCGGAGTCCTGCGCGGGCAACTACGCGGTGGGCGCACGCCGGGTGGCCGAGCTCCAGGAGCGGATCGAGTCGCTGACCCGGATGCGGGACACCCTCGTGCGCCGGATGCCGTGGCTGGCGGCCGAGCCGCCGGCCTGAGCGCGTCCGGGCGGGCCGGGGCGGTGCCGAGGTCCGGCAGCGGCCCGAGCGGTCAGCGCAGCTCGGCCCGGAACGCCACCGGCGTCTGGCCGGTGTGCAGGTGGAAGAACTTGGAGAAGTTCGCCGCGTCGGGGAAGCCCACGGCCACCCCGACGCGGCCGATCGGCAGGTCGGTGTGGGCGAGGAGGCGCTTGGCCTCCAGCACGACGCGCTTGTCGATGAAGCCCTTGGGTGTCTCGCCGGTGGCCGCGCGGACGGCGCGGACCAGGGTGCGGCGGGAGTAACCGAGGGCGTCCGCGTAGGCGCTGACGCTGTGGTTGGTGGGGAAGCCCCGCTCGACGGCGTCCCGGAAGCGGGTGAAGGTGCTGTCGGCGTGCTGCCGGGAGGTCTCGGCCGAACTGGCGGCGAGATGCGCGAGGCGCAGCAGGCACGCGGTCAGACTGTGCCTCAGGACGGCTGTGTGCAGGCTGAGCGGAAGCGTCTCGGTGTCCTCGTACTCGCGGCGGAGCTGGTCGAAGGCCGCGTGGAGCGCGGCAAGCTGCGCGGGGTCGGGGTGCAGCAGCGGCGGCAGGTCGTAGCGGTACAGGCCGGCGGCCTCGACGGTGGCGCGGGGCAGGAAGCCGGGCTGCATGGTCAGGACGGTTCCGCGGTACACGGATTCACGGGAGAACCGGTGCACCTGTCCGGGGCGGATCCACAGCAGGTCGCCGGCCGTGGCCTCGTACTCGGCGAAGTCGATCATGTGCCGTACCGGGCCGTCGATGAAGAGCATGACGACGTGGAAGTCGATACGGTGGACGCGGTGCAGGGGGGCGTCGACGTGCCAGCGGTGGTCGGTGCCCATCGGGCCGATCTGCATGCCGACGCCACCGACGGCCAGGTCGGCCGGGAAGGGGAACGTTCTGATCCCGTCACCCTCAGCTTGGTGTCTTATGCCCGTCATGCCCGGTTCATCCTATCCCTGTCGCGTGATCACTGTCCCAGATTCACCACAGGCTGACACACCCCGACCTTTCCTCGAAAAAGTCAGACTTTTAAGTTTGAACGCGTCCGGCCAGCCATCCCGCACTGAACGAGGACTTCTTGAAGATGACTACGCAGACTTCCGAGAGCTTCGAGTGGACCGACCTCGACCGGCGCGCCGTGGACACCGCCCGACTTCTGGCGGCCGACGCGGTGCAGAAGGTGGGCAACGGACACCCGGGCACCGCGATGAGCCTGGCCCCCGCCGCGTACACGATCTTTCAGAAGGTGATGCGACACGACCCGGCCGACCCGGAGTGGACCGGCCGTGACCGGTTCGTCCTCTCCCCCGGCCACACCTCGCTGACCCTCTACACGCAGCTCTTCCTCGCCGGCTACGAGCTGGAGCTGGACGACCTCAAGGCGTTCCGCACGCACGGCTCGAAGACGCCGGGCCACCCCGAGTACGGGCACACGGCGGGCGTGGAGACCACGACCGGCCCGCTCGGCCAGGGCGTCGCCAACGCCGTCGGCATGGCGATGGCCGCCCGCTACGAGCGCGGTCTGTTCGACCCGGAGGCCCCCGCCGGCGCCTCCCCCTTCGACCACACCGTATGGGCCATCGTCTCCGACGGCGACCTGGAGGAGGGCGTCTCCGCCGAGGCCTCCTCGCTCGCCGGCCACCAGAAGCTGGGCAACCTGGTCTTCGTCTACGACGACAACCACATCTCCATCGAGGGCGACACCGCGACCGCCTTCTCCGAGGACGTGCTGAAGCGGTACGAGGCGTACGGCTGGCACACCCAGCGCGTCGAGCCGACCGCCGAAGGTGACATCGACGTCCCCGCCCTCCACGCCGCGCTGAAGGCCGCCCAGGCCGAGACCGAGCGGCCCTCGATCATCGCCATGCGCACGATCATCGCCTGGCCGGCCCCGAACGCCCGGAACACCGAGGCCTCCCACGGCTCCGCGCTCGGCGAGGACGAGGTCGCTGCCACCAAGCGCCTCCTCGGCTTCGACCCGGAGCAGACCTTCGAGGTGGCCGACGAGGTCCTGCGGCACACCCGTCGGGCCCTGGACCGGGGTGCCGAGGCGCACGCCGCCTGGGACAAGCGGATCGCCGAGTGGCGTGCCGCCAACCCCGAGCGGGCCGAGCTGTTCGACCGCGTCAGCAAGGGCGAGCTGCCCGAGGGCTGGGAGGAGAGCATCCCGGTCTTCGAGGAGGGCAAGTCGGTCGCCACCCGAGCGGCCTCCGGGAAGGTGCTCCAGGCGCTCGGCCCGGTGCTCCCCGAGCTGTGGGGCGGCTCCGCCGACCTGGCCGGCTCGAACAACACCACCATCGACAAGACCAGCTCCTTCCTTCCGGAGGGCAACCCGCTGCCCGGGGCCGATCCGTACGGCCGTACCGTGCACTTCGGCATCCGCGAGTTCTCCATGGCCGCGGAGATGAACGGCATCGCCCTGCACGGCAACACCCGGATCTACGGCGGCACCTTCCTGGTGTTCTCCGACTACATGCGCAACGCCGTCCGGATGTCGGCGCTCATGCAGCTGCCGGTGACGTACGTATGGACGCACGACTCCATCGGCCTCGGCGAGGACGGCCCCACCCACCAGCCGGTCGAGCACCTGGCCTCGCTGCGCGCCATCCCGGGCCTGAACGTCGTCCGCCCGGCGGACGCCAACGAGACCGCGATCGTCTGGGCCGAGATCCTGAAGAGGCACGCCACGCACCCGGCCCCGCACGGGCTCGCGCTCACCCGCCAGGGCGTGCCGGTGTACGCGCCGAACGCGGACGCGGCCAAGGGCGGCTACGTGCTGCGCGAGTCCTCGACGGAGGTCCCGGAGGTGATCATCATCGCGACGGGCTCCGAGGTGCAGCTCGCCGTGGCCGCGCGGGAGCGGCTGGAGGCCGAGGGGATCGGTACGCGGGTGGTGTCCATGCCGTCCGTGGAGTGGTTCGAGGAGCAGCCGCGCGAGTACCGCGAGCGGGTGCTGCCGCCGGCCGTGAAGGCCCGGGTCGCCGTCGAGGCCGGCATCGGCCTGACCTGGTACCGGTTCGTCGGTGACGCCGGACGCATCGTCTCGCTCGAACACTTCGGTGCCTCCGCCGACGCCAAGACCCTGTTCGCCGAGTTCGGCTTCACCCCCGAGAACGTCGCAGCGGCGGCCCGCGAGTCGCTCGCCGCCACCCGCGCCTGACACCGGCGCACACCGAGCACACCGACGCACAGAAGACGCACAAAAAGAGAGATGAGCACAGTGACCGAAGCAATCCCGACCCCGGGAGCCCTCAAGCGCCTCGCCGACGAGGGCGTGTCGATCTGGCTGGACGACCTGTCCCGCAAGCGGATCACCTCGGGCAGCCTCGCCGAGCTGGTGGCGAGCGGTAGCGCCGTCGGTGTCACCACCAACCCGTCCATCTTCCAGGCCGCCATCGGCTCCGGTGAGGGCTACGAGGAGCAGCTGACCGACCTCGCCGTACGCGGCGTGACGGTCGACGAGGCCGTACGGATGATGACGACCGCGGACGTGCGGGACGCCGCCGACATCCTGCGTCCCGTGTACGACGCCTCGGGCGGCCGTGACGGCCGGGTCTCCATCGAGGTCGACCCGCGCCTCGCCCACGAGACCGAGGCCACGGTCGCCGAGGCCAAGCAGCTCGCCTGGCTGGTGGACCGGCCCAACGTGATGA
Source organism: Streptomyces sp. Ru62 (assembly GCF_002920615.1). GTDB lineage: Bacteria > Actinomycetota > Actinomycetes > Streptomycetales > Streptomycetaceae > Streptomyces. The sequence continues at coordinate 50,175 of NZ_PQSU01000043.1, forward strand.
TCAAGATACCGGCGACCAAGGCGGGTCTGCCGGCGATCACCGAGGTCATCGGTCTCGGCATCAGCGTCAACGTGACCCTGATCTTCTCCCTGGAGCGCTACCGCGAGGTCATGGCCGCCTACCTGGCCGGCCTGGAGAAGGCCCGCGAGCGGGGCATCGACCTGTCCACGATCCACTCGGTGGCGTCCTTCTTCGTCTCCCGCGTGGACAGCGAGATCGACAAGCGGCTGACCGCCCTCGGCACCGACGAGGCCCTCGGCCTCAAGGGCCGCGCGGCCCTCGCCAACGCCCGTCTCGCCTACGAGGCGTACGAGGAGGTCTTCGCGTCCGACCGCTGGCTGGCGCTCGCCGGGGACAAGGCGAACAAGCAGCGCCCGCTGTGGGCGTCCACCGGTGTGAAGGACCCCGCGTACAAGGACACTCTGTACGTGGACGAGCTGGTCGCGCCGGGCACCGTCAACACCATGCCGGAGGCCACGCTGAACGCGGTCGCCGACCACGGCGAGATCACCGGGGACACGGTGACCGGCGGCTATGCGCAGGCCCGCGCCGACCTGGCCGCCGTCGAGCGGCTCGGCATCTCCTACGACGAGGTCGTCCGGCAACTGGAGAACGAGGGTGTCGCCAAGTTCGAGGTGGCCTGGCAGGACCTTCTGGACGCCGTAGCGAAGTCCCTGAAGAGCAAGGGAGTTGACGCCCGATGACCGAGAACGCACCCGCCCAGGCGCCCGCACCCGAGGAGGTGCGCGTGCCGGTGGCCCCGGCCGCCGACTGGGTGAACCCGCTGCGGGACGCCCGGGACCGCCGGCTCCCCCGCATCGCCGGGCCGTCGGGCCTGGTCATCTTCGGGGTGACCGGCGACCTGTCCCGCAAGAAGCTGATGCCGGCCGTCTACGACCTGGCCAACCGCGGTCTGCTGCCGCCGGGCTTCTCCCTCGTCGGGTTCGCCCGCCGGGACTGGGCCGACCAGGACTTCGCGCAGGTCGTGCACGACGCCGTGAAGGAGCACGCCCGCACCCCCTTCCGCGAGGAGGTGTGGCAGCAGCTCGCCGAGGGCATGCGGTTCATCCCCGGCGACTTCGACGACGACACCGCCTTCAAGCAGCTGAAGGACGCCGTCGACGAGCTGGACTCCTCCCGGGGCACCGGCGGCAACTTCGCCTTCTACCTCTCGGTGCCGCCGAAGTTCTTCCCGAAGGTCGTGCAGCAGCTCAAGAAGCACGGGCTGGCCAGCCCGCCGAAGGGCTCCTGGCGGCGCGCGGTCATCGAGAAGCCGTTCGGGCACGACCTGGACAGCGCGCGCGAGCTGAACAAGATCGTGCACGAGGTGTTCGAACCGGACCAGGTGTTCCGCATCGACCACTACCTCGGCAAGGAGACCGTCCAGAACATCCTGGCGCTGCGCTTCGCCAACCAGATGTACGAGCCGATCTGGAACCGGTCGTACGTCGACCATGTGCAGATCACGATGGCGGAGGACATCGGCATCGGCGGCCGGGCCGGCTACTACGACGGCATCGGCGCCGCCCGGGACGTCATCCAGAACCACCTGCTCCAGCTCATGGCGCTGACCGCCATGGAGGAGCCGATCGCGTTCGACGCGGAGGCGCTGCTCACCGAGAAGCTGAAGGTGCTGAAGTCGGTGCGGCTGCCGGAGGACCTGGGCCGGCACACCGTGCGCGGCCAGTACGCGGCCGGCTGGCAGGGCGGCGAGAAGGTCGTCGGCTACCTCCAGGAGGACGGCATCGACCCCAAGTCGAAGACCGACACCTTCGCCGCGATCAAGCTGGGCATCGACAACCGCCGCTGGGCGGGCGTGCCGTTCTACCTGCGCACCGGCAAGCGGCTCGGCCGCCGGGTCACCGAGATCGCGGTGGTCTTCAAGCGGGCCCCGCACTCGCCGTTCGACTCCACCGCCACCGAGGAGCTGGGGCAGAACGCGATCGTCATCCGCGTCCAGCCGGACGAGGGCATGACCGTGCGCTTCGGCTCGAAGGTGCCGGGGACGTCGATGGAGATCCGGGACGTGTCGATGGACTTCGCCTACGGCGAGTCGTTCACCGAGTCGAGCCCGGAGGCGTACGAGCGGCTCATCCTGGACGTACTGCTCGGCGACGCCAACCTGTTCCCCCGTCACCAGGAAGTGGAGGAGTCCTGGAAGATCCTCGACCCGATCGAGGAGTACTGGGCGGCGCACGGCAGGCCGGCGCAGTACGCGTCGGGCAGCTGGGGACCGAGTGAAGCCGACGAGATGCTCGCACGAGACGGACGGAGCTGGCGCAGGCCATGAAGATCGACCTGACCGACACCACGGCAAGCAAGATCAACAAGGCGTTGGTGCAGGGTCGCCGCGCCATCGGGACGCCCGCCGTGGGCATGGTCCTGACGATGGTCATCGTCACGGACGAGGAGAACGCCTACGACTCGATCAAGGCGGCCGAGGAGGCCTCGCACGAGCACCCCTCGCGCACCCTGGTCGTCATCCGGAGGCAGGCCCGCACCCTGCGCGACCGCACCCACTCGCGGCTCGACGCCGAGGTGCGGGTCGGCTCCGAGGCCGGCACCGGCGAGACGGTGGTGCTGCGCACCTACGGCGAGGTGTCCGACCACGCCGACTCGGTGGTGCTGCCGCTGCTGCTGCCGGACGCCCCGGTGGTCGTGTGGTGGCCGGTGGACGCGCCCGAGGCGCCGTCCAAGGACCCGCTGGGCGCGCTCGCCCAGCGCCGGATCACCGACCTGTACGCCGTCGAGCGGCCGCTGGAGGTCCTGGACGCCCGGGCCCGCACCTACGCGCCCGGTGACACGGATCTCGCCTGGACCCGGCTGACCCTGTGGCGGTCCATGCTGGCCGCGGCCCTGGACCAGGCCCGGGTGAAGGTGACCTCGGCCGCCGTCGAGGCCGAGGCCGACAACCCCAGCGCCGAGCTGCTCGCCCGCTGGCTCCAGGCCCGCCTGGGCGTCCCGGTGGACCGGGTGCACAGCGCCGGCCCGTTCGTGACGGCCGTACGCCTCGGCACCGCGAACGGCGAGATCGTCGTGGACCGCCCCGAGGGCCCGCTGGCCACGCTGACCCTGCCGGGCCAGCCGCCGCGCACCCTCGCCCTGAAGGTCCGCCCCACCTCCGAACTCATCGCCGAGGAACTGCGCCGCCTCGACGCGGACGAGATGTACGCCATCGCCCTCCAGGGCGAGGGCACCAAGGAGAACGCCTGAGATGGCCGAGTACCCCAAGCTCACCCACCGGCCCGAGTGGACGGCGCTGGCCGACCACCGCGCCCAGGGCCAGCCGCACCTGCGCGAGCTGTTCGCGGCGGACCCCGGCCGCGCCGAGCGGTACGTCGTGCGGGTCGGCGACCTGCACATCGACTACAGCAAGCAGCTGATCACCGACGAGACCCTGGCACTGCTCCAGGAACTCGCCACCGCCACCGGCGTGTTCGCGCTGCGGGACGCCATGTTCCGCGGTGAGAGGATCAACCTCACCGAGCGGCGGGCGGTGCTGCACACCGCGCTGCGCGCCCCCCGGGACGCGGTGGTCGAGGTCGACGGCGAGAACGTCGTGCCGAAGGTGCACGCCGTGCTCGACAAGATGGCCGGCTTCGCCGAGCGGGTCCGCTCCGGCGAGTGGACCGGTCACACCGGCCGGCGCATCAGGAACGTCGTCAACATCGGCATCGGCGGCTCCGACCTCGGCCCCGCGATGGCCTACGAGGCGCTGCGCCCGTACACCGCACGGGAGTTGACGTTCCGGTTCGTGTCCAACGTGGACGGCTCCGACCTGCACGAGGCCACCCGCGACCTGGACCCGGCGGAAACGCTGTTCATCGTGGCGTCCAAGACGTTCACGACGATCGAGACGATCACCAACGCCACCTCCGCACGCTCCTGGCTGCTGAACGGCCTGGACGGCGACGAAAAGGCCGTGGCCAAGCACTTCGTGGCGCTGTCCACGAACGCGGAGAAGGTCACCGAGTTCGGCATCGACCCGGACAACATGTTCGAGTTCTGGGACTGGGTCGGCGGCCGGTACTCGTACGACTCCGCCATCGGCCTCTCCCTGATGATCGCCATCGGCCCGGACCGCTTCCGCGAGATGCTGGACGGCTTCCGGATCGTCGACGACCACTTCCGCACCGCGCCCGCCGAGGCCAACGCCCCGCTGCTGCTGGGCCTGCTGGGCATCTGGTACGACAACTTCTTCGATGCCCAGACCCACGCGGTGCTGCCGTACTCGCACTACCTGTCGAAGTTCACCGCGTACCTCCAGCAGCTGGACATGGAGTCCAACGGCAAGTCGGTGCAGCGCGACGGCAACCCGGTGGAGTGGCAGACCGGCCCGGTCGTCTGGGGCACCCCGGGCACCAACGGGCAGCACGCCTACTACCAGTTGATCCACCAGGGCACCAAGCTCATCCCGGCCGACTTCATCGGCTTCGCCCGCCCCATCGGCGAGCTGAGCGAGGAACTCAAGGCCCAGCACGACCTGTTGATGGCCAACTTCTTCGCCCAGACCCAGGCGCTCGCCTTCGGCAAGAGTGCCGAGGAGGTCCGCGCGGAGGGCGTGGCCGAGGAGCAGGTCGCGCACCGCACCTTCCGCGGCGACCACCCCACCACCACCATCCTCGCCACCGAGCTGACCCCGTCCGTCCTCGGCCAGCTCATCGCCCTCTACGAGCACAAGGTGTTCGTGCAGGGCGCGGTGTGGAACATCGACTCCTTCGACCAGTGGGGCGTGGAGCTGGGCAAGGTCCTCGCCAAGCGCGTCGAACCGGCCCTCACCGAAGGCGCGGACGTGCCGGGTCTCGACCCGTCCACCACGGCCCTCGTCGCCGCCTACCGCACTCTCAAGAACGCATCGGAGAACTGATCATGCAGCTCGGTCTCATCGGTCTCGGCAAGATGGGCGGCAACATGCGCGAGCGGATCCGCCGCGCCGGCCACACCGTCATCGGCTACGACCGCAACCCTGAGGTCTCCGACGTCAAGAGCCTCGCCGAACTGGTCGAGAAGCTCGACGCCCCCCGCCATGTGTGGGTGATGGTCCCGGCCGGCACGGCCACCCAGACCGTCATCGACGAACTCGGCGACCTGCTGTCCCCCGGCGACACGGTGATCGACGGCGGCAACTCCCGCTGGACGGACGACGAGAAGCACGCCGCCGCGCTCGGCATCAAGGGCATCGGCTTCGTCGACGCCGGTGTCTCCGGTGGTGTGTGGGGCCTGGAGAACGGCTACGCGCTCATGGTCGGCGGCGACAAGGAGAACGTGGACCGGCTCCAGCCGATCTTCGACGCGCTGAAGCCGGAGGGCCCGTACGGCTACGTCCACGCGGGCCGGGTCGGCGCCGGGCACTTCTCCAAGATGGTCCACAACGGCATCGAGTACGCCATGATGCAGGCCTACGCCGAGGGCTGGGAGCTGCTGGAGAAGGTGCACTCGGTGGAGAACGTCCGCGAGGTGTTCCGCTCCTGGCAGGAGGGCACGGTCATCCGTTCCTGGCTGCTGGACCTCGCGGTCAACGCCCTGGACGAGGACGAGCACCTGGAGAAGCTGCGCGGTTACGCGGAGGACTCCGGCGAGGGCCGCTGGACCGTCGAGGCGGCCATCGACAACGCCGTACCGCTCCCCGCGATCACCGCGTCCCTGTTCGCCCGGTTCGCCTCCCGGCAGGACGACTCCCCGCAGATGAAGATGATCGCCGCACTGCGCAACCAGTTCGGCGGCCACGCGGTCGAGAAGAAGGACTGACCTGCCGTGGGGGACCTCCTGCTGGTCCGCCACGGTGAGACGGAGTGGAGCCTGTCGGGACAGCACACCAGCTTCACCGACCTGCCCCTCACGGAGCACGGCGAGGAACAGGCCAAGTCCCTCGCCCCGCTCCTCACCGGCCGGACCTACGCCCTGGCGCTCGCCAGCCCGCTGAGCCGCGCCCTGCGCACCGCCGAACTGGCGGGCATACCCGGGGTCGTACCCGATCCCGACCTGCACGAATGGGACTACGGCGGCTACGAGGGCGTCACCACCGCCGAGATCCACCGCACCCGGCCCGACTGGGACCTGTGGACGGACGGGGTGCCGCCCGGCCCGGAGGGACACCCGGGCGAGTCTCCGGAGGAGATCGGCGCCCGCGCCGACCGGGTCCTGGCCCGCCTGTCCCCGGCCCTCGCGCAGGGGGACGTGGTCCTCGTCGCCCACGCCCACTTCCTGCGCGTCCTCACCGCCCGCCGCCTGGGCCTGCCGCCCGCCGAGGGCCGGCTGTTCCAGCTCGCCACCGGCACGGTCAGCCGTCTGTCGACGGAACACGACCGCCCGGTGATCACGGAGTGGAACGTACGGCCGTAGCACCGCACAACCGTGTGCCCCCGGTCCGCCGACAGTGGCGGACCGGGGGCACACGTGCAACGCCCCGGCGGTCCGGGCGGATTGACAGGTACCTGGCCCTCGGGTGAGAGTCCCGCTGGTGGAGATCAACGATCTGACGGCGGCCGAGGAACGGGTGTGGCGGGCGTTTCCGCGCGGGGAGGCCGTGGACTTCCGGGAGTCGCCCGGCGAGGACCCCGCCGACGGGTCCGGCTGGGGCGCCGGACGGACCGTGCGGGCCCAGGTGTTGCGCGCGCTGCTCCTCGGCGGACCGCGGCAGGAAGGGGAGACCGCCGCGCTCAGTCTCGCGGGCGCCCGGATCACGGGCCGGCTGGACCTTCAGTACGCCACCATCGACCATCCGGTGCGGCTGCGGCACTGCCACTTCGACGAGGCCCCGCGGTGCCACGCCGCCCGGCTGCGCGAGCTCAACCTCAGCGAGTCCGTCCTGCCCGGACTGGTCGCCCACGCCGTGCAGGTCGACGGTGTCATACGGCTGACCCGGGCCCGGTGCACCGGGATCGTGCGGCTGGGCGGCGCCCGGATCGCCGGCAGCCTGTACCTGGAGGGCGCCGAGGTGGCCGCGCCGGACGCGGCGGAGCCGGTGCTCCAGCTCAACCAGGCCGCGATCGGCGCCGACCTGTGGGCGCCGGGGCTGCGCACCCAGGGGCAGACACGGCTGAGCGGCGCGACCGTGGCCGGGTCGGTCAACCTCAGCGAGGCGCGGCTCGGCAACCCCGGGCACGACGCGCTGGAGGCGGAGACCTTCGCCGTCGGCGGCGACATGCTGGTTCGGTACGCGCAGGTGCGCGGCTCGACGGGCCTGCGCGGCGCCCGCATCGCCGGGCGCCTCGACCTGTCGTACACCGCCCTCTCCCATCCGGGGGGTTCGGCGCTGCGGGCCAGCAGCACGACCATCGGCGAGCTCTGGCTGCGCAAGGGGCCGCCGATGGAGGGCGCCCTCAACCTGCGCCGCGCGCAGATCGACGTCCTGTTCCTGGAACCGGAGTCGGCGCCCGGCGAGGTGCTCCTCAACCACCTGTCGTACACCTCCCTCGTCCCGCACGAGCCCGCCGAGCGCCGCCTGCCCATGCTGGAGCGCGACCGCGACGGCTACACCCCGCACGCCTACGAGCAGCTGACGGCCGCCTACCGGCGCGTCGGCGACGACCACGCGGCCCGGCTGGTGCAGCTCGCCAAGCAGCGCCGGCACCGCCGCACGCTCCCCTGGTACGGCCGGCTGTGGGGCCTGGTCCAGGACGTCACCGTCGGCTACGGCTTCCGGCCGCTGCGCGCCGCCGGATGGCTGCTGTCGCTGCTCGCGCTCGGTTCCGTCGTCTTCGCGCTGCACCACCCCCGGCCGCTGAAGGCGGGCGAGGCACCGCCGTTCGACCCGGTGTTCTACACGCTCGACCTGCTGCTGCCGGTGATCTCCTTCGGGCAGGACTCCGCTTTCGCACCGCGCGGCGGCTGTCAGGTGCTCGCCTACGTCCTCGTCCTCACCGGCTGGATCCTGGCGACGACGGTGATCGCCGGCGTCACCCGCGCGGTCAGCCGCCAGTGAAGCCGCGCACCGCGTGCTGGGCCGCCAGCCGCACCGGGGCGTTCACGGCGCCGTAGCCCTGGTAGCCCGGATCCCGCTGGACGAGCTCGAAGAAGACCCGGCCGACGGTCTCGGTGTAGCAGTGCCGGAAGGCGCCGCCCGCCTCGCGGTCGTAGAGGATGCCGAGCTCGCGGTACGTCTCCAGCTCACCGTCGGCGAACTCGTACCGGGCGGCCAGGTCGTCGTGGTGGTTGGCCGGTACCGGCAGCAGCCGTCCGCCCGCCGCGCGGAAGGCGCGGGCGGCGGCCACCACGTCGTCCACGGCTAGCGCGATGTGCGCCGCGGGCAGGGTGTCGTCACCGGGGGCCGCGCCGACCGCGAGGGCGATCCGGACGCTGCCGTCGGCATTGGTGACGGCACGGCTGCGCAGGAGGCCGTAGGGGTCCGCGAGGTCGACGCTCTCCTGGGCGTGCAGTCCGAGGACGCTGCGGTGGAAGAGCGTCGCCTCGTCGAAGTGGTGCCAGGGCTGGGCGAGCGCGAGGTGGTCGATGCGGGTGACCGAGACGGGTACCTCCGCCAGGTCCTCGAAGTCGGCGCGCCAGTCGGGGAGTCCGGGGCGTCCGGTGGCGCAGAAGAAGAGCTCCGTGCCGTCGGGGGCGGCCACCGCGTCGAGCGGGACGTCCTCGGGGGCGCGCCGCCGGGGCAGCACCGGGGCCAGCAGGGCTTCCGCGCGGCGCGCGGCGCCGGCCGGGTCCGGGGACTCCAGGCCGATCGCGGCGAGCCGGGTGCCCGCGCGGCGCGCGGCCGGACCGGTGTTGACCAGGACGCGGGCGTCGCCGCGCTGCCACAGGTCGACGGGTTTGCCGCGGTGCCGGGCGGCCCGGGTGAAGCCGAGGGCACCGAGCAGGGCGGTGACGGGTTCGGTGTCCGGGGTGAGGAGTTCGGCGAAGGCGACGCCGGCCGGGACGACGGGGGCGGGCAGCCCGGCCACCCCGACGGCCTCCTGGAGGAGCAGCAGGGAGCGGTGGGCGTCGACGGCGGTGGGACCGGCGTCGGCCTGCCGGAACACGTCGTTGAAGACCTCCAGGGAGAGCGGGCCTCGGTAGCCGGTGCGCAGCACGTGGGTGAGGAGGCCCGGGAGGTCGAAGCCGCCCTGGCCGGGGAAGCAGCGGTAGTGGCGGCTCCACTGGAGGACGTCCATGGCGAGCAGCGGGGCGTCCGCCAGCTGGAGGAAGAAGATCTTCTCGCCGGGGATGTCCTCGATGCCCTTGGGGTCGCTGCCCCGGGACAGGATGTGGAAGCTGTCCAGGCAGGTGCCGAGGGCGGGGTGCCCGGCGGCCTCGACGATGCGCCAGGCGTGGTCGTACGTACTGACGTGCCGCCCCCAGGCGAGCGCCTCGTACGCCACCCGGATGCCGAACTCGTCCGCCAGGTCGGCGAGTCGGCTGAGCTGCCCGGCGGCGAGGGCGTCGTCGTCCAGGGCGTCCGGGGAGACGCTGGAGCAGACGAGGACGGTGTCGGCGCCGAGCCGCCGCATCAGTTCGAACTTGTGCCGGGCGCGGCGGAGATTCCGCGCGAAGACCTCGTCCGGCACGGCCTCGACGTCCCGCATCGGCTGGTAGAGGTCGATGGCCAGACCGAGGTCGGCGCAGCGGGCCCGGATCTCCTCGGGCGACAGGGGGCTGGCGAGGAGATCGTTCTCGAAGATCTCCACCCCGTCGAACCCGGCGCGGGAGGCGGCGGTGAGCTTCTCGGTGAGGGGGCCGCTGAGGGAGACGGTGGCGATGGAGGTGTGCACGGGGTGGACTCCTTGGGGTTCAGGGTGCCTATGCCGCGCCCCGGCGGTGCGCGGCCGTGTTCGCGCGGGCGGCCCGGCGACGGGTGCGGCCCGTCACAGGTGGCTCCGCCGCGTGGGCGCGACCGCCACGACGGGCCCGCGGCCGTCAGCCGGCGGCGCTTCCCGATCGCTCCACCCCGGCCAGTTCCTCGATGTCGGCCAGCATGCGCGCACTGTCCGGCTCCCGCCCGGTGAACAGCCGGAACGCGTCGGCGGCCTGGAACACGGCCATCCCGCCCCCGCCCAGCACGGCGCAGCCGACCGCCCGTGCGGCCCGCACCAGCTCCGTCTCCAGCGGCCGGTAGACCACTTCGGCGACCCACAGCCCGGGCCTCAGCAGCTCCGCGGGCAACGGCAGACCGGGATGGGCGGCCATACCGGTCGGCGTGGCGTGCACGAGGCCGTCGGCGTCGCGCAGCAGCGCCGCGAGCCGGTCCGCCGTCGCCGCCACCGCCCGGCCGGGGCCGAAGTGCCGCTGGAGGGAGGCCGCCAGGGTGGCGGCCCGGTCGGGCAGGGCGTCCACGACGGTGACCCGGCCGGCGCCGAGGGTGAGGACGGCGTGCGCGACGGCCGCGCCGGCGCCGCCCGCGCCGAGCTGGACGACCCGTTCCATCGGGGCGTCCGGGAGGCCGCGGGCGAAGGAGGCGGCGAAGCCGGTGACATCGGTGTTGTGCCCGACGGCCCGGCCGCCGTCGAAGACGACGGTGTTGACCGCGCCGAGCGCCTCGGCCCGCGGGTCGAGCGCGTCCAGGTGCGGCAGGACGAGCTGCTTGCAGGGGTGGGTGATGTTGAGCCCGTCGAAGCCGAGGTCGCGGGCGGCGCGGACCAGGTCGCCGACCGCCTCCGGCGGCACGCCGAGGACGTCGGTGTCGAGGAGCCGGTACAGGTACCGGAGGCCCTGCCGGTCCGCCTCCCGGTGGTGCAGGGCCGGGCTGAGCGAGGGGCCGATCCCGGCCCCGACCAGCCCGACGAGATACGAGTCCTTGATCACGCGGGGCCTCCCGGGGCAAGCTAATGTACGAACCAGTACGTTAGCTATATCAGCCGCACGGGCGGTTCGGAAGACCCCCGCCGCTCTCCGGAGCCCTGCTTCTACAATCACCGGCACGCGAACGAGCGCGCCGCCCCGGCGCCTCACGGCCCGAAGGACAGCGATGACCAGCGTCGACGAACCGGTACGACCCGGCGGGCGGGTGCGCGACGCCGCCCGCACCAAGGCCGAGATCCTCGACGTGGCCACGCAGGAGTTCGCCCGGGCCGGCTACGACGGCGCCCGCGTGGACGAGATCGCCGCCCGCACCCGCACCACGAAGCGGATGATCTACTACTACTTCGGCGGCAAGGAGCAGCTGTTCACGGCCGTGCTGGAGCGGGCGTACGGGGTGATCCGGGACGCCGAGCAGGAGTTGGACGTGGACCACCTGGACCCGGTGGCCGCGATCCGGCGGCTGGCCGAGCTGACCTTCGACCACCACGAACGGCACCCGGACTTCATCCGGCTGGTCAGCATCGAGAACATCCACGGCGCCGAGCACATCGCGGCCTCCGAGAAGCTCGGCCGGATCGGCTCCCCGGCGCTGGACGTGATCCGCCGCATCCTCGCCGCCGGGCAGGAGTCCGGGCTGTTCACGGCCGACGTGGACGCGGTCGACCTGCACGCGATGATCAGCTCGTTCTGCTTCTTCCGGGTCGCCAACCGGCACACGTTCGGCGCCCTGTTCGGCCGGGACCTGGTGGACCCGGCGCAGCGGGAGCACTACCGGACCATGCTCGGGGACATGGTGATCGCCTATCTGACGGCGGAACGGGCGGCCGACTGACGGTTTCGCGGGCGGCCGGGTGACGGTTTCGCGGACGGGCTGCCGGGGCCGGGGACGCGCGAGCCCTTGACAGCGGGGAAACGCGGGCGCAACATCCCACCCAATCACGACTAACTATCCAGTGGGTTAATTAGCCGCCGCGATCCGGCCCCCGCCCCCCGCTCACTCCCCCTCCCTCCGCAGGGTGGAGTCCTCCCCGAAGGAGCACCGCCGTGTCCGTCCCCGCCCCTGCTCCCGCCCCCGGCCCCGCGGCCCCGCCCGGCCAGCCCTGGAAGGCGGCCACGGCCGCCTGGATCGGCAGCGCGCTGGAGTACTACGACTTCTTCCTCTACGGCAGCGCCGCCGCCCTGATCTTCCCGAAGGTGTTCTTCGACGCCTCCGACCCGGCGACCGCGACCCTGCTCTCGCTCGCCACCTTCGGCGTCGCCTACGCGGCCCGGCCCCTCGGCGCGCTGGTCCTCGGGCACGTCGGCGACCGGCTCGGCCGCAAGAAGATCATGGTGTTCACGCTCATGCTGATGGGCCTGTCGACGTTCCTGATCGGCTGTCTGCCCACCCGCGCGCAGGTCGGCACGCTCGCGCCCGTCCTGCTGGTGCTGTGCCGCGTCCTGCAGGGCGTCTCGGCGGCCGGCGAACAGGCCAGCGCCGGCTCGATGAGTCTGGAGCACGCGCCGCCGGACCGGCGCGGCTTCTTCACCAGCTTCACGCTCAGCGGCACCCAGGGCGGCCAGCTCATCGCCACCCTCGTCTTCATCCCGGTCGCCCAACTGCCCGAGGAGCAACTGCTGTCGTGGGGCTGGCGGGTGCCGTTCTGGCTGAGCGTGGCCGTCGCCGTCGTCGGCTGGGTGATCCGGCGCCGGCTGCACGAGACCCCGGCCTTCGCCCGGCAGGCGGCGGACGGGGGCGTGGCCCGGCTGCCGCTCGCGGTGCTGCTGCGCGAGCACTGGGCGGACGTGCTGCGGGTGATCGCGGGCGCGCTCATCGCGTCGGTCAGCACGGTGTTCACCGTATGGGCGCTGGCGTACGCCACGAGCGACGCGGTCGGCATGTCCCGTACCGCGATGCTGTGGGTGGGCGCGCTGGCCAACCTGGTGGCGCTCGGCGCGATCCCGTTGTGGGCGACGCTGTCGGACCGGATCGGGCGCCGGCCGGTGTACCTGATCGGGGCGGTCGGCAGCGCGGTGGCGATGACCGGTTATCTGTGGGCGATCTCCACGGGCTCCTATCCGCTGACGCTGCTGCTCGGCGTCGTGGCCTTCGGCGTCGTCTACAGCGCGGCGAACGGCGTGTGGCCCGCCTTCTACGGCGAGATGTTCGCGACCCGGGTCCGACTGTCCGGCCTCGCGATCGGCACGCAGACCGGTTTCGCGGTGGCCGGGTTCGCGGTCACCTTCGCCGCCGAGATCGCCGGTCCGGGCGGCGACGACTGGGCGGCGGTGGCCCTGTTCACGGCGGCACTGTGCGTCCCGCCGGCGCTCGCCGCGCTCACCGCCCGCGAGACACACCGGGTGCCGACGGAACTGCTCGGCGAGCGAGCGGCGCGGGAGGCGTCCCGCGGGGAACGGGTTCCGGTCTGACACCGGGGCTGATCATGAGGGTGGCCAGGAACTCGGCACGGGCGGCGCCCCGCCGGGGAACGGGGGCCTGCCTGGCGGAGGGGCCGTGCGGGCGGCGCCCCGCCGGGGAACGGGGGCCTGCCTGGCGGAGGGGCCGTGCGGGCGG
>NZ_PQSU01000044.1 GCF_002920615.1 Streptomyces sp. Ru62
GGTCAGCGGGGTTTGTCTTCCCGGCCGTTGGGCCGTTCCGACGAGTGAGACTTTAGCGGATTCCTGGCTCCCGAGCTAATCGGGGGCCGGCGCCCTTTCGAACGCGGATTCCTCATTTCGCAAATACGCACGCCAAAGCAGCCGACGCTGAGGGCGTCGATTGAGTGGGTGGTACTGCGGAATGGCTGCCCGGGGACCGACCGGAGTCGGCGCTCACGTCGGACAACTCGGAGAACACTACGTATGGGCGCGGGGTGTGTCAACTCGCCGCCGCGGGGCACTCCGGCGGCGTACTGTGGACTGCGTGATGACGCGTACGTGTACCCAGCTCTGGTGGGCCGCCTGACGGCGGCCGACTCACGTATGCACTCAACGGCCGCCGCCTCGGCGGCCGTTCTCGTATCTCCCTCCGGGTCTCGGGGGGCCGGCCGCAGGGGCGGCGGTCCCGACCAGAAGGTGGAGTGGAGATGACTCGGGTCTTCAGCGGGATTCAGCCGACCGGGCACCTGACCCTGGGCAACTACCTGGGGGCCATGCGGCGCTGGGCGGAGGTGGACCAGCACCGGGCGGACTCGCTGTTCTGTGTGGTGGATCTGCACGCGCTGACCATGGACCACGATCCGGCGCGCGTACGCAGGCTCAGTCGGCAGACGGCGACCCTGTTGCTGGCGGCCGGGCTCGACCCCGCGGTGTGCACGGTGTTCCTGCAGAGCCATGTCGACGAGCACACGCGGCTGTCATACCTGCTGGAGTGCGTGGCGACCGACGGTGAGATGCGGCGGATGATCCAGTACAAGGAGAAGGCCGCGAAGGAGCGGGACCGTGGTGGGAGTGTGCGGCTGTCGCTGCTGACGTATCCGGTCCTGATGGCGGCGGACATCCTGGCGTACGGCACGGACGAGGTTCCGGTCGGCGAGGACCAGGCGCAGCACGTGGAGCTGACCCGGGACCTGGCGGTGCGGTTCAACCAGCGCTACGGGCAGGCGTTCGTGGTGCCGAGGGCGACGATTCCGCAGGTGGCGGCACGGGTGATGAACCTCCAGGACCCGACGAGGAAGATGGGGAAGTCGGACGAGTCGGGGGCGGGGATCGTCTATCTGCTGGACGAGCCGGACGTGGTGCGCAAGAAGGTGCTGCGGGCCGTGACGGACAGCGGGCGGGACGTCGTCTACGACCGGGCGGCGCGGCCGGGCCTATCGAACCTGCTGGATGTTCTCGCTGCGTGCACGGGTGGGAACCCTGAGTCACTGGCAGACGTTTACGACTCGTACGGCTCTTTGAAGAAGGACACCGCGGAGGCGGTGGTGGAGGTGCTGCGGCCGGTGCAGGCCAGGCACCGGGAGCTGTGCGCTGATCCGGCGTATGTCGAGGGGGTGCTGCGGGATGGTGCGGAGAAGGCGCGGGCGTTGGCCCGGCCGACGGTCGATACGGCCTACAGGGCGATCGGGATGCTGCCGCCCGTGGCCGAGCCTTCGCTGAGCGCCGCGCGTTAGCCGGGCGGCGCTCCAGCGGGGTCGGCCGGTTCAGTCCTTCTTGCCGGAGGCGAGTTCGCGGCTGCGGTCGCGGGCGGCTTCGAGGGCGGCGATGAGGGCGGCTCGTACGCCGTGGTTCTCCAGTTCGCGGATGGCGTTGATGGTGGTGCCGGCCGGGGAGGTGACGTTCTCCCGGAGCTTGACGGGGTGTTCGCCACTGTCCCGGAGCATCACGGCGGCGCCGATCGCGGACTGGACGATGAGGTCGTGGGCCTTGTCGCGCGGGAGACCGAGCAGGATGCCGGCGTCGGTCATGGCTTCGACCAGGTAGAAGAAGTACGCCGGGCCGGAGCCGGACAGTGCGGTGCAGGCGTCCTGCTGGCTCTCGGGGACGCGGAGGGTCTTGCCGACGCCACCGAAGATCTCCTCGGCGTGTGCGAGGTGCTGTTCGGTGGCGTGGCTGCCGGCGGAGATGACCGACATGGCCTCGTCGACGAGGGCGGGCGTGTTGGTCATGACTCGGACGACGGGGGTGCCCGCGGCGAGGCGCTCCTCGAAGAAGGAGGTGGGGATGCCGGCGGCTCCGCTGATGACCAGGCGGTCGGCGGGGACGTGCGGGGCGAGTTCGTCCAGGAGGGTGCCCATGTCCTGCGGCTTGACCGTGAGGATCAGGGTGTCGGCGGTCTTGGCGGCCTCGGTGTTGGTGACCGGGGTGACTCCGTAGCGGGTGCGGAGTTCTTCGGCTCGTTCGGGGCGG
Source organism: Streptomyces sp. Ru62 (assembly GCF_002920615.1). Lineage (GTDB taxonomy): Bacteria > Actinomycetota > Actinomycetes > Streptomycetales > Streptomycetaceae > Streptomyces. The sequence goes on from NZ_PQSU01000044.1 coordinate 2,230, forward strand.
CGGGCGGTGACCAGGAGGTCGTCGGGGGCCCAGCCGGCCCGGATCATTCCGCTGAGCAGGGCTTCGCCGATCTTGCCGGTGCCGAGGACTGCGACTTTCTGGCTCATGCGGTTCAGTCTGGCACCGGGGTGGGGTGCGCGGGCGGGTTGTCCGGTGGGCGGAACGTCAGCTGGTGGGGCCCTGGGTCACGCCGTACGCCGTCGTAGCGTCGCCGCGCCCAGGGCCAGGACGAGCAGGGCGCAGCCGGCCACGATCAGGACGTCGCGGACGAAGGTCGCCGTCATGTCGGTGTGGTGGAGGACCTGGTTCATGCCGTCGACGGCGTAGGACATCGGCAGGACGTCGGAGACGGTTTCCAGGACGGGGTGCATGTCGGAGCGGGGGGTGAACAGGCCGCACAGGAGGAGCTGGGGAAAGATCACCGCGGGCATGAACTGGACCGCCTGGAACTCCGAGGCCGCGAAGGCCGAGACGAAGAGACCGAGGGCCGTGCCGAGCAGGGCGTCGAGGAGGGCGACGAGGAGGAGCAGCCAGGGGGAGCCGGTGACGTCGAGGCCGAGGAGCCAGACCGCGAGTCCGGTGGCGAGGGCGGACTGGACGAGGGCGAGGGCGCCGAAGGCGAGGGCGTAGCCGGCGATGAGGTCGGCCTTGCCGAGGGGCAGGGCGAGGAGGCGTTCGAGGGTGCCGGAGGTGCGTTCGCGCAGGGTGGCGATGGAGGTGACCAGGAACATCGTGATCAGCGGGAAGATGCCGAGCAGCGAGGCGCCGATGTTGTCGAAGGTGCGTGGGCTGGCGTCGAAGACGTAGCGCAGCAGGATCAGCATCAGGCAGGGGATCAGCACCATCAGCGCGATGGTGCGCGGGTCGTGGCGGAGCTGGCGCAGGACCCGGGCCGCGGTGGCGGTGGTGCGGGCGGCGTTGAGGGCGCGGGGCCGCGTGGCGGGGGCCGGCGGGATCGTCGTGCGCACCGTGGTCAGGAAGCTCGGGTTCATCGGGTGCTCTCTTTCGTGCGGCCTGCGGCTTCGTCGACCAGGCGCAGGAAGGCGGCCTCGACGGTGTCGGTGCCGGTGCGGGTGCGCAGGGCGTCGGGGGTTTCTCCCCCAGCCAGCACCTCGCCCTCGCGCATGAGGAGGAGGCGGTGGCAGCGCTCGGCCTCGTCCATGACGTGGGAGGAGACGAGGAGGGTGGTGCCGCGGGTGGCGGCGAGGTCGTGGAAGAGGTGCCACAGGTCCCGGCGCAGGACGGGGTCGAGGCCGACGGTCGGTTCGTCGAGGACGAGGAGTTCGGGGGTGCCGAGGAGGGCGACGGCGAGGGAGACGCGGCCCCGCTGGCCGCCGGAGAGGTTGCCGGCGAGGGCGTCGGCGTGGCTGGTGAGGTCGACGTCGGTGATGGCCTGGGTGACGTGCTGGTCGCGGCGGTCGGCGGCGGCGCGGCCGGGGTCGAGGATCGCGGCGAAGTAGTCGAGGTTCTGACGGACGGTGAGGTCGTCGTAGACGGAGGGGGCTTGGGTGACGTAGCCGATGCGGCTGCGCAGGGTGGGGTGGCCGGCCGGGTGGCCGAGGACGTCGAGGGTGCCGGTGACCTTGTCCTGGGTGCCGACGATCGAGCGCATGAGGGTGGATTTTCCGCAGCCGGAGGGGCCGAGCAGGCCGGTGATCCGGCCGCGGGGGACGGTGAAGCGGAGGTGGTGCAGGACCGTGCGGGGACCGCGGGTGACGGTGAGGTCGTCGGCGTGGATGGCGGGGGTGGGGACAGCGGGGGGTGAACGGTCCGGCTCAGAATTCATCATGTGATGAATAATTGGGCTGGAGAGGCTGGACGTCAAGGGTCGATGCGAAGGGGGTGGGAGCGGGGGAGGGGCGCGGGAGAGCCGGGATGCCGGGTCAGGGCTTGCGGGCGACCAGGAGGAGGACGTCGTAGGTCTCCTCGACCATGCCGTCCGGGAAGACCTCCAGGAGGTGGGCGCGCTCCTCGGCGAGGAAGGCGGCCGTGCGCTCCTCGGGGCTGATGAGGAAGGCCGAGTGGCTGCCGATGTTGGCGAGATGGGTGTCGACCGGGACGCGGCGGCTCCAGCGGACCGTGTGGCGGATGAAGTCCAGACGTCCGCTGGGGTCGGCCAGCTCGATGCGGTCACCGACCTTGCGCGCCTCGGCGGCGGCGTCGAGGCCCAGGAAACGGCCGACGCGGCGGGCGGCGTCGGCGATCCATCCGACGTCCAGCGCCTCGGTGTTCCACCACAGCGCCAGCGCACCGCCTGGGCGCAGCACGCGCAGCGCCTCCGGCACCGAGTGGGCCGGGTCGGTCCAGTGCCAGGCCTGGGCACAGGTGATGAGGTCGGCGTGGGCGTCGGTGACGGGCAGGGCGTTGCCGTTGCCCCGGACGAGCGGGATGTGCGGGAGCGCGCGGCGGAACTCGGCGGCCATGCCCGCTCCGGGTTCGACGGCGAGGACGTCGGCGCCCCGGGCGTGCAGGAGGGCGGTGGCGATGCCGGTGCCCGCGCCGACGTCCACCGTCCTGGCGCCCCGGAGGGGGCGGCCGGACAGTTCCTCGACGGCGTCGAAGAGGGCGGGCGGGTAGGAGGGGCGGTTCGCGGCGTACTGGGCGGCGGCGGAGTTGAAGGACGCGGCGCGGGCCGCGTGGGAGGCGTGCGGGTCGGCGGGTGACGGCTCGGTGACGGTCATGGGGTCCTGTCTACGGCATCGCCGCGCGCCTGCCGTACCCCCTTCTCCGTCGTGCCGACGCGGTTCCACCGCCGCCGTTCCGCCGGCGCCGTGCTACCGGCGGCGCTTCTTCTTCGACGGGTTGCCGGTGCGGCGGGTGGTGCGGCGCGCGTGGGCCTCGCGGGCCTGTTCGTACTCCTCGCGGTGCAGCTTCTCGCCCGGTGCCTCCGTGAGGGAGCGGAAGAAGTAGGCGAGGAGGGTGCCGACGAAGCCGATGGCGAGCAGACCGCGCAGGGATGCCTGGCGCTGCGGGTCGTGGCGCCTGCCGAAGCCCTCCCAGGTGTTGCGGAAGGCGAGCGCGCTGCAGATCGCGAACATGGCGACGACCAGCACGGTCACGAAGGAGCCGGACTCGGCGATCTGGATGCCCTCGTAGGCGAGGCGCAGCACCAGGCAGGAGACCGCGGCGGCGGCGAGGGAGCCGACGGCGACACCGGCGCGGCGGGCCGCGTAGCCGTTGTCGTGGTTCACCCAGGAGGTGCCGAAGAAGCGCAGGGGCTCGGGGCGGGGGCCACCGGCCTGCGGCGGCGCGCCGTCGCCCTCGGCCGCGCGGCCGACGGAGTCCGCCGAGGTGTCCGGGGTGCCGGTTTCGTCGCTCACAGCACGATTATGGCGCCGACGGCGGACGGGCTTCCGGGCGGGGCGGGGTCTGGGCGGGGGGCTGCTGAGGTGGGTGGGCTGCGGGGGTGGGTGGGCTCGTGGTGGAGCGGGGGCCGGTTGGGGATAGGGGTGGCTCCCGGGCCGGGCGGGTTCCGGCGAGGCGCCTGCCGGGCCGGGGGGCGGTGCCGGCTGGGTGGTTCCGCGTTGGCGGCCCCGACTCCCCTGAGGCATGGTCCCGCGGCCCCCACGCCCCCGGCCCCGCCGAAGCACCCCCCGACGCCCCCCACTCCGCAGAAGCATGACCCCGCGGGGCGGGATGGCTCGCGGTGCCGGCCGTGCCGGGTGCCGGTCGGCGGCGGTCAGGCCCGGTCGTGCCGGGTGCCGGCAGTTCCCGGCCGGGCCCAGCACGGCCCGGCCGGGCGCAGCGCGTGCTAGCCGGTGTCAGCCGCAGCGTGGGGCGATGTAGCCGTCGGTGCCTGTGTGGACGTAGGCGTCCGAGACGTACTCGCCGCTGTCGATGAGGTCCCAGATGTTCGTCGTGCCGTAGGTGCCCGTCACCGTCGTGCCGGGCGTCTGGCAGTAGATCGGCACCCGGACGCCCTCCGGCAGGACGCGGACCAGGTTGTACTGGGTGCCCGGTCCGCTGCGGACGTTCAGGCGGACGCCGGGTGCGACGGCGTAGGTGCGGACGGCTGCCGCCGCCTCCGTCACCACGTCCTCGGCACCGCCGGTGCCGTTCCCGATGGCCTCGGCCTCTTGTGCGCGGTCGACTGACATGAAAATGGTCCTCCCCCGTCGTTTTCCTGGAACTCGGCGCGAAACGCAGGTGCGCGACTCGCCACCCAGACGCTAGCAAGCCGCCTCTGTCTCGTACGAGTCATCGACTAGGCTCCGTGCGTCGCGCGCGCGGACGAAGAGCACGGGGGTGGTCCATGGCGCCACAGCGCAACACCGGAGCGGGCGCGGAACCGGAACTTCCCGAGTACGCCGGGCACTATCGGCTGGAGTCCTGCCTGGGCTCCGGCGGCATGGGGGTCGTACACCTCGCCCGGAGCACCTCCGGGATGCGGCTCGCGGTGAAGGTCGTACACGCCGAGTTCGCGCGGGATCCGGAGTTCAGGGGCCGTTTCCGGCAGGAGGTGGCCGCCGCGCGCAGGGTCAGCGGGGCCTTCACGGCACCCGTCGTGGACGCCGATCCAGAGGCCGCACGCCCCTGGATGGCCACCCTGTTCATCCCCGGGCCGACCCTCTCCGACCATGTGAAGCGGAAGGGCCCCATGCCCACGGAGCAGCTGCGCCGGCTGATGGCGGGGCTCGCCGAGGCGCTGCGGGACATCCACCGGGTCGGGGTCGTGCACCGGGATCTCAAGCCCAGCAACGTGCTGCTCGCCGAGGACGGGCCGAAAGTCATCGACTTCGGCATCTCCCGGCCGAAGGACAGCGAACTGCGCACCGAGACCGGGAAGTTGATCGGCACTCCGCCGTTCATGGCGCCCGAGCAGTTCCGGCGGCCCCGGGAGGTCGGCCCGGCCGCCGACATCTTCGCGCTCGGTTCGGTGATGGTGCACGCGGCCACCGGGCGCGGGCCGTTCGACTCCGACAGTCCGTACGTCGTCGCCTACCAGGTGGTCCACGACGAACCCGACCTGACCGGCGTACCGGAAGGGCTCGCCCCGCTGGTACGCCGGTGTCTCGCCAAGGAGCCTGAGGACCGGCCCACGCCGGACGAACTGATGCGGGAACTGCGCTCGGTGGCGGCCTCGTACGACACCCAGGCGTTCATACCGGCGCAGCGGACGGGTGCGGAGCAACGGGCGGGCGAGGACCGGGCTCCTGCGGAAGCCGGGGCGGAGGCAGGGGAAGGGGAAGGGGCGGAGGCAGGGGGCGCTTCCGCTGGAGCCGGTCGTTCCGACGGTGCCGGTCGGCGTACGGGCCGAGGCCCGGGGCGTCGGCGAGTGGTGGCGCTGACGGCCGGCAGCCTGGGGCTGGCGTTGCTCGGTGCGCTCGTCTCGGTGTGGGCGTCCGGCGGAAACGATCAGTCACCCACGAGGAAGGGCGAGCCGACGCTGACGGCGGCTTCCGGCAGCGCGTGGACGGCCCGGCCGGCGGTCGGCGGCGAGGGCATGCCGCACTGCGCGTACGGGGCCGGGAAGGTGTTCTGCGCGCGGCCGGGTGTCGTCTTCGCGCTCTCCGCGAGCGACGGCGCCCTGCTGTGGCGGCGTTCGGTCGACACCCGGTCCACGAGCGGGCCCCCGGTCCTCTCCGGTGGGCTGGTCCAGCCGTACACGGACGGCGGCTCACGGCTCGCCGGCCTGGATCCGGCCACGGGCAGACAGGTGTGGCAGCGACGGCTGCCGGCTGGGACGACCGTGCGGTACGCCGGTGACACGGCCCTGCTCGCCAGCGCCGACGGCAGGGTCACCGGCGTGGACGGCGCGAACGGCGCCACCCGCTGGCGGAGCGCGGTACCCGGTCAGGGCATGCCGGCCCTCGACGCCTTCCCCGGCGCCTCGACGGCCTTCGCGACGCGTACGTCCGCCGACGGGACGAGCACACGGGTGACCGCCGTGGACCCGGGCACCGGCCGGGTGCGGTGGGACGTACGGCTCGGTGGCTGGCTCAAGCCGTTCGCGGCGCAGGACGGTTCGGTGTTCTTCCTGGCCGTGGACAGCGCGTACGGCGCCACGGAGATCGTCCGCTACAGCCCCGGCACGGGCGCGACCCGGCGCGTCGCGCTGCCCGCCGTCCTCGACGGCGCGCACGCGACGGTGCGCGGGAACGTGGTGTACGTGCTGGCCACCGGTGGCTCCCTGGACGCCGTGGACCTGGAATCGGGGCGGTCGGGCAAGCACCTGTGGCACCTGGAGACGTCGGTGAGCCGTGGTTCGGCACCCGTCGTGCGGCGCGGTCGGGTGTACCTCACCGCGAGCGACGGCCGGCTGCTCGCCGTCGACGCCGGGAACGGCAGGCTCGTCGGGCAGACGCCGGCGCGGCTGGGCGCGAACTCGGCCGAGGTCATGAGCACCCCGCCCGCACCGGTGCCGGTCGACACCCGCGTCCTCGCCGCCGCGCCCGACGGCACGGTCTTCACCGTGGACAGCGGGAACCCGTCGGCCTGGTGACCCCGGACCCGGGAAGAGGCCGGGCGGTGCGGGGACAGCGGACGGCCCGGTGGGGCTGGGGACGGCGAGCGGTCCGGTGATCCACCCAGGGGCCGTCCGTGACCCGGCGAAGGCCGCCCGGAACGGCGAAGGGCCGGCCACCGAACGGCGAAGGGCCGGCCGCCCGTGGAACGGCGAACGGCGACCGCCCGTGGAACGGCGAAGGGCCGCCCCGGTCGGGAGCGGCCCCTGCTGTCGTGGCTCAGCCCAGGCGGGACACGTCGCGCACGGCGCCCTTGTCCGCGCTCGTCGCCATCGCCGCGTAGGCGCGCAGGGCGGCGGAGACCTTGCGTTCGCGGTTCTTGGGGGCGTAGACGCCGTTCAGGGCCTGCTCCCGGCGGGCCAGCTCGGCCTCGTCGACCAGCAGCTCGATCGTGCGGCCCGGGATGTCGATGCGGATGCGGTCGCCGTCCTGGACGAGGGCGATCGTGCCGCCGGAGGCCGCCTCGGGCGAGGCGTGGCCGATGGAGAGGCCCGAGGTGCCGCCGGAGAAGCGGCCGTCGGTGATCAGGGCGCAGCTCTTGCCGAGGCCACGGCCCTTCAGGTACGAGGTCGGGTACAGCATCTCCTGCATGCCGGGGCCGCCCTTGGGGCCCTCGTAGCGGATGACGACGACGTCGCCGTCCTTGACCTCCTGGGTCAGGATGCGCTGGACGGCCTCCTCCTGGGACTCGCAGACGACGGCCGGGCCCTCGAAGGTCCAGATCGACTCGTCCACGCCGGCCGTCTTGACCACGCAGCCGTCGACGGCGAGGTTGCCGCGCAGGACCGCGAGGCCGCCGTCCTTGGAGTAGGCGTGCTCGACGGAGCGGATGCAGCCGTTCTCGGCGTCCTCGTCCAGGGCCTCCCAGCGCTCGGACTGGGAGAACGCCTCGGCGGAGCGGACGCATCCGGGGGCCGCGTGCCACAGCTCGACCGCCTCCTGCGACGGGGAACCGCCGCGGACGTCCCAGGTCTTCAGCCAGTCGGCGAGGGAGGGGCTGTGCACGGCGTGCACGTCCTCGTTGAGCAGGCCGGCGCGGTGCAGTTCGCCGAGGAGGGCCGGGATGCCGCCGGCGCGGTGCACGTCCTCCATGTAGTACGTGCGGTTCTTGGCGACGTTGGGGGCCACCTTCGCCAGACAGGGCACGCGGCGCGAGACGGCGTCGATCTGGTCCAGGCCGAACGGGACGCCCGCCTCCTGCGCGGCGGCCAGCAGGTGCAGGATCGTGTTGGTGGAGCCGCCCATCGCGATGTCCAGGGCCATGGCGTTCTCGAAGGCCTGGAAGGTGGCGATGTTGCGGGGCAGGACGGTGTCGTCGTCCTGCTCGTAGTAGCGGCGGGTGAGGTCCATGACCGTGCGGGCCGCGTTCTCGTACAGGGCGCGGCGCGCGGTGTGGGTGGCGAGGACCGAGCCGTTGCCGGGCAGGGAGAGGCCGATGGCCTCGGTCAGGCAGTTCATCGAGTTGGCGGTGAACATGCCGGAACAGCTGCCGCAGGTGGGGCAGGCGTTCTCCTCGATGCGGAGGATGTCCTCGTCGGAGATCTTGTCGTTGACGGCGTCGGAGATCGCGTCGACCAGGTCGAGCGTGCGGACCGTGCCGTCCACGAGGGTGGCGCGGCCGGACTCCATGGGGCCGCCGGAGACGAAGACCGTCGGGATGTTCAGGCGCAGGGCCGCCATCAGCATGCCCGGAGTGATCTTGTCGCAGTTGGAGATGCAGACCAGGGCGTCGGCGCAGTGCGCCTCGACCATGTACTCGACCGAGTCCGCGATCAGGTCGCGGGAGGGCAGGGAGTACAGCATGCCGCCGTGGCCCATGGCGATGCCGTCGTCGACGGCGATGGTGTTGAACTCGCGCGGGATGCCGCCCGCCTCCTTGATCGCCTCGCTGACGATCCGGCCGACCGGCTGGAGGTGGGTGTGGCCCGGCACGAATTCGGTGAAGGAGTTGGCGACGGCGATGATCGGCTTCCGGCCGATGTCCGCACCGGGTACACCGGAGGCGCGCATAAGGGCGCGGGCGCCCGCCATGTTGCGGCCGTGGGTGACTGTGCGGGACCTCAGCTCGGGCATCGTCGCTCGCTCCTTCAGACGGATGTGGCTGTCATCGAGCGTACGCCGGTCATCCAGTGGGCGGGACAAGGTGTCCGAATCGCGGGACGCGCGTTTCATGGAGCAGTCAGGTGCCCCTGTACGACGGGGGCGACCCGGGCGATGATGCGCTCCAGGTCCGCCGACGCCAGCGGCTCCACCTTGATCACGTAACGGAGCATGGCACAGCCCACCAGCTGGGCGGCCGCCAGCTCGGCGCGCAGCTCGGCGTCCGGCAGCTCCAGCTGGGCGGCGATGCGGCGCAGCAGTTGGGTGGCGACCAGGCGGCGGAAGACGGCGGCGGCCGTGTCGTTGTTGACGGCGGAGCGCACGATGGCGAGCAGCGGGGTGCGGGTGGTGGGGTTCTCCCAGATGCCGAAGATGAACCGGGTCAGCCGCTCGCCGACGGCGTCCGGGGGGCCCTCGGCGACCGCCCCCGGCGCGTTCAGCGCGGGGGCGAAGGCGACCTCGATGGCCGCTTCGAAGACCTGCTCCTTGGTGCCGAAGTAGTGGTGGACGAGCGCGGAGTCCACGCCGGCGGCCTTGGCGATGCCGCGTACGGACGTCTTCTCGTAGCCGCGCGCGGAGAACTCCTCGCGGGCGGCGGCGAGGATGCGGTCCCGGGTGCCGGCGGACTCGGTGCGCGGGGGCCGGCCCCGGCGCCGGGCGGGCGGCTCGGGGACCGTGTCGTTCGCCGGCGGGGTGGCGGTCATCGGCGGGTCACCCGCACGGCCGCCGCGGCGAGGTGCTTGCGCGTGTACTCCAGGGCCTCGGCGAGGTCGGCCTCGCGCTCGGCGCCGGACATCGCCCGCCGGGTGTTGACCTCGATCACGACGTGGCCGTCGAAGCCGGTGTGCACCAGGCGCTCCAGCAGTTCGGCGCAGGGCTGGGTGCCCCGGCCGGGCACCAGGTGCTCGTCCTTGGCGGAGCCCCGGCCGTCGGCGAGGTGGACGTGCCCGAGCCGGTCCCCCATGCGGTCGATCATGCCCAGGGCGTCGGTGCGGGCCGTCGCCGTGTGGCTGAGGTCGATCGTGAAGTGCCGGTAGTCGTCGTGGGTGACGTCCCAGTCGGGGGCGTAGGCGAGCATCTCGCGGTCGCGGTAGCGCCAGGGGTACATGTTCTCGACGGCGAACCGTACGTCCGTCTCGTTCGCCATCCGCCAGATCCCGTCGACGAACTCCCGGGCGTACTGCCGCTGCCAGCGGAAGGGCGGGTGGACGACGACGGTGGAGGCGTCCAGCTTCTCCGCCGCCGCCCGGGCCCGCTGGAGCTTGACCCAGGGGTCGGTGGACCAGACGCGCTGGGTGATCAGCAGGCAGGGGGCGTGGACGGCCAGGATCGGGATGCCGTGGTAGTCCGAGAGGCGACGCAGGGCCTCGATGTCCTGGCTGACCGGGTCGGTCCACACCATGACCTCGACGCCGTCGTAACCGAGGCGCGCGGCGATCTCGAAGGCCGTCGCCGTCGACTCGGGGTAGACGGAGGCGGTCGAGAGCGCGATGCGCACGTCTGCGTCCCTTGGTTCAGCCACGTCCGTCACCATACGGCGCCGAGGGGCTCGGGTGTTGGGTGCCTGTTCGCCGTTGTGAGGTTTGCCATTTGCGCGGCCGCGGGTGCGTGGTCGCCCCTCGCGCAGTTCCCCGCGCGCCTTCGGGGGCGCTAGTCCGAGCCCATGTGGTCGAGGCGGCGGAGGATGACGCCCTCCCTCAGGGCCCAGGGGCAGATCTCCAGTTTCTCCACGCCGAAGAGGTCCATCGCGCCCTCCGCCACCAGGGCGCCGGCGAGGAGCTGACCTGCCCTGCCGTCCGAGACGCCGGGCAGTTCCGCGCGCTGTTCCGTCGTCATGCCGGCCAGGCGCGGGACCCAGGCCTCCAGGGACTCGCGTTTGAGTTCCCGCTGGACGTAGAGGCCCTCGGCGCTGCGGGCGGCGCCGGCGATGCGGGCGAGCTGCCTGAAGGTCTTGGAGGTGGCGACCACGTGGTCCGGGGCGCCGAAGCGGCTGAATTCGCCGACCGTGCGGGCGATCTCCGTGCGGACGTGGCGGCGCAGGGCGCGGACGTCCTCCGGGTCGGGCGGGTCGCCGGGCAGCCAGCCGGCGGTGAGGCGGCCGGCGCCGAGCGGGAGGGAGACGGCCGCGTCCGGTTCCTCGTCCATGCCGAAGGCGATCTCCAGGGAACCGCCGCCGATGTCCAGGACCAGCAGCTTCCCGGCGGACCAGCCGAACCAGCGGCGTACGGCGAGGAAGGTGAGCCGGGCCTCCTCGGCCCCGGCGAGGACCTGGAGTCGTACGCCGGTCTCGTCGGCCACGCGCGCGAGGACGTCGTCGGCGTTGGTGGCCTCGCGGACGGCGGAGGTGGCGAACGGCAGCAGGTCCTCGACGCCCTTGTCCTCGGCGGCCTGGAGCGCGTCCCGCACAACGGCGATCAGCTGGTCGATGCCTTCCTCGCCGATGGCACCGCTGTCGTCGAGGAGCTGGGCGAGCCGGAGTTCGGCCTTGTGCGAATGCGCGGGCAGCGGGCGCGCGCCGGGGTGCGCGTCCACCACCAGCAGATGCACCGTGTTCGAACCCACGTCCAGGACACCGAGTCTCATGTACGGAACGCTACTGCCAGAACGTCCGTCCTCGGTCCCGCGTGCGGCACCCGGCCACTTACCCTGGACGGGTGCCAAAGACGAAAAAGGCGAAGGCTGACAAAGCCGACAAGGCGGGCAAAGGCCGTAAGGCCGCCAAGACCACCACGGAGGCGTTGATGGGCGACGAGAAGGGGCTCGATTTCGCCCGTGCCTGGGTGGAGTTTCCTGACCCGGCGGACGACGAGCAGGTCTTCCGCTGCGATCTGACATGGCTGACCTCTCGCTGGAACTGCATCTTCGGCAGTGGCTGCCAGGGCATTCAGGCGGGCCGCGCGGACGACGGGTGCTGCACGCTGGGGGCGCACTTCTCCGACGAGGACGACGAGAAGCGGGTCGCCGAGCACGTGGCGCGGCTCACGCCGGAGATCTGGCAGCACCATGACGAGGGCACGCGGGGCGGGTGGGTCTCCGAGGACGAGGAGGGTTCCCGGCAGACGCGGCCGTTCCAGGGGTCGTGCATCTTCCAGAACCGGCCGGGGTTCGCGGGCGGGGCCGGCTGCTCGCTGCACATCCTGGCGCTGAAGGAGGGCCGGGAACCGCTGGAGACCAAGCCGGACGTGTGCTGGCAGCTGCCGATCCGGCGGACGTACGACTGGATCGACCGGCCGGACGACACACGGGTGCTCCAGGTGTCCATCGGGGAGTACGACCGCCGGGGCTGGGGGCCGGGCGGGCACGACCTGCACTGGTGGTGCACCTCGGCGACGTCGGCGCACGGCGCGGGTGAGCCGGTGTACGTGTCCTACCGGGCCGAGCTGACGGAGCTGATGGGCAAGGCGGGGTACGACCGTCTGGTCGAGCTGTGCGAAGCGCGGCTGGCTTCACAGTTGCCCCTGCTGGCGCCCCACCCGGCCGACCCGGAAGCCTCGTAACGGCCTTTCCCGCTCGCTCCTCCCGCCCACCCGGCTCGCTCGGCTGGAAGCCCCCGTCTTCCCGGCTCCTGCCTAGCTGTCCGTCGGGGTCGGGGTCTCGGTGTCGGTCGGCATGGGAGTCGGCGTCGGGGAGTCGGAGGGGGGCGGGGTCGTCGGGCTCGGCGTCGGGTCCGTGGGCGGTGGGGACTGCGTGGCGGGGGGCTCGGTCGGCGGTGTGCTCGGCGGGGGCGACGAGGGTGTCGGTGAGGCGTGGGGTGGGGTCGGACGGCTGGGTGCCGTGCCGTATCCGTCGATCGAGACGACCGCGCCCGCCGGTGCCACCGCCACCTGCGCGTGCCAGTGGCCGGACGGCTCGCGCAGATGGTCGACGTACACCTTGATCGTCAAGGTCCGGCCGGGTCCGAGGGTTCCCGAGGACTGGCTGAAGTAGAGCCAGCCGGCCGTCGTGGACACCGACCAGCGGACCTCGGACTCGCCGGACGCCGTGAGGGTGATCAGGGTGGTGTCGCCGTCGTTGGCGGCGCTGACTTCGAGCTGTCCCGCGCCCTTCCCGCCCTTGCCGCTGACGCTGACGACCTCCACCGAGACGTCCGCCTTGCCGTTCTTTCCCATGCGGACGCCCGGCTTCACTCTCGCGTTCCCCGCGTTCTCGTAGCCGCCGGACGTGTCGCCGCCGAGCGCCTCGGGACCTTGCGCCTCCCGCGCGGTCGCCGAGCGGCCGTCGTCCTCCCCTGCCGGCCCGCCCCGATAGGCGGCCCAGAGGGCGAGGACCGGTGCGGCGACCACAGTGGCCACGACCGTCGTCGTGACGGCCCGCGCGCGGATGCGGTCGCGGCGGGCCGCGCGGTCCTTGGGGTCCATCGGGAAGCCGCGCCGGTCGAAGCGGGGTCCGGCGGCGCCTCGCGCGCGCGGGTGGCGTGCCAGGGCCGCGCGCGGCGCTTCCAGCACGGGCAGCTCGGCGGGGGTGACCGTGGCGCCGGGCCAGCGGCCGGGGACCGCGCGCTCGGCGGTGCGGCGGCAGCGCGGACAGTCGTCGACGTGCCGGACCAGCTCGCGGCGAAGGGCAGCGCTGAGGACCAGCCGGTTGTCGCCGGTGAGGTGGGCCACGCTCGGGCAGCCGCCCGTCTCGACCACGGCGAGGGCCGCGCGTGTGCGTTCCACTTCGCAGGCGGCGGAGGCGAGCAGTTCCCGCGCGGCGGCGGGCTCCATGCCGAGGACGGCGGCGACCTCGTGCGTGGCGAGGTGGTGCCGGACGGCGAGTTCCAGGGCCTCGCGCTGCTCGGGCGTGGTACCGGCGGCTTCCGGCCAGGCCAGCAGCGCGAGCTCGCGTCGCCGCTGCTCTTGGATGTCCGGGGGGAGGCGGCTGACGAGGGGGGCTCTTTGCCGGTGCCCCCGGGAGCCCGGGAACTCCCGGGGGCTCCAGAGGGCCACTGAGCTCCGGCGGAGGGCTCGGCGGAACCGGTGGCTCCGGAAGACCCGAGTGGACCATCAGTGCCCTGGCCCCAAGAAGTTCCTTCTGCCCGTGAGGTCCCGACGGCCCCGGCAGTCCCATCGGCCCCCGCAGTCCTTTCAGCCCCCGCCGCCCCAGCGACCCCGTCGCCCCAGGCAGTTCCGGCTGCCCCGGCGCCGCCCCCGGCCGCGCTCGCGCTCCCGGCGCCATTCCGGCCCCCGGCGCCGCCCCCGCCCCCGGCGCTCCTCTTCCCGGCAGCGCCGGACCTTCTCCCGGCGCCCCCGTCCGCCCCCTTGCCCGTGCCCCCCGCCCCGCCACGTCCCGCCGCGTGTGTGGCCTGACGTTTCTGCTTGGCCTCGGCGAGCTTGCGGAGGCAGGCCCAGCGGGCCAGGGCGTACAGCCAGGCCCGCTGGTCGCCGGGGGCCCCGGGGGCGCGGTGGCCGCGCCGTTCGGCCAGGGCCAGCGCGTCGCCGAGGGCGGCGGTGGCCGTGTCGTGGTCGCACAGGACGGACAGGCAGTAGGTGAACAGGCCGTCCAGGTACGGCTCGAAGCGCGCGGGCGTGCGCTGGGCGACGGTGCGCGCGGCGGCGCGGTCGCGCGCCTCTTTCTCCTCACGGTTCTCGCGCGCTTCGCGTCGTGCGTCACGGGCCTCACGTGTCCCGCGATGCGCCCGGTGCGCGCCTGTCGTGCGGGTGGTCGTCTCCGGACTGCTGCTCATCACCCGTGCGACCGTAGGCGGCTGCGGAGTGCCCCTTCTGGAACCTTGAGCACTTTTAATCCGTACGGGTGAAACGATCCCTCATAAGGGGACAGGAACCTTTGATTCCGCGGCTGGATCCCGGTGGGCGCCGGCCGATAACGGTTCACCCACACGTGCTCCCCGCTCCTCAGCACCCGACTGCCGGTCCCGTTGTCAGTGCTCCGGGCTACGGTTTCCGCATGGCTGCCCGTACCAAGACGACCAAGGACCGCCCGTCCTACCGCTGCACCGAGTGCGGCTGGCAGACGGCCAAGTGGCTCGGCCGCTGCCCGGAGTGCCAGGCCTGGGGCACGGTCGAGGAGTACGGCGCGCCCGCGGTCCGGACCACCGCACCGGGCCGGGTGACCACCTCCGCGCTGCCCATCGGCCAGGTCGACGGCCGGCAGGCCACCGCCCGCTCGACCGGCGTGCCGGAGCTGGACCGGGTCCTCGGCGGCGGTCTCGTGCCGGGCGCGGTCGTCCTGCTCGCGGGCGAGCCCGGCGTCGGCAAGTCCACCCTGCTGCTGGACGTGGCCGCCAAGGCGGCCGGCGCCGAGCACCCCACCCTCTATGTGACCGGCGAGGAGTCGGCGAGCCAGGTGCGGCTGCGCGCCGACCGCATCGGCGCGCTCCACGACCACCTCTACCTGGCCGCCGAGACCGACCTGTCCGCGGTCCTCGGCCACCTGGACGAGGTCAAGCCGTCCCTGCTGATCCTCGACTCGGTGCAGACGGTGGCCTCCCCGGAGATCGAGGGCGCCCCCGGCGGCATGGCCCAGGTCCGCGAGGTGGCGGGGGCGCTGATCCGGGCGTCCAAGGAACGGGGCATGTCCACGCTGCTCGTGGGCCACGTCACGAAGGACGGCGCCATCGCCGGGCCCCGCCTGCTGGAGCACCTGGTGGACGTCGTCCTGCACTTCGAGGGCGACCGGCACGCGCGCCTGCGTCTGGTGCGGGGCGTGAAGAACCGCTACGGCGCGACGGACGAGGTCGGCTGCTTCGAGCTGCACGACGAGGGCATCACGGGCCTCGCCGACCCCAGCGGCCTGTTCCTGACCCGCCGGGCCGAGCCGGTCCCGGGCACCTGCCTGACCGTCACCCTGGAGGGCCGCCGTCCGCTGGTGGCCGAGGTGCAGGCGCTGACCGTCGACTCCCAGATCCCCTCCCCGCGCCGTACGACGTCCGGCCTGGAGACCTCCCGGGTGTCGATGATGCTGGCCGTCCTGGAGCAGCGGGGCCGGATCAGCGCGCTGGGCAAGCGGGACATCTACTCGGCGACGGTCGGCGGCGTGAAGCTGTCGGAGCCGGCCGCCGACCTCGCCATCGCGCTCGCCCTCGCCTCGGCCGCCAGCGACACCCCGCTGCCGAAGAACCTGGTGGCGATCGGCGAGGTCGGGCTCGCGGGCGAGGTCAGACGGGTCACGGGCGTGCAGCGCAGGCTCGCCGAGGCGCACCGGCTGGGCTTCACGCACGCGCTCGTACCGGCCGATCCGGGGAAGGTGCCGCCCGGCATGAAGGTCCTGGAAGTCGCCGACATGGGCGACGCGCTCCGGGTCCTGCCGCGCTCCCGTCGCCGAGAGGCCCCACGGGAGGCGGAGGAGCGCCGGTAGACTTTGCCCAGGTCTCGCCCGTCCGTACGAACCGAGTGCGGGTGCGGGAGCGCGTCAGAACCTGCGACCGGAGGAGTGCAGTGGCAGCCAACGACCGGGCAGCAGCTCCCGGCAAGTCCGGTGGGAGTGCCGGTTCCGATGGTCTGATGCGCGCCTCGCTGAGCGCCGTGGCACCCGGTACGGCCTTGCGTGACGGCCTGGAGCGCGTCCTGCGCGGCAACACCGGCGGGCTCATCGTCCTCGGCTCGGACAAAACGGTCGAGGCGATGTGCACGGGCGGTTTCGTGCTGGACGTCGAGTTCACCGCGACCCGGCTGCGGGAGCTGTGCAAGCTGGACGGCGGCATCGTGCTGTCGTCGGACCTGTCCAAGATCCTCCGGGCGGGCGTGCAGTTCGTGCCGGACGCGACGATCCCGACGGAGGAGACGGGCACGCGGCACCGCACGGCGGACCGCGTGAGCAAGCAGGTCGGCTTCCCGGTGGTCTCGGTCTCCCAGTCGATGCGGCTGATCGCTCTGTACGTGGACGGTCAGCGGCGCGTTCTGGAGGACTCGGCGGCGATCCTGTCCCGCGCGAACCAGGCGCTGGCGACGCTGGAGCGGTACAAGCTCCGGCTGGACGAGGTCGCGGGCACGCTGTCGGCGCTGGAGATCGAGGACCTGGTCACGGTCCGGGACGTGTCGGCGGTCGCGCAGCGGCTGGAGATGGTCCGCCGTATCGCCACCGAAATCGCCGAGTACGTGGTCGAGCTGGGCACGGACGGCCGTCTTCTCGCCCTCCAGCTGGAGGAGTTGATCGCCGGGGTCGAGCCCGACCGCTCGCTGGTCGTCCGCGACTACGTGCCCGAGCCGACGGCGAAGCGGTCCCGCACGGTCGACGAGGCGCTGGCCGAGCTGGACGCGCTGACCCACGCGGAGCTGCTCGAACTCGGCACGGTGGCGCGGGCGCTGGGCTACACGGGATCTCCCGAGACGCTCGACTCGGCGGTGTCCCCGCGGGGGTTCCGGCTGCTGGCCAAGGTGCCGCGGCTGCCGGGCGCCATCATCGACCGGCTCGTGGAGCATTTCGGGGGCCTGCAGAAGCTGCTCGCCGCGAGCGTCGACGACCTGCAGACGGTGGACGGGGTCGGCGAGGCCCGCGCGCGGAGCGTGCGGGAGGGGCTGTCGCGCCTGGCGGAGTCGTCGATCCTGGAGCGCTACGTCTGATTCCGGGGCCGGGCGCCTATGAACTCGGTGCCGGATGCCGTATGACTGCGGGTCCGTGGGGGGCGTTCGCGCAGGGTCCCCGCGCCCCTCAAGCAAGCTGCGCATCGCCCGCCCAAGGGGCGCGGGGAACTGCGCGGTCAGCCACACCGGGCGGCACTCGACGACGCACCCGCGCCGCCCCCGTCCTCAGTCGGCCGACAGCACGAACGACGCCTGGGCCTTGCCGAAGCCCGGGGTCTTGGCCTCCAGCAGGTACGTGCCCGGCTTCGCGGCACCCCCGGAGGGGGTCGCGCAGTGGGCCGCGCTCGGCTTGCGGTCCCACTTCACGGTGTAGGTGATGCTCTGGCCGGCGGGCACCCGGAACACCAGGCTGCCCGCGCCCCCGGGGCAGTCGGCCGACGACCAGAAGGTGTCGTCGCCGTCCGCCGGTGTGACCGTCAACACCGCGTTCCTGGGACCGAGATCGACCTTGCAGTCGGCCGACGAGCTGTTCTTCGCGGTGAGTTCGAACGTCGGCGTCTGGTCCGGCGAGTAGGAGTTGTGCACGCTGCGCAGGCTCAACGCCACGGCTCCGGCCGTGCAGTTGGGCAGCGTGGAGGACGCCGGGAGCGTGTCGCCCGTACCGACGCCGCCGCCACCGGACGCCGTACCCGAGCCGGCACCCGCTCCCGAGGAGCCGTCGGCCGAACCGCCGTCCCCACCGTCCCCGCCGTCCCCGCCAGAGGCGGAACCGGAGCCGGAACCCGAACCGGAGCCGCTGGAGTCCCCGCCGCCCGACTCGTCGCGGCCGCCGGGGTGTTGGCTGATGGCGGAACCGGACGGGCTCGGCCCGGGCGTGATGGTGTGCGTGGGATTCTTGCCGTTGGACCCGTCGGCGTTCTTCTTGCCGCCTCCGCCGCCGGCGGTGACGATCCATGTGATCACCAGCGCCAACAGGGCGAGCATGGACAGCAGTACGGCCCTCCGACGCCAGTAGATGGAGGAGGGAAGCGGCCCGACCGGATTGCGCAGAGATCCCACGGCGCAAACTGTACGAGAGATCGCCGCGCTCGCTCGCGCCACCCGCCGCGCCGGCGCCAACTTTTCCGGATCATCATCCCGGCAACTGCCGCAGGCGCCGCGGTTCTTCGCATTCCGCCACGCTCGGTGACCGCGCCGTCACCCATCGGGCCCGCCAACCCGTGGCAGGATCGGAAGGGCCATGACTGAGATGCTGCACGCCCCCGTGATCGCCTGGTTCGAGACCCACGCCCGCGACCTCCCCTGGCGCCGCCCGGAGGCGGGCCCCTGGGGCGTGATGGTCAGCGAGTTCATGCTCCAGCAGACCCCGGTGAACCGGGTGCTGCCCGTCTACGAGGAGTGGCTGGCCCGCTGGCCGCGTCCCGCCGACCTGGCGAAGGAGGCGCCCGGTGAGGCGGTGCGCGCCTGGGGCCGGCTCGGCTATCCGCGCCGGGCCCTGCGCCTGCACGGCGCCGCGGTCGCCATAACGGAGCGGCACGGCGGTGACGTACCGACGGACCACGCGAAACTGCTCGCGCTGCCCGGCATCGGCGAGTACACGGCCGCCGCGGTGGCCTCGTTCGCGTACGGGCAGCGGCACGCGGTGCTGGACACCAATGTGCGCCGGGTGCTCGCGCGGGCGGTGACCGGGGTGCAGTACCCGCCGAACGCGACCACGGCCGCCGAGCGGCGCCTGGCACGGGAGCTGCTGCCGCAGGACGAGCGGACCGCCGCGCGGTGGGCCGCCGCCTCCATGGAGCTGGGCGCGCTGGTGTGCACGGCGAAGAACGAGGGCTGCCCCCGGTGCCCGATCGCCGCGCAGTGCGCCTGGCGGCTCGCGGGCAAGCCGGAGCACGCGGGTCCGCCGCGTCGCGGGCAGACGTACGCCGGTACAGACCGGCAGGTGCGCGGCAAGCTGCTGGCCGTGCTGCGGGAGGCGCACGCGCCGGTGCCGCAGGCGGTGCTGGACCGGGTGTGGCACGAGCCGGTGCAGCGGGCGCGCGCGCTCGACGGGCTGGTCGCGGACGGTCTGGTGGAGCCGCTTCCGGGTGGCCTTTATCGGCTGCCGCTCGGCTGACGCACAGCCAAGTCACAACGGCCCGGTATCCGTTACGGAGATCCCAGGCGGACAAATCGCCCCACAGCGCCACAAATACCCCGTCATCTCTACCCCGTTCCTCCGTCCGTTACACAACCGACGGATAGCCGATTGCCAGCCGCAGGCTGGTCCGCACAGCCTCGTGACAACCACTCCGTAGCTTCTTCTCCGTGCCCGGGAGACCACCGGGCGCGGGGAGAGCGGGACTTCGGGCGAGGGCCGGAAGCACAACGGGGAACGGAGGCGGTTGATCATGGCGCAGGGCGAGGTGCTCGAATTCGAGGAGTACGTCCGCAGCCGGCAGGACGCGCTGCTGCGCAGCGCCCGTCGGCTGGTACCGGACCCGGTCGACGCCCAGGACCTGCTGCAGACGGCGCTGGTGCGGACGTACGGCCGGTGGGAGGGCATCGCCGACAAGCGGCTCGCCGACGCCTATCTGCGGCGGGTCATGATCAACACGCGGACGGAGTGGTGGCGGGCGCGCAAGCTGGAGGAGGTGCCGACCGAGCAGCTTCCGGACGCCTCCGTCGAGGACTCCACCGAGCAGCACGCCGACCGGGCTCTGCTGATGGACGTGATGAAGGTGCTCGCACCGAAGCAGCGCAGTGTCGTGGTGCTGCGACACTGGGAGCAGATGTCCACTGAGGAGACGGCCGCTGCCCTCGGCATGTCGGCCGGTACGGTCAAGAGCACGCTGCACCGGGCGCTCGCCCGGCTCCGTGAGGAGCTGGAGGCCCGCGATCTGGACGCACGCGCTCTGGAGCGTGAGGAGCGGGAGCGTTGCGCGGCCTGACCGGGGCCGGGCCCGACCGGGTCCGAGGCAGTACACAGGCGGTGATCGCGGTGGGGACCGTGCTCGCCGCCCCCGCCCTTTTGCTCGCCGCGTGCGGCAGCGGGGGCACGGGCGCGCGGGACGAGGGCCCGGCACACGCCTCGGCGGTGGCCGGGGCCGTCGCCTCCCCCTCCCCGGGCCCTTCCGAGAACTACCGGCGGGTGGACCCCGTCGCGCTGGTCAAGAGCGATCCCGAGGTGTCGTCAGCGGTCAAGCGGGAGCTGAAACCGTGCAACGGCGATGAGTACCCGGTCGACGTCTCCTACGGCAATCTGACCGGGGCCCCGGTGGACGATGTCGTCATCAACGTGCTGACCTGCGCCGACGCGGTCGGCATCGGCTCGTACGTGTACCGGGACGACGACGGCTCCTTCAGGAACGTCTTCAAGAGCGAGGAGTCCCCGGTCTACGCGGAGATCGACCAGGGTGTCCTGTCGGTGACCAGGCAGTACTACGAGAAGGGCGACCCGATCTCCAGCCCGTCCGGTGAGATCGTGACCCCGTACACCTGGAAGGCGGGACGGTTCGCCCAGGGCAAGCCCACGCGCAACGAGTACAGCAAGTCCGCCGGCGGGGGCCCGGCGCCCGCACCGGACAGCTGACACCGCCCCACGCCCCGCACACCTGACCGCCACACCTACCCCACGAGGACTGAGAGCACCGGGATGGCAGAGCAGACCCACGTCCTGTTCGTCGAGGACGACGACGTCATCCGCGAGGCCACCCAGCTCGCCCTGGAGCGGGACGGCTTCGCGGTCACCGCGATGCCCGACGGCCTGTCGGGCCTGGAGGCGTTCCGGGCGAACCGCCCCGACATCGCGCTGCTGGACGTCATGGTGCCGGGCCTGGACGGCGTCAGCCTGTGCCGCCGGATCCGGGACGAGTCGACCGTGCCGGTGATCATGCTGTCGGCGCGTGCCGACTCCATCGACGTCGTCCTGGGCCTGGAAGCGGGCGCCGACGACTACGTGACCAAGCCCTTCGACGGTGCCGTGCTGGTCGCCCGGATCCGCGCGGTGCTGCGCCGCTTCGGGCACGCCGGCGGATCCGCGCAGGCCGAGGAGGCCGCGTCGGCGGACGGCGGCACACTCGCCTTCGGGGACCTGGAGATCGACACCGACGGCATGGAGGTGCGCCGGGCAGGGCAGCCGGTGGCGCTGACCCCGACCGAGATGCGGCTGCTGCTGGAGTTCTCCGCCGCGCCGGGCACCGTGCTCTCCCGCGACAAGCTGCTGGAACGGGTGTGGGACTACGGCTGGGGCGGTGACACCCGGGTCGTGGACGTGCATGTGCAGCGGCTGCGGCAGAAGATCGGCCAGGACCGGATCGAGACGGTCCGCGGCTTCGGCTACAAGCTGAAGGCCTGAGCGGAGCGGCGTGATGCGGGGGATTCTTCGGCACCCGGTCCGGCGCATGGAGCGCGCGGGCCTGCGCACCGGGCTCAGATGGAAGGTCAGCGCGGCCATCGCCCTGGTGGCCGGGCTGGTGGCGATCGTCCTGAGCCTGGTCGTGCACAACGCGGCCCGCGTCTCGATGCTGGACAACGCGCGCGAGCTGGCCAACGACCGGGTCCTGATGGCCCAGCGCAACTACGAGCTGAACCGGGGGCCGGTCTTCCCCTACGTCAAGGTCGACGACCCGGAGCTGCCGGCCGCGCTGCGCGAGAGGGTCGAGCGGGGCCGCCGGGCGAGCGATGTCTCCGAGCACCACGGGGTGGCGGACATCTGGGCGGCCGTCCCCGTGAAGGACGGGCATGTGCTGTCCCTGCACAGCCATCTGCCCGACCGCAGCACCGACATGCTGCAGGACCTGGACCAGGCCCTGATCATCGGCTCGGTCGCGGTCGTGCTCGGCGGCAGCGCGCTGGGCGTGCTGATCGGCGGGCAGCTGTCCCGCCGGCTGCGCAAGGCCGCGGCCGCCGCGAACCAGGCCGCGGCCGGCGAGACCGACGTCCGGGTGCAGGAGGCCATCGGCGGGGTCGTACGGGACGAGACCGACGAACTCGCGCGCGCGGTGGACGCCATGGCGGACGCGCTGCGGCAGCGCCTGGAGGCCGAGCGGCGGGTCACCGCCGACATCGCGCACGAGCTGCGCACCCCGGTGACGGGTCTGCTGACCGCCGCCGAACTGCTGCCGCCCGGCCGGCCCACGGAGCTGGTCCTGGACCGGGCCAAGGCCATGCGCACCCTGGTCGAGGACGTCCTGGAGGTGGCCCGGCTGGACGGGGCCTCGGAGCGGGCGGAGTTGCAGGACATCATGCTCGGCGAGTTCGTCGCGCGCCGGGTGGCGGCCAAGGATCCGGACATCGCCGTACGGGTGGTGCACGAGTCGGAGGTCACCACCGACCCCCGGCGGCTGGAACGGGTGCTGTTCAACCTGCTCACCAACGCCGCCCGGCACGGCCGGCCACCGATCGAGGTCACCGTGGAGGGGCGGGTCATCCGGGTCCGCGACCACGGCCCCGGCTTCCCGGACGAGCTGCTCGCCGAGGGGCCGAGCCGGTTCCGCACCGGGAGCAAGGACCGCGCCGGGCAGGGTCACGGCCTCGGCCTGACCATCGCGGCGGGCCAGGCGCGGGTGCTGGGCGCCCGGCTGACGTTCCGCAACGTACGGCCCGCGGGGGCGCCCGCCGGCGTTCCCGCGGAGGGTGCGGTGGCCGTCCTGTGGCTGCCGGAGCACGCCCCGACCAACACGGGCAGCTATCCGATGCTGCCCGCGTCCGGCAGCGCCCCGGTGCCGCAGGCAGGCCCCGTTCGCCGCGCGGCCCGGGACATGTGAGGGTGCACCGCTCGCCGAGAGGACCGGGCCGAAGTGATCGCCTGACCTATGTCGTGGAACGTGAGGCCGATGTCCAGGCTCAGCGCTGAGGCCCGGCCGGCCCGGCGTGTTCCGTCTCCTGCCGTATCGGTCGAGCACGTCGATGGCCCGGCGCCGCATCTCCGACCGAGCGCGGCGTCGGCCCCGGCGCCCCCTCCGTCACCGCCTCGGGGTGCTCAGGTGGTCGCCACCACCAGTTCCTCCGCTCGCGACGGCCTGAGCCCGTCCGGCCGGCCGGCGAAGTAGCGGCGGGTGAGTTCCTCCGCCGGTATGTGACGGGCGTCGCGGAAGCCGGCCTCACGGGTCAGGGCCATCATCCGCTGGGGCGTGAAGTGGCTGAGGAACGGGGTGCCGGACGCGCGCGCACCGCGCTCCGCCGCTTCCTGGAACGGCCGCAGCTCGGGCTCGACGTCCTCGGCCGGTCGCAGGAACGTGGTGGCGAGCGTGGAGCCCGGCGCGAGCGTCGCGACCTGCCGGAAGCTCGCGGTGATGGCCTCGCGCGTGAGGTACATGGTCACGCCGGTGCAGGCCACGACCGCCGGGCGGTCCGGGTCGAGACCCGCCGCGAGCAGCCTCCCCCACCAGTCCCCCTCGAAGTCGACCGGCACCAGCCGCAGCCAGTCGGGCACCTCGTGGCCGAGTGCGGCGAGCCGGCGCCGCTTCCATTCCTGCGGCCCGGGCCGGTCCGCCTCGAACACCCGCAGCCGCGCGGCGATCTCCGGCCGGCGCTGGGCGAACGTGTCCAGACCGGCGCCGAGGACGACGTACTGGCCGACGCCCCGCGCGGCCTGCTCCACGACGAGGTCCTCCACGAACCGGGCGCGGGCCGCGATGGACGCCCGCACGGGCCGGGTGGCCCGCTCGTCCATGTCGGGGCGGGACCGCCAGTCGTCGCCGGGATCCGCCAGGCGCAGCCCGATCTCGTCCTCGATGACGTGCGGCGGCGGATCGGCATGGACGTGCAGCGCCCGCCACAGGGCGACCCGCACCGCCGTGTGGTCCGGCAGCACGGCAGGCCGTACGGTCACCCGAAGTCCTTGGAGAAGTCCAGCTCCTCGCTGCGCTCGGTCAGCGAGTACCAGTTGCCGCTGTCGTCGCGGAAGATCGCCTCGATGCCGTACGGCCGCTCCTTCGGCTCCTGGATGAACTCCACCCCACGTGCCTTGAAGGCCGCGTAGTCGCCCCGGCAGTCGTCCGTGTGGAACGCCCCCGCGCCGAGCACTCCCTTGGCGACCAGCTTCTTCATCGCCTCGGCGGACTCGGGGTCCAGACCGTCCAGGCTCATCAGCGCCAGCTCCAGACCGGGCTGGTCCTTGGCGCCGACGGTGACCCAGTGCATATGGCCCAGGGCGAGGTCGCTGCGCACCTCGAAGCCCAGCTTCTCGGTGAAGAAGGCCTTCGTCCGCTGCTGGTCGGTGGTCCACACGGTGCTGATGGCCAGGCCCTTGATCATGACTGCGCTCTCCTGTCGCGAGGCTGCTGTTCCTGCTCGTCACCGTAGGCAGGGCCGGGCGCGGCGCGCTTCTTCGATGTTGCGGTGTTGAAACCGCCGGCCCAGAGCATGGCGTAGCAGCCGGGTATGAGGGCGGCACCGCGACCGACGTGCCGCGCCCGGTACTCGCTCGGGGTGAGGCCGGTGCGGGCCTTGAAACGGGCGGAGAACGTGCCGAGGCTGCTGAAGCCGACCAGGGTGCAGATCTCGGTCACCGTGAGGTTGGCCGTGCGCAGCATCTCCTCGGCGCGCTCGATCCGCCGGTGGGTGAGGTACTGGCCGGGCGTCTCGCCGTACGCCTCCTTGAAGGCGCGCAGGAAGTGGTACCGCGAGTACCCGGCGTGCGCCGCCACCACGTCCAGGTCCAGGTCCGGGTCGGCCCAGTCCCGGTCCATGGCGTCCTTGGCCAGACGGAGGCGGCGGATCTTGTCCATGAGCCGATGGTGACACGGGGGTCTGACATCGGGGCCGGTGCGGGAACGGCCGAAGGCCCCGGCGCTGCGGACACGCACCGGGGCCTTCGGGCTCAGGCAGATCTCAGACGGCCTCGACCACGGCCACCGGCGCCGCGTCGGCACCCTCGGTGGCGGCCTTCGGACCGCCCTTGAGCGGCACCTCCTTGACGAACAGCGCCGCGATCAGCACCAGCACCGAGACCGCGGCGCCGAGCAGGAACGCCGAGTGCGTGCCCGAGGACACCGCGTACTGGTACGCCTCGCGGGCCATCGCCGGGAGCTTCTCCAGGCCCTTCGCGTCGATCTGCGCCGACTTCTCCGTGATGTTCTTGCCCAGCGCGCCGGCCCGCTCGGCCATGACGTCCTGGACCCGGTGGTTGAACAGGGCGCCCATGATGGCCACGCCGAAGGAGGAGCCGAGCGTACGGAACAGGGTCGTCGAGGAGGACGCCACGCCCATGTCCTTCATCTGGACGCTGTTCTGCGCGACCAGCATGGTGATCTGCATCAGGCAGCCCATGCCCGCGCCGACCACGGCCATGTAGACACCGGAGGTCAGGCGGGTCGTGTCGGTGTCCATGAGGGACAGCAGGTACAGGCCGACGGTCATCAGGACGCCGCCGACGATCGGGAAGATCTTGTACCGGCCGCTGTTGGTGGTGACCCGCCCGGCGACCATCGAGGTCACGAGCATCGCGCCGAGCATCGGCAGGAGCAGCAGTCCGGAGTTGGTGGCGGAGGCGCCCTGCACGGCCTGCTGGTACAGCGGAAGGAACAGGGTGGCGCCGAACATCACGAAGCCGGTGATGAAGCCGATGACCGACATCAGGGTGAAGTTGCGGCTGCGGAAGATGTGCAGCGGCACGACCGGCTCGGCGGCCTTGGTCTGCCAGAACACGAACCCGACGAGCGCGGCCACGCCGATGCCGGTCAGTTCCATGATCCGCGCGGAGGTCCAGGCGTACTCGGTGCCGCCCCAGGTGGTGACCAGCACGATGGAGGTGATGCCGACGGTCAGCAGCAGCACGCCGAGGTAGTCGATGCCCGCCTTGGAGCGCTTCTTCGGCAGGTGCAGTACGGCGGTGACGAGCGCGAGTGCGACCGCACCGAGCGGCAGGTTGATGTAGAAGGCCCAGCGCCAGCCCCAGTTGTCGGTGATGGTGCCGCCGACCAGCGGGCCGCCGATCATCGCCAGCGCCATCACGCCGGCCATCATGCCCTGGTACTTGCCCCGTTCCCGCGGTGGGATCAGGTCACCGATGATCGCCATGACGCCGACCATCAGACCGCCGGCTCCCAGTCCCTGCACGGCCCGGAACCCGATCAGCTGGCCCATGTCCTGGGCCATGCCGCTCAGGGCCGAGCCGAGGAGGAAGATCACGATCGAGCTGAGGAAGGCGCCCTTGCGCCCGTACATGTCGCCGATCTTGCCCCAGACGGGGGTGGAGGCCGCGGTGGCCAGGGTGTAGCCGGTGACGACCCAGGAGAGGTGCTCCAGTCCGCCCAGTTCACCCACGATCGTGGGCATCGCCGTGCCGACGATCATGTTGTCCAGCATCGCGAGCATCATCGCGATCATCAGTGCGAGCAGCACCACCCGCACACTCCGGGGCTGTTTGCCCTCGGCCGCACTCTGGGGCTGTCCGCCCCCTGCTACGACACTTTCGACCGTGTCCGCCATCGTCTTCCCATTCCCCCTGCGGCAGATACTTACTTGCCGCCCGGCTAGTTACTACACTGCGGAAGGTAGACCCGCTACTAGCCGGGCGTCAAGTAAGTTTTCGCGGGAGCGCGAGGAGTACGAGGATGGGCCTCACCATGGACGGCACCAAGCAGCAGCGCCGCGGCAACACCCGCCAGCGCATCCAGGACGTGGCGCTCGAACTCTTCGCGGAGCAGGGCTACGAGAAGACCTCCCTGCGGGAGATCGCCGAGCGTCTCGACGTCACGAAGGCGGCCCTGTACTACCACTTCAAGACGAAGGAAGAGATCATCGTCAGTCTCTTCGCGGATCTGACGAAGCCGATCGAGGACCTGATCGAGTGGGGCGGGCAGCAGCCGCACACCCTGGAGACCAAGCAGGAGATCGTCCGCCGCTACAGCGAGGCGCTGGCCGGCGCGGAACCGCTGTTCCGCTTCATGCAGGAGAACCAGGCGACGGTTCGGGAACTGCGCATCGGCGACACCTTCAAGGACCGGATGCGCGGCCTGCGGGACATCCTCATCGACCCGGAGGCGGAGCTGGTCGACCAGGTCCGCTCGGTCAGCGCGATGTTCACGCTGCACGCCGGGATGTTCGTGATGCAGGACCTCGAAGGCGACTCCGAGAAGAAGCGCGAGGCCGTTCTCGAAGTCGCCTTGGACCTCGTCGCGCAGGCGCACGAGCACGCCCGCGAGAAGGACTAGGTCAGACCTTCACACCCTGGGCGCGCAGGAACGCGACCGGGTCGATGCCGGAGCCGTAGTTCGGGGTCGTACGGATCTCGAAGTGCAGGTGCGGACCGGTGGAGTTGCCGGTGGAGCCGGACAGCGCGATGTGCTGGCCGGTCGCGACGACCTGGCCGATCCGGACGTCGACCCGGGACAGGTGCGCGTACTGCGAGTAGGTGCCGTTGCCGTGCTTGATGACGATGGCGTTGCCGTACGCCGGGCCGTCACCGGCGCCGTTGGGGCCGGCCTTGACGACGGTGCCGCCGTGCGCGGCGACGACCTCGGTGCCGGTCGGCACGGCGAAGTCCTGGCCGCTGTGCTTGTGCGCCCAGTGGTTGCCGGCCTGCGCGAAGCCCGCCGAGAGCGCGTACTTCTTGACTGGGTCGACCCAGGAGCCGGCGGACGCGGTGGCGGCGCTCGCGACCCCGGTACCCAGTACGGCCGTGGCGCCGAGTCCGGCAGCCAGGACGGTCACACGGGCACGGAGCGAGGACGTACGGGAAGAGCGGGACGTGAAGCGCTGGAACATCTGGACCTCGTGAACTCGGAGACGTTTCCGCCACCCGGCGTACGGACGTCCATGGAGACGTCTCACCGGTGCGGCCATTCCTTGGTAACCGAGCACCCCATCAGGCCCAAAACGCCCTAAGTACGGCATCAGGTAGTAGACGGAGCCAATACCACCCATTTTCTTGACAGCCGCCCACCCCGGCCCCCACGGCCCTGACGACGCACTTCCCGGGCGCGACTCCGCAAGGTAAAGCTTTCCTTTTTGTCCGTTTTGCCTATCTGGCGCATCCCACTATCCCGGCTAGTACCGGACATTTCGCCTGTGCCGCATATCACCGGCACCCCCGGTCGATGAATGCAGAAATGTGACGCAGACCTCTAGGCGCCTACCCTCCAGTAACCCTACGGTTCCCCTCGCGCCATCCTCGCCTCAGATCATGCCCCTGACATTCAGAGACGCGAGAGGACCCCCACCGATGACCAGACGCCCCTGGGCACGCCGCATCTCCGTGACCACCGTCTCCGTGGCCGCCCTGGCCGCGCTGGCCGCCCCGGTGGCGACGGCCGCCCCGGCCGGGGCCGCGACCGCGAGCACCTCCGCCGCCAAGGTCGACCACGCCACCTGGCAGAAGGACTGCCAGGCGGTCATGGACCAGGCCCTCCCGTACCTGAAGGAGCGGATCGCCGCCGCCAGGCCCGGCGAGAAGCAGGCGATCGTCTTCGACGTCGACAACACCACGCTGGAGACCGACTTCGGCTTCAGCTACCCCCAGCCGGCCAACCGGCCCGTCCTGGACGTCGCCCGCTACGCCCAGGAGCACGGCGTCTCCCTCTTCTTCGTCACCGCCCGCCCCGGCGTCCTGTACTGGCCCACCGAGTACAACCTCGAACACGACGGCTACGACGTCTCCGGCCTCCGCGTCCGCGGCCTGGTCGACCTCTTCAAGGACGTCGCCGCCTACAAGACCGCCCAGCGCGTCGACATCGAGAACGACGGCTACACGATCATCGCGAACATCGGCAACAGCGCCACGGACCTGTCCGGCGGTCACGCCGAGAAGACCTTCAAACTGCCGGACTACGACGGACAGCTGTCGTAGGACCGAACGCGCCCGGCACGGACCGCGTCATCAGTGCGGAACCGGGCCGGGGAACGCCGAAGGGGCCGGTGCCCGAAGGCACCGGCCCCTCTGTCCGGCTGAACCGCCGGAGGCTGACGCTTACTCCTTGCTCAGGTTGGGCCCAGCCCCACCCGCGGCCTGCTCGATCGGCGGGACGTCCGGCAGTGCCGACTTCTCCTCACCCCGGAAGGTGAAGGTGGCGGCGTCGCCCTCGCCCTCGGTGTCCACGACCACGATGTGACCGGGGCGCAGCTCGCCGAAGAGGATCTTCTCCGAGAGCGTGTCCTCGATCTCGCGCTGGATCGTGCGGCGCAGCGGCCGGGCGCCCAGCACCGGGTCGTAACCCTTCTTGGACAGCAGTTCCTTCGCGGACTGGGAGAGCTCGATGCCCATGTCCCGGTCCTTCAGGCGCTCGTCCACCTTGCTGATCATCAGGTCGACGATCCGCAGGATGTCCTCCTGCGTCAGCTGCGGGAAGACGACCACGTCGTCGACGCGGTTGAGGAACTCGGGGCGGAAGTGCTGCTTGAGCTCGTCCGACACCTTGTTCTTCATGCGTTCGTAGTTGGTCTTCGTGTCACCCGCGGCGGCGAAGCCCAGGTTGAAGCCCTTGGAGATGTCCCGGGTGCCGAGGTTGGTCGTCATGATGATGACCGTGTTCTTGAAGTCCACGACCCGGCCCTGGGAGTCGGTCAGGCGACCGTCCTCCAGGATCTGCAGCAGCGAGTTGAAGATGTCCGGGTGGGCCTTCTCGACCTCGTCGAAGAGGACGACCGAGAACGGCTTGCGGCGCACCTTCTCCGTCAGCTGGCCGCCCTCCTCGTAGCCCACGTATCCGGGGGGCGAACCGAAGAGACGCGATACCGTGTGCTTCTCGCTGAACTCCGACATGTCGAGGGAGATCAGCGCGTCCTCGTCACCGAAGAGGAACTCGGCGAGCGCCTTGGACAGCTCGGTCTTACCGACACCGGACGGGCCGGCGAAGATGAACGAACCACCCGGACGCTTCGGGTCCTTCAGGCCCGCACGCGTACGACGGATCGCCTTCGACAGCGCCTTGACGGCGTCGTTCTGGCCGATGACCCGCTTGTGGAGCTCCTCCTCCATGCGGAGCAGGCGGGAGGACTCCTCCTCCGTGAGCTTGAAGACCGGGATGCCGGTGGCCGTGGCGAGGACCTCGGCGATGAGCTCGCCGTCGACCTCGGCGACGACGTCCATGTCGCCGGCCTTCCACTCCTTCTCCCGCTTCGCCTTGGCGGCCAGGAGCTGCTTCTCCTTGTCGCGCAGGGACGCGGCCTTCTCGAAGTCCTGCGAGTCGATCGCGGACTCCTTGTCCCGGCGGACGGCGGCGATCTTCTCGTCGAACTCGCGCAGGTCCGGCGGAGCGGTCATCCGGCGGATGCGCATCCGGGAACCGGCCTCGTCGATCAGGTCGATCGCCTTGTCCGGCAGGAAGCGGTCCGAGATGTACCGGTCGGCCAGCGTCGCCGCCTGGACCAGGGCCTCGTCCGTGATGGAGACGCGGTGGTGCGCCTCGTACCGGTCGCGCAGGCCCTTGAGGATCTCGATCGTGTGCGGCAGGGACGGCTCGGCGACCTGGATGGGCTGGAAGCGGCGCTCCAGGGCCGCGTCCTTCTCCAGGTGCTTGCGGTACTCGTCCAGGGTGGTCGCACCGATGGTCTGCAGCTCACCGCGGGCCAGCATCGGCTTCAGGATGGAGGCGGCGTCGATGGCGCCCTCGGCGGCACCCGCACCGACCAGCGTGTGCAGCTCGTCGATGAACAGGATGATGTCGCCGCGGGTGCGGATCTCCTTGAGCACCTTCTTGAGGCGCTCCTCGAAGTCACCGCGGTAGCGGGAGCCGGCGACCAGGGCGCCGAGGTCCAGCGTGTAGAGGTGCTTGTCCTTGAGCGTCTCGGGCACCTCGCCCTTGACGATGGCCTGGGCGAGGCCCTCGACGACGGCGGTCTTGCCGACGCCGGGCTCACCGATCAGGACCGGGTTGTTCTTGGTACGGCGGGACAGCACCTGCATGACCCGCTCGATCTCCTTCTCGCGCCCGATGACCGGGTCGAGCTTGGACTCACGAGCGGCCTGGGTGAGGTTCCGGCCGAACTGGTCCAGGACGAGAGAGGTCGAGGGGGTGCCCTCGGCCGGGCCGCCCGCGGCGGCGGTCTCCTTGCCCTGGTAGCCGGAGAGCAGCTGGATGACCTGCTGCCGCACCCGGTTGAGGTCTGCGCCCAGCTTGACCAGGACCTGGGCGGCGACGCCCTCGCCCTCGCGGATCAGGCCGAGCA
This sequence comes from Streptomyces sp. Ru62, assembly GCF_002920615.1. Taxonomy (GTDB): domain Bacteria; phylum Actinomycetota; class Actinomycetes; order Streptomycetales; family Streptomycetaceae; genus Streptomyces. Next base: position 33,347 of record NZ_PQSU01000044.1, read on the forward strand.
GGATGTGCTCCGTGCCGATGTAGTTGTGGCCCAGCTGAAGGGCCTCGCGGAGCGACAGCTCCAGGACCTTCTTGGCACGGGGGGTGAAGGGGATGTGCCCGGACGGGGCCTGCTGGCCCTGACCGATGATCTCCTCCACCTGCTGGCGGACCGCCTCAAGCGAAATGCCGAGGCTCTCCAGGGCCTTAGCGGCGACACCTTCGCCCTCGTGGATGAGACCCAGGAGGATGTGCTCGGTGCCGATGTAGTTGTGGTTGAGCATCCGGGCTTCTTCCTGAGCCAGGACGACAACCCGCCGCGCGCGGTCGGTGAACCTCTCGAACATCGTTAATCGCTCCTCAGAGCGGTCAGGCAGTGGGGGGAACTTCCCCTCCCTGTCCTTCCGCAGCTTAGTCCCGCAAGCGGGGACCGCTCATTCCAACTGCCGACACCGTCGATGGCCTCCTGACCCGTGACGCCGACATCTGCTCCAACCCGATGGTGCGAGACGATGTTCCCGCAGGCCAGACAGTTACCCCAGTCGCCAGTACGCCGATGGCGAACGTGAGACGGCCTTTCCTGCGTGTCGCCCCCTCCCACTAGGCATGTCTTACCCGCAGGGACTGACACTCCATGCGGCGCGCACCGGTTCCCTCCGCTATGGGCGAACAACCTTGCGCCTCCCCGGGCCCCCACGCGCCCCCTCTTCCGGCACTGTGCGCAGCCGACAGGCCACACAGCGTAACTCGAAGGGGGTCCGGCGGTTGCTCCTGGCATGGTTGGCTCGGTCCCCATGACCTCCACGGTCCCCCTTCCCCGCCGCCCCGTCGATCCGGGCGCCCCGGCGGCCGGTCTCCCCGCCGGCCCGGAGGCCCGGGCCCGGCACTGGTACGAGAACGATCTGGGGTGGCCGACCGTGCCCGGCGGGCCGCTGCGGCTGCGCACGGGGGTGCGGTTCGACGTGCTGGACGTACCGGCCGAGGCGGGCGCGAAGGCGCTCCGGCATCTCGCGCCGCACTCCCCGGTGGCCCTGCGGGGCGACCGGATGCAGCTGTTGGTGGCCGCGGGCAGCGCGGAGGAGCTGCCCGGTCTGCTGACCTGGCTGGAGTGGGGCGCGGTGGCCCTGGACCTACGCGCCCTCGGGGCGGGCGGCACGATGGAGGCCCCGCCGCCGCCCGCGGGCCCCGCCGCCGCACGGCCTGAATCCGTACGGGCCGGGGTTGCGCGCGAGCCGTCCGCGCAGGGGGCCGCCGTGTGGTTGCGGCCCCCCGGTCCGGAACGTGAGGCCGGGGCCTCGCTGCCCGCCATGCCGGCCGTGCCGGCGTCGCCCCCCGTGGGGCGCGAGGGGAGCGCCCCCGATCTCGTGCGACTGGTGGACACGGTGGCAGCCCAGTGTCACCGGGTCCGGCTGCGGCGCGCGTGCGCCGGGCATCCCGCCGGCCGGCGGGATCAGCCGTTGGCCTTCTCGTAGGCCTCGCGGATGGACGCGGGGACCCGGCCGCGGTCGTTGACCTCGTAACCGTTCTCCTTCGCCCAGGCGCGGATCGCCGCGGTGTCCTGGTTGCCGCCGGTGGCGGCGCGCGCCTTTCCACGTCCGCCGGAGGAACGGCCGCCGGTGCGACGCCCGCCCTTCACATAGGGGTCAAGAAGCGTGCGCAGCTTGTCCGCATTGGCAGTCGTGAGATCGATCTCGTACGTCTTGCCGTCCAGCGCGAACGTCACGGTCTCGTCCGCCTCGCCGCCGTCGAGGTCGTCGACAAGAAGGACCTGAACCTTCTGTGCCACCGCATTTCCTTTCATCGATAACGTTGAGGGCCAGGGGTGTGCGGCGTCCGCCGTTTCGCCGCCCCTGTTATATGCAGTACTGCAGTACGTCGGAAAGCAAACCGCTTTTGCCGGAAAAACACAAACCCTCGGGAGTGACTCAGCGGACCACCCCCGTCCGGAAACATGCGCGTTTCGGACATAGGCCACCGGGGCAATGACGATCACAGATGCAGAAGCATCCGGCTGTTGCCCAAGGTGTTCGGCTTCACTCGTTCGAGACCGAGGAACTCCGCGACGCCCTCGTCATAGGAACGCAACAGCTCCGCGTACACATCGGTGTCGACCGGCGTCTCCCCGATCTCCACGAAGCCGTGCTTCCCGAAGAAGTCGACTTCGAAGGTCAGGCAGAAAACGCGTCGAACGCCGAGCCAGCGCGCGGTCTGGAGCAACTTCTCCAGCAACTGATGACCGACGCCGGCGCCCTTGAGGCCGGGCTTCACCGCCAGTGTGCGGACTTCCGCGAGGTCCTCCCACATGACGTGCAGCGCTCCGCAGCCGACCACCTCGGCGTTGTCGTCGCGTTCGGCGACCCAGAACTCCTGGATGTCCTCGTAAAGCGTGACCGTGGCTTTGTCGAGCAGGATGCGGTCGCGGACGTAGGCGTCGAGGAGGTGGCGCACGGCGGGGACATCGCTGGTCCGGGCCCGGCGGACAGTGATGGCTTTTGCGGGGACTTCGGGACGCTCTGCTGACATGAGCGGACGCTATCGCCCGTCGGTGCCCTCCGGCGCGCCGGGGTTCTCCTCTTGCCGGGCTTCGGCGGGTTCCTGTTGGCGGGCTCCGGGGGCTTCCCGGGTTTCTTCCGGCCCCTGGACGATGCGTACGGCGTCCCTGAGGGCCTGGCGCTGTTCCTCGCTCATCATGCCGAAGAAGGCGACGAGAGCGGCTGCCGGGTTGTCACTCTGCGACCAGGCGTCGTTCATGAGGGCGGCGGCGTACGCGGCTCGTGTCGACACGGCCTCATATCGATAGGCCCGCCCTTCGGCCTCGCGACGCACCCAGCCCTTCTGATGGAGATTGTCCAAAACGGTCATCACGGTGGTGTACGCGATGGAGCGTTCCCGCTGGAGGTCTTCCAGGACTTCTCGAACGGTCACCGGGCGGTTCCACTTCCACACCCGCGTCATGACCGCGTCTTCGAGTTCTCCCAATGGGCGAGGCACAACTCAGAACAATAGTGGGAGATCCCGGCAATGGCGTGCCGGACGTGCGCTAGGACTACAAACAGGAACAAAAAGGGCGTACGACTCGTGTGGCGCCGGGGCGCGGGAGTCGTACGCCGGGGGACGGCCAGCGTCGGCCGGGGAGGTCCGGTGGACCCGCCGGGCGGCCCCGTAGACCGTACCGAAGGGCCGTGACCTGCGGTGATCTGGTGTGCTCCGCCGTGGTCCGCTCAGGCGTCGCCGGCGGCGGAGGCCTTGCGGCCGCCCTCCGCGCGGGCGAGGGCGGCGTCGACGGCCGCGTCCTCCTTGGCCTTGGCGGCCCCGCCCTGGGTCTTCACGATCACCCTGACCACACCGATGAAGAACACGGCCATGACGACCGGGGGCACGAGCGCGGAGACGTAGTCCATGGCTCCAGAGTAGCCATGCCGGAACGCCCGAAAGGGGCGGGGCGTCCCTAACCCGCGGCGAGCTGGTGCGGCGCGGACTCCGCCGGAGGTGTCGGCTTGCGGCGCGGGAAGACCTCCCCGGGCGTCGGGATGGGCCGCTTGGGAGCGGCCGGTTCCGGGGCCGGGCGCTCCGCGGGACCGGGCGCCGGCTTCTGTCCCGGCTCCTGCGGGGGCCTGGAGGGCGTGTCGGCCTCGCCTTCGCCCTGCGGCGCCCCGGACTCCCCCGCGCCGCCCGCGAGCGCCAGCAGACGCGTCCTCGCGGGCGGCACGGCGGGCGCGGGCACCTTCCGCCCGCCCTGCGCAAACCGCGCCCGCACGTCCTGTTCAGCCAGCTCCTGACAGCGGTCCAGCAGCGCCGCCGCCGCGGGGGTCCCGCGCAGCGCCCGGAGCGCGGCGAGATCGTCCGGCGTCGGCCGGTGCCCGGCGCCGAGCGCCTCCTCCAGAAGGGTGAGGTAGCCGGCGGCGGTACCCGGCAGGGCGGCCCGGTAGCGGCCCAGGTCGGCCACCAGGAAGGCACGCAGCCTGGCCCCCTCGCACACCGCCTCGTCGAGCGACTCGGCGAGCCGGAAACAGTCCTGCACGTCCTCGGCGGAGGCGTGGCCGGGGTGAAGGGCGAGGGCGAGGGCGCGGCGGAGCACACGCAGCTCCTCCACGCCGAACGCCATGCCGCCGCGGGATCCGTATGGCGTGGGCATAAGGCGACGATACGCACCAATTGCGATGAATTGGATGAATGTCACTCTTATGGCGCCGTGTGGTGCCGACACGGATCCCGGCGGCTCACTGCTGCCCGCGGCGGCGGAGGCCGAAGAACAGCGCCCCACCGAGGGCCAGGGCCAGTACCGACGCCCACGCCGCCAGCGTCACCGCAGGACCGGCGCCGGTGCCGGCCATGGCCCCGTGCCCGGCGCCGCTCGTCGCCGTGGTGGATCCGGTGCCGGATCCACCAGCGGTGCCCGATCCACCACCGGGTCCACCGCCGGACGTGCCACCGGAACCCGCCGAACCGCCCGGGCCACCGCCCGTACCACCGGTTCCCGAGTCGTCGCCCGGCGTGCGGACCACGATCGCCGCGGTGTTGTTGCGGGTGTCGGGATCTTCCGGCAGCGACGTCACCTTGACCTTGCCCGGCTTCAGCGCGGCCGGATCGACCACACGGAGGTCGAACGTCCAGTTCGTGGCCTGCCCGGGGTCGATCCAGAAGTCGTCGGTCTCCTGGTGACAGAGGTAGTAGTCGAGGGCGCCGTTCTTGGTGAACTTGACGCAGTGATCGGGTGTGGTGACCGCCTCCGTCCCGGCCGGGATGTACACGCGCGTCTCGTACGGCGGGTCCTCGCCCGGCTCGCTGCCGGTCCACGCCTTCATCCCGGCGGGACCGTCGTTGCGCACGCCGACCGTGGCCTTGACCAGGTCCCCGGCCTTCTTCTGCCGCACGGTGGTCCCCACGGCCTGGATGTCCGCTGTGCTGTCGACGGAGAACTCGTTGATTCCCTCGATGTCCTGCGGCTTGCCCGGGGGTGCCGACGCCGGACGCGGCGTCATCCTCAGTTCACGGCCGGTGCCGCGGTGGTGAGGCTGGTCGTTTCCCCAGTGGTACTCGTGCCCGTACGAAACCCTGAGGTAGCCGTAAAGCACGGCGGTGTCGGCCGTCACCGAACCCAGGTCCAGGTCGTACGACCCGTTGACGTCGACCTGGCCCTCGACCTCGCAGCGGACCTGTCCGCCACCATGCGTGTGATCGCCGTAGGTGCCGTACTCGCAGTTGCTGAACTCCTCGTCGGTCGTCAGGCCCTGATAGTTCATGAGGACGACCGTGTGGTCGCGAGGCGTGGCGCCATAGTTCGTGAACCCGCTCGTCACCTTCATGGAGGTTCCCGGCTTCACCTCCCCGCTGCTTGGGGTGCGCTCCAGCCGGTCCAGGACCAGGCCCACGTCGGGAATCGTCACCTTGACCGTCCGCGATGCGAGCTGAACGCCGTGCGACTCGACGGTCATGCGGATCTCGCCCGAGGCCCCGACCAGCGCCCCCTTGGCGCGCCGCAGATCGACCTGGAACGGGGCGGACCCGCGAGGCACGAGCGGCCACTTGTTTTTCTCGCAGACCAGGACGTGGTCCGCCTTCTCCGGGCACGACGTCACGTCGGCGATGCCTTTGAGTGACGTGGCGTCGAGGGTGACCGTGTAGGAGTCGACCGTCGTCGTCCCCTTGTTGAGCACATTGACGTACAGCGAGCCGCCGCTGGACGCATAGGGGTAGGCGTCCGCGGTCGTCGGGCTGTCCAGCACGACGTTGGTGCCGGCAGGGGCCGAAGCCCCCGCCGCCGATCCGGTCGACACGCCCGTCAAGGCCGTCGCCGCGGCTGCGGCGCCCGCGGCCAGCCGCGCCCACCGGCTGCCGGAACGAACCGGAATCGATCTCATACGAACCCCTTCTGGTGGATCGGACGCCGGGAGAACCCCGCGCCGGCTACGACGACCCCGAACACCACCAGAAGGTTGTATGAATTCCGCACCGACGGGAGCGGTCCGTACGGCCCTAGCTGCGAGACACGTTCCGCTCGTACACCAGGCGGAGGCCTATCAGGGTCAGCCACGGCTGGTGCTCGTCGATCACCGAGGACTCGCCCAGCACCATCGGCGCCAGACCGCCCGTGGCGATCACCGTCACGTCGTCCGGGTCGTCGGCGAGCTCCCGGGCCATCCGGCCGACGACCCCGTCGACCTGCCCGGCGAACCCGTACACGATGCCCGCCTGCATCGCCTCGACCGTGTTCTTCCCGATCACGCTGCGCGGCCGGGCGACCTCGATCTTCCGCAGCTGCGCCCCCTTGACGCCGAGCGCCTCCACGGAGATCTCGATGCCAGGCGCGATCACCCCGCCGACGTACTCCCCCCGCGCGGAGACCGCGTCGAAGGTCGTCGCCGTACCGAAGTCCACGACGATCGCCGGACCGCCGTACAGGTCGACGGCCGCGACCGCGTTGATGATCCGGTCGGCGCCGACCTCCTTGGGGTTGTCGGTGAGGATCGGCACGCCCGTCTTCACGCCCGGCTCGACCAGGACGGCGGGTACGTCGCCGTAGTACCGCCGGGTGACCTCGCGCAGTTCGTGCAGCACCGACGGGACGGTCGCGCAGATCGCGATGCCGTCGATGCCGTCGCCCAGCTCCTCGCCGAGCAGCGGGTGCATGCCCATCAGGCCCTGGAGCAGCACCGCCAGCTCGTCCGCCGTGCGGCGCGCGTCCGTGGAGATGCGCCAGTGCTCGACGATGTCCTCACCGTCGAACAGCCCGAGGACGGTGTGCGTGTTGCCGACGTCGATCGTGAGGAGCATGGCCGTTACTCCGCCTCGCGCAGGTCCAGGCCGATGTCCAGGATCGGCGAGGAGTGGGTCAGCGCGCCGACGGCCAGGAAGTCCACTCCGGTCTCCGCGTACGCGCGCGCGTTGGCGAGGGTCAGCCGCCCGGAGGCCTCCAGCAGCGCCCGCCCGCCGACGATGCCGACGGCCTCCTCGCACTCGCCGGGGGTGAAGTTGTCCAGCAGGATCAGGTCGGCGCCCGCGTCCACGACCTCGCGCAGCTGGTGCAGCGTGTCGACCTCGACCTCGATCGGCACGTCCGGGAAGGCCTCCCGTACGGCCTTGAAGGCCTGCGCGACGCCACCGGCGGCGACCACGTGGTTGTCCTTCACCAGGGCGGCGTCGGACAGCGACATGCGGTGGTTGACGCCCCCGCCGCAGCGGACGGCGAACTTCTCCAGCGAGCGCAGGCCCGGCGTGGTCTTGCGGGTGTCCCGCACGCGCGCCTTGGTCCCCTCCAGCGCGTCCGCCCACGCGCGCGTGGCGGTCGCGATGCCGGACAGCCGGCAGAGGATGTTCAGCGCGCTGCGCTCGGCGGTGAGCAGGTCACGCGTGCGCGTGGTGACCGACAGCAGCTTCTGCCCGGCCTCGATCCGGTCGCCGTCCTCGACGTGCCGCTCGACCTCGAACTCGTCCGTGCAGACCACGGAGAGCACGGCCTCGGCGACCCGCAGGCCGGCCACGACGCCCGCCTCGCGCGCGGCGAAGTCGGCGGTGGCCACCGCGTCCTCGGGGATGGTCGACACGGTCGTCACGTCCACACCGCCGCCCAGGTCCTCCTGGATGGCGACGTTGGCGATGTCCTCGACCTCGACCGGGTCGAGTCCGGCAGCGGCCAGCAGTTCGGCGAGCGCGGGGTCCAGCCCGCACTCCAGGTATTCCTCGTCGCCCTCGGCGCCGCAGGTGCAGCCGTCGCCGCAGCCGCCGGTCGAGGCGAGGGGAAGGTCGTCGGTGCTCACGTCTGTCACTGCTCCTGGGGCGCTGGTGTTACCGGACAGGGGGGAAGTCTGCGGTGTCGGTGGTGCGTACGGCCAGCGACCGGTCCGGATCGAGCCGTACGACGATGTGGCGCCGCCAGTTCGCGTCGTCGCGCTCGGCGCGGTCCTCGCGCCAGTGGCAGCCGCGGGTCTCCTCGCGCAGCCGGGCGGCGGCGACCAGGGCCCGGGCCACGCACAGGAGGTTCGTGGCCTCCCAGGTGTCCACGCCGGGCTCGGCGGTCTTGCCGTTCTCCTCCAGCGCGTCCCGGGCCTCGGCATGCAGCTTCTGGAGCCGGTCCGCGGCCCTGGCGAGGGACTCCTCGGAGCGCAGCACGCCCGCGCCCTCGGTCATGGTCCGCTGGATGGCGAACCGGGTCTCGGGGGTGAGCAGCGGGTGGGCCGGCTTCTCGGGGTCCGGGACCGGTACGGGCACGCGCGCGTGCAGGCCGTCAGCCGCGCGGGCGGCCGCGATGTCGGCGGCGATCCGCTCGGCGTAGACGAGACCTTCGAGGAGGGAGTTGGAGGCGAGCCGGTTGGCGCCGTGCACGCCGGTGCAGGCGACCTCGCCGCACGCGTACAGGCCCGGGACCGTGGTGCGCCCCTGCGCGTCGGTACGGACGCCGCCGGAGGCGTAGTGGGCGGCCGGGGCGATCGGGATGGGCTCGGTGACCGGGTCGATGCCGTTGGCGCGGCAGGCGGCCAGGATGGTCGGGAAGCGGTTCTCCCACATGGCGGCGCCGAAGTGCCGGGCGTCGAGGTACATGTGTTCGGCCCCCTGCTCCAGCATCCGCCGCGTGATGCCCTTGGCGACGATGTCCCGGGGCGCCAGCTCGGCCAGTTCGTGCTGGCCCACCATGAAGCGCACGCCGTCCCCGTCGACCAGGTGGGCGCCCTCGCCGCGCACCGCCTCGGAGACCAGCGGCTGCTGACCCTCGGCGTCCGCCCCGAGGAACAGCACGGTCGGGTGGAACTGCACGAACTCCAGGTCGCTGACCTCGGCACCCGCGCGCAGCGCCAGCGCAACGCCGTCACCGGTCGACACGGACGGGTTGGTGGTCGCCGAGAACACCTGTCCCATGCCGCCGGTCGCGAGGACCACGGCGGGGGCGTGCACGGCGCCCACGCCGTCGTGCTGACCCTCGCCCATCACATGCAGGGTGACCCCGGCCGTACGGCCCTCGGCGTCCGTCAGCAGGTCCAGGACCAGCGCGTTCTCGATCGTGCGCAGTCCGCGCGCGCGTACGGCCTCCACCAGCGCACGGGAGACCTCCGCGCCGGTCGCGTCGCCGCCCGCGTGCGCGATCCGGCGCCGGTGGTGGCCGCCCTCGCGGGTGAGGTGGATGTCGCCCCCGTCGTCGGTGTCGAAGTGGGCACCGGTGGAGATCAGCCGCCGGACCGCGTCGGGGCCCTCGGTGACGAGGATGCGCACCGCCTCCTCGTCGCACAGGCCCGCGCCGGCCACCAGGGTGTCCTCCAGGTGCTGCTCGGGGGTGTCGCCCTCGCCGAGGGCCGCGGCGATGCCGCCCTGCGCCCAGCGCGTGGAGCCGTCGTCCAGGCGGGCCTTGGTGACGACGACCGTGGTGAGCCCGGCGGCCTCGCAGCGCAGCGCCGCGGTCAGGCCGGCCACGCCGGAGCCGACGACGACCACGTCCGCGGAGATGCTCCACCCGGGGGCGGGCGCGTGCAGTCGTATGCCTGTGCTGGTCACGAGGCGGCTCCGAAGGTGAGAGGAAGATTGTCGATCAGCCGGGTCGTGCCGACCCGGGCGGCGACGGCGAGGACGGCCTCGCCGGTGAAGTCGTCGCCGATCTCGGTGAAGTCGGCGGGGTCGACCAGCGCCAGGTAGTCCAGCCGGAGGGGCGGGTCGAAGCGGGCGGCCTCGTCCAGGACCTGGCGGGCGGCGGCGCGGACGGCCGCCGGGCCGCCGGGCGCGGCGGTGGCCACCGCGTGCGCGTCGGCCGCAGCGCGGGACTCCCCTATGGCGCTCAGCGCCTCGGCACGCGCGTGCGTGGAGGGCACCTCCCGGGCCCGTGCGCGCAGTGCCTCCTGTGCCGCGTGCCGGTCCCGGCCGGCGAACAGCGCGCGGGACAGCGCGAGGGCGGTACGGCGCTCGTCCGGTGAGAGGTAGCGGTTGCGGCTGGACAGGGCGAGCCCGTCCTCCTCGCGGACGGTCGGTACGGCGACGATCTCGACGCCGAAGTCGAGGTCCCGCACCATGCGCCGGATCAGGGCCAGCTGCTGGGCGTCCTTCTGGCCGAACAGGGCGACGTCGGGGCGGGTGAGGTGCAGCAGCTTGGCGACGACGGTGAGCATCCCGTCGAAGTGTCCGGGCCGCGAGGCACCCTCAAGGCGCTCGCCCATGGGGCCCGCGGAGACGCGCACCTGGGGTTCGCCACCCGGGTAGACCTCGTACACGGAGGGCGCGAACACGGCGTCCGCGCCCGCCTGCTCGGCGAGCTTGAGATCGGCGTCCAGGGTGCGCGGGTAGCGGTCCAGGTCCTCGCCCGCGCCGAACTGCAACGGGTTGACGAAGACCGTGACGACGACCTCGCCGTCGGGGCCGGCGGCCTCCCGCGCGGCGCGGATGAGCGTCGCGTGGCCCTCGTGCAGGGCGCCCATGGTCATCACGACGGCGCGGCGGCCGTGGCGCACACGCGCGTGCAGCTCGTCGGCGGTGCTCAGCAGGGCGGTGCTCATCGGTCGTTCCCCTCGCTACCGTTCGTGCCGTCGGAGCCGTTCGTGCCGTCGGTTCCCTCGCCTCCCTGGCTCGCGTGGCCTTCCTGGCTCGCGTGGCCGCCCTCGGCGAGTACCCCGAGGAGGTCCTCGGCGAGTTCGGGCTTCAGCAGGCCGTGGGCGAGCGCGCGGTCGGCGGTCGCGCGGGCCATCGCCAGATAGCCCGCCACGGTCTGCGGGGCGTGCCTGCGCAGCTCGGTGACGTGCGCGGCGACCGTACCGGCGTCCCCGCGCGCGACCGGGCCGGTCAGGGCGGCGTCGCCGGAGCGCAGGGCGTTGTCCAGGGCGGCCCCGAGCAGCGGGCCGAGCATCCGGTCGGGCGCCGCCACACCGGCGGTGCGCAGCAGTTCCATGGACTGGGCCACCAGGGTCACCAGGTGGTTGGCGCCGAGCGCGAGGGCCGCGTGGTACAGCGGGCGGTTCTGCTCGCTGATCCACTCCGGTTCGCCGCCCATCTCGATCACCAGCGCCTCGGCGGCCAGCCGCAGCTCCTCGGGCGCGGTGACGCCGAAGGAGCAGCCCGCGAGCCGCTGGACGTCGACCGGCGTGCCGGTGAAGGTCATCGCCGGGTGCAGCGCCAGCGGCAGCGCGCCCGCGCGCAGGGCCGGGTCGAGCACCTTCGCGCCGTACCGGCCGGAGGTGTGCACGAGCAGTTGCCCGGGGCGTACCGCGCCGGTCTCGGCGAGGCCGGCGACCAGGCCGGGCAGGACGTCGTCGGGGACGGTGAGCAGCACCAGGTCGGCGCGCTGGAGCACCTCGGCGGGCGGCACCAGCGGGACGTCCGGGAGCATGGCCTCGGCGCGCCTGCGGGAGGCGTCGGAGACTCCGGAGACGGCCACCGGGCGGTGCCCGGCTAGCTGGAGGGACGCGGCCAGTGCGGGGCCCACGCGACCGGCGCCGACGACGCCGACGGTGAGCCGCGCGGGGCGGTCCTTGAGGTCTGGTTGGTGGACTGTACTCACGCGACGGCGGCCTTCCCGTTCCAGTCCGCTCTGGGTACCGGACGATTTCTCGTCATGTTAACGCTATCGGGTGGGGCGGCGGCCGGTTGTCCACAGGCTGTGGGTTTCACCACGTCCCCCTCCCGCCCTTCCTCGCCGGAAACCCCGGCTGCCGCGCGGGGGGCCGTGCGGGGCATCATCCACGGCATGACTGATGTGGCTGAGCAGGACGACGAACAGTCGGCGGAGGAACGCTCGCGGGAGCGGCGCAGGGCCGCCCAGCGGGGGGCGCGGCGCATTCTCGCGCACGCGACCGCCCGGGACTCGATCCGCGAACGGCTCGCGCTGCTCCAGGAGGTCGGCGCCGAGGTGTACGACCTGGACGAGCCCGGCGACGTCTACGGCGACCGGATCGTGGCCGCCCTGGAGGAGCGGGTGGCCGCGCTGCTCGGCACCGAGGCCGCCGCGTTCTTCCCCACGGGCACCATGGCCCAGCAGGTGGCCCTGCGCTGCTGGGCGGCCCGCACCGGCGACCCGACGGTGGCGCTGCACCCTCTGGCCCACCCGGAGGTGCATGAACGGCAGGCGTTCAGCCAGGTCAGCGGGTTGCGTCCGGTGAGGGTGGGCGGGGAGCGCCGACTGCCCACGGCGGCCGAGATTCGAGAACTCGAAGAGCCCTTCGGGGCGCTGATGCTGGAGCTGCCCCTGCGGGACGCCGGCTTCGTGCTGCCCACCTGGGAGGAGCTGACCGGCGTCGTCGAGGCGGCGCGGGAGCGCGACGCGGTGGTGCACTTCGACGGCGCGCGCCTGTGGGAGTGCACCGAGCACTTCGGGCGTCCCCTGGCGGAGATCGCCGGCCTCGCCGACAGCGTCTACGTGTCGTTCTACAAGTCCGTCGGCGGCTTCGGCGGCGCCGCGCTCGCCGGTCCGAGGACGCTGGTGGAGGAGGCGAAGACCTGGCGGCACCGGTACGGCGGCATGGTCTTCCAGCAGTTCCCGACCGTCCTGTCCGCGCTCATCGGCCTGGACCGCGAAGTGCCCCGGCTGCCCGAGTACGTACGGCACGCGCGCGTGGTGGCCGCCGCGCTGCGCGAGGGCTTCACGGCGGCCGGGGTGCCCTGGGCCCGCGTCCACCCGGAGGAGCCGCACACCCACCAGTTCCAGGTCTGGCTGCCGTACGAGCCGGAGGTGGCCGCCGAGGCGGCCCTCCGCCAGGCCGAGGAGACCTCGGTGATGCTCTTCGCGAACGTCTGGAACGCCGGCGGCCCCGGCCTCGCGTTCACGGAGGTCGGCGTCCAGGCCGCGGGGCTGGAGTGGACGGCGGACGACGTCCGCGCGGCCGTACGGGACTTCGTGGACCGCCTGCCGGGCGGGGCCTAGAGGGCGCGGGGGCGCAGTCGGCGGGCCAGGGTGCGCAGTCGGCGGGTCAAGGTGCGCCGGAGCCGCCCGCGGGCCGGGCGTCCGGCGACGACCGCGCGGAAGCGCCGGTGGTCGCGCAGCTCGCGGAGGAGGCCGAGGTCGCGGAGGCCCGGCGCGGGCGGCTCGGGCTCGCCGTGCAGACGGGCGCGGTAGCTGTCGAGGAGGTACTGCTGGGTGATGCTCATGGCTGATCGCCTTCTCGGGACGTGGATGATCGGTGACTGATCGGGCTCCGCGGCTGCCCCGGTGTCCTCAACGCTGCCCCTGACCGGCGCGGATGTCCCGTGGATTGACGGCTGCCGTCAATCCACGGGGGCACTGTCAGTGGCCCGGTGCACCATGGGGGGCATGAGCGTGACCATCGACATCACCGGACTGCCCCTGGAGAGGGTCTCCGTCGTGCCCTCTCCGCTGGCGGAGCTGGGGATGGCGCTGCACGCGCTGAGGGAGCCCGGGCACCACCCGGAGCTGCGGGGCTGGGTGGCCGCCGTCTCCTCCCGGCTGGAGCCCTGCCTGGCCGACCGGCTGTGCGAGGCGGACTTCCTGTGGCACACGACGTTCTCGGACGTCTTCGCCCCGTTCGCGGGCCTCCCGGGCGGGCGCGGCCTTCCCGGCGCGACGCTCGCCGAAGAGCTGGACCAGCTGGACAAGCTGACGGACGCCCAGTTCGTCAACGCCGCCCTGGAGTTCACCTGCCAGCTCCGCTACGACGTCCAGGAGCCCGGCCCGCTCGACGACCCGGAGCTGCGCCGCCGCTCCCTGGAACTGGCCGCCGCCCGCGGCGCCGTGCAGGAGCGGTTCACGCGCCGCCTGCTGACCGACCCGCCGGCCGTGCGCGCCTGGTTCCGCCAGCTGATGCTCGACTGTGACGACGCCTTCTTCGCCGACACCTGGGCCCGCATCCAGCCCCAGCTCGCCGCCGACGCCCGCCACAAGACCGAGTTGCTGCGCCGCAAAGGACTCGGCGAGGCCCTCGCGTCCCTGTCCGGTGCCGTCTCGCTGGACGAGGAGGCCGGGCTCGTCACGGTCGACAAGCTGCTGGTGGGCCGTACCGCCACCGGCGACGGCGGCCTGGTGCTGGTGCCGACCAGCCTCGGCTGGCCGCACGTGATGGTTCTGAACCGGTACGGCTGGCAGCCCTCGATCACCTACCCCGCGAGCGGTCCCCGGCCGCAGGCGCCCTCCGTGGAACAGCTCACGCGCCGGCTGGAGGCGCTGGCCCACCCCGTGCGGATGCGGCTGTGCCGGCACCTGGCGCGCGCCCCGCACACCACGAGCGAACTGGCCGACGCGCACGGCATGACGGCGCCCGAGATATCCCGGCACCTGACGGTGCTGAAGAAGGCGGGCCTGATCACCGACTGCCGCCGCGGCCGGTACGTCCAGCACCAGCTGGTCCTGTCCGCGGTGGCCCGGCTGGGCAGCGACTTCATCGAGGGCGTCCTGCGCTGAGCCAGCGGGACCCGGGGCCGGCGGCCCGCGCCGAGGAGACGGGGCCGGCCGTGCGGCCCCCCGCCGAGGAAGCGGGCTCGGCCCTGCGGCCCGCACCGAGGAAGCAGGCCCGGGCCGTCGCCGTCAGCCGTGGCCGCCGGCGCGCACCAGCCCCGTCTCGTACGCCAGCACGACCACCTGCACCCGGTCGCGCAGACCGAGCTTGGTCAGGATGCGGCCCACATGGGTCTTCACGGTCGCCTCGCTCAGCACCAGCCGGGCCGCTATCTCGCCGTTGGACAGGCCCTGCGCGACCAGCACCATGACCTCGCGCTCCCGCTCGGTGAGCCGTTCCAGCTCCTTGTGCTGGGGCCCCTTGCCGACGGAGGGCAGCATCGGCGCGAACCGGTCCAGCAGACGCCGGGTGGTGGAGGGTGCCACGACCGCGTCGCCGCTGTACACGGCGCGGATGGCGGCGAGGAGATCACCGGGCGGCACGTCCTTGAGCATGAAGCCGGAGGCGCCCGCCTTCAACCCGGAGAAGGCGTACTCGTCCAGGTCGAACGTGGTCAGGATGAGGACCTTGGGCGCGTCCGGCTCCGCGCAGATCCGCCGGGTGGCCTCCACACCGTCCAGCTTCGGCATCCGGACGTCCATGAGGACGACGTCGACGGCGGTGGACCGCAGCGCCTGGAGGGCTTCGACGCCGTCGCCCGCCTCCGCGACGACCTCCATGTCCGGCTGGGCGGCGAGCACCATCCGGAACCCGGTGCGCAGCAGCACCTGGTCGTCGACGAGCATCACGCGGATCGTCATCGGGCCTCTTCCGTTCGGGATCATCGGGCGGTCAGTGTGCCGGTTTGAGCGGCAGCAGGGCGCTGATGCGGAATCCTCCGCCCGGGCGCGGGCCGGCGTCCAGCGTGCCGCCGACCATGCCGACACGCTCCCGCATGCCGATCAGGCCGTGGCCCTGCCCGTCGGCGCCGCCCTCCTCGTACAGCTCGTGCGGGGCGCCCTTGCCGTCGTCCTCGACCAGCAGGCCGAGACCGTCGTCGAAGTAGACCAGGCGGACGCTCGCACCCGCGTCGGGTCCGCCGTGCTTGCGGGTGTTCGTGAGCGCCTCCTGCACGATCCGGTACGCGGTCAGCTCCACGCCGCTGGGCAGCGGCCGCGGGGTGCCCTCCACCTTGAAGTCGACCGGCAGGCCGGAGCTGCGGCACTGCTCGATGAGGTCGTCGATCTGCTCGACGTCGGGCTGCGGGACGTACTCCCCGCTCTCCTGGTGCTCGCCGGTGCGCAGCACGCCCAGCAGGCGGCGCATCTCGGCCAGGGCCTGACGGCCGGTGGAGGAGATCGTCTCCAGGGCCTTCTTCGCCTGGTCGGGCGCGGTGTCCATGACGTAGGCGGCGCCGTCGGCCTGCACCACCATCACCGACACGTTGTGCGCGACGACGTCGTGCAGCTCGCGCGCGATCCGGGCGCGCTCGGCGGCGACCGCGACCTTCGCCTGCGCCTCGCGCTCCTTCTCCAGGCGGGCCGCGCGCTCCTCCAGCTGGGCGAAGTAGGCCCGCCGGGTGCGCATGGAGTCGCCGAGGACCCAGGCGAGGGCGAAGGGCACCGTCTGGAAGACCGCTATGGCGGCCTGTCCGAGGAAGCCGGTGTCCTCGGCCGGCCAGCGGATCTGGGCCACGCTCGCCGCGCAGAGGCTGACGGCGAGCGCCAGTCTGGAGGCCCAGCGCGCGCCGACCGTCGCGACCGTGTAGGTGATCACCAGCATGGCGAAGTCGGCGACGGTCGTCTCGATGTCCAGGATCAGCTGCACCAGCCCGGTCACGAGGGCGAGCAGCAGCATCGGCTCCGGGAAACGGCGGCGCAGCGCCACGACCACGCACAGGACGGCGGACACGGCCATCCCGCCGGGGATCGTCCCGTGGTGGCCCCGCACCCCGTCCAGATTGACCACGCTCAGCGCGGACAGCCCGAGCAGGACGACGGCCCAGAAGGAGTCGACCCAGGTCGGGTGGCGGCGGAGGAAGTCATAGAGGCGCTGCACGTAACCCAGAGTAGGGAAACCAGATGCGTGCAGGGGTCAACCGAAGGACCGATCCGCGCCCGGCGCGCGTACTCCCCAAGGTGGATGCCGTGATCACCGGTGTGCCTAGTCTGGTGCGGTGACGGATGGGACGACGGCGGAGGACTCCCGCCGGAACGGCGCGGATAGCACCCCGCGCGGCTGGCGCGCGGCGGCCGGGGCGGCCCTGTACGGGCCCGGCGGTTTCTACCGGCGCCCGGAGGGCCCGGCGGGCCACTTCCGCACGTCGGTGCACGCCTCCCCACTGTTCGCGCGGGCCGTGGCCCGGCTGCTGTGCCGGGTCGACGCGGCGCTCGGGCGGCCCCCGGTGCTGGACTTCGTCGACATGGGCGCCGGACGGGGGGAGCTGGTCGGCGGGGTGCTCGCCGCCCTGCCGGCCGATGTGGCCGCACGCGTGCGTGCGTTCGCCGTGGAGATCGCCGACCGCCCGGCCGGCCTGGACGAACGGATCACCTGGCTGAGCGAACTCCCGGGCGCGGTCACCGGGCTGCTGTTCGCCAACGAGTGGCTGGACAACGTGCCCGTGGACGTCGTGGAGGTGGACTGCGCGGGCGTGCCCCGGCTGGTGCTCGTCGCGCGGGACGGCTCCGAGCGGCTCGGGGAGCCCGTGACGGGCGCGCCGGCCGACTGGCTCGCGCGCTGGTGGCCGCTGCCGGCCGAGCAGGGGCTGCGGGCGGAGATCGGGCTGCCCCGGGACCGGGCCTGGGCGTCGGCCGTGGACCGGGTGGCGCGAGGGCTCGCGGTGGCCGTGGACTACGCGCACACGGTGGACGCGCGCCCCCCGTTCGGCACCCTCACCGGCTTCCGCGAGGGCCGGGAGACGGCACCCGTTCCGGACGGTTCCTGCGACATCACGGCCCATGTGGCCCTGGACGCGTGCGCCGAGGCGGCCCGTACGGCGCACACGCCCTCCGGCACGGCGCCGGCGCCCTCGGACGCGGTGCGGACGCCCCTGCACACGGCGCAGACGCCCCCTGACACGGCGCAGGTGACCCGCGCAAGGGCTCGGGAGCTTCCCAGCGCGCGTCTGCTCACGCAACGCGCGGCTCTGCGCGCCCTCGACATCACCGGCGCACGCCCCCCGCTCGCGCTCGCCTCCTCGGATCCCTCCGCCTATGTGCGCGCCCTCGCGAGCGCCGGTGAGGCAGCCGAGCTGACGGCACCGGGCGGCCTCGGCGACTTCGGCTGGCTGCTCCAGCCGGTCGGCATCCCGGACCCCCTGGAGCCGGACCCGCCGGACGCGCCCGGGCGGTGAAGCCCGGCTCGCCGACGTCGCCGACCACTTGTCGCTACTTGTCGATGTCGCCGACCACGAAGAACATCGACCCCAGGATCGCCACCATGTCCGCCACCAGCGTTCCCGGCAGCAGTTCGGTCAGCGCCTGGATGTTGTTGTACGAGGCCGAGCGCAGCTTCAGCCGGTACGGGGTCTTGTCGCCCTTGCTGACCAGGTAGTAGCCGTTGATGCCGAGCGGGTTCTCGGTCCACGCGTACGTGTGCCCCTCGGGCGCCTTCAGCACCTTCGGCAGCCGCTGGTTGATCGGCCCGGGCGGGAGCTCGGCGAGCCGGTCCAGGCAGGCGTCGGCGAGGTCCAGCGCGTTGTGGGTCTGCGCCAGCAGGACCTCGAACCGGGCGAGGCAGTCGCCCTCGCTCCGGGTGACGACCTCCAGGGTGTCCTGGAGATCGCCGTAGGCCAGGTACGGCTCGTCGCGGCGCAGGTCGAAGTCGACGCCCGAGGCGCGCGCGATGGGCCCGCTCACGCCGTAGGCGTGCACCGCCTCCGGGGTCAGCACGCCCACCCCGCGGGTGCGCCCCCGGAAGATCTCGTTGCCGAGCACCAGGTCGTCGAAGACGTCCATGCGCGAGCGCACGGCGCCGACGGCCTCACGCGCGCGTGCGGTCCAGCCGGCCGGCAGGTCCTCCTTGAGGCCGCCGACGCGGTTGAACATGTAGTGCATGCGCCCGCCGGAGACCTCCTCCATCACGTTCTGGAGCACCTCGCGCTCCCGGAACGCGTAGAACACCGGCGTGATCCCGCCCAGCTCCAGCGGGTAGGAGCCGAGGAACATCAGGTGGTTCAGCACCCGGTTCAGCTCGGCGAGCAGCGTGCGCGTCCACACCGCCCGCCCGGGGACCTCCATGCCGAGCATCCGCTCCACCGCGAGGACGACACCCAGCTCGTTCGAGAACGCCGACAGCCAGTCGTGGCGGTTGGCGAGCACGATGATCTGCCGGTAGTCGCGCGCCTCGAAGAGCTTCTCGGCGCCCCGGTGCATGTAGCCGATCACCGGCTCGGCGCGCACGATGCGCTCCCCGTCCAGCACGAGCCTGAGCCGCAGCACACCGTGCGTGGACGGGTGCTGGGGCCCGATGTTGAGCACCATGTCGGTGCTCTCCGCCGCGCCGCCGATACCGACCGTGGTCTCCGTCGTAGGAGTCATGGGCCCAGTTTCCCCTACGTACGCTGGGCTCATGGAAACGGGGAGTCTTCGAGGGACCGGAGCGCCGGCGGGCTGGCCGGTGTGGCGCGGGCTGCGGCCCGGGCTGCTACGGGTGCGCCGGCTGCTGCTGGTGGTGTGGACGGCGGTGCTCACGCTCGCCGCGGGGCTCCTCCCGGGCCTTCTCGCGGGGCCCGCCTGGGCGGCCTGGGCACTGCTGCCGCCGGCGTGCGCCGCCTGGTGCTGGTGGCTGCTGGAGCGCAACTGGCGCTCGTGGCGGTACGCCGAGCGCGCCGACGACCTGCTGATCAGCCGGGGTGTCCTGTGGCGTGAGGAGACGGTTGTGCCGTACGGGCGGATGCAGCTGGTGGAGGTGACCTCGGGACCGCTGGAGCGGCGCTTCGGGCTGGCCACGGTGCAGTTGCACACGGCCGCCGCCGCGACCGACGCGACCATCCCCGGCCTCGACCCGGCCGAGGCGGAACGCCTGCGTGACCGGCTGACCGAGCTGGGCGAGGCACGATCGGCGGGGCTGTGACCTCCCCCGACGGCACCGACGGCATACCTGGCGACGGCACACCGGCCGGCGGCACACCGGACAGCGCGACGCCTCACGACGGCGTACCTCACGACGGCACACCGCGGCGCCCGCCCGTCACCGAGCGCCGGCTGCACCCGGTCACGCCCTTCCGCCGGGCGTGGGCGCCGCTCGCCGTACTGGCCGGCTGGGCCGCGCACGACCCGAACGGCGCGCAGGAACAGCTCGACCGGCTGACCGGCACCGTGCTCCTGCTGGGG
The DNA here is from genome assembly GCF_002920615.1 of Streptomyces sp. Ru62. Taxonomy (GTDB): domain Bacteria; phylum Actinomycetota; class Actinomycetes; order Streptomycetales; family Streptomycetaceae; genus Streptomyces. The sequence goes on from NZ_PQSU01000044.1 coordinate 52,952, forward strand.
CTCGCGGTACTGGTTCCGGCGGCCGGGCTCTACGGCTTCCTGTCCTGGTGGTTCACGCATTACGCGGTCACCGACACCGAACTGCGCATACGCACCGGGCTGTTGTTCCGGCGCACCGCGCACATCCGGCTGGAGCGCGTCCAGGCCGTGGACGTCTCGCGTCCGCTCCTCGCGCGCGTGGCGGGCGTCGCGAAGCTGCGGATCGACGTCGTCGGTGCCGAGCGCAAGGACGAGCTGGCCTTCCTGGGCGAGCGGGAGGCGCGCGCCCTACGCGCGGAACTGCTCGCGCGTGCGGCGGGTTTCGCGCCCGAGACGGCGCACGAGGTCGGAGAGGCACCGGCGCGCGTACTGCTGCGCGTGCCCCCGCGCGTGCTGGCACGCTCCCTGGTGCTGACCGGCGCCACCTGGGGCTCGCTGTGCGCCGCCCTGGTGGTCCCGACCGTGCTGTGGCTCATCACCCACAGCCCGTGGACGGTCGTCGGGACCGCCCTGCCCCTGGTCGGCGCGGCCGGGGCGAGCAGCGTGGGCCGGTTCGTCGCGGAGTTCGACTGGACGGTGAGCGAGTCCCCGGACGGGCTCCGCATCGACCACGGGCTGCTCGACCGTACGCACGAGACGGTGCCGCCCGGCCGGGTCCAGACCGTGCGGATCGTGGAGCCGCTGCTGTGGCGGTGGCCGGGCTGGGTGCGGGTGGAACTGGACGTGGCCGGATCCGCCAACTCCGTGCTGATCCCCGTCGCCCCGCGCGCGGTCGCCGAAACCGTCGTCGCGCGCGTGCTGCCCGGTGTGACCGTGCCCCGGGAGCTGTCGCGGGTGCCGCGCCGGGCCCGGTGGTGCGTGCCGTTGTGGTGGCGCGGGCACGGGCTCGCGGTCACCGGCGCGGTGTTCGCCGCCCGGAGCGGCCTGCTGTGCCGCCGGCTCTCGCTCGTCCCGCACGCCAAGGTGCAGAGCGTACGGCTCACCCAGGGGCCCTGGGAGCGGTGCTGGGGGCTCGCCGACGTCCGCGTGGACACCGGCGCGAACAAGACCGTGACGGCCCGGCTCCGGGGCGCGGAGGAGGCCGCACGGCTCCTGGACGAGCAGGCGGAGAGATCCCGCACGGGCCGCCGGGACGCCCTCCCGGACCGCTGGATGACCACCGGCTGACCGGCACCGTCCACCGGAACGGCACACGGGCTGCCCGGCGCTGCCCCGTGGGACCGACAGACGGGTTGACCGGCGCTACCCCGCGGACCTGCACACGGGCTGACCGGCGCGCCCCCCGTGCGACCGACACACCGGCTGACCGGCGCAACCCACCGGACCTGCACACCGGCTGACCGATACGCCCCGTGGCACCGACACACGAGCTCCCCTGGCGCGACCCTGTGGGACCGACACACGAGCTGCCCTGGCGCGACCCCGTGGGACCCACGCACCGGCTGACAGGTCCGGCCCCTCGGCCGACGCTTCGGGCCCGGCTCCCCTCGTGGGAAGGCCGGGCCCGGTGCTCGGTCCGTACGGCTGACGTCGGCTCAGGAGGCCGCGCTGCGCAGCCCCTGGATGTCGATCTGCTCGGTCTCGTCGTGCGCGGTCAGGTCGATGACCTGGCCGACCCCCCGGGAGCGCGCGTCGGCGGCCTTGAACCCGGCCTCGGACTCGGCCTTGTGCACGGCGAGCGCCTCGGGGCCGACGACATCGGCGAGGTCCTCGTTCTGCACGGAGTCCAGCGTGGCCTTCGGCGCGCCCTTCTGGGTGCCGAAGAAGTCGAAGCCGCCCTCGACCACCGGGCGCCGCACGGGCGCCGCCGGTACGACGGCCACCGCGGTCGGCACGGTGAAGTGCCCGGCGGGCGGCCGGCCCACGGGACGCGCGAGTTCGGTGGCCGGCGCCGGACCGGCGCCCTCCTTCACGCCGTCCGCTGCGGGTTCTCCTTTGGCGACCGCGGCCTCCGCGGCGGCATCCTCGGGAGCCGAGTGAGCCTCCGGCTCGGACGTCTGCGACGCGACGGCAACGGACCCGGCGGAATCGGCCGCCTCACCAGCGTCAGCGGACCCGGTGGCGTCAGCGGACTCCGCGGAGGCAGTGGACTCCGCAGCGGCAGCGGACTCCGCGGGCTCAAGCCGCGCACCCCGGACCTCCGCCACCCCGGGCTCGTCCCCCTCGGCGTCCTTCCCGGCACCGGTCTCGGCGTCGGTCTCGACCCCGGCCTCCCCCTGTCCCGGACCCTCGCTGTCGAACCGCGCCATGGCCGTCAGCGCCCGCCGGTACAGCTCGGCGCCCCCGGGCGAGAACACCGCCGGCCGCTCCTCGGTGCCGGACGCCTCCTGACCCGCGGCGGCCGCGGGCTCGGCGCTGCGCGCCGGCGGCAGCGCGGGCGACGACGAAGGCGCGGGCTCCGGCTCGGGCACCGCCGCCTCGATCTCCAGCAGCCGCCGTCCCTCCAGGGCGCTGGCGCGCTCGGTCTCCGCCGTGGCGTACCGGCGCAGCAGGGCCGCGTGCTCGTTGCGCAGGCCCGCCAGCTCCGCCCGCTTGGCGCGCAGCCGCTGCTCCAGCTTCGCGCGCAGCTCGCGGGACTCCTCCAGGTCGGTCTCCAGTTCGGCGACCCGTTCCTCGAACCGCCACTCGTCGCCCGCACGCGCGCGTGTGAGTTCGGCGACCTGCTTGCCCGCCTGCGCGTCCCAGCGGCGCATCACGACCGCGCCGAGGACCGCCGTCGCGGCGGCCGCCGCGGCCAGCGCGCGCAACACGGTGACCTCGGAGAACGCCCACGGACCCAGCGCGCAGGCGACGGAGACGCCGGCGATCGCCGACGGGGGCAACAGCCGGTGCAGAGGCGGGGAATGGCGGTGGCGTCCACGTGGCATGGCCAGAAACTTACCGCGCGTAGGCGAATCGTGGGCCCCCGCCCCGTAAAAACACGGCCACACCGTGGGCTTCACGGGACGTCAGGGCCAGGACGGCTCAGCGGTCGGTGAGCCGTCCGCTGAGCCACTGGAGCGTCGGCGGGATCTCGCGCCGCCAGGTGTTGAAGTTGTGCCCGCCGCTGCCGAGGATGATCGACGAGATCCGGGTCAGATTCGTGGCCTGGACCTGCCGGATGAACTTCATGGTGGACTTGTAGTTGTGCTCGCCGACCTTGCTGCTGGTGACGAGCAACGAGGTGTCCGGCGCCTCGTCGTGCTCCAGCAGCCAGAACAGGTCGGCGCGGTTCCGCAGTTTGCCGTCGCCGTGGAAGAGGTCACCGGTGGTCGGGTCGATCAGCGCCTTGTAGTACGGCGAGAGGCCCGCGCCGGCCGCGTACACGTTCGGGTGGTGCATGGCGAGCTTGAGGGCGCAGTAGCCGCCCGTGGAGTCGCCGACGACGCCCCAGCTGCCCGGCCGCTTGCCGGCCCGGTAGTGCCCGAGGACGGCCTCCGGCAGATCCTTGGCGAAAAACGTTTCCGCATGCGGCCCGCCCGGCACGTCGACGCACTCGGTGTCCCGCGGCGGTGCCACGGTCGGCCGCAGCATCACCAGGATCATCGGCTGCACCCGCCCGTCCTTGGCCAGCCGCTGCGCCGTGCTCGGGTAGTTCAGCTTGTCCACCAGCGCCCGCGCGGTTCCCGGGTAGCCGGTCAGCACGACCGCCACCGGGAACGTACGCGTGCGGTACTGCGGCTGGAAGTACTCCGGCGGCAGGTACACGTACGCCGGTGTGACGATGTGGGTCGTACGGCCCACGATGTCGACCTTCTGTATCTGCCCGCCGGTCTCCGGCCGCGCGGCGCTCACGCCCGGCACGTCGGAGGTGGAGACCACCTGGAGCGGGCCGCCGGTGCTGCCGTTGGCCGAGTGGTCGACGACGATCCCCTGGTCGGTCTCCTGGCCGAACAGGTCCGCCCAGCTGGCATAGAAGCCGAAGGCCTGGTTGGCGGCGAGCCCGACGCCGGCGAAGAGGGCGACCTGGGTGAAGAGCAGCAGACCGACCCGCCCGCTGACGGCCCGCCAGTCCGGGCGGGCCAGGCGCGGCCACAGCCATACCGTGCCGATGAACAGCGCGACGGCGATCGCAATCGCCAGCACCAGCACTTTGTTGCTCGTGAGACCCATGGGCTGTTTCCTACCTGTGCTTTCCGCCCGTGGCGTGCCCGCGCGACGTTGCGAGGGCTTGCCCGGGGCTTTCCTTGGCCTTTGACCCGACTTTCCGGTGGGGAGTGAACCTCTCTCCCCGAGACACCGTCCTAGAGGGCGCAATGTCGCCGGATGCCCGATCGGGCCCGGGTTCAAGGTCTCTCGCAGAACTACGGGATGCGATGTCTGTCAGGATAGATGGGGAAATGTCGGGCGGGGTTCCGGGCCGATCAAGCCTGGCGCGGCGCATACTGCGCGGCCCGCGCCCCGAGGCCGTTCCCGCCGTGGTCGGCAGGGCCGCCGCGCTCGTGGGCGCCCTGGACATCGCCGCGGGTGTGTTCCCGCGCTTCCGTCACAGCCGTATGCACGCCATGGCGGAGGTGCTGCCAGGCTCCTTCGGGCCGTTCGCGGCGGCGCTCTCGCTCAGCGCGGGCGTGCTGTTGCTGCTGCTCGCGCACGGGCTCAAACGGCGCAAGCGCCGGGCGTGGCGTGCGGCGGTCGCGCTGCTTCCGGCGGGTGCGGTGGCGCAGTTCGCGTACCGGCACTCGGTCGTGGGCATGCTGATCGCAGTCGCGCTGCTGGTACCGCTGCTGCGCCACCGCGACCAGTTCGCGGCCCTGCCGGACCCGCGCAGCAGGTGGCGCGCGCTCGCCAACTTCGTGCTCATGAGCGCCGGTTCCCTCGCCCTCGGTCTCGTCATCGTCAGCGTCCACCCGCACCGGACGATCGGCGACCCGAGCCTGGCCGACCGGCTGACGCACGTCATCTACGGCCTGGCCGGCTTCGAGGGCCCGGTCGACTACCAGGGCAACACCTCCTGGACGGTCGCCTTCTCCCTCGGCGCCCTCGGCTGGATCACCGCCGTCACCACGATCTACCTGGCCTTCCGCCCGGAGCACCCGGCCGCCCGTCTCACCGAGGACGACGAGGTCAAGCTGCGCGCGCTGCTGGAGAAGCACGGCGGGCGCGACTCGCTCGGCCACTTCGCGCTGCGCCGCGACAAGGCCGTCGTGTTCTCGCCGAGCGGCAAGGCCGCGGTCACCTACCGGGTCGTGTCCGGCGTGATGCTCGCCAGCGGCGACCCCATCGGCGACGTCGAGGCCTGGCCGGGCGCCATCGAGCGCTTCATGGACGAGGCCAGGGCCCACTCGTGGACGCCCGCGGTGATGGGCTGCTCGGAGACCGGTGGCGAGGTGTGGACCCGCGAAACGGGCCTGGACGCCCTGGAACTGGGCGACGAGGCGGTGGTCGACGTGGCGGATTTCTCGCTCGCCGGACGCGCGATGCGCAACGTGCGCCAGATGGTCAAGCGCATCGAGCGGGCCGGCTACGAAACCCGGGTACGGCGCATCCGTGACGTCGGCGAGGCCGAGCTGGAGCGGATCCGCCTGGCGGCGGAGGACTGGCGCGGCACGGACACCGAGCGCGGATTCTCCATGGCGCTCGGCCGCATCGGCGACCCTGCCGACGGCGACTGCCTGATCGCCACCGCCCACAAGCAGGACGACGAACCCGGTGAGTACGGCGACCTGAAGGCGATCCTCCACTTCGTGCCCTGGGGCAGGGACGGCGTGTCGCTGGACCTGATGCGCCGCGACCGCGGCGCCGACCCGGGCATGAACGAACTGCTGATCGTCGCCGCCCTGCAGGCCGCTCCGAGGTTCGGCATCACCCGGGTCTCGCTGAACTTCGCGATGTTCCGCTCCGCCCTCGCCCGCGGCGAGAAGATCGGCGCCGGCCCGGTGCTGCGCGCCTGGCGCGGGCTGCTGGTGTTCCTCTCGCGCTGGTTCCAGATCGAGTCGCTGTACAAGTTCAACGCCAAGTTCCAGCCACGCTGGGAACCGCGGTTCGTGGTCTACCGGGCCTCCGCCGACCTGCCCCGCATCGGCTTCGCCGCCATGCAGGCGGAGGGCTTCGTCAACCTCGCCGTGCCGCTGCCGCGCTTCCTGCGCCGGCGCCGGTCGACGGCCCGGCGCGCCTGCGCGCACACGGTGACCGAACGGGACGTCCGGGCGGCCTGAGCCGCCCACCTGCCCCCCACGCCCCGACACGCCGAGCGGTACGACCCCGGG
>NZ_PQSU01000045.1 GCF_002920615.1 Streptomyces sp. Ru62
AAGCACTGAGACCTGTCTTCGTCCCGTACATCACCGTCATGTACCCCTTCGCCGCGACGGCGAGGTCACCGTAGCCGTCCCCGTTGAAGTCGGCCGACCTGCCGGCCGCCGACGCCTTGGGGTTCGGCACCGCACCGGCGGGAGAGCCCGCACCCAGGACGACCGCGCCCATCGACATGGCCGTCACGGTGGCCAGCACGGCCAGCCTTCGAACACTGCGCATACGTCCGTCCTTTCGTACCGCTTCAGCCCACGGACATCTGCCGTTCAGATCAGGGCTGCGCCACAGGAGACCGCCCAAGGGAACGAACGGTTGTACGGCAGGGTGACGCCGGTGACCGGACGACAGGAAACTACGCCACCCGCAGAACCGTCCCTCTGCTGGAGAGCACCGGCACCCAGCGCGTGCACTTCTTCGATGACACCCACACCGCCACCAGCCGCCATAAACTCGTCCATGACCGCCAAAGGACTGAAACCGTACAGCACGGAAGTACAGCAACCCCAACGACCACAGATGACTCTCAGCAGCCGTCTACGGCCGATTGATCAGCCCAGCAAACCTCAGTGACCATCCCGCCGAGAGTTCGGGACGGAGAGGTCGTGCCAGACGCGTGCCAGATCGTACGGGGAACCGCGGGGAACACCGGGGAGTCGAGGAACTCGCCTCCAGGCGTCGAGTCCCTTCCTCCCCAGGTCAGTCCCCCAGCTAGCCCCAGATCACCTCAGCTTCCCAAGCTGAGAGTGCGAGTTCGATTCTCGTCACCCGCTCCAAGCTAAAGACCCAGGTCAGAGACCTGGGCCTTTTTGTCGGGCGGTGATCTCTTCGCACGGTGACGGGCGCCGACACCCTCCGCCCGCTTCCTGGCCCCGTCTCGTGCAGCATGGCGGCAACGCTCAAGGCCGGCCTGCCAGGCACCGCCAACTCCTTGATCAACTCCGCGAGATGACGCCGAGTGATCCCCGTGAACAGCTGATGCGCCAGCACCGCTCGATTGACCGTGATCGCCATCCGGATCATGCCAGCTGCCAAACACGATGCCTCACCCGCTATCACTCACCAACTCGTAAAGTGGGTGTCGCAGGCTCGTGTCCTGCCGTCCCTACCGAACCGGGAGCGGTTCAGTGGATGGTGGTCGCCGCCCGACGTACGTACGGGGCATGGAAGACTCACGACACTGACCAAGGGTTGTGCACGCCGGTCCAACTCGACGCGTGAGAAGCGACATGCGTGCAACCTGTGACATCTGGGCATCCGCTGTGCGCTGAGTGCATGTAGGGAGGTGTCCTCGAAGTTCGCCTCCACTCGCATTCCTCTGTCCACACGTCCCAGGGGGACCCTTGAACCTTCGCGTGCCCAACCGCGCCTTCACCCGAGTTGCCACCGCGCTCGCGCTCACTCTGGCCTTCGCCGGTGCGAGCACCGGCCTGCTGCACGGGCCCGAAGCGCAGGCACTGACCGTATCGTCCGGCTCGATGAGCTTCAGCGGCGACGCGGGTGACTACATCAGCGGCGGCCAGTCGTATTCCTACTCGCCGGCCGCCGGCGATACCCTCAACGTCAACGGTTCGAGCGACGACAACCACATCTCCGTCAGCGTCGATGGCGCCAACGGTGACTGGTGGTACCTCGATCTCGCTGCTCCCGCCGGGCAACAGCTCGCGCCCGGTGACTACACCGGCGCCACCCGCTATCCGTTCAACGAGGCCGCGGAGCCCGGCCTTTCCATCGACGGCAACGGACGCGGGTGCAACACGCTGACCGGATCGTTTTCCGTCGCAGACGTGGTCTTCGGCCCGAACGGCTATGTGCAGAAACTCGACGCCACCTACGAGCAGCACTGTGAGGGCGGCACCGCCGCGCTGCGCGGCGAGATCCACATCAACAACCCGGCGCCGCCGGCTGCGCTCGACCTGGGCGTCGCCATCGACGTCAAGGGCACGGCGAGCTACCTGAACGGCAAGGCCACCATCGGCGGCACCGTCAGCTGCAACGAGCCGACCCAGGTGAACGTCTCCGGCACTGTCACGCAGGTCGCCCACCGCATCCTCATCAAGGGCTCCTACGCCACCAAGGTGGCCTGCGAGCCCGGCGCCCCGGTCACCTGGACCGCGACGGCCGCGCCCACCGGAACCACCCCGTTCCAGAAGGGCGACGTCGAGGTGCAGGCCCAGGCTCAGGCCCAGGACCCGCACTACGGCCAGACCGTGACGGTGACGCAGACCGCCGTGGTCGCGTTGAGCAAGGACTGATCAGCCGCACACCGTGGCAATGAACCGGACCGGGTGAACCGTTCTTCAAGGTGAGGTTCCGCGCCGGCGTATCCGGTGCGGAACCTCACCTTGTTATGTCCTGGTTCTCAGGAGTTGCGTACGGTGATCGAGGACAACCCCGGATCCCGGACCAGGCGACGGCTGACATGCGTCTGCGACCGGGGGTCGGCTCGACGCGGAACCCAAAGACGCGTGCCGGAGACCCCCTGTCTTCATGCTCCGCCACGCCAGAATCACCGGCCCCGATGGCCACTTTCGATCACACCGCACTCACGATCGATAGAACAACAGCTTCTCAACTGTGTCCGGTGTGCAAGAGTGCGGCACCCATGGCCGCCCAGCGCACCACGAGCGCACCAGATCGAGCGGGGAACAGCGGGGAATCACGGTGAAAGCTGCCGAGTCTGCAGGGTCAGGAACAGACCGTTCCAGCAGGTCAGCCCCTACAACTGGTACTCGGTGTCCGCGGCTTCCCAAGCTGAGCGCTCCCGCCGCTGTCCGTGTACTCCGAGGAGTCATAGGAGATCCCGCCAGAAGGGCACCGTTGCTCGCGGGTTCCAGCTCTCGTCGACCTCGCCCCGCGCCTCGTCGAACTCCTGGCGCATGTAGTCGGCCAGGTCCAGGCCGTAATAGATGATGTCGGTCTGCCACATTGAGAGCACCGGATGCCCGAAGCTTCCCCGGCCGGCAGGCAGGTATCGGTGGGCATACACGGGCACCAGCACCGGCGCCTCCGCCAGATGATGCCGCGCCGTAGCCAGTGCCGCCGCCCCGTCGGCTGGACGCTCGCCCCAGCCCTCGTACCAGAACTCGTTGTGCTCAACGTCGAGCAGAACACCCTCGACCGGCCAGTCGAGCTGTCGACGCAAGCCGTCCAGATCGCCGCCGCGCCACTCCGGCCAGGGCCTGGACCAGGTCTGCCCGTCCTCTGGAGGGACGTTGACCGGGAGCCCGGCCGCAAGAAATGCTCGATGGTCGTCCGCGAACTCGAAGCCGTACTCGCGCTCGATGCGCGTGAACTCGGCGTCCGTCAGCCCCGGCTCGAACTCATAGAGGCCCGTCTGTGCCAGGCGACGTGCGGCCTCCACACCCAGACGTACTCCCTCATTGCTGATCACCGCCGCACGCTAGCGCCGACTGCAACCAACCGTCACCCGAGTTATGCGCGGGCTCCGTCTCAGTTTCCGTCTCATTCAGCAGCGTTCATGCTCGTTCAAGGTAGCCCCGCCCGCGCATAGGTCCCGGCAGTCAGCGGACAACGTGTGATCATGCCGATATGGCATCTGGTCGGATCATTTTCCTCAATGGCACCTCCAGCTCGGGGAAGTCGAGCATCGCCAGGGAGCTTTTGGACATCCTGGACGATGGTGTCTTCTTCCACATGGCGGTCGACGGCTTCAACGCGATGCGCAGTAAGCGGGAGCTGGGGGCGGAGGAACTCGATGCCGCGCTGCGGCGGACCAGGATGGGCTTCCACCGCTCGATTGCGGCCATGGCCGAGGCGGGCAACGACATCGTGGTCGACCATGTGCTGAGCGAACCGTGGCGGCTGCTCGACTGCCTGACACTGCTACGGCCTGAGGACGTGCTGTTCGTCGGTGTCCACTGCCCGTTGGACGAGCTTGCCCGCCGCGAACTGGCCAGGGGCGACCGCCCGCCGGGCCTCGCGGCGCACCAGTACGACCTGGTCCACGGCCACGGTGACTACGACCTGGAGTGCGACACCAGCACGGCAAGCCCACGTGAATGCGCGCAACGGATCAAGGAGTTTCTCCCGCACCGCCCCAGCCCCACCGCCTTCACCCGCCTCCGCCGACGCCGCCTGACTGACGGCCGGGAACCGCTGACGGCGTGAGGCATGCGTACTCGGCCGTTGGTTCGCTCGTGGCCGGCACCTGAGCCCTGGGGCTGATCCTTACGGGCAAGAGCCTGTTCATGAAGATCCACGTCTACGGCTGGAGTATTAAGGTGGTCGTGCCCTTGGCGTGCCCTTAAGGACGGACGACTGCGGCCAACAGCGGTGTCATCCCGCCCACACGTAAACATCACCAGATTGCATACGCCCAGGTCACAGCCTGTCCGGGCGCCGAAGCACCATCGCTTCCCAAGCTGAGAGCGCGAGTTCGATTCTCGTCACCCGCTCTTTGAGAAACCCCCAGGTCATAGACCCGGGGGTTGTTTGTTGTCTAGACCAGTGCGCGGGCTGCACACCACATCCGCACCACAAGGGCGCGGCTAGCTGCCGGTGGGCTTCTCGTTGTGGTTGGCACTACAGCTGTCGTGCCAGAAGGTCTGCGGCCAGGTCGGCGAGGGCGCCGGGGGTCGGTGCGGCGTCGAGCTGGGCTCCTCGCTCGTCCGGTTCGAGGGGCTCGAGCGTGGCGAGCTGCGAGTCGAGCAGCGAGCCCGGCATGAAGTGGCCGTGGCGTCGCCGGAGCCGGCTCGCCAGCAGCTCGCGGTCGGCCGTCAGGTGCAGGAAGAAGGCGTCCGGGCAGGCCGTTCGCAGGGTGTCCCGGTAGCGTCGCTTGAGTGCGGAGCACGCGACCACCGCACCGGTGCCCGCCACATCGTGCTCGTGCAACCAGCGGCCGATGGACTCCAGCCAGGGCCGGCGGTCGGCATCGTCGAGCGGCGTGCCGGCCGACATCTTGGCGATGTGGGCAGGGGAGTGGAAGTCATCGCCATCCGCGAAGGGAACGGCCAGCCGTTGTGCCAGCAGACGGGCCACCGTGGTCTTGCCGATCCCTGCGACGCCGGTGACCACGACGCACGGGGGCCGATGCTCAGTGCGGTCCATCATCGGGTAGCGCTTCGGGATGCAGCAGGTCGCTGCGCCGCCGTTGTGCGCCCTCGTGCGGCCGGGGAGGAGGTCCGTCGGATCCGGCCGGATACTCCTCCAGTGGGACGAGGTTGTTCTCCCATGCGCTCAGGACGGGTGTCAGCACCCGCCATGCCTCTTCCGCCTCGTCGCCACGGATGGACAGGGCCGGATCGCCGTTCATGACGTCCAGCAGGAGCCGGCCGTAGGCGGGCAGGTCGGGCGGCTCCATCCGCGCGGTCAGCGAGAGCTGGGTCAGGGCCTGGGCGCGTGCGCCGATGCCCGTCATGTCGAGGGTCATCCCTTCCGGCTCCAGTCCGAACCGCAGGACGTTGGGCAGGGCCTCTCCCTCGTGGCCGAAGGGCAGGTGGGGAACGGAGCGGAAGCGTACGGCGACCTCCTTGCGGTCCCGTCCGAGCGCCTTGCCGCTGCGCAGCCGGAACGTCGTCCCGGACCAGCGCCAGCTGTCCAGCTCCAGTTCGACCTCGGCGAAGGTCTCCGTGCGCCGCCCGGGATCCACGCCCTCCTCGTCGACGTAGGCGGGAGTGGCGTGGTCGCCGATCCGGCCGGACAGGTACCGTGCGCGGCGCGTGCGGTGCACGACGTCGTAGTCGGTCAGGAGCCGCACGGACCGCAGCACGTCGACCTTGCGGTCGCGCAGATCCCGCTCGCCGAGGGTGATCGGCGGCTCCATGGCCACGAGGCACAGCAGTTGCAGCAGATGGTTCTGCACCATGTCCTTCAGCGCGCCGACGCCGTCGTAGTAACCGGCCCGGCCTTCCAGGGCGAGGGTCTCGTCCCAGACGATCTCCACTTCCGCGATGTGGGTGCTGTTCCAGATGGGCTCCAGCACCCGGTTGGCGAGCCGGCTTCCGAGCACGTTCTGGACGGTCGTCATGGCGAGGAAGTGGTCGACCCGGAACACCGCCTGCTCGGGCACGAGACCGGCGAGCAGCAGGTTCAGTTCCCGGGCGCTCGCCAAGTCCTCGCCGAACGGCTTCTCCAGCACGATGCGGCTGCCCTGCGGCAGGCCCGCCTCGTGCAGGGCGGTGACCATGTGCGGGAAGAGCGCCGGCGGGAGGGCCAGGTAGACGGCGATCGGGTCGTCGCCGGCGACGACCGCGGCGACGTCCTCGGAGTTGGTGACGTCGGCCCGCCGGTAGTGGGCCGAGGCCGCGACGGCCTTCCTGACACCGGCGGGGTGGGAGCCGCCGTGGCGGTCGAGCTGGTCGGTGATCCATCCGCGGTACTGGTCGCTGTCCCAGTCCTCCCTGCTCGCGCCGGTCAACCGGAAGCCGTCGCGGACGTGCCCCGCGGCCCGCAGGGCGGCCAGGGCCGGCAGGAGGTAGCGAGCGGTGAGGTCTCCCGTCGCGCCGAAGACGGCGAGCCGATCGATCATGCGCGAGCACCTGCCTTCGCCCGGGCGAGATTCACGCCACTGGCGATGATCCCGATATGGCTGAACGCCTGGGGGAAGTTGCCCATGAACTCCCCCGACGTGGGGTCGATCTGTTCCGGCAGCAGTCCGAGCGGGCTCGCACGGGCACACAGCGAGGCGTACAGCTCCTCGGCCTCCTCGATCCGGCCCTGGGCGGTCAGGTTGTCGGCCAGCCAGAAGCTGCACAGCACGAAGGCGCCCTCGTCGCCGGGCAGGCCGTCGGCTGATTCATGGTGCAGATAGCGGTGGAGCAGCCCGTCGCCGGCCGACAGGCGCTCGGCAATGGCCGTGGTGGTCGCCGCCATCCGCGGGTGGTCGGCCGGTACCACCCGACGCATCGGGAGCGCGAGCAAGCTCGCGTCCAGCACGCCGCCGCCGTTCAAGTGTGCGCTCAGCGTCTGCGCGTCCTCGTCCCAGGACTCCTCCAGGATGAGCCGGCGCAGCCGTTCGGCCGAGGCACGCCAGGCCGTGGTCGGCCCGGGCAGGCCGAGCCGTTCGCCGATGGCCGCGGCCCGGTCCAGGGCCACCTGGCACATCGCGGCCGAGTAGGTGAACACCCGGCCGTCGCTGCGCACCTCCCAGATTCCCTGGTCCGGCCGGCGCCACGCCTGCTCCGCGGTGTCGGCCAGCCCCGCCAGGCCCGCCCACAGCGCGGGCTGCACCTGCCTGCCCGCGCGCAGCCACTGGTCGGTGCGCAGCCACTGGTCGGCGCAGTCCAGGATCTCGCCGTAGACGTCGTGCTGGCGCTGGTCGGCCGCGCCGTTGCCCCACCGCACCGGGGCGGAACGGCGGTACCCCTCCAACTCGGGGTCCTCGATCTCGTCGGGTACGGGGCCGCCGTCGAGGTTGTACATGATCCGGGGGCTGCGGCTCTGCTCGACGGCGTCGAGGACCCAGCCGAGGAAGGCGTCCGCCTCGCCGGTGAAGCCGATGCGCCGCAGGGCGAACACGGCGTAGGCAGCGTCCCGGATCCAGGCGTAGCGGTAGTCCCAGTTGCGGATTCCCCCGACCGGCGCGGGCAGGGAGGACGTGGGGGCCGCGACCAGGGCGCCGTTGGCCCAGTCGTCGCACAGCTTCAAGGTGATGGCGGCACGCCGGACCAGTGCCTCCTGGGGACCGGAGTAGTCGAAGTGCTTCATCCAGCGCCGCCACGCCTCGACGGTGTCCGCCAGCAACGCGTCGACCTGGAACCGGTGGTGGCGATGGAAGCGGCCCGAGGACAGGACGAGGTCGAGGTGTTCGCCCTGGCTGAGGTCGTGGACGCTGTGCAGGCCGGTCAGAGGCCGGTTGGAGCGCAGGTGCAGGCGCAGGTCCGGCCGCCGCGCGGGCCTCAGTCCCAGGCCGCTGAACAGCGCCTGCGCCGTGCCGCCGCCGCGCGGCTCCAGGTCCACCCGCAGCCGGACGTGCCCGGACAGGACCACGGCCGACCGCACCAGTTCGCGCCGCCCGGCAGGAAGGTCGTCGGTGAGGTCGGCGCCGGGCCGCAGGGCCAGCGCGTCGGTGACCCGCACCAGACCGGTCGCACTGCGCATCTCGGTCGTCAGTACGCCGGTGTCGGACTCATAGCGCTGCCGGGCCTCCACCAGGTCCTCCGGCGTGAGGGTGAAGTGCCCTCCTCGTGCGGTGTCCAGCAGGCCGCAGAACAGGGGGTCGGAGTCGAACCGGGGAAGGCACATCCATGGGATCGATCCGTCCAGGCCTACCAGCGCGGCCGTCGAACCGTCCCCGATGAGGCCGAGGTCCTCCAACGGCAGGTAGCCCTCCCGTCTGCGGACCGGACGGAACGGAGGATCGGGATCGTGCATGGCTCCTCGCTTCCGCAGCGCCGAGAGCACCGTCCGGCGCGGCGTGTAGGTCCGGAAAGACGTCACCTAAAAGGTGATCAGCACCTTCACGACGTCTTCGAGTTTCTTGTCCGCGACCTCGAAAGCCCGGTCCATGTCGTCGAAATGGAACGTGTGGGTGGTCATGCGCGTGGGGTCGACGCGCTTCGCCAGCAGCACGCGCAGAAGCCGTTCCATGCGGAGCCGGCCGCCGGGGCAGAGCCCTGTCGCGATCGTCTTGTCCGCCATGCCGACGCCCCATTCGACGCGGGGGATGCGTACGAACTCGCCCTCGCCGAAGTAGCCGATGTTGGAGATCGTGCCGCCCGGCTTGGTGATCTTCACCGCGGTCTGGAAGGTGATGTCCGCGCCCAGTGCCTCGATGGCGGTGTCGACCCCTTGGCCCCCGGTCAGCTCGTGGATCCGTTCGACAACGTCCTCGCTGGTGAAGTCGACGATCTCGTCGGCGCCGTACTCGCGCGCGAGCTTCTGCCGGCTGGCGACCGATTCGACACCGATGACCTGGCCGGCGCCGCGGAGCCTGGCCCCCGCCGTCGCCATCAGGCCCACCGGTCCCTGCGCGAGCACGGCCACGGTCCCGCCGAGCGGGATGTCCCCCTTCTCGGCTCCCATGAATCCCGTCGACATCATGTCGGCGCAGTAGACCGCCACGTCATCGCTGACGCCGTCGGGGATCTTCGCGAGATTGGCGTCGGCATCGTTCACGTGGAAGTAGTCGGCGAAAACCCCGTCCTTGTGGTTCGCGAACTTCCACCCTCCGAGCGGTCCTCCTGACTGCGACGGGTCCCCGTTCTGAGCGGCCAGGTCCCCCCAGTCGGGGGTGATGGCGCCGACCAGCACCCGGTCGCCGGGCCGGAAGTCCTTCACCTCACTGCCCACGGCGTGCACCGTGCCCACCGCTTCGTGGCCCAGTGTCAGGTTCTCCCGTGGGCCGATGCCGCCGTGAACGGTGTGGGAATCGGATGTGCAGATCAGGGCCCTGGCCGTCCGGACCACGGCGTCGCCCGGCCCCGGCTCCGGGACGGGCTTCTCCATGAAGCCCACCCGACCGATCTCCTTCATCACGAACGCCTTCATGCGCCTGTCCTTCCTCCTGGCTCACCGTCGTCCGCGACGACAGTGGCCAGCCGGCTCGGCTCTGGCATCCGGCATCACCGGTCACTCCTGCCACTGTCGCAAGATCCGAGCCCGCTCGCGACTCGACCGCATCGCGGTCCTCAACCGGGAAAGGTCCGTCATCAGGGCCGGACCCGGGGCCATCCTGCTGACCCGCCCGCGCGTCCGCATCGCCCGACCCGGCGACGAGGGCGACGCTGGTCAGCGTCGGGCTTCGCGCGGGCAAGGACGGAGAACGCGGTGGCCGTGGACCCGGCAACGGGAGCACCGACCGAGACCGGCGTCATCGATGCCGTACCCGCTCGGTGTCCCCGTGGCGGTCCACCCCTCACACGGTCGTGCGCGGACACCTGCTCACCGCCAACTACGGCTCCGGCAACGTCACCTCGTTGCCCCTCGCCCCGCTCCCGGACGGCACCCACCGCAACGTCTCCCCGTCGGCGCCGGTCGTTTCGCCCGACGGCCGCCACCTGTGGACGGCGGTACGAGGCACCGACACCATCACCGTCCTGGCTCTCGACGCGGCCGGCGAGCATGCGGAGCCGGTCGCGACGGTCCCGTGCGGAGGGCGATGGCCACGCGATCTCGCCCTGCACCCGTCCGGCGCGTGCCTGTACGCGGCCAACGAGCGCTCGGAAGACGTCACATGGCTGGACGCGGACCCCACGACCGGCATCCCGTACCGCGCGGGTCCGCTGTCGGTCCCGGCGGCCTCCAGCGTGGTCTTCGTCCGACGGCCGCGCGCACCGTTCCGGTCACGCCTTCCCGCGGACGACGGCGACCGGGCAGTGCGCGTGGTGCAGCAGCGCTTGGCTCACCGAACCCAGCAGCATTCCGGAGAAGCCGCCGCGCCCCCTGGCTCCGACCACCATCAACTGAGCGTTCCTGCTCGCCTCGATCAGGACCTCGCGGGTTTCCCCACTCAGCACTTCCTGTCCGACCGTGACGTCCGGATACCTCTCCCCGCGACCGGCGACCGCCTGGGCCAGCAGACGTTCCGCACTTTCCGCGCCCGTACCGGCCGGCGCGTGGTCCGGCAGCCACGCGTGCACGGCGCTGATCCCGGTTCTCCGCAACGATGCCTCACCGAAGGCGAACTCGACCGCTCTCTCGCCTTCGGCGGAGCCGTCGACGGCCAGCACGACCGGCCCGGTGCCATCCGATTCCTCGCGGACCACCATCACCGGGCACTCGCCGTGGGCGGCCAGGGACACCGCCGTCGAACCCAGCAGCATGCCGATGAAGCCCCCCGTGCCCCGGCTGCCCACGACCACCAGGTCCGCGCCCCGCGACTCAGCCTTCAGCACCGATACCGCATCGCCCATCATCACGGTATGGGCGACCTCCAGCCCGGGCGCCACACCCTGGGCACGCTGTGCGGCGTCGTGCGCCAGGCTCGTGAACGGTGCCGGGTCCAGTGGTGCGTACATGGGCCTGACCGGCCAGGTGAAGGCATACACCACATGGAGCTTCGCACGACGTCGCTGGGCTTCCCTGGCGGCGTGCACCACCGCGGTGTCACTCGCCGACGAGCCATCCACCCCTACGACGACCAGGCCGCCCACGGCGCCTCCAGCACTCACTTCGCTTCCGGTCTCCCACCGGCCACTTCAACTCCAAGCTTCACGCCGTCCAGGTGCCGCCGCCAGCCGGCAACGAAGGCGTCGGCACCTGGGCGTGAACGATCAACGTTGTAGAAGGGGCTGCCCTCCGTTCCCGCAGCTGCCGCAGGCACGTCGGCGCTGATGACGGCCGCCCGGACAGCCCGGGGGCCGGCAGGACGTCCATCTGGCGCAACCGTTCCGGGCTGGGGCTGTCTGCCGGGTGGGCGGCCTGGGCGGAGTTCGGGTACGGCAGCACGGCGGCCGGGACACCGCCGACACGCCCGCCGGCCGCGCCGGCCGACCCGGGGAGACCGCGGTGTCGTCCCGTCCGCGCCGGGACGGTTCCCGGCGCGGACGGGCTCTCACCACCGGCATGCACCCGCGCCTCCCGCTTCGCTCCTCACGGCGGAAGGCCGGCCGAGGGCGGAAGGCCGGCAACAGGTGTTCCGGGTCAGGAATGTCCGGCTGCTGATGCGTCGTCCTCGCTTCGCGTCCAGCGGCGGACGCATTCCATGGGAGGCGGTCCGCCGGCTGTCGCATCACTGAATCCGGGTGGCGGACAGCGGTCGCAATCCGCCGACGAGTCGCATGTGTCCGTCTGCGGAGGTGACCCGGTCACGGCAGGATGTCCGTTCCGTTGAAGCGGAGCAGCAGGGCGAGATCGCGGATGTCGTCGTGCCGGGTGACCCACAGCAGGAACCGTTCGACACCGAGTCCGAATCCCGACGTACGCAGCGGGTGCCGGGCGTTCATGTCCACGTACCACCGGTACGCGTCTTCGGGGACCTCATGCAGCGCGAGTGCGCGCCGCAGGTCGGCGACATCGGTGTGCCGCTCGCCGGCACCCACCGTCTCGCCGATACCGAAGAG
The DNA here is from genome assembly GCF_002920615.1 of Streptomyces sp. Ru62. Classification (GTDB taxonomy): domain Bacteria; phylum Actinomycetota; class Actinomycetes; order Streptomycetales; family Streptomycetaceae; genus Streptomyces. Next base: position 11,962 of record NZ_PQSU01000045.1, read on the forward strand.
CAGGTCCGCGCTCAACGCCTTGGCCGGGTCGTCCGGCGCGAACGCCTGGTAGAAGGGGACGCTGAGGTGGTCGGGATGCGTCAGCCAGACGTATCCGCCGAACTTGTCCATGAGCAGCCGCTCCCCCTTGCGGGTCAGGCTGCGGCACTGCGGCTCCAGCACGTTGACCGTGTCGGGTTCGCCCGCGAGCAGGTCGACCGCCTCTTCGAAGGGGACCCTGGGCAGTGCGCTGCTGCCCGCCAGGATCTCCAGGTGCTCCACGGTGCCGGCCATCTCGGTGACGATCTGGCGGCCGTGGGTGAGGAACGAGGCGGCAAGGTGCCTCAGATACTCCTCGACGACCGCCATGACCTCATCGAGACCGCCCGGGATCTCCGCCTCGCTGTGGAAGAACTGGCACAGATGCGTCTGGTCCGCCTGCTCGCCGCGGAACGACGGCATGAGGTAGTACGCCCCCTGCGGCGCGACTCGGCAGCCGAATTCCAGCATGAACTGCATCGAGTCCGCCAAGTAGGTGCGCACGCCATCGAGCTCCACCTCCACCGGAGAGCTGTCGCTGCCCCGGCCCATCGGGCTGGAGATGGAACCGGTGGTGACCGGGAGGTGCAGGTTGCGGGCGCCCTTGGCGGTCCAGAATTCCGTCGTGCTGTGCGTGACGATGTCCTGGAGCACAGCCAGGTTGCGGTACCACGGATCTTCCAGCACGGCCAGGTAATGGTTTTCCGGGCGGGTCCACGAGCGGGGGGCCTTGATGGTTTCCCCGGACGCAATGGGCATTGGTTCTCCTCCGTCGATTCATACGTGAAGACGTGCTCTTACCGTCGAAATCCGCCACGTCCCATACTTTTCCCGGAGCGTGGGCCGGTCCAGGTTTTTGGAGTGCGGGCGGTTGCCATGACGTGTCGCCGCCACCCCTGGTCCCCTTCTCACATGCCGGGAACGGCGGGAGCGGCAGCGGCGACCTCATGTCCGCAGCAGTGCCAGACAGTCCGCCAGGAGCCTCGTGGACTGCGGTGAGTGGCGGCAGGTGGCCGCTCCCGACCTCAGCGCGCGGGCCATGTCCAGGTAGGACGACATGCGCAGTTCACCCGGCGGCGGAACGGGATGCCGCATGACCCCACTCGCGTCCTCCACCCACAGCTCGCGGCCGTGCAGGACCACGGACCGCTCGGTGTCCGTGAGTCTCAACTGCATGTCGCTGATCACCGAGCGGACGGTGACCACCAGCGACAGCCGGGCCCCGAAGGCGAACGCGACCGAGCCCGCGGCCACCCCGGTGTCGAGACCTTCGAGGCCGGCTGTGACCGGCTCTCCGAAGAGCTGGCAGACAAGGTCGAGGTAGGGGCTGACGGCGTCCAGCGCGGCCCGTGACGCAGGCCGCACCCGGTCCGTGACCGGCCGCAGCGCCCGGCCCTGGCCGGGCGGCGGTCCCAGGTCCGGCGCGAAGGTGGAGACGAGCAGTCCGCCGCAGGCCAACGCGGTCCAGGGAATCCGGGTGAGGGCATGGTCGAGGGTCAGCAGTCCGCGCAGCGGAAGCACCATGCCCATGGGGGCTTCGCCGACGACGTCGTCCTCGGCGAGCTGATCGAGCTCGGTGAGCGACAGCGGCGGTCCCTCTTCCAGCAGCACCGCCTTGCCGGCGGCACGGGCCGCCCTGCTGAGGGCGACCCGGTCCTCGGGCGGGACCGCGAGGACCAGCAGCTCGATCTCCGGGCTGTCGAGAAGTTCGGCCCATCTCCGTGCGGCCTCGGGCCCTGATCCCGGTACGTCCCGGAGATCGCGTTCGGCGTGCGTGCCGAAGACTTCGCAGCGCCCCAGAGTGTCCCGCGCTCTCCAGGCACCGAGCCCGTCACCGACAACAGCGGTGAGTATCGGCATGGTTGGCTTTCCGGAAGGCCGGCTTTCGCCGCTCAAACGGAGATCGCCACCCTCTGCCAGGTGGTCGCTCCGAACGCCGGCGACCTCACGCTCCGCACGGCACGCGGCCCGGTGGTGCCGAGCCAGGTCAGCAGCGCGCCCAGGCTCTCCCGCAGAACGACCCGCGAGAGCACAGCGCCCAGGCAGTAGTGCTTGCCGAGCCCGAACGCCAGATGACGTGGGCCCGTCCGGCCGGGGTCGAACGTGTCCGGGCGGTCGTACACGGCTTCGTCCCGGTTGGCGGAAGCGATGACGAGGACCACGCGCTGACCGGCCGGCACCCGGTGTCCGCCGATCTGCAGGGAGGCCGTGGTGGTGCGCGGCACGAAGTGGAACGGGGCGTCGTAGCGCAGGGCCTCCTCCACCACGGCTTCCAGAGCCGTGGTGGAGGCAGCGGCCACCGCCCGTTCCCGCGGGTCGCGACAGAGCAGCGCATCGGCCGCCGTGGCCAGGGCGCTCGCCACCGGGTCGATGCCGCCCGTGAGCAGCTGGGAGAAGAGAGCCAGCGCCTCGTCCGGGCACAGCCTCGCGAGGCCGCGCAAGGGGACCAGGCGGTCGTCCCCGGTGGTCAGCAACCGCGGGCAGACGGTGTCCTGGAGATATCCGCGGAGTTCACCGATGGCCGCCAGGGCGACACGGGCCCGTGCGGGGTCCGCCGTCGGTGTGCTCAGGAAGCCCATGAGCCGGGCCGACCACTCCCTGACCCGGTCCACGTCGCCGGCCGGCACGCCGAGCACGGCGCACGTGAGCCGCGCGGCCAGGGGAGCGGCGAAGGCGTCGAAGAGATCGACCTCGCCCCGGGGCATCTCCCCGAGCTCCCCCAGCAGTTCGTGCGCCGTCCCGCGCGCCAGGCCCGCCCATGCCTCGGCGGTACGGCGCGGGAAGGCGGGCGCCACCACCTCGCGCAGGCGGGTCTGGTGGGGCGGATCGCTGAAGACCATCCAGGAGTTGAAGAACGCGACCGCCTGTTCGACCTCGGCAAGGTCGGCGGCGTCCTGCCGTCCCGTGTAGTCGCCCGGTACGGCCGACAGGGCCGGCTCGGTCAGCAGTCGGGACACCAGGTCGTACGTGGTGACGTACCAGGAGTTGGTCGGTGGGTTCCAGTGGACGGGTTCCGCCGCCCGCATCCGTGCGAAGGCGGGATACGGGTCGACGGCCGTCTCCGGCGACAGCAGTACGGCCGGGTCAAACACTCCGGTTCCTCCTTTTCAGCCAGGACGTCACCAGGGGCGCCGCACCCGCGAGCGCCCCGGCGGCCGTGAGCGCGCGCCCCGCCCGCGTGCCGCGCGCGCCTGCCGCCAGTAGCCGCCGGTATCCGTGGGAGCACCTGGCGGGCGCCGTGAAGAGCGGCATGGAGAACCAGGACAGATGCCAGAACGAGATGTTCATCGTCGCCTTGACGGTCCCGTGGAAGGCCGCCGAGGACAGACCCAGCAGTGCCTTGCGCTTCCACATCGCGACCAGGGCGGGCGCGAAGGCGAGTTCGTAGAGCAGCGCGCCGGTGGACGCGGCCCGCGCCAGCGCCGGACTCGACGCCGACAGCCGCTTGCCCGCCGGCGTTCCCAGTTCCGCCCACGCTCCCCGCAGCGTCCGTCCCCGCGTCCACTTCCAGCCCACCGTGTTGAGTTTGGACAGGCCGGACTGCAGGTACATGGCGGCGTAGTAGGCCTGCATGGCCAGGAGCAGGGCGGCGGCATACTCCTGGTCCGTCTCCTGCGTACCGCCGCGTGCGGCGGTGTCGTCGACGAGGGACAGCAGGCCCAGGAACACGTTGAGATGGCTGTTGTAGCTGTACAGGCTGTCGTCGAGACCGACCACCTGGCGCTGCAGCAGGGCGAAGGACGCGTTCGCCGTGAGCTTGACGGCCGGATGCCGGGCGCCGAGCATCCAGGCTCCGGTCGACGCGGCCGCGACGTACCGCAGTGCCTCATAGGTCACAGGGTGGAGAGTGCGGCTGCGCCCTCGCTTCCCGGCGGCCTCCTCCACCAGGGGCCGGTAGTCGGCGAGAAACCTGCCCGGCGGGAGGTGCCACACCGTGCGCAGCACGGCGGCCCCCGTGGTCAGGCGGCAGAGAAGCAGCCGGTCCGCTGTCCCGTCCTGGTGCAGTCCGGCCGTTGCCACGGCGCTGAGCCAGTGGCCGGCGAGCCGGGTGGCCGGTTCGCGACCGGCGGGCTCCGAACGCCCCATGGTGGGTTCTCCTACCTGTCTTGTACGAGCCAGTGGATGGTGTCGTCCGCGGCGATTCCGCGCGGATCGTGGCGGTGGAGCAGCTGCGCCGACCGCACCGAGGCGCGGTCGCGGGCATCGCAGGTGTCGTCGACCTCCACCAGATGGAAGTCGATGGCCTGGAAGGGTGCCCCCGTCGGAGACCGCGGGGAGGCTCGCACCTCGTCGAAGTCGTCCCAGGGGGTTTCGTTGATCAGCTCAAGCGTCCGCTCGCAGAACCTGGTGCGCAGCTCCCGGTCCTCCGAGACGAAGAAGACCTTGTTCAGGATCGAGATGACCCGGAAGAACTCCACCGGGAGCAGGCACCAGGGGTCGGTCGGCCCGACCGTGCCCCCGTCCGCGTCGTGGAGCACGACCCGCATCTGGTGCCATCGGTCCGGCAGGTCGTAGTTGAACATGTTGTACGCGCAGAACGGCCAGGTGTTCCGGTTGCGGAAGGTGTGCCAGAACTGGACGGCCAGGTAGCCGGCCGCTGCCGCCAGAACGGCCCGCGCGGGGCGCTGGATGGTCATGACTGCCTCCGGGTGGTGGCCGGGCCGGGGGCGTCGTACCGCCCCCGGCCGGGCCGTCCGCCGACGTTCGACCGGATCAGGAACCGTTCGCCGCGGTGACGGCCGCCACGATCCCGTCGCGAGCCACTCGCCGCTCCGCGCCGGAGGCCATGTCCGTGACGGTGGCCTCGCCGGTGCCCAGGACCGAGACCAGACGGGCCACTTCCGCCTCCTCTGCGATGCTCTGCGCCTTGGCCTCGTCCACCGGGTCGAAGACGGCCTGGACCGACAGGCCCGCGTCCCGCAGCCGGCGCACGGTCTCCAGCACGGTCCGGTCGTCCCCGCCCTCGTGCCGGACGACCGTGACGGCGTCCTGGCGCAGGCCGCGCTGCTTGCGCACGCCGTCCTCGCGCAGCAGCCCCATCAGCCGCGCCAGGCCGACGGACATCCCCACGCCGGGGTAGCTCCTGCCGTTGACGTGCTTGAGCAGGTCCTCGTAGCGGCCGCCGGCGCCGATCGCTCCCCAGTGCTCACGTCCGGTGGCGAACGTCTCGAACACCGTTCCGGTGTAGTAGTCGTGTCCCCGGGTGATGGAGAAGTCCAGGACCAGGTGGTCCTCGGGCATGCCCAGGTCGTGGGCCGCCCGGATGACGGTGTCCAGCTCGTCCACGCCCACGAGGTCGGCGCCGCGCAGCTTGAGCAGGTCACGGGCGTCGGACAGGGTCGGCGAGCCGACCAGCCGGCCGAGGTCCGCCGCGACATGCTCGGGTATGCCCGACGCCGCCAGCTGCTGGACCGTCTGCTCCACCGGCTGCCGGTTGCCCTTGTCGAGGATCTGCACGATCGCCCTGGCCCGGTGCACCCGTACGCCGTGGCTGTCCAGCAGCGCGGCGAGCACCTTGCGGTTGGAGATGTGCACGGTGAAGCCGTCGACGCCGATGTTCTGGAAGGCGCCGACCAGCGCGTTGGCGATCTCCGCGTCGTAGAGCAGGCTGAGTTCGCCCTGCCCGATGACGTCCACGTCGCACTGGTAGAACTCGCGCCAGTGCGTGGCGGTGGGCATCTGCTCCGCCCGCCACACCTTGTTGATCTGGTAGCAGTGCAGCGGGAAGGACAGCTTCGCGGAGTGCTCGGCGATGAACCGGGAGACGGGCACCGTCAGGTCGTAGCGCAGCGCGAGGTTGGCCCCGGTGTACGACTCGGGGGGCTCCTGCACGGTGAAGGCGAACTCGGGAATGCCGCCGTCCAGGTACTGGGCCCCGCCGGCCACCAGGACCTCCTGCCGCTGGATGCAGGCCGAGTCGAGCGGGCGGAAGCCGCGGGCCTCGAAGCCCCGGCCGATCGTACGGATGACGTCCTGCTCGAACATCACATCGGCGGGCAGGGACTCGGGGAACCCCGGCATGGAGATGTCGAGCTGCCTGGCCGCGGTTTCCTCGCGCCCAGATGTCGTGATGCTCATCGATTGATCCAATCTTGTCTGCGGGACGGCGCGACCGGCCCGTCCCGGGTACGGCTGTTCCGCCGAGAGGCGGGCCCAGCCCTTGCCGCGAGGGCTGTACCGGCCCATCAGCCGGCCGGGCCGAGCAGCGTGAGGCGCGGTGCCTCCTCCTTCATGCAGAGCAGGCGCGCCCTCGCGCCGACCGGTACCGTCGCCATGGGGGTCGAGTGGCCGAACGCGTAACCGGCCGCGATCGGCAGGCGGGCGGGCACGATGTCCCGCAGCACCTGGTCGTAGTCGGCGAATCCGCTCAGGCACCTCTGGGGTCTGCCGATCCGGCCCACGAGCACGCCCACCGACCGGTCGAAGACCCCGGCATGCCGCAACTGGCCGAGCCTGGCGGCGAATTCGTCCGGTGCGACGCCTTCGGCCTCCAGGAAGACCAGGCTGTCCTCCGGCGGGTCGGCGTAGGGGGTGCCGAGCGTGAGCGACAGCACGGCCAGTGAGCCGCCCCAAAGGACGCCCTCGGCCTCCGCCGCGCCCGCGCGGACGGTCCGGACCCGTTCACCGCCCGCGCGGGGCGCGCGGGGCCGGTCGTCCTCCTTGTCCCACCAGAGCATCTCGTCCGACCAGGTGTCGGGTCCGGTGAGCGTACGGCGGTCCCAGGGGCCGTTCAGACCGGCGACGGCGCGGAACTCCGCCCGGGTGTACTGCCAGGCGCCGCCCGCCTCGCCCCATTCGGAGATCACCATCGGCCCGTGGAAAGCCACCAGGCCCGCCCTCCGGGCCGTGGTGTTCAGCAGGGAGGTGAGGTCGCTGTAGCCGATCAGCGGCTTGCGGGCGGCGCCCACCAGCTGCCAGTCGATGTGCGGGAGCACATTGATCAGCGTCCAGCCTCCGACCGCTGCGACGATGCCGTCGCAGGCGGGGTCGTCGAGCGCCCGGTGCAGTTCCGCGGCCAGCGTGGCGGGGTCCCGCGTCGACACCCCCTCGGCGGCGGCGCAGGAGGGCAGCGGGCGCACCGTGAACCCCTCGCCCTCCAGCGCCCGCACCCCCCGGGCGAACCGCCCGGGGAAGGCGACGGGCGCCGGCGAGCTGGGGGCCCACACCGCGATGGTCGCGTCCTCGGTCAGGGGGGACGGCCACGTGGTCATGAGCGGTCCTTACAGCGCGGTCGAGGTGAACAGCTCGGGCTCGACATCCGCCGGCTCCTTGCGGACCAGCAGCGTGGTGAAGCCCATGTGGCTGAGGTTGACGCGGAACAGCTGCATCTGCTCGCGGTACCGCTTGCCCAGCAACTCACGGGCGTCATCGGCGAGTTCGGCCAGGTGCGGGCGGCGCAGGATGTCGTCCACGAACCGGTCGACCGCGTCGGCCGGGACCGCGTCGAAGCGGTAGTCCTGGAGCCAGTACTCGTGCCGCTCGGCGCCGACGAAGAAGTCGATCCAGAAGTCGCGGTAGAGGGGCGTGATGTCGACCTGGATGGCGGCGGACACATCGGCCACGAGCTGGTCGGACGGCACGTCGATGTAGTACATCGGGATCGCGCCGATGAACCCTCCGGGCTTGAGGACCCGGGTGTACTCGGCGAGGGCCTTGTCCCGGTCCGGGATCAGCGACGTGACGTTCCCGCAGAAGACCATGTCGAAGTGCGCGGGCGGATAACCGGTGTCGGTGGCGTCCTTGCGCTCGAAGGTGATGAGGTGGGCTACGCCGGCCTCCTCGGCCCGGCGGCGGGCCTCGACCAGGCTCTCCTCGTTGATGTCGATCGCCGTGATCCGGCAGCCGACGAGCTTGGCGAGCTCCACCGCGGTGATGCCGGTGCTCGTGCCGATCTCCAGCACGTGCGAGTCCTTCGTGAGGAAGCCGTGCTGCGCGATCTGCGCGATGCTGCGGATACCGCCCGGCGGGCGGTTGGTCTCCCGGACCACGCCGATGAGCTGGTTGTAGTCCATCTTCTCGATCTCACCGATGGTGAACATTCGCGGTTCGTCCCTTTTCTCGTGATGGGTCTTGTGATGGGTTCTTGCGATGGGTTTCTGCGATGGGTTCTTGTGGGGGTCGTCGTGAGGTGTCAGGCGCCCGGGTCAACCTCGGTCCTCAGTTCGCCGGCGACGCGGCGCGCGAGCGCCTCGTACTCCTCGCGGCTGTCGGCACCCAGGACCACGAAGGCGCACCACTCGGACGGATTCGTCCGCTCGACGCTGTCTCCGACCCCGCGCAGCCGCTGCGCCCGCAGGACGCCGTCGACCGCACGCATCTCCTCCACGGTGGGGATGGCCGTGATCCGCCCCGCCTGCGTGGGACGCAGATGGAGTGCGCCGAGGTAGGGCTTGCTGGGCCGGGGCTCGGGGATCCGTCCGGTCACCGTGGCGCGGGCTATGGCGGTGTGGATCTCGTAACCGAGGTACTCGCTGATCACGGCGCCGATCCAGCCGCCCGCCATGCGGGAGGCGATCTCGGAGAAGACCAGTTCGCCGTCGGGCCGTTCGAAGACCTCCAGGTGGGTGGCGCCGTGGGTGATGCCCAGTGCCGAGTTGACCTCCAAGTGCAGCTCCGTCACGCGCCGGTACAACTCGGGTGCGTCGTCCTCGGTGATGAGGTAGCTGCCGTCCTCCGGGGTGCCGTCGGGGTCGGGTACGGCCTCCGGGTCCAGCAGCGCCAGCCGGGGCCGGTAGTAGGTGCTGACGAGCAGGTACAGCGGCCGGCCGTCGTGCCACAGCGCGTCGACGTGGTACTCGCGTCCCGGGACGAACTCCTCGGCGGTCAGCTGGTGGGACTTCAGGTGAGGGTCGGGCACGATCCCCGCCAGCACCGGCTCCAGCTCCTCGGGCTTGTCGACCCGGAGCGCGCCAATGGTGCCAGAGCCGGCCACCGGCTTGACCACGATCGGGAAGGTGAGCCGATCGCGTACGGCGGCCACGTCGTCGGCACGCGACGGATCGGCCAGCGTGATCCAGTCGGCGGTCGGGACGCCGGCTCGGCGGACACGCTCCTTCATCAGCCGCTTGTCCCGGAAGGAGACGTGCCGCATGCAATCGTCGGCCAGCCCGAGCAGAACGCCGAGGTACCCCGCGCCGAACTGGCTGAACTCGGTGAAGCTCACGATGTGGTCGATGGCCGCACCGCGCAGGACGAGGTCGGTCGCGACGGCCGACATCTCCTCCAGGGAGTCGAAGTCCTTGATCCGGTACACCCGCTCGGCCCTGGCCAGAAGTTCCTGGTCGGGATTCATGAACGTGGTGTCGAACTCGTCCAGAACGACGAAGACGTGCGGGGTGAGGTCGAGCATGGAGCGGACCAGTTGTTCGCTCCACTTGCAGATGATTACCTGAGGGCGTCCGGTGGACGAAGACATGGCACATCCAGGCTGGGAAAGAAATCAGGGCGGGAAACAGGGCGGTGACGGTCTATTCGACGCGGAAGGAGAATTCCGAAAGGACGCGGGCGGCCGCCTCGTGCAGGGCGGGTTCACTGTCCCCGCTGATCAGGAACGCCGCGAAGAAGTTCTCGTGTTCGAGGGAGCTGACGCGGAACCCCTCCCAGAGATAGCCGTCGACCACCCCGGGCAGCCGCTTCATCCGCTCCAGCGGGGTGGCGTCGACGATCGTGCCGGCGGCACGGGGTTCGACATGGACGAGGCCGACCAGTTCGTCGTTGCGCGTCACGGTCCGCAGGTGATCGGCGTCCTCGTCACCCAGTGCCATGAGAACCATCTGCTCGACCGCGTCGATGCCGCAGGTGCGCCGGATGGCGGCGGGATGCACACCGCCGGCGACCCGGGGGTTGATCTCGATCAACTCCACGGAGCCGTCCTCGGCCACCCGGGCCTCGACGTGCAGCCAGCCCCTGGCGAGCCCGAGGTCCGTGCACAGCGCGCTGATCCTGCCGGTCATGGCGTCGGCGCCCGCCCGCACCGCACCCGCGGACAGCGGGGAGAGGAGCATCCCGGTGTCATGGTTGCGCTCCTCGTCGCGCGCGCTCTTGTCGACGCAGAACAGGCCACGGAACTCGCCGTCGATCACGGGCCCGTCGATCGAGATCTCGACGCCGTCGATGTGTTCCTCGACGATGATCTCGAAGTCCGGGCCGGCCGCCTCGGCGATGTCCCGCAGGTGCCGCCGCAGTTGCTCCTCGCTGTCGGCCCGGCGCACCAGCCGCGACGCACCGGAGTCGACGCAGGGCTTCACGACGACCGGGTACGAGTGCACCGCCGAGATGTCGTACGTGCCCGCCCGGCCACTGTCGAACCACAGGGACGACAGTCCGAGGCGCCGCATCTCGGCCCGGACCCCGGCCTTGCTGACCAGCACCTCGCGTGCGTGTTCTCCGCCGGGCACGCCGTAGTGCCGGGCGAGCCGGGCCTGCCACCGGACGAGCGGGTCGACCAGGTTCACCACGCCCGCCGGGGCCACACCGGCGGCCTCGACGGCCTTCACGGCCTCGTCCACGGTGGCGTCGTCCCATTCGACGACGACATGCGCGTCGCACGCCTCACGGTTGATGTCGTCGGGATTCTCCGAGACCAGGACCGGCCGCCTGCCCAGGTTCCTGAGCAGCTCCGCCACGTGGCGGACCCCACCGACGGACCTCTTCGAGAGGACGAGCACGTCTTGAGAGTGTGTCATCTGGACATTTCCTCTGTTCGGTCGGTCACTTCTCGGACCGAGGGTCGGCACCGGGCGCGGCGGTGACGGGTGTCCGTTCCTCCCGCGCGTCCCGCGCGCCGTCGTCCCGCGGCGTCGTCCACCAGCAGGCGATGCCGCAGCCGATCGCGGCGATGCCGCCGGCCAGCATGATCGTGCGGGGGCTGGTGACCTGGGCGAGTCCGCCGGCGGTGAGGGCGGCGAGCACGGCGGCTCCGTAGCTCGCCGCCTGGGTCGTCGCGTACACCCGTCCGATCAGCGCGTTCGGGGTGACTCGCTGCAGGTACGAGGCGACCGCCACGTTGTAGACGAAGGTGGCCGCGCCGATGGCGAAGAAGGTGCCGAGTGCGACCCAGAGTCCTCGGGCCAGGCCGAATCCGGCGCGTGACAGGCCGGCGGCGACCAGGGACAGCACCATGGTCGGCCCCGTGCCGAGCCGGCCGGCGATGTACGGCGCGGCCCATCCGCCCAGGGCGCTGCCCACCGCCGCCGCGGTGAACAGCAGGGCGTACTCCTCGTCCGTCAGCCGCAGGTCCTGCTTGGCGTAGACGACGAGCAGGGCGGACCCGGTGAGCAGGACGAAGTTGAGGACCGCCGAGGTCAGTGCGATGGCACGGACCAGAGGTGTGCGCCAGACGGCGGCGAGCCCCTCGCGCATGTCCCGGCCGATCCCCGAGACGGCGGACCGGAGCCCTCCTGCCCGGGTGGACGGTTCCACGCCCGGCCGGCCCTCGACCGGTCGCGCCGGGGCCCGCAGCATGAGGACGAGGACCATGGCGCCCGCGAACGTGGCCCCGTTGGCGAAGAACGGGAGACTGGCGGACACCCCGATGAGAAGTCCGGCAGCCGGCGAGCCCAGGACGTCCTGGGCGAGCATGCGGGCGACGAAGAGGCGCGCGTTGCCCTTCTCCAGCAGCCGTTCCGGGAGCAGCTCGGACAGGAGTGGCTGTGCGGCGCTGTCGGCGAACACCTCGAACAGCGGCAGCAGGACGGCCAGCGCGTAGACGAAGGCGAGGTCGGTCCTTCCCGCCTGTACCAGCAGCGCGAACGCGAGGACGAGGAGGGTGCGCAGTGCGTGGGCGACCGCGATCACCCGTCTTCGGTCGAGGCGGTCGACCACGACGCCGGCCAGCGGACCGACGAGCAGCCCGGGCAGGGCGGCGAAGACCGCGATCAAGGTGATGTCGACGGCGTCGTCGCTGACCGAATAGGCGATCAGGGGAAGCGCCACGAGACGCAGTCCGTCTCCCAGGTTCGCGAGCGTCGAGGAAGACCAGAGGATCCAGTACTGCCTGCCCAGTCCGACTACCACCGATTTCCCCCGATCAGATTTCAAAAACTCCGTCACAGATTTCCGAAGTGCTTACCACCAGCCGCTTATGAGCATTTCCATTGCCCCCCTTCCCCCGTCGGCCGTGATTCCCGGTGACACCAGACCGTCGTCCGCCCGGTGTTGAAATCATTTCGCGTATCAAGGGTTCCGGTCCAGCTTTCGAGGCTTCGTCCTATCGCCTTGGCGCAAGCAGGACACGACTGCAGTGCGTCTCACCATCCGAGACGGACCAACCCTCACCTGCGCGGCCCGAGGGAGCTTGCGACAAACCGGGCAACAAAGTTGAATCAGAAATAAAGTCTTAAGAAACGCAGGCCGTTGGTGTACTGTCACGGGCGACCGCCGGGGCCCTACAACCCCGGCCAACGGGGATCCGGCCGCATCCAACGGGCCGGCCATGAATACTGGCTGTATTCAAGGGGGATGATTCGTGGGAACGGGCACCAATTCCACAGACGCGTTGGCCCAGGTGCTGTATCGCACCGCCCGGAGCCGATGTTCGTGGGATCCCGACGACGTGGCCGAGGAAATAGCCTGTTCGCCCCTGGAGGCGGAGCAGGCGATCGAGCACCTGAAGGAGATGGGGCTGCTGGTGCCGGCCCCCGCGCACCCGTCCGGCTACCAGGCGGTCCGGCCCGGCAACGCCCTCTCACGCCTCATGTCCCTCGAACGGGAACTCACCGAGGGATGGATCCGGGAACGGACGCACCGGCAGGAACAGATCCTGTCCCTGCTGAGGGAGTTCCCCCTGCACACCGGACCGACGCCCGAGGCCACCATCGACCTGCTGCCCGGCGGTGCCGCGGTCAATGACTTCATCGAGGAGCACACACTGCAGGCCCGGGAGCAGGAACAGGCCATGCACCCGGGCGGCGTACCACCCGTGGAACTCGTGGACGAGATGATCCACCGTGATGTCGCCGCACTCCGGCAGGGAGTCCGCCTTCAGGCGATCTACGCCCACCATCTCGCCGCGGTGCCGCATCTGCACGAGTACCTCACCGAGGTCAGCCGGTACGGAGCGGACGTACGCGTCGCCCCCGCCGTGCCGTTGCGGATGCTCGTCATCGACGACGACCTCGCGATCCTTCCGATGGACCCGCACGACACCGCCAGGGGCGCCTTCGCCATCCGCAGCCACCAGGTGATCGGAGCACTGCGCGCCGTGTTCCGGTTCCACTGGGCCGCCGCCGCGCCGCTGGCCGCCTCATCCGAGCGGCAGGAGGTCAACAACCTGCTCAGTCCGTCCGAGAAGATGGTCATCCACATGATGGCGATGGGCACGAAGGACGAGGCGATCGCCCGGCAACTCGGCGTCTCCACCCGCACGTTGAGCCGTAAGATCTCCCAGCTGCTGGAACGGCTGAGCGTGCAGACGCGCTTCCAGGCAGCCGTGAAGCTCACCCGGGCCGGCGTCCTGGACATCACGGACACCCCGGTCCGGGACCTGGCCAGCTGACCGGTCTAACGTCCCGGGCGGCCCGGGTGTCTGGCGAGGAGGTAGACGATCCCGTACAGGTCCGTGCGGCCCTCCGCTCGCAGGGCCTCGCTTGCCGCGTCGCAATAGTCGATCGCGGCCTCCCCAGCGGCGGGCACTTCCTCACCGGTCACGAGATCGTGGCCGGTGAGGTCGTAACCGGCGGCCCGGAGGAGCTCCAGCAGCTCCACCGGGCGGTGGCCGTTCACACGCAGGCCGTCCGGCCAGAACTCCAGCCAGATGTCGGGGCGGGCAGCCTCCAGCACGCGCCGGGCGCCCTTGAGGGCCTCCAGCTCCCAGCCTTCGACATCGACCTTGAGCAGATCCGGTGCCCGTCCGGTGAGGTGGTCCGCGCACACGTCGTCCAGCGTGGTGACGGGCACGGTGACGGAGTCGACCGGGGCGGGCACCAGGCCCGGGTTGAGGGCGTGGCAGGCGAGGTTCGTCGCGCTGCGCCACAGCTCCAGTCTGCCCGGCGCGGACCCGGCCGCGGCCCTGACGATGTCGACGTTGTCGTGACCGTTCGCGGCCATGTTCCGTTCGAGCAGCCCGGCCATCACGGGTTCCGGCTCGACGGAGACGACCCGCCCGCCCCGGCCCACGTGGTGGGCGAAGAGCGAGGCGGTGTAGCCGTAGTTGGCGCCGACGTCCAGCACCGCCGCACCCGCCCTGGTGAGCCGGCGCAGCAGCCTGGTCTCGTGCTCCCAGCTCACGCCCGAGGTCAGCACGTCACCGTAGTGGCTGGCGTCCTCGCGCAGCACGGTCAGCCGCGCGCCCCACTCGGTCTCGATGCCGACCTTCGTGAATTCCCGCACCATGCACACCAACCTCGGAGAGAGCCGACGGACGCCCCCGGCATCCGGCTCCCATCCTTGGCGCACGCCCGGCCGACTTCCAGCATCCCGGGCTTCCCCCACTCGCCATGTCCGGAACACGCCAGCGGCAGGGAGCGTCCCGCTCGGCGGACGCGGACGTCGGCGGGGAGGTGGTGCGGCGGGGCCGCGTGGCTCAGGAACGCTGCCACGTCTCCGGGTCGGCGGCCCTCTGCTCGCCCGTGGCGAGGTCCTTGACCTCGTGTTCCCGGCCTTCGGAGAACGGCGGGAACCAGACGAACGGGATGCCCTTGCGGGAGGCGTACCGGATCTGCTTCGCCACCTTGTCCGCCTGGTGGTACAGCTCGACGTTCAGGCCCCGACCCCGGAGCCTGCCGGCCACCTCGGCGGCGGCGGCGCGGTGTTCGTCCCCCGGCAGTACCACCAACACGTCGCTCGGGCATGACGGGCCCGTGGTCACCAGGCCCTCCGCGAGCAGCTTGGCGAAGATACGGGTGAGACCGATCGACATGCCGATGCCGGGCAGGTTCCGGCGGATGAAGGACCCCGCCAGGTTCTCGTACCGGCCACCGGAGCAGATGCTGCCGTAGTTCGGCCAGTCCTTGAACTTCCCCTCGTACACGGTCCCCGTGTAGTAGTCGAGGCCGCGGGCGATGGACAGGTCAGCCACCACGCTTCCCTCGGGAAGGTCGCGCAGCGCGTCCATGACGAAGGCCAGCTCGTCGAGCCCCTCGGCAAGGAGTTCGGAGCGCACTCCGGTGGCCTGGACGGCGTCCACCACGGAAGCGTGCGTGGCGCGCACGGAGGCGAGTTCCAGGCAGGCGTCGACCTGCCGGCCCGTCAGGCCGGCCTTGGCCGAGAGCAGCTCGCCGACCCCCTTGGCACCGATCTTGTCCATCTTGTCGACCGTGCGGATGACCTCCAGCGGGTCGTCGATGCCGAGTCCCTGGTAGAAGCCCTGGAGGACCTTCCGGTTGTTGATGTTGAGGGTCCACTCGGGGAGGTCGAGGCCGGTCATCACGTCGTGGATGACCCGCGGCAGCTCCGCGTCGAAGTGCAGCGGCACGTGGTCCACGTTGATGACGTCGATGTCGCATTGGGTGAACTCCCTGAAGCGCCCCTCCTGGGCACGCTCGCCCCTCCACACCCGTTGGATCTGGTACCGCTTGAAGGGGAACACCAGGTCGTTGAAGTGCTGTGCCACATAGCGGGCGAACGGAACAGTCAGATCGAAGTGCAGACCGAGTCGGGAGTCCGAGGAATCGTCCGCGTCTTCCTGGAGTCGCCGGAGCGCGTAGACCTCCTGCGAGGTCTCGCCCTTCGCCATCAGCACGTCGAGGGACTCGACCGACGGCGTCTCGACGGAGCAGAAGCCGTACCTCTCGAATCCGGCTCGGACCACGTCAAGCCAATGCTGCTCGACAATCCGCACCTCGGGGAGCCACTCGGGGAAGCCGCTGATTGCCGCTGGGCGGACCATCTGCTGATCGGTCATATGTGCTGCTTTCCTTGATACGGGATGCGCGGACGGATGGATGCGGGAGATCCGAGGTGCTCACCATCCTGTCAACGTGTACGTCCGTCGCACGGAACCGGATCATCGTACGTGCCGGCCTCGCCCAGCAGGTGTGGTCTTCGCCTTCGAGGAAGCGGTACGACCCGGCTGCGGTTGTCTTGGCTGTGTGCAGTACAACTGACCGTCGCCGGCCGTGGTGTTGGTGACGCCCCACGTCGATGTCGACCTTCGAGTTGGCTGAGGCTCGATGATGGCGAGGTGCCGACTTCTGAGCTGATGCCCATCGGGGTCTTCGCGCAGTGGGACGGTCAGTCGTCGGAACCGTGGTGTCTGCCCTTTCCCTTGCCGTGCTTGTCCTTGCCGCCCCCTTCCTGGTCACCGGCTTGCTCCGGTGTCTGCCACGGCGTGGGCGACGTGGCGGGCGCCGAGGCCGGTGAGGCGGTCTCGGCCGCCGGTGCGGAGGTGGTGACCGGGGTGGGAGCGGAAGCAGACGGGGACGGAGGGGCGTCCTCCCTGGAGTTCAGCGACGCGCCGAGGGCAGCCGCAGCGGCGAAGAGGGCCAGGCCGGCACCGGTGACCGCCGCCCTGGCTGTCAGTTTCCGGCGGACCCGTGGACGGGAGTGCGTCACGGTGCGGGACACGCGGGTTCGCGGGGCGGGTGCCGAAGTGGCGGGCACGGCGGGGGCCGGAACGGGGACCGGTGCCGACGCGAAAGCGGTGCCGCCCGGTTCGGGGGCACGGGGGACCCGGCGGTACGACGCGAGCCAGTCGGCCGCCTGGTCGGCGGTGGGGCGCTGCGCCGGTTCCTTGGCGAGCAGCAGCAGTACGTAGTCGGACAGCTCCTGGGGGACGTCGGGGCGCAGCCGGGCGGGTGGCGGGGGCACCGCGTCGACATGCTGCTGCACCACGGCCAACGGGGTCGCTCCGCGGAACGGGGGCCTGCCGGTGAGGAGTTCGTAGAGCACGCAGCCGAGGGAGTAGACGTCGGACGCGGGGTGGGCGGGGCGGCCGAGGGCCCGTTCAGGGGCGAGGTAGTCGGCGGTACCGACGATCTTGCCGGTGGCCGTCAGACCGGCGGCCGCTTCGTCGGCGAAGCGGGCGATGCCGAAGTCGGCGATCTTGGCCGTGCGGTCGGCACTCAGCATCACGTTGGCGGGCTTGACGTCCCGGTGGATCACGCCCTGCCGGTGCGCGGCGGCCAGACCGGAGGCCACTTGGGCAGCGAGGGCTGCCGCCTCCTGCGGGTCGAGGGCGCCGCGCAGGGAGCGCTCCTGGGCCAGGCTCCAGCCGTCGACGAGTTCCATGACCAGGTAGAGCCGGCCGTGGTGCGAGCCGAAGTCGTACACGCCTACGACGTTGGGGTGGTTGAGCCGGCCCGCGGTCTGGGCCTCCAGCCGGAAGCGCTCGGCGTCGGCGGCCTCGTCGGTCCGCAGCAGTTTGACCGCCACCGGCCGTCCGAGGAGACGGTCGTCTGCCCGCCACACCTCGCCCATCGCGCCGCTCCCCAGCCGGTCCTGCAGCTGGTAACGGTCGGCCGGCAACCCCTGCACACCCACCCCGATCACCACGACACCGTACGTCCCCGCACGCCCACGGTCCGCACGAGGCGGGCAGACCACGGTGAATGAGCCTGTCTGCCCCCGCACATGACGGCGTGGGTCCAACTACAAGGAGCGCAAGGATGCCGAACGGTGTCACGCCTGGTCGTCAGCTGCAGGGACAGACCGGTCACGGGGAAGACCGGCACTGCCCCTGCGCATCGGTGCCCGCGCGCCTCCCCCCGGAGGGTGAGCACCATGACCCCGCCCGGGGTCACTCTGATCAGCGCCCCGCGCCGCGGCCGTGTCACGGGGCGGCGGACATCCTCGCCGGACCGGCACCTTTGTGAAGAGGGGAACCCACGGCCGACACGAGGTACTCACCCTGGGAGCGCATACCGGGCCCGGCCCGTTCGCGGGCCGGGCCCGGTCCCGGAATCTGCGCAGGAGCGCCACACAGGCTGCACACAGCCTTTCGAAGGGGTCGTTAGCGTTGCTGGCCGCTCGACTCCCTGTACGAGCGTGACCAGGCCGTGGCCCGGGCGGGCCGAAGGCGCAGTCAACCCAGGAAGACCGCAGATGGACTACTGCTCCACGTGTCGTCGGCATCTCAATGGCGCCCTGGTGTGTCCCGGGTGCGGTGCGTACGCCCCGGACATCGCGCCGCCGGTACTCACCGATCGCCTCGGCCCCGACCGGTCGGCCCAGTCGACCACCGCGGGCGCGTCCACCGGCACGTCGCCCGGGACCCGCGGCGACGGATTCCCCTGGGACAGTGAGCCCGAGCCGGAGCAGGACACCGGGTCCGCCGCCGGGCCGTCCACCGACACCGCGGGCATGTCACCCGCGCGGCCGGGCAGGGCGGCACGCCGACGCCAGCTCGCCCGTCTGAAGAAACACCAGCGGCGGGCCATGGTCGCCACCGCGTTCGCACTCGTCGGCGGCGGCCTGTCGCTCGCCACCATGGACCGGCACACCACCAGCCAGGCGCAGGCGGCCACCGCACCGGACGACCGGAGCATGGGCGCCGCCAGGGAGCGGGTGGACACGGAGCCCGCTCAGCCGACCACGCAGGCCCCGCAGGCCCCGCATGCCCCGCAGGCCCCGGAGCATCGCGCGCCCCGCACCGCACCTGAGAGGCCCGCACCGATCAACGCCGCCCCTCGGCACCAGACCGTCCCGGCCACGCCCGGCACCGCACTGCAGGTGAGCCGGCCGGACACCGTCTCCCCTCCCCGCCCGGCCGGCACGTCGGCCCCGCGGCAGCGGACCACCACAGCCGGGTCCTCCGGCGGTACGACGAGCACGAACCAACCGGCTCCGGGCCGCACCGACACGGCGACCCCACCGGCCCCCGCCCCGACGACCGGCGGCACGCAGCCGGACACCACCGGGACCGCGCCCGCCCCGGCGGCGACGACACCCACCCAGCTGTGCCTGCTGGGCCTCTGCCTCGGTTGACATGCCGGCACAATCCCGTTGACCCGGCTCGGCAGGGACGAGGACGTCGTGGGCGCGCTCCAGAGGGTGACCGGTTGCCGGCGTGCCGAATCGCTCGAAGGAGCGCCCCCTTCACCGGCCATCGCCTGCGACCGCTTTTTCCTCGGTGCGCTGACGGCCGCCGGGCCGTCCCCGTACGACGGCGGCGACTCCGAGCGTGCTTCGCGAACCTCCAGCCGCGGTACCGGGGCCCCCGGTGTGTCACTGGGGAATCCCGGCATCGAGGGCCGCCGTGCCCTCGCCGGTCGCGGCAGCCCCGCTCCCCCGCGCGAGCAGCAGCGCCGTGCAGCCGAGCAGTGCCACGGCGGCGAAGGCGAAGCAGCCCCACAGGCTGTACGGGCCGGACCAGAAGGTGCCGGACGTGGTGTTCTGGATGCCGGTCACCACGGCGACACCGAGGGCTCCGCCGGCCTGCTGGCAGGTGACGAGGGCTCCCGACGCGGTGCCCTGGTCCTGCGGGGAGGCGGCGCCGCTGGCCAGCATGACGGCGGCGGGGTAGGCCACGGCGATGCCCGCGCCGACCAGCAGCGTCGCGGGCAGCAGATGAGTGACGTAGCCGTCCTGCCGCGCCGTGGTGTACAGCAGCTGTCCCACGGTGATGACGGCGAGACCGGCCGGCAGCAGGCGCGCGACCGGCCTGCGGTTGGCCAACCGGGCGGCGGGGGCGGACAGGACGCCCACCGCGATGCCCTGGGGCAGGAAGACGAGTCCGGCGGCCAGCGCCGAGTAGCCCTGGCGGTCCTGCAGATCGGTCGCGACGAGGAACATCGCGCCGGTGATGCCCGCGAACGCGCCGCCGAGCGCGACACACGCCGCTGCCATGCGGCGGTCGGCCATCAGGGAGAGCGGCAGCAGGGCTGGACGGGCGCGCCGCTGCATGGCGAGGAACACCAGGATCGCGGCCAGACCGGCGCCCGCGACCACGGTGATCTGGGTGGGGGAGCCCGTACCGACACGTCCGACCGCGTACACCACGGCCGTCAGCCCGCCGGTGATCAGCAGTGCGGGGAGGTAGGGCATCGTCCGACGGGGAGTGCTCCCGCCGCCTCCGGGCTCCAGGACGCGGGCCCCGGTGACCAGGACCAGCAGCGCGAGGGGGACGTACAGCAGGAAGGCCTCCCGCCAGCCGAGGCCCTGGGTGAGCAGCCCGCCGCAGATGACGCCGAGCGAGAAGCCCACCGCTCCCATGGCGCTGAAGACGCCGAGCGCCCGGTTGCGCGCGGCTCCCGCCGGGAAGCCCGCGACGATCAGGGACACGGCGGCGGGGGCGGTGACGGCGGCTCCGACGCCCTGGGCGGCCCTCGCGGCGATGAGGGGGACGGCCCCCTGGGCGAGTGCCGCCCCGAGCGAGCCCGCGCCGAACACCGCCACCCCGGCCAGGAACAGTCGCCGGCCTCCCCACTGGTCGGCGCACTTCCCGCCCACCAGGAGCAGGCCCGCGTACGTGATGAGGAACGCGCCCGCGACGAGTTGCAGTTGGTCGGGCCGCAGCGCCAGATCGCGCCGGATGTCCGCGAGCTGCACGTTGATGCTCGACAGGCTCATCCCCTCGAAGAGCACGGCCGTGCACAGCACCAGGAGTCTCGTCCACGCGCGCCGGTCGAACCGGAAGGTCTCCGCTGCCGCCTGGGACATGGTGGTCATGCGCGTTCCTTGGCTGGGGGTGGGAGCTGGGCACCGGAGTCGGTCAGCTGGGATCGGGCGATGCGGTAGGCCACCCGCAGGTCGTCACCGTCGTAGCGGTGGCGGGCGAGCTCCCGCAGCGTGCTGTCGGCGTTCACCGCCACGGTGTGCTTCAGCTCGCGGAACAGGGGGACGTCCGAACGGGAGTCGCCGTAGGCGACGCACGTGTCACGGTCCAGGCACGCGGCCGCGCGGATCCGCTCGACGGCGACGACCTTGTCCGCCGGCGTGAGGATCCTGGCCGGATCGGGTGGGGTGCGCATCGGCAGCGCGGGGAAGCCGGAGGCGACCACCTCGTCGACGCCGAGTCCCCTCAGCCGGTCGGCGAAGAAGTCGGGGGACAGGGTCACGACGGCCGAACGCTCCCCGCGCCCGCGGATGTCCGCGAGGACGTCGGACAGTCCGCCGATCCAGGGGGCGCGGGCGAACACGTCCGCGGCGACCTCGGGGGTCAGCTCCCGCCAGAGCCGGCCCACCTCGGACGCGAACGCGCGCGTGTCCACGGACCCGGCCGCGAACGCCGCCTCCAGCGCGAGCAGTTCGGGCAGGCAGCCCAGACGGCGGGCGATCTCCAGGCTCGCGGTGGTGCCGCGCAGCAGCGTGCCGTCCATGTCGAAGACGTGCAGACGGCTCACGGGCCTGCCTGTGGGTACGCAGGGGTGGCGGCCGCCGGGTACAGCGTCCAGCCGGCGGGCACGGACTCGCCCCGCCACGCGGCGAGCAGAACCGCGCTCGCGGGGAAGAGGGGCGCGGGGAGGTCGTCCGGCCCGGCCCACACCCATCGGTCGAAGACGTCCGGCTCCGGGAGGGCCGGCACGGGGTCGGGCGTTCCCGCCCGGGCCAGCACGCCCGCGGTGACATGGGTGCGGCTGCCCCGGGTGTCGAGCGCGACGGTGAAGACCCGCGCGTCCGTCACGTCGTGGATGCCGCTCTCCTCGGCGGTCTCCCGGACGGCGGCCTCCTCGAAGGTCTCGCCGGCCTCGACCGAACCGCCGGGCAGGCACCAGGACGCGGGCTCCCCCCGCTTGACGCGGTGGCCGAGCAGCACGGCTCCGTCGGACCGCAGCAGCAGCACGCCGACCCCGACGACCGGGCGGGGGCGCTCCCCGGACGTGTCCGTCACCGCAGTTCCTCCAGTTCCCGCACGGCGGAGTCCGCCGCGTAGTGACCACTGATCATCGCTGCCACGATGCCCCGGAACAGTCCGCAGGCGTCGCCGGCCACCCAGGCCGGGGCGTCCAGGAGCCGCAGGTCGCCGTCCACCTTCGGGTACCAGCCGACGCCTTCGAGCGTGGGACCGATCAGCTGCGTACCGCTGTCCCGGATCGTCGGGTAGGCCTCAGCCAGCCGGGTCAGGCCGCGCATCATGATCTCACGCAGCTCCGGCCCGTAGACGCGCTCGAAGGCCGCCACGGTCTCCGGTTCCCCGGCGGTGAGCGCGTCCATCGAGAGGGTGAAGTAGGAGTCCTCCCGCGCCATCGCGGCGAGCGCGGGCGCCATGGCGCGCTCCGCCACGGCCTCGTCCAGGATGCGCGTGTTGAAGCCCACGTTGGAACGGCCGGTCGGCGGGCAGTCCGAGCGTCCGGACACCGTCCACAGGCCCTGGGTCTCGGTGAGGGCGGCCTCGCCGTCCCGGCAGGCGCAGAAGGTGCGCCACTCCACGCTGCCGTCCTGCTCGCGGAAGCGGAGCTTCGGGTCGAGCTGCTTCATGTCCTTGAAGAACGCCTTGTCGGCCGGCTGCTGGATGCGGAAGCCGACCTCCAGGCGGCGGAACGAGCGCTCCTCGGTCAGCGAGCCCAGCCCGAGGGGGCCGAACCTGCCGCTGGCCAGGACGAGCCGGCGGGCGACGAGTTCCGACTCCTGCCCCTCGCCGTCGCGCAGGGACAGCCGGAAGACGTCGGCGACCGGGTCGTAGGAGGTCTTCACGACCTCCGTCCCGGTGATGACGGTGGCGTCCGTCGCGGCGACCATGTCCGCGGTCAGCTTCAGGCGGGCCTCCAACGACAGGTAGTCGGAGGGGTATTCCTTGAGTATCCACTCGCCGGAGCCCACGGTGTAGGCGCTCGGATCGGACGGGAACGGCGGGGTGTCCAGGCCGTAGGAGCCGAGGAGTTCGCAGGTCCAGGTGTAGGCGGCCCGGAGGTCGGCCGTGCGGGGCAGGGTCCACAGTTCGCTGGCCGAGGGGAAGAAGGAGAACTTGCCGTCCGAGAAGAGTCCGGCGCCTCCGTGGCCGCGCGTCAGGTCGGCCGCGGCGTAGCGGTCCCGTGCGGTGACGGGCTTCCCCCCGTCGACGAGGGCGACGGCGTACGGCGTGCCGGCCAGTCGCCGTGCCGCCGCGAGCCCGGCCGGTCCGGCGCCGATGATGACGAGGTCGAAGGTGTTCACAGTGCTCCAGACAGGCGGGGTCGGCGGTGGGGTACGGGACGGGGAGCGCTCACGCGAGCAGTTCTTCGAGGTCAGTCAGGCAGTCCCCGCAGCCGGTGTTGGCGCCGGTGGCCTCGCGCAGGGACGGGATGTCGCGGATGCCCGCGGTCTTCGCGGAGAGGACGGCGCTCTCCGGGACGCGTGCGCACAGGCAGATCAGCGGGTCCTCCGTGGGGCACGACGTCATGAGCGGCCCTCCGGGCTCTCGCGCAGCAGGGTCAGGGCCTGGTCGAGGACGTCCGCCATGACGTCCAAGTCCTGGTCGTCGATGACCAGCGGCGGATGGATGTTGATGACGTCCGGGGCCATGCCCGTGGAGGCGACGACGAGCCCGGTACGGGGGTCGGCGGTCAGGCACAGCCGGCGCAGCGCGGGCGCGTGGTCGCCGGTCAGGACGAGGCGGGCCGCGCCCCCGAAGGCCTGGCAGTCGCGCACCAGGTCGGGATGGGCGGCCTGGAGGCGCCTGAGCCGGCTCGTCAGTGCGCCCGCGAGCCTTTCCATGTCGGCGGCCGGTTCGGCCCAGGCGTCCCACCGGTCCAGGACGGCCCGGGTGACACCGAGGGCGTGCGGGATGCCGATGTAGGTGGAGGAGTGGCTGCCCGGCCGGTACGTCCGCGGCGCCGCGAGCGGTTCGCGTGCCCAGACGGCGCTGAGTGCCGCGGCGCCGTTGGTCAGGGCCTTGCTGGTGACGACCACGTCGGGGCTGACCCCCGAGCGCTGGAAGCCCCAGCGGGGGCCGGTGCGGTGCATGCCGGTGAAGATCTCGTCGGCGATGACCACGGCGCCGTTGGCCCGCGCGTGGTCCACGGCCGCGCGCAGCAGCGCGTGGTCGGGCTCGGCCATGCCGCCGACGTTCTGCACGGATTCGAAGACGAAGGCGCTCACCTTGCGGGAGAAGCCCTTCCCGCCGACACCGGAGAGCTCGGAGCCCCATCTGGTGGCCGCCGCGATGCAGCCCTTCCCGCACGCCGTGGCCTGTGCCGCCGCGTGCGGGCAGCGGCCGCAGTCGGGGCTGGGCAGTCGTACGACCTCCAGGCCCCACGCGGCGAGCAGTTCGCGGTAGCGCGGGCTGGAGCTGAGCATGCTGGTCACCCCGGACCTGCCGTGGAAGGCGCCTTCGAAGACCACGACCGTGCCGGGGCCGACCGCGCTGAACGCGATGCGCAGGGCCGTCTCCATGCCCTGCGCGCCGCCGAGGTCCAGCTCGACGCGGCCCGGGGCGCCGACGGCCTCGCCGAAGAGCCGTTCCAGCCGCTGGAGCACCTCCAGGCGCAGCTCGGACTCGCAGAAGGACGGCAGCGCGGGCAGGTCCTGGCAGTACGTGAGGGCGTCCCGCAGGATCTGCCGGTCGTAGCCCCAGGCCACGGTGCCGTTGGCGGCCTCGGCGTCCAGGTAGCGGCGTCCGTCGGCGGCTTGGAGGTAGCTTCCCTCGGCGCGTACGAACCGGGGCACGTGCTCGGCGCGGTAGATGAGGTTGCCGGCGCCGGCGAACGGTGGGACGGCTGCGGTCACGCGTACGTCACCTCGTTCGTCGTGGCGTCCGCCGTCGCGGTGCGCCAGGCGTCGGCTGTTCCGGTGGCGATGATCGGGAGGACTCCTTCCTCGTTGCAGTCGATCCAGCTCGTGAGGACGGTCAGGACGTCCCAGCGGGCGGCGCCTTCGGGGAGCGGTGCGCGGCGCAGTACGCCGAGCCAGTCCTCGATGTGCGCGGGCTCCGGCCGGTCCCGGGCGCAGTCCCCCCAGGGCCCTTCCTGCCGGGCCAGTCGCCGGATGCCGGCGGCGACGTCCAGGTCGTGCGCTGGAATCTCGGCCTCCAGTTCGGCCAGCAGCCGGGTCACGGTCTCCTCGGGGCCGGCGGCGGAGTCCGGCGTCCTGCCGAAGAGCGGGCCCGCGCACCAGTCCCAGCCGGTCTGGTACGAGAAGAGCTGCAACTCCCGGGCCACGTCGGCGGGTTCGTCGGCGGTGTGCATGAAGTTGAACAGGCCGTTGACCCGGCCGATCCGGGTGCGCAGGTCACCGCTGCGCGCGGCGGACGGCTCGGCCGAACCCTTGGCCGCCGTCAGGCGCGCGCTGGCGGGCAGCCAGTCGGGCCGGTCGCGGTCCTCCAGCAGGACGAGCAGGCTGCGGCCCGAGGACAGCAGCGGGTCCACCACCGCGATGCGCTGCGCGGAGGCGGCGTTGAACTGGTAGCGCCACAGTTCGCGGACGAGCAGCGGGTCGAAGCGCACGGTGGTGGCCGCGACGGGGTGCCAGCCCTCCGACCGCAGGATGCGCAGGATCAGTTCACAGCGGCGCCCGGCGACGGCGTCGGGCTTCAGCACGACGAAGGTGTGCCGGTGGAGCACCCCGGGGTCGCGCAGCGGGGTCAGCGAGCCGAGCGCCTCGCGCATGTAGGGGTCGAGGCGGTAGGCCTCGGCCTTGTGCGGATCGCGGGTCAGCGGGTCAAGGGCGCGGGCGCCGATCGCGGTGCGGGACACGGGTTCACATCCCCTCGGGGGTTTCTGCTGCGGTCAGTCGTCTGCCGCCCGGCGGCATGGCCACGCCGTCGACCAGGACGGCCCGGCTTCCGTCGGGATGCGTGTGCGCGGCCAGTGCGAGCGAGCCGGCGGCGAAGGCCCGCACGGTCCACTCCAGGCAGGGGCGGTCGCTGAGCCGTTTCTGCTCCAGCTCCTGGTCCCAGGCGGTCACCTGGGGCCGCACGGCTACGGGAGGGCCCTGGCAGAGCACGCTGCCGCCGTCATGGCTCTCGTCGACGAGGAAGCAGGAGGTCCGCGTGGCCGTGTGGCCGAGGCGGATGGCCGTGGCCACCGGGTCGTTGCCGGTCAGGACCCGGCGGTGGTCCGCGTCGAGCACGGTGAGGTCGCCGGGGTGCTGGTTGATCATCCGGCCGTGGTGGCGGGTGAGCAGATCGCCCTCGATCCAGCGGTGGTAGGCCAGCACGACGAGGTCCAGCGGGCCGTGGTCCGCCTCCCATGCGGCGATCCGGGCGGCCAGCCCGTCGTGCCACTGCCTCGCCCGCCGCCGGTACGCGGCGCGTTCCCCGGGCGTCCTCGCCCGCGAGGCCGTGCCGCAGCGGGCGTCGAAGTCACCCGGCCAGGCCTCGATGCCGTGTTCCCGGGCCAGGTCCAGTGCCTTGGAGCGGGTGCCGTGCGAGGCGACGAGGGCGACCTGGTACCCCTCCGGCTCCGCGCGCTGGAGCTCGATCAGCGTGCGCAGGTTGGCACCGGTGGCCGAGACGAGCACACCGATCCGCAACGGCCCGGAGGAACTGATCCGGCGCAGGGGGAGCGGGGCGGCGCCGGCGCTCGGCGCGGGGTCGATGCCGTCTGCCAGGCCGGTGCCGTGTGCCAGGCCGGTGCCGTGTGCCAGGCCGGTGCCCGGTACGAAGCCCGCGTCCGGTACGAGGCCGGCGCCCGGCGCAGGGCCGGTGGTCGGCACGGAGCCGGCGCCCGGCACGGGGCTGGGGCCGGGGGTCAGGCCGGTGCCCGGTACGAAGCCCGCGTCCGGTACGAGGCCGGCGCCCGGCGCAGGGCCGGTGCCCGGTACGGACCCCGGGTCCGGCAAGAGGCCGGTGCCCGGCATCAGGCGGCGTCCGCGATGTCGAGGGCGGCCCACTGCTCGTGGGTCGCGGCGAGCATGCCGTCGGGAAGCTGGCCCGCGTCCAGGGCGGTGAGCCCGAAGGCGCGGTGGGCGGTGCCGGCGGCCAGGTCCCAGAGCTGCCGGCCCCTGATGTCCCGGCCCATGGCGTTGCGCATCTGCTGGGCCAACGGCTGGGAGCCGGCGGCGACGATGCCGCCGGACTGGTACCACAGGCCGTTCTCCTCGCCCTGCGTCAGATCCTGGCCGCCGAGCCGCGCGGAGTCGCAGCGGTCGGTCATCATCATCGAGTTCTCCAGGCCCATCAGGGCGACGGCGCGGCCGGCGATGGCCAGGTCGACGTGCTCGCCGTCGAAGTTGATGCAGGCGGCGATCCGGCCCGCGGCGGCCTCGCGCATGATGGCCGCCGGCACCGGCCCGGCGATCTCGTCCATCGCGTCCAGCGTCCAGCCGGGCAGGTCGTACGAGGCGAGCGTCGCCTCCCGGGCGGCGCGGGCCCGCGTGGTGCGGAAGGCGTGCCGGATGGTCAGCGGCATGTCGTTGAACAGGTGGTCGGTCACCACCCGGGCGCCCTTGCCGTTCCACTCGGTGTCCCAGGCGATGTCGACGATGTCCGTGACCAGCCGGGCACTGAGGAGCGGGTCGGTGCGGGTGAAGTGGCCGAGCGCGGGCCGCACGCCGTGGCCGAGCAGCAGCGGGACGATCCACTCGAAGCCGGGGTGGCGGGCGAAGGTCTGGCCGTGGAAGTCCGAGGCGGGCGAGAACGCGTCGGGCGACAGGACCATGTAGCACAGGCCGTGGTCGCCGAGGCGGGCCAGCCGCTCCCACTCCGCGCGCGTCGGGGCCCACACGGTGTCGGCCGGCGTGCCGCCGTGGCTGGACAGCAGCGGCCCTTCCAGGGCGACGCCGACGACGTGCGGGATGCGGCCGGCCCGGCGCATCCGGTCGTAGCGGCGCATGAACTTCTCGAACTCGCCGAGCCGGTGGTGGTGCAGGTACAGGGTCGGGATGCTGAGCACCCCTTCCCGGGCGCAGACCTCCTCCAGCAGTTCGAGGTCGAGCAGGGAGAACTCGGAGAAGTCCACGCCGGCAAAGCCATGACAGTGGACCTCCACCGGGAGCAGCGGGGCGTGGGTCTGCTCGGCCGAGCCAGACAGGTTCTCCATCATTCATCCCTCTTCGCGTGCCTGCTGATTGTCAACTTCGTTTTGACAAGCCTTGACAGATTGGGTGGACGAGCGTTGACCATACCATCGGCGTCACCGGAGACAAGGGGCCTGATGACGGTGACCTTCCCTACGAACTTCCCGGTGAACTCACCCGTCACCCATGAGGGCGCCGGTCATGGAACTTGTCAATCCTGGGCCGCTACGGCTTGACTAGATTGTCAATTGCGACCTAGGTTCACCTGGCAACTGCAGTCAATCGAGGCGGAGGGCCCGGGTGGAGCACGAGCTGGTCGTCTTCGACAACAGCGGTGTCCTCGTGGACAGCGAGACCCTCGGCAACCGTCTGCTCGCCGCGATGCTGACCGACGAGGTCGTGCCGACGACGTTCGGCGAAGCCGTCGAGCACTACTTGGGCAAGTCGTTCGCGGACGTGGCCGACACGGTCCGCCGGCGCACCGGCGCGCGCGTCCCCGCCGACTTCCTGCCCCGCTTCCACGCCCGGCTCTTCGACGCCTTCGAACGGGAACTCACCGCGACGGACGGAGTGCACCGGGTCCTGGACGACCTCGACGCGCTCGGCGTCCCCTACTGCGTCGCCTCCAACGACACCGCGGACCGGGTCGCCGTATCACTGCGCCTGACCGGCCTCGCCCCGCGTCTGGCCGGCCGGGTCTTCGGCGCGGACCAGGTGGCCCGCCCCAAGCCCGCGCCCGACGTCTTCCTGCACGCGGCACGGCACTTCGGTGTCGCACCCGGGGCATGTCTGGTCGTCGAGGACAGCGCACGGGGCGTCGCCGCGGCCCGGGCGGCCGGGATGACGGTGTTCGGCCTGGCCTCCCTCACCCCGCCCACCCGGCTCGCCGACGCCCACCGGGTCCTCGGTTCCATGGGGGAGCTGCGGGAACTGATTCCCGCGCTCTTTCCCACCAGGCCACTTGAGGAGACCCGCCGATGACCGACGACCGCCGCTCGGGCCTGCACGTGTTCGACCTGGACGGAACGCTGCTGCGCTCCGACGCCACGCTCAGCGCGTACGCCCGTGACGGACTCAACGCACTGCTGGACGAGGGCACCGCGCTGACCGTGGCCAGCGCGCGCAGCGCCGTCGCCATGCGCAGCCTGCTGGCCGGGGTACGGCTGACGCTGCCCGTCATCGAACTCAACGGCGCGTTCCTCACCGACCTCGCCTCGGGCCGCCACCTGGCCCACCGCACGCTCGGCCCCGCGGTGACGGCCGCCGCGCTGGACGCGCTCGCGGGGCTGGCCGCCGAGCCGGTGCTGACCACCTGGGACGGCACCACCGACCGCGTCCTGTACGGCGCCTGTACCAACCCCGCCACCGCCTGGTACGTGGCGGAGAAGCGGGCGTACGGCGACCCCCGGCTGAGCCCCTGCCCGGATCCGTACGCCGGGACCGCCCACGCGCGCACCGCCGCGGTGATCGCCTTCGTCCCCGACGAGGACGCGAAGGCCACGGTCACGGTCCTCGAAGCCGCCCTCGGCACCGACGCCACCGTCCTGGCGGCGGCCAACCGCTACGTGCCCGGCTGGACCGAGGTCCAGGTCGCGCACCCGCAGGCCGAGAAGGGCCTCGCGGTGCGCCACCTCGCGCGGACCGCGGGCCTCGCGGACCTGCGGCTGACCGTGTACGGCGACCACCTCAACGACCTGCCGATGTTCGCCGTCGCCGACCGCGCCGTGGCACCCGCCAACGCCCACCCCGACGTCCGCGCCCGGGCGGACGTCGTCACGGCCGCCAACGACGAGGACGGTGTCGTCCGCCATCTGCTGGACGGAGCCGGGCCGTGCTGATCGTGCTGGAGGGCATCGACGGCAGCGGCAAGTCCACCGTGGCCCGGCTGGCCGCGCGTGAGCTCGCCCCGGACCGCACCCCCGCCGGCAAGAAGGACCTCGCGGCGCCGGACCCGGGCACCGCCGCACGGGCCGGCCTGCTGCGCGAACTCATCTGGTCCTCGCCGGAGCGACAGGGCGACACCTACGGAGCCGCGCACTGGATCCTGCTGATCGCCTCCTGGTACGCGGGACTGGCCCGGCTGCGCCCCGGCCTCGCCGACGAGGACACGGTCACGGTGATGGACGGCTGGTACTACCGGAACATCGCCAAGACCCTGGTCCGCGAGCCGCTGGACGCGCACTGGGTCGAGTCGCTCTTCGCCCCCGTGCCCGAACCCGCCCTGACGGTCCTGC
Source organism: Streptomyces sp. Ru62 (assembly GCF_002920615.1). Lineage (GTDB taxonomy): Bacteria > Actinomycetota > Actinomycetes > Streptomycetales > Streptomycetaceae > Streptomyces. The sequence continues at coordinate 41,961 of NZ_PQSU01000045.1, forward strand.
TGGACGTCGCGCCCGAGGTCGCCTGGTCGCGCCGCGACGACTTCAAGGACACCGAGCTCGGCCGCTGGGACGGCTTCACCGGGCCGCCGCGCGAGTCCTTCCGCGCCTACCAGTCGGTCGTACGCGACGAGTTGCTGCGCATGGCGAAGGAGCGCGGCTGGCTCGTCCTGACTCCCGACCCGGACGATCCGCCGGAGCGCACCGCGGCCGACGTGGTGGCCGCGGTGCGCGGCCTGAGGAGAACACCATGAGCCCCACCCGTGATGTGGTCGGCACCTCCGACCTCGACGTCTTCGCCGACATGCTGGCCGACGTCATCGCCGGACGGCGCCCGGCGGACGAGCTCGGCCGGCTGCCCGCCGCCGGCTCACCGGCCGCCCTGCGCATCCGCAGGGCCTACGAGGACGCGCGCGCCGCCGAGAACCCCACCCGGCAGCCGCCGGCCCCGCACGGCGGGCCGCTGCCCGACCCACTCCCGTCCCAAGGAGCAACCGTGATCGACCACCTCGACCGACTCACCGTCGACTGGAGCGACCTCGAAGCAGCGGGTGAGATCACCCGTGACGTCGTCCACCGCCTCGCGGAGGACAAGGAGTCCCTGCGCAAGCTCGTCCACGACGTGGAGAACAAGCCGGAGCTCCTCGCCATGTGCGAACGCCACCAGCTGCTCGACTACATCGTGCTGTACGACGCCCTGGACCGGGGCGTCCGGCTGCGCCTGCACATCTCCACCGAGGACCACTTCGACCGGCCGCACGACCACCGGTTCTCCTTCTCCAGCCGCATCGTGACGGGCGGTTACACGCACACCTGGTACCACATGGACGGCGACCTCTACGGGGACGGCCCCGACCCGGAGGCCCGCCGGTACCTCAACCGCCACAACCCGGACCCGCGCGTGACGGACCAGCTCGAAAAGCTGACCCCGCACGTGGTCCGCTGGGAGGGGCCGGGCAGCTGCTACACGATGCACCACAGCGCCATCCACACGACGTTCACGACGCCCGACACCGTCTCCCTCTTCCTGCGCGGCCCGGTCGAGAAGGACCGCTCCGTGATCATGGACAAGGAGGAGGGCACCCTGTGGTGGCGCTTCGGCCGCCAGGACGAGCCCGAGGAGCGCCGCCGGCAGAAGGCCATGGGCCTCGACGCCTACCGCCAGATCCGCGACCGCCTGGAGAGGCTCGGCGTCATCTGACGTCCGGCGCGGTCCCGTTCCCTTCCCGCACCGGTCGACCGGTGCCCTCCACAGGAGAAGAACCAGCCATGAGCATCGAGACGGCAGACCGGGTGCACGTCAACAACACCGTCGTCGAACTCTTCGAGGACGTCGGCCCGATCGACTGGGACGACCTGCCCGCGGCGGCCGTGCTGACGCAGCGGCTCATCCGTGAGTTCGCCGCCGACAAGGCCCTCTTCCGCAAGCTGCTGTTCGCCGTCGAGCACGACCCCTATCTGTGGGCCAAGTGCGAGGAGGACGTGGTCGAGGACAAGATCGTGCTCTGGGACGACGTGGAGAAGGGCCTGCGCATCAGGCTCCGGATGTCCACCGACCACCAGCAGCAGCTCGCCCACAACCACCGCTTCTCGTTCACCAACCTCGTGCTGCGCGGCACCTACCTGCACCGCAACTACGTGGCGCGCGACGGCTTCGACGAGAACACCCTGCCGGAGGACGTGCGGCCGGTGCTGCTGCACGAGGACCGCGCCGGCGAGTGCTTCACCATCCACCACAACGCCCTGCACTCCACGCCCTTCACCGAGCTGGGCACCATCTCCCTCGTGCTGCGCGGCAACCCGGTCAAGGACCGGGCGCCGGTCATGTTCAAGGAGGCCCGCGGCCGTGAGGAGGCCGTGCGCCGGCTGCGGGAGGGCCAGGACGGCCCCCGCGGCGAACTGGCCGAGATCGAGCCGGAGACGGCCGAGGTCGGCACCATGTTCTGGCGGGTCGGCGAGGACCGGGAGTCCGCCGAACGCCGCGCCGAGCGTCAGATGACCAAGGAGAAGTACCACTACTGGTGCCGCCGGCTGGAAGAGCTGGGGATCATCTGAATGGCCATCCGACGGCTCACGCCCGGGCGGGCGGCACTGCGCTACGGGCTCATCGGCCCCGGCACGCACGCGCAGGAGAACCTGCTGCCCGCCCTGTCGGTGCTCGACGGCGCCCGGCTGACCGCCGTGGCGGCGCGCCGGCCCGACGCCGCCGCCGAGGCCGCCCGGCGCTGGGGCGCGGACCTGTGGACCGACGACTGGACCGAGCTGGTCGACGGCGAGGGCGCGCGGGAGATCGACGCCCTGGTCGTCGCCGGCTCCCCCGACCTGCACGCCGAGGTCCTGCGGCGGGCCCTCGCCCACGGCATCAGCGTCTTCACCGAGAAGCCGCCCGCGCCCGACACCGCGACGCTGGAGAAGCTGGCCGCCGGCGAACGGGACGCGCCACCGGGCACGGTGGCGTTCGTCGGCTTCAACTTCCGCTACGGACAGTCCTACCGGAAGCTCCGCGACACCCTGCGCGCCCACGGCACGCTGCGCACGGTCGACGTCCGCATGGTCTCGGCCAAGCCGACGTCCCCCGTGTGGGGCTGTACGACGGTGGAGGACAGCCTGTTGCAGGGGCTCGGCACCCACGCGGTCGACCTGGTCCTGCGCGAACTGGGCACCCCGGACCGGATCACCGCCCGGCGCGCCGACATCGACGCACGCCGTCGCGCGATCCGCGTCCTGCTGGAGTACGCCGACGGGCGGCTGGCCACCCTGCTGCTGGGGAACTACTCCAACCGCCTGGAGTACCGGTGCGAACTCGTCACCGACCAGTCCGTCACCGGGGTCCTCGACCACTTCAACACGCTGACGGTCGGCCGTCCGGCGGGCGCGCCCGGCGCGGGCTTCCTCGACGGCAAGGAGACGCTCCGGTACGACTGGCCCGGCCGCCGCGGCGGCTACGGCCGCACCGGCTACTCGGCCGAACTGGAGAGCTTCCACCACAGCGTCCGGCACGGTGAGCCCAGCGACTCACCGCTCGCGGCCTGCCTGGAGGTCTACCGCGTCCTCGACGAGGTGCGGCGGCAGACGGGGGCCCGCCCGTGAACGCCGTGACACCGTCCCTGGAAGGACGCACCGCGCTCGTCACGGGCGGCGCCGGCGGCATCGGCCGTGCCGTGGCCGCGACACTCGCCGCGCTGGGCGCCCGGGTCGCCGTCAACCACCTGCCCGGCGCCGAGCCCGGACCGGACGGCGAGGAGCTGCCCGAGGGCTGCTTCCGCGTGGCGGCCGACGTACGCGACCGGCAGCAGGTCACCGGCATGTTCGAGACGGTCGCCCGGCGGTTCGGCCGGCTCGACGTCCTGGTCAACAACGCGGGCGTCTTCCCGCGCGCCCAGGTGCTGGAGCTCGACGAGGAGACATGGGACCTCGTCCTCGACACCAACCTCAAGGGCGCGTTCTTCTGCGCCCAGGAGGCCGCCGCGCTGATGATCCCGCGGGGCGGGGGGCGGATCGTGAACGTGTCGTCGAGCGCCGCCTTCACCGGGTCGCCCAGGGGCGCGCACTACGCCGCGAGCAAGGCGGGGCTGGTCGCCCTCGGCAAGTCGCTGGCGCGTGCCCTCGCCGTGCACGGCATCACCGTGAACACCGTCGCGCCCGGCGTGACCAGGACCGCCCAGCCGAACCTGGACGAGGAGGGGTTCCTGGCCGAGGGCCGCAGGATCCCGCTCGGCCGGGTGGCGCGGGCGCAGGACGTGGCGGACGCGGTGGCCTTCCTCGCCGGTGACCGCAGCGGATACCTGACCGGTCAGACGCTGGGCGTCAACGGGGGGGCGGTGATGGTGCCGTGAAGCCGCTCGACGTCCCGTCCGCCGGCTCGGTGCGCGAGGAGCTGGCCGAGAGCTGGGGTGCCCCCCTGGACCGGGTGCGCGCCAAGCTCTCGCCGGTTCTGCACCCCTGGCTGCGCGAGTTCATCGCGCTGTCGCCCTACGTGGTGCTGGCGACCGCGGACGGGCGGGGCCGCTGCGACGCCTCGCCCCGTGGTGGCGCCCCGGGCTTCGTGCGGGTCCTCGACGAACGCACGCTGTTCATCCCCGAGGAGTCCGGGAACCGGCTCCTGCAGACCCTCGGCAACCTCGCGGAGAGCCCCGGCGTCGGCCTGCTCTTCCTCATCCCCGGCATGCGGGAGACCGCCCGGGTCAACGGGCGGGCCGAGCCGGTGTCCCGCAGCGATCCGCGCTGGGCGGACCTCCCGCTCGACGACGAGGAGCGCGAACGGCTGCTGTGGGGGTCGCTCGTGCACGTCGAGGAGGCGTACTACCACTGCGGCCGGGCGAGCCGCTTCGCCGATCTGTGGAACACCGCCCGGATCGACCGCAACCAGTCGGACCCGCCGCTCGCCAAGCGTCCGGCCACGACGGCAGGAGGGGAGAAGCATGTGCGGCACAGTGGGCCTGTTCATGGGCTGCTCGGCGGTTAGCCTGTGCCCCAAGCAGGCCCTCCTCGACCAGCGGGCCGACCGCAGCGGGCCGGACGAGTACGTCAGCCCGTTCCGCAACTGGCACGAGCGGGCCACCGTCCGCACCGCCCCGCGCCGGGAACTGACCGCCCTCGACGCCGGTCAGGCCCTCTTCGCGCCCGAGCTGGTGCCGCTGGCCTCCCACCCGCTGATCGCGGCACTGCGCGACGAGCGGCCGGACGTCTACCGTGACGTGCTCGTCCGGCACCTGTACCGCTACCTGGACTTCACGGCCAAGCTGGAGCACCTGGTCGTCAACCGGACGGTGCTCGGCATCGCGCACGGCACCATCGGCGTCCGGCTGCCCGACGCCATGCGGCTGGACGCCTTCAAGATCTACTGCGACGAGGCGTACCACGCGCTGTTCTCGGCGGACCTCACCCGTCAGGTGAGCGCGCTGACCCGGGTCAGCGCGCGGCTGCCCGAGGTGCCGTACTTCATCACCCGCCTGGAGCGCTTCCTGGAGGAGACCCCGGGCGATCTCGCGGCCCTCACCGAAATCCTCTTCGTCGTCGTGTCGGAGACACTCATCACCGCGCAGCTCTCCGACATGGGGAACGACCAGGGCATCGCCCCGGCGGTCCGGGAGACCGTTCGCGACCACGCGCTGGACGAGGGCAGGCATCATGCCTATTTCGCCATTTTCCTGCGTCATCTGTGGGGACAGCTGACGCCCGCCGTGCGACACCGCGCGGCACTTCAGGTGCCCCGACTCATCCGTATTTTCACCGATCCGGACGTGCCCTCCGTGGAAGCGGAGATCACGGGTTACGGACTCGCCCGCGACGACGCGAAACGCATTGTGGCCGAGCTGTTCCCCGACGCGGCCGTCGCGGCGTACGCGAAGAACGTCGCGCAGCAGACGGTCCGGCATTTCGCCTCGGTCGGGGCACTGGACGACGAACAGGTGCGTACGGAGTTCGCGACGCACGGACTGCTGTGAGGACGACGCACGCACCGCCGTGCGCACACGGACAGAAGGACATGCCGATGATGCAGACGATCACCGCCGAGGACGGCCCGCGCCTCCTCGGCCAGCTCCGGGAGCAGGGGCTGCTGCCGGATTCCCCGCTATGCGTGTACGCGGCCGGCTCCCTGGTGCGGGGCTGGGGCAACGAGACCAGCGACCTCGACCTGTACGTGGTCACGGACGCGCCGTTCCCCGCGGACGACGCCGTCGACTTCCACCCCGTGGCCCTGGTGCCGGACCGGATCCCGGTGGCGGTGCCCACCCTGGGCGACCGGCGCGGGGACGTGGAGTACTGGCTGACCGGGCAGTACGCCCAGCTGATGGAGAAGATCTCCTGGGAGTCGTACCGCAGTGAGCGGGACGTCGGCGCCACCGTGAGCCAGTTCGAACGCGACTGCCTGGTCAAGCTCGGGCACGCGCTCGCCCTCGACGGCGCGGACTGGCTGGCGGAGCAGCAGAGCCGGCTGCGCGCGTCCGCGTTCGCCCGCACCATCGCCGCGCGGAGCCTGGACCTCGCCGACACCTTCGCCGAGGACGCCCTGGGCCAGCTCGGCTCCGGCGACGCGGAGAGCGCGCTGCTCACCGCGAAGCTCGCCTTCGGGTACGCGGTGGACGCGCTGCTGGCCCAGCACGGGGAGATCGGCACCACCGCCAAGTGGCGCTCCAGGAAGTACCGGGCCGCCGCCCCCGTGGTGCTGCCCTTCGAGCGGTACTGGGAGATCGAGACCATGCGCGACTACGACCCCGCCGAACCCGGACGGTGGATCGAGGACGTCATCGGCTGGGTGCGTCGCATCTCGATGGAGGTGGAGGTCTGATGCCGGCCGTCGTCCATGCGCGGAGCGTGCCCCGGCACAGCCTGGAGGTGCGCATCAGGTCCTCCGAGGGCGCGGTCCTGCTCGCCCGCTACCACCAGGCCTACGAGCTGCCCGAGGTGGCGGCGTTCATCTGGCGGCGCATCAACGGCACCGACCGGGTCGAGGACATCGCCGGCGCGGTGGCCGAGACCTACGGCGTCGACGCCGACACGGCACTCCAGGACACCGCGGAGATGCTGGAGTGGCTACTCGAAGAGAAACTGGTGAAACTGGCCGCCTGAATTTGCCACCGATAATTCCGGCCCCCTGATTCCGACTCCCCCAGGGGCACGGAAAAGCCGTTCGCGATATTCGCGGACGGCTCGGAGGCGTTTCCCTGAAATGCATTTCTCGAATTTCCGAGAATTTCCCGTCCGGGCTTGCGGGCGCTCGAAATCGGCCCCTAATATCGGTGGAGCACGCCGGGCCGGACATCGGAACGGCGGAATTCACCAGTGAAGAGGTGTATTGATATGAAGCAGTACAACAAGCCGCAGGCGAAGAAGATCGACTTCACCCGCGTCATGATGGTGAACCGCTAACCACAAGCGGACCCAAGGGCGCCTCTCCTTCATCACGTCGAGGGGCGCCCTTCCCCTTTTCCTGAGATTTTCCTGAAACGACGTCCCACCGGAAAGGAACGGGAGCATGTGCGGACTCGGCGGTCTGGCCCGCATCGACGGGCAGGACCTCGGCGTCGAATCCGACGCGATCCTCGCGACCATGGCCCGCACGCTGGCACACCGTGGCCCCGACGCGGAGGAACTCCTGCGCCAGGGGCCGGTCGGCATGGCGTTCACGCGGCTGTCCCTGGTGGACCCCGAGAACGGCGGTCAGCCCCTGTACAGCGAGGACCGCTCGGTCGTCCTCATCGCCAACGGCGAGGTCTACAACCACCGGGAGCTCGCGGCGACGCTGCCGGCCGGCACCCGCTTCCGGACCGGATCCGACTGCGAGGTGCTGGTGCACCTCTACCGGCACAAGGGCCTCGACTTCCTCGACGACGTGCGCGGCATGTTCGGCCTCGTGCTGTGGGACCGGCGGCGCGGCGTACTGCTCCTCGCCCGCGACCACTTCGGCGTGAAGCCGCTCTTCTACACCCGGGACAGCCGGCGGATCGCCTTCGCCTCGGAGATCAAGGCCCTCTTCGCCGACCCGGCGACCCCGCGACGCGTCGACTGGGACCGCGCGCTGGTCAACCCGACCATGACGTCGGCCCCCTCGCTGGACCTCGCCGGACCCGCCACCTACTTCGAGGGCGTGGAGTCCGTACCGGCCGCCACGATCCTGGAGATCGACCTGCGCGACGGCGCGACCCGCCGGCACACCTACTGGCAGCTGCCCGACTTCGACGGGGACTCCACCCGTACGGACCAGGAGATCGTCGGGGAGTTCCGTGAGCTGCTCGCCGACTCGGTGCGGGCCTGCGCCACCGCGGACGTGTCCATCGGCCTGTTCCTCAGCGGCGGGGTGGACTCGGCCGCGGTCGCGGCCCTGGCCGCCGGCACGACCGAGCTGCGGACCTTCTCCGTGCTGAGCGGCTCGACCGTGGTCAACGGGGACGCCCGGCACGCGCGCCTGGTCGCAGGCAAACTCGGTGTCGCCAACCACCAGATCCGCTTCGACGCCGCGCAGGCACCCACCGCGGACGAGTGGAAGCGGCTGCTGTGGCTCACCGAGATGCCCACGTGCAGCCCGGAGCAGTACTACAAGCACGAACTCCACCGCCACGTCCGCGCCGAGCACCCCGAGATCAAGGGCATGCTGCTGGGGGCGGCGGCCGACGAGTTCTGCGGCGGCTACTCCGGCACCATCGCCGGCGACAGCGGCTGGGAGGGCTTCGAGTACGCCCTCACCGACATGGCCCGGCGCGGCCGGCTGGAGGACGGCCGGCCCAAGCTCGCCGCGTGGTGGGAGGGCACCGAGGGCGGTCTGCTGACCGACGCCGCGCTCGACCACGGCAGGGCCCTGCGGGCCCGCGACCCGTACGCCGCGTTCGTCGCGGCGAAGATGCGGGACGTCGAGCAGTTCAACTGCTGGCACGAGGACCGCACCGCCGCCGGCAGCGGCACCGAGGCCCGCGTCCCCTTCCTGGACCGGCGGCTGGTCGAGCTGGTCGCGTCGATCCCGGCGGCCCGGCGGGAACGCCTGCTGTGGGACAAGGCCATCATCCGCGAGGCCGTCGCCGACCTGCTGCCCGCCGAGGTGGTCCACCGCCCCAAGGTCCCCTTCTTCTACGGCGAGGGCGTCCAGCACACGCACCGGCCCTTCATCGAGATGCTCACGCACGACGGCTCCGCCCTGGTCGAGGAGGCCCTGGCCACCGAACGCGGCCGGACGATGCTCGACGCCGACCGGGTCCGCGCGCTGCTGCGCCGACTGGCGGACGCACCGCTGTCCGCCCACGTGGAGCGGCTGCTGCCGCTGCTCAACCTGTGCCTGCTCGACGCGATGGTCACCGAACTCCCGCCCCCGCTCGTGGAGTCCGCGGTGCTGCTGCCCGCCGTACGCCCCGCCCACCCGGTCACCGACTGGGACACCGCGGCACCGGAGATCGAGTCGCTGGTGTTCGCGCCCTCCCGCTGGACCGGGCAGAGCGTGCTCGCGCCGGCCGACCACGTCACCCTCCTGACGGACACCGACGGCACCGCGTACCTGGCGGTCGACGGCTCCCTGGAGTACGTGCTGGAGGGCGACGGCGACTGGACGGCCCTGCTGCACGCGCTCGACGGCACCCGCACCCTCGCGGAGGCGTGCGCGGAACGGGGAAGCGCCCCCGACTCCTTCCGGCAACTGCTGGACGACTCCCTCGACCTCGGCCTGCTGCGCCTGACCGAGCCCGCCGCGGCCGCCCCCACCGAGTAGGACGAGAAGGCTGCTGATGACCACCGACCTGGCTATCGAGGCCGAGGGCCTCGCCCGCTCCTACCGGACGCGCACCGGCTGGCTGAGGCCCCGGCGCAAGACGATCGAAGCCGTCCGCGGCGTCTCCCTCACCGTGGGCCGCGGCGAGCTCTTCGGGCTGCTCGGACCGAACGGCGCCGGCAAGACCACCACGATCAAGATGCTGAACACGCTGCTGCTGCCCACCGCGGGCTCGGCACGCGTCCTCGGCCACGACGTGGCCCGCGACCCGCTGGAGGTACGCCGGCGCATCGGTTACGTCTTCGGCGGCGACCGCGGCCTGTACGAGCGGCTGTCCGCCCTGGACAACCTGCGCTACTTCGCGGAGCTCTACGGCGTCGAACCGCGCGAACAGCTCCCCCGCATCCACGAACTGCTGGAGACGGTCGGTCTGAAGGGCCGGGAGAAGGAACGCGTCGAGGGCTACTCGCGCGGCATGCGGCAGAAGCTGCACATCGCGCGGGGACTGCTGCACCGGCCGGAGGTCCTGTTCCTGGACGAGCCGTCGATCGGCGTGGACCCGGCGGCGGCACGCGAACTGCGCCAGATGGTCGCCGATCTCGTGAAGGGCGGCACCACCGTCCTGCTCACGACGCACTACATGGCCGAGGCCGACGAGCTCTGCGACCGGATCGCGGTCATCGCCTCCGGGACACTGCGCGCCGAGGGCACGCCCGCCGAGCTCAAGGACAGGGTCCGCAAGCTCGACGTCATGGAGGTCGAGGTCCACGACGAGGTGCGGGAAGAGCATCTGCGCCGGCTCCGGGAGACCGCGGGCGTCGAGCAGGCCACCGTCGCGACCGACGGCACCGTGGACGTGGTGACCGTCCACACGCAGCCGTCCCACGGCAGTCACGCCTCGGTGCTGGCGGCGCTCACCGGCCTGCGCACCGGCAGGGTGACCACGCGCGAGCCCACCCTGGAGGACGCCTACCTCTCCATCATCAGCGGCCCGGCCACGGCGGGGGGTGCGTGATGGCGCACGGTCCCGCACACGTCCTGTACCGCTTCTGGCGGCTGATGAGGGTCGGTCTGCGCACGCACGTGCTGTACCTGTCCCGCTCCGGCGTCGAGCTCGTCATGGCGGTCTTCGCCCCGCTCGTCTACGCGACCCTCGCCGTCCACCTCTTCCGCGCCGGGGACCATCCGGACCGGCTCCTCCAGGCGGCGGTGGGCGCGGGCCTGATGGGCGTGTGGTCCGCGGTCCTCTTCGGCGCCGGCGGCGCGATCCAGGAGCAGCGCTGGATGGGCACCCTGGAGACGCTGGTGTCCGCGCCGACCCGGCTGTCGCTGGTCCTGCTGCCGATCACCTTCGCGACCGCCTTCGTGGGCCTGTACTCGCTCGTCGCCACCCTGGTCTGGGGTGTCGTGCTGTTCGGCATCCCCTTCGCGCCGGTGTCGCCCGGCCTGTTCGTGGTGGCCGTACTGGCGTGCGTGGCGGCGCTCGGCATGATGGGCCTGCTGATGGCCGCCACGTTCGTCCTGCTGCGCAACGCCAACGCGCTCGCCAACGCGCTGGACTACCCGGTGTGGATGTTCTCCGGCGTCCTCGTCTCCACGGCGTCCCTGCCGGCGTGGACCCGCCCGGTGACCTGGGCCCTCCCGACGAGCTGGGCCGCCCGCGCGATCCACGCGGCGACGGGGGGCGGCGGCGTCCTGTGGCCGTCCGCCGTCGCCCTCGGCCTCGGTCTCGGCTACGTGGCCCTGGCACTGGCCGCCCTCGTCTGGGTGGAGCGCCGTGCCCGCGGCGCGGGCACCCTCGCACTCACCTGAGCGCCGGACACAGCGGAGACACAGCGATGACTGCTCTGACACGCGCACTGCGCCTGACCTTCCACGGCGGGGGTCTTTCCTACCGCGCCCTGTTCAACTGGACCACGCCCCCCATGTTCATCGGCACGCTGCTGGTGAGCCCGCTGTTCCAGATCTTCTTCTTCGTCCATGTCGGACGGAGCCTCGGGGTGGCCGACGACCGTTTCTACCTGCTGGGGAACGCGGTCCTGGCGACCAGCGTGCCCTGTGTGTACGGCGGGATCATGGCCGTGGCCAACGAGCGCCGCTACGGCACCCTGGGAGCGGTGCTGCTCAGTCCGCGGTCCCGGGGCCTCATCTGGGGCGGCAGGGTGCTGCCCTACGTCCTGAACGGGTTCGCCGTCATGGCCTTCATGATGCTCGCGGGCTCCCTCGTCCTGGGCCTGGACCTGCCGGCCACCACGCTGCTCGGCCTGGTGCAGGTGTTCGTCGTCGCCTCGGCCTCGTGCGCCCTGTTCGGCCTGGCGCTCGGAGCGCTGGCGATCCGCATCCGGGACGTGTTCGTCATCTCCAACGCGGCCTTCACCCTGCTGATCCTCTTCAGCGGGGCCAACCTGCCGCCGGCGGCCATGCCGGGCTGGATGCGCGCGGCCGGCTCGGTGCTGCCGCTGTACCACGCCATCGCCGCGCTGCGCGGCGTCTTCGACGGGGCGTCGCCGGGCGTGCTGTGGTCGAGTCTGGGACGGGAGGCGGCGGTCGCGCTGGGATATGCGGTGCTGGCGTACGGACTGTTGCGGTTCTTCGAGTGGCGCAGCCGCGCCAACGCGGCCCTGGACGTCATGTGAACACCGCTCGCGTACGGTGATTGCCAATGTTTGTCAAGAGTTGCCAAGCCGGGCTGGCTTGATCTACCTTCTACTCGCACCCGCCGGGCCGGAGCTCACCGGCCTGGCGTCTCATACCGCGCGTATCGCTGGCTGGATCCGTGCGGCCCATGGAGGGGGACTTAAAGATGGGTATTGTCAGGCCCGCCATACGCGGCCTCGCGGCGCTGCTCGCCGTCATGGCCTTCGCGGGAGCGCTCGGGTCCGAGCGCCATTCGGCTGACACGGAGGTGCGCGCGTCCAGCCTGTCGAGCATCGACTGGCCGTAATCGCCGGAAGACGCTGCGCAGGCGATTCCCGTCCGGACATTGCCAGCTTGGTCAATATTTGCCACTGGTGTGCCGGGCGTGGAATCATGCGGGGGTGGGTCACTCGACCCATCCCCGTTCGGGCGTTGGATTCCCGCCGGGAAGGAAGAGAACATCTTTCCGCGCAGAGGTGGAATTTGCTTGAGCAGCCAGGGTTCGGCAAGCGACTGCGCCAGCTGAGGCAACAACGGGGCATCTCGCAGGTCGACCTCACCGGCCCGGGAATGTCGGCCGCCTATCTGTCGCGGCTGGAATCCGGCAACCGCCGGCCCACCGAGCGAGCCGTCACTTATCTGGCGCAGCGTCTCGGCGTTCCCGTCGAGGTGTTCGAGGACGACCGGCCCGAGGACAGCCTCACCGACGTCGTCGCCACCGTGGCCGCCATGCCGGAACGCGACCTCGACGACGAGACGGCCAGGCTCCTCACCGACAGCCTCGCCGCCGCCGGCGACGCGGACGACCTGACCCACTGGCACGCGCTCACCCAGCTCGCCCGGGTGTACGAGGTGCTGGGCGACTTCCGCAAGGAGCACGAGGCGCTGGTCCGGCTCAACGCGGTCAGCGAGAAGCTGGGCCGCGCCGCCCTCCAGGTCAGGGCCCGGCTCAGGCTCGCCCATTGCGCCCGCGACCTCGGTGACGCGAAGGCCTCCCGGGACGCGGTGGCCGAGGTGCTCAAGCTCAGCCAGGAGCGCCAGATGCGGCTGTCCGCCGCCGATCTCGTGCGCGCCCGGCTGCTGCTGGCGTCGGTCCAGGCCGAACTCGGCGACCTCGCCGAGGCCGCGCGGCTGGTCGACGAGGTGTGCCAGTCGCTGCGGGGCACCACCGGGGTGCTCGCGGCCCAGGCCTTCTGGAGCGCCGCCACCGTGGCCGCCCGGCAGGGCAACCACGCCCGGGCGGTGGAGCGCCTGCTGGAGGCCGTGGCCGCCATCGACAGCCGCGACGACCTGATGCTCTGGATCCGGCTCCGGCTGGCCGGTGCCTCCCTCTCCCTCGAAGCCGATCCGCCCCGGGTCGCGGACGCCGAGGACTTCCTGGCGCAGGCCGAGCCCGCGCTGAGACTCATCGGCACCCAGCGCCACCAGCAGGAACTGCTCTTCCTCCAGGCGAAGCTGGCCTTCCACCAGGGCCGGGCGGACCGCGCGGCACAGTTGCTGGCCGCCGGTGAGGACGGCAAGCACCTGCTGTCGTACCGCGACCAGATCCGCTTCGACGTCCTGCGCAGCCTGGTCGCCCTGCGCTCGGGCGACCGCGACGCCCTCCACGACCTCAGGGACATCGCCGCCCGGGTCCAAACGGCGAACCTGCCCGACCTGGCGGCCGAGGTGTGGCGCACGGTCGCCCAGAACACGATCTAGGGATTCCCGTCCGCTGCCGGCCCGCGGGCCGGCAGCGCTCAGCCGGTGAAGAAGCGCTCGTCGAGGATGTCGACGAGCCACACCGCGGCCGGACCGCCCTTCTCCGACCGGCCCTTGACCTTCTTGACCTCGGTGCCGCGAGCACCAGGACGGCGCGGTCCCTGGCCGTCATCCGGGCCAGGCCGTCCAGCAGGGCCATCCGCAGCTCCGCGTCCCGCGCCGGGGCGGCCGTTTCCGGCAGCCGGTCGCTGGGGCGCTCCGTGGAGCTGCGGCGGCGGCGCCGGGAGAGGAAGCTGCGTACGAGCACGGTGTCGGCCTAGGCCACCGGGGCCTGCGCCCGGCTGATCCGCCGCCAGGAGCGGTACATCTTGGCGGGGGTCTCCTGAACCAGGTCGTTACGCTCCCGGCGGCATCGGGTGCCGCTCAGGCGGCGCGGGACGGGCGCCGGCCCGTCCGGGACCGGGTGGCGGGTCCCTGCCGGCCGCCCGCGATCACACGCAGACGACGCGCACCGGCATGGCGGGGTGGTTCCGGCGAGCGCGTCAGCCAGTCCTCCACACGGTCCATGCCGTACAACAGCAGCCCCACGAAGGGCAGGAGAAGGCAGGCAACGATGACCACGGTCGGGCTCCCTCCCGGCAGGCAACCGTGGACGGGTGCCCACGGGGCGGCCCGCCACCGGGCGTCCGCGTGAACATGCTGTGTCCGCTCACCCCGGCCGCACCGGGCGATGCCCCCGCCGTAGGGGCCGGAGCGGCCACCCCGGACAGCAGGGCCGCCGCACCCCGTGCCGGGCGCATCCGCATCGGCTGCCGCCGCACACCCTCGCCCCTGCGTCCGGTACGGAGGTGTCCCCGACAACCGGCGAAAGGCGCACACCGGTCTTCCGGCAGGTCGTTTCGCCCACCGGTTACGGGTTAATCGAGATGTCCCGGACATTACGACCTTTCAGGAGGACGAGTGACCACCACGGCACGGGACATCATGACCAAGGGCGCGGAATGCGTGGCCGCCGAGGAGACCGTTCTCGACGCAGCCCGCAGGATGACCGAACTCGGCGTCGGCGCGCTTCCCATCTGTGGCGCCGACGACCGTCTCAAGGGGGTTCTCACCGACCGGGACATCGTCGTCGAGGTCCTCGGGGCCGGGAAGGACCCCGCCGCGGTCAAGGCCGGTGAGCTGGCGCAGGAAGAGGCCGTCACGATCGGCGCGGACGACGACGTGGAAGAGCTCCTGCGCACGATGGCCTCGCACAAGGTACGCCGGCTGCCCGTCATCGACGGCCACCGCCTCGTCGGCATCGTCGCCCTGGCGGACGTCGCCCGGGCCCTGCCCGACCGAGCCGTCGGCGACCTCCTGGAGGTTCTCTCCAGCGACTGACTTCCCGTCCGCACGGCAGGAAACACGACAGGAATCCCGGCACGAATACCGCGTGAAAGCCCTGCCACGGGTTCCCCCGCATTTCCTTCACAAACAAGGCGTCTTCGAGGAATGCGGGAACCGACCGAGGGCAAACGGTGGGGCAAGGAGGTAGATAACTATGGTTCCCTTGCTGCTTGTTCTGCTCCTCGCGCTGATTCTGTTCGGCGCCGGATTCGCCATCAAGGTTCTCTGGTGGGTCGCCGTCGCCGTCCTGGTGCTCTGGCTGCTCGGCTTCGTCATGCGCTCCACCACCGCTGGTGGTGGTCGCGGCCGCTGGTATCGATGGTGACCCTGACCCTCACCCCTTCACACGCGGGGACCGGCTGGAGCCCAGCCGGTCCCCGCGTGTGTGTGCGTCCGGCCTATCCGGCCGCCGAGGGCGAGGGTGGCTGGAAGCACGCGGTGACGTCCTTGCCGTAAGGGCAGCGGTGCACCTCCACGGTGTCGGCCAGCGCGTCGACCAGGAGCAGACCGCGTCCGCCCAGCGCACCGGTTCCGGGGTCGCGCTGCTCGGGCAGCCGGGGAGAGGCGTCGTGGACGGTGACGTGCAGACACGCCTGGTCCCACGTGAGGATCAGCTGTGCCGTGCTGCGGGCGTGCACATGGGCGTTGGTGACCAGCTCGGACACCGTCAACAGCACCGAGTCCACCAGGTCCGGCGCCGTCTCGGTCCAGCCCAGCGCCGCCAGGTGCCCGCGCGTCCAGTCCCGGGCCGCCTTCACCCCGCTGCTGACCGGCAGTGAGCGCGCCCATCCCACCGCCCTCACCGAGGAGTCCTCGGCCATGTCCGCCTCCTTCGTTCGTCCCGCTGGTCCCCCCACGTCTGCCCCGGATCCACCGAGAAGAGCACCCGCACCGGTACGCATCGCGAGCCCCCGGTCACCGAGCAGGGACGTCCCCCGATTCGTACGGGCCCGGGTGTAGGTGCAGGATGAGGGGGTAGCCGCTGCGATGACGCCGACCCCGGGGTCGGTGATGGCGGACAGTTCGAACGCGGGAGGGGAACAGCATGGCGCTCACGAGCACGACGGCAGCCGAGACGCAGACCACCGAACTGCCCGAGGTCGCCGATCCCTCCCAGGTGGCGCCCAAGGACGCCCGGGAGCTCTCGCGGCTGTTCTTCGAGCAGCTGGCGGTCCTGGAAGAGGGCACCCCCGAATACAGCTACGCCCGCAACACGCTCATAGAGATGAACATGTCCCTGGTCCGCTACGCGGCCGGCCGCTTCCGCAGCCGTGGACCGGAGGAGATGGAGGACATCGTCCAGGTCGGCATGATCGGCCTGATCAAGGCGATCGACCGGTTCGAGCTGTCGCGGGAGGC
>NZ_PQSU01000046.1 GCF_002920615.1 Streptomyces sp. Ru62
GGGGGAACGACTCCGTGGCCGACGCACGGCCGAGCACGAGCTGTGCGCGGCCGTGCGACACGGCGTCCAGCGTCGAGAAGTCGTGGTAGAGCCGCACGGGATCGTTGGTGCTGAGCACCGTCACCGACGTTCCCAGGCGGATGCGTTCGGTGGCGGTGGCCACAGCGCCGAGCAGGACGGGGGTGGCGCTGTCGACGTGGCCCGGCCGGTAGTGCTCGCCGATGCTGAACACGTCCAGTCCCGCGGCCTCGGCGCGCTTCGCCTCCTCGACGAGCAGCCGGACGGTCTCGGCGTCGCCGAGTGTCCGGCCGCCGTCCGAGGCGACCTCCCCGAACGAGTTCAAACCTATCTCGAAGGCCGGGGTCGTCATGGTGTCCTCCTCGGGCAGCCTCGCTGCGGCAGTCCACTGTCCACCACATCTATTTGACTCGTCAAGTACCTATGGCGTCGGCCGCATGTCGACTCCGGTGCTCCGCCGGAGAGATCGCGGACATGAACTACTTGCTTGACGGATCAAATAATGCAATGGTTGCCAGGTCAAGTTAGTGAGGTGACCAAGTGGTAACCCACACCACGAAACCGCACGGCTCCACCGATTTGGCGTCCGAGCGCCGGCAGGCACACCGTCCGCGCGACGCCCGGCACGGGCAGGAGACCGTCACCCGCAGGACCCTGAGGCACCTGGCGACCGGGGCCGCGGCGCTCGCACTGCTCCACGCGGCTCTCCTCGGCGTCTCCTCCGCGGCCGACTCCCCGCTGGAACCCGACCGGCTGGACACGGCGCAGACCATGGCTGTCGTCCGCCTCCTCGCTCCCTGGCCGTTGACGGCCCTGGTGCTGTTGTGGCTGGCACACCAGCGGCCGGCGGCCTACGCCCGCGCCGCTCTCGCACTGCTGTCGGCGGGCGCGGCCGGGCTCGCCTACACCAACTGGATGCCTCTCGATCACCTCCCGGCTCGTGAGGGCAGCCTCCTCGGCGACTACCTGGCCATGCCCGGTGCGCTGACGGGGTGGTGCCTGCTGATCGCGCTCGGGGTCATCGGCGCGGTCTCGTCGACCCGAGCGCGTGTCGCCGTCATGACCACGGCGCTGGGCGCCGTCGCGATGTCCGTCCTGACCACGGAGCACATCGGGCTCGCCGTCACGTTCGCCGCGGGGGTGCCGCTGGTGAGCTGGCTCCTCGCGGGACGCCTCTCGCGCCGGGGCACACGGACCCGCGGCCCCGCGGACGCCTGGGAGCCGGAAGGCCGGGCCGAGCCGGTGCGCGGGCGCGCCGGAACCCGGAAGCGCCTACCGGGCGCGGCCTCCGCGGCCCTGCGGCAGGCGGGCTGACGGCCATGCACCCCGACCGTGTGATCGAGGCGGCCGGATGGTGGACGTACGCCGCGGTGTTCGTCCTCACGGCCGGCGAGACCAGCGCCTTCATCGGCCTTCTGGTGCCCGGCGAGACGGCCGTCCTGCTGGCGTCGGCCGTCGCCGGCCGGGGCGAGCTGAACGCCCCCCTTCTCGCGGCCGTCGTGGTCGCGGGCGCCGTCACCGGCGACAACCTCGGCTACGCCCTGGGCCGCAGGTGTGCGCGGCGGCCCGGCCGGCGGCCCCTCAGAGCCCTCGTCGGCCACCGTGACGGACGAGCGCGGGCTTTCCTGGCCCGCCACGGCGGAGCCGCGGTGTTCGCGGGCAAGTTCATCGGGTTCGCGAGGACCTTCCTGCCCTACGCCGCCGGCTCGTCGGGCATGCCCTACCGGCGCTTCCTTCTCTACAGCACCACGGCGTCGCTGGTCTGGGGCACCGGAACGGTACTGCTGGGCTTCTTCGCCGGTGCCGCCGCGACCGGACTGCTGCGCACGGCCGGCGCGGTGGCCGTCGCCGCGGTGGCGGCCGTAACGGTTCCGGCACTCGTCGTCCACGTCGTCGCACGACGCCGGCGCCACCGGCCGGTCACCAGGTCCAGGATCGTGGCGTGCGGCGGACCGCGGCGCCCGCCGGCGCGGGGCGCTGCACGTGAGTTCACCCAGGCACAGGAGAGATGAGTCATGCCCTTCGAGGCTGCGGACTGGGCGGCCTGGCGGGTGGGCCGGCTGCGATCCGCGCCGCCGCTGCCGGCCGTCGATCCCATGGCGGACGGGGGCCGCGCCCTGACCGGTTTCCCCGCCACCGCGGACATGCTCAGCGGCCGGCTGCTCGACGCTGTCGCCCGGGGACGGCAGGTGCTGTCCGCGGCACATGCGAGGAGCTGCTGGCTGACGAGACCAGCGCCGCGGGGGAGGCCCTGGCCGAGCTGGTCGAGGGCCGCCGCCGGTGAGTGAGCGCGGAGCAGCTCGTCGCACGCCACCCGGTGAATGCCGGCGCTGCCTCCGCCCAGTCTGACCGGCGGGGCGTCGGCGCTCCACGGCGGCCGTCAACGAGGACGCGGACTGAGACCGTGTCCCCTGTGGTGAGGTCGGCGCGGTCGTAGGCCTTGTCCGCATGCGGAGGCTGGGGCTTGAAGAACCGTTGGAACCCGACCTGCCCCGGTCCACGGGCTCGGACCTGTGTGTTCGTCCTCTTGATGAGGCCGACGTCGTCTAGCCGGTGCAGCTCGGCCTGGTGCAGCCGGCCCCAGGCACCGGCTCTCGACCAGATCAGGAACCGCCGGTGAGCAGTCGAAACGGGCGATCCCGCAGAGGACCCGGTTCCGGGACACGTATCAGGTGGCCGCATCCGTGTCGTGTGACGTGTGCCGCGACAGCCGGGCGGTGACCGTCTCCAGCAGTTCGTCGGAGAACTCCGGGTCGTCCACGGCCCGGGCCATGAGCACGGCGCCGACGAGGGCGCTCAGGGTGACCATCGCGTCCGCCCGGGCGTCCTCCCTGTCGTCGTCGAGGCCGGCGATCAGGTCCAGGTAGGTGCGGACCTGCTTCTCGTAGGCCTCCTTGACGTCCTGGCCGCCGCGCGCGGCGGCGGCACCGAGGGTGACCAGCGCACAACCGGTGGCCGGTGCGTCCCGGTGCTGCTTGGCGAGGTAGGCCTCGATCAGGCCCGCCCGCGGATCCTCCTCGTTCTTCCGCGCGGACCGCTCCATCTTCGAGGTGCCCTCCGCCAGGGCGAAGGCGGCGGCCTGAGTGATCAGATCGTCCCGCGACCGGAAGTGCTTGTAGAAACCGCCGTGCGTCAGCCCGGCCTCGTTCATGAGCTCGGCGATCCCGGGGCGGGTGACGCCTTCGGCGCGGATCTTGCGTGAGGTGATCCGCAGCACCCGTTCACGGGTCGCCGCCTTCTCCGCCTGCGAGTGGCCCATCAGACCCTGCCTTTCGTGGAGCGACGCGGTGAGAACAACACGTCACTGGATGACGTACATCATACACCTTCCCCCGTCAATACAAGCGTTTGACGTATCCGTTTGACTTTCTGGATGACCTACGTAATCTGAATTCTGGATGTTGCCAATCATCCAGAACGGAGCATCACCGTGACCCGGACCTACGACCCCCGTCGCACGGCCGTCTTGCTGGTCGACCCCTTCAACGACTTCCTCTCCGAGGGGGGCAAGATCTGGCCGCGCCTGGAACCCATCGCGCGGGAGGTGGGGCTGCTGGACCACCTGCGCTCCGTGGTCGCCTCCGCCCGCGAGCACGGCGTCCGCGTCGTGTTCGTCCCGCACCGCCGCTGGGAGCCTGGTGACTACGAGACGTGGGACCACCCCAACCCCACCCAGCTCGGCATCATGGAGCGCCGCAGCTTCGCCCGCGGCACGTGGGGCGGCGCATTCCACCCCGACTTCCAGCCGCAGCCGGGTGAGCCCGTGGTCCAGGAGCACTGGGCACAGAGCGGCTTCGCCAACACCGATCTCGACTTCCAGCTCAAGCAGCACGGCATCACCCACGTGGTGCTCGTCGGTCTGCTGGCGAACACGTGCATCGAGTCCACCGGCCGCTTCGCCATGGAACTCGGCTACCACGTGACGCTGGTGCGCGACGCCACCGCGGCGTTCCTGCCCGAGATGATGCACGCCGCGCACGAGCTGAACGGCCCCACCTACGCCCACGCCATCACCACCACCGACGAGCTCACCACCGCGTTCAAGGGAGCACCCGCATGATCCTCACCGGAGACCTGCTGATCGGAGCGTCCCGGGTGCCCGCGACCGCGGGAACCATGAAGGCGCTCAACCCCGCCACCGGAGAACTCATCGAGCCCGAGTTCGCCTTCGGCGGCGCGGCCGAGGCCGACCGCGCGGTCCGCCTGGCCGACGAGGCGTTCGACAGCTACAGCCACACCGGCCTGGCCGAACGCGCCGCCTTCCTCGAACTCGTCGCGGACAAGCTGGAGGCGGTCAAGGACGAACTCGCCGCACGTCTGGAGCTGGAGACCGGCCTCCCGGCCGCCCAGTTCGAGGGCGAGGCCGTGCGGACCGCCGGCGTGTTCCGCAAGTTCGCCGTCGTCGTCCGCAAGGGCCGCTTCCTCCAGGCGACCATCGACCCCGCGCAGCCCGACCGGCAGCCCGCACCGCGCCTGGACCACCGGCTGCAGAAGGTCGCCCTCGGCCCGGTCGTGGTCTTCGGCGCCAGCAACTTCCCGATCTCCTACTCGGCGGCGGGCGGCGACGTCGCCTCGGCACTGGCGGCCGGCTGCCCCGTCATCGTGAAAGCCCACAACGCGCACCCCGGCGCCTCCGAGATCGAGGGCCGGGTCATCCAGGAGGCCGTCGCCGAGGCCGGTCTGCACGAGGGCGTCTTCTCCCTCGTCCGCGGCGCGGGCAACGAGATCGGTGAGGCGCTGGTGGACCACCCCCTGGTCCGGGCGGTCACCTTCACCGGCTCAGAGATCGGCGGCATGGCCCTGTACCGCCGGGGCCGGAAGCGCCCCGACCCTATCCCGGTCTTCACCGAGATGACCAGCGTCAACCCGACCTTCGTACTGCCCGCCGCCCTGGCGGCACGCGGAGCGGAGATCGGCAACGGCCTGGTCCAGCGGGCCATGTACAACGTCGGGCAGGCCTGCCTGAAGCCGGCCGTCCTCCTCGCCGTCGACGGACCCGGCTTCCGGGAACTGCGGGACGCAGCGGCCGCCGAGGTGGAGAAGGTGGCCGCGCGGACCATGCTCACGCCCGGCATCCACGACGCCTTCACCCGCAACGCGCAGCGCCTCGAGGACGAGGGTGCCACCCGGATCGCCGCGGGAGCGGCCCCGAACGGCGCGTGGGACGGCCAGTCCCAGCTGTACGAAGTCAGCGGCGACCGGTTCCTCGCCGAGCCGGCCCTGCGCGAGGAGGTCTTCGGCCCCGCAATCCTGCTGGTACGGCTGGCCGGACCGGAACAGCTGCCGGAGGTGGCCCGCGCCTTCCGCGGACAGCTCTCGGCCACCCTCCACGCCGACGCCGCCGACCGCACCGAGGCCGAGCAGCTCCTGCCGGTGCTGGAGCGCCGCACGGGACGCATCGTGTTCAACGCCTTCTCGATCCCGCAGGAAGTCACCTACGCCACCACCCACGGCGGTCCGTTCCCGGCCACCTCCGACAGCCGCTTCACCTCCGTCGGCATGGGCGCGATCGAGCGGTTCATACGGCCGGTCACCTACCAGAACTTCCCCGACGAACTTCTCCCGCAGCCGCTGCGGGAGGCCAACCCGCTGAACCTGTGGCGGGTCGTCGACGGCGAACTCACCCAGGACTGAACCGCCCCCACGGCCCCGTCCGCCACCGGACGGGGCCCGTCCCGCCCCGGAACAGGGGGATCGCTCCCCACCAAGGAAAGGAGCCCTTCCGTGACCGCCACCGACCAAGCCGCCGCGGACGACGCACGCGAGGCCCGCGAGGAGGTGCGCCGCAGACTGCTCGGCGCATGGCAGCTCCTGTCGTACACCGCCGAAAGCTCCGACGGAGAGGTCATCCATCCCCTCGGACCCGCTCCGTACGGCCTGATCGTCTACACCCCTGAGGGCTACATGTCCGCCCAGCTGGGGCGCGGCGACCGCCCGCCCCTGGGATCGGCGCGCCTGGAGGACGCGGAGGCTGGCGAACTGGCGCGGGCGGCGGCCGGCTACGTCTCCTACGGCGGGCCGTTCGAGGTCGTGGATCCCACCACCGTCGAGCACCACGTCACCACCAGCCTCTTCCCGAACTGGATCGGGCGGTCCCAGGTCCGCACGGTCCGTTTCGCCGGTTCGTTCCTCCGGCTCGGCCTCGCCACTCCCACGCGGCTGTGGGGTGCGGACCGCACGGCCGAACTCACCTGGCACAGGCTGACCTGACGAGCGCCGGTGAGGGACCCCCGCCCGCCGGCCCCGCGGCGTTGTCCCTCCCGCCGGCAGCCCCCGCGGGATACGGAGGTCGTCACTCACTCATAGGGTGTAGTGGACTTTCACGGCTCGGCGCACCGGTGTGTACGTCGCCTTCACGGCCGCACGGAACACCGAGGGCCGAGGTCGCTCACGCTGCACGACTCATGTACGACCCTGCTCGGACTGCCATGACCGAAACCTACGATCCCCGGCACACGGTGATCTGTCTCGTCGACCCGTACAACGACTTCCTCTCCGAGGGGGGGCAAGGTCTGGCCCGCGGTCAGGCGTGTCGCTGTGGAGGTGGGGCTGCTGGACAACCTCCGGGCCATCGTCGCGGCGGGACGGGAGAGCGACGTCCGCGTCTTCTTCGTGCCCCACCGCCGCTGGCGGGAGGGGGACTACGACGGCTGGGCCTACCCGAACCCCACCCAGCAGGCCGTCCGCACGAAGCACACCTTCGCCGACGGCACGTGGGGCGGTGAGTTCCATCCCGACCTCCAGCCCGCGGACACGGACGTCGTCATCAAGGAGCACTGGGCCCAGAGCGGCTTCGCCAACACCGATCTGGACTTCCAGCTCAAGCAGCACGGCATCACACACGTCGTCCTCATCGGGCTGCTCGCCAACACCTGCATCGAGTCCACCGGCCGATTCGCCATGGAGCTGGGCTACCACGTGACCCTCGTCCGCGACGCCACCGCCGCTTTCACACCCGAGATGATGCACGCTGCCCACGAACTCAACGGGCCCACCTTCGCCCACAGCATCACCACGGCACAGGGCCTCGTGCGGGTCCTGAAGAACAGCAGGTAGCGCGACTCAGCGGGTGAGCGGCGCCGCGTCGAGCAGAACCGCCGCCGGACCGCGGGCGGTCGTGGCGGCGGCGGGGTCACGGTCCATCCGCGCGGCCTGACACGCGCCGTCGTAGAGCAGCTGGAGCTGTCGGGCCAGCTCCTCCGGCTCGGCGTACCCGCACGCGGCGGCCAGTTCGGCGAACAGCTCACGCACCCAGGACCGATAGGCCTCGGCGCCCATATTAGACAGATCTGTCTGCCGCGTGGGGTGCCGACAGGGTGAGACATGTCGCAGTGCGTCGGCTGTGAGTACGGTCACGGCGTGCCGGCGCGGTCCTGGATCGCTTGACGCTCGCCCGGTGCAGGCGCAAGCTTGCTTCGTCAAGCAAATGATTGATCAGTCAAGGACCGGTCCCGGCATCCTGAGACAAGGAGAATCGCGATGGGAATGCTCGACGGGAAGGTAGTGCTCATCACCGGCAGCGCGGGCGGCATGGGGCGCGTCGCGGCACTGATCTTCGCCAGGGAGGGTGCCAAGATCGTCGGGTCGGACCTCAAGGCCGACCTCAACGACGAGACGGTCGGGCTCGTCCGCGGCGCGGGCGGCGAGATGACGGGGATCGCACCGATCGACCTGACCGACCCGGAGCAGGCGCGGCAGTTGGTCGAGGGCTCCGTCAGCGCCTACGGCGGGCTCGATGTGGTGTACAACAACGCGGCCATGCAGCGTTTCGGCCCCATGCCGGAGTTCTCGGTCGAAGACTGGCGGGCGACGGAGGCCGGTGAACTCGACATCCCGTTCTTCGTGTCGAAGTTCGCGTGGCCGCACCTGGTCCGGCGTGGCGGCGGCGTCATCATCAACGTGGCGTCGGAGGCCGGCATGATCGCCGGCTCGAACCCCCCGATGGTCGCGCACACCGCGGCCAACGCTGGCGTCATCGGAATGACGCGGCAGCTCGCGCTCGAAGGGGCACCGCACGGAATACGCGCGGTGGCGATCAGCCCCGGTCCGGTGCTGACCCCGGCCAGCGACCGCGACCTCGGTGACAACCAGGCCCTCCGGGACGCCGTCACCAGCAAGACGCTGCTCAAGCGCTTCGCCAGGCCCGAGGAGATCGTGGAGCTGGCCGCCTTCCTCGCTTCCGACCGGGCGTCGTACATCACGGGTGCCAACTACCCGGTCGACGGTGGTGCGAGCGCCTGGTAGCACCGCCCGCTCACGGTGGTGCCCCCATCCCCGTGGCGGCGCTGCCGGTGTCCCGTACTCCGGCGGCGCCCCGGGGAGTGCGCCGGATCCAGGCTCCGATCGGCCCCGGACCCGCCGTTCTCCTGCGCGCCGCAGCCGCCGATGGACCGAAGACGGCCATTCTCGATTACATCATTGACACTGCAACAACATCGGTCATTCACTTGTCGCAGCAACTACTTGCCGACCGGTGCGCAAAGGCGCCCCGGGGGCTGCGTAGGGCGTGTCGCGGTGCCTGGGGCAGCAGCGCGGCACACGTGTGAAAGGGGAGGGCCGCCTGTGGAACTTCGCCACATCGAGGCGTTCATCGCGGTAGCGGAGGAATTGAGCTTCCGGCGCGCCGCCGAGCGGTTGCACATCGCTCAGCCGCCGTTGTCGCAGCAGATCAAGCGGCTGGAGCGCGACGTCGGAGCCGTCCTGCTGCGCCGCACCACCCGCCACGTGGCGCTGACCCCCGCCGGGGAGGCCTTCCTTCACCGGGCGCGGCGCGCGGTGCAGGGAGTGCACGCCGCACGCCGGGCGGCCCAGGAGGTGGTCGACGGCAAGACGGGGGGCGTCCGCCTGGGGTTCGGCGGCGCCGCGTCGCCCGAGGTGCTGATGCTGCTGACCAAGATGTACCGCACCCACCGTCCCGACGTCCGGCTCGACGTGGCCGGCCCGTTGCACGGTACCGAACTGGTCGAGCAGCTCGATCGCGACGAGATCGACGCCGGCCTCCTCCGGCTGCCGGTGCGGGGTTCCCGCATCGCGTTCCGGGAGATCGCCCGGCACGCGATGGCCGTGGCCCTGCCGGCCGAGCACCCCCTCGCGGACCGCCCGAGGGTGGATCTGGCCGAACTGCGCGACGAGCCCGTGATCGGCTACAGGAGCGATCTGGGCGGCACGGTTCCCACTCTGATCCAAGGAGCCTTCCTGCGCCGCGGCATCAGCCCGCACATCGTCCAGCTGGTGTCCGACGTGCACACCCTCCTGGCTCTCGTGGGCGCTGGTGCGGGCATCGGATTCGCCCCGATGTCGGCGGGTCACATCCGGCTGCCCGGCGTCGCCCTGGTTCCGGTGCCCGACATCCCGCCCTTGCCGTTGGCTCTGGCCTGGCGCGCGGACGACACCAATCCGGCACTGCTGTCACTCGTGGACCTGCTGGACGACGTGCAGGCCGGGCTCGCGGACGCTTCCTTGGTGTCGTAGCGCCCTGTCCGTCTCCCGGGCGGCGGCCCGCCCCGGGGCGGATGCCCGGGACCGCTTCACGAAGTGGCGTGGCCGCCGAGCACCAAGGTGCTGTGGTGGTCGAGGAATCCGCCGTTCCCGGAGACGAGCACGACGTCGTGCCGGTCCACCTGGCGTTCTCCCGCCTGGCCGCGGGCCTGGATGACCGCCTCGGCGAGCGGGGTCATCCCCCACATGTAGTACGAGGAGAGCTGGCCGCCTCCGGTGTTCAGCGGCAGCGAGCCCCCCGGTCCCAGCACACCGGGCGTCGACACGAAGGCACCGCCCTCGCCCTTCTCGCAGAAGCCGTAGTCCTCCAGTGTCAGCAGAACGGTGTAGGTGTAGCAGTCGTACAGCTCGACGACGTCGACGTCGTCGACGCCGATGCCCGCCATACCCAGTGCCGCGGGGCCGGACCGGGCGGCTCCGCTCACGAGTCCGAAGGCGTCGTCGCGGCGCCAGCGGTGGCCGGGATGCGCCTGCCCCCAGCCCAGCACCGACACGGGGGGCTGGGCCAGCTCCGCGGCACGCTCGCCCGACGTGACGATCACGGCGGCTCCGCCGTTGGACACCAGGCAGCAGTCGAGCAGGTGGAACGGCTCCACGACGAAGCGGGACGCCTGGTGATCGGCGAGCGTGATGGGTGTGCGCAACTGCGCCAGCGGGTTCATCGCGGCCCAGGCGCGCTGCGCGACCGCGATCGCCCCGAACTGCTCACTGGTGGTCCCGAACTCCCGCATGTGGCGGCGCGCGGCCAGGGCGTACTGCGTGCTCGGGTTGACGAATCCGCTTGCCTCGCGCAAGCCGGCCCAGCCGATCGGCTCGGACCGGGCCGTGTACGCCTCGCCAGTGGTGCGTCCCGGCTGGAGCGGAGCGTCCGCGAACACACAGGCCACGGTTTCCGCCATGCCGGCTTCCACGGCCATGGCCGCGTACTGCACCATCGCGCCCGCCGTGGAACCGAAGGCCTGCATCTGCGTGAGCATCCGCAGATCACGCAGGCCCAGGTCGACCTGGAGACTCAGGTTCACCGCGTTGGTCACCCCTGCCGACACCAGCAGGCCGTCGATGTCCGAGAGGCCGATCCCCGCGTCGGCGGCGGCTCGCCGTACGGCCTCGGCCGCGAACTGCTGCGCGGTCGGCCCGTACACCTTGCCCATCCCGGTGAGGCCGAGGCCGGCGATCGCGGCCCTGCGGTTCGCCGGCTGGTCCACTCTTCTGTCCATCCGTGTCCTCGCCTTGCCTGGTCGTGCCGTATGAGGGTGGGGGTGTGTCATCGCGTTCGGCACCGGTCGGTTTCCGGCGTGCGCCTGGTGTCGAGGGCGGGGTCAAGAAGGGCTTTTCCGCTGCGCCATGACCGGGCGGCACGGACGCGGGCGGGACCCGCTGTCCCGGGCCGGAGGGCGACGAGCAGGGCGCAGAACGAGGTGGCGCCCGCACCGGTCAGGAAGACGACGGTGTACTGGTGGTCACGCGGAACGGCGACCGGCAGGCCGGGGATGTGGTCGCGGGTGAGGAGGGCGACGAGCAAGGCACTGGCGAGTGCGCTGCCCACCGTGCGCGCCACGGAGTTCACGCTGTTGACTATGCCGGTGTCCGCCGGGCTGACGTGCTCGCCGAGCAGTGCGGGCAGCGCGGCGTAACCGAGCAGGACCGCGATGAAGGTGCCCGCGGTCGCGAGGACGACCTGCCACGAGGCCTCGTGGAAGAAGGCGAGCGCCGTGAACGCCACCGTGGACAGGAGCATCGACAGGGCCAGGGTCGCCCTCGCCCCCAGCCGGTGCAGGAGTTCGCCGCCCAGCGGAGCGGTGACGAGACCGGACAACGCACCGGGGAGCAGATAGACGAGGCTGGTGCTGAGCACGGTCGCGCCGAAGCCGTAGCCGGCCGGCTCCCGTGGAGTCTGGACCAGCGCCGTCACCCCGAGAAGGCCGGTGAAGTTCGACAGTCCGAGGACGAGTCCGGCGATGTTGGCGACGACGATCGGTGGCCGGCGGAACATCCCGGGCGCGATGAGCGCATGCGGTGTCGCCCTTTCGAGAAGGAGGAACACGCCGAACATCACCGCGGCTCCGGTCAGACCGGCGACGGTCCCGGGCGAGCGCCAGCCCCACCGGTTTCCCTGGGAGAGGGGAGTGAGCAGCAGGACGAGCGCGACGGCGAGCACCGCTGCCCCGCGCCAGTCGACCCGGCCGTCGGCCTCGGGGCGGCGGGCCGGGACAGCGAGCCAGGCGAGGACGAAGGCTACGGCGGTGAGCCCCGCGGCGAGCCAGAAGACGCGTCGGTAGTCCCCGCCGTGCCGGGTCAGCAGGCCCGTCGCCGCCAGGGCGACGCCGCCGCCGACCGACAGCATGCCGCTGATGCCGGCCATCGCCCGCGCCCCCCGCTCCGCCGGGATCTCGTCCCGGACCAGGGCGACGGCGATCGGGAAGACCCCGTAGCCGGCGCCCTGCAACACCCGGCCGGCCAGCAGGAGGGCGAGGCTGTGGGCGGCGGCGGCGATCAGGGACCCGGCCAGCACGGCCGCGAGCACACCCAGCAGCACCGGGCGCCGGCCGCGCACGTCCGCGAGCCGGCCGAGCACCGGCGTACCGACGGCCGCCGCGAGGAGGTTCGACGTGACGACCCAGCTCGTCGCGTCCGCGCTGGTGCCGAGCGAACGGCCGATGTCGCCGACCACGGGGACGACGAGCGTCTGCAGCGCGGAGAGCAGGAAGGCCGCGAAACACAGGGTCAGGACGAGCCACCGTACGGCGGCAGCGCTTCCGCTCGTGACCGCGCGATGTCGATGGATGGCCATGGTGTCCCTTCGAGAATGGGCGGCGGGACCCGGTGCACCCCGAGGCCGGGCCGTGCCGCCGCCCTGTTGTGCCGTCGCGCCGTCGCGTGGTCGTACTGTCGTGTGGCCGTACTTCCGTGCCTCCGCGGCGCCGTACTGCCGTACTGCGCCTCCGTGGTGCTGCCGTGCCGCCGGCCGCGGTGGCCGGTCGCGTTCGTCAACGGCCGGGCGGTACTCGTCCGGGCGGCGCCCGGCGATCGTGCGCCGCCGGCAGCCACGGTGGGTCAGGTGCGCGGCGGCTGCTCCGACGCCTCGTGCTGGAGGATCGCGCGCAGCTTGTGCTTCGCCACCTTCTCCAAGGTGGAGCGGGGCAGTTCCGCGACGACCCTGACCTCGCGGGGGACCTTGAAGTCCGCCAGGTCCCGGCGGCAGGCGGCGAGCACCCGTGCGACCAGGTCCCCGGGATCGGACAGACCGGGCTCGGCCACCGCGAAGGCGACCGGCACTTCGTCCCGCATCGCGTCCGGGGCGGCGACGACGGCTGCCTCGGCGACCCCCGGGACACGGGTGACGACCCGCTCGATCTCGGACGCGGCGACGTTCTCGCCGGCCACCCGCAGCATGTCCTTGTCCCGGTCGACGAAGCTGACGGAGCCGTCGTCGTTCACCGTCGCCCGGTCCCCGGTGATGAACCATCCCTGCTCGTCGAAGGCGGCCCGGGTGGCCTCCTCGTCGTGCAGGTAGCCGCCGAACAGGGAGATCCCGGGAACGCCGCGGACACGGAGGTGCCCGATCACGCCGATCCCGGCCGGTTCCCCGCGGTCGTCGACCACGGCGACCTCGTACTGCGGTGTGGGGCGGCCCATCGTCCCCGGCCGGTCCGGGACCAGCAGGTCGCCGGCGAGCGGGGCGCCGACCGTCTCGGTCATGCCGTACCAGCCCATGACGGGTATCCGGAAGTGGGCCTGGGTGGGGTGGTGGTTCATGCCGGTGGCCCAGCGTGTGAAGCCGTGCTCGCCGGGCACGTCCCGGGTGGCCAGCGCACGGAGGGCGAAGTAGATCTGGGAGCAGAAGGTACTGCCGTGCTCCAGCGCGACGCCCCAGAAGCGCGAGGCGGAGAACCGTGGCTGGAGGACCACCGTCCCGCCCGCCCACAGGGTGGGCAGGAGGGAGTAAGCCTGTGCGTTGGTGTGGTAGAGCGGCAGGTAGGTCTGGGTGATGTCCGAAGGCCCCAGGCGCACGTGCGCTCCGTTCACCTTCGCGGCCCACAGGGTGTTGGCGTGCGTCCAGACGACCGCCTTGGGCCGGCCGGTGGTCCCCGAGGTGTAGAGGATGACCGCCGGGTCGAGGGCGTCGACCGGCTGGGCGGGGACCGGCTCGCCGTCGAGCAGTGCCGCGAAGCGATCGGCACGGGCGGGCGGGTGGAGGTCCGCTGCCGGTTCGCCGGCGTCGTGGTCGGTGACGTACACCGCCTCGGCGTCCGGGACGGCACGGTTCACGAGCGCGGCCAGGCCGGGCTGGGTCACCACGACCGAGGCCCCCGAGTGGCTGCCGAAGTAGCTCAACTCGTCCTCGGTGGAACGGGTGTTCGTGCAGACGGTCGCCGCACCCAGCCGCGCGCACGCGAACAGGGTGAGGAGGAACTCCGGGCTGTTGTCGAGGTGGATCAGCACCCTGTCGGCCGTCCGGACACCGCTGCGGTGCAAGCCCCCGGCGACCGCCGCGACCTCACGGGCGAACTCCGCGTAGGTCCAGGTGCGTCCGGTGCCCTCCAGCGGCACCCAGACGAGGAACGGGTGGGTGGGCCTGTCGCCCGCCCGCACCTGGAGCAGCCAGTCCATGGTGCGTGCGGTGCCGGCTGCCGGCAGCAGCGAACGCGTGATGTGGGGGGAGTGTCCCATGGTGATCCTTGTCGACTAGACGGTGAGAGGCCGGTGGACCGGCAGCAGGGGACCAGGTCCTCCGGGCGGGGGCCGCTGACGCGCGCGAGCGGACTCAGGGCCGTTCGATGACGGTCGCCGTCGCCTGGGCGCCACCGGCGCACATCACCACCAGGGCGGTCGTTCCGCCGGTGCGTTCGAGCTGGTGCACGGCCGTGCCCACGAGGCGCCCTCCACTGGCGCCCACCGGATGCCCCAGGGCGATGGCTCCGCCGTTGACGTTCACGCGCGCGGGGTCGGCGTCGTAGTGCCGGATCCAGTTGAGCACGACTGCGGCGAACGCCTCGTTCACCTCGATGACGTCGATGTCACCGAGGGTCATGCCCGCGCGGTCGAGAACCCGTGCGGTGGCCGCGATCGGTCCGTTGAGGTGGTAGTACGGATCGTCGCCGATGACGGCCTGGGCGCGGATCCTGGCCCGGGCCGGCAGCGCGTGCCGTGCGGCGGCCGACTCGCTCATCAGCAGCACCGCCGTGGCGCCGTCACTGATCTGGGAGGTGGTGCCCGCCGTGTGCAGGCCGTCCTCCTCAATGGTGCGCAGCGCAGCCAGGGCCTCCAACGATGTGTCGCGCAGGCCCTGGTCACGGGAGACCACGACGGTGTTCCCGGTCGGTCCTCCCTCTGCGTCCAGCTCCGGCACCTCCACCGGGAACACCTCGGACCCGAACCGCTCTTCGCGCCAGGCCTCGGCCGCACGCCGCTGGGACAGCAGGCCCCAGGCGTCGAGATCCCGCCGGAAGAGACCGAAGTCCCGCGCGATGCGGTCCGCACCCACGAACTGGGTGGGCAGGTCGACCGACCAGGATGGCGGACGAGGGTGTCCGGGTCCTGCCTTGATCGAGGAGTGCAGCGGGACGCGGCTCATCACCTCGACTCCGCAGGCGATACCGACGTCCATGGCGTCGGCGGCGATCAGGCCGGCCACGAGGTGCACGGCCTGCTGGGCCGAGCCGCACTGAGTGTGGACGGTGCTGCAGGCCGTGGCCGGGTCCAGGCCGGCGGCCAGCCAGGCGTTGCGCGTGACGTTGCTGGACTGCTCGCCCACCTGGTCCACGCAGCCGCCGATCGCCTGCTCGACGTCACCCGGCGCGATTCCCGACCGGTCGCAGATCTCGGTGAGGGCACGGCCGAGCAGATGCGCCGGGTGCATCCCCGACAGAGCTCCGTTGCGCTTGCCGAACGGCGTGCGTACGGCATCGACGATGACTGGGTTGCCCATGGTTGCCTTTCCGGGAGCACATGTGTGACGTTGCGGTCGTCAGGGGCGTGACCGGGGCGTACGGGTGGGTACGGCGCTGCCGGTGATGCCGTGTGGCGGCGGGCGTGGCCCCTCGGTGCCGTCGGGCGGGTCCCGGTCGCGCTGGGCCGGACCGGGCGGAGGGCCGGGTCCCGCCGGCGGCGCGACGGCGCCCCGAGGTGACCCGCCGCCGAACGCCCGCGTCAGGCGGTGCGGAAACGCTGCCTGATGTCGCCGATGCCCTCGATGGTGGTGACGAGTTCGTCGCCCGGCTTCAGGAAGACAGGTGGTTTGCGGGCGGCTCCGATCCCGGCGGGGGTGCCGGTGAAGAGGACGTCACCGGGGAGCAGCGGCAGCTTCGCCGACAATTCCGCTATCAGGACCGGCACCGGGAACAGCAGGTGGGACGTGACCGTCCGCTGCACCTCTTCCCCGTTGAGGGTGCAGCTCAGTTCGAGGTCGTCCGGGTCGGCGAACTCGTCCGGCGTGACCAGCCACGGGCCCATGGGGCTGTATCCGGGGAAGGACTTGCCCAGGCTCCACTGCGGCATCTGATTCTTCATCTGCTCGGTCCGGTCACTGATGTCCTGACCGACCGTCAGCCCGGCCACGTGGTCCCAGGCCCGCTCGGCCGGCACGTTCCGGGCCGGCCTGCCGATCACGACGACGAGTTCCGCCTCCCAGTCCACCCTCGGCCCGCTGAGCACGATTTCGCTGCGGGGGCCGGTGATCGACGTGGGGAACTTCGTGAAGACGACGGGAAACTCGGGTGCCGCGAGCCTGGCCTCCGCGGCGTGCGCACGGTAGTTCGCGCCGATACCGAACACCTGGGCCGGCCGCGGAGAGGGGGAAGCCAAGTCCTCCGCCGCGAAGGGGACACCATCGGCCTCCCCGACGGCCTCGGCGGCCCACGCGGTGAAATCCGCCCACTGGTCGTACACGTGGTGGGGATCGGATCCGAACCGCCCGCCGCTGGCCTTCTCGACGTCGACGGCGCCCGCCGTGGTGAACACGGTGAGCCGCCCCGACAGGTTTCCGACGCGCATCAGGCCTCCTTCTCCACGGCGAGAATCTGGTCGAATACGGCCGTCAGGGCGGCCATCGGGTCGTCGGCGGCCCCGATCGAGCGGAAGGCGATGTGCCCGTCGGGACGGACCAGGAGAGCGCCCTGGGCCGAGATCGCGCGGTTCCGCTGCCACGCCAGCCGGATGTCGATGAGGTCGACCTTGTCGAGACCCACCCGTGCGCTGCGCAGCGGAAGTTCCCGTGCCCGGGCGATCTTCTCCGCCGCCTCGATCCAGGGGCGGCCGTCCTCGCCGGCGATGAGGGCGAAGTGACCGCCGTGGATGAGCGAGCGGAGCGCGAGACGCTCACCGGAACGCTCCACCCAGGCGTGGGGCAGCGGGTGACCGGGTCTCGTACTCGGCTGGTACAGACGGATCTCGTCCGGGGAGACGGGTTTCCCGGTCCCGTCGGCGACGACGGCGGCGGACTCGTAGACGTAGCCGTAGTCGAGGTTGTGCTGGTGGTACTCCAGGGTGCTCGCGGCGAGCCACTCGTTGAACGCGTGCCGCCGCTCGGCGGCGCCCGGCGCGCCGTCCTCCCAGAACAGGCTCAGCTCCGCCCAGTTCTCCTCGGCGCTCTTGCCGGTCGACAACCCCAGGGCCGAGGCCATCGAGACCTGGCCGCTGACACTCTTGGTCGAGGCCTCGATGTTGTTGAGGTTCACCGGTCTGCGTTCGGCGGAATAGGTGTCGAGCAGGCCGTCCCCGGCGCGCCCCGCCAGCACGGCGGCCAGCTTCCAGCAGAGGTTGTAGGCGTCCTGGACGGCACTGTTGAGACCGAGACCGCCCGACGGGGGCACACGGTGTGCGGCGTCACCCAGCAGGAACACCCGGCCGGCCCGGAAGTCCTCGACGAGGAATCGCTCCAGGTACCACTCGCTCACCCCCAGGACCTCCGGGTCCAGGTCGGGGATGCCCAGTGCCTCGCTCGCCCAGCGCAGCATCTTCTCGGGCTGCGACCCGTCCAGATCGGGGCGTGACACGGCCAGCAGCCATTCCTCGGAGTGGCGGTCCCACCGCTCGGGGCCCTGCGGCACGAGCACGGCGCCGAAGTCGAGGTGCTCGGGGTACTCCGGATTGAAGACCCAGGTGAGGACGGAGTCGTCGCCCGGCAGGTGCTGCGACAGGTCCATGGCGAGGTAGAGGCTGACCAGCTTGCGAAACCGCTCGTGCAGGGTCACCTTGACGCCGGCCAGCTCGGCCACGGTCCGGCCGGCGTCGGCGCCCAGCAGGTAGGAGGAGCGGACGGTGTAGGTCTCGCCGGAGTCCCGGTCGAGAATGGTCGAGGTCACCCCGTCGGCGTCCTGCTCCAGGCCGACGAGCTCGTGGTGGAACCGGACCGTTGCTTCCGGGTAGCTCTCCGCGTGCGACTTGAGGATCGGCTCCGTGCGCAGCAGGGAAAGGTTGACGCAGGGCTCAGGGCTCGCCGCGATGTAGTCGGGGTCGGTGTACCCCGCGCCCCACGCCTCCACGAAGCCGAGGAGGCGGCCGTGCCCGTCCTCCGGGCCGCCGCCCGCGAGCCCCGAGTACCAGGCCACACCCCTCATGTTCTCCGGGGGCGTACCCTTGGCCTTGATCTCCGGGGCGACCCCCATGTCGGTGAAGATCTCCATGGAGCGCTGGTTGAGGATGTGCCCCCGTGGCAGCCGCGTGGTCTGCGGATAACGGGTGACGAGCAGCGAGCGGACGCCCAGCCTGGACAGGAGGATCGAGGAGGTCAGCCCCGCCCCGCCGCCGCCGACTATGAGGACGGGGACATCGACGTCGCTTGTCTGAGTCACGTTGTGCACTCCCTTGTGTGTGACTTTCGGGAACAGGGGCTGGGGGGACCAGGACTGCTTTCCGGACGGGTGCGGCCGCCGGACGGGAATACCGAGTGACCCCGCGCGTTTTCGCGGCGGCCCCCACCGGACGGAAAGCGCGTCGTTCGCGAGCGAAGGGGGGTGCGTTCTCGGTGACATCCCCAAGGTAGGCCCGCCGGACAGGCCCGTCCAATTCCGAATGACTCTCGCTCTGATATGCGCGCGGGACATTGTTTCCGCGGCCGAATGGGCGCCTCGGACCGGATGTGTCCGTGCGCCGGCCGCATGGAATGACGGGTGTCGAGTGGCGTGGCGGGGGTTATTCGCCGAGAAAGCGGGGTTTCCGCTTGTGCCGGAAAGCCGAGACGCCCTCCGTGAAGTCGGCGGTGCCCTTCAGCACCGTCTGCCCTGCCGCCTCGATCGCGAACGCCTGCTCCAGACGGTCCAGCGCCGCGGCGTTGAGGGCGCGTTTCGTCTGGGCGTAGGCCATCGTGGGGCCCTGCGCCAGCCGGGTGGTGAGCCGTTCCACCTCGGAGTCGAACGTCTCGTCCGGGACCGCGTGAGCGATCAGTCCCCAGTCCGCGGCGAGCGGTGCGGGTATCCGTTCGCCGAGCATCGCCATGCGCGCCGCCCGGGCACGTCCGACGGCGTCGGGGACGAGGACACTGGCGCCCCCGTCGGGCATCAGCCCGATGTTCGTGAAGGAGAGCATGAAGTAGGCCGACTCACGGGCCAGGACGATGTCGGCCGCGAGTGCGATGGAGCAACCACCGCCGACAGCCGGCCCGTTGACGGCCGCCAGCACGGGCATCGGGACCACCCGCACCGCTCGTACCAGGCGGTTCACGGCCTCGAGAGTGCCCGGTCCGGCCGAGGGCGGCGGGTTCGGACTCCCGCGCAGGTCGGCGCCGGAGCTGAAGGCCCGTCCGGCACCGGTGAGGACGATCGCCCGGAGGCCGGAGTGCCCGCCGGCCGTCTCCACCGCTTCCGCCGCCGAGTTCAGCGACTCCGCGGTGAGCCCGTTGAGTGTCGCGGGGCGGTCGAACGTCACGCGCAGCACCGAGCCGTGCCGATCGAGGCGCAGACCGGGTCCGGGTGTCACGGTCCGTTCGCTTCGGTCCGGCGTCGATGGCGAGCGGGGAGTGGCGCTCATCTCGCCCGCCAGGAGGGCCGCCGCTTCTCCACGAAGGCTTTGGTGCCTTCCCTGAAGTCCTCGCTGGCCTTGACCAGGGCGGTCTCCTGGCCGGTACGCAGCCACGCATCGGCCTCGGCGGGCACCGTGCGCCGGCTCTGACCGGTGGCGACGCGCTTGCTGGCCTGGACGGCGAGAGGCGCGTTGCGTGAGATCGTCTCGGCGAGCAGCAGAGCCGCGTCCAGGACGGTGCCGTCCGGGACGACCCGGTTGACCAGCCCGAGGCTCAGGGCGCGCCGCGCGTCGATGGGTTCACCCGTGAGAAGCATCTCCATGGCCGCCTTCCGCGGTATCTGTTCGGGGAGCCGGAAGAGTCCGCCGGCCGCGGCGAGCAGCCCTCGGGCGACCTCCGGCAGGCCGAACGTCGCGGACTCGGCCGCCAGCGCGAGGTCGCTGGCCAGTACCAGCTCCATCCCTCCGGCCAGGGCGTAGCCGTTGACCGCCGCGATCGTCGGTTTGGAGACGGGGTGCCGGACATAGCCGGCGAAGCCCCACTCGGGGTGCCGGACGTCCGCCACCGGCTCCTCGCGGGACACCGCCTTCAGGTCGGCACCCGCGCAGAAGGCCCGGGTGCCGGCCCCGGTCAGGACGACGACCCGTACGCCGGGGTCTTCCTCGGCGCGCGCCAGTGCCTCGCCGACGATGGCGCTGACAGGGGCGTTGACCGCGTTCATCGCGTGCGGCCGGTTCAGTGTGATCACCAGGACGTGCCCGCGCCGTTCGGTCAGCGCTGCGGGCTCCGTGTCGCTCATCGGCCCTCCTTCTCTAAGCGGTCGCCGCCGGCCGGAAGACCGGCACTGCCTCATGACGGGGGTCGGGACCGGAGGCGACGAAGTCGACCTCGACGCGGAGGTCCGACAGGTCCTCGTCGGGATCGACTCCGACGATCCGGCTCCACCACCACGGTCCTTCGTCCAGTTCCACGATGCCGACGACGGTGCGCACCGGCGCCCGGCCGTCGCCGCCGCCGTGCACGGTCGCCCACGTGACGATCCGTCCGGTGCCCGACGCGGCGACGGAAGTGAGACCGGTCTCCTCGGAGAGGGCCGGCACCGTGGTCGGATCGAGGTACTCACCCGTGCGGCTGTGACGGAGGAGGAACACGCCCCGCCGCGTTCCGTCGAAGAACTCCGCCGAGTCCCTGTCGCGGACGACGGGCCCCACGGCCTGCGCCGTTCCGTCCCATGGCCGGGGCCCGGGCGCTGCCCCTGAGCGTCCGGGGCCAGAGGCGGGTTCCTTCCCGGACGCGGACGCCCCCGGGCGACGGCCGGTACCTCGTGCGCGGTCTTCCGTGTCCGGGCGGCTCATGAGCCCGTGAGGAAGGAGTCGATGGCGGCGAAGGTGGCTTCGGGTGCCTCCACCACCGGCATGTGCTGGGCACCGGGGACGATCTCGAACCGTGAGTCGGCGAAGGCCTCGGCGTAGGCACGTCCGTACTCCGGTGTATGGACCGGGTCGTTCTCTCCCCACAGCACGAGCGTGGGCGTCCGGACCCGCCCCAGCCGCCGCAGCAGTTTCGGATCGCTCAGCGACCGCCCCGCGTAGGTGTACACGAGGTGCATGTTGGCGGGCATGGGGCGGCCGCCCGGTTGCTCCCAGTCCAGCCGCATGGTGAAACCGTCGATCTCCGGTCCGATGGGGTCGATCAGCACCATGCGGCCGATCCGGTGACCGCGGTCGCGCACCGCCATCTCCGAGGCGATCCAGCCGCCGAACGACGTCGCGACGACCAGGACGTCGTGCAGGCGCTCGTCCTCCAGGAGGTCGAGGTAGCCGTCGGCGAGGTCGTCCACTCCGGAGAACCAGGCCGGCCGGGGCGTTCCGTTCCACCCTGGATGCGTCGGCACCATCACGGTGGACGTCCTCTCGAAATGGTTCTGGATCGCCACGGTGTTGGCGGGGCCGTGGCCGCCGTGGAGAACGAGTACCGGCCGGCCGGAACCGGCCTTCGTGACGGTGAGGGGCAGGCCGGGGTAGAGATCGACCGGCCGGGGCAGGGGGGCGTTGGTCATGGAAACTGGTCTCCCGGGGTGGTGCCGAGGTGCTCGGCTGGTGGGACGGTGAGCGAGGCCGGCGGACCGGGCGGACCCGCGCCCGGCGACCGTGCGGCCAGGCACAGGCGCGGTGCAGCCGGCCGGCCTGGATCCGGCAGCGCCCGTGGCGGACGTCGCGCCGCGCACGGGAGGGCGCCGTGCCGTCAGTGCGCGCCGGCCATCAGTTCGGCGAGGTCGTCGGGGCTGATGAGCGAGGCGGGCATGGGCGGGCCCCAGACGGCGCCGCCCTCGTGCACGCCGGGCTTCCACAGCTGGTCCTCGGTGATCTCGTCCATGCCGCAGTAGTACTCGCACTGGTTACCGGCGGGGTCGCGCAGGTAGTAGAAGTAGTTCGAGCCGATCGCCAGTCGCCCGAACCCCCATGTGTGCCGCTCGGGGTGGCCCTCCAGGACCGCCTTGGCCGCGCGGCCGATCTCGTCGACGTCGGCGACCTCCCAGGAGCTGTGGTGCAGGTAGTTCACCGGCGAGGCACCCACGACCAGGTTGTGGTGGTCCGTCGAGCAGCGCATGAACGTGGCGGCGTCGCGCACTTCGTCACTGATCTTGAAGCCGATGCCGTCCGTGAAGAATCCCTGTGTGGTCGCCGCGTCGGTCGATCCGAGGAACACGTGGCCGAGCTTGCGCGGACGCACGGGATCGGTGGCGAACACCGAGGGGGCCCGGTGGTTGGCGGGGTGTGCCTTTGGAGCCGGCCTCGCCGGGATCTGCGGCGCGACCGACACCGTCACGCTCAGGCCGGTGACCGGCTCGGTGGTCGTGAGCCGGTCGCCGTCCACGTCACTGTTCACGCCGAAACGTGACAGGGAGGCGGAGATACGGCCGAGGTCGTCCCGATCGTCGGCACCGATGCCCAGCGAGATGAGCCTGCGGACCGGCGCCTCCACGATGCGGAGCTGGCGCGGACCTCCGTCGACGGTACCGAACCAGTGCTCGCCGGGGGTGTCCGGCTCCTGGGGGATGAGGCCGTAGGCGGTGTAGTACTCGAGCGTCTCCGCGACGTTGGGGACGCCGAGTGTGATGTCGGTCAGACGGTGTAGCGACACGGCTGGGTACTCCCTTGTGGCCAGGCATGGGCGCGTCGACGGCGTGTCACGCGCGGTGGGGGACATGGCCCGGGGCCGCGGTCTGCTTCCGCCGGTCCCTCCGGGCCGTACTCCGATGGTGAGAACGGTTGCGGAGCGCCTCGGTGCTCCGGGTGCCGTCCGCGACATCCGCCCGCGTGCGCGGGGCGCACACGGCTGTGTCCTGTTCGCGTGGGGCGAGCGAACGGCTTGCGGGACCGGGCCTCGGCGACCCGGTCCCTCGACTCGCGTAGTCGGATTCTGAGTCGGCCCGGCGGGGAGGTCAACACGATCCGGGAGGCACCGGCGCCGCGGCATGGTTCGCCCGGGCGCCGGCGGGTCGCCGTCGTCGTCATCCGCCCTGGTCAGAGGCGATTGAGTACGGCAGGCGAATCAGAGGTGCGTCAATTCGGTGTTGGACAACGCCCCGGAGGTGTTTTAGGCCGTGTCGGACGACAGCCGGCTCGGGAGGGCGACGACCGCCCGGACCGCCGGGACCGGATCCGCCGGGCGCGCGCTCGTCCGTCGCCGTCCCTGGTTATGTGGCGGCCACACACTCTGTCTGACGGAAGCCCTCCTCCACCGCATGTCCCGGTTTTCCTGTCTTGACGACGCAATCCCCCGCTGCCCAGTGTTGGCCCGCGCGATGGGATCGAAGACGACGATTTCCGCCTGTGTGCCTCGCATCGCGCTTCACCAGCCCTGATCGCCCGGCGCACCAAGCCGCCCGGGTGAGCCGCCGACCGGGAGGATCTCCATGGGAATGCTCGATGGCAAAGTGGTACTGATCACTGGGACCGGGGGAGGACTGGGGCGTGTCGCCGCGCTGACCTTCGCACGGG
Organism: Streptomyces sp. Ru62; assembly: GCF_002920615.1. Taxonomy (GTDB): domain Bacteria; phylum Actinomycetota; class Actinomycetes; order Streptomycetales; family Streptomycetaceae; genus Streptomyces. The sequence goes on from NZ_PQSU01000046.1 coordinate 23,479, forward strand.
AGGGCGCCTGGGTGGTCGGCTGCGACCTACAGGAGGACGCCAGCCGCGAGACGGCCGAACTCGTACGTCGCGCCGGTGGTCAGGCGACGGACGTCGCGCCGGTCGACCTACGGGACCCCGCACAGGCCCGGCAGGTCGTCGAAGACGCCGTGACGGCCTGCGGCGGGCTCGACGTGGTCTACAACAACGCGGCCGTGCAGTATTTCGGGCCGGTGGCCGACTTCTCCGTCGACGACTGGAACGCGACCATGGCCGGCGAGCTCAACGTCCCTTTCTTCGTCACGAAGTTCGCCTGGCCACACCTGATCCGGCGCGGCGGAGGCGTCGTCCTCAACGTGGCCTCCGTCGCGGGCTCGATCGCGGGACAGGTGCCGCCGATGGTCGCGCACTGCGCGGCGAACGCCGGCGTCGTCGGCATGACGAGACAACTCGCGCTCGAAGGGGCGCCGCACGGAATCCGTGCCGTGTCCATCAGCCCCGGGCCCGTCAGCACGCCGGCCAGTGAGCGGGATCTCGGTGCCGACCAGGCGGCGCGGGACGCGATCACCGGCAAGACGCTCCTCAAGCGCTTCGCCCGTCCCGAGGAGATCGTCGAACTCGCGGCCTTTCTCGCCTCCGACCGGGCCGCGTACATCACGGGCACGGACTACCTGGTCGACGGCGGCGCCGCGGCCTGGTGAGGTGCCGCCGTGCCCGGCCACGGCCCGGCCGTGCCCGAGCGACCGGCACACCCAGTGGGGCCGCACGTCGCCCACACGGCACGCCTCGACCCGGCACGTAGGGAAGCGTCCCCGGCGCCATGCACACGTCGGCATCGCCGGGGCCGTCGCCCCTCACTCCTTGCGATCGGGGCCGCACCTGGCACGGCGGGGAACCGGCCGGCACCGCCCCGCCGCGGCCCACCTCACTCCCCGCCCCCCAGCAGACGCGCGAACGGTACGAGACCGTCGTGGGGATCCTCGACGAGCGGCGCCGCACGCCGGGCCACCGCGTCGGCGAGTTTCCGAGCGGCTTCGCCCGATACGCCGCACCATCGGGTCCTGCGTGTCGCCGCTGCCGCGGCCCCAGTCATCCGTCGCGGCGAACACCGCCGTGGGCACGACCACGGCGCGCAGGTACGTGAACATGGGTCGCACCGCGTGGTCCAGGACGAGTGAGTGCCGCCCGGTGCCTCCGGTGGCGGCTGTCAGCACCGGCTTGTCCACCAGGGCGGTGTCTTCGAGGCAGTCGAAGAACATCTTGAACAACCCGCTGTACGAGGCGGTGAAGGTTGGCGTCACCACGATCAGGCCGTCCGCGGCCGTCACGGCGCCGAACACGCGCCTCAGCCGGGGTGACGGATAGCCCGCCATCAGGTGGTTGACCAGGTCGTGCGCGTGGTCGCGTACCTCGACGACGTCGACGTCGACCTGTGCGCCGCGCCCCTCCAGCTCCTCGCGGACACCGTCGGCGAGCCGGTCGGCGAGCATCCGGGTCGTGGACGGCAGCCGCAGGCCTGCCGAGACCACGGCGAGTGTGCGCTTCATCGTCCGCCCGCACCGCGTGCGACACCGGCCGCCGCGCCCGCGGAGGGATGCAGGGGGGCGTCCGGAACGTGGGCGGGCCGGGTCCCGGCGAGCTCCTTGCGCAGGACGGGCACGATCTCGCCCAGCGCTTCGATCTGCTCCAGTACGGTCCTGTGCGGGACGCCGATGCCGTCCACGTTGAACAACTGCCGCTGGTAGTCGCCGCCCGCGTGTTCGCGATAGGCGAGGACGCGCTCGATCACCTGCTGCGGGCTTCCGACGACCACCGCCGTCCGGGCCATCGTGTCCTCCAGCGACGGACCGTTCCCGTACGCGGCGGAGCCGTCGAAGTAGGGGCGGAACTCCCGTACGGCGTCCTGCGAGTTGCTGCGCACGAACAGGTGCGCGGCGAGGCCGACGACGGCGTGGTCGGCGGGGCCGTGTCCGTGGTGTTCGAAGCGGCTCCGGTAGAGGTCGACCAGCCTGCGGACGTGTTCCTTGGGCCAGAAGAGGTTGTTGTGGAAGAAGCCGTCACCGTAGTACGCGGCCTGTTCGGCGATCTCCGGGCTGCGGATGGAAGCGTGCCAGACGAAGGGCGGAACACCGCCGAGCGGGCGCGGAGTGGAGGTGAATCCCTGCAGCGGGGTACGGAACCGTCCGCTCCAGTCCACCACCTCCTCGCGCCACAGCCGGTGCAGCAGGGCGTAGTTCTCCACCGCCAGCTCGATGCCGTTGCGGATGTCCTGGCCGAACCAGGGATAGACCGGGCCGGTGTTGCCACGGCCGAGCATCAGGTCGACCCGGCCGTCCGCGAGGTGCTGCAGCATCGCGTAGTCCTCGGCGATCTTCACCGGGTCGTTGGTCGTGATCAGCGTGGTGGACGTCGACAGCAGGATCCGTTCGGTCCGTGCCGCGATGTGCCCGAGCAGCGTGGTGGGGGAGGACGGGACGAAAGGAGGGTTGTGGTGCTCGCCGATCGCGAAGACGTCCAGCCCGACATCCTCCGCCAGCTTCGCGTACTCCACGAGTGCCTTGATCCGCTCGTGCTCCGGGGGAGTCCGCCCGGACAGCGGGTCGCGCGCCACGTCGCCCACACCGAAGATCCCGAAGTGCATACGTGTGTCCTGCCTGTCGTGTCGACGGCTGTGTCGGCCGCCGTGATGGACTGAGGGTTCCTCGGCTGAGTCACCGGCTGTTCTGCGCCGGCGCACGACGCGCGGTGCGGGCCGCGACAGAGGTAGGGGGCTGTCCGCGGGGTGCGGACGCCGCGGTGACGACCGCGGGGTCGTCCGCTGCCACCGGCCGGACGGCGCTCGGGCCGGCCGGTCTCACTTCCGGCCGGGCCGGCCTGCCGTCCGGTCGTCGCCGCTTCCGAGGAGTGTGGCGGGCGGCATCAGGGGCGTGCCCGCCGGTCGGCGGTGACGGCCGTGGCCCACGAAGTCGCCGGCGGGAGCGCACCGGTCCTCGTCGGCGTGTGTGCCCCGGTGCCGGCCGGTTCCCCCGAAGGTGCGGACACGTTCTGACGGGACGTCGGTGATGCTGGGAGCCATCTCTTTCTTCCTACGTGGTGTGCACTGCTGGGCAGTGGAGAACGATCGGGTGTCCGGCGGGCCACGTGCGCTCGTCAGGCGTGAGCCATCGCCGCCGACGGGACCGGATACACGGTCCCCAATAACTTGCTGCGCGAAGCAAATATAAGCACGTATCTCGCCGGTCGCCCGGCCGGGACCTGTGCTGTGCGTCACATGTTGGGGGCGCGCATGCCCGCCCCGGCCGGCCGGCTGCCCCGGCCGGGGCGCGCGGAATCAGACGGCGACGTTCCGCAGGGCGGCGGCGAGCTTGGCGAGGTCGAAACCCTCCAGATGGTCGAGGAAGTGCCGGCGTATGGCGGCGAGCGCGCTCGGCCACGCCTCCTCCAGGCGCGTCAGCCCGCTGTCGGTGAGGTAGGCGTGCCAGCTGCGGCCGTCCTGGTCGCACCGCACGCGCTGGATGTACCCCTGGCTCTCCAGGCGTTGCACGACCCGGGTCATGCCGCTGAGCGACATCTCGCAGGCGTTGGCGAGGGCGCCCATGCGCATCTGCCGGTCGGGCGCCTCGGACAGGTGCATCAGGGTCAGGTACTCCGTGTTGGACATCCGCTGCTCACGCATCATGTCGGCGTCGATCGCGCGCGGCAGGGCGTAGATGAGGCAGGGAAGGGACCGGACGACGGCCTCCTCGTCCGCGGACAGCGGTCGGACGCCGTCTGTGGTTGCTGCGGGCTTCGGTGCCATGGTCACATCCTCATGTTTCGCTCGTGAAAGCCGCGCCGGCCGACCGGGGTGCACTCGACTTCCCGGCTGAAGGAGCATCGCACCCTTTACTTGACGCTGCAATTTTCAGTCGCTAGATTGCTTGTCGCAGCAAGTATATCCCGGACCGTCGCCGGGCGCGCCTCGCGGAGGATTCGGCATGATCAGATCGGACAGTACCCGGCCGGAGGGGCCGGCGCGGGCCGGGCCGCTCCCGCCGCCCCTGGCTGTCTCGGTCGGTCGGGCACGTACTGTGGGCAACATGTCCTCTGACGCACGCCGTTCGCAGCCCGCTGAGCGGGAACCGCGTGCTCTCACCGCGGACGAGGAGGCCGTCGTGCGGGCGCTCGGACGTGTCATCTACGCCCTGCCGCGCGCCGTCGACGTCGACATGGTCCGGGAGCAACGTCTCCCTCTCGTCGAATACCTCGTACTGATGAACCTCTCGGAGGCCCCGGACCGGCAGATGCGTATGGGCGACCTCGCCGCCGCGGTGGAGATGTCGGTCAGTGGTATGACGCGCCTGGTGGACCGCTTGGAGAGGCGAGGGCTCGTGCGGCGGGTCAGGCCGGCGGAGGACGCCCGCGGCTGGAACGCGAGCCTCACCGACGCGGGGTTCGCCCGGCTGGAGAAGGCCTGGCCGACCAACCTGGCATCCGTCCGGCGCCACTTCCTCGACCACCTCGCGGGCCTGGACCTCGCCAGGCTGGCGGCGGCTCTGCGCAAGATCGGCACTTGACGGGTGCGGGCGTCCGCCCTGCCCGGCTGAGGCCGGCGTGTGCCGATCCGGGCGTGGGCGCATGTCTTCCGATCCGCAGGACTTCCCGCGTCCCCCGCCTGGCGAACGCGCGGGGGACACATGAGCATCCTCCCTCGTGTCCACCCGACTATCTTCATCTCATCTCGACGTCAAGGACTGTCATGTACATTGCCGCCGTTGTTCTCAGCGTTCTCCTCGCCCTCTTCTCCCTCGCCGCCGGCGCGCCCAAGGCGCAGCTGAAGGGTGACGTCCCGAACGGCCTCGTGGCCAAGGGACTCAGCGCCGGACTGGTCCGCTTCATCGGCCTCGCCGAGGCGGCCGCGGCGGTGGGACTCGTCGTGGGCATCTGGTGGCAGCCCCTGGGCATCGCCGCGGCCGTCGGCATGGCGGTCCTGCTCCTGGGAGCGATCGGGTACCACGTCAAGTGGGGCGACTACGGGGACAGCGCGAGCCGTGGCGGTGCCATGGCTCCGGTGCTCTTCCTCGTCGTCGCGGTGGCGGCCGCCCTCACCCTCGCCGCCTCGCAGTGAGACCCGCGGCGCCGGGCGGCGGCCGGTGCTCTCCCTGAGGGCCCTGCGCCGGCTCATCGCCGGCGTCGCGGGGCCGCCGTCCGGGGAAGGGCCGGTACGGCGGGAGTCCACCCGGGACGGGCACGCCGCGCGGGTCCACCCGGGACGGGCCGCCGCGCGGGCGCTGCTGGACGGACTGGACGCCCGTGGGCGCGAAGCCGCCCTCGCCGTGGCCGAGGGGAAGACCCATGCGACGCACAGATCGCCGCCGACCTCCGTCTGGGCATCCCGGCGGACGAGACACATGTCTCCCAGGTCCTGTCCGAGCTCGGACTGGACAACCGGGTCCGCATCGCCCTCGCAGGCCCTGGGCCGCCCCCTGCCCGTCGGCCGCTACGCCACCGGCCGCTCGGTAACCGCATCGACCGGTGAGGCCAGGTCGACGTCCTCCAGCGGTGTCTCCCGGCCGGTCTCGTCGACGAAGGCGACGCGCAGGGGCTGGCCGCTCGACCTGCTGCCCCGGCGTACCAGAGGGCCGTCGGGGTGCGGGCAGTACCGGTCGCCCCACTGCTGGAGGGCGCCGAAGACCACCATGAGTTCACGCCCAGCGGGGGTCAGGTGGTAGGCCATCCGCGACCGGGTGCCCGCCTCCCGGTAGGGCCGCTTGTCCAGCACTCCGCCGTCCACCAGGACGCCCAGCCGCTGGGTGAGGACATCGCTCGCCACGCGCAGGCGTTCCCTGAACTCCGAGAAACGCGTCGCTCCGTTCAGCGCCTCCCGCAGTATCAGCAGACTCCACCGGTCGCCGAACACCTCCAGCGAGCGAACGATGGAGCAACGTGTCTCACCTGTCGGGACTGCATGGCTTCTTCTCGGCATACCGCCATCCTACCGTTGGGACGGGATTTCCAATCCAGATGCTAGATTGGAAAACAGGTCTCAGACACAGCATGCGCGGAGGTCACCGTTAACGCACAGCAGCGCCTCGTGAGGGACAGGTCGGATCCCCGGGTGTGGCGGATCACCTTCGACCATCCGCCGCTCAACCTCATCGACCGCCACACCATCAGTGAACCGGCCTCTCTCGTAGAAGAGTTGGAGCAGGATCCCGACGTGCGCGTCGTGGTCTTCGACAGCGCGGTCCCGGACTTCTTCCTGGCGCCCTACGACATCGACGCTCCGATACCCCAGAGCCCGCCGCCGGCCGGACCCACGGGCCTTCCCCCATGGCTGGACGTACTGGCGCGGTCGCCGAGGGCCCGTTCGTGTCGATCGCCAAGATCCGGGGACGCGCCCGTGGCGCCGGCAGCGAGTTCGTCCTGGCGTGCGACATGAGGTACGCCAGCCGGGAGCACGCGGTGCTGTCCCAGCCCGAGATTGGTCTCGGACTCGTCGCGGGCGGTGCCCCCACGCACCGTCTGCCCTTCCTCACCGGCCGCGGCCGGGCACTGGAGATCATGCTCACCGGCCAGGACTACGATGCCGACCTCGCCGAGCGCTACGGCTATGTCGACCGCGCGGTTCCGGACTCCGACCTGGACACGCTCGTCACGGACGTCGCGGAGAGGATCGCCTCCTTCGACAAGGTCGCGCTCGTCGAGGTGAAGGACTTCGTCGGCGAGGTCACGCTTCCCGCCCATGCCCTCCAGGCCCGGACCGGCCGCGCGTTCTGGACCTCCGCGGCCCGCCCGGCCAGCCGGCGCCGGCTCGACGCCGCGGGGCAGCGGGGACTGGGCAGGCCCGGCGACTTCGAGATGCGCATGGGGCGGCACCTGCCGGACCTCGACGGCCCGGCCGGCTCCGAGGGCCGCCCCTCGTCGTGACCCCGCCCGCCCGGCCCGTCGCGGCACGGCCCCGGCTCCGTGAACCCGCGTACACCCCCACGAGGGAGACACCCGTGAGCACCCACGAACAGTTCGCCGTCGAAGAGGTCAGTCCGTCCTACTGGCGGGTCACCTTCTCCAACGGGGAGATCAACCTGATCGACCCCGACACCATCGAGCAGCTGGCCGAGCTGGTCACCCGCATCGAGCAGGCCGCGGAGCTGAGCGCCGTCGTCTTCCGCAGCGCCAACCCCGACTTCTTCATGGCGCACTGGGACATGCTGGCCGACCGGTCCCGCGTCGCCGCGATGCGGCCGGCTCCCTCCGGCCTGCACCCGTTCGCCGACAACCTGTACCGGCTCGGGAAGGTCCCCGCCGTCACCATCACCGAGCTCAACGGCCGCGCCCGTGGCGCCGGCAGCGAGTTCGCCCTGGCGACCGACATCCGCTTCGCCGGACCGGGCGCCGTCCTCGGCCAGTTCGAGGTCGGCGTCGGCTCCGTCCCCGGAGGAAACCCCAGCGGCCGGCTGCCCTACCTGGTGGGCCGCGGGCGCGCCCTGGAGATCCTGCTCGGCGCCGACGACTTCCCCGCCGACCTCGCGGCGGCGTACGGCTACGTCAACCGCGTCCTGCCGGACGGCGAACTGGAGCGGTTCGTGGACGGCTTCGCCCGCCGCGTCGCGGGCTTCGACAAGACGGCGATCACCCGGACCAAGGCCCTCGTCGACGCGGAGTCCCTGCCCGCCGAGGAGTCCTACGGCGCCAGCCTGCAAGCCTTCTTCCAGACCTCCGGACGTCCGGAGAACGCCCACCGCGTCCGCTCCCTGTTCGAGCGTGGGCTCCAGCGGCCCGACGGCGTGGAACTCGACCTCGGCCGCCACATCGCCGAGTAGGACACACGCAGGCCGTTACGGTCCCGGAAGATGCGCATGGCCTTCACCCGTCACGACGTCGAGATACCGGCGGAAGGGGCGACCCTCGGGGCTTGGCTCTTCGTGCCCGACCGTGCCGGCTCGCCGCTCCCGGCCATCACCATGGCCATCGGGCTCGGCGGGATCAAGGACCAGGGACTCGAACCCTTCGCCAGGGCCTTCGCCGAGGCAGGTTTCGTCGTCCTGGCCCACGATCACCGCACCTTCGGTTCCAGCACCGGAACGCCGCGCCACGATGTCGACCCGTGGCAGCAGATCGCGGACTGGCGCCGGGCGATCTCCTACCTGGAGGCACGGCCGGAGGTCGACGCGGGCCGCATCGGTCTGTGGGGGACCAGCTTCGCCGGAGGCCACGCCCTGGTGCTCGGTGCCACCGACCGCCGGCTGCGTGCCGTCGTGGCGCAGATACCCATCGTCAGCGGCATGGAGATCGGCCTGCGCCGCGTCCTGCCGGAGCATCAGGCGCAGATCGAACGGCGGTACGACGACGAGCGCGCGCAGTTGCGGGGGAGCGACCCGGCGACGGTCACGATCGTCGGCAAGGACCCGGCCGTTCCCGCTCTGTACCACGCTCCCGAGGTCGTCGACTTCTACCTCCGGCCGTACGAGTCCGACGTCCCGTGGGAGAACAGGCTGACGCTGCGATCCAGCCGGAAGAGCCGTAGGTACGAACCCGGGGTGTACATCAACCGTGTCTCACCCACGCCCCTGCTGATGATCGTCGGCCGTGAGGACACCATGACGCCGACCGACATGGCACTCGCCGCGTACGAGCGCGCGCTGGAGCCCAAGCGGCTGGAGCTGATCCCGGGCGGACACTTCTCGCCGTACCTGGAGGAGTTCGACGCGGCCGGCAGCGCGGCCGTCGACTGGTTCGCGCAGCACCTGTCCTGAGGACGCGACGGCCGGCGGTGACCGGCCGGGACGCCGCGCAGAGGCCCACCGGGCGCCCGGTGGGCCTCTGTTGCGTCACGAACTGCGGCAGCAGTGGTGCGCGCCTGCGAACGCTCACAGCCCGCGACGTGTTCGCCGACGTCGTGTGCGACGCCGCCACGTTGCTACAGGTCCCGCTGCCCTTGCCATCCCGGCCACCGACACGGCGTGCACGAACCTTCCGGAACCGGTGCTGTCCGTGGCCGACTTCAACGCACGGATCGGCTGGAGCAGGGTGAACCGGCACCTTGCCGAGCCGCCGGGTCGTCTGTCACCCGGCCTCGACGGCGTGGAGCCCCGCTGGCTGGGCGTTCTCCAGCGGGGCCTGTGCGGGCGGGTGACAGAGGTCGGGGGCTCGCGGGCTCTGTTCCGGCTCAGGCGCCGCCGATGCTGCGGCCGGCGTTGAGGACCGCGGCGTCGAGCGACCGGCCGGTCTCTTCCACCGCCCGCCACACCGTTTCGACACCTTCGCTGTGGGAGAGGTCGGCGCGCACGGGGGTGACGTGGACGCCGTGCTGCGCGAGGTCGGCTGCTGCCTGGTCGGTGTGCTCGCTGCGGCCGGTGGCGATCAGGTCGAAGCCGTTGATGGCGAACAGCTTGGCGAGTTCGTGGCCGATGCCCGCGGAGGCCCCGGTCACCAGGGCGAGCGGGCGGGGGGAGGCGGTGCTGCTCATCAGAGGTGCTCCGTTTGCGTGCGGGGCCGGGGGGTGGATTCACCAGTCCTGGCGGGTGGGGTGGAAGACGATGTCGTTGACGGTGACGTCGGCGGGCTGGTTCAGGGCGTAGACGACGGCATCGGCCACGCGGTCGGGATGGATGGCGCCCTCGTTGAGTTCCTGGGCGATCTGCTTGCCCTCGCTGTTGGAAACCTTCTCCGCCCAGCCCGTGTCGATGACGCCCGGGCTGATCATCGAGACCTGGATGCCGTGGGCGATGCGACAACACCTGGGGCAACGGGTCCGGCAAGACCGGGACGCTCACCTACCGGGCCGGCTCGGGCAGTACCTGGCCGACGGACTCATCCAGCTGGACCGGAACAACGACGGCAAGGGCTACCGCAACACCTACTTCAACGCGTCCCCCACGGTGTAGCCCGCCACCAGCCGGCCGAGCGGCGGACAGGCCGGGGGCGCGCACGGGCGCTGCTCCGACCGGCCGGAACCGTCTGCGCGATCGCCGTGCCGGGCCCTGACGCACCCCGGCTGCCCACCGCTCGTGCGGCCTGCTGAGGGCTCCCTGGCACAGCCCGGTCCTGCGCCGCACCGATCCCGCCGTCGCGCTCACCGCAGGCCGCTGCCGTTCAGAGCCTCGGCCATTGCGTTGTCATAGCTGTCCGCGACCGGGCCGACCGATGCGGAGGCGCCGATCTCAGCCAGTCGTGAATGAGATCGGCGTTCTTCTTGATGCTCTGCCGCCACAGGGCCATCTCCAGCCGTCCGGCGGCAGGTCCGTGCGCACACGTGTCACCCGACGAGTGCGAACAGGCTACCGGGCGCCACTGGAGGAAGCCTCGCAGACCCCTTGATCCCACGATCGCGGTCTCCACGAAACCCGGGGCGGCTCCATACGATGGAAGTGATCGTGTCCAGGCGCCCGCGTGCACGTGTGCGGTTCACACAGACGGCAGATTCGGATACGTCGTCCTGAGCTGCCTGACCGTGCGATGGACCGCTGCCGACGCGCACAGTGCACCGGATCGATTAGCGATCAACTCGCCGCGGAACTGCCAGCTGAAGGCTGGTGCCACGGCGTCGTCGACGCGCCAGAGCGTGCCGACGACCTGCGAGAAACCGGCCATCTGAAAGGCCGCCAGCGGGTGGATCGCCTCGTCGGACAGGCGCGCGGTCGTGGTCGTGCAGCGCGAGGTGGCTGTCCGAAGGGTTGTCCGGGTCGCTGTAACCGTGGCAGGCGAAGTGCGCCCAGCCACTGGCCGGCAAGGCGTCGAGAACGGCGTCACGAGTCGCGTCCGCGCCGACCAGGACCGTGGCGCCGGCTAGGAGAGCGGCTAGGTGGTCGGCTTCGGCCTGTGCGCCGGGCAGGTCCGGGGCATCCGAGGGTGTGTCCCGTGCACGCGCGCGCCGAACGCCCCGTCGGCACCCATCACGCGCGCCGATTCGAGGTACAGCTCGGCCGGATGGGGGTACGAGGAGGCGTACGACCGGTTGCCGTACCAGCCGCCCGCCCAGTTGCCGTCCTTGAGCCGCACGCGCACGAAGCACGGTTCGCGGTCGCGGAACGCGTGGTCCCAGGCGTTGGGCGTGCGCAGGAACCGAGCCTTGCGCCGCTGCCGGTCCACCAGGGAAACGGTCACCGCCGCCACGGCCGGCACGACGAGGAACAGCACCACGGCGACGAAGCCGACCACTCGCGGCCGTTCCACGAAGCCGTCCCAGCCGGCGCCGGCGCCACGAGCGGCCAGTGCGGCATCGTCGGCGTGCGGAAGATGTGCTTCATGACGGTCGCCTCTCTCAGCCGAAGTGGCGGATGCGGGCCGCGGTCGCGGGGGCGTAGGGAAGCCAGTCGCTGGTCGTTCCGGTGGTGACGAACTCGGCGACGGCGGTCGCGAATCCGAGGCCCAGGGCGCGCTGGGGTTCGCCGGCGCCGACGAGGATCGGGCTTGCGGGGTAGGCGTCGAAGGTGTCGAAGAGGAAGGGCAGTTCGGCGCAGTGGGTGGCGCCCAGGGCGTACGGGTCCTCGGCGGGGGCGTAGTCGAACTGGTAGACGTAGGTGGTGTTGCCGCCGGCCGCGTGGTGGTCGGCGATCTGAAGCGAGCTGGTGCGGAAGAGGCCCTCGGTCTGCACCGAGGTGAAGATCTGCGCCGGTGTCGCCTTCGGGAGGCGGTCGGCGTACTGCTGGTAGACCTCCTGCGCGGTCTGCCGGCCCACCTGGGCGGTGAGCACGTCCAGGGCGGCGTCGGTGGTGAGGTTCTGGATGCGGGGGTCGAAGGCGAAGAAGGCCGTCGCCTCGTCGCGGGTGGTGCCGATCAGCAGCGACTTGCCCTCCAGCGCGCCGTCGGTGAGGGCCTGCTGCCGGGTGCGGGGCATGCCGGGGGCGCCGAGGACCGGGTACATCGGCGGAGCCGCGTTGCCCGGAGCCGCGAGCTGGGCGGAGAGGCGGCCGTAGGCGTCCAGCAACTGCTCGGCCGGCAGGGCGCGCAGGGCCTTCGCGGTGTCCGTGCCGGCCGGGATGCCCAGCAGGCGCAGGTAGGCTTCGGCGTTCTCGGCGGCCTGGTGCGGATCCTGCGGGTCCAGGCCGAAGGGACCGCTCTGCAGGAGCACACGGGTGACGCCTCCGTTCGTCGCGGGGTCGAGCGCGAGCGACAGGGCCGAGTACGCTCCGGCGGACTGCCCGCCGACGGTGACCGTACGCGGGTCGCCGCCGAAGGAGGCGATGTTGTCCTGCACCCAGGACAGCACGGCGGCCTGGTCCTGGGGACCGATGTTGGCCGCGCCGATCTCGGGCAGATAGAGGTAACCCAGCGGGCCCACCCGGTAGTTGGCGGTGACGACGACGATGTCGCCGAGTGCGGCGAGGCGGCCGCCGTCGTACCAGTCCCAGCCGCCGGAACCGCTGGTGAAGCCGCCGCCGTGCCACCAGACCAGCACCGGGCGGGCGGCGCCGTCCTCCAGCGCCCGGCGCGGGGTGAAGACGTTGACGGTCAGGCTGCCGTCCTCGTTCCAGTCCGGTACGCGCTGCCCCTGCACCCTCTCCAGCCGGGAGGCCGCCTGCGGCACGGACGGGCCGGCCGTGGCCGCGTCCCGCACGTCCGTCCAGCCGGGGTGCGGCTGAGGCGCGGCGAACCGCAGCTCTCCGACCGGCGACGCGGCGTACGGGACACCCCGGAAGGACACCGTCTCGCCCTCCGTGATTCCCCTGACCTTGCCCCGATCGGTGTCCACCACCGTGTGCTCGGTGCCGGTCATCGTGCTCACCTGCTTTCTCTCGTCTCGGTTGCTCTGAGACTTTTCTAGGGCGACGTGAGCATCTGAGCCAGAATTAGCCGCATTGGAGGAGAAAAGAGGACATAGAATCTTGCTCTATGGAGAAAGTGCGCCACCACCGGCTGAATGAAACGGACAGCCGGATCGCCGCCGCGATGCTGGCCGCACCGCGTGCTTCCTGGCGCACGGTCGGCCGCGTCCTGGGCATCTCGGAGCGCACCGTCGTACGCCGAGCGGCACCGTTGTTCGGCGACGGCACCCTGCGGGCCACGGCCGTACGCAACCCCGCGCACTTCCCCGAGCTGATCCCGCTAGCCCTGCGCATCCGGTGCAAGCCCAACCGGATCAGCGCCATCGCCGCCACCCTGGCCCGCCGTCCCGACACGATCTGGGTGGACGTCCTCGGCGGCGGCGACGAGATCTGCACCATTCTGTTCCTGGACGGCCCGGACGCCCGCAACAACCTGCTGCTGCGCGACCTGCCCGCCACCCCCGCGGTCCAGTCCTGGACCTCACACGTCCTGCTCCGGGTCTTCCCAGCCGCCTTCGACTGGAGCGGCGGCCTGCTGAGGCAGACCGAACTGACCAGTCTGCGGCCGGACATGCCCGCGGCACCCACCCGCCCCGTCCTCCAGCCCCTCGACCACCAGCTGATCACCGCACTGACCGAGGACGGCCGAGCCTCCTACACCGACCTCGCGCGCCGCGCCGACACCACCGCCCTCACCGCCCGCCGCCGGGTAGAGGCACTGGTGGGCGGCCAGGTCCTCAGGCTCGCGACCGAGGTCGACCTGGCCCGGCTCGGCATCCGGGCCGAAGCCCTCCTGTGGATCACCGTCGCACCCGGGGGACTGGAGGAGACTGGCCTCCGGCTCAGCCGCCACCCGCAGGTCCGTTTCGCCTCCGCCACCACCGGCCACGCCAATCTCCTCGTGGCCGTCGCGGCAACCGACCTCAACACGCTGTATCACTTCCTCAGCGACACCGTCGGCGCCCTCGAACACATCACCACCCTTGAAGTCACCCCCATCCTGACCGGAGTGAAGAGGACCGGCCTGGTCCGCCCCGGCAGCCTCTGAGTCGATCACAAGTTCCGGTCAGGCGGGCCCTCATGCACGTTCAGCAGTGGACAACGGACAAGAGCAAGCCCTCCTGTTGAGCGTGCCGCACAGCCTTCTTCACGGCCTGCTCCAGCTCATGCCGGTTGCTCTCGGCGGATTCGGCGTGTGCGGTGACGGCGGCCTGCACCTTCTCGGACGCCTCGCGCCAGCGGCGCCACTGCGTGTCGTCCGCCTCACCGGTCAGTCCGGCGAGCTGGGCGCATTCTTTGTCCGCGGATCGCTCGAGCTTGATCAATTCATCGGGGAGCTGGACCACGGCAGCGGATCCTGAGCGGCCCGCTGCGCGCGCCGATGGTCGGACGTAACCCCCGATCGGGTAGAGCCGCCGCCGCCGGTTGCCGGGCGGGTCGCCTGCGGGAGCCGCTATGAAGATCAATAACTGGTCGCGATCCTCGGCCGGGGTGGGTCGTGATCTCGATCGAGCCGACCGCGTGTCCGCGGTTCAGCCGGTTGATCACCTCGGACGAGCTGCAGCCGTTCTTCGTCGGCCGGGGAGGAGGCGGAGTGGACGGCTGAGCGGTTGGATGCCGACGGCCAACAGCTCGGCGCTGCTTCCGGTGTATCAGCGGCTGGGCTGGTTCCGAAGTCGGACGAACAGCTGGTTGGTGCGCGACGGGCACCATGCCTGTTGACGATGGCCGGCGTGTGTGTGGCTTGGTCGAGTTGGCGACTTCCCTACGGCGGCTTCGGGCCGGCCGTAGGTGTCGGTTTCACCTGTGTGCTCTGCCGGGTCGGCGCCGACTGTGTCGATGGGGTGCGGCGTCATGGCGCTGCGGGACCAAGGGCCAGGAGGGCCCGCAGTGGCCGGGTGGGCTGCGGTGTGCCCCGCCAGATCAGTGCCTTGCGGTAAGTGAGGGAGGGGGTGACCGGTACGGCACTGACGCGGGGGTTGTCAGCGAGAGCCCGGTCGGTGCCCACCGTCAGGGAGACGCCGATGCCGGCCTCCACCAGGGCGACGTGGAGGGCCGCGTCGTTGGTCGCGTACCGGGTGGCGAAGTCGATGCCGGCAGCGTCGAACGCGGACTTCAGCCATGGCCGTAGTCCGCTGTCCTGGCCGTAACTGATCAGGGTCTTTCCGGAGAGCAGTTCGATGGGGATGCTGGTGCGACCTGCCAGAGCGGAGTCCGCCAGGACAACGGCCACGATCTCGTCTTCGAGCATGACCACACTGCGCATGCCCTGGGGCAGGGGGTGCTCTGGCAGGGCCACCACGGCGGCGTCCAGCTCGCCGTTCTCGACGCGTGAGATGAGCCCGGCGCTGCGCCCTTCGACGAGCTGCACCGTGACGCCCGGGTACCGGCGGTGGAAGGCTCCCAGGAGCGCGGGCAGACGGGTGTGCTGGACCCCGTCCACGGTGCCCAGGAGGAGCGTGCCGGTGACCAGCGCGGTGCGGGAGGCGAACTCCGCGGTCACCCTGTCGGCATCGGCGAGGGTCTGACTGGCCAGGGGGAGCAGCACCCGGCCGGCCTCGGTCAGGCGGACAATGCGTGGACTGCGTTCGAAGAGCGCTTCCCCGAGTTCCTTCTCCAGGGAGCGGATCTGGTGACTCACGGCGGGCTGTGCGACGGACAGTCGGTCGGCGGCGCGGGTGAAGCTCTGCTCCTCGGCCACGGCAACGAAGAACCGCAGGGTTCTCAATTCCACGATCATTCACCTCATTTATTACTGGGATCGAAAACAGGTCTTTGACCTCGCTCTGATTAATCTTCACTGTAGAGGCATGGCGGATGTGAGGCAGGCGCCGAAGCGCCTCGACAAGGTTGGTCCGAACACCGCGGGCACCTCTGAGCGGGCCGAGTTCGGCGGCAGGCACGTGGCATGGATGTCGATGGCGGCCGGCGTGAGCGTCGCCAACATCTACTACGTGCAGCCTCTGCTGCGACCGCTGGCCACCTCGTTCGCGGTCTCCGACGCACTCGCCGGCCTGCTGCCGATGATCACCATGGTGGGTTACGCCGCAGGGCTGCTCCTGGTAGTGCCCGTCCTGGAAACGGCCGGGCTGCACCGGCTGATGCGCTGGCTGAACGCAGGCAGGCTGTTCGCCCTGGCTCTGGCCGCGTCCGCGACGGGCTATCCGGTGTTCGCAGTGGCGTCGGTGCTGCTGGGAGCAACGAGTGTGCTGGCACAGATCCTGATGCCGGCGGCCGCGTCGCTGGTGCCGCCAGAGGCCGTGGGGCGTATCACGGCGCGCGTCACGGCCGGCCTTTTCGGTGGCATCGTCGGCGCCCGCGTCCTCGCCGGGGCACTCGACGGCCTCCTCGGCTGGCGTGCGGTGTACGCGCTGTCGGCGCTCGCGACGCTCATCGTGCACCTTGCTCTGCGACGGCTGCCGGAGCCGCCCCTGCGTCACGCGCTGGGTTACCGGGCCCTTCTGAGGTCGCTTCTTCCGCTCCTGCGCAGCGAGCGTGGTCTGCGGCGGGCGGCGCTCACCGCCGCTGCCGGCTTCGCCGCGTTCAACCTCTTCTGGACGCCGGTCACGCTGTATGTGACCGGCCCGGCGCACGGCTGGTCGA
The DNA here is from genome assembly GCF_002920615.1 of Streptomyces sp. Ru62. Classification (GTDB taxonomy): domain Bacteria; phylum Actinomycetota; class Actinomycetes; order Streptomycetales; family Streptomycetaceae; genus Streptomyces. The sequence goes on from NZ_PQSU01000046.1 coordinate 39,807, forward strand.
CGACCGGTGCGGGCCTGCTGGGACTGGTGGGCGTCGTGGGCACCGCCACGGTGCTGGTCACCGGCCGGTTCCTCGATCGGGGTGCGCACAAGGGCCTCGCCGTGGCGGCCGCTGGTGTGATGGCTCTTGGTCTTCTCATCGCCGGTCTGTGGGGGGCTGTCGGCCGGCGCGCTCATTGTCGGGGCACTGCTGCTGGACTCCGGTGCACGTGTGAGCAACGTCGCCAACCAGACGCACGCCCTCAGGCAGCGTCCCGAAGCGCGCGCTCGTCTCAACACCCTCTACATGACGACCTACTTCGCGGCCGGGTCCGTCGGTTCCGCGGCGGGAGCGCTGCTGTTCGCACACATCGGCTGGACCCTGACCATCCTGGTCGCCGCAGCCCTGGCCGCGCTCGGTGCCATGCTCGCCGCCAGAGCGTAGCGAAGCGTGCATCTTTGGAGGCACCGTACGCAGTGCGTAGCTGCGACATCGGCGGTGCGCTGACGGACAAGCGTCACCGGTGCACCGGTTCTAGGGTTGCGGCATCCGAAGAAACCGAACCGACGCCGTCGCGCCGGTGATCTCGGTGCTGGAACCCGCGGTGACGGCCCGGCCCGCACCACATTCTCACCCTGCCCCCGTCCTGGGGCGCGAAGCGGTCGACGGGTGACCGAGGGCGGCCGAACCGGCAGTGTCCGGTCGGCCTTCCCCGCACAAGCTGGCCCGGTTCCCTCCGTGGCCCTCACCGAAGGAGCAGACAATGAGTGATCCGAAGAAGGTCCTGACCGATCTGGTGCTGTCCACCTCGACGGAGCACGCGCCGCTCGACGCACCCTGGGACGCGATCGACATCGCCGACTGGCTGCTGAACCTGCCCGACAAGGAGTACCAGCGCTGCGCCCCGCCCGACCACAAGGCGGCGGGGTACACCACGACCGACGACGGCAGGCCGATGTCGATCAACGTCGAGGTGATCGGTACCGGGCTGGTGATCCAGCACTACGTCGCCGAGATCGCCGAGAAGCACCACTGCCACATGGTGTCCCTCTCCGACGTGCTCACCCCGCACGGCTGGACGACGGTCCAGGTGATCTGGGACCTGTCGGTCAAGGACAACGGCGACGGCACCGTCACCTACACCAACCAGGTCACCAGCCACCCCACCCAGGAGTTCATGGAGTTCAACGAGAAGAACGGCATCACCTTCGAGGAGGCCGCCGCCGCACGGCAGGCCGCCTCCGGTGACCACAACCGGCGGGAAACCCCGCTGTTCGCCGCGAGCATCGCGCGCCACGCCCTCGCTCGGAACTCGTGATGACCACGCAGCCCGAGACACCGTCCACGCCGCTGTCGCCGCGCGAGATGGCCCGCGCCTTCACCCCGGCCCTGACCGAGTTGGTGGAGGATCCCCTGTACAGCGAGGTCTGGGCGGATCCCGCTCTCAGCCCGCGGGACCGCAGCATCGCCACCGTCGCCGCGGTCGTGGCGCTGTACCGCCCCGAAGAACTGCCCGCGCAGTTGCGGCGCGCTGTCGACAACGGGGTGACACGGGCGGAACTCGGCGCGCTCATCACACAGATCGCGTTCTACGCGGGCTTCCCCGCGGCCATCAGCGCCTCGGCCATCGCGGCTCGCACCCTCCCGGACTGAGAACGCACCCCCCGGGTCTACGCGAGAACGCACACCGCGGGTCTACGCGAGAACGCACACCGCGGGTCTGCGGGGCCACCGCCCGTTCCCGTCTTTCCCCGTACGTCGAGGACCGCACCAGCTGCGTCCCGCGCAGCAGGAGGTCCGATGACGACAGACGAGGAACGGGCGGCCGGACCCTTCCGGCAGTCGGCCCCCTGGCAGGCGTTCTGTCTCCAAGCCTCGGTCGGGGTCTTCTTCCTCGCCGGGGCAAGCGCGCCCACTCCGCTCGCCCTGCTCATCGTCGGCTCGCTCTCCGACCATGTCGGACGCCGGCCGGTGATCTTCGGCTCCCTCGTGGTCCAGGCGGCAGCGGTGGTCGTTTTCGCCGGCACCGACGGAGTGCCCGATCTGGTGTGCGGCAGGATTCTCCAGGGGGTGGCGACCGGCACGGTCGTGGGCGCCGTGGGCGCCGGCATGATCGACGTCAGTCGCTCGGCGGGAACCCTCGCCAACGCGGTGACGCCGGCCGCGGGTACCGCTGTGGGCGCTATGGGATCAGGGCTCCTGGTGACCTACCAGCCAGGTCCAGCCAGGTCAGCACCCGCCCCCGCAGCCAGGTCAGCGACTTCGAGTCCCTAGGCGGTGTCTTCGGATGATCTTCGGTGGTGGATCACGGCCGGGTGATACGTCGCTATGAACTGTCGGATCACAAGTGGGAGTTCGTCCTCGTTCAGCTCGGGCGCGTCCGGGTCGCGCAGCGGACGCAGGGCGCCGGTCGCGGGAGAGACGCCTGAGTCCCCTGGTCAGGTGTGGTCGGTGGGGCGCAGGTGAGGGTGTGGCTGCAGGGTGAGGTAGAGGCCGGCGCTGGCGTGGGCGAGGGTGGTCGGCAGGGGGAGAAGGTGGCTCGTTCCGTGGCCCGCGAGTCCCTGCGGGCACTGGCCGCCTGTGGGCTGACGCACGGTGCGCAGGAAGGTGTCGACGGGGTCGTCGGTCTGGCTGTCGTGGAGGTCTTCGGCGCCGGTGATGATGTTGAGGAAGCTTTCGTGCAGGCGTAAGGGGGCTTGGTCGCGGTGGCTGAGCCGCTGTGCGGTGCGGAAGTAGCTGTCGCGGCCGGAGTGGATGCGGTAGAAGGCGCTGACCAGGATGAGGAGCCGTTCGTAGGCGTGCTGGTAGGCCTGCTGGTAGAAGGCGCGGGCGGCGTCCTCGTCGACGTCGCCGAGCAGCATGCTGTTGATGGAGGCGGCGGCGAGCAGGCCGCTGTACATGGCCAGGTGCACGCCGGTGGACAGCAGGGGGTCGAGGAAGCAGGCGGCGTCGCCGGCGAGGAACCAGCCCGGTCCGCTGAAGGTCTCGCTGACGTAGGAGTAGTCGCTCTCGGTTTTCAGCGGCGCTGTCTGGTGGGCGCTGGTGAGCAGGCCGGCCAGGAGTGGGCAGCGGGCGATCGCTTCGTCGTAGACGGTCTGCAGTGAGCCGCCCGCTTGCTGCCGGGCGTGGGCGAAGGAGCGTTTGTCGGTGACCAGGCCGACGCTGAGGGTGCCGTCGTGCAGCGGGATCGCCCACAGCCATCCGTCATCCGGCAGTGAGAACACCCCGATCGCGCCGCTGGGGGCGGCGGCAAGGGGTGCGGCGCCGCGCCAGTAGCTCCAGGTGGCCACGTTGCGGAAGGCGTCGTGGACGCGCCTGGAGCCCAGGTGCCGGGTGGCGAGGAGGCCCGCGCGGCCGGAGGCGTCGACGAGGTGCCGGAAGCGGATGTGCCCCCCGGCTTCGTCCCGGCCGGCCCAGGTGGCTCCTACCGCCCGGCCGGCCGGGCCGGTCTCGCCGCCGGCCTCGAAGCCGACCCGGTGTGCGCGGGCCTCTTCCCTCACGTCGGCACCCTGAGAGCGGGCGTGTTCCAGCAGCGGGTGGTCGAACTGGGAGCGGATGACCTGGAAGCTGTAGGCCGCCGGTCTGCCCGGTTCGTCGAATCCCAGTGACCATTCCTGGCCGCCCCAGCCGTAGAACGCCCCCGTCTTGCGGACGAACCCGTGCGCCTCGACCACCTCGCGCGCCCCCAGTACGTCGAGCACGGGCAGCAGGGAGGGCAGCAGCGACTCCCCGACGTGGTAGCGCGGGAACCGTTCCCGCTCCAGCACCCGCACTTGATGGCCCTGGCGGGCCAGGAGGGCCGCGGCGGTCGCGCCTGCCGGACCGCCTCCGACCACCAGGACGTCGGTCTCTTCACGCATGCGGTGCTCCTCAACCTTCGGCAACCAGACGATTCCACTCGCCGGTCGAGCACTTTCTGAGACAGTGCCATCACTATGAGCAGTGAACCTCACGGTGGGGCCGGCCCGACAGACGCCCTCGCGCCCACCCGCACCTTCGGATCAAGTCACGCTCAGGCCCCGCTCACCGTGGGTGTCGAGGAGGAGCTCCTCCTGGTCGATCCCCTCACGCGCACCCTCAGTCCGCAGGGACCCGAGGTGGTGAGCGAGGCGGCCGGTGAACTCGGTGACCGGGTCGGCACCGAGCTGACCCGCTATCAGGTCGAAGTGCGGACCGATCCGCACACCTGCCTGAAGGAAGCCGCCGAGCAGATCCGCTCCACAAGAGTGGCGGTCGCCCGCGCCGCTGCCCGTCTCGGCGTGCGCCTCGCCTCGACCGGTACCCCGGTGCTCGGCCAGACGTCCCCGGTCCCGATCACACCCGGTGCCCGCTATGCCCGCAGCGTCGCGCACTTCCGCGCTCTGGACGACGAGCAGACCGCGTGCGCCTGCCACATCCACGTCGGCCTGCCCGACCCCCGTGACGCCGTGTACGTCAGCAACCACCTACGGCCCTGGCTGCCGACCCTGATCGCCTTCAGCGCGAACTCCCCGTTCCGGGACGGTCAGGACACCGGCTACGCGAGCTGGCGCACCACCACCTGGGGGCGCTGGCCCTTCGCCGGCCCGCCCCCGTACTTCACATCACCCGCCCACTTCGACGACCTCGTCGGCACCCTCCTCAACACTGAGGCACTCCTCGACCGCGGCGGCCTGTACTGGGACATCCGCCCCTCCCACCACCTGCCCACCATCGAAGTCCGCGTCGCCGACGCCGCCCTCACCCCCGACGACACCCTCATGCTCGCTGCCGTCGTACGCGCCCTGACCGCCACGGCCCTCCAGCACATCCGGGCCGGAGAACCGGCCCCACGCCCGGCACCGGAAGTCCTGCGGGCAGCCTGCTGGCGCGCGGCACGCGACGGACTGGCCGGCACCGGCATCGACCCCCTCACCGGTCACCTCGTCGCCCAGACCACGCTCGTCGAAAAACTGCTGCACACCATCGCCCCAGCACTGCGCCGGCACGACGACCTCGACCGCACACGCGAGCAATGGCAGCGCCTGCGCACCGAAGGAACCGGCGCCGACCGCCAGCAGTTCCGTGAGGAGTTACGACTCCAGGCAGCCGAGCGGTTCGCCCAGGGGGACGCGAGCTCGGTGATCGCCAAGGATCTGCGGGTCAGTGTCCGGTCGGTGCAGCGATGGCGGCAGGCGTGGGAGGAGGGCGGTCCACGTGCTCTGCGCTCGCAGGGGCCGGCGTCGCTGCCCCTCCCAGTTGATGGACCAGCCACCGACTTGTGTCGTTTCAGGGGTGACGGTGTTCGGAGCGGCCTCAGCCCTCGTGAGAGCTGATTCCACTGCTGTTGCCCATCGGGCGGGACTGCTCGGTTGCATTACAGGAACCCTCCGTGGAACCAGGCGTAATGCCGGCGGGAAGATTTTGACGCGGAAGACGGTGCGGGTCATCTTCACACCCCACTGCCGCTTGAACCCGTGGGCGCTCCAGCCCATGGCGAAGCGGCTGCCTCGGTTCAGCCAACCCATGCGTCCGGAGCGGTGGATGTCGCCGAAGAGACGCTTCCGGTTCCGGCCCAGCCGGAGCGGGACGTCCAAGCGCCGAAGCGGCTGGTGTAGGTCAGTGCCTTGTGAGCGCGGTATCCGCAGCAGGCCCACACAGCTTCTCCGAGGCCGGGGGTGGAAGTCGCAGCGGTGGCTGCGATGTCCCACTTGTGCCGCCAGGCCCACCTGCCCGTTTTCCGTGCCAGTTCCGCCAGCTCCATTGCCCGGCGAGGTCGGACGGGTTGAGGAGATCGCCGTTGCAGTATTCGTAGGCGTTGGCGCTGCCGCCGGGGCGTTCTCAAGCTCCCCGGCAGAGCCGCTCACCGGCTGAGAATACCCTCTCCAACGTGGCGCGCAGGCCCAGGCTTTGCCCTTCCCGGTACGCTCGCTCGTACTCGCTCTCACCTAACAGTCCGCGCGCGCTTTGAAGTCCGCGCTCACGATGAGCGGTCAAGAGCGCGAAACCGAAGAGGCGAGGAGCGCCGGACGGATGCCAAACACGGTCCACCGCTCCCAGTACGACTGCCGCTGAGCGCGGGTCGCCACAGGAGGAGAGCACCCAGGCCAGGGTCTCGCTGAGGGCCGCTTCCCCCAAGTGCTCGTCGATCTCTCTCGTGTACTGGAGAGCGCGTTTGAGGGGTTCCAGGGCAAGCTCGGGCCGCCCCGCCTCGCTGTGGTTGACGGCTAGGGCCCACAAGAGATAGCACCGATGCCACACCTCGCCCCGGGCCTCGGACAACCTCAGCGCTCGTTCGAGCAGGGCGGTGGCGCGGGCATGGTCGCCCTGCATCACGGCGGCGAAACCGAGCTGAGCGACGCACTGTTCCCGAGTCAACAGTGCGTCGGACCACTGGCCGGTCGCCAGAGAGGCCTCTGTGTACCTCACAGCGGTCTCCGTTTCTCCGGCAAACAGTGCCGGGAGAGCACGCAACTGAAGGAACGCTGCGGTGAGTTCCTCGGGGGCTGACTGGTCCGCCAAGCCGCTCGCCACGGTGCCGGACGCGGTGCCGTTCGCGGCAGGCATGTCGGCCAATGCCCCTTCACCCTGGGCGATCACCTCCTGGGCGCTGTCGTAGTCTCCCTGGAGAAGCAACAGAAACGCAGCCACCCACACCGCCTGGCACCAGAGGACGGTGATCTCGGGAGAGGGAGGTCGAGGGTGCCGTTGAAGAATTCCTCGCATCCACCCCGCGCCCTCGCCCACGTTGGCCGAGGTCAGACAGTGCAGCCAGAGGCCGAGACACGCACGTAGCAAGGTCTCCGCAGGTTCACCGGGCGGCGGAGGCGAGGTGACGATCTGCCGGAGGTTCGCGTGCTCCGCGCGCAGCCGGCGTAGCCACGATGCCTGTGCGGACGAGCCGTAGGAGAGCCCCGCCCGCGCGGCAAGCCGGAGATACCAGGCACGGTGCCGAAGCAGGGCCAATTGCGCCCGTCCACTCTCCACGAGGCGTTCCTGCCCGTAAGCGCGAACGGTCTCCAGCATGTACAGACGGGTGCGGCCATGCGTCTCGACACGGGTGAGAAGTGACTTATCCATGAGTCCGGCCAAGGCCTCGAATGCCCCGCCCTCGGCGGTGGCCTCGAAGACGGCACCCTGCCCAGCGGGTGCGCAGAGCTGTTCCGCATCGGTCAGCAGCACCCCACCGGTACACAACGACAGTTGCTCCCAGGCTGCCCGCTCGGTTTCGGTGCACAACTCGTAGCTCCAGTCGAAGAGCGCACGCAGCGCCTGGTGGCGAGGAGGTGCGGTGCGTTCGCCGGCACCGGGCCCCAGCAAGCGGAACCTGTGATCGAGCCGCTCCAGAAGCTCCTCGGGGGCCAAAGTGCGCAGCCGTCGGGCGGCGATCTCCAGCGCGAGTGGCAGACCGTCCAGCCTTCGGCACACCTTGGCGACAACGTGCCGGTTCGCATCGGTCACCCGGAAGTCGGGGCAGGCGGCTTCGGCCCGGTCGGCGAAGAGCGTCATGGCTGGCGAGTCCACGGCGCGTTCTGCCGAGGCGCGCTCTTCTCCGGCGTGCATCTCGTACGGTGACTCGTTCTGGGGCAGGGGAGGAAGGCCCAGCGGTCTTACCTGCAGCACATGCTCAGCATCGAGGTCGAGGGGCTGCCTGCTGGTCGCGAGGACACGCAGTTCTGGCAGCAGCGGCAGCAGCCCCTGAATGGTGCGGGCGCATCCGCCGAGCACATGCTCGCAGTTGTCGAAGAGAAGGAGAACGCTTCGTTTGCGCAGCGCCTCGGCGAGTGCGGACAAGGGGTCCTGCCCTGCCCTGGCATGCACGCCGACGGCAGCGGCGACCGCTTCTGGGACAGCATGGTCGCTGCTGAGTTCAGCAAGTTCCGCGCAGTAGGCGCCGTCCGTGTACCGTTCGCTTACCTCATGGATGATGCGTTTGGCCAGCCGCGTCTTCCCCACACCGCCCACACCGACCAACGTGACCAGCCGACAGCGTTCCAACAGAGCCGTGGCCTCGGTGAGTTCGGTCTCGCGGCCCACGAAACTGGTGGCTTCCGCGTCACGGAAGCTCTGCAGGGCGAACGTGCCGGTCTCCCGCGCAACCTCGAGTCGGTACAGCTCCTGCCGTACGCGCTCCCAACACTCCTCCCACCACCGCGGATCTCCACCGCACGCACGGACGTACGCGAGGAGGACTTCGCGACTGGGGAGCCGCTGGCCGGCTGCCGCCTGAGACAATGCGCTTTGCGAGAAATGGGTCGAGGCGGCCATCTGCGCGTAGGTGAGCTGAGCCCTCCGGCGGAGTGCGCGCAGGTCTAACGCGAATCGCTCCAGGGGACCTGACTCCGGATCCAGTGGCTGTTCCGGGCGGCCTGGTCTGCCTGCCAACTAGGTCGACCTCCCCTGACGCTTCGATTGATTCGTTGATTATGGCCGCTCTCCCTCCCTGGTGAACAACCTTCGCTGCCCCCGATGCTCGGGTTGACGCCGCTGCGTGACATGGCGATAGGGGAAGGACGAATGTGGAAACGAGCATTCTGACGGGGGTGGCGGTCGTCATCGACGGTGACTGCTGGGCCGGAGTGTGTCCGGCCGTGGAGGTGCCGGCCGCGCTCGCCCCGCCTCTTGCGGAAGCGGTCAGCACAGCCTCGACGAAGACGTCCGTCCTGCAGGCGGGGACCCTGCTACCGATAGACCGGATCGCCGCAGATCGGCCGTTCTACTCCGGGAGCGCAAGCAAGACGGGATGGACGTGCAAAGCCTTGTGCGATCTGCCCGACTGCTGCGGACGTCAGCGCTCTGCCCGGCGCCGTCCACGACACCCAGGAGCCCTGGATCGCGGCATCATCGCCCCGATCGAGGGGGTCGGCGTCAAGTGCTGAGCCGACAAAAATACCGGGCGCCCGGGGGTGCGAGACGCGTCCCGTTCCGGTGCTGCTGGGCGTTCCCCTCGTCAGGCCAGCAAGCAGATCCCATGTGCTGAGCTTTTAGGTATCACTCAGGAGAAGACGTGACGACAGACCACTTCGGCCTCTTCCAGGAGGCATCGCGAGGACAAGACCGGCCTCAACGAGTCATTATGTTCGCTGACCTCTCAGGTTCGACGGAAATGAAGGAGAAGACTGCGGAGGTGAACTGGTTGCCAACAATCGGCAAGTTCCTTGACATCACCACTGAAGCAGTAACCTCTCATGGTGGAAAGGTTTTCAAGTACCTGGGTGACGGGACACTCGCTGTCTTCAACGACGACCAGGCAGCGGACGCGATCAATGCGTCGATCCGCATCCAGGAGATGCTGTACGACGAAAACAAGAACAACTCCCTCAAGGGATGTCTGGCCACAGTTGCCATTGCCACAGGCCCGGTTGTCGAGTACCAGGCCCCCGGGGGTGGGGTGGACTACGTCGGATCAGTCGTCGACCGTGCAGCACGTCTTTGTAGTGCTGGTGCCCCGCAAGCAATCTGGATCGACGCCGCCACGGTCGTATGCGCGAACATGCTTAAGGTCCACTCCGTGCTCGGGCAAGCCCTCGACTTCGGGCCGGACGACTACTTGGACCGTGAGCAGAAGGTGCCTGCAAAGGGGTTCAGTGAGCATGTCAAATACAGGGAAGTGATCTGGCGGCAAGCTCCCGTCGGTGTGAAGAGCGGAGTGCTGACCGAGACCATCGAGAAGCAGGAGAGTGCCGATACCGCTAGGCGTCAGCAGCCTAGCCTTCCTGCTCAGATGGGTGCATTCGCAGGTGGCTCTGCGCACTACGGGGCACCACCAGTGACGGTCGCAGAGGGGATCGTAAAGCGCTGGCACACGGACACGGGCTGGGGGTTCATCGCACCACTGGGTGAAGGGGGCGACTACTACGTCGATCGCCGTTACGTGGTGGGTGAGGGGGATCTCACCCAGGGTGGTCGTGTCCGCTTCGTTCCTCTGCCACCAATCAAGGAGGGGAAGCAGCCACTGGCCGGCTGTGCAGTGCAAGAGGGGCACAGACTGGAAGGAAAGATTCAGCGTACGTTCCCGGGTAAAACCTTCACCTTCGTCGACGTCACCGATTCACGCGGCAACCGCCAGTCTCTTCATGTCTACGTAGGGGCGGCTGCCGAAACGCTCCGGACTGGTGATCAAATCTGGGTGGAAATCATTCAAAACCGAAAGGGGATTTCCGGTCAGCTGATCACGGAAAGATCCACTGGAGCGGAGAAGGTAGTTACGGGCGCAGACTGGAGCTCGCTTGATGGCGAACCCGCTTGATCCTCAGGCTCTTTCCGCTGCATTGTCTGATGTGCGCACAGAGCTTGCCCGTGCTGACCAGAAGGCTGCGACCCTGCTCGCACTGTTCTCCGCCATCGCCGCAGGCTCCGTTGCAACGCTGACTGTCCGGAGGGCGGGACTTTTTAGCTTCTGGAACGGGGTGGAATGGCTAGCATGGCTTGGTATCAGCTGTATGGCGGCCAGCCTTTTCCATCTGCTCGTCTGTATTCGCCCCGGGGGCGTGCTTCGCCCAGGTGCTAGCCCGTACTTCGTGTTCTACGCTCAGTATGTGGGCAGAGCCCCTGAACTGGTCTCGCACATGGCTGCTTGCCCAGATGCCGACTTAGACAGATGCTCTCAACTTATCGAGCTATCTCTGCTCGCCACACGAAAATACAAGCTCATTGCGCGAGCCGTGGACCTTCTGGGCTGCGCACTACCTTTGATGGCCGGGTCAATTGTTCTAGACGCCGTGCACTGAAAGAGCGTTTTGTCCCGGCAGAGTTGTTTGGTGTGGTTTCGGTGGCGCATTCTTTGCTGATCGGCTTCATACCGGGCACCACGCGCCGACACCTCCCGCAGTTCTCGCCTCCTGCCGTGTTCACCCGACCGAGTTGGCTGTCTCGCGGCGACGATGGAAGCGGTGCAGCACCCGGGAAGGTACCGTGAACTCTTACAACGGCTAACGTGGGCGGAGTCGAGCCACTCCGACACAGCGGCCCTGCGCAACGACCGCGACCGGTTCGTCGACGAGGTCTCCTGGGGCTACGACCGCCACCGCGGCGACGACTGGCATCACGGCGGCGGACACCGGGGTGACGGCTGGCGTCCCGGCGGTGACCACCGCCGCGACGGACACGCGACTGATCTCGCGCGGCGGTAGACGATGCCAGCGGGTGAGCCGCACGCGTTCCCGGGTGGGTCGCCTCGTGCGGGGGCGGCCCACCTTCCGTGCTGCGCGCGACGGCGAGCTGGGCGGCAGGCAGCCCTCACACCGTGCGGATACGCAACAGGCGTACCGGTGGGGGTGCCGCGACCGGACTCGGGGACCGGCCGCGACACAACCCGCCCGGAGGGCATTCGCAACGCACACAGCGGAGTTCCCCCTTGCCGGCCCCCGCACACGGAGCTGAACAGGTGGCGTGATCATGTGCAGCTGCTTCCGTCAGCCGAACAGGTCCAGACGGTCGACCCGGTCTCGTCTGCGCAGGCTACGCGGGAATGCCGTCAAGGCATACCGCGGTCTCTTGGTCGTCCACCGCGGCAATGCGCTGTCAGGCGCCGGCCGCCGCGGCGTTCTCGTCGACGAGGGCTCGCACCCAGCCGAGGAACGTCCGGACCTGCGGGCTGGGCAGGGGCAGCGCGGCGGCGCGTGGACGTTCGAAGCTGCGGACCGCGGCCTCGATCAGCGGACGGAAGTCCTCCTCCTCGGTGGCGACTTGCATGGCCGCGTCGCGTTTGGCGAACCAGCGCCCGGTGCGGCAGTAGACCACGGAGCGGCAGCCGTTGAGGACCCGGTTGTCGGCGAGATGCCCCTCACCGTCGCTGTGCTCGCGCACCGAGGCCTGGATCGCGGTGTACAAGTCCGTCGGCCGGGGCGCCGCGATCACCTGCGATGCGGGCGGCCCGTAGAGCGCAATCCCGTCCTGATGGGCCACGGAGCGGTCGATGACGTACCAGAACGACGGTCCCCCGGCCGTGTCGAAGGCGGTCCGGCCCGGCAGCTGAGCGCCAGTGTTGAGATCCAGCAGGTAGCCGGCCTCCCCGGACGGGACACGGGCGAAGTCCGCCGCGTAGACGACCAGTTCCAGCCCAGCCGCCGGGCACGGCAGCTGCCGGTGATCGAGAGCGTGGGCCAGTGCCCGCAGGGTCGCGGCCTCAGGCGGGCCCTCTACGAGGACCGTGACGTCGATGTCACTGCGGCCATGCCGGTAGTCGCCGAGCGCGAGGGAACCGACCGCGACCACTCCTGTCAGCCGGGAGCCGCACACCGCGCGCGTGCGGCGTACGAGCTCCGTCAGGTAGGGCCGCACCTCGGCAGGAACGGCATGAAACGGCTCGGTCTTGGCGTCCATCCCGCCAGTATGGAGTACTCGATGTCGAGGGCCGAGTGTCGCGCCGGGTTCGTCGGAGACGGCGAGGACATCGCCCACGCCCGCCATCTGGTTGCCGGTTTCCTCACTCCAGTCCAGGCCGAGCATGGCCTGCCCGTCTCGGAGCGTGTGGACCTCACCCAGCTGGTGGTGAGCGAACTGGTCTCCAACGCTCACAAATACGCCCCCGGCTCGGTGCTGCTCGACCTGCGCATCACCGGTGACACGGTCGAAGTCGTCGTGTGGGACTCCGACCGCGTGCTGCCGATCGCCCGGGCCGCGGACGCCGGCCGGGTCGGTCAGTACGGCCTGGAGATCGTCATGGCCGTGGCCCAGGGCTTCGAGGCGCAGCGCGAGCGGGTCGGCAAACGCATCACCGCCCGCATTGCCCTGGCCGACGACCCGGGCGGCGCCGTCTCCGGGCGCCGCCCGCTGTAAGACGACCGGAGCCTGTCCCTCAGGCTGGATGCGGTCCGGCAGCGTGCCGCGCCAAGGCTGCAGTTCCCAGGACCGCACAGACAGACGCCCTGTTTTGAGCTGCACCCATCGGCGTGAGGGGGCTTTCTGCGGCGAGCGCGTCGGTTCGCACGTGATGCTCCCCTGCCGCACCGGGAATGCCCGGCGGGCCGGTGTGGTTGAGGCGGGCGTGATGGTGAAGGGAACTGTGTCCCCGGGCCTCATCAATCGCATGCGAGGACGATCGTTCGGCTGAAGCCTCGCATTGCCTTTCGCCGCGTAGGCGACCGCCTTTTACGATCACACCCGCACGCGGGTTCAAGCCCCGGCCAGCATGCTGGCCGGGGCTCGGTGCTTCACCCATCTATGCCCGAGGGCCGTGTCCGGTCGGCAGCGGATGTATGGCGGCAGCCGCCGCTGGTCGGCAACGGCACCTGGTGAGACGCCCGGCCGCCGGAACAGGACGTGCTCGCAGCACCGTGAAGAAGGTCGCCGATCGCCAGGGGCAGGGGGCGGGCGAGAGCGGCGCTGTCAGTGCGCTCGGACGGAGGCTCCGTAGGTGTCGGTCTGGCGGCGTACGGCCACGTCCTGTGGCGGTGCCGGCCATACCTGGATGAGGTACCACTCGGTGACTTCGTCCGGGGCGAGGTCGATGGCGGTGTCCCGGTCTCGGGCATGGATGCGCAGCCGGTAGTCGCCGGGGCCGGCGAAGGAGAGCATCGGCAGCTCCTCGTCCAGGTCGTCCATCAGTCCTCGTACCATCAGCTCTCCCGACACCGAGTGCAGGGACACCTCGACGATCTCCTCCCACACGTCGTCCCGGGGCTGCGGGGCCTGGGTGTGAGAGGTGACGGTGACGTCGACGTGCCCGGTGTGGATGCCGGTGTGGATGGTGGCGATGCCGTCTTGCACCTCGATCAGGCCGTTGTGCTCGCGAGGCAGATCGGGGCCGGCGGGGCCGTCCTCGTCGCTGATCTGGAACTGGTGGTACTGCACGGGCACAAGCCGGCGCCCCTGCTCGGCCTGGTCGGTCATGGAGTGTTCCTGGTGATCGCAGACGTGGTCAGGGCTTGATCCAGACGAGGAACCTATCTTTGCTCCTGGATTCGGTTGTAGCGGTAGAAGCGGCCAAGTGCCTTGCCGCCCTCTTCGTTCTGCTTGGCGTTGATCATGCGCCGGCTGAACTGGCCGCCGGTGGAAGCACCCTGCCAGGTGGAGGCGAACGGGTACTCATCGCACTGCTCGCCCGCGGGACGGGGCCGGCTTGACGGGCACGCCTTGTTCCGGTTCTGCCGGATCTTGTCCTTGTTGGTGAGGATGCATGCATCCGCTGCCCCATGCTCCAGATCAATCCCAAGATGCTGTCCCGGCTTGCCGACATCGAGAAGGACCTCCTCATGCGGCGCCAACGCGCACTCGAAGAACAGTGGCTGGGCGAGATCGAAGGCATCGACCTGACCCTGACCTTCCTCCGCACCAAGCAGGCTGACGCCGCCCGTCTCACCCAGCGGACCACCCTCCACTTTGGCCTTCCCCGTCCCCGTCCCCGCACGGTGCCCGGACGCGGACCCGGCGGTGATCACCGGCTACAAGGCGACCCGCAACCGGCCCTTGACCAGGGGCCAGAAGCTGCCCAACAAGGCGCTGGCCGCGGTCCGGGCCCCGGTCGAGCACGGCTTCGCGCACCTGAAGAACTGATCTCTTGCCAAGGGCATCCGTGGGAGTGCCGAGGGAGTCCCGCAGTTCCTCAGATGTTCGAGCCGGGTGCTGGATGTATGCCTTCTGAAGAACGGGCCTCGATGCCTCTCGCCAGACCGGTGACATCCAGCACCCGCGAGCGTCAACACCTATCACCTCGGCCACTCGTTGGTGTTGGTGGTGCGAGCCCACTCCGCGGTGACCTCTTGATACGCCCGAGCCTTCGAGCTCCCGCGCAGACCGAGGCTCGTGGGATGCGCTGGTGCCACGAACGGCTCGTGAGGTGGCGGCACATCCGCGCAGCGGTTGATGCCTGGGATTAGTGCGACGCGTGGCCCGCATGCGCTCGTGACCAGCGCAATCATCAGCACGTCGGGAAGGAACTGCCTTGATCTACTGCGGAATCGACTGGGCCGAACGCACCCACGACGTCGCCCTGGTCGACGACACCGGCACGTTGGTCGCCAAGCGGCACATAACCGACGACGCCGTTGGCTACGAGCTGTTGCTGGAGCTTCTCGCCGAGCACGGCGACACCGAGGAGAACCCGATCCCGGTGGCCATCGAGACCTCCCGCGGCCTGCTGGTTGCCGTGCTGCGGACCGGCAAGCGGAAGGTGTACGCGATCAACCCGCTGGCCGCCGCCCGCTACCGCGGCCGGCGCAGCGCCTCGCGCAAGAAGTCCGACGCCGGTGATGCCCTCGTCCTGGCGAACATCCTGCGCACCGACATGCACGCCCACAGGCCGCTGCCCGACGACTCCGACCTCGGCCGGGCGATCGCCGTCCTCGCGCGCGCTCAGCAGGACGCACTGTGGAACCGGCAGCAGCTCGCCAACCAGCTCCGCTCCCTGCTGCGCGAGTACTACCCGGCCGCCCAGGATGCCTTCGCCACCTGGACCTACGGCCTGTGCCGGCCCGAGGCACGTGAACTCCTCAAGACCGCCCCGACCCCGGCGCGGGCGGCACGCCTGACCCGTACCCAGCTCCAGGCCGCCCTCAAGCGGGCTGGCCGCAAGCGCGGCATCGCAGCCGAAGCGGACCGGATCCGCGACATCTTCGGCGCCGAGTGGGCCCACCAGCCGCCGCTTGTCGAGGACGCCTTCGGCAAACGGATGCTCGTCCTCCTCATGCAGCTCGATGCCGCCTGCACCGCCGCCGGTCAGCTCGCCAAGGCGGTGGAGGACGCGCTCCCGCAGCATCCGGACGTTGAGATCCTGCTGAGCTTCCCCGGGCTCGGCATTCAGCTCGCCGCCTGGATCCTGGCCGAGATCGGGGACGACCGCACCCGCTTCGCCGACGCCCGGGGACTGAAGGCATACGCGGGCTCCTCGCCGATCACCCGCGCCTCCGGCAAGAAGTCGAGCATCACGTGGCGGTGGGTAAAGAACGGCCGGCTCAACCACGCCGGCTACCTCTGGGCCTTCGCCGCTCCGAACGGATCACCTGGAGCGAAGGCCCACTACCGTCGGCGCCGCGACGAGCGCGGAGACTGGCACGCGGCCGCCCTGCGGAATCTGTTCAGTCGAATGCTCGGACAGCTCTATCACTGTCTTCAGCTGCGCGTGTTGTTCGACGAACGCACCGCTTTCCCCACCGAACTCGCCGCCGCCGCTTGACGCGTTGGCAACGTGAGGTGTCTGGTGCGTGCTCGGCAAGGTCCGCACCGACCGGAGGTGGGTGACCGGGCTGGTGCGGGCCCTGCTCGTCCTGACGAACCGGGAAGTCGCCCGCTGACCGGCGATCTCCACCGATCGTTCTGGCTCTCGCCGGGGCCTACCATCGGCGGCGTCGCCCTTGCCTGACGCAGGGCGGGCGCCGGGTTCAGACGTAGGTCCTGCGCCACTGGTCGGCCGCGCCGAGAAGGGTCATGCCGGCGGAGGTGTAGGCCTGCATGGCGCCGGTGTTGTGGGTGTCCACGTCGACGCCGACCGTGCGGTGGCCTCGGGTGTGGAGGAGGCTGAATGCGGTGGTGAGGAGTTGGGCGCCGAGGCCGTGGCGGCGGTGGGCGGGGTGGACGCCGAACCAGGCGATCCAGGCGCGGTCGACGGGGTCGCGGGCGATGAGGGCGCCGGCGGGGACGCTGTCGAGTTCGGCGAGGAGCCACAGGTCGGGGTTGTAGCCGTCGCGTCGGCGCTGGGCGTGGTGGAAGGCGTCGAAGTCCGGGTGGGGGTGCTCCGGGTCGTCGGCGAAGGCCTCGTTCAGCACGGAGTGGACGGTGCGGAGGTCGGTCTCGTTCCGGGCCGCGCGCACCGCGGGCGCGGGGTGGTCGGGGAGGCGGATGGCGTCCAGGTCGACGGTGAGGCGGCTGCTGCTGTTCACGACGGTCCAGCCGCGGCTGAGGAGTTGGTCGTGGGGGAAGCAGCCAGGAAGTTGATACAGCGTCACCGGTGTGTCAGGGGTCGGCAGGTCGTGGGCGGCCCAGACGTCGAGGCGGTCCAGGAGGGTCGCGGTGACGGCAGGTGCATCCGGGGACGGGGCGACGACCAACTGGGCACGCAGCTCGCCCGGCTGAGGCGCGGGATGGAGGGCGGCGAAGCCGAGCAGGCCGCCGTCGGGGCCCGACGCGGTCCACGTGCGGGAGGGCAGGTCCAGGCCGGGGGCGGCCAGCATGCTGCGCGCCTCGGCGGGGCCGGACTCGCGGCGGCCGACCGTCGCCTCCTCGTCCCGGCCGAGCAGTTCGGCGAGGGCGTCGACGTCCGCCACGCAAACGGCTCTCCACTCCATTCCCGCACTGTCGCAGGACGAGGCGTTGGCCGCCAGCGGTTTTAGAGGTCCTAACCGAAGTTGTTGATCAAGTAACCGTCTGCTCGTTGGTCGGGTTGTGGGGAAGCGTCAGTCGCGGCCGTGGATGGTGTCGGACGCACTGTGGTCGCTCATCGAGCCGTTGCTGCCCGAGCCGGGGCCGAGGCTGGTGGCCGGACATGGTGTTGGCGGACCGTGGCTACGACCACGACAAGTACCGGCGGCTGCTGTGGCAGCGAGGCATCCGGCCCGCGATCGCCGAACGCGGCCGGCCACATGGCACGGGCCTGGGCATCTCCCGCTGGGTCGTGGAACGCACCATCTCCTGGTTCCACGGCTTCCGCCGTCTGCGTATCCGCTGGGAGCGACGAGACGACATCCACGAAGTCTTCCTCGGGCTCGTCACCTGCCTCATCACACACCGCCACGTCCAACGCCTTTGTTAGGACCTCTAA
>NZ_PQSU01000047.1 GCF_002920615.1 Streptomyces sp. Ru62
TTACTGGCCACACCGGTCCGGTGCTCTCGGTGGCGATCTCCCCTGACGGCACCTGGCTCGCCACCGGCGGCAGCGACGGGTCGGTGCGGATCTGGGACCTGGCCACCGGCACCGAGATCACCCGCCTTACTGGCCACACCGGTCCGGTGCTCTCGGTGGCGATCTCCCCTGATGGCACCTGGCTCGCCACCGCCGGCGGTAACGACTGGTCGGTGCGGATCTGGGACCCGGCCACCGGCACCGAGACCACCACCCTCACCGGCCACACCGAATGGGTCCACTCGGTGGCGATCTCCCCTGACGGCACCTGGCTCGCCACCACCGGCGACGACCGGTCGGTCCGGATTTGGAACACGGGCACCTGGGAGCCTGCGGCAATGATGCGAACCGACAATTCGGTGCGGTGCTGCCGGTGGCTGCCTTCCAGTGCCAGCATCGTCGTTGGCGGCCACGGCGGCATGTACCACTTCCGCTTTGATCCTGGCACTCCGTCGCCGTGACCTTGTCCGCCTGCCGCGCACGGCGGCAACGCGGACCGCATGTAAGGGGCAAGGCCTCGAACAGGTGCCGTGAAAGCCGGACGCCGCTCTCCCCGGGGCGGTGGAGAGGGTGTTGATCATCCGCCAACTGGATGTCATCAAGCCCACCAAAGGGAAGGTGGCCTGGTGGGCAACAGGAGTTCCTGCTTCAGGGGGTGGGCAGACGCGGGCGGACTCCCGCTCGACATCGCTGTGAGTGTGGCCTGCTGGCTGGCCAATCCTCACGACCCGGACTACTGGCGTGCCAAGGCCGGGCTGCCTGCTCGGTAACCAGCTGAGGGAGCCGGCACCCGGCACGTTCATCGGTACCTGTCCGGGCAGGTACGCGCGTCGGTCGGCACAGAGCCGCCACATCGCGCGGGTCCGCCTGCGTGGACCAGTCAACCGCACTCCGGCCCCCGCACCGCCCGTCGGCTACAAGCCACACGCCCGTTGGATGCCCGGTGCGGGCCGATCACGCCAAAGGAAGCTGGCCAAGTGGCCGACCGCGGTCGGCCTGTGCCTCCAGTACAGCGGCCACGTCAGGGCTCTGTGTGAAGGTGGGGCCGTTCCAGTACGCCGGGACCGCCACGGGTGTCAGGCACACCTCGGTGCCGTGGATGCGCGCGGCGTCGAAGAGGGTCTGCATCACCTGCACGCCGGCCAGGTCGAGCGCGCCGAGACGGGCCTGCCACGTCTGGGTGTCCGGGTCGTAAGAGGCGACTTCGCGGAGCCTGGCGAGTTGTTCCTGCCACTGAGGGTCTGCGGCCGGGGCGGTCCGGATGACGACCTCCAACACCCATGCCTGCTCAGCGGATTTCGGCCCTTTGGTCATGCCAGGGACAGTAGACGATGCCACTGACTCCGTACGGTGGCCGACCGGCGTAGTTCGATGAGGGCTACGGTGGCGCAGGTGTCGACACCCGGCGAGCGATGCCCAGTACCGAGCAGGTAGCACATCGGCCCGGCATCCCCCCTCTGCGAAGACCAGTCAGCCCTCCCGAGTGCCGCTCGTACCTTCACTCTCACCCCAGGGCCGCCCCGCGCGAGTCCTCTTCCCCGGGTGTGTCCCGCAGGGCGGGACACACCTGCCGATGGTTGCCTTCCCGTTCCCGTGTGACGGGACCGGCCCGGCGTGCAGGTCGGCGGACCGCGCCCACGCGGCAAGCTGCCGTCAGCCGCCGTCCACGGCCCGCTCGGCGGCCCCACTGCCGAGCAGGAGTCCTCTTTCGATGAGCGAGCAGCCCGCCCCCCTGGCCGATGACTTCCCTGCCTGGCTTGCCGAGCGGGGAGAGGCCGCCTACGCCCTGGCGTGGGTGGCCGAGGGCAGCCAGACGGGCGCCTGGATGGAAGCGGAGGCACCCCGGGTGGGGGAGACGGGGGTCGCCCGCGCCGGTGCCGACCTCACGCGCGTCACGCTGGAGGAGGTCGCCCACGGCCGGGCCGAGACGCTGCGCCGCTGGCTTCAGCTGGACGACGGGGTGCGGCAGCTGGCCGTCGTCACCGCCGAGCCCGGCGGCCTGCGCGAGCACACACCCGGCGAACTGGCCGCCGATCTGATGCACGACCCGGCCGTCGACCAGGCCCGGCTCACCGACATGCTGGCCGGCTGGCTCTACCGGCGCTGCGCCCAGGCGCCGCAGGGCCTGGAGCTCGGGTGGATCGCCGCGGGTGCCGCCTGGACCTGTCACATGCGTGCCCTGGCCGGCTACCCGCCGCCCGCGGTGCTCGACCGGAGCCTGGAACGCGCCGGCGAACAGGACGAGGCCACCGCGGACCTGGTCCTCAGTATTGGGCTGAGGATCGCCGAGCTGTCCGACCGGATGAAGCGCGTCTCCCGCCCGCGCGCCGAGCTGATCGAGGACTGGCACACCGTCGAATCCCTGGCCGCCGACGTCCCGGCACTCAGGCAGACGGCCGACTGGCTCCTCGACCAGATCGCCCTGCGCGACGCGCACGCCCAGCAACTGCGGGCCGTCCTGGAACCGGACATCACCGACTACCTGCGCGACCGGCGAGCCGACGGCGCCCCGCTGGGCCTGCCCGCATCGGCCCTGCCCGTCCCGGCCCTCGACGCGCCGCGCGCCGCGCACCTGGCCCAGGCCCGCGACACCGTCCGCGTCTACACCGCCGCCGCGCACTCCGGACGCGAGCAGGAAGCACAGCAGCTCCTCAACGCCTTCCCGGCCCCCGCCCGACCCCTGGCTGTCAGCGGCCCGGCCGCCGCCTGGCGGCAGGAGGCCGCTACCGCGCAGCAAGCCGTCGACGACCTGGCCGCGCAGCGCGCCGCGATCACAGCCGAGGACAGCACCGACTACATCGCCGACCCCGACCGGCTGCACGCCGCCACCTCCTACCTGGCCGCCCGGGAGGGCCAGCTGCACCTCCTGCACGACGCACTCGGCCGCCTGGTCTTCCCCGCACCGGCCCCCCGCCATCTGCCCGAGGAACTCGCCCCCGTCGCGGCCGCACAGACCCAGCGCCGGGTCATCGAAGCCTTCGGCACCCTTCAGCGCGCGGCACAGGCACTGGACGGCCAGATCCACTACCTCCTCCAGCAGCCGGTGCCCGCCCACCGCCGCACCACCACCGGCACCGAGACCGACCTGCTGACCCGCGCCCGCCACGCACTGGAGGACACCGAGACAGCCGGTACTCCCTTCGACGAGAAGGACATCCGCGCCCGTGTGCAGGCCATAACCCGGCCCGCCGCCCGGTACGGGCCCAGCCCAGCCCAGCTCACCGCCCACGACGAGGCCCACAGCCAGGCCCTGGCCGCAGGTTCCCTCACCTCCCCATCGGAGCGGTGGACGAGAAGCTGAGCACCGTCGCCTCCCGGCTCGTACGGGCCGCCCGGGCACTGACATGGGCCGCCCGCCCGCTCCGCGCGCCAGGGGAGGATCCGGCGCACCTCCCGGCTGCACCGGACCGTTTGACGAACCGCACGCCCGTCGAGCCCTGCCGGCTGCCCGGACAGCCTGCCGCGCCTCGCGGATCCCGCCTGAGGGGAAGGCCCGGCACATCGCGCACTCAGCAGGTGGGAGCCCGGCAGCCGGACGACATCAGCACCGCTTGCGGTCACCAAGGATCGGTGACGTCCGGACACGAGGGTGCTCACCTTGCTGACGGCGCGGGCGGATCCGCCGGCACGCCAGCGAGCCCGGTCCAACTCCCTCCCTACACCAAGGAGTCCCGCGTGACAGTTCACCAGCGCGTCAAACGCTCCGTCGCGGCCGGCATCCTGGCACTGGCCGTCGCCGTCAGCGGCCTCGCCACCGCCGCGACGGCCCAGGCCGCCACCGGCCACACGAAGATCAGCTGCACTGCCGCGAAGATCCGCACGGCGCCCTCGACGACGGCCACCGTGCTGGGCATCGGCTACCGGGGAGACAAGGTCGCCTACGACCGGATGGTCTCGCACGAGAAGAACTGGTGGACCCACGGCACGGTGACCCGGCGCTCCGACGGCAAGAAGGTCCGCGGCTACGTCGTCTACCAGTGCGCCAACCCCCTACGGCCGCTGGCCCGCCCCCCGCCCGTTCTAAAGCCCGTCCAGCACACGCCCGGGTGACCATCAACCACCGCCCCCACCCGGCCACTTGGTGCCGCATCACCGGCACCGGGCGGTCTTGCTCCCCTCCCGGCTGTCATCCGTATCCGCCCCCACGTCCAGCGAGAGGCTTTTCATGATCCGCCGTATCACCACCCGCGCAGCCGCTCCCGCCGTCCTGGCGATGGCGGCGGCCGCCGCCCTGACCGTGACGACCGCCCCGGCCGCGCACGCCGTGGGCGAGAGCAGCAAGTGCAGTGTCAACGTCGGCAACTTCGGCGGCACCGTCGGCAAGAACGGCTGGAACGACCGCACCGGCCCGGGCACCGGATACACCAGCCGCGGCTACCTCTACCGCGGTGACAAGCTGACCGTGCTGTGCAGCCGCAACAGCTGGGTGTTCACCCAGCTCTCGCGCCGTTCCGCGTCCGGTCTGCCCAAAGGCACCAAGGGCTGGATACGACAGGACGGCCTGCAGGAACTGGCCGGCTGACCCCCGCCGCCCGACGCCCCGTCCCCGCCTCTCACCTGCCTGAGCAAGGAGGTCTTCCATGCCCCTCACGCGCGCCCAGCCCCGTCCTGCTCGCCGCCGTTCGCGGCTCGCCGCTCTCGCCGGGGCCACCCTCGCCCTGGCCGGCGGGGTACTGGCGACGGCGCCCACCGCCTTTGCCGTCGGCTCCAGCGGCTGCAACTCCGCGTGGTACGACCTCGACGGTCACATCAACAGCAACGGCGTCAACCTCCGCAGCGGCCCCGGCACCAAGTACGCGGCCAAGGGCCTGCTCGCCAGGAACACCCGCACCTACGGTCTACTGCTACCGGAGCATCCCCCGCCAGCTCTCCTGGGACTACATCAAGGTCACGTCGGGGCCGAACGAGGGCGTCAAGGGCTGGGTGCGCGGCGACCTCAACGACTGGTGGTAAGCCCTTTCCGCGTCAACAGCGCGGACCATCATCAAGCGGCGGCATTCCCTTCGCGCGGATGCCGCCGCTTGCTGATGCCACCGGGTCGCTGCACTGCGCCCGTCTGGAACGCAGCCCGTCCGGCGGAACACCGCACACCGTGATGCCGCCTGCCCTCCCGCACGAGGGAACAGCCTCGGCAAGCCAGACCCGGCCGCTTCACATACCGGGTGTTGTGTCGTTGCATGAGGCCACAGCACTACGCCGGCCGGGCGGCCGGACGTCTTCGAAGCCGTGAGTACTGCGGAAAGGCGGCACTTGACTTCCTTGCGGGGGTGTGGCCCTCTCTGGCGGAGAGGGACACCGCGGCCACCGTGTACCAGGATCCGGACTGGCTGCTGGCATGGGCCCGTCATCTGCCTGCCTCCTGTGAGCCGCTGATTGTGGCGGCCGTGGCCGGCCGGCGGCCCGCTGCGGCTCTCGCCCTGGTCCGCGAGGCCGACCGCACCGGGCGCACGCGCATCACACCGCTGTCCTGGCCCGCGTGCGAACAAGTCCGGCCCGTCGGCGAGAGCAAGGAAGCGGTGAGCGTCCTCGTCCGGCGCCTGCCCCATCTTGCCGACGACGTGCTGATCGCCGATGTGGCGGCCGGCTCTGTCCTGGACCGGCAGGCGTCCAGCCGGTGGGGCCGCCCGCACACACAGACCCTCTACGCCACGCTCGCGCTGCCACTGGACCTGACCAGCCTGTCCCGCTCGACCCGGCGCGACCACACATGCCGCCGCAGGGCCATCGAGGCGCTGGGCGACCGTGTCGGATACCACCGCACCCGCACTACACCCGAACTCCTCGCCGCCTGCGACGTGCTTCAGGCCCTCTTCCGCCGCCGCAACGCACCACGGGCCCCCGCCGCCGGAACGGCCGACCTCGCACTGCCCTGGAGACAGGTCCTCGCGCACTGCGCTCCCACCGCGTTCATCGCCACCCTGACCCTCGACACCCACCCGGTCGCGGCTCAGCTGTGCCTGCGGCGCGGGGACCGCGTCCACTCCGTGATCACCGCGATGGATCCCGCACATGGCGGCCTGGCGCCGGGGCACGCCCTGCTGCACAGGCTGTGCGAGGACCTGACGGACGAGGGGCGCACCCTGCTCGACCTCGGCCGCACGACAGCCGCGGACGGCCAGCGCGCCTACAAGGCCGCCTACGGCGCGCTGTGGACCACCACCCACACCTACACAGCCCCTCCGAACGACCGTCCTCTCGCGCGACAGCCCGCCGCAGCGGCCCACCTGCAGACGGTGGCCCTGCGCTGATCCGTCCGCGCTGCGCCCTGCGTCCGGCACCCCGCCAAGGACGCCGCCGCGGGCCGCCCGCACGGGCACACCGCGCGCGGGTGGCACTGACGGCGCGCCGACCGCCGCCCTGCCGACGCCGCCCCACCCAGCGGGCGAGGTATCGACGCTGTCCCTGGCCGCGCTTGCCCCCCCGGCGGCGGACCCGTGAGGCGGACCGGTGAGGGGGAACGCCGCGCCAGAGGCTGCGACGAGACGCCCGACGCCGACCGCCGCCGGGGAAGCGGCGTTGAGACCGCACTGTGTGCCCTGCTGGGCTGTACCGCCAGCGGCTCCCCCTGCCGCCGCCGCCCGCGCGGCCCCCTGACGAACCGGCCGTGCGGGCGGCTCGCCGCGAGACCCCCGGACCTTTGAGGCAGGCAGGCGATGGCCCACGCGCACGTCCGCGACGTCCCCCGCACCACCGTGACGCCGGGCGCCGCACCACAGCCGTCCTTCCCGAGCCGTCCGGCGGCCACCCGGCCGGCACCGCGCACCACGCCGCCGTCCTTCCGTGACGTGCTGCGGCACCGGTATTGCGGCCGCCTGCTGGTCGCTTCGGTGGCCGGGCGCCTGTCGCTGGGCATGGTGCCCGTCGCCCTGATCCTGGCGGCGCAGGCGGACGGCCACTCTCTGACGAGTGCCGGACTGCTGGCCGCGCTCTACGGCATCGCCCCGGCGCTCGGACTACCGCTGCTGGGACGGCTGGCCGACCTGCGCGGCCTGCTCCTGCCCTGCTGCCTCGGCGCGCTGCTGGTCGCTTCCGTGCTCGGCACCCTGGCCGTCGCGGGCACCGCCCACCTGCCGCCGGCCGCCGTGTGCGTCGCCCTGGCAGGAGCCGGATGCCCACCGCTGGAGGGCGGACTGCGGTCCCTGTGGCACGTAGTGCTGCCCGACGACGCACACGTACGCACCGCCTGCACCCTGGACTCGGCCACCCAGCAGATCGTCTACGTCACCGGCCCCGCCCTGGCCATCGCGATGGCCACCTGGCTGTCCCCGGCTGCGGCCCTCGCCCTGGCCGCCGCCGTCACCGTGGCCGGCTCCCTCTCCTTCGCCACCACCCCACCCGCCCGCACCTGGCACGCCGCACCACGCCGCCGCGAACGGCTCGGCGTCCTGCGCCCACCCGCCATGCGGCCCCTGCTGCTCGCCCTGGTCTTCCTCGGCGCCACGGCCGGGGCCCTCGACGTCGCCGCCATCGCCGTGGCCGGCCGCCAGCACGCCTCCTGGCCGGCGGGCGCACTGCCCGCCGCGTTCTCCGCCGCCGGGCTGCTCGGCGGCGCCCTGTTCGCCCGCCTCCAGCCCGCGAACGGCACCAACCCCCGCGAACTCATGCTGCTGGGCGCCGCATACGCGGCTCTGTGGCTCCCCCTGCTCGCACCGCTCCCCGCCCCCGCGGTCCTCCTCCTGACGCTGCTGCCGGGCGCCGTGTTCGTCCCCCTGCTCACCGTCGCCAGCCTGAGAGTCACCACGCTCGCCCCGCTGGGCACGTCCACCGAGGCGGTCGGCTGGATCTCCAGCGCCATGCGTCTGGGGCTCGCAGGCGGCACCGCCCTGGCCGGCCCGCTCAGCGGCCACTTCGCCGTCCCGCTGACGGCTGCCGCCGGCTGCACACTGCTGCTCTGCGCCCGCCCCGCGCCCGCACCGGCAGCCACCGCCGTGTGAGACGAGCCGCCGCCAGCACCACCAGCATCCGTTCCCGTCTCCCGGTACGCCGGAGGCGATCGCCGCGCCAGCTCTTGGCACACCCCGCCGACACACCGGTCACGGGCCACGGCCCACCCCCAGGCTCCCTGGCATCCCGACCGACGCAGGAGGAAGCAACCCGATGCCCGCGTATCAGCGCACCGCCCTGACCCTGCTGGCCGCCGCTGTCACCGCAACCACGCTCGCCACCGCCACCACGGCCTCCGCCGCCACCACGGCCTCCGCCGCCAAGTACCGCTGCACGACCAGCAGCGCCTCCGTCGACAACCCGGCCTACAGCGGGCCGCTGTCCGACAACTACAACTTCAACGTCTCGCTGTGCGCCAAGCGATCCGGCGGCTACATCTACGCCTACGCCAACGTGAAGTTCGAGGGCCCCGTCTGGTACGTCAACCAGACCGACGTGCTGGACGCCGCCCGCTTCCACCTCCAGATCAAGAAGTCGGTCGCCGGGACCGACCCCGTCGTGAAGTCGGCGAACTACACCGGCCTGGAGTACAAGCTCGAGCACGGCAACACCTGGGGCAACGGCTCCTACAAGACCGGCACGATCACCTACCGGGCGGGCTCGGGCAAGTACCTGGCCGACGGCTTCATCCAGCTGGACTGGAACAACGACGGCAAGGGCTACCGCAACACCTACTTCAACGCCTCCCCGACGGTGTAGCCCACCGCCCGCGCGCCGAGCGGCGGGCAGGCCAGGGACGCGCGGACCTGGCCTGCATCGACCGGCCGGAGCCGCCTGGGCGATCGCCGTGCCGGGCCCTGGCGCATCCGGGCTGCCCGCAGCCTGCCAGGCCCCGAACTGTGCGGGACGGCCAGGGCCGGGATGCCGCGCTGGCCGTCTTCCAGCTCCTGGCCGGCCCTGCCGCTGCCCGGGCAGTTGCGGCGCTCGGCCCGCCGGCCTGCCACAGCCGCCCGGGCGCCCCGGGCCGCACCACAACCTAGACCTGCGCCGGGACCTTGTCGTTCTCGACCTGCTCGGCGCCCACGGTCTCGCCCGTGCTGTCTGCTGAAGCAGCTGCGCTGTCCTGGCCGGGGTGTGCGGTGTACATCACCGCCTTCTGCTGGCGCGACCTCTCGATGCGGCCCTTCTTCACGAGGAGTTCGAGGGTGTTGCGCACCGTTTGGACGGACGTCGCCCGTTCGGGGTGCGCCGCTTTGACCGCGTCGAAGACCTCGCGCACGGTGTGCGGATGTCCCGCAGACTTCAGCAGCAGGAGCAGGACGAGTTCGTGCAGGGCCGGCCCGTCCGCCTTCTTGCCCCCGGTCTTCTTCCCCGGGCCCTGCCCGACCGTGGTCTGTTCCGCCGAAGCCTCCTTCGCCGGAGCCTCCTTCGCCGGGGCCTTCGCCGCGGTGGTCTTCTTCGGCGTGGCCTTCTTCGTTGTGCTCGTCTTCTTCGCGGTGGTCTTCGCCGTGGACTTCTTCGCGGCGGCCCTGTCCTTGGCGGCAGCCTTCTTCCCGGTGGCCGGCTTGTCCTGGGTCTCGGCCCGCTGCGCGGGAACAGGCCGGGGCGCCTTGGCGACGGTCCCGGCCGGTACGGACGGCTCGTCCTGTGACGCGCGCTTCTGCGCGACCGCCGAGGGCGCCTGGTCCGCCACGGCGGCGCCTTCAGCCTCTGCAGCGGGTTCCGCCTCGGATGCTGCCGTGCCCGCCCCAGGCAGCCTGCCCTGGGCCTGAGTCAGCCATGCCTCGTCTTCCTTGAGTCGCTCCAGTCGCTCGTGCAGAGCAGCGATCTGCGCGGTGATCTCGCCCTGCTCCCTGCGGTTGGCGGCGAGATCCTCGGCGTATTGCTGGGCGTACTTGTTCTGGATCGGGGTCTTCTCGGGCTCATCGGCCACGGCGGCACGCTCCTTGCACCTGGGTGTTGCAGCCGGATGCTACTCACCGCACCCGGTGGCGGTCGCGCTGTCGCTTGATCACCACTCCTGCGGATACCAGCTGCAGAACATGCCCGCGAACCGGCCGGTCACCAGCTGCACGGGATGCCCGGCGCCCACCGACTGCCTGACGGAGTCCCCGACAAGGATGGCGAGCCGGGGGCGTGGTGGGCGGTGTGACCGAGTGGGAGCGGCACAGCTCTGACGCCCCGCAGGCCCCATGCCGCCTTCCGGAAGAAGGCCTCGACTCGACCGGTCCTGCTGCCCAATTGTCACCGGTGTGACAGGGCTGAGCCTGATTGCCGCTTCCACCCCTGCCCTTGCACTTCCCTGAACGAAAGCACAGCTCAGGACGGGTTCGTCCAGGAGGGAAGGGGCTGAAGGGGCTGTGTTCTTCAGATAGGTGAGGTCGTGCCGTCGGGCGGTTCCGGCTCGAAGGCGGCAGGCGCTGGTGCAGGGCTGCACCAGACACCGTCCCCGGGCCCGGCCGGTGAGCAGTCAGCGCTCCCCGGCCATGGCATGGCTGCGCTGGGGCGCGCCTCGGCCCCGCTCTCTTCGCCGTGCTCGGCCGTGACCGGATCACGGCCGAACTGCGTGAGCAACTGCCGGGCGGAGGCAGGCACGACATGCCGCCCGGGTGGATGGATCTCTCAACCACGCCGGGCGTGTCGCTCGCACGAACCGCTCAGCTTGAACGGCTGCGGTGCGTGAGGCGTACGCCAACGACCTCGGCGACGACCGCGCCCTGATCGCCGTGTCGGCCGCATCGAACCGGTCGAAGGCGGACCATGACCCCACCACGTGGCTCCCGCTGGCCGCCGGCTATTGCTGCCAGTACGTCACCGACTGGATCGCCGACAAAGTCCGCTGGAGCCTGAGCATCGACCCGGCCGAACACACCGCCTTGGCCGACGTCCTCGACGCATGCCCCATCGACCCCGTCACGGTCACCACCGCGCGCTGACCCCGGGCCGGCACTCGGGGAGCACGGTGCGCGCTGCCGCCGGTCCGTCCACCTTGCCCCTCGACGACGCGCTCCGGCTGGTCCTGGCCTGGGCCAGAGCCGAGCACGCCGGGCCGCGCCTCGGGCACCGTCGCCGAACGCGGGGCCGTGTACCCCGGCGACCATCACACGCCCGCACGGGCACCTCAGCTCGCGGTGCGGCCCTGGCTGCGGTTACAGGCTGACCGGGTCGAGGAGGTGGGGGCCACTCGCTGAGCAGGGACTTCTTGCGACACAGTCCACCTGATCCTGTTCCCAATTAGCGCGCGTCACTGACCCGTTCGCCAGATATCCTCCCCTGGTTCGATCACGAAGATGACCAAGGGGAGGGCTCATGGAGGACCGTGCTGAAACCACGGTGGGGGAGTGCGTCGAACTGGAGTACCAGGTGACGCGAGAGGACATGAGACAGGCACTCAAAGCGCGGGCCAAGGCGTCGGGCCGTGCCCGGCGGACGCAACAGTTCGCTGTGATCGGCGTGGCCGCGTTCGTCGGAACGTCGGCGGTGCCGCTGGTGCAAGGTGAGGCCCCCGACATGCAGTCGCTGGTGATCGCTGGCCTGCTCGTCGTGCTGCTGTTCGTGATACAGCCCTGGCTCATGGCCCGCCAGTTCCACAAAATCGCGTCCCGGAACGGGGCGTACCGCGCCAAGGTCGACGACTTCGGCGCCACCGTCAGCAACGCAGGCGGCTCCAGGCAGCTCAACTGGACCGCCGCCCCGCATTACGCCGAGACCCCCGACACCTTCGTCCTGCTCAGCGGGGACAAGAACGTCTCGTGCCTGACCGTGCTGCCCAAACGCGGCGTGCAGGAACCGGGGGGAGTGGACGGCATCCGGGCTCTGCTGGACCGGCACATCCGCAGGCTCTGACCCAGGGCCTGTCGCCCGGCCCGAATCGGCTTCAGGCGCTGCGCGCCCAGTGACTCTACTTGCCGCCCAAGGACCACACGCTGGCGTTGTGCGTCCCAACCGATCAGACCGAGACGGCCATCCAGGACGGCGCCAGCGTGGCGGGCGACCTCGCCAGCGCGGGCAATGACGCCGGGAGCGGGGCGGAAGTCGGCTTCCGCGGCGGGCCGGTCGGGACCGCGGTCGACGACGTCGTGAGCGGTGTCCCCGGTGGCGACCACGCCCGCTTGGTCGCCGCGCTCTTCGACGGCGACTGGACCACCGAGAACACCGCCCCCGTCGTCCTGGCCTGAACGCCCCACCTCAAGCTGGGTGGTTTCCGGGCCGTTATGCTGCGCCAGTCCGGCGCACCGGCCGCTGAAGGGAAACTGTCCCACCGTGTTCTCGCAAACTCCCGTCTACGACCGCCTCGTCGCCGAACGCGGCGACATCCCCGTCCAGGTTCGCGGCGAAGCGGACCGGATACACCGCGATCTGGCACAGGTACTGCGCCAGACGTCCACCCCCCAGCTGAACACCCCGCAGAGCGTCTTCGAGCCGAAGCAGCCTCCCAGCGCCCTGTAAGAACTCAGGGGCCCGGCGGCGTCGGAACGTAATCCCGCACGCTGAGTCGGCGGCCTGGGGCGGTTGGCGAGCCTCAGGGCAGCAGACGGGCGATGGTGCTGCGCGAGACGTGCGCCGTGTCGTTGACCTCGGTCTGCTCCAGGCCGGCGCCGTTGACTGCCCAGGTGATCAGAGGGTCGCGCGGGTCGCGGGCTACGGTCCGGGCCATGTGGCATCACGCATCCCGGCCCGGGAAAAGACCGGCCGGATCTCTTTCGCTCATCCGGGTCCGGTCCGCGTGAACCCGGCCCGACCCGCTCTCTGCGCTGATGTACTGGCCTTCAACCAGCAACAGGCCGGCGAAGGGGCTGGACAGTGGCGCAGGGCATGAAGCGGGCGGAGGTATGGGAGGACTTCGACTGGGTGGTCTGGCGGCTGGAGGCCCAAGACCCGCAGCAGCTAGCCGGCGAGAACCCGGACCTGGATGAGCGCACCCAGGAGACGATGACGCAACTCGCCACCTCGCTGGGCTGTATCTACGAGCACTGCGTCGACTACGACTCCTATGACAGCGGAACGCCCTACTACGCATGGTGGGTCCGCCTGCCCGCAGCCGAGCACGCCCGGTGCGGCAAAGACGGTCTGCCGCGGGTCCTCGGTCCCATCCGTGAGTACCTTGACGGCCAGCTGCCGCAGGGCCTCACCTGGGAGGTCACACCGGATCGGGAGCTGACGGTGGACCACGCCGCCAGCACGGCCGTGCGCGAGGCGTACGCGGACGTGATCATGCCGTTCGAGCTAGCGCTGATGCCGCTGCGCGCAGACGGCGCCGCCGGCCTCGATCCGCGGGCCAAGGTCTGGAAGTGGGAGGAGCAGCTGCTGGTCGGGACGTTCGACCTGTGGCTGTGCAACGACCCGGACCGCCCCCATGCCTGGCTGGTGGTCAGTGTCGGACTGTGGACCGAGCCGCAGCTGTCCGGGGAAGAGCCCGCCGCCCGGCTCGGTCACTTCGACTTCACCCCGCACCAGCCACTGCTGTTCCTGCCGCGCCCGCCGGGGCCTGCAACCTTCACGGCCCGGGTGACCGGCGGCGCCTTCCCCCGCAAAGGCTCTTCGCGCGCCAAGGCGGCCGACGCGGTCGGCGTGGCCCACCAGTGGACCGCAAACGACCCGGCCGTCCTGGCCGCACGCGTCCGTCGTGATCTCACTACGCTGCTGCCCCATCTGCCCGCACCGCACTGAAGGAGACGCCCGGTGCCGTCGTACGCGAAGGACCCGCGCTGCATCGCCATGGCCGAGGCCCTCGTCCCGCTGCTGCGCCGGGCCTGCCCGGACGGGGCCAGCGGATACGGCGGCTACTACCAGGTGAACCTCGACGACGAAGAGGCTGTGGGACTGGGAGGGGTGGAGCTGATCAGGGCCGCGATGCGCAAGGCGGCCAAACAGCTCGGCTGGAAGGTCACCACCCTCGGGTGGACCGGCACCCGCCATGGCACCATGGTCGCCGTCCAGGACACGCGTGAGGTGCCTGGCGAGTTCCGGGCCGTGGTCGATGAGGCGATGAACGACAAGGTGCGCGCGGCGTTGCACAAGGTGTGGGGCGAACCGGGCCCGGCACCCGTGCAGCGCGGCTCGGTGCCGTTGATGACGCAGGAGTTCCGCGCGGCCGTCGCCCAGGACGGCACCTGACCCGCCCGGCCCAGCAAGGCCGGCCGGACGCGAGGGGTACATGAGCGACACCCACACCGTGCTCCACGACCCAGGGCCTGGCCGACGCCAACCTCCCGCTGGGCCGCGCTCCGCGTGAAGCACTCGTTACCGAGGTCCTCGCGTGGAAGAGCCGTTGCTCGCCTGGCTCACCGGGGGTGTGGCCGGGAGCCGCGTGCGTAGCAACGCAGCCATACCGGTGCAACTGGCCTGAGGCGGCTGTGGTGACCTCGGATGCCTACCCGATCGCCGCAGCTCCGGGAACTGCCCGGATGCTCCTCCTGGGCCTCGCCTGCGGCCGGGTGGAAGACGGTACTGTCCTGCTTGGAGCACCCCGCCTGACCTCGCTGAGCCGTGATCGACGCGCGGCGATTCGACGGCCGGTCAATTGCGCACCGAGAAGCGCGGTTCGCAATGGGGTCCAGAGGGCGGCTGTGGCAGGGTCGGCCGACCGCGTGTTCCTGACTACGCGGACTGCTGCGATCATCGACACTTTGACCACCTGACCGCTGGCTCGTTGCGGGCTTTGGCCGCCACGGGCGGGCCCGAGGTTCAGGCTGAACCGTGCGCGGCCACCGTCCTGCTCAACCCTGGGGTTCGGGCCGTGCTGGAGCGCCTGGCGGATCCCGATCTGCCGCGAGCCGCCACCTGCAGGCCTGATGGCGGCGGTCCGGCCGGACGTGCCTGCTTGCGCACGAGACGAACGCTGGCGTGATCCACGTCGAGTGGAACTACGGCCGAGACATGTGCATCCTGGCAATCTGCACGGCCTGGGAGGCGCTCCAGGACGAGGGCCGCATCCCGAAGGGCACGCTGATGCCGATCATCGACGCCGTCAGCTCCAAGCAGGTCAAGCTGCCCGCATCCAGCTGCCCCGCTCAGAACTGGGCAGCGCAACTGGTCCAGCTGGGCTTCGCGGCATCCTGTCCGCTGCCCGTGGCCCCACGCCGCCGGGGGCCGTCGCCTCCCCGCGGCTTCGCCTCGGCCGCGCCGTCCCCCCGGACAGCCCCGGTCCTGGGCCGCGCCAGTCCGCCCCGCCACCGAGTTCACCGCCGGGCCCGCCACCGCGCCCTGGCCCTCTGCTCTCGTCCCGCGCGGCCCCCGGCCGTGCCGTATCGTCGGCCGCCGGCCGTCCCGCCCACCTCGCGCGCCGCCCGCCCCCTGGGCCATCGGCATCTCGGGTGCGCGTCCGCCCCGGCGGCATCGGCGCCGGCGGCTCGTGTGCTCCGTCGCCGTGTGCCGCCTGGCGGCTGCCCGGTCTGTCGCCCCGCGCCGAGTGCGACACCACCGTCCCGTCCGGTCCCGTACCGACCGTTCGCCGCCCGCGCCGTCGCGTTCTGCCCGTCCGCCGCCGCGCTGTCGCCGGGCCGCCGCCTGCGGGGTCTCCGTCACCGTGCCGCCGCCCCGCTCATCTCGTTCGTCCTCCCTGCCGGTCTGCGCCGTCCGACCGCCGGGCTGTACTGGTCGCCTCTTGTCCCTGCTGCGCGCCGGTGCCGCAGTCCTGCTGGAGTGCCGGTCTCCTCCTGTTCGCCGCTCGCCGCTGTCCCAGTCCCAGTCCCGCCCCCCGAGTAGGTTCGGCGGGCAGCGGGCAACGACCAGCCGGGGCCGCGACCCGACCGGCGCTACGCCGAACTGACCGGCGGTCCGCCAGACGGCTAATGCTCAACCTCATCGGCTTCACGGATGAGGGGGCCGGTTTTTTGCCGGTCACGGAAGGCGGGGCAGCGCGGTGCCGGCCGCACCCCCTGGCCGTTCCCGGACCGACTCGCCCGCCCGTCCGGCCCGGCGCAGGCTGGGAGGCGTGAGCAGCGCGCCGATCGTCGTGCACCGGCCCTCTCTCTCGGGCGGCCGGAGAGTCACCGTGCACCGCCACGGTCACGATGAGTTCCTTGGCACCGCCTACAGTGACCACGACCTGGTGGTGTTCCTCGAAAGCGCCGGCGTCGCCGACCCCGATGCGCTCCTGGACGACCCGCAGTGGGTGCAGTGGCGCGGTGGCCCCGCTCACGAGTTCGGCCCTACCTGATGTGGCGGACAGACGCTGCCGCCTACCGCCTGACTCGCGGCCGGCCGCCGGATCAGGAGTGCCTCTCGCGCGTCAGGGACAGCGTGACCCCCGCCAAGCTCACAGCGGACCGGCGGGGCCGAAGCGGCGGGGCCGCCGGGATCCGGGCGGACGACGGTCGTGACGGGTACGGGTACGTACCCGTATCCTGGAGGTGGAAGGGAGTCGCCACGATGTCCGATGCCAATGTCCGTATCCCTGAGGAAGCCAAGGAGCGTCTGGCCGCCATAGCCGCCGCTGAGGGGCTGTCGCTGCGCGCCTACCTGGCCCGCCTCGCCGACACCCTGCTCACCCCGGACGAGCGGGCCGCGCGGGCCGAGCAGGCCCGGGCCGCGCTGAAGAAGTGGAACGGCTACGCGCCCACCGCGGTCGAGGAACAGGACCTCGACAGCGAGCTCGACCGCCGCCTGGCCCGGGCGGCCGCCCGGTGAGCGACGCCATGCACATCGTCCTGGACGACACCGCGATGGCCGCGGCCGGCCAGGGCAACGTTCTCGCCTCCCGACTCATCCACCGCGCCCACATCCAGAGCGGCTGGTACCTGTACGCCCCGGCGTGCGCGCTCGTGGAAGCCGACCGCGCCCGGCCCGGCACCGCGGAACACCTGGCCGCGCTGCCGGGCATCACCGTGCTCGACCTCGACCTGCCGGCCGCGCTGGCCGTGGCCCGGCAGGCCACCTGGGCGGCGGCACACTGCCAGTACGCAGCCCAGCCGACTCCCGACCGCCCCGACGGAGCGATCATCGCCACCACCGCACCCGAACGGTGGACCGGTGAACCGGTCCGCGTGCTCGACCTGACGCCCTGACCGAGGCCGGCCGGAGGCGATGGTGTCTGGCCGGGTAGCAGAGGGGCACAGACGCTAGCTAGAAGACCGATGAAGATCTTGGGTTCTGTCCCCACCGCTCACGCCGCGGGGACAGAACCCAAGATCTTCATCGGTCTTCTACCGCTAATCAGGGCTTGGGTGGTGCTGTGCCGCCGGAGGCTTTGATGGTGAACGCGTCCTGGTCGATGACGCGTTCCTTGCCGTAGAAGGCCCCGAGCAAGCTGCCGCTGCGGGAGTTCTGCCTCTCGTCGATCATGCAGACGCTGTAGCCGGTCGATCCGGTGATGATCGGGAGGTCCGGGACGTGGCAGTTGTCGTGGATGGTGCGGCCGGGCCCGTTGGAGGTGGCTGCGCCTTCGGTGGTGGAGGCGAACGGGTACTCGTCGCAGGACCGGCCGGTCAAGGTCCGGCCGTCACGGACAGACCCGGACTTGGGGCAGGACTTCTGACGGTTGATGTCCCGCTTGACCTTGTCGGCCTGGCGGTGCAGGGGGCGGCCGGCGGCGCCGGGCAGGCCGGAGGCGATGGCCTCCTGGACATGCCAGGTCTGTTCCGGGGTGACGGAGGTCAGCTCGAACTCGGGCTTCCAGCCGGCGACGACACAGCCCTGCCGGTAGTTGCCGCGGGAGGTCTTCATCGTGGAGTCGCAGCGGAACATGCCGTTACGGACGGTTCCGGTGTTGGACGAGGTGAAGGCAGGATCGAGGTTGCCGAAGCTGTAGGCGATGTTCAGGAAGACGCCCTTGGAAGTGTTGTCCGCCAGGGACTGCTCCTTCCACTTGATGACGAGGGACTTGGTGGCGTTGGGCTTGATGACCGAGCCGTTCGCGGGGCCGTCGACGCTGTAGGCGCTGGAGCCGTGGCCGACGTAGTCGGGCTGGTAGCGGAGGGTCGGGGTGCCGACCTTATTCATGAAGTCACCGAACCGGATGCGGAACTCCTGCTGGATCTCCCCGGACTTGTGGGAGCTCAGGAACCCGGACTTCACGAGGAACGGGATCCGGCCGACTTCGGCGCCCTTGCTGTCGTGGACGATGACTGCCTGGTTCTGCCACACGCCGCACGCGTTCTTCCGGTTGACCCGCCACTGTCCGTCCCAGGGGGCCGTGGTGCACCAGCCGGGGATGAACGTGCCCTGAGTGTCGGGGCCTTCGATGTTGGGGTCCTCGGGGTCGTCGTCGGCAAGGCGGGCCAGGGTGACGTCTTCCTTGATGCAGGACATGCCGGTCTCGCACGGGTCGATGTCGCCCATCTTGCCCTGGACGGTCGGGTTGGGCGGGCTGGTGTTGGCGTCCGCGGCGAAGTCGGCCCAGGTGACGGGCCGCTCCTCGTCCACGGTGGGCTCCGCGTCCCCATCGTCCGGGTACACGCCGGCTACCGGGTCAGTGGGAAAGCCCATGGTGCCGAACTGGAACTCCTGATCGAAGGACGAGCCGCGCGGCTGCTGGTCGGCGACCGGGTAGCCGTACGGGCCGGTCTCGAAGCCGGACAGGGTCCACTTGTCGAGGAGGCCGCCACTGACCGGGTGCGCGCCGTAGGCGTCGGTCCAGTAGACCATCCCGTGCTCGAAGCGGGTGGCCCGCCCGAGGCCGTCAGGGGTGCCGAACTCGTCGCTGATCGGGTAGCCGAGGTAGCCGCCTTCCCAGCCGGCCTCTCCCCACTTGTCTCGGATGGCGCCGCCCACCGCGTACGCCTCATTGAGCTTCCAGTAGATGGTGCCGTTCTCGAAGTACTGGCGACGCCCGACATTGTCCGGGTTCACGAACTCGTCGGAGGTGGGGTAGCCGAGTGTTCCGGCTTCGTAGCCGTTGCGGGCCCACGCGGCGAAGAAGTGGTTGACCACCGGGTGAGCGCCGCCCTGCGGAGACCAGTAGATCGGCCCGTTGAGGAACTCGGTGCGCTTGCCGTAGCCGTCCGGGTTGGTCAGCTCGTTGGAATTCGGGAAGGAAAGGAAGCTGTTCGGGCCGCCGAGCTCGTTGTACTTGTCCCGGATCGCGCCGCACACTTCGTACGGTGCGGGCCAGTACACCTGACAGCCGTCGTCGGCGGCCTGGCGGGCCTCCATCGTTTCGGCCTTGTCGACGTCGGCCTTGCTGAACCCGTCCGGTACGGACTCTCGGTCCGAGCGCATCTTCCCGGGCGTGACATGTCTCTTCGGCGCGGCCGTCGCCCGCCATTTCGGCGAGTCGGGGGCCGCGTTGGCGACCGTAGTCCCGCCCACCAACGCGGCCAGCATGGCCATGACCAACAACAGACGCTGTGCGAACACCGCGATCCCCCCTGCCGCCGCGGCGAACCCCAGTTCCGCCGTCCGCAGCAGTAGACCGCAACCGTAGGTCAATAGCGCTACGCTATTCAGCCGATTCACTCCGTTTCGAGTAGACCTAGAAGATCGATGAAGATCTTGGGTTCTGTCCCGCGGCGTGAGCGGTGGGGACAGACTCGTCTTGTGGTGATGGGGGATTGGGCCGGGGAGACGGTCGGGCCGGATGTGTGGGAGATGTGCCGGGAGTTGATTCCGGCGGGCAGTGTGTTTGCGTTCCTGGCCGGGCATCGTGCTGCGCTGTTCCCGGTGGAGATGTTCGCGGACATGTACCCCTCGACGAATGGGCGGCCGAGTATGCCGCCGCAGATCCTGGCCTCGGCGATCACGTTGCAGGCCCTGCACGGGCTGTCGGACTTCGAGACGGTTCAGGAACTGCGGTGTGACTTGCGGTGGAAGGCTGCTTGCGGGCTCCGGCTGCACGACATGGCGTTCGATCCGTCGCTGCTGGCGTACTTCCGCCGCCGCCTGGCCCGCTCGGTGCAGCCCAACCGTGTTTTCGAGGCCGTGCGCGAGGTGGTGAAGGCCACCGGTGTCCTCAAGGGCAAGCACCGGCGGGCGCTGGACTCGACCGTGCTGAACGACGCAGTCGCCACCCAGGACACCGTCCCCCAGCTCATCGCCGCTGTACGCGCGGTTATCCGCGAGGTCCCCGGCGCCGAACAGGTCGCGGTCGTGCAGTGCACCGCCCATGACTACGCCGATCCCGGCAAGCCCCGCATCGCCTGGAACGACGAACAAGCCCGCGCTGATCTCGTTGACGCTCTGGTCGGCGACGCGCTGCGGCTGCTTGGGCATCTGCCCGAGCAAGAGCTGGGCGAGAAGGCGGCGAACGCGGTCGGCCTGCTGGCCCTGGTAGCCGGGCAGGATGTGGAGCCGGCCGAGGACTCCGACGGCCGCGACGGGCGCTGGCGCATCACCCGCGGCACGGCCTACGACCGGACGATCTCCACCGTCGATCCCGAATCCCGGCACGTCCACAAAACCCGGACCCACCAGCAGGACGGGTACAAAGCCCACCTCGCGATCGAGCCGGAGACCGGGTTATACACCGCCGTCGCCCTCACGCCCGGGGCCGGGCCCGAGCATCACGAGGCGGCCGTCGGTGTGGACCTGCTCGCCGACGAGGACACTGCCCGCGACGTCTTCGGGGACACCGCCTACTCCACCGGCGACGCCCGCAACAGCCTCGACCACGCAGGTCACCGGCTATTCCTCAAACCCGCCCCGCTACGGCCCGCCGTCCCCGGCGGCTTCACCCTCGCGGATCGACGCCGTCGACCTCGCCCACATCGGGCGGGTACGGGTGCTGCTGGTTGCCGTACTCATCCTGGCAGTCCTGGCCGCGATCTTCCAGGCCCGCTGAACGGCGCTCGCACACCTGCGGGTTGCTCTCTTGGCGGCCAGATCGCTGACGGCCGCGCAGTCACGAGTGGGACCCAGGCACACCCCGTCACCCGAATGCATCCGCTACAGCGCGAACTGCTGAGACCGCCACAGGCCGATTGAGCCACCCCCACGGGGGGTGGGCCAGTAATCCTGGACCGACGGCACGGCGACGGCCTGGCGACTGCTGCAAAGCCCTGTCAGACGTACGGCTCACGCGTCGTGCTCACCGCGTTCAGAACGAGTCGCCGCCGCATCCAGCGACCGGTCCGGCGGCCCGATTGGCGGGCCGGGCTGTTACTCACTTTCGGGTGAGCGCGCTCGTCACGGTGGGGTGGCACAGCCCGGCGATGCGTCGCTTCAAGCCGGTAGTTCCAAGGGCCCGGCATCCGATGCCTCACCGAGCTGCACGATTCAGCCGATCAGTGGTCATTACAGGTGAGTGTCACAGAAATCTGCTCAATCTGTAACAGGCTTCGTCAATCCCTCACAGTTCGAGGCGCGGGCCGGAAGGTGTGGGTGCGCGGCCGACCGGCTGCGCACCAGCACAACGCACCTGGCTGAACCGCGGCTTCGATGCCGCGCGTTCGGCTGGGTGTGCGCACCTTGAAGGGGGACCTTCGTGTCCGTTTCTTCTTCCGTCCGTCGTCTGACCGTACTCGCCGGCGTGGCCGCTGCAGTGGTGGGAGCGGTGGCGCTGCCGGCGTCGGCCGACGACCACCACCACGGCCGCCAGTACCGCCCGGCGGTGTACATCAGCGACGTGCAGTACGACTCCCCGGGCCGCGACGACCGCTCCAACCGCTCGCTGAACGCCGAGTGGGTGGAGCTGACCAACGACTCGCGGCGTGCGGTGAACCTGGACGGCTGGACCCTCTCCGACGAGGACGGCCACACCTACACTTTCGACCACTACCGGTTGAACGGCCGCGCGACCGTCCGCGTCCACACCGGCATCGGCCGCGACACCCGGACGGACGTGTACCAGGACCGGCGGGCGTACGTGTGGGACAACGGCTCTGACACCGCGACCCTGCGCAACGACCGCGACCGGTTCGTCGACGAGGTGTCCTGGGGGTACGACCGAGACCGCCACGGCGACGACCGGCACCGCGGCGACGGCCACCGCGGTGACGGCTGGCGTCATGGCGGCGGCCACCGGGGTGACGGCTGGCGGCACAGCGGTGACCATCGCGACGGACACCGCGACTGACCTCGCACGGCGGTAGATGACGTCGGCCCGCAAGACGGGCGTGTCCAGGGTGGGTCGCCTCGTGCGGGGGCGGCCCACCTTCCGTTCGTGCCTGGTGGAGTCAGCCGGGTGCGGTACCCGTCGCACCCCATTCGGATGCTCGCCGACGTTCCGGGCCGGTGCCCGGCGAGGGTGTAGCGACCGGACTCGGGGGCCGGCCGCGACACCCTCACCCTGGGGGCATTCACAACGCATACAGCGGGGTGCCCCTTGCCAGGGCACGTACACGGAGCCGAACGGGTGGCCTGATCACAGGCCTTTTGCGTACGCCGCGTGGGCGGGCGCTGGTGTGCTGGCACGGTGCGGGCCGTGGGTGATGTCCATAGGCTGGGGGTGCTCGGGGCGAGTAGGAAAGGTGTGGCATGCCTCGAGCGATCTGGTCCGGCGCGATCTCTTTCGGCCTGGTTACGGTGCCGATTCAGGTGGTCAGCCGATCTCGTTGAACCGGTGGATCACGTCCCGGACGGTGTCCTCGTCGGCCTGCACCAACTGCGCGATCACTGGCGCCCGGTTTCGCGCCGGCCGAGGCCCTGCCTGTGCTGATCCGTCCGTGCTGAGACCGGAGCCCTCTGACTCCCGTCGGCCCGCCGAACCTTGGTTCCGGCGGGCCTTCAACCCGGCGGTGCCGGACCGGGCGCCGGCTTCCCGCCCGGCCGCAGCTCCTCACGACACGGATCGGGCTGGTCAGCGCACGCGTGCGAGGTGGCTGAGACGGACGTGGACCTGCTGCTCGGTGATCTCTGCATCACGTGGTAGCGGGCCACATGCATGCGGAGCAGGTCTGCGCTGCCGAGAGCGCCGTCGGGGCGGGGGTTGTCGGCGAGGCGGTCGACGGCGGTGAACACCTGCCGTAGCCCGTCGGGGTCGTCCTTGGCCAACCGCTCCGCCTGGGGGAGGGCGCGGCTCCACAAGCAGCGAAACCTGGTGGAACGATGCTTCCGCCGGCCGAAGCAGTGGCGGGCATCGCCACCCGCTACGACGAAACCGCCGAGTCCAACCAGGCAGCCGTAACCCTCACCATCCCTGCTGATGGGCGCGTGACATAGGGCGACAACACCTACGCCTGTCATGGTGTCCTCTCGTAGCCGCCGCGTGACAGACCGCGGAATGCCCCCGCGCGCACGGGGGTCGGCCGGCGGGGAGTTGGCTGGCCGCCAGCGGTCGACTTTGCCTGGGCCGGACGGAGCGCAGGGCGTGGCTCAGGCCATGACCGACTTCGCGGAGTTCCACAGCACGCCACGGTTCACGCGGTCGGGGTACAGGGCGACCATCGCCCCGTACAGGTCTTCATGGCTGGAGGCCTTAGCGGCGGCCTCGTCGAAGTCCTGGATGTAGCGGCGGGTGCGGGCGATGTCCTCCGGGCTGTGCGGGTCGCCATCGCGCTGGTGCCCGGAGACGACGGCCGCGGGCGCGAGCCGCTCGATGGCGTCGAGCGCGTCGAGCCAGTCGCGGCGCCCGGTGCCCCCGGACTCGGCCAGGTACAGGTGGACGTCGCCGTACACGGCGTCACCGGCCACGACGAGGCCGATCGAGGGCACGTGCAGGGCGCTGGAGCCGTCGGTGTCGGAGTGTCCCAGCTCGATCGCGCGCAACTCCTCGTCCTCAAGTTCGATCACGCCGTCCCCGAGCGGTTCGGGGCGCACGCGCTCGCCGGAGATCTGGCCGGGGAAGCGCGGCTCCCAGAATCCTCCGAACCAGCGCGGACCGTACTGCGCTTCCATGAGCGGTACGACGCCCGGTGTGGAGACGATCTTCGCTTGCGGAAAGCGTTCGAGGATCGCCGGAGCGCCGAAGAAGTGGTCGCCGTGCGCGTGGGTGACGTAGATCGTGGTCACGTTCTTGCCGGTCGCGCCCACCCAGTCGGCGAGGGCGCGCGACTCCTCAACGGTCATCAGCGGGTCGACCAGTACCGCATCCCGGTCACCGTGAATCAGGGTGGAGGCGGTGGGCGACCACATCCGTCGCGCCTCGCCTGGAGGCAGGTCGTCCGAGACCACGGGCTTGGACGGTGCCACGTACACGGAGTATTGCAGCGTGGTCATGACTGTGCTCCTGTCAGGGAGTCGGGCCTCGGATGCGTGGGGCGGGAACTCGACTCGGTCGTAACAATTGTTGTTATGACTGAGGGTGTGCGATGGAGCCAGGGCGCGGCGCGCAACGCGACTAAAGGGCGGTCATGGACTCGCGGAGCACGTCGGCGACGCTGGTGCGGGCCAGCTGTGCACGCAACGTTTGTTCGGCCTCGTCGTACACGGGTGTGAGCGCGGTGCGGATGCCGTGGCCTACCGGGCACTTCTGATTCGGAGTGGCAGTGTGGAGTGCGAACAGCGGGCCGCCCTCGACCGCCTGGTACACCTCGGCCAGAGTGATCGACTCCGGTGCGCGCGCGAGCCGCCAGCCGGCCCCCGCGCCGCGCCGGGACTCGACCAGGCCGGCCTCGCGCAGCTCTCCCAGCAGCCGCCGCACCACCACCGGGTTGGTGTTGACGCTGTTGGCGATCTGCTCGGAGGTGGCCACCTCGCCGCCCATCCGCTCGTGCAGCCCGATCCAGGCCAGCGCATGCGTCGCGATCGTGAGCCTGCTGTTCGCTCCCATCTCGCACTCCTGTCGTAACTGTAACGGTTACATCTTAGGGGTCAAGTAGCCGGCGGTCGCAGTCGCGCTGCAGCGGCCGCATCAGCGGGGTTTCGCTCGGCCAGGTCTCCGGGTCCCGGCGTCGGCACGGCCGGACGCGGTGGCGGCGAGGTGGGCGTGGAACGTGGCCAGCGCCAGGCGCGGAAAGCCGGGGCGCCATAGGCCATGGGAGCGAGTGCGGGTAGACGGGCGTCGGGCCGGTCACCGGGGTCCAGTGCAGGCCGAGGCCGGCGGGCCTGCCCCGGCCGGGAGGCCGAGGGCTCCGGCCGGGGAACGCCTCGAGCCACTGCGTCCGGATGGCCTGCGGGTCGGCCCGTTCAGGGATTGCCGTGCGGACACCGCGTCCGCGTAGGTGATCACGGTCTCACGGGAGGAGTGTGCCTCCCGTCGCCCGATCGATCAGCGTTCTGGCCAGTTCCCGGGCGTCCCGATACGGAAGCGTGTCATTGAGCGAGGTGGACAGGGCATTGGCGCCCTCGAACAGCACAGCGAGCTGCCGTCCGAGAGTTTCGGGCTCGTGCGCGCCTGCCTCGGCGGCGGTTTTGATCAGGCGCTCGGTGAACTCCCTTTTGTGACGCTCGACCAGTGCCGCGGCTTCGGGCATCGTCCCGGCCGCTTCGACGGCGGCGTTGTGCAGTGGACAGCCGCGCACGACCCTTGCCGGCGGAGAGTCGGCGAACAGCGCCAGCAGACGCTCACGCGCGCTGAGGTCGCTGCGTTCCAGAACCGTCTCACCGTGCACGGGCCCGTCCGGGTCTGACTCCAGACGCTGCAGGTAGGCGCTGACCAGTGCGTCCTTGCTCGGGAAGTGCTGGTAGAACGTGCGAGTCGACACCTGCGCCACGTCTGTCAGCTTTGCGATGCCGGTGACGTGTATGCCGTCACGCGCGAACAACTCGACCGCGGCGCGCAGGATGCGCTCCCGCGCCCCGCGCCCGCCTCGGCGAGGTGTTCCTGCCGCCGCTCTTTCGCTCGTTGCCATGTCACAAGTATACCGATCGCTTTACTTCCCTCCAGCGGCGTGCTACGTTCTTCGAAGTACAGCGATCGCTTTACTTGATGGAGGTCCCGTTGGCCGCTGGGCGGCGTCCCGGCGGTCGCTCACGCCGAGCTTCGCGACCTCCACAGGTAGACGCTGATGCCGGTGGGTTCGGCTGCCATGGCGCGCCGACCTGCCGCCCACCGCGATAGCCGTCGCGAGCGGACCGCGTACGGCGGCTCGCGGACCCAAGCTGCGCGGCGCAGGGGAGTCCTGCGCGGGTGGCTCGGGTGCCCGCTGGTCCACGGGCCGCGGCCGGAGGGACAACATTTCTAGCCACTGACACATCGGAAAGGTTGAACAAGCATGTCCACTCAGAACTTCGTCGCAGTTCCCCACGAGGTCGTCCGGTGGTCGATCGACACCGGAACGTCCTTCGAGGATTTCAGGGCTCGGTATGAAGCCGCTGTGCCGGCACTGGACCTCGACCGGATGGCGCAGCTCCGCGCCGAGCGGGCGAGCTGGGAGACCGTACTCGCCGCCGCCGCGGAGAACGCACCGCACGGATTCATGCGGTTCTGGAGCACCGATGTGGGCGAGACCATGCAGCTCGCGGGCAATCCCGGGTGCTGCGCCACCTACCTGATGGGAAACCACACGATCGCCGAGCGCATGTACAGGCACGACCCGGCGGTGATGCTCTACGCCCCGCTGCGCACGACGATTCACCAGGACGCGCGGGGCGTCACGCGGTTCTCCGTCGACCAGCCCAGCACCCGATTCGCCAGCTTCGATGTACCGGACATCGCTGCCGTGGGCCTGGAACTGGACCGCAAGGTAGTAGACCTCCTGCGAGTTCTGGATGTTCCTGTGCCGCCCGCCCTTTCCGTAGGCGTAGCGCAGGACCGGTAAGGCTCGGTCCGGGGTACATCGGCCCGGACGCGTCTATTCAGATCGTCCGGAATGACATTCCACATCATGACCGCAATGTAAAGAAGGCGTCGGCCGGCTAACAGAACGATGTGCCGGTCAATGGCAGACGGCCTTTCCAAAGCAAGAGAGGTAATCATGCAGGACGAGGTATTCTCCGTCGGTGCGGTGCCGGCTTCGGGGGACGACGAACTGGCCGAACTT
Organism: Streptomyces sp. Ru62; assembly: GCF_002920615.1. Taxonomy (GTDB): domain Bacteria; phylum Actinomycetota; class Actinomycetes; order Streptomycetales; family Streptomycetaceae; genus Streptomyces. The sequence continues at coordinate 26,661 of NZ_PQSU01000047.1, forward strand.
GGTGTGGCTGCTGCGGCCGCCGCGATCCGTGACGGCGACATCACGTCCGAGTCGTACGCGGCAGCGCTTCTGCGGCGCGCGCGGGAGAATTCGGATCTCAATTCGTTCATCACGATAGACGAATCCGCTGTGCTTACTGCGGCCAGGGATGCGGACAAGGCGCGCGCGGCGGGTTCCCGCGCTCCTTTCCTCGGCGTTCCGATCGGGGTGAAGGACAGCTACGCGACACGTGGGCTTCGCACAACGCTGGGAGTCGAGGCTCTGGGAGGTTTCGTGCCGACAGAAGACTCCGACGTGGTCGGCTCGATCAAGGACGCCGGCGGTATCGTCTTCGGCAAGATCAACCTTGTTGAGATGTCGTTCGGGCTGACGGGACACAACAGCCGCTATGGACAGGTGAAGAATCCCTACAACAACGACCATGTGCCGGGAGGGTCTTCGAGTGGCTCCGGAGCATCTGTCGCGGCCCGCCTCGTGCCTGCGGCGCTGGGGGGCGACACGGTCGGTTCTATCAGGGTTCCCGCCTCGCTGTGTGGGGTGGTGGGATTCAAGCCGACCACGGGTCGGTGGCCGAGGGGTGGCGTCGCGCCCATTTCGCACACGCTCGACACGACAGGCGTCCTGGCGCGTAGCGTGGAAGACTGCGCGCTGATCGACCAGGTCGTCATGAAGGATGCAGCAGCTCCCCGTTCTCATCGGTCCGGTCTGCAGGGGGCGAGGTTCGCTTATGCTCCCCGGCAGTACATGGAGTTGCTCGATCCTGGGACCGAAGCGCATTTCAAGAATGCGCTCCTGCGTCTGCAGGATGCTGGTGCCGAGGTCGTCGAGGTCGATCTCGGTGAGGACTTCTCGCCGCTGGCGGACAGGTTGACGTGGAACCTGTTCTTCCGTGAGACGATGGAGTCCGTGACGGAATTCCTCCGGCAGAACGACTTCCCGGTTTCCTTCGATGAAATCTACAACGGACTCAAGCCCGAGCTCAAAGAGGTGTGGAGCCATCTCGTGCTGCCGAGTGGGCAGGGATATCTGTCGCAGGAGGCCTACGAGGCGACACTGTCCGTCGAGCGCCCGGAACTCCAGCGCCGGCTCGGTAAGGTCTTCACGCACGGGTTCGATGCGCTGCTCTTTCCGACGACGCCCTGTCCCGCACCGCTGATCGAGCACCGGACGAACTTCAGGGTCGCGGGCGAAGAAGTCAGTGACCTGTTTCTCGCGAAGAACACCGTTCCCACCAGTGGCGCGGGTCTGCCTGGCATCAGCATTCCCATCGGTCTGACCGCTCACGGCCTGCCCGTCGGGCTGGAGATCGACGGCGCACATGGCCATGACAGAGAGCTCCTGGACCTGGTACGTCACGTAGAGTCCGTTTTCGACACCCTGCCCGCACCCGCGTGAAGGACTGCGCGCCACCCCTCAACGGAATGCTCCGGGCGCACATCAGCCGGAATCCGTGACCCCCAGAACTGGCGCCCGATCGCCGTCACAGCCTGACCGCCGCCGCGCCCCTTGCCGATGGTGGCCCGGAGTTCGAAAGGCTCCGGGCCACCATCGAAAGACAGCGACAGAATGCAAGCAGGACATTTCGGCGTGACGAGGCGACCGACTGTTCGGCGATTGGATGCAATGGTCGGCCTACACGCCGACTTCGGCTGAACCGCCGATATGAACTAACCCGGCAACCACTGTCTGGCCTGCGAACTCGCAGTGACGGCAGTAGGCTGGGACGAGATACCGACGCGCCCAGGCGGCAAGACGATGAATCCGATCGAATCCCGGAACCGTACTCAGCACGTACCCTCGGACGAGTGGGGTAGGCAAGGCTTTTTGCTCACAGCGGCCAGGAAGTTGGTGCGCGATGTCGATGCGGCCGCAGTGACGGTGTTTCTCCCATCTTCCGACGCGCCCGAGCTCCGCGCGGCAGTGGTAGCCGTCACTCCATTGGGTACGGGATCCGTCGAACGGGTCTCGGTCGATGACGACGTATACCCTTCGGCCCGAGCTTGGCGAACGAAGTCCGTGGCCATGGCGCAATCCTTGGATGTCGTGTCGGTCCATCCAGACCTTTCAGTGTTCGCGCCATTTCCGCTTCAGACGGCTGCGGCACCCATTTCCGTCAAGGCGCGCACATTCGGGGTAGTCACCGCTTATTGGCCCATTTCTCGCAGCGGGATCACGCAGGCGGACATCGATCGACTGGTCGCGGAGGCGGCCGGCCTGGCGGCTGATTTCGAACGGCTGGCCGAGCAGAGTACGTCACTGGAACCCCCTGTAGTGCCATACGTCGTAACCGCCGAGGATGACGACACTGCAGCGAACAGCCTGACACCCCACACGGTTCCCCTGATTTATCACGTACACAAGCTGGCCATGCTTCTGAGGGGTGCCGAGCGTACGAGCGAAGCGATCGAACTGGCCATGGAAAGAGTGATGGGCGGGTTCTCTGCCCGGGCTGCGGTCATCAGCCTCACAGACGGAGACCGGCTGCACGTAGCCGACGCAGCCGGTTGTTCAAGGGAATTTCTCGGTGAGGCGGACGGGGCCTTGCTGCGGAAGAGCACCCCGGAAACTCAGGCTGTCATCGGACAGCGATGCGCGGTCTACGCCGCCACCGACCGCCGGACTCACGGCCGGCTGGCGGAGCAGGCATTGGATGAGGCTTGCGTCTGGGTGGTACTTCCCCTGTTGGCCGGCGGCCGATCGGTGGGCGCACTGTCCATGGCATTCGAACACCGGCATCAGGACGTCGTTGCACGGCAGCCCACTCTCACGGCTCTGGCCACGGTGCTGGCGCAAGCGGTGGAGCGTACACACTTGCACGAGGCCCGGCATGCACTGGTCGAGAAGCTGCAGCAGGCGTTGCTGCCTAGGATGCTGCCACAACCTGCCGGTGTCGTCAGCACCGGCAGATACGCCTGTGCCACAAGTGGGATCGAAATGGGTGGGGATTGGTACGACCTGCTCATCCTTCCCAGTGGAGGCGTCGCCATGGTGATCGGTGACGTAGAGGGCCACAATCCGGATGCCGCGGTCGTGATGGGGCAGCTCGACAGTGCCGTTCGCGCCTATGCCAACGAGGGTCATGATCCTGGGGTCGTACTCGAGCGGGCCAACGACCTCCTGATCGGCTTGGACACGGACCTGTTCGCCACCTGCTGTTGCGTGTGGCTGGACCCTGATACGGGCGTGGCGCAGATCGCCAGTGCCGGCCATCCGCTGCCGCTCGTCCACACCGGTGAAGGCATGATGCCTCCGCCGGACGATCTCCGCATCGGGATGCCGCTTGGCATCGATCCAGAAGCGCGTTACGAGGTCACCGAGTTGACGTGCAATCCTGACACGATCTTCGCCTGTTTCACGGACGGTCTGATCCGTACCGGGAGCGAAACCGTCTCCGAGAGGCTGGCGGCCGTCGTGGCGGGCGACGTGGATATCGAGTCTCTCGGTGACCAGATAATGAGTGATTTCAAGAGGCGGCAGGCCGAGCATGCCGACGATGCGGCGCTCCTTCTAGTCCGCTATGAAGGACCCTCAAGTGAGGCGCAGCGCACAGTACGCCAACTCAAGATCCATCGTCGAGACCTCCAGGGCGCGCAACGCACGCGCAGGCGGCTCAGAGAGTGGCTGGAACTGTGGCACCTGTCCGACATGGCCGATGAGCAAGAACTGCTGGTGTCGGAAGTCGTCACCAACGGTCTGGTCCATGGGGACAGCGACGTGTACGTCGTCGTGCGCAGGTATCCCGATCGGGTCCGCACAGAAGTGCGGGACAGCGATCCCCACCGCGCAGTGCCGGTGACGGTGCCGCGCAAGGAAGACGAAGCCGAAGGAGGCCGAGGGCTGATGATTGTTTCCGCGCTGGCTTCTGCGTGGGGCAACTCGCCCAGCGGCAGAGGCAAAACCGTATGGTTCGAACTGCCCGTACCTGCGTAATCAGATGACGCGCCGGCCCGCGCCCGGTCGGACGACAACCTGGACGATGACGCTTTGACGGACCCCGGATCGGGCTCGATGCGGTGCGCAGGCTGCGTTCAGCAGTAGGTCGGCCGCCGGCAGCGTACGCAGAACCGGTCTGCGTGCTCCTGGATCGCCTGCCTCGGCATTACCGGCCGGACGCAGGACGAAGTCGACGCCGCGTCGCACTCTCCACCGAGCAGAGGCAGTTGGGCGCCGACGGCTCGCCGATGTGCAACCGCGCACGGGCGAGCCGGCCTTCTGTGACTGGACTGGCGACCGGTCCTGAGCCCGGCAGCATGTCGACGTCAGTGCGGACGCGGTGCGGCCTGGCCGGGTCTGCCACCGTCCTGCCGCATCTCGGGGCGACGTCGACTGTCCGTTGACCCAGTGACCGGCCGGAGAGGCCATGGACGATCTCGTCGATGCGGTGCACGACGACGTTTCCGAGGCTCCACACAGCACGGCTGTGGCCGGCGGGGGCCACAGGGTTGGGACAGCCAATGGGCGGCACCCCGCTTGGGGATGCCGCCCGCCGTCTCGATGCCGTGGCCGGTCCGGCTACCTGCATCATCGCGGTGCGACCCTCGCTGCGGTTACAGGCTGACCGGGTCGAGGAGCTGGGGGCCGTTGTTGCGGACGTTGTTGACGGCCGTGGAGACGGGGCGAGCGTCGAGTTGCCCGTCGGCGGGCTGGCCGAGGAGAGCCCGCAGTTCGTCCGGGTCCTGATGCGTGGGGTCGAGCCAGGCCTGGTAGTGGTCCTCGGTGAGGGCGAGGGGCATGCGCGGGTGTACGCGGCCGGCTGCGTCGGTGGCCTCGGTGGTGATGATGGTGCAGGTCATCAGCCAGGCGGCCGGGTCGTCGTCTGGGGCGACGGCCGGATCGCGCCAGTACTCGTACAGCCCGGCCAGCGCCATCACCTGGCCGTCCTCCGGGTGGATGAAGAACGGCTGCTTGCGCACCTTGCCGGTGACCGGGTCCTTACCCGGCTGCCACTCGTAGAAGCCGTCCGCCGGGAGCAGGCAGCGGCGTGTGCGGAACGCACGGCGGAACGCCGGTTTCTCATGGACGGTCTCCACCCTGGCGTTGATCATCCGCGCGCCGATCTTCGGCTCTTTCGCCCAGGACGGCACCAGGCTCCAGCGCAGCGGCCGCAGCTCCCTCACCGGCGCCGCACCACCGCCCTCGTCGCGCCGGGCGCGTTCCAGGACGGCCCACACCTCGTCGGTCGGCGCGACGTTCAAGCTCGGCGCGAGCGCCTCCGTCGTAGGCCACTGGGCGGCATGGAACAGCTGCGCCAGGTCCTGCAGGCTGCGGGTGGCAACGTATCGACCGCACATGCGGCCACTCTCTCACCGCCGCGCCGGACGTTCGGCGCGGCGCCGGGCGGTCGAGTCCCGGCGGGTCCAACAGCCAAACGGGCACGCGTGAGCCTGCTGGTGTCATCGACTCCAGGGACCAGGACGCCCCCCCGTGTGCTCCTCGTTGACCGGGCACCCGGACAGCGTTTTCGCCGCCCGGCGGATACCGTCGCTCCTGCCTCGGGTGTGTCAGGACCGCGAGGTTGGGGGTCGGCCCCTTCTTGCCGTGCGCCCTGGTACGGGGCAGCGCCGCCGGACGGTGCGCCAGCCGGTTACTGGCCGGGGTGGACGGCCTGGACGCCGGTGCCGGCGTACGTCTTCGGCGTCAGGGTGAGCAGAAATCGGCCGCTCGGGTGGGCGGGAGAGGGGCGGGCGGCGTGGATGGCGTGGATGGTGGCCCAGGAGTGCCCGAAGCGCAGCAGTTCGGTGGCGGTGACCGCGGCGTCGGTGTCGAACGCCTCGATCCGGATGAACCGCAAGCCCTTGATGTAGCTGAGCAGGCCCGGCCGCTCGCTGTCCCCGGCCGTGAGCGACAGGACCGGCGCGTACAGGTCACCGAGTCCGCCGGAGGCCTGGACGTAGAACGCGGCGACCGCCTCGTTGAACGGGTCCTTCGGGTTGTACAGCGCCGCGGCGGTCGTGTGGTCCAAAACGACCGCGATCGCCCCCACTACGCGGCCGCCTGCGGGTTGTGCGCAGTGGCGCCCAGGCGCTCCAGCAGGGTGCGGGCCTTCGCCTCTGCCTCCTCGCTCGGCGCGCTGCCCAGGGCGGAGGCGAGCTCGGCGCGGGCCAGCTCGGCACGCTCGGCGTACTCGGCCTTCGTCGGGGTGCCCTGCGCGAGGTCCTCCACCAGGGCCCGGATGGTCGTGCCGTGCTCGGCCGCCAGCTGGGCCAGCCGGTCCCGCGCGGCCGCGCTGACCTTGATGCTCGTCTCGTCTGCTGCCATACACCGACTCTACCGCCGCTCCTCTACTGCCGGTAGAGAAATGGTGTCTGTGTGGCCCCGGCTTCTCGGACGCCCGGCGCCTATGCGCGGCAGAAGAACTTCGGCGGGCAGGCCGGGCCTCTGGCTGGTCTCCCCGTCGAGAGTGCTCCCTGGTCGTCACGGCCGCCTGAGCCCTGCGTTGTCCGGGGTCGCGTGTCACGGCGGCGTGACGGGCCTGCCGGCGCAGCGGTCAGCCCGGACCGGGAACACTGGCTTGGCAATCGATGACCGACGGGCAGGGCATGAGTATGTGTACTCAGGCCCCGGCCGGGTGTGCAGGCAGAGGCTTGACCCATGGACAACCATGCACCAGCCCGCCGTAGTACGGGCGAAGATGCGCTCTTCGCCGTTCTGTTGTGGTTACTGGACGCCATCGTCGGAACCGTCGCCCTGCTGACGGGGCTGGCACAGACCGACTTCAATTCTTTCGAGCCGGACCCCCATGTGTCGCTGACGCCGGTTTTCGCCTGCGTGGGAGGGTTCGGGGGCCTGGTACTCCTCTCGGCGATCGGCTTGTCCCGGCTGGGATACCGGCTGAGTGTGGCGGCGCAGACGGTAGCCGCTGTCGCGACACTGGCCTTCTGTGCCGCCGCGATGAGCGGGCACCTCGCTCTGACCAGTTGAGCTTGTACGCGTGGTGTCCGCGGTCGGTGGAGCGGGCCGGGTGCTGAAGGCTCTGCCCCGCCCTGCCAAGGCGCGGACCCTGGCCGGCGATCCGCCCGCGCTGGTGGATCCGTCGGGGTCAGGCCAGGGCGTTGCGCAGGTAGGCGGGCAGTGTCTGGCAGATCGCCGGATCCGCTTGCCAGCCGGGGTCCGCGAGCTGGCCGGGGGTGATGACGTGCTGGCTGCCGTCGTCGGTGCGGACGACGACGCGGAACGTCTCACCCTGGATGGAGCGGCCGGCGAGGTACGCGGCGAGGACGGTCCGGCCCAGTTCGGCGGGGTCCGCGCCGGTGACCGCGCGGCCGAAGTCCTTGCAGATCCACACGCGGCTGAACCGTTCGTGCATCAGGATCTCCCACCGCACGCAAGCGGGAACGTCTTCGCGTAACACAACCCCGATCATGCCCATGCAGGCCGGCCTCACCCACCGCTACCTGCGAGTACTGGCCGGAAAACGCGCCCCTTCCACCCCTGCCGGGAAACAGGTGCGTGCGGTGTGCCGCGCTCCTCGGCGCAGCCGTCGGCCGCACGGTGGCTTCCTGAGCGACGCCGGGTGCGGAACCGGGGGAGCCGACCGGACTGCGGGCAGGGTGGGCTCCCGGCCGGCGCCATCGGTGACCTAGGGGTCCGTAGAAGGCGCCCCGGCGGCCGGCCGGCCCCGCGGGGCCGTGTCCGATGTGGCATGCAAATCGAACACCCGCTCTAATACCGGTATGGACGTGACCGACTTCCCCGACGACCTGGTGCAGACGCAAGCCGCCTTCAACGCCACCTACCAAGCGCTCGCCGCACCCGGCCCGCGCGACACCACCGCCCTGCGCCGCCGCCTGCTGCGCCTGTCCGTACGGCTGTGGTGGCACCCCTACTGGCAGACCGCCCCCTCGGTGCAGGCGGCGCGCTGCGAGCTGCGCCGGCTGGCCCGTGCCCGGCAAGCCGTCCAGGCCGCATGACCCTGCGCCCGGCTACCAGCGCCTCCCGAGCTGGTCCAGCTGGGCTTTGTCGCATCCGGTCCGCTTCCCGTGGTCCCGCGCCGGTCCGCGCCGGGCGCCGTCGCCTCCCCCGCTGCCCCACGACTTCGCCCCCGGCCACGCCGTGCCCCGCCACGCCGCCCCCCGGACAGCCGGTCCTGGACCGCCCGGCCGCCGCCGAGTCCACCGCCGTCCTGCGCCGGCCCCGCCAGCACACCCCTCCCGGTCCGCTCTCATCCCGCGCGACCCCAGGCCGGCCCCGGCCGTACCGTGCCGTCGGCGCGGCCGACGACGGCTGCGCCGCTCGAGGAATGTTGCGAGCGAGCACGTCCCGCCCGGCCGCGTTGAGCATGACCTGCCGGGTCCGTGCAACGGCGCGGGGCTCAGCGGCGCGGGGTAGGAGCCGGGCCGCGCCACGCGGGCGTCCATACGCCGGCGGCCGACCCGATGTTCACTGGCCGGGCTGGACGGCTGCACACCGGTGCCCGCGCGGTGTGAGCAGGATCCGCCCGCCGGGGGGGACCACGCTCCTCAAGGCCGGTGAGCGTGCTCAGAGCAGCCACACCATCACCGGCGCCTGGATGCGATGGAGGGCATCGGCGGCGCAGCAGCCGCGAGCCATCGGTGTGCACTGGTCTGCTGCGCGTTGCTACGAGGTCTTCACAACAGGACACTTCCTGACCGTCCCGGGGGGCCGACTCGCCCACCCGTCCGGTCCGGGGCACGCTGGGAGGGCGTGAGCAGTGCGCCGATCGTCGTGCACCGGCCCTCCAGCTCGGGCGGCCGGAGAGTCATCGTGCACAGTCACGGCCACGACGAGAGCCTCGGCACCGCCTACAGCGACCAGGACCTGGTCGTGTTCCTCGAGGGCGCCGGCGTCGCCGACCCCCGAGGCCATCCTGGACGACTCGCAGTGGGTGGAGCGGCGCGGCGGCCCTGCCCACGAGTTCAGCGCCGTCTGACGTCCGAGCGGCGGCAAGGGCCGGACGGGGCCCTTCTGCTCGGCCGCGGTGGCTACTCCCAGCGGTGGAACACAGTCCGGGCGCCGCGGCGGCCGCCGCGGCGCGATGGCGGTCTTCCTTGCGCGGCTGCCCGTCGGCTGTCTGCGGGGGAGCGGTCCGTGCAGGGGGCCGGGGCACCGCCGTGGTTGCCTGGCTCGGCGGGCGGCTGTTCTTGCTGGCCTCCTCGGTCCCGTAGAGCTGTACCTACTGGTCCTCTCGACCCGGGCTTTCACAAGGGACGCTCATGAGCAGTGCCGAGTCGGCACGTTTCGATGCCGTGGCCGCTGCCGAACAGATCCGTCAGACGACTCTCGACCTCGGCGTGCACGGAGACCAGACGCTTCTGCCAGCGCAGGCAGGAAGTGAGGGCGTCCGACGAGTTCCCCCGGCAGGCCTGTTGCCCGACGAGCTGACCGACCGAGGCAACGCCAAACTGTTCGCGCGTCTGTACAGCGACCGCTTCCGCCAGTGCCAAGTGCTCAGCGGGCGAACGCTTCGGTCAGGCGTACCGGGTAGCCGTCCTCTTCTATCAAGACGACGGTGACGCCGAACGGGTTGGGGTGGTCCAGCTCGAGCGGGGTGAAGGAAAAGTCCACCGCGGCCTGGATCGGCGGCAGCAGTTCGCCGCCGGGCTGCGGCGCGGGGACCGGCCTGCAGTCCGGGGTGACCGAAGCCCAGCCCTCGAAACCGCGGGACAGGAGCTGCTCGGTGTAGGGGAACTGGTGCAGGACGTGCCCGTCGCGCGTGGCGAGCACCATGTTCAGGCACGGCGCCGGGCCGATGATCGGCAGCTCGAAGGCAGCGGCGACGTCGTGAGTCGCCCAGGCCAGGACCACCTCGTCCGCGCGGGCCGCCGCGGCGACGTTCGAGAGTTCCGCGATCCCGGTGAGCGCGTCCTGACCGACCTTGAGGGGGCGGGCCCAGATCATCCCGACCAGTTCGCCACGCACCAGCGGCATGATGAGCGGCCGCGGGACCGTACCTTCGCCCAGACCTGCGGTATACGCGCCCTTCGCTGCGCTGCAGCGCGTCCCACATCCGTGCGTCCATGAAAGCCCTCTTGTCTCCGCTGTCCGTGATCACAGCCGACCCTGACACGCGGAGTGATGCAGCGAGCTTCTTCAGCCTTGCCGCTCCAAAGTGATGATGGCTTTGGCGATTGACGTCATGCGGTTGGGGCTGCAGCGGAATCTGCGGAAGATCCGCCAGGACTCCGGCGTGCGACGCCGCGTTCGACCGGTGCCCGTGCCGCCGCCAGGGCCCGGTTGACGGTCTTCTCGGCGAGGGTGAGTTCCTGCAGGGGCCTGCGTTTGATGCCGGTGGTCACCCAGGGGCCACCGCCCTGGTAAGCGAGATCGGCCAGGATGGGGACGCCCTGGCCGATCTCGCGGACGCGCTCTCCCGCACGGACGGGCAGTCAATCGGCTCCGCGGGAATCGCCACGGCCGTCGCGGTGGCGTTCGCCCTCTTCGCCTGGTGGGGACTCCTCCGCTTGCGCCTGGAACTCACCACGGACACGATCGTCATGGTGAACCCTGGGCACCCAACGCCTGCCATGGTCACAGGTCAGCGCGGTGAGCCTCGGCAACCGGGGTGCCCGGTTCCACACCCGCGGACGGATTCACGTACACCGCGCACGCCCTGAGCGGCCTGGCGGCCGGTACCCGGCAGGACGGCCGCTTCGCCGCCGTGCGGCAGGCCGTCGACACCCGACTCCGCGAGAGGGCGGCACTGGGCCTGACAGTGCCATGAAGTCCGGCGTGACCTCTGGGCGGCGGTGGCTCGACGGAGCCCGGAGGGCTCAGGTAGGGATGTGGAAGGATCGGGTCTGTGAGTGTGCTTCCCCCGTCCGGAACGGGTGCGAGTGCCGGTGCCTCAGGCGGTGGTGAACTGCGGCGGGTTCTGGAGCGCTTCGACGTCGGCGTCGTTGTGCGCCGGATTGAGGCCGGGTTCGGCCGGTTGCCGGCCTACACCGCGTTCGAGTGGCCGGTGGACCGGACGGCCGTGGTGCGCTGGAACGTCGACCTCATACTGCGCTGGATGGTCAACGGGATCCCGCCGGACAGTTACCTCCGGTCCGAACTGCATGAGTTCCTGCGCGCCCGAGCCGTCGCCGGCCAGCCGATCGAGGACAGCATCCTGGTCTACCGCCGTGGTGCGCGGATGCTCTGGGAGGCACTGCTCGACCTGGCGGACGACGAGGACCGGGCGGTGCTCGTCGCGGAGTGGGACACGGTCTGGGGCTGTCTGGAGGACTACCTCGACATGGTCGTGGACGTGTTCGCGCGGGCCTACGCCGACCAGCAGGACGTGCCGTCCACAGCCGGAGACCGGCGCGCCCGAGCCCTGTTCGACCGGTTGTGCGCGCGGCTGCCGGTCACGGTCGAGGACCAGGACCGGGCTGCCCGGCTCGGGTTCGACCTGGCGGAACCGTACCGCCCCTTCACCGGGCTGCTGGCCGGGGCCACGGTCGGCTCGCACGCCGATCTCGCGTCGCGGCTGCGCACAGCAGGGGCTCTCGCCTTCACCGAGGGGGTCCGGGTGACCGGACTGACACCGCCCGGGTTCGGCTGGCAGGCGTTTCTCGACGACCCCCGGCTGATCCTGGCCCAGGACCCGCCACTGGCCCGCGACCGGCTCGGCGCGGCGGTCGACAGCCTGCGCGCGTTGCTCGCGATCGCGGCCCGCTCGGGACGTCGGGGCCGGATACACGCCGACGACTACCTGCCCGAATTGCTGCTGGCCGACTCGCCGGAAGCCTCCGACCGGATCGTCCGGCGGGTCTTCGGTCCGCTGGAGCAGGCCGAAGCCGTGGATCTGGCGGACACCCTGCGGTGCCTCGCCGTCCACGGCTTCGACAGCACGACGGCCGCGGCCGCGCTGCCGGTGCACCGCAACACGCTGCTGTACCGGATGGGCCGGATCGAGAAGCTGACCGGTCTGTCGCTCAAGGACCAGCGGGACCGCACCCTCGTGCTGCTCGCGGTCACCTGGGAGACCGTCGCTGCGGCCCTGCAGTCGCCCTCGGGGCGGCCGGACACCTTCGACTAGGTCCTGTCTCTCCACCGGGGACCCGTCCGGCCGGGCGGCGGACCAACCCCACAGCGGACGGGGTCAGGCCGGACGGGCGATGCCCCGGATCCGGCGTGCCAGGCCGAGCTGCATGGCACCGAGCATGATCAGCCACAGCCCGGCCAGGAAGGACAGCGTCAGCAGCGACAGCCCCGGCCAGACCAGCAGCGTCAGGCCGGCCAGGACACCGAGCAGCCCGATGAAGACGTTCCATGCCCGTCCGGGCAGGCCGGGATGGTCGACGGCCGCGAACACGGCGGTGAAACCGTCCACGATCCAGTAGACGCCGAGCAGCAGCCCCAGCGCGAGCACCGTGATCAGAACGTGCCGGACCACGTACAGCCCGAGCAGCAGGCTCACCACGCCGAGGACCGCGGTGAGGGTGCGGGCGCTACCGGTCTCCCCCATGCTCGCCGATCCCACCAGCCGGAAGACCCCGGTGGCGATCATCTGCGAACCGAAGACCACCGCGAGAACGACGAGGGTCGGACCTGGCCACGCCACGGATACGACGCCGGTGACGATCGAGACCAGCCCGAAGAGCAGATGCCAGGTCCAGGAGCCGCCCAGGCGGGCGACGGGGCTTTTGTTCATGCCGCGAAGCTATCGGCGCTCTCGTTGGGCGAGCTCCCAAAAACCCACCGGGCCTTCGTGCCCTCGCACAGGGCGGAAGGGCGTTCAATGGAGCGGACAGAACGCGCTTCTGGTGGGGATCCCGTACCGGTGTCGGTCACGCGCCGGACACCGGCCGCGGTTCCGGTGCGGCCCCTGCGGGCAGTGGCCACCGGGGCAGTGCCGGAGCGTCGCGGAAGCTGTCCGGAAAGACCTGTTCCAGTTGCCTAGGCGGAGAGTGCGAGGACATGGCCGGTCCCGTTGACTGGGAAAGCTTCGGCGTGATGACCGGAGGCGCCAGCGGTGCCCTCACCGGCCTGTTGTTCGTCGCGGTTTCCCTCAACGCCAACAGGATCGCCAGACACCCGGTGCTGCGTGCGATCGCGGCGCAGACCCTCGTGCTGTTCCTTGCGCCGCTGGTCATGGCGACGCTTCTGCTGGTGCCCCGCCAGGCCGACTGGGCCCTGGGCGCCGAGCTCATGGCCGCCGGGCTGGCCGGGGGCCTGAGCCTGCTGGCCATCGGGCGACGCAGGCGCCGTCCGGTCACCGCCGACAAGCGGCTGACCGGCCTCTTCGACCGCCGTGACACCAGCATCGTCGTGATGCTGCTGTTCGTGGCCGGCGGAGCCGTCCTGGCGTCTAGCGGGTCCGCCGGGCTCTACCTGCTGCTGCCCGCCTCGCTCGTGGCGTTCGTCAGCGGGGTGTTGAGCGCATGGAACTTCCTGCTCCCGCCGCCGGACATGCTGTAGCGGTCTCGCGCCGACGGCCCGTGCCCGACGGGCGCCAACAACACCAGGGCCGACGGTGACCACGGCAGCGGCCACACCCCCGTCCACCGGTCGTCGCCCCCCGGCGCACCGGCCGCACCGGACATCCCTGTGCGCCGGCCGCCACCGGCTGCCCATGCGGCGGCTGCCCCCCGTGCACCGGCGAGAACCGGACCGCACCGAGCATCTGGAAGGTAACAACCATGTACGCCACGCCCCGGGCCGGCGTCGGGCCCGCGGTGGCCGGGCGGCTGCCCGGCGTACTCCAGGACCTGGACAGCGAGGCGCTGGCACGGCAGTTGGCCCGCGATCTGAGCGACACCCCAGCCGGACGAATACCTGGCCACGGCTCCCAGGCGGAAGCCATGGAGGACATCATCCGCCGCAGCCTGGAACTGGTCAGGAACTGGCTGCTGAGCGGACAGGAGCCCGGCGGGGACGTGCTGTCGGACCTGTACGAGGCGGCGCGCGAGGCGGCGCGGCACGACCTCACCGTGGCGGACGCGATCCGTGCCTGCTGCGGTGTGGCGCGGGCGGTGCGGAGCACCGTGACGGAGGCCGGCCCGCCCGAGGGCGGTGCCTGGCCGCCGCCTCACCTGGAGGTGCCGTGGGCGTTCCTCGACATGGCCCTGACGACCGTCACGCGGGCGTTCGCCGACCAGCGGGACCTGCCGTCCGCCGACGGCGACTCCCGGGCGGCGACTCTGTTCGCCCGGATCTGCGCCCGGTCGGCGACGACCATCGAGGACCTCGACCGGGCGGAGCGGCTGGGCTTCGACCTCGCCGGCCCCCACTGCCCGTTCGTCGCCGCGATCGACGGCGGCTCGGCCGCCGCGCACGCCGGCCTGGCGGCGCGTCTGCGGTCCGCGGGCGCACTCGCCTGCACACAGGGGCACCGCGTCGCCGGGCTGACCGGTCCGGGCTTCGACTGGGCGGGCTTCCTCGCCGACAGCAGGCTGATCCTCGCCGCCGAGTCGGCCACCGGCGCCGCCGGGCTCGCGGAAGCGGTCGGCAACCTGCACGACCTGGTCACCCTGGCGGGCCGGGCCGGACGCCGGGGACGGATCCGCCCTGACGACTTCCTGACGGAGCTCATGCTCGCCAACTCACCCCGGCTGGCCGAGGACATCGTGCGGCGGGTCCTCGGCCGGCTGGACGCCGAGGACCCCTCCGGGACGTTGTCGCAGACGCTGCGGTGCCTGGCCGCGCACGGCTTCAACCGGACCGCCGCAGCGGCAGCGCTCCCGGCCCACCGCAACACCCTGCTCTACCGCATCAACCGGATCGAGAAGCTGACCGGTCTCGACCTCGACCGGCACGCACACCGCGAACTCGCCCGGCTGGCCGTCGTCTGGAGAGACACGACAGGCGGCGACACCCTGGGCCGGCCCGAGTGAGAGCCGGCGGCGGCCGCCGGGTGCACCGACGGGGCCCGGCCCCGGAACAGGTTCCGGGCGGCCGGTGTCGGACGAAGACGCGCCCCGGCACCGCTTGCGGTCGGCACCTTCGACTCAGCTGCCGTCAGGGGGTGTCGCGGTGCACAACAGCCGGTCGAATCCTTGGCCCCGTGCACAGCGCGAGCGGTGTCACGCTGACGGCGGCAGGTCAGAACCGGCCGGGCGTGCGCCCTGACGGCTGCCGTAGCGACGGAGGGATGCGGGCATGACTTCTGCACCGAACACGATCGTCCTGATCCACGGCCTGTGGATGACGCCGCTCGCCTGGGAGCACTGGGCGGCCCGGTACGAGGAGCGGGGCTTCACCGTGCTCACGCCCGGATACCCGGGGATCGAGCCGGGGGAGGCCGGGGTGGCGGCGCTCCGCGAGGACGCCTCGGCGATCGCCGGTGTCGGGGTGCGCGAGGTGCTGGATCATCTCACCGCCGTCATCGGGAAACTCGACTCCCCGCCGATCATCATGGGGCACTCGTTCGGTGGGACGTTCGCCCAGCTCCTGGTGGGCGCCGGGCTCGGGGCGGCCGGAGTGTCGATCGACGGCGCCGCGGTCAAGGGCGTGAACGCGATGCCGTTCTCGGAGCTCCGCTCGGTCCTGCCGGTCCTGAAGAACCCGGCGAACGCACACCGGGCCGTCCCCCTGACGGCCGAGCAGTTCCACTACGCCTTCACCAACACCCTGGACGAGGACGCCTCCCGGCGGGCCTACGACCGTTACGCCGTGCCGACGCCGGCCCGCATCCTCTTCCAGGGCGGCCTCGCGGCCGTCACCCCGCACGCGACCACGACCTTCGACTTCGCCGACGGTGACCGGGCGCCGCTGCTGTTCGTCTCCGGCGGCAGCGACCACATCCTGCCCCCGGTCGTCCAGCGGCAGAACTACGAGAAGAACGCGAAGCACTCGACGGCGGTCACCGCCCACACCGTCTTCGACGGCCGCGACCACTTCACCTGCGGCGAGCCCGGCTGGGAGGCCGTCGCCGACTTCGCCCTCGACTGGGCACTGAGCCCGCGCGCCGGAGTCCTCGACGCCACGCCCGGCGAAACCCGCTGACTGGACCCCGATCCGGGTCGGGGTCCGACCCCGAACCCGCCCCGACCTCGAACCCGACGAGACGGCTGACACAGCTGACCCTGCTGAGAACGGCTGAGAGCGGAGACACCTCCATGTCGAAAACGGTGGCCGACGGCCTGTGGGAGATGCTGGTCAGCGCGGGTGTACGGCGCTGCTACGGCATCGTCGGCGACGCACTGAACCCGGTGGTGGACGCGATGCGCCGCAATGGCCAGGTCGACTTCGTGCACGTGCGCAACGAGGAGTTCGGCGTCTTCGCCGCGGTCGCGGAGGCGAAACTGACGGGGCATCCGGTAGCCGTGTGCGGGACGGCAGGCCCAGGGGTGGCACACCTGATCAACGGCATGCTGGACGCCTTGAAGGAGAAGGTGCCCGTCATCGTCCTGGCCGGCGACACCGAAACCGGCCTGATGGACAGCGATACCGTCGAGGAGCTGAACCCGTACCGGTTCTTCGCGTCCGCGGCGGTCTACGTGGGCCGGCTGGTCAATCCCGGCCAGCTCCGCACCGTCGTGACCTCGGCGGTGACGGCCGCGGTGACCCGGGGCGGCCCCGCGGTCGTCGCACTGCCCGGTGACATCGCGGCGGCCCGCGCACCGAAGGACCGCTACGAGATCCGGCTGCCCCGGCCGGTCCGCACACCGGCCGGAGCGGAGGACCTCGCCGCCATGGCCGAGCTGATCAACGCGGCGGGCACGGTGGCGGTCTTCGGCGGCCAGGGCTGCGCCGGGGCGCACGCGGAGGTGACGGCGCTGGCCGGAAAACTTGGCGCACCGGTCGGCTACTCCCTCAAGGGCAAGCAGTTCCTCGAACACGACAACGCGAACGCGGTCGGCATGACCGGTCTCCTCGGCTACGGCGGCTGCCATCACGCGCTGCAGCACGCGGACGTGCTGCTGATGCTCGGCACCGACTTCCCGTTCAGCAGCTTCTTGCCACACGGCGGGACCAGGATCATCCAGGTCGACCACGAACCGGAGCGGCTCGGCAGACGCGTACCGGTCGACCTGGCCGTGGCAGGCGACGTACGGGCGACCGTGGCCGCGCTGCTGCCACTGGTCGCACCGAGGTCCGACGGCGGGTTCCTGGCCCGCTGTGTGGAGGAGACCGAGCGGTTCCACCGCAGGATGCGGCACTACGCGGAGAAAGGGCCGTGGATCAGACCCATCAGGCCGGAGTACCTCGCCACCGTCCTCAGCGACCTCGCCGACGAGGACGCGCTGTTCTTCGCGGACACCGGCACCCCTGTCATCTGGGCGGCCCGGCACATCAGGTACGGGCCGCAGAGGCGGCTGTTCGGATCGTTCTCGTGGGCATCTATGGCCACCGCTTCACCCGGCGCGTTCGGAGCGCAACTGGCCTTTCCCGGACGACAGACGATCGCGCTGTGCGGCGACGGCGGGTTCACCATGCTCGCACTCGGCGACCTGCTCACGGAGGTACAGCGCCGACTGCCCGTCGTCCACATCGTGCTGAACAACAGCGGCCTGGACTTCGTCAAGATCGAGCAACAGGAAGCCGGCTTGGTCCCGTTCGGGACCGACTTCGCCAACCCGGACTTCGCCGCCGTCGCCGAGGCCATGGGCGCCAAGGGCATCCGCATCGAAGACCCCGCCGACGTGGCGGACGGCCTCGCGGCCGCGCTGTCCCACACCGGCGGCCCGGTCGTCGTCGACGTCCTCGTCGACCCCTACGCCCTCGCGGTCCCCGCACACGTCCCCGCCGGCACAGCCGCCGGATTCACGCTCAGCGCGGCACGGCAGATCCTCGCCGGCCGCCTCGACGACGTCATCGACAGCGCCACCCACAACGCCCGAATCATCTGAACGGCCGCCCGGTCGACGGAGGAGACGCCCCATGACAGACAGCCACGATTCCCCGCCGAACGCACCGGACGCGACGCCCGGCGACTGGCGCGAGATCTACCACGGCGGCTCACCGGAGGCCGAGGAGGCCCACTTCCGTGACCTGGCGGACATCATCGTCAGCGTCCAGCGGACCAACAAGCGGAAATCCGGCACGCAGGTCTCCCGCCGCACGTTCCACGCCAAGATCGTCGTCGGTGTGGACAACGCCGAAATCGCCTTCCGGACCGATCTGCCCGCCGACCTGTGGGCCGGAGACTTCACCGCCGGGGCCCGGCTGCCGGCCGTCGTCCGGCTGTCCAACGCCAGCGGCACCGTCCGGCCCGACAGCAGCCCCGACCTCCGCGGCGCGGCACTGAAGCTGACTCTCCCCGGTGGCGGCGAACACGACCTCCTCATGACCAGCTATCCAGTCTCCCACGCCCGCGACGCCACCCAGTTCGTGGAGATCGCGAGGATCGGCGCCGGACCCAAACCCCTGGTCCTGCCCCGCATGCTGGCGAGGCTCGGCCCTTCGGAGACCACTCGCGTCCTCCGCAACCTCAGGCAGGCCAACCGTCCCTCGCCCGGCCTGGCCCTGGAGTCCTACTGGAGCCGCGGGGCCGTCCTGTGGGGCGACACAGGCCCCGTCAGGTTCCGCCTCAGCCCACTCGGCCCACTCGACGGCCCCGCCCCGGCGTCCAACCCGCCGCCGGACCCGGTCGACGGCCTCCAGGCCGACTTCGCCGCCCGGCTGAGCGACGCGTCGGTCCGGTTCGCCCTGCACATCCAGAAGTACGTCAGCGAGAGGCTGACACCGATCGAGGACGGGGCGGTCGAATGGAAGGAGAGCGATTCGCCCTGGCTCGCCGTGGCCACCCTGACGATTCCCGCCCAGAACACCCTCGACGCGAAGGGCCGGGCCACCCGCGACCACGTCGACACTCTCGCCTTCAACCCTTGGCACGCCCCGGCAAAGTTCCGCCCCCTCGGCAACCTCAACCGCGCCCGCCGCACGGTCTACGCGGCCAGCGCCAGGGAGTGGCACGCCCGGTAGCGGGTGCGCCGAGTCCCGACCCGCCCTGCCCTCCTCCACATGCCGATCGACGGCACGGGGCGGCTCGGATCACCCATGGGGGGCGGCCCGGCCGCCCGTCCGGCCGCGTTGATGTTGCCGACTCCCGGGGCTCCGATCTGCTGAAACGGTGCACAAACCGCTCATGCACGGCTTCCAGTTCACCCGCCCACACCCTGACATCAGCAAGGTCCCCATCCATAACCACACCAACGACCAACCTGGCCACCAGTCACGGCAAACACCGTTGCAGTACTAGTACTCCAGCAGCACTTTGACGTTTTCCCTGTTCAGGAGCGGTCTGGGTGAGTGTAGAGGGCTGATGGCCGGCCTGTGATCTCTTTCCCGGGCCTCCCCTCGACCGTGTGCAGCCGCCGCTGATAGTGGCAGCGGCGGGCGACGGCTTGGCGTCGTCTGCGCCAGTGTGACCATCTCAGTGCGCGTGCGCTGATGAGGTGCTGGTGAACGGCGAGGGGTGGGTGGCCAGTTGCCAGGAGCCGCCGAACTTCTGCCACGGTGAGGGGCGCCAGGCAGGAACCGTTTCTGCTGCCCCTTTTGCCGCGGCGTCGGCGGCCATGACGGCCAGGAAGGCATGCGCCAGTATGGCCAGGGTGATGTGCCGCATCCAGCCGGTGTAGCGGCGGACTTCGTACTGGTCGAGGCCGCACTCGTTCTTGGCGGCCTGGAAGGCTTCCTCGATGGCCCAGCGCGTCCCGGCGACACGGACCAGGTGCTCGACCGTGGTGCCGAGTGGTGCGTAGGCGAGGTAGTAGGCGATCTCGTCGGGCTTGCTGATGCTGCGTCGGGCCAGTGCCCACCGCTGGTGGGTGGGCATCTCGCCGTCGAAGTCCTCGATGGCCGTGATCTGCAGGGCCGCCCAGTGGTAGACGCGTGGGCCCTTCGCGCCGTTCCCGCACTAACGTCGCTCCCACGCTTCGCCGGGGGCCTGGGAGAAGAGGTGATCGATGCGTCCGAAGTTCGGCACCTGCTGTGACTTGGGGACCGCGAGGACATAGCCCAGGCCGGTCTCCTCCAGCATGCGGCGCAGCCGCCACTCCTGGCCGTAGGCCGCGTCCGCGGTCACCCAGGCGATCGGCAGCGGCGAGGCGATAGCCCGCAGCACCATGGCCTTGGCCAGGTCGGGTTTGGTGGCGAAGGTCCGCTGCTCGGGGATATGGGCGGCGCGGCAGCGGTCGCGGTCGTCGGTCCAGGACTTGGGCAGGTACAACTCGCGGTCCACCAGGGCGCGTCCGCGTGTGGTGGCGTAGGCGGCGAACACGCCGATCTGGCAGTTCTCGGTGCGGCCGGCGGTGCCGGAGTACTGGCGCTGCACGCCGGCCGAGGTGGTGCCCTTCTTGAGGAATCCGGTGTCGTCGAGGATGAGGATGCCGTCGGGCTCGCCGAGCCGTTCGGCTACGTAGTGCTGGAGGTCGTCGCGGAGTTCGTCGGCGTCCCAGCGGGCGCCGTTGAGGAGCCGCTGGAGGCGGTCGGGGGTGCGGTGTCCGGCGTATTCGGCCAGCTGCCAGCCATTTTTGCGGCCGACCGGGCCCAGTAGTCCGCGGATGTAGTCACGCATCCGGCGGCGCGGCTCGACGCGCCTGAAGCGGTGGCCGGTACGCAGGAGCAGTTCCTCGAGTTCGTCGTTCCAGATCTCAACTGCACGCTCGTCGATCACGTCGGGAGGCTGCCCGGACTGCTGCCACTATCAGCGGCGGCTGCACACGATCGAGGGGAGGCCCGGGAAAGAGATCACAGGCCGGCCATCAGCCCTCTACACTCACCCAGACCGCTCCTGAACAGGGAAAACGTCAAAGTGCTGCTGGAGTACTAGTCCTCGATGACGGCGCGCTGGCGGCGGCCCAGGAGGTCCTCCTCCAGTTCGTCCAGGGGGCAACATCTTCACGTTGATGCTCAGCATCGGACAGCGGATGCCGTACCGTGGCCGGACGTTCTCGTCGTAGTCGGTGACCGCCTCGACGGCCCAGTCCATCACCGACAGCACGTTCCGCCGCCGTGGTGGCTGGCACTTCTTCGCCTTGCCATGGCGGAGGTTGAGCGTGGCGTCTCGCCGAGCTGCTGGTCGCGGCCGGGTCGGGGCACCCGTGGGAGGGTCTGCGGTTCACGGCGCCGTGGTCACGGGCACCGCTCGACGTCATCCTCGTCGAGCCCGATCTGGTCGCCGAGATGGAAGTGGATACTGCCCAGGAGCGAGGAGCCTGGCGGCACCCGGTGCGGTTCGCGCGGCTCCGAGAGGACATGGCACCGCAGGACGTCCCCGCTTTCGGGCAGGGGACTGTACCGCCGGCCGCTGGGTGACCGCGACCGTCAGCCGGCCGGCCCAGTGGGGGAGCGCCCTCGGCTGCCTGGCGCTTTACGCCTCACCACCTGAGCATGACTCCATTCAGGCGGCCGCCTTGCCCACCAGGTGCCGGCATCGACTGCATGACCCGACTCAATCAGGCGTTCGATTTATCGCGCGTGGTGGGACTCGTAGGCTTCCCGGGTGATTGAGACCATCGTGTTCGACGTCGGCGAGACGATCACCCGTGACGACCGCTACTGGGGTGCCTGGGCTGACTGGCTCGGAGTACCCCGTCACACCCTGTCTGCCCTGGTCGGTGCCGTCGTTGCTCAGGGCCGGGACAACGCCGAGGCGCTGAGGCTCGTACGCCCGGGCATCGACGTCGCGGCCGAGTACCGTGCCCGGGAGGCGGCTTGCTGCGGCGAGCACCTGGACGAGGATGACCTGTACGACGACGTCCGCCCGGCGTTCAGTGCTCTGCGTCGGGCAGGTGTCCGGGTCGTCGTCGCGGGAAATCAGACCGCTCGCGCAGGCCAGCTTCTGCGGGGTCTTGATCTGCCCGCGGACCTGATCGTCACATCGGGGGAGTGGGGCGTGGCCAAGCCCCAGCCGGAATTCTTTCAGCGGGTCGTTGAGGTCGCGGAGGCGCCGGCCGACCGCGTCCTCTACGTGGGCGACCATCCCGCCAACGACGTGTACCCGGCGAAGTCGGCCGGGCTGCGCACGGCGCATCTGCGGCGCGGCCCCTGGGGGAATCTGTGGGCTGACGCGCCCGAGACGGTTGCCGCGGCCGACTGGCGGATCGGTGGGCTGATGGAGCTGGTCGGCATCGTCCGCTGACAACAGTGATGCGGCCCCGTCGAGTTGGCGGGGCCGCTTTGGGGGCGCGCTGTGTCCTGCACGGGTAGCGTTCGGAGTGGATGCCCGAACGGAGACAGTATGCCCGCACAACCCGATGGGGGAGTAGGCCGGCGGATCGCCTACTACCGGAGCGTTGTCCGTCCCAAGATGACTCAGGCTGAGCTGGCCACCGCGGCCTGCGTCGCGCTGGGTACGATCCGCAAGATCGAGCGCGGCGAGCGGGGTGTCACTGACGACACCCTTCAGGCGATCGCCGATGCGCTCGGCGTCGATCCGTCCCACCTGCGCGCCGACCGCGGTCCAGCTCTCTCGCAGGCGCGGGAAGGTCTTCCGGCGCTGTCGGCGGCCATTGCAGCGTACGACTGCCCCGAGGACGGCCCGGTGCGCCCGGTGGCTGACCTTCGGTCCGCTGTGGATGCGGCGGAACGCTGGCGCCTGAGCGCCCAGTACACGCGCATCGTCCGCGACCTTCCGGATCTGCTCGCCGAGCTGGCCCGTGCCCACGAGGGGGCGAGGGGCGCTGACCGCGCTGAGCTGGCCCGGCTCCTGGTCAGCGCCTATCGCTCCGCTGACGCGGCCGCCTACAAGCTCGGGGCTCACGACTTGTCGGCCCGCCTGGTCGAACTCATGCGCTGGGCCGCGGCGGATGCCGGCGACCCGCTGCTGTCCGCGTCCGTCGCCTACGTCCGTACGGAGACGTTCTTCGCCGCACACGCACACGCCGCAGGCCTGCGCGCCCTGCAACAGGCCATCGACGCGGCCCCGGCGCCGCTGACCGCCGCCGAACGCGCGGCCCGAGGATCGCTGCATATGAGGGCCGCGGTCATCGCCGGACGAGCCAAGGACGCGGACGCGGCCACCGAGCACATCGGCGAGGCCAAGCAACTCGCCGAGGCCGTCCAGGAGGACGTCTACCACGGCACCGCCTTCGGCCCTGACTCGGTCCGCATTCACCGGGTGTCCGTGGCGGTCAGCCTCGGCGGTCACCACGTCGGCGACGCCCTGGACATCTCACATGAGTGGAAGCCCCCCACGAATCTGCCCGCGGAGCGCCGGTCCGGCTTCTACATCGAGCTGGCGCGGGCGCAGCTGTGGGCCGGCATGCCCGATGGCGCGTTCGAGTCTCTCAAGGTCGCCAGGAAGATCGCGCCTCAGCACACCCGAGACCACCCTTGGGTACGAGAGGACGCATCAAAGTTGCGGCGTCTGAGGCGAGCCGACTCAGAGACGCTGACCGCGTTCGCCGAGTGGTGCTCTGCAACCTGAGCGCTCCCCGCCAGGTACCCCTGAGTGGGGTACTTCTGACGTTCCCTCACCCTCACCATGTGTGCACGCGCAGGCACACAGATGGGCACGGGGCATGCAGGAAGCACGCTCGCTCACTCCCACGGTCGTTGACCGCCGGGTGAGCATCGTCCGCCTTCACGGCGAGGCGTGCTTCGACTGCGGAGCCGTGAACCGTCCCATGCGCCTGGCGGGCGAAGCGGTCGTCCTTGGGGCCACCCGTGTCTGGCAGATCCGCTCGTGCGGCTGCCGACGCGAGATGACGCAGACGCACCCTCGCCCGGCAAACGCCATGAAAGACCCGGCGGCCGCGCGAACGACCCCGGGAGTGGCCAACGCTCAAACCAGCGAGGGAGCGTCGACATGATGAACGGTACCGCCCGACCCCAGCCGAGCGCACGGGGTAGCGGGATGACGATGCGCGTCTACACCGTGGACCGCTACGGCAGGATCATCCAAGAGCGTGGCACGGTCACTGTAACGCCCGGGAATGGGCCGCTGCCGGTGATGAGCACCGCATACCCGCCGTGCGCGTGCCTTCAACATCGGTCCGGACAGGCGGTGCGCCCGTGAACGCCATGGCGAAGACCAGCCGCGACGGGGCACCGGTGGACATCGCGACGATGCGCCAGACCATCGCCCTGCTGCTGCCCCACGAAACCGCGGAGCCGCCCACCGGCGAGGAGCTGGCCACGCTGACTGCCACTCTGCGCGGTCACATCGAGCTGGCCGTCCTGGAGGTCGAGCAGCTGGCCGCACGGCTTCCCGAGGACGACATCCCCCGGTACTGCGCGCGTGCATGTATCGGCGAGGCCCGGCGCAAGCTCAGCGCCCGGCCCGGCCCCGGCCCGCACGATCAGCTGCCCTACGCGCGGAAGCTGGCCCGCTCACTTCTGGCGCTGTGCGACCACTACGAGGCGCTGACCGTGCCGGCCGTCGTGCCCGCGTCGTGAAGGCGGCCGTCGGCCTGTTCCTTTACGTGGCGGCCGTCACCGGCCCCGTCCTCGCCCTGGTGCTGGCGAGGACCCTGCACTGACGCACTCCCATGGCGGCCGTTTCGGGTCAGGGCCGCACCCACATGCCCCCGTCCCGCCTGTCTCTGTCAAGAGTAGGCGGGGCGGGTCTGCTCGAAGGAGAGAGATGGAGCTCCCGGAAGACGCCATCCTGCCGTTACCGCCGCCGTTCATGTTCGCGTGCGGCGAGTGCGCAGCGCTGCTGGCCAGCCTCGCCGAGGCAATCCGCAGGGACGAGGGCTGCTTCTACGAGCAACTCGCCGTCGCCCGGCACATCGCCGCAGCCCATCCCGAGGACATCCCGCCGCCGCACACCAGCGGCTGCACCCGATGCCCCCAGTACGCCGGCCGTTCGGACATCGAGGACGTCTGGGCCGAGCACCGCGCACGCGACCTGTTCCTGCACGAGTCGGTCGCACGGCTGCTGTAGGAGGCAGGACACCCGTACTCTCCCGACCCAGCGGCTCAGCCCCCTGCCGCTGGGACGGATTCCACATCGGCATCGCAGGAAGATCTCACCATATGACCGCCGTGCTGGAACCGCCGACGGAAACCAGCCCGGGCAGCGTCTCTTTCCTGGAGCTGGAGATCACCGGGAAGTGCCAGCTGACCTGTCCGTCCCTGTACTACGCAAAGGCCGGCCCCGCCGAGGGGCACGGCAGCATGACCAGCGGCGACTGGAGGCGCCTGATCTCCAAGGTCGCCGCGATCGGCGTGAGGAAGGTGCAGTTCATCGGCGGCGAACCGACCATGCACCCCGACTTCGAGAGCCTGGTCCACCGCGCCTGGAGCTCGGGCTCGACGTGCAGGTCTGCAGCAACCTCTACCGCGTCAGCCACAAGCACTGGACGCTGTTCAAGCGCCCGAAGGCGCGATGTCACTGCAGGAGAGGCCGGGGTGTGGGTGGGAAGGCCGCGTGGTGATCGCGCGGGCGATGACAGCCCACAACGGTCCCCGTCGCTTCTTCAGGAGTGATGTGTCGCTGGACCCTTCAACGGCCCGTCCGTCCCGGCGGAATTGGACAGCAGGGCTGTTACTCACTTTCGGGTGAGTGCGCTCGTCACGGTGGGGGGCGCAGCCCGGCGATGCGTCGCTTGTAGCCGGTAGTTCCAAGGGCCCCTGGATCCGAAGCCATGACAACATCACCCATTTGCCCGATTGATGGTCATTGCAGGTGAGCGTTACAGAAATCTGCTCAATCTGTAACAGGCTTCGTCAATCCCTCACAGTTGGAGGCGCGGACCGGAAGGTGTGGGTGCGCGGCCGACCGGCTGCGCACCAGCACAACGCACCTGGCTGAACCGCGGCTTCCATGCCGCGGGTTCGGCTGGGTGTGCGCACCTGAAGGGGGACCTTCGTGTCCGTTTCTTCTTCCGTCCGTCGTCTGACCGCCGTCGCCGGTGTGGCCGCTGCGGTGGTGGGCGCGGTGGCGCTGCCGGCGTCGGCCGACGACCACCACCACGGCCGCCAGCACCGCCCGGTGGTCTACATCAGCGACGTGCAGTACGACTCCCCGGGCCGCGACGACCGTTCCAACCGCTCGCTGAACTCCGAGTGGGTGGAGCTCACCAACGACTCCCGGCGGGCGGTGAACCTGGACGGCTGGACCCTCTCCGACGAGGACGGCCACACCTACACCTTCGACCGCTACCGGCTGAACGGCCGCGCCACCGTCCGCGTCCACACCGGCATCGGCCGCGACACCAGGACGGACCTGTACCAGGACCGGCGGGCGTACGTGTGGGACAACCACTCCGACACCGCGACCCTGCGCAACCACCGCGACCGACTCGTCGACGAGGTGTCCTGGGGCTATGACCGCGGCCACCGCGGTGACGACCGGCACCGCGGCGGCGACCACCGTGGCGGCCACCGCGACTGACCTCCTCGGCCAGCGGTAGATGACGCCGGCCCATGAGCCGGACGTGTCCATGGTGGGTCGCCTCGTGCGGGGGCGGCCTGCCTTGCGCCGTGGCCGCGAGCAGCCCCGCTCCACAGGAGGGTGGGGGCTGCTCGCGGCCGTGTAGGCGGCAGGGTGTCGTTGGGGGGTGGGGTGGCTGGGTCAGAGGTTGTCGATGGACCACCAGACCTTCTCGGCGTTGCTGTCCGGTTCGAGGACGACGACCTCGCCCAGGCCGTTGCCGTAGTACGGGGTCATGATCTGGCGCGCGGACCGGCTGTAGATCTTGTATGCGCCGTCGAGGGGCCGTTGGGCCGCCTCCCACTGGAACTCCAGGCCGGTCCCGCAGGTGCCCTCGGTGACCCGCGGCTTGTTCCACCAGGGAGCGCCGGGCTTGAGGCACATGCCGGTCTTGGTGTTGCGGATGATGTAGACGAAGGCCGCGAGGCGCTCGAACTCCCACTGGTCGGCTCCGAGGGTCTGTCCGCGGTCCCAGACGTAGTGCACCCATCCGTCCTGGAATCCGTCGCCCCAGTTGTGCGGCAGCAGACTGCCGCCGGTCTTGATGTTGACGATGTGGGAGTCCAGGGCCTGCGCGTTGGCCGTGGTCGTGGTCACGGCTCCGCCGAGTAGCAACTGCACGCGGCAACCGCACAGCTTACCACCTGCGCCGCTTCGCCCAACGGTTCTCCCCTGCCCCTTGGGCTTCAACAACAAGACCTGGGCCGCCTCACCATGCGGCGCTGCTCAGCAAGCCCTCCGCTGACCCACGGAACGCGCTTGCAATGCCCTGGCACGGGCCAGGGGAGATGCTGGTTGAGGTCCTGGACGGGTGCCACACGGATGCGGCGGGGCCGTGGTGGTGCAGGTGCGCCGGGGTGCGTGCGAGGACGGGGCCGTCGCGAAGGAAGGGTGCCAGGGGCCTGGAGACCGCGCGCAGGGCGCTGATCCGGTTCTCGACACCGGCCGTTCCGGTGCCGTCCAGGACGAACAGGACGCGGGGAAGAGCGGGTAGTGCCGCCGCCACTCCTCCAGGCCCGGTTCCTGGAGAAGTGGCCGGCGCCCCGGGACCGCAGGCACGTAGCGATGGAGGCGCTCGTACGTCGACAGCTTGGCGGCAAGGCTGTTCTCACCAAGGTCGTCGGCGTGGAAGCAGCGGTGGCCATAGAGTCCACCAGTGAACTAGGCAGCGCCTCGGCGGTGCTGCTCGACCTCTGTCTGCCGGAGGTTAAGGGGACGCTGGTGCCATGGAGCGTCGGCCTGGGTGGGCAGCGTGTCGGCGACCAGTTGAAGGGCAAAGACTGGCCATTCGATGCCGGTGACGGGACCGTGCCGCCGTGGCTCACGATGGCGCCGCCGGCGGCAGTCGCCGAGCGCTACGCCATGCGGGTGATTTCGCTCGCTGCCCGGCGGGTGATCTTCCTGAGGGGTGCAGGAACGTCCCGCCACGCCGCATTACTGGGCTCACGTAACAGAGGAACTCGACTCCGGGGGCCAGTTACGCAGGGTGTCGTTGTCATGGGTATCCGCTACTTTCCGTGGCTGGCTGCTCGAGGGAGCAGCCCCAGCGCCCGGAGGGCAGGAGGATGTCGACGACCCCCAGTCCGTACTGGACTGAACCCGATACGACAGACGAAACAGGCGGTCCGGTCCGCCATCGGAGCCCCGGTGCCGCGCGCTTCGTCGGCCAGGAAGCGGTAGCCGAATTCCGGGTCGTCGCGGTGAGCGTCGAACAGTGCGTTCGCGCGATACGCCTCCTCCAGCGTGGCGTCGGTCACCGGCTTGTCGAGCCAGCGGTAGTAGGGCTGTCTGGCGAGCTTGAGCACCCGGCACGTCACCGTGACGGGCACCCCGTCCCCGGCCAGCTCCTTCACGAGCGGGTAGATCCTTTTCCCGGCAGATGGGCCTGCGGCAGATAGGCCGCGGCCCGGCGCAGGACCTCGTTCTCCTGCTCCAGCAGCTTGATCCGCCGACGCGCTTCCCGCAGTTCCGCGCTCTCCTGGCCGGTCGTTCCGGGCCTGGTCCCGTCGTCGATGTCCGCCCGGCGCATCCACTTCCACAACGTCATCGGGTGGACTCCGAAGTCGGTGGCCACCTGCTCGACCGTGACACCCGGGCCGCGGTTTCTCGCGACTCGCACGACGTCCTGGCGGAACTCTTCCGGATAGGGCTTGGGCACAGCGACATCCTTCCCACCCGCCCCTCAGGGCAAGCCAGTTCAGATGTCACCCGATCGTGCAGCAGACCCCACGGCGGCGGTGACCGGCTCGGTGACACCCCGGCTTCCGGTGCCGGCCGCGGCCGTCGCCGCCGGGACGGCGGGACTCGCCGGGGTCACCGCGGCCTTCCTGCTGCTGTCGGCCGACGGCTGCGTGAGCGTCCTGGCCACCCTGGGCACCACCTGCGCCTGGTTGCCGGGCGGCGCCTGGCCGTTGACCGAGCTGCTGCTGCCGCTCGTGCTGGGACTGGCGCTGTTCGTCTCCGTCTTCATGGCCGTGGTCGCCACGGCGGTACGGCGGTTACCGTGCCGCCGTGGTCGCCACGGCGGTACGGCGGTTACCGTGCGGGCCGCGCCCGGACGCCGGTGACCGCGGCCGGCGTACGCGCCTCCGTCCCGCGCGGTCCGGAGCCCGCACCCGCGCCCTGACCCGCAAGGCGGCCGTGGCGGCCGTCTGCCTGACCGCGCTCACCCTGATCACCGCGGCGAGCCTCCCCGTGGGCACCGGCGGACACTCCGGCGCGCGTACTTCGCTGACCCGCCAGAATCTGGTCCCGGCACAGAACACGAGGCCCTCCGAGGAGGTGCTCGCCCTCCAGACGGACGCCTGGCTGCGTCTCGGGGGGAGAGAGCTGCTGGTCAAGATGACCGGTGAAGTGCTGAACATCATGAAGGCCCTCCAGGACGACAGGGCTTTCACCGACCGCGGCTATGCGGCCCGCGTCATACGCCCGCACTGCCTGGGCCTGCGGACGGCCGCCCAGCGGCTCGGTGCGTACTTCCCCGTGCCCGATCCCGACGTGGCCCGGCAGCGGCCGACGCTGCCGGCACAGGGCCGGCTGATCGGCACGAACTGCCGACAGGCCATCGACGAGGGCAAGCGTGACCTCTACATCACCAGCATGAACGACGTCCTCACTCTCTCCGAGCGGCTGAGCGGCGTCCTTCGCGAAGTGACCGCGGAGGCCGGCCACCATCCGGGCCGGTGACCAGCTCCGGCGGCCGTCGAGGCGGCAGCTGTGACCCACAGTCCCGGCTGCCGGGGTAGCCTGGCGGCAGTGTTCGTGGCGTTCCCTCCGCGCCGCCTGCGGCGGGGCGCCACGCCTACGGCAGGCCGCATCGAACCGTGCGCTGTCGTGGGTGACGCGATCGGCGCTGTCCGGCCGTCCAAGGCCCGGCCGCGACCGGTCGGCACCCGCGCGCCGGGACCGGCTTGGCCGGCGACGCCCCGGCTCCCACTCCGCGTCGGCCGGGGGCGTCGCGTTACTCGGGCGAGGGCGAACTCGCGGACGTCGCGGGCCCAGTCCCTCAGCGTCCACCCGGGCGTCTCGTCGGACACCCCGAGGCCCGGCCGGTCGGCGGCCAGGAGGCGAACGCTGGCCCGTCACGGCCTCGCCGCTCGTTCCAGCCATCGGCCGGATGTCGAACCACCGCAGAACAGCACCGGCACACCCGATGGCGGGCCCCACTTTCTC
>NZ_PQSU01000048.1 GCF_002920615.1 Streptomyces sp. Ru62
GCTGTCCCGCTGCCTCACCCGCCTGCGCGAGGGAATGCTCAGCACCCGCTGAGGACACCGGGCCGTCGGGCGGACCGGGCCCGGTCACGGGGGCGGCAGCACCGAGCGCAGATGTCTGCGGGAGGGGACGCCGAGCTTGGCGAAGACATTGCCGAGGTGCCACTCCACCGTGCGGGGGCTGATGAACAGCCGGGCGGCGATCTCCCCGTTGGTGTGCCCGGCGCCGGCCAGCCGGGCGATCTGGGCTTCCTGGTGGGTGAGTTCGACGTCGGCGCCCGCGGTTCGCTTGCGTACGGTCTCCCCGGTCGCCAGAAGCTCCCTGCGCGCCCGCTCGGCGAAGCCGTCGGCCCCCATCCGGCTGAACGCCTCGTAGGCGGAGGTCAGCTGGACGCGGCTGTCCTGGCGGCGGCCCCGGCGACGCAGCCACTCGCCGTACAGCAGACGGGCGCGGGCCCGGTGGACGGCGATCCGGGAGCGCCCGAAATGGTCGATCGCCTCCCGGTAGAGCGCGTCGGCGGCCCGGTCGTCGCCGAGCAACGCACGCGAGCAGGCCCCCACGCCCAGGGCCCACTCGGTCCCGCTCGCGCGGGTGCGCCCGGTGAGCTCCTCCAGTGCCGCTCCGGCGGCCTCCGGTCGTCCGCCGCGGGCGGCCGCCTCGACCAGTTCGGCCAGGGCCCAGCCGTAGATGCCGAGATCCTCGTACCCGCACGCGCGCGTCGCGGCGGCCAGCGCGGTGTCGTAGCGGCCGAGGCCGTTGTGCAGCAGTGCGGTGGCGTACTCGGCGAGGCCGAGAGCGCGGCCCTCGCCCCGGACGCGCACTTCCGCGGCAGTGGTCCCGATGAGGTCCCGCGCCTGCGTCTGCCGGCCTCGCCAGGCGGCGAGCAGGAGATCCGTGTGCATCATGGGCGCGCCGCCCGCCGCCTCCGAGATGGCCGTGGCCTCGTCGATCAGTGCCGCGGCGGTGTCGAACGCGCCGGCGTGGACCCGGGAGCAGGCCTGGTAGGTCAGCGCCATGGGCAGGACGGCGAGCGCCCCCGCCTCACGGGCGATCCGCACGGCGCCGGCCGCCAGTTCGTGCCAGGCTTCGTCGTCCCACAGCTCCGCCGCGAGAGGCTCGGGTGTCACCTGGAACGCCAGCAGCAGGCAGCGCAGTTCCGCATCGGTGAAGCCGGACCTCTGCGCCTGCCGGACGGCGCGCAGTGCCCGCCGGACCGCGTGGACACCGGCGGCGTAACCCTCGATGGTCCGCTCGGTCATGCCCTCCAGGAGGGCGTCGACCATGCGCGGTGGCGTCGGCGGCGGGGGTCCGGCGCGCGCCGCCTCGGCCACTTCCCGCTGCCCGGGTCCGTCGCTCAGCCGGCCGGCGAAGATGGCCGCACCGGCCGCTTCCAGCAGGGTGTCACGGGCCAGGGCGGTGTCGAGAGGTGCCAGCCGGTGTGCCGCCGCGAGCAGCAGCCGGGGCGCGTCGCCGCCCCGTACCTGGGAGAAGACCAGCCGGGCGCGGAGCCGTTCGAGCCGGGCGCGGTGCAGGTCGTCGAGCGGGCCTGCCTCCGCCGACGCCAGCAGGGTACGGGCCTGGTCGGCCCCGCCGGCGTCGATGTGGGCCTGCGCGGCGGCCAGGGCGCGGGTGACGCGGTGTGCGGGGTCGGGCGTCAGTTCCGCCGCCCGCCGCAGGAAGGCGGCCGCCGCGGCGGCTCCTCCCCTGCCGTGGGCCCGGCCCGCCGACCGCTCCAGGTCCACGGCGACGCTTTCGTCGGGCCGGGCGGCGGCGTGCGCGCGGTGCCATGCCCTGCGATCGGGGTCGAGGCGGGCGTCGGTGGCCTCCGCCAAGGCCCGGTGCGCCGCCCTGCGGTCCGGCGCGGACGCCCCCCGGTAGACGGCCGAGCGCACCAGCGGGTGGTGGAAGCGCGTCCTGGTGCCGAACTCGACGAGTCCCGCGGCCTCCGCCGGCGCCGCGGCGCTCGCCGGTATCCCCTGCCGGGCGGCCGCGCGCCACAGCAGGCACACGTCTCCGGTCGGCTCGGCCGCGGCGGTCAGCAGAAGCCGCCGGCTGTCCTGCGGGAGTGATCGGAACCGCTGCTGGAAGGCGTCCTCGATGCGGCTCGCCAAGCGGCGCCCGCCGGGAAGCCAGAACCCTCCGGCCAGGTCCGCGGGGGCGCGGGGCAGATGCAGCAGGGCCATCGGGTTGCCGTGGGCCTCGGCGACGATCCGGTCCCGTACCAGCGGGTCGAGGGGCCCTCGGACGGCCGAGGCCAGCAGGGCGCGCGCGTCGGGTTCGCCGAGGCCGTCGACGACCAGCTCCCGCAGACCGGCCAGCTCCCCTTCGTCGCCCTGCTCCCGCAGCGCGAAGACCAACGCCACCGGTTCCGCCACCAGCCGTCTGGCGACGAAGGCCAGGACCCGCCGGGAGCCCTGGTCCAGCCACTGCGCGTCATCGACGAGGCAGGCCAGCGGCTGGGCCTCGGCGGCGCCGGCCAGCAGGCCGAGCACGGCCAGGCCCACCAGGAAACGGTTCGGCACCTCGCCGCCGCGCAGTCCGAACGCGACGGACAGTGCCTCGCGCTGCGGTTCCGGCAGCTCCTGGAGCCGCCCCAGCAGAGGCACGCAGAGCTGGTGAAGGCTCGCGAACGGGAGCTCCATCTCCGACTCGACACCCGCGATGCCGAACGTACGGAAGCCGGCGGCCCGGTCCGCCGCGTAGCCCAGGAGGGCGGTCTTCCCGATCCCCGCCTCGCCGCGAAGGACCAGGACCGCGCTGGTGCCCGCCCGCGCGGTGGCCAGCACCTGGTCCAGCACGGCCAGCTCCCGCCCCCGCCCCAGCAGTCCGACCGGGGTGTCGATGGGATGCGCCCCCATGATCGATCTCCTGATCCGCCGCCTGATGCACCGCCTGATGCGTCCCGCAGGGCTCGCGGCCGCCTGGGGGCCGCCATAGCCACCGTAGTGCGTTCCGGGTGTTCCGGACCTGCCGGCGCACTGCCGCGGGGGTCAGCCACCGGCCGAGGCGACGGGGGTCCGGCTCGGCCGAACCCGGGATCCGTGTACGGGACCGGCCGTGAGGCCCCATGCACGGAAGCACCCCAGGGCCCGGCCCGGACCCACCCAGGGATCCACACGCACCAGCCGCCGGGGCGCCTGCACGGGACCGGCCGTGAGGCCCCATGCACGGAAGCACCCCAGGGCCCGGCCCGGACCCACCCAGGGATCCACACGCACCAGCCGCCGGGGCGCCTGCACGGGACCGGCCGTGAGGCCCCATGCACGAGAGCACCCAGGGCCCGGCCCGGACCCACCCAGGGATCCACACGCACCAGCCGCCGGGGCGCCTGCACGGGACCGCACGCGGCGGCCCACGCACGAGAACCCCAGGGCCCGGCCTGACGACCCCGGGGGTTCACGCACGGGGCCGGCCCCGGGGTTCTCCCGGGGCCGAGTCGACCCCGCTGCGGGCCACCGTGGAGGTGCCGGCAACGCGAGGTCGCCGGCGACAGCAAGGAGAACCACACCCATGTCCACCAACCCCGGAACGTCGGCGATCCGGCCGTTCACCTTCGAGTTCCCCGAGGCGGAGCTCCAGGACCTGCGGGCACGCGTCCTGGCCACGCGGTGGCCCGAGAAGGAGACGGTCGCGGACCAGTCGCAGGGCACACAGCTCGCCACCGTCCAGGAACTCGCGCGCTACTGGGCGTCGGAGTACGACTGGCGCAGGGCCGAGGCGAGGCTGAAGGCCCTGCCGCACTTCATCACCGAGATCGACGGGTTGGACATCCACTTCATCCACGTCCGCTCGAAGCACGAGGACGCGCTGCCGCTGATCGTGACCCACGGGTGGCCCGGCTCGGTCGTCGAGCAGCTGAAGATCGTCGGGCCGCTCACCGACCCCACGAACCACGGCGGGAGCGCGTCGGACGCCTTCCACCTGGTGATCCCCTCCATGCCCGGTTACGGCTTCTCGGGCAAGCCGACCACCACCGGCTGGGGCCCCGAGCGCATCGCGCGCGCCTGGGGAGAGCTGATGAAGCGCCTGGGCTACACCCGGTACGTCGCGCAGGGCGGCGACTGGGGCGCGATCGTGACCGACCTCATGGGCGTGCAGGAGCCCGAGGGCCTGATCGGCATCCACACCAACATGCCCGGCGTCGTCCCGCCCGCCATCGACGCCGCGCTCGCGAAGGGCGACCCGCTGCCCGAGGGGCTGACGCTGTCCGACGAGGAGCAGACGGCGGTCGAGCAGCTCGACTTCGTCTACCGGCACGTCTACTACGCCTACATGATGGGCTCGCGACCGCAGACGCTGACCGGGCTCGCCGACTCCCCCGTCGGCCTGGCCGCCTTCCTGCTCGACCACGACGCGGCCAGCCTCGCCCTGATCTCCCGCGCCTTCGCCGGGCACGCCGAGGGCCTCACCCGCGACGACGTCCTGGACAACATCACGCTGTTCTGGCTGACCAACACCGCGGTCTCCGCCGCCCGCCTCTACGCGGAGAACAGGACCCCGTTCTTCGGCGTCAACGGTGTGCGCCTCCCGGTCGCCGTGAGCGTCTTCCCCGACGAGCTCTACCAGGCCCCGAGGAGCTGGGCGGAGCAGGCGTACCCGAACCTCGTCCACTACAACAGGCTCGACAAGGGCGGCCACTTCGCCGCCTGGGAGCAGCCGGAGCTGCTCGTCCGGGAGATCCGTACGGGCTTCCGCTCGCTGCGGTAGACCACCGTCGGGGCGGGGCGGCCGGGCACTCGACCCGCGGCCGCCCCGCGCCGGCGCACCGGCCCGCTCCCCGTAAGATCGACTTCGACCAACTCAAGCCGTTCACGGGGGAATCACCTCATGACCAAGCGCCTTTCCGCCCTGGCCGTCTCCGCGGCCGTCGTCGGCGGCTTCCTCATCACCTCGGTGCCCGCCCACGCCGCCACGCCGGCCGGCCGGGGCGCGGTCTCCACCAAGGCCGCCATCACCTGCAACAAGAACCAGATGCGGCAGCAGATAGCCGCCCTCAAGGACAAGGCCGCGAGGCTGAAGCAGCTCGGGGAGACCGCGGCGGCCAAGAAGGCGCTGAGCGAGGCTGCCGCCATCCAGAAGAAGCTCGACGCGTGCATCAAGGCCGATGAGGACGCCAGCAAGCCCTTCCCCGGCTGAGTCCCCGCTGCGACGCGCGGCGCCGCCCTGCCCGTTCCCCGGGTGGGTGGCGCCGCGCCCCTTTTCCGGCCCCGTGACGCCGGTTCACCCGGCCGGCCGGCACCGCGGGCACCGCACCGCGCCGCGGCCGGTCCCGGGATTCACACCCGCTCGGTGACGACCGGCTGCTCCTCCTCGAAGGTCAGCTCCGGCGGGGGCGTGCGGAAGCCCCGGGTCAGGTAGGCGAGGTAGCAGATGCCGAGGGTGAGCCAGATGACGCCGAGGACGAGGGCCTTGGTGTCGAGGTGGGTCAGGAGCCAGATGTCCACCGCGGCGCCGATCGCGGGGGCGATCACATGGCCCAGCGGGCCGGGGCGGCGGCCCGCGCGCCGTTCGCGCAGGTACGTGGCGATGACCGAGAAGTTGACGAAGGTGAAGGCGATGAAGGCGCCGAAGTTGATGAAGGAGGTGGAGGTCGCGACGCTCAGCCGCAGGGCGATCAGGCCGACCACGCCGGTGAGGAGGATGTTGAGGACCGGGGTGCGGTAGCGGGGGTGGATGTGGCCGAAGATCCGGCGCGGGAGGACGGAGTCGCGGCCCATGGCGTACAGCAGCCGGGACGTGCTCGCCTGCGCGGCGATGCCGGACGCGAACTGGGCCACCACCAGGCCGGCCAGGAAGACCGACGAGAACAGGTCGCCGCCGATGGTCCGGGCGATCTCGAAGGCGGCCGAGCTGGGGTCGTCGAAGGAGCTGCCGGGATGGGCCAGCTGGGTGGCCCAGGCGACGGCCACGAAGATGCCGCCGCCGATCAGGGCGATCAGCAGGATGGCCCGGGGCATGGTGCGCTGCGGCTCGATGGTCTCCTCGGTGAGCGTGGTGACCGCGTCGAAGCCGAGGAAGGAGTAGGCCGCGATCGCCGCTCCGGCGGAGATGCCCGCCAGGGTGGTGGCGTGGTTGGCGAACGGTGCCGTGCCGGCCAGCGCCCCGGCGCCCCCGACGTGCAGCACGTGCCGCAGGGACAGCGCGACGAAGATGCCGATCACCAGCACCTGGAAGGTCATGAGCAGGTCGTTGGCCCGCTCCGCCGTCTTGATGCCCCGCACGTTCAGGGCGGTGGTCAGCACGATGAAGCCGATGATCCACACCCAGAACGGCACACCGGGGAACTGGGCCTGGAGGTAGGCCCCGCCGATCAGCCAGATGACCATGGGCAGGAAGAAGTAGTCGAGCAGGGTGGCCCAGCCGATCAGGAAGCCCACCCGGGAGTCGATGGCCCTGCGGACGTAGGTGTACGCCGACCCGGCCACGGGGTGCGCGGCGGCCATCTTCCCGTAGCTGTGCGCGGTGAACAGCATGGCGAGCAGGGCCAGCAGATAGGCGGTGGGCACGGTGCCGCCGGTGCTCTCGGCCACGACGCCGAACGTGCCGAGCACGATCAGCGGGGTCATGTAGGCGAGGCCGAACAGGACGACGGATCTGAGCGTCAGCGCACGGGTGAGGCCCTGGGCGGTGGCGTTCTCCATAGCGGGCTCCATAGCGGGCTCCATGACGGGCTCCAGGGGGAGCACCGGGGGGACGGACGAGCGGATGGGGAGGCTCAGCCGGTGGCGGGGCGCCAGCGGCGGGGGTCGATACGGCCGCCGTACAGCGGCAGGTCGATCGGGGTGTCGGCGTCGGTGAACTGGTCCCACATGCGGTTGAGCCCCGCCGTGCCGAAGGTGCGCACGCGCGTGACGTCGTCCAGGTCAAGGACGTCGGTCAGCACGGTGGCGGCCGAGTCGGGGGCCTCGGCGCGCACCCGTCCCTCGGGGTCCACCACCAGGCTGCGGCCGGTGCCGACGGGGCCGGCGGTGTTGACGCTGAGCACGAAGACCTGGTTGGCGATGGCGTTGGCCCGGGCCAGGACGAGTTCCTGGGCGCGGTCGGCGGTGGTGGTCATGACCGGGTTGACGATCACCTCGGCGCCCAGCCAGGCCAGGTGGCGCGCCACCTCCGGGAACCAGGCGTCGTAACAGATCGAGATGCCGATACGGCCGGCGCCGGGCAGGTCCGCCACGACGAAGCGGTCGCCGGGGTCGTACGGCTCGTGCGGCCGCCACGGAAAGATCTTGCGGTACGAGGCGACGAGGCGGCCGTCGGGCGAGTAGACCGGCGCCGTGTTGAACAGCTCACCCCGCTCGCCGCGCTCGCACACGGTGCCCGGTACGAGCCAGATGCCCAGGTCACCGGCGAGCTCGGCGAGCTGCCGGGAGCGGGGGCCGTCCAGCGGCTCGGCGGCCTCCTGGAGCTGCCCGGCCGCCGACGGCGGACCGTCGACGCCGCACAGATGCAGTTCCGGGTACACGGCGAGGCGGGTCTGCGGGAAGCGGGCCAGCAGGTCCTCGACGTCCTCGGCGAATCCGGACAGGGGCGCCGTCGCCGGGCGGGGAGGCGCCTGGACGAGGGCGAGGGGGAGGGGGCGGGACATGGCCAGGAAATTAGCTCAAGGTGAGCTGTTAATCAATAGGCTCATTTTGATCCGTATTCCGGCCTCGCTACATTGACGACATGCCTCACCCCCAGGACGGCCCCGACACGCAGCCGGCCGGTGCGCGGCCGGCCGCCGCGGCGGCCCTGCCGTTCAACGCCCCCGCGCTCGACGGCATACGCCGGCTCACGGCCCTGGACACCGTGCGCGCGCGCATCGGGCTCGCCGTCGACCTGGGGCTGCTCGCCCCGGGCGAGAAGCTTCCGCCGACCGACCGGATCGCCGCGGCGCTCGACGTCGGCGAGATCACCGTCCGCCGCGCCCTGTCCACGCTCTGCCAGGACGGCGTCCTGGAGCGCCGCCGGGGCCGCAACGGAGGCACCCGGGTCGCCGAGCGGCCCGCCCGGGGCGTGGTGGGCGCGATGGACTCCTACCGCGCGCAGAACAGCGAGGTCCATGCGCTCGTCGACCAGCGGCTCGTGCTGGAGTGCGGCCTCGCCCACCTGGCCGCTCGCAACGCCGACGAAGCCGCCCTGGCGCACCTGGAGCGGCTGGCCGACGAGATGGACCAGGTTCCGACCTGGGCGGAGTTCCACGGCTGCGACGAGCGGTTCCACCTCGCCGTCGCCGCCGCCACCGGCGTGCCCGCGGCGGCCGAGGCCTACCGGGGCGTGCTCCAGCGGCTGTACCGCTACTACCTGCCGTACCCGATGGACGCCCTGCGGGAGTCCAACCGGGAGCACCGCGCCCTGGTCGACGCCCTGCGGGCCGGCGACACCGCGGCGGCGGCCGACATCGCGCGCCGGCACGTGGAAGTGCTCCACCGGACCATGTTCGTGGGGCTGCTGGAGACGGCCGAGGGCCGCGGGCACGAGCCGCGCGGGACCGGCTGACTCACCGTCTCCTGGGCGCCGTACGACCCGGGTCGGACTGGGGCGGTGTGCGCAGGGCGAGGAGGGCCACGTCGTCGAGGCCGGGCGGGTGGACGCGGCGCAGGAGCTGGTCGGTGAGGGACGGCAGCGGGCGGTGGGCGAGGGCGGCGGCGTGCTGGCGCAGCCGGTTGAGACCCTCGTCGAGGGTGTGGCCGGGTGCCTCGATGAGGCCGTCGGTGTACAGCAGCAGGGTGCAGCCCGGGGGCAGCAGCACGCTGGCGTCGGGGCGGGGCGCGCGGACCCCCGTTCCCAGCAGGAGGCTGTGGCCTTCGGTGAGGTAGTCGGCCAGGCCGTCGCGGGTGACGAGCAGGGGCGGGGGGTGTCCTGCGTTGGTCCAGGTCAGCTGCCAGTTGCCGTCGCCCGTCCGGGTGAGCCGGGCGAGGACGAGGGTGGCCATCGTGACGTCGGTGATGGGCATGATCGCCTCGTCGAGCCGTTGGACGATACGGCTGGGCGGTTCCTGCTGGGACCAGGCGTAGGCGCGGAGCATGTTGCGCAGCTGGGCCATGCCGGCCGCGGCCTCCAGGTCGTGGCCCACGACGTCCCCGATGGCCAGGGCGGTGGAACCGTCGGACAGGGTGAAGGCGTCGTACCAGTCGCCGCCGACCTGGGAGGCGTCCGGGGCGGGCAGGTAGCGGACGGCCATCTGGAGGCCGGGGACCCGCGGCATCTGCGGCAGCAGGTGGTTCTGCATGGTCTCGGCGACCGCGCGCTGGCGCTGGTAGAGGCGGGCGTTGTCCAGCGCCACGCCGGCGCGGCGGGCGATGTCCTCCAGCAGGGGCAGGTCGGCGCTGGTGAAGTCCCCCGGCTTCTCGGCCCGGCCCAGGGTGAGGGCCCCGAGGACCTCCCGGGTACCGCGGATGGGGGCGATGGCGGCCGAGTGGATGCCCGTGGCCTCGAACAGGCGGCGCTGCTCGACGGCGATGCCGGAATCCGGGGCACGCCGGTACGTGGCCGGCCCGGCCAGGGCGGAGGCCACTCCGCGCAGCGCCCGGGACAGCGGCATCGGCGACTCCTCGGGGACCGGCGGCATCGGCCCTTCGAGGTTCTCGTGGTGCACCAGACGGTCGTCCTCGGCGTGTACCACGGCGGTGCGCCACACCTCGTCGTGCTCGGTGATCAGGTCGATGACGGCCCAGTCCGCCAGCCGGGGCAGCACCAGGGACACCAGCCGGCGCAGTGCCTCGTCGACATCGAGGGTGGAGGTCAGCCGGGTGGTGGTCTCGGCGAGCAGGGCCAGCCGCTCGAAGTCGGTCAGCGACTCGCTGGCCCGCTCCGGGCGCGGCTCGTCGGAGTCCGCCCGCTCGGGGGTGTGGAAGACGACGAGGGTGCCGGTCCGCCGGTCGCCGCCGTCGCCGAGGTCGTACGGGGCGATCATCCAGGAGACGGGCAGCAGGGAACCGTCACCGCGCAGGAAGTGCTCCTCGTGGCCCTGCGCCGGATTTCCGGCGTGGAACGCCTGCCGCATGGCGCACTGTGTCGTGGGCAGTGGCTGGCCCTGCGGCCCGCGGTGCAGCAGGTCATGGGCGTCCTGGCCGAGCAGGTCCGCGGCGGGCCGGCGCAGCAGGCGCTCGGCGGGGGTGTTCGCGGCGAGGATGTGGCCCTGGTCGTCGACGACGTACGCCCCGGCGCCGATGGCTTCCACCGCGTCGGCGAGCCGGGCCCGGGCACGGGGCTCGGCCCGCTGTCGCCGCCGGTCGGTCCCGGTTCTCTCCGCCCCTGCCATGTCGTGGCCTCCTGTGCTCGCGGGTCGCCGCGCGTGTACGTCGTCCGGTGCCTCCGGCGCCTGATCTTCCGTATGCCCCGTCGCGGCCGGGAACCCTCCTGCCCACGGACGCACCGGCCCGGACAGCCGCACGCGCCTGCCGCCCGGGTACCCGCCCCGGCCCACCCGGCGAGGCGGGCGGCCTCTCGTCACGGCTGCCCGGTCCGACTCACCGCTCGGTCCCGGTCCGGCGGAACGCCCGCACCCGGCGACGGGACGCCGACGACACCACCGCCCCGACCAGGGTCCCTCGACCAGCCGGCTGACCGGCTCCTCGGCCAGCCGGCTGACCGGGGCTAGGCGGCGATGACGGCGACGCTCGTCCTGCCCCCGTCGACGTCCACCACGGCTCCGTGCACGAAGGCCGCCTCGTCGCCGGCCAGCCAGACCGCGGCATGGGCGATGGCGTCCGGCGTGCCCGTGCCGCCGGCCGGCGTGCCCTTCATCATGACCTCGCCCGGGTGGGGCTCGCCGCCCTCCGGCGCCGGGGGAGCGATCACGCCCGGTGAGACGGCGTTCACCCGCACGCCCAGCGGGCCGAACTCCGCGGCCCACGCCCGGGTGAGCGTCTCCATGGCTCCCTTGGTCGAGCTGTAGAGCGCGGCGACGGGAACGGCCAGTCGCGTGATCCAGGAGCCGAGGTTGATGATCGCCCCGCCACCGGACTCCGTCATGCCGGGGACGACGGCGGCCGTGAGGAAGAACGGCGCCTTCACGTTCACCCCGTAGACCTCGTCGAACGTCTTCTCGTCGGTGGCGGTGGTGCCGGGGGCGGGGTAGATGCCCGCGTTGTTGACCAGGATGTCGATCCGCCCGCCCAGGGTCTCGCGGGCCCGGGCGGCGAGGTCCCGGGAGGCCTCGGCGCTGCCGTCGAGGTCCGCCGCCAGGAAGTCGGCCCGGCCGCCGGCCGCGCGGATCCCTTCGACGACCTGTGCCCCTCGTTCCCGGTTCCGGCCGGACACGATGACGTGGGCCCCCTCCGCGGCGAACGCCTCCGCGATCGCCTGTCCGATGTTGCTGGTCGATCCCGTGACCAGCGCCGTCTTGTTCCGCAGCCGTCCGCTCATGGTGCGATCTCCCTTGTCTCGCGGTGCGCGGACCACTGTGCGCCGCAGAAAATGGACCAGCAAGTCCATAATGCGCGGCCTACGGCGGGGCCGGGGCGGGCGGCTCAGGTGGGCGGCCCGCCCCGGAGGTCAGCGGTCCGCCGACCGTCCGGGCCGCGGACCGGGTTCGGTGAACAGCGGGCCGAACTCCTCCGGCAGGGCGCCGCGCAGGTCGGCCTCCAGGCCGGTGTCCGCGGCCGTGATCCGGGAGACCACCGTCTGCGCCAGGAACAGCGCCTGCTCCGGGGTGGCGTCCACGGGCCGGGCCACGTCGGCCAGCAACGCGTCGAGCGGGTCGGCCGAGCCGTGCGGCGCCTCGCCACCGCGCCGCTCCCCGGTACCGTTCCGCAGCGCGCCGATTTCCAGCGCGCCACGCTCATGGGGCGGCACGGCCTGCCGCAGGTGCTCCCGGTGCGGTGGGTCGAGACGACTGCTCAGCGCCGCGAGGACGAGGTGCACGGCGGCGTCGGCGGCCTCCTCGTCACCGAGGCGGGCCCGTGACGCCACCTCTTCCACCAGATGCCGATGGCTGATCATGCTTCCTCCCGCTGGTGCGGTCAGGTGTTGCCCGAGGGGTGGGAGTGACTGACGGGTGCCCATGGAGACAGACGCGTACACCGACGTACATATCGCACATATCCCAGCGAAGCAGACATGGATCGCCGTATTCGTGGTAGTCCGGCTAACGCACCGGCACGAACGAGAGCCGACACGACGAGACACGTATTCGGAGGTTCTGCCATGGCGACAGCACACATGGTGCGGGACGTGATGACCGCCCCGCCGGTCGAGGTGAGCCCGCAGGAGTACGTCGCCGACGTCGCCCGCCGTATGCGGGACGAGGACATCGGCGCGGTCCTGGTGACGGAGGAAGGCCACCCGCGGGGCCTGGTGACGGACCGGGACCTGACCGTGCGGATCCTCGCCGAGGGCGGTGACGTCAGCGGTGTGCACGTCGAGGACGCGTGCAGCACCGACCTGACCACGGTCACCCCGGACGACCCGATCGACCGCGCGGTCGGCCTCATGCGGGAGAAGGCGGTGCGCCGCCTGCCGGTGGTCGACCCCGACCGGGACCGCGTGGTCGGCATCGTCTCCCTGGGCGACCTGGCCGTCGAGCGGGACACCGACTCCGCGCTGAGCCAGATCAGCGCGGCGGAGCCCAACACATAGCCGAGTCGGCGACCCCGTCCCGGGGCCGGGCGCCCCGGGACGGGGGCGGGGTGAGCACGCACCCCGTCCACCGATCGGTGGACGGGAAGTTCAACCAGGTACCTCTGTCCGCCGGTTGGGCCCAGCGACAAGCCTTTCCGTATGAATTCACTCACCGTACGGATGGCGCGTTGGAGCGCCCGGCACCCCTGGCGGGCCGTGGTCGGCTGGCTCGTGTTCGTGGGGGTGTGCCTGGGGGTCGGCGGTGCCGTCGGCACGCACAACGCGACAACGGCCGACTACCGGGTCGGGGAGGCCGGGCGGGCGGAGGCGATGGCCGCCGAGGGCCACCTGGAACGGCTCTCGACCGAGCAGGTGCTGATCTCGGCACGGTCGGGTCCTCTCGACCGGGCGGCGGCCCGGGCCGCCGCCGAGGAGCTGACCGCGCGGATGGAGCGGCTTCCCGAAGTCGCCGGTGTGGCCGGTCCGGTGTGGTCCCGGGACGGCCGGACCCTCATGGTCGCGGTGGCCCTGAAGGGCGAGGAACGGGACGCGAAGGACAAGGTCGACGCGCTGGTCGCGCAGACGGAGGCGGTGGGCAGGGCCCGTCCCGCGCTGCTCCTCGAAGAGACCGGGAGTCCCTCCATCAGCAAGGGCGTGGACGAGCAGCGCGGCCACGACCTGGCGCTCTCGGAGAAGATCACCCTTCCCGTCACTCTCATCACCCTGCTGGTCGTCTTCGGGTCCGTGACCATGGCCGGGGTGCCGCTGCTGCTCGCGCTGTCCTCGATCGCGGCGGCCGTCGGCCTGTCGATGGTCGCCTCGCACCTCTCCCCCGACGCCGGGGTCGGCACGAACGTCATCCTGATGATCGGCCTCGCGGTCGGCGTGGACTACACCCTCTTCCACCTCAAGCGGGAGCGTGAGGAGCGCGCCCGCGCGGCCGGCCGGCTGAGCGCCGAGGCGCTGGTGGAACTGGCCGCGGCGACCTCCGGCCGGGCGGTCGTGGTCTCGGGGTTCGCGGTCGTGGCGTCCACCGCGACGCTGTACCTCGCCTCCGACGTCATCTTCTCCTCGCTGGCCACCGGCACGATCGTGGTCGTCCTGGTCGCGGTGGCCAGTTCGCTGACGGCGCTGCCCGCGCTTCTGGTGAAGCTCGGTCAGCGGGCCGAGCGCAGGGCGCTGCGCCGGGCCGGGCGCGGGAAGCCGCCACGCCGGACGCGTGGCGGCGACAGCGGCGGCCGGGTGTGGAACGCCCTGCTGCGTCCGGCGCGCAGGCACCCGCTGGCCACCCTGTGCGTCTCCGTCCTCGCCCTGCTGGCGCTCGCCACCCCGCTGGCCGGGCTGAAGATCACCGAGATGAGCCGGGACACGCACTCCCGGGACATCCCGGCCATGCGGGTCTACGACCGCCTCAACGAGGCCTTCCCGGAGCAGCGGGTGACGCACCAGGTCGTCGTACGCGCCGACGCCGCGCGCTCCGGCGAGGTCGCCGGGGCGCTGCGCGAGCTGGCCCGGCGCGCCGACGCCGACCCGCTGTTCAGCGGGGCCTCGCCCGTCCGGACCTCGGCCGACCACCGGATCAGCGTGCTGGAACTGAGGGTGCCGTACCTGGGCAACTCCGAGCAGGCGTACGACTCCCTCGGCCACCTCCGCGACACGTACCTGCCCGCGACCGTCGGCCGGGTCGGCGGGGCCGAGTTCGCGGTGAGCGGTGACGTGGCCCGGTACACCGACTATCCCGCCCACCAGAACGGCAAGCTCCCGCTGGTCCTCGGCGCGTTGCTGCTCGTGACGTTCGCGATGACCGCGTACGCGTTCCGCTCGCTGGTGCTGGCCCTCATCGGGGTCCTGCTGAACCTGCTCTCCGCGGCGGCCTCGCTCGGGCTGCTCGTCCTCGTCTTCCAGGGGACCTGGGCCGAGGGGGTGCTGGACTTCCACTCCACCGGCTCGATCGGGTCGCGCGTTCC
This sequence comes from Streptomyces sp. Ru62, assembly GCF_002920615.1. Classification (GTDB taxonomy): domain Bacteria; phylum Actinomycetota; class Actinomycetes; order Streptomycetales; family Streptomycetaceae; genus Streptomyces. The sequence continues at coordinate 14,509 of NZ_PQSU01000048.1, forward strand.
GCTGTTCCTCTTCGTGATCCTCTTCGGACTCTCGATGGACTACCAGGTGTTCGTGGTGAGCCGGATCAGGGAGGCCGTGCTCGCGGGCGTGTCCACGCGGCAGGCCGTGCTCGACGGCATCCGCAGGTCGGCGAGCGTGGTGACCAGCGCGGCGGTGGTGATGACGACCGTCTTCGTGAGTTTCGTCTTCCTGCACATCATCGAGATGAAGCAGATCGGCTTCGTCCTCGCGGTCGCCGTGCTGCTCGACGCGTTCATCGTCCGGATCATGGTGCTGCCGGCCGCGATGCTGCTGCTCGGCGAGGCGAGTTGGTGGCCCGCGCGGACCGCGGGACGCGGCGCCGGGGCCCCGGCGCATCCGGCGGACGGGCGAGCGGTGGTCGACGTACGTTGATCGGTATGACCGCTCTCGCCGACCCCTCGTCCGGTGCCTTCTGGGCCATGTCGCTGCGCCGGTGGAACACGGTGTGCTGGGCGCTGTTCGGGGCGATGGCCGTCGGGCTGGTGGCGACCGCCCCGCCCGGCGGGAGCGCGTACCAGGCGCTCGGACTGCTCGCCTGCGTGGTGCTGTGCTACGCGGCGCTCGACCGCTTCCCGCGCAATCCCGTCGTCCGTCCGCACGTCTACCTCTCGGTGCTCGTGCTCGCGCTCGGCGGGCTGGCGTACCTGGGCAGCAGCTACGCGGCGCTGTTCATGGTGACGCTGCCGCACTACTGGATGTTCGGGCGCACGCCCCGGGTCTCGATGGTCTTCCTCGCTCTGGCCACCGGATCCACGCTGGCCGGGGCCCTGGTCCGGCAGGGCTGGTCGGCGGAGTTCTTCGGCGAGACGGTGGTCTCCACCCTGATCGTGGTCGCGGTGGGCGTGCTGATCGGCCTGTGGGCGCACTCGGTGGTCGAGCAGAGCAGCGAACGGGCCCGGCTCATCGAGGAGTTGGAGCGAACCCAGGCGCAGCTCTCCGAGGCGCACCAGCGGCAGGGCGCGGCGGACGAACGGGAACGCATCGCACGGGACATCCACGACACGCTCGCGCAGGGCTTCGCGTCGATCATCGTGCTCGCGGAGGCGGCACGGGAGGGCATGGCCGGCGATCCGGCGCGCAGCGTCCAGCAGTTGCGGTCGATCGAGTCCACCGCCCGGGAGAACCTGGCCGAGGCCCGGGAGCTGGTCGGCTCGGCCCGGCAGCCCGGTCCGGGCCGGGTAGCGGCCGGCTCGGTGGCGCGGACCCTGCGCCGTACGCTGGACCGCTTCGCGGAGGACACGGGGCTCACCGTGGTCGCCGACCTGGCGGACCTGGAGTGCGACCAGCAGACCCGGATCGCGCTGCTGCGCTGCACCCAGGAGTCCCTGGCCAACGTGCGCAAGCACGCGCGCGCCTCCACCGTCGGGGTGGTGCTGGCCCGGCGTCCGTACGGTGTCGAGCTGGAGGTCACCGACGACGGCACCGGGTTCGTGGTGGAGCAGTCGCGGGGCTTCGGGCTCGACGGCATGCGCAAGCGTCTGGCGGAACTGGGCGGGAGGCTCACGGTGACGAGTTCGGTGGGCGACGGGACGCGGATCCTGGCGGTGGTCCCCCTGACGGGCGAGGTGGAGGCATGAGCACGGGAGCACTGCGGGTCGTCGTGGTGGACGACCACGCCGTCATGCGGGCCGGGGTCCTCGCCCTGCTCGCCGGTGAGGACAGCATCGACATCGTCGGCGAGGCCGGCGACGGGCGCGCCGCGCTCGGCCTCGTGGAGCGGTACGACCCCGACGTGGCCCTGGTCGACCTGCGGATGCCCGTGCTCGACGGGGTGGCGACGACCACCGAGATCGTCGCCCGCCACCCGCGGACCCGGGTGCTGATCCTGACGACGTACGACACCGACGCCGACATCGAGCGCGGGGTGGAGGCCGGTGCCATCGGCTACCTGCTCAAGGACACCACCCGTGAGCAGCTCGTCGACGCCATCCACGCGGCGGCGCGCGGCGAGACGGTCCTCGCTCCCCGGGTCGCCGAGAAGCTGGTCGCACGGATGCGGCGGCCCGTGCACGACCCGCTGACCGACCGGGAGACCGACGTCCTCGACGCCGTCGCGGACGGCCTCACCAACGCCGAGATCGGCAGGCGCCTGATGATCGCCGAGGCCACGGTGAAGACGCATCTGCTGCGCCTGTTCGCCAAGCTCGACGTGAACGACCGGACGAGGGCGGTGGTGGTGGCCATGGAGCGGGGGCTGCTGCGGCGGCCGTAGCGAGGAAGTCTGTCGCGGCGGGGACAGATCTCCTGGGCTGCCGGAGTTAGGGTTGTCGGACGACGCGGAGGGTACCGAACACCTCGGGACACGGGTGCCGCACATGCCCGGGTTCCTCACCGCGTCCCCGAGACGAAGGTGCTATGCCCGCAGAGAACGCCCCCGCCGACAACCTGGACGACGACGACTACCCCGCCTACACGATGGGGCGGGCCGCCGACGTCCTCGGCACAACTCCCGCCTTCCTCCGGGCCATCGGCGAGGCCGACCTGATCACCCCGCTGCGTTCGGAGGGCGGCCACCGCCGGTACTCGCGCCGCCAGCTGCGCATCGCCGCCCGCGCCCGGGAGCTCGTGGACCAGGGCACGCCCATCGAGGCCGCGTGCCGCATCATCTCCCTGGAGGACCAGCTCGACGACGCCCTCCGCGTGAACCGGGACATGCGCCGCAGGCTCGACGAACGCCCTACGGATACCTAGATCCGCCGCTACAGAAATTCCGACCACGACGACATGAGAATACTTGGACGATCACGAAAACACATGGGGCTTCCGGCCGGCCTGTGTTAGCGTGATAGCAGTTGCAGTTTTGGTTGCCAGAGATTTTTTCTTTGCAGAGCTTTCCGGATTCTTCCGGAGGGGTAATCATCGCGGCGACTCGGCTCCGTAAAGTGCGGAGTCCGGCATTGCCCCCCAAGGGAGATTCAATATGGCATCTGGCACCGTGAAGTGGTTCAACGCGGAAAAGGGCTTCGGCTTCATCGAGCAGGACGGCGGCGGCGCCGACGTGTTCGCCCACTACTCGAACATCGCCACCTCCGGCTTCCGCGAGCTTCAGGAAGGCCAGAAGGTTACCTTCGACGTCACGCAGGGCCAGAAGGGCCCGCAGGCCGAGAACATCGTTCCCGCCTGACGCTGACGCGCTACATGGTGCTGGGGCCCGCGCTCTCGGGGTGCGGGCCCCAGCCCATTGTTTTCCCGGCCCGGGCCGGATTTTCGCATTTCCGTCGGCTCATTCTTGTGAATCCACGCGCGGCTCGTTCACCGCTGGGCGGAATTCCTCGATACGCCGCATCGAGGAAGGTTCCCTCATGAACCGCACCCGTCGCACCGGCGGCGACCCAGGCCGCTTCCGCGCGGACCGGACGTCCACCCGGACGGCCGGCGGCACGCGCGGCGGCCGCTCCCGTACGCAGGAGCAGGGCCGGCAGACCCCCCGTCCGGGCACCGGACGCAGGAGCGGCGCGGGCGCGCGCTCCGGCACCCGCCGGCAGGAGTTCGCCCTGCCGGTCACCCTCACCGAACCGCTGCCGGCGGTCGAGACGTTCGCCGAGCTGGACATGCCCGCACGCCTGCTGGCCGCGCTCGGCGCCGAAGGCGTCACCGTTCCCTTCCCGATCCAGGCGGCCACGCTGCCCAACGCGCTGGCCGGCCGGGACGTGCTGGGCCGCGGGCGCACCGGCTCGGGCAAGACGCTCGCCTTCGGTCTGCCGCTGCTGGCCCGTCTGGACGGGCAGCGGGCCCAGCCCCGGCAGCCGCTCGCGCTCGTCCTCGTCCCCACCCGGGAACTGGCCCAGCAGGTCACCGACGCGCTCACCCCGTACGCCCGCGCCCTCAGGCTGCGGCTCGCCACGGTGGTCGGCGGCATGTCGATCGGCCGCCAGGCGAGCGCGCTGCGCGGCGGCGCCGAGGTCGTCGTCGCCACACCCGGCCGGCTGAAGGACCTCATCGAACGGGGCGACTGCCGGCTGGACCAGGTCGCCGTCACCGTTCTGGACGAGGCCGACCAGATGGCCGACATGGGCTTCATGCCGCAGGTGACCGCCCTGCTCGACCAGGTCGCCGACGGCGGCCAGCGGCTGCTGTTCTCGGCCACCCTGGACCGCAACATCGACCTGCTGGTACGGCGCTACCTCCACGATCCCGTCGTGCACTCGGTCGACCCGTCCGCGGGCGCCGTCAGCACCATGGAGCACCATCTGCTGCACGTGCACGACGACGACAAGCACACCGCCGCGACCGAGATCGCCGCCCGGGACGGGCGCGTGATCATGTTCCTGGACACCAAGCACGCGGTCGACCGGATGGCCCGGCACCTGCTGTCCGTCGGGGTGCGTGCCTCGGCCCTGCACGGCGGCAAGTCCCAGCCCCAGCGCAACCGCACCCTCGCCCAGTTCAAGGACGGCCACGTCACGGTCCTGGTGGCGACCAACGTCGCCGCCCGCGGCATCCACGTCGACGGCCTCGACCTCGTCGTCAACGTCGACCCGCCCGGGGACCACAAGGACTACCTGCACCGGGGCGGCCGTACCGCCCGGGCCGGCGAGTCCGGCACGGTCGTCACCCTGGTCCTGCCGCACCAGCGGCGAGCGATGGACCGCCTGATGGCCGACGCCGGCATCACCGCGAGCACCGTCCGGGTCCGCCCGGGCGAGGCCGAGCTGCACCGCATCACCGGCGCCCGCACCCCCTCCGGCGTACCCGTCACGGTCACCGTGCCGGCCGCCGAACGGAGCGAGCGCACGGGGTCCGCCACCCGCGGTCGCCGGGGGCGCGCCGCCGGCCGTGGGGCGGCCGCCCGCACCCGCCGCTCCGCCCCCAGGAACAACTCGTAGTCCAGGTACCGGGATTCGCCCCCCTCGTCCGGGGCGAGCCTACGGTCGATCCCTCCGCTGTCCCTCCCCCAACCCTGTGGAGTCCGCCATGCGCTGTGTCATCGCCCGTTTCCCCTTCGACCTGATCAAGAGCGAGGTCGAGCAGTCGATGAGCGGCATCGCGCCCGAACCGGTCACCGGCGTCTCGGTGAGCATCGGCCGCCGCGTCTACCCCGTCATGCAGGTCGGGGAAGTGATCACCAAGCAGGACCGCCGCGACTTCACCTCGGGCGAGATGCGCCGGGCACTGACTCGGCTCGGCTTCACCTGCCACGACGCGCCCCCGGCCGCGTCGGCCACGCCCGCCCCGGCCACGCGCGCCGACGAGGACGCCTGGCGCTGGTGACCCTCCCGGGACCGCCGGTCGTTCCGTCCGGCCTGACGGCCGCGGCATCCCGGTTCACGGGTGTGAGCGGCGTGGGATGTGGCACCCGGACCCGGAGCGGGCCGGACCCGCGCACCGCGTCCCGTACGGCACACGGTTCGGCCACGAGCCGCGTGCCGTACGAGGGCGCCACGGCCCGCGCCCCCCGGTTGTCGCCGCGAACCGCCGACGACAACCGGTGTGGCCCGCGCGGCTGGCGCCGGACGCCGTCCGCCCGCCGCAGGCGGAGCGCCGGACCGGACCCCTGGCTCAGGCCGGTGCGTTCGCCGGTGCCACCGCGTCCGCCCGCTCCCGCACCACGCGCCGCCGCGGGGCCGGCACCAGGAGCGGGTTGGCGACGCCCCAGGCCGCGCCCTTGCAGACCAGTTCCTTGTACACGGCGGCGATCCGGCCGGTCAGGGCCGCCCGCACCGCGCGGTCGTCGGCGGTGACGTACTGGATCAGGCCTTCCTTGCGGCCCAGCGAGATGCACTGGTTGAAGTAGCGCAGCGGCACCTCCGGGAGTTTGCGGCCGGTCAGGCGCGCCGCGATGGCGTCGGCGGCCTGCCAGGCGGCGGGGACGCCCGAGGCGCACGACATCCGCAGCGGCTTGTCGCCGGGGCCCATCGCCAGGGCCGCGTCGCCGACGGCGTACACGTCCGGGTGCGAGACCGAGCGCATGGACCGGTCGACCACGATCTGCCCGGTGCCGGTGACCTCCAGGCTCGTGGCCCGGGCGATCGGGTGGACGGCGAAGCCGGTGGTCCACACGGTGACCGCGGCCGGGACCGAGGCGCCGTCGGCGGTGGTGACGTGGTCGGCCGCCACGGCGGTGACGGTGGTGTGCTCGTGCACGGTGACGCCGAGCCCGGCGAAGACCTTGCGCACATGGGCGCGGCCCTTGTCCGAGAGCCAGTCGCCGAGGCCGCCGCGGGCGGCGAGGGTGACATCGAGGTCCGGGCGGGCCTCGGCGATCTCGGCCGCCGCCTCCAGACCGGTGAGTCCGCCGCCGACCACGACCACCGGCTGCCCGGCCGACAGCCCGGCCAGACGCTCGCGCAGCCGCAGCGCCCCGGCACGGCTCGCGATCTCGTGGGCGTGCTCCGCCACGCCCGGGACGCCCTGGTCGTTCCAGCCGCTGCCCAGGGCGTACACGAGGGTGTCGTACTCCAGTTCCCCGGCGCTGTCCGCGCCGGTGACGGCGACGGTCCTGCGGTCGACGTCGACGCCGGTGACCCGCGCGAGCCTCAGCTCCACGCCGGTGCCCGCGAACATCTCGCTGAACGGCCGGGGCCTGAGGTCCTGGCCGGTGGCGAGCTGGTGCAGCCGGACGCGCTCCACGAAGTCGGGCTCGGCGTTGACGAGGGTGATGGCGACGTCTTCGGGGCGCAGCCGCCTGGCGAGGCGTCCGGCGGTGATGGCTCCGGTGTATCCGGCTCCGAGGACGACGATGCGGTGCTGCATTTCCTGACTCCTGTCTTGAGCGGATTCGCCCCTTGAACCGGGCGGCCCGCCGTTTCCTGACAGGAACGCGGTGTGAAGCACCTCACATCGGGTCGGGGGGCGCGGAGCCCGGGGTCAGAAGGCGTGGAGCAGGGGTTCGCCGTGGTCGGTGGCCGCCCAGTGCCGGGTCGCGCGTTCGAGCTTGTCGGGGTTGGCCTGGCCGCGGAACGCCCGGATGCCGTCGGCGGTGACCTCCAGGCAGATGACGCCGATGACCCGCCCGTCGAGGACCGCCACGACGGCCGGCTCGCCGTTGGCGGTGGTGGCGTAGACCGCGGGCGAGCCGCCGACCAGGTTCTGCTTGGCCTTGCCGGGCTTGAACAGGCCCCGCATGAACTTCGCGACCGCGAGCGCGCCCTCGAACGCCTTCGTGCGGGCCGGAACCTTGCCGCCGCCGTCACCGATCGAGACGGCGTCCTGGGTGAGCAGCCGGATCAGCGGCTCGGTCCGGCCGCTGGTGGCGGCGGCGAGGAACTCCTCGACGATCCGCCGGGCGGCGGCCTCGTCGATCTCGGTACGGGCCCTGCCGTCCGCGACGTGCTTCTTGGCCCGGTGGAAGAGCTGCTGACTCGCGGCCTCGCTGATGTCGAGGATCGCGGCGATCTCCCGGTGCGGGTAGTCGAACGCCTCCCGCAGCACGTACACCGCCCGCTCGCCCGGGGACAGGCGCTCCAGCAGGGTGAGGACGGCGTACGACACCGACTCGCGCTGTTCCGCGGTGTCGGCCGGGCCCAGCATCGGGTCCCCGGCGAGCAGCGGCTCGGGCAGCCACTGGCCCACGTAGGTCTCGCGCCGCGCGCGGGCCGAGGTGAGCTGGTTGAGGCAGAGGTTGGTGAGGACCTTGGTCAGCCAGGCCTCGGGGACCTCGATGTGGTCGGAGCCGGCGGCCTGCCAGCGCAGGAACGTTTCCTGCACGGCGTCCTCGGCCTCGCTCGCGGAGCCGAGCAGGCGATAGGCGATGGCCTCCAGCCGGGGCCGGGCCGCCTCGAACCGCTCCACGTCGCTCAGGGTCAGGGCCATGCCAGGGATCCTAGCCGCCACCACCCCCGCCGGGCCGGGACCGCGGGTTCCCGCTGAGAGGCCGTCAGCGGGCCCCGGCGCGGCTGGTATGACTGCTGCATGCTGGAAGAAGCCGCGCAGTCAGCGATCGACATGTTCCTCTCGGCGTTCAACGCCCGGGACGACGGCCAGGTGATCTCCCTGCTGTCCCAGGCCCTCACCTCGGACGTGGTGTTCTGGGGTCCGCTGGGCCGCAGCGAGGGAGTGGAGGCGGTCGAACGGTTCGTGCTGGACATCCGCCGCCACCCCGCCGGCGCCGGCACGATGGTCCGCTGTTCGGCGGTGGACATGCCGGGCGAATGGGCCCGCTACCAGTGGGTCTTCACCACACCGGGCGGCGGACCGCGGCTGGCCGGGACGGACGTGGTGCACCTGCGGCCCCGTACGAACCTCATCGACCAGGTGATCGTCTTCGCGGGGGACATCGAGCCCGCCCCCTGACGAGCCCCTCTGAAAGGTCGTTCCCCACCGGGCTCCCGGCGGGGCCGGGGTCCGTTGGGCCGGTCGGGTGTATCCGTCATCCGAATGGCCGTACCTCGCACGCCCAGAGGCCCGGGGGCGGGCTCGCGTGGTGAGGATGGCGGGTGACCGACGTCCTGTCGTGGGCGGACGGCGAGCATCGGGAGACGGACGACTTGTGAGCATCCTCAACGAACCCCAGGGCGGTGGCGCCCCAGCCGAGGACTCGTACGAGAACGAGCTGCCGGTCCGGCGCAAGCAGCCCGGCAATGTCGTGGTGAAGTGGCTGACGACCACCGACCACAAGACGATCGGCACCCTGTACCTGTCGACCTCGTTCGGATTCTTCCTGGCCGGCGGGCTGATGGCGCTGATCATCCGCGCCGAACTCGCCCGTCCCGGACTTCAGATCGTCTCGAACGAGCAGTACAACCAGCTGTTCACGATGCACGGCACCGTGATGCTGCTGATGTTCGCCACCCCCCTGTTCGCCGGCTTCACCAACTGGATCATGCCGCTCCAGATCGGCGCGCCCGATGTGGCCTTCCCGCGGCTGAACATGTTCGCCTACTGGCTGTACCTGTTCGGCTCGCTCATCGCGATGGCCGGTTTCGTCACCCCGAACGGCGCGGCCGACTTCGGCTGGTTCGCCTACACGCCCCTGTCCGACGCGATGCGCAGCCCCGGAGTCGGCGGGAACATGTGGATCCTGGGTCTGGCCTTCTCCGGCTTCGGCACCATCCTCGGCGCCGTCAACTTCATCACCACGATCACCGCCATGCGCGCGCCCGGCATGACCATGTTCCGCCTGCCGATCTTCACCTGGAACGTGCTGCTGACCAGTGTCCTGGTCCTGTTCGCGTTCCCGGTGCTGGCCGCCGCCCTGTTCGCGCTGGCGGCCGACCGCATCTTCGGCGCCCATGTGTACGACGCGGCCAACGGCGGTCCGATCCTGTGGCAGCACCTCTTCTGGTTCTTCGGCCATCCGGAGGTGTACATCATCGCGCTGCCGTTCTTCGGCATCGTCACCGAGGTCATCCCGGTGTTCTCCCGCAAACCGATCTTCGGCTACATGGGCCTCGTCGCCGCGACCATCGCCATCGCCGGCCTGTCGGTCACGGTGTGGGCCCACCACATGTTCCCCACCGGCGCCGTGTTGCTGCCGTTCTTCTCCTTCATGACCTTCCTGATCGCCGTACCGACCGGGGTGAAGTTCTTCAACTGGATCGGCACGATGTGGAAGGGCTCGTTGTCCTTCGAGACACCGATGCTGTGGGTGACCGGCTTCCTCGTGACGTTCCTCTTCGGCGGCCTGACCGGTGTCATCCTGGCCTCCCCGCCCATGGACTTCCACGTGACGGACAGCTACTTCGTGGTGGCCCACTTCCACTACGTCGTCTTCGGCACGGTGGTCTTCGCGATGTTCGCCGGCTTCCACTTCTGGTGGCCCAAGTTCACCGGCAAGATGCTCGACGAGCGTCTCGGCAAGATCTGCTTCTGGACGCTGTTCACCGGCTTCCACGGCACCTTCCTGATCCAGCACTGGCTGGGCGCCGAAGGGATGCCGCGCCGGTACGCCGACTACCTGGCCGCCGACGGCTTCACCGCGCTGAACACGGTGTCGACCATCAGCTCCTTCCTGCTCGGCCTGTCGATCCTGCCGTTCCTCTACAACGTCTGGAAGACGGCCAAGTTCGGCAAGCCGGTCGGCGTGGACGACCCGTGGGGCTACGGCCGCTCGCTGGAGTGGGCGACCTCCTGCCCGCCGCCGCGGCACAACTTCCTCACCCTGCCGCGGATCCGCAGCGAATCCCCGGCGTTCGACCTGCACCACCCGGACATCGCGATGCGGGAGCAGGAGGGCCACACCGTCGCGATCCCGAGCGACCGGGGCCAGGGGTGAGCGGTCCGCCCCAGCAGGGGGCCGGAGTGAGCGGCGACCTCGGCAACGAGGTCGAGGGCTACCTGCTGTGGCAGGCCAGGGTCGCGGAGGCGGAGCAGCGCGCCAGGGAGTTCACCGGCTCCCTGGACTGGCTGACGACGGCGCAGCGTGAGGAGGTCGAGCGCCGGTACGTCGCCGACAGTCTGCTGCGGGCCCGGGCCGACCTCGAACGCGTCGCGGCCCGGTGCGTGTCGCTGCGGGCCGAGTACGAGCAGCGGTACGCCGAGCTGCGGCGGCGCTGCGTGGGCGTGGCGCTCGCGGTGTGCGCCGGTCTCACCGCCCTGTCCGCCCTGCTTCTCGCCCTCTGACCCGCGCCGGCCAGTTTGCCGGGGCACCCACGGGTCACCCGGGACCCATGGTGTCCAGGGGGGACACGAGGTGACCGGAGGAAGCCGATGAGCGCGGTGACCGTCGCCCGGGCCCAGGGCCTGTTCAATCTCGTCGGCGGTGGGTGGCCCCTGGTGCACCTGCGCACCTTCGAGCGGGTCTTCGGACCGAAGACCGACGTCTGGCTCCAGCGGACGACGGCGGGGTTGCTCGCCACGACCGGCTGGAGCCTGCTGCGCACCGGTCCGGCCCCGGAATCCCTCGGCCAGGCGCGCCGGGCGGGCATCGGGTCCGCCGTGACCCTGCTGGCCGTGGACCTCGTCTACGTACCCCTCGGCCGGATCCGCCCCACGTACCTGCTCGACGCGGCGATGCAGGCCGGCTGGCTGGCGGCCTGGTGGCGGTACGGGAGGCCGTGGTGCGGGCAGTCCGGCGGGAAGCCGCGGGGCGGCGCCCGGTCCGCGCCCCGTCCCCGTTGACGGGTGACGCGATGCCCGGCCGGCGGACGCGGACGCGTTTCGAGGGATGGATCGTCGGGACCGGCACGGCGTCCGGCACCCGTGTGGTGCTGGGCCACTGGACCCGGTCGCCGTTCGGACGGTTCAGCGACGTCATGGTCGAGCGGTCGGACGGGCACCGGCTGCTGCTGGCGCCCTCCCGGCGGACCGCCGACTTCATCGCCGCGACCTACGTCTTCGACGACGTGGAGGTCACGCCCGTCGACGTACGGGTGGCGGGCCGGCACTGGGAGATCACGGCCGGCCCGCTGGACCTGCGCCTCACCACCGGCCGGCGCGGCCTCACGGGCCGGCTCCTGCGCGCCGTGCCCGCGCCGCTCGCCGCCCGGCCGGCCTGGACGGTGCTGACGTACCCGCCCGCGAGGCTGCTGCTCGGGGTGCGCACCCGGGGAAGCGCGGGCGGCGGGCGGCACGAGTGGTACGGCGCCCTCGACCTGCTCCCGGTCGTGTCGGCCACCACGGTATACGACGGCCGGGACCAGGGCCCGCTGGCGCCGGTCACGCCGCCCGTGCGGTTCGGGTTCGGTTCCACGCCCCGCGCACCCGGCGCCGTACGGGTGGTCACGACCGTGGCGCTCCCCCGGTCTTCCGGGCCGCGCCGTGGGCCAGCCACTCGGACCAGCCGAGGTTCCAGTCGCCGTAGCCGTTGCCGGCCTCGACGGTGTCCTTCGAGCCGGTGACACGGATGACGTCGCCGGGGATGACCCGCTGGTAGAAGCGTTCGGCGGTGCCGTCGGTGGCGAGGCCGACGCAGCCGTGGGTGACGTTGGACCGGCCGGCGTAGGTGTCGGCGTTCGGGTTCTGGTGGACGTAGGTGCCGGACGCGGTGACGTGCACGGCCCAGGCGTAGTAGCCGTGGTAGGCGTCGCCGAGGCCGACGGTCCGGGAGTCCATGTAGACCCGGGGCTGCTTGTCCATCACGACCATGGTCCCGTTCCAGGTGTCCAGGCCGGGCCGGCCGGCGGTGACGGGGATGCGCGTGGTGGGCCTGCCGTCCTCCGTGACGGTCATCGTGTGGCGGCGCACGTCGACGGTCGCGGTCAGGGAGCGGCCGATGCGGAAGTGCCGTACGGCGTGGGTGCCGACGCGCAGGGTGACGCGGGTGCCGGACCTCCAGTAGGCGGGCGGGCGGTAGTCGACGCGCTGTCCGTCGAGCAGGTTGCGGTCCTTGACCCAGCTCCAGGCGCCGGTGACGGCGGGCTCGGTGCCGACGGTGAGCCAGTGTTCGACGGCCGCCCGCCGGGACCGCGGGACCGGCTCCGGGAAGGTCACGGATATCGGCATGCCGACGCCGACGGTGGCGCCCTCGCCGACGTTGACCCGGGCCCGGGCGAGCGCGGCCGGCTCGGGCACGGCGGGCGCGGTCCGGCTGGGCGCGGCCGTGGGCCGGTGCGCGTTCCGGGTGGCCGGACCGGTGGTGGCGGAGGTCGCGGCCGAGGAGGTGGTGGCCGCGCAGCCGGTGGCGGAGAGGACGAGCGCGCAGGCGGCGGCGAGCGCGCCGAGGGCGGCACGCGGGCGGCGGAGCGAGCGGAGAGCGGCAGAGCGGCCGGCCGGGTGGTCGTGCGCGCGGCCGGTCACCTCGTGTGTGGACACGGAATTTCCCCCTGGGATGTGTGCTGACACGGCCTCTACGCACCGCGAGGGGGACCTGGTTGCACCGGCCCCCGGAATTTCTGCGGCTCCGGAGCGCGGGGGCGGACGGCCCGCGCCGCGCCGTAGGATCGGCCTCCCCACGACGGGGACACGGGGACACGGGGACGACGGGGAACACGGGGGGCCGGATGACGGAGGAGGAGTTCGACGCGTTCTACGCGGCCGCCTTCCCGCGCCTGGTGGGGCAGTTGTACGCCTTCACCGGCGACCACGCGGAGGCCCAGGACGTGGTGCAGGAGGCCTTCGTCCGGGCCTGGGACCGGCGGACGTCCTTCGACGCGGCCGAGGCGCCGGAGGCGTGGATCCGCACGGTCGCCACCCGGCTGGCGGTCAGCCGCTTCCGGCGGGCCCGGCGCTGGCTGGAACTCGTCCGCAAGGACGCGCCGCCGTCGCAGACCCCGGGCCCCGGCCCGGAACACGTCGCCCTGGTCGCCGCCCTGCGCCGACTGCCCCCGGCCCAGCGGCTGGCCGTGGTCCTGTTCCACGTGTGCGACCTGAGCGTGGACCAGATCGCCGCGGAGACCGGCTCGCCCGCCGGGACGGTCAAGGCCCGGCTGGCCCGTGGCCGCGCGGCACTCGCCCGCCATCTGTCGCCCGAGGAGGCTGAGACCATGACCGGGACGAAGGAGGCCACGCATGCCTCATGACCCGTCGGGCCCGGCCGCGCCCGGGGAAGTCGCCGACCGGCTCACGCGGGCGCTGGGCGAGGTGGCCGCCCGGGGCAGGCGCTCCGCCCCCGTCCCGGGAGCGGCCGTGCGCGGCCGGGCCGTGCGGCGCCGCCGTACCCGCCGGGCCGGGCTGGCGGCGGCGGGGCTCCTCGTCGCGGGTACGGCCGTCCTCGCCGGTACGGCGCTGCTGGACGGCGCCGACCGGTCTGTGCCGCCGCCTGCCGCGACCGCGTCCACCCACGCTCCGGCACCGCCGCCGACCCCCGACGACGGCACCGTCCACGAGATCAGGATCGACCTGACCGCCCTCGAACTGCGTGCGGGCGGGCGGACGTTCCCCCTCTCCGCGCCCGGCATGAACCAGCCGTTCCGCGATGACGCCGTCGGCCGGGTCACCGAACGCCTCCGGCACGCGCGGTTCAGCGCGTCACCGACGGGTGAGGTGGAGCAGCACGACTGGGTGCTGGCCTTCCTCGGCCCCCGGCAGCAGCAGCACTACCTCTACGGCACCGACGGCACGGCCGACGTCCCCGGCCGCCGCCCCTCCACCCTGGGCCTGATCGCCCTGCGCTCCGCCGACGCCCGCTGGCTGTACGAGCACACGGCCGTCGGCACCAAGGTCACGATCACGGGCAGCGGGACGTGAACGCGCCGGCACCGGCCGGTCACCCGGCGCCGGGATGATCCGGACGACAGGGCCGCCGGCTAACCCGGTGCGGAGTGGATCAGGCGGCCGTGGGCGATGAGGGACGCGGCCTGTTTGAGGCGGCGGACGCGGATGCTCACCTCGTAGGCATCGATGCCGGGCAGGGGCGCGAGGCGGGTGGTGAGGTAGCGGTAGAAGTCCTCGGGGTCGCGGCTGATGACGGAGAGCATCAGGTTGTGCCGGCCGCTGATCGCACCGGCGAAGGCGATCTCGGGGTGCCCGGCGAGTTCCCGGCCCACCGCGCGCAGCCGGGCCGGGGCGACCCGGAGCCAGAGCGTGGCGTTCAGGTGGTGGCCGAGCCGCTCCGGCAGCAGGTCGACGTCGTACAGCAGCGTGCCCGAGGACTCCAGGGCGGCCAGCCGGCGAGCGACGCGGGCGACGCTCCAGCCGGTGCGTTGGGCGAGCCGGGTGTGGGTGGTGCGGCCGTCCTCGGCGAGCGCCGCGAGCAGCGGGGCGTCCGCGTCGGTGGGCGTGAGGAGGGGCCCGGCCGGGGGTGGCGGGCGGTCGCCGGTGAGGCGCCGGCGCTCCTCGGGCGTGAGTCCGGGGCCGTAGCCGGTCCAGTCGGCCGTCCCGACGGGGTCCGCGGGTTCCAGGAACGGGTGGATCAGCAGGTCGATGGTGATGTCCAGGACGGCGGCGGACCGGGGCAGCCGGCGCAGCAGGGCGTCGCCGCCGTGTCCGTCGGGGCCGGTGCCGAAGGGCGCGCGGATCGTGCAGATGATCTCCGAGCCGCCGGAGGCGAGGTTGGCGTAGGCGATGTCGGGGCGGCGGGCGAGGGACTCGGCGAGCGGCTCGACGCGGTCCGGGTGGCACCGGATCCGGGCCACCCACTGCGCCCTGCCGTGCACGGCGGGGTCGACCAGGCCGACCACCCGCAGCACGCCGTCGCGGCGCAGGGCCTGGTAACGGCGGGCCACGCTCTGCTCGGAGACGCCCACCACCTCACCGATCCGCCGGAACGGCGCCCGGGGCGCGCATTGCAGGGCGTGGAGGATTCTCGCGTCTACGGGGGACAGCACGGGCGAATTCTCGCAGATGTGTCCGGAGTGCTGGAGGTTTCTGCGCGCGTGCTGGTACGGAGGCGGGGATTCGCGCCGCTCCTGCGGATCCTTTCAGCGGCCCCGCGAAGGCCCCCGTCCGCATCCGATCACCCTCCGGAGACCCAGTGACCGCCCGCAACCCGGCACCCCCCGCATCCCCCGCGCCCCCGGCGCCCCCGGCAGCCCCGGCAGCCCCGGCAGCCCCTGCAGCCCCTGCGGCGGACCGGCGTACGGCCACGCTCGTCATGGCCTGCCTCGGCGTGTTCGTCGCCTATCTGCCCGTCACCACGGTCGCCGTCAGCCTGCCCGCGATCCAGCGGGCGCTGCACGCGAGCACCGCCCAGCTCTCGTGGGTGCAGGACGCGTTCGTGCTGCCGATGGCCGCGTTCATCCTCACCGCCGGCGTCTTCGGTGACGTCCACGGCCGCAAACGGGTCTTCCAGGCGGGCCTGGTCTGCTGTGCGGCGGGCGCGGCGGTCGCGCTGTGCGCGCGGGACATCCACACCCTGTGGACGGGCCAGGCACTGGCCGGACTCGGCTCGGCGGCCCTGCTGCCCACCACCCTGGCCCTGATCAGCCACGCCGTGCCCGACCCGCGTGAGCGCGGCCGGTTCATCGGGCTGTGGGCGACGGCCCTGCTCGCGGCGCTGGCCACCGGCCCGCTGGTGGCGGGCCTGATCCTGGACCACGCCTCCTGGCGCTGGATCTACCTCGCCCCGCTCCCCCTCGCCGTCCTGGCGTTCGCGACGGCCGCCCGGCTGCTGCCCGACTCCCGGGCCCCGCACGGCCGCAGACTGGACTGGCCCGGCCAGATCACCGCCGCGGTGGCGGTGACCGCGCTGGTCTACGGCGTGATCGAGGGCGGCGCCGGCTCCTTCGGCGATGCGCGGGTGCTCGGCGCGCTCGCGGTGGGCGCCGCCGGTGTCGTCGCGTTCGTGTCCGCCGAGCGCCGCGGCGCGAGCCCCATGCTGGACCTGACGCTGTTCCGCAGCGCGGGTTTCACCGCGACCGCGCTGGTGGCCGCGATCACCTTCCTCGGCCTGATCGGCTTCTTCTTCGTCCTCAGCCTCTACTTCGGCCTGGTCCAGCAGCTCGGCACGCCGGCGGCGGCCGGCCGGATCGTGCTCGTCCCGCTGGCCGCGATCGTCGCGGGCGTCCCGGCGGGCCGGCTGCTGCACCGGGTCTCCCCGCGCGTGATGATCACCACCGGTCTGCTGCTGACCGCCGCGGCCCTGCTGTCCCTGACCACGCTCGGCACCGGCACCTCCTACGCCTCCATCGCCTGGCGCCTGACGCTGCTGGGCCTGGGCATGGGCACGGTCACCACACCGATGACGGCGACCGCGGTGGCCTCGGTGCCGCACCGCCTGGCCGGCATGGCCTCGGCCGGCAACAACGCCTTCCGGCAACTGGGCGGCGCCCTCGGCCCCGCCGTCCTGGGCGCCCTGCTCACCTCCCGGGCGGTGCGCGCGCTGCCCGGTCACCTGGCGGACGCGGGCGTCACCGGGGACACCCGCCGGACGGTCGTCGCCACCGTCGACGCGGGTGGCCCGGGCGCGGTGTCCGGGCTGCCGCTGGGCGCGGAGGCGGGGCGGGTGTACGACGCCCTCGCCGCGTCCCTGCTGGACGGCCTGCGCCTGTGCCTGCTGGTGTCCGCCGGCCTGGTCCTGCTGGCGGCCCTCTGCGCGGTGACGCTGCTGCGGGGAGGGGAACGGTCCCGCGGGTGACCTCACCCGGGTCGCCGACCAGGAGAGCGACGAGAGCGACCCCGCCGGCGGCGGACCGGGTGCGGCGCGGGGCGCCCGTGCCCGGATCCGGGCCGGCGCGCCTGGCGACTACTCCTCGTCGGTGGTCCGCACCGGGGTCGACCTGCCCGGCTCCGGC
Source organism: Streptomyces sp. Ru62 (assembly GCF_002920615.1). Classification (GTDB taxonomy): domain Bacteria; phylum Actinomycetota; class Actinomycetes; order Streptomycetales; family Streptomycetaceae; genus Streptomyces. The sequence continues at coordinate 31,519 of NZ_PQSU01000048.1, forward strand.
AGCTGGGCCAGCTCGGACCGCAGGAGCAGCACGTCACCGATGAACAGGTCGTAGATCACGATCCCGATCAGGCCGCCGATCAGCGGACCGACGATCGGGATCCACCAGTAGGCGCTGAACGAGCCGGACACGCTGCCTGGGAACGCCAGGCTGCCCCAGCCCGCCGCGTAGGTGAGCAGGCGCGGCCCGAAGTCACGGGCCGGGTTGATGGCGTAACCGGCGTTGGCGCCGTAGGACATGCCGATCGCGGCGACGACGAACCCCACGATCAGCGGGGCGAGATTGGCCTTCACGGCCTGGTTGCGCAGGTCGAGCACGGCCGCGATCAGCATGAGCAGGAAGGCCGTGCCGACGATCTGGTCGATCAGCGGCCCCCAGATGCCGCCGTGGAAGTACGGGGCCGGGAACGTCGCGAAGATCGAGAACGTGGCGTTGGTGTGCCCGTTCACCTTCGGTCCCGTCACGGCGCTGTCGTAGGCGTCGATCGCGTTGTGGTAGACGAGGTAGACCAGCGCGGCGCCGGTGAGGGCGCCGACGACCTGCGCGAACCAGTACGGCAGCACCTTGACCCACGGGAAGCCGCGGCGCACGGCCATGGCCAGGGTCACGGCCGGGTTGATGTGGGCGCCGCTGACGCCTCCGGCCACGTAGACGCCGAAGACGACGGCCATCGCCCAGCCCCAGGTGATCAGGAGCCAGTCACCGGCCGCGAGGAAGATGGTGGTGGGGGTCGCCGCCCGGCCCGAACCGGGCAGTGCCGCGACCGCCATCGCGACCACACCGCAGCCGAAGGCGATGAGGACGAACGTTCCGAGGAACTCCGCCAGGCACTCGCCGAGCAGTCCGCCCCGGCTTCTGAGCCGGGAGGGTTTGACGAGCGGAGGGATGTCGACAGCCATGGAGGCCCCCTTTGAAGAGAGCGAAGCGGCCAATAGCCCCATATTGGCTCACAACGTCACTCCCCGCAGGGTGACCGCTCCCGGCCGGTCAGCCGCCGAGGTCGTCGGCGTAGTGCCGGAACCCGTGCCGCTCCCGGTGCAGGGTCCACAGCCTCTCCGCGAGCACATCCGGGTCCTTGCGCGCGTGACCCGCCGTGATGGCCCCGGGAATGATCAGCTGGGCCACGTGGATGCCCTCGCCCGCCAGCCGGTCGTGCAGCAGGTGCCCGTACGCGCTCTCCGCCGCGAAGGCGATCGAGGTGCCGGCCCGCTCGGGATGCGGTACGGCGGCGCTCCCGCCGTTGACCAACAGGATCGTCCCGCGCCCGAGCCGTCGCATGCCCGGCAGGACCTGCTGCACGGCGGCCACCGGCCCGTACACGGAGAACTCGATCGGCCCCACCAAGTCCCGGTGCCGGGTCTCCAGCACGGGCCGCATGAAGTCGCGGTGCGGCACCGGGCTGTACTGGAGCACCTCGACGGTCCCGAGGGCGTCGGCCAGTTCGCCCAGCGCCGCGGCCAGCCGCTCGGGCCGGCGCACATCGGCGGCGAACCCGCGGGCGGTGACGCCCTCGGCCGCGAGCGCGTCGACGATCGCGTCCAGCCGCCCCCGGTCCCGGGCGACGAGCCCGACGGCGAACCCCTCCCGCCCGAACCGCCGCGCGACGGCGGTCCCCAGCCCCGGCCCGGCTCCCACGATGGCGACACTGCTCATACCGGTCATCCGTACCGCGGACGCGGCCTCCTCACACCGCCCGCGGCCGCACGCCGGGGCGGGCGGGACCGGCCGTACCGGTCAGGCCATCCAGAAGAACACCGCCGTCATCCGCTTCTCCTCCAGCGTCCGGCCGGAGTAACCGGTCGCGCTGTGCACCAGGTTGGCGTGGTAGAGCAGCAGGCGGTTGTACCGGTGCGGGACGCGGACGTCCTCCTCGAAGTGGTCCGCCGGGACGTACCGCGTCCCCAGCGCCTCGACCAGGTTGGTGTGCGGGGCCTGGACGATGTTGCCGCCCAGCCGGCCGCCCGGCAGTGACTGGCGGTAGAAGGCGGTCCCGCAGTCCCCCGGCACCCCGGGGTTGAGGTAGAGCACGGCCGCGTACCGGCACAGCGCGCGCGAGTCGGTGTGCGGGCGGGGCTCGCTCTCGCCCTCGCCGACCACCTGGACGCAGTTGTGGTTGAGGGTGCCGCCGCCCGGCGCCCGCTGCACCCACAGCTCCCGCGCCCCGGTCGCCTTCTTCACCAGCCGCTCGATCCGGGCCAGTTCACCCGGCTCCAGGCCGGGCATGGCGCGCAGGCCGGGCCAGGTCTCGGAGGTGTACGGATACCCCTCGACCCAGTCGTCCTTGGCCAGGCACCGCTGCCGTACGGCGTCGACGTCCGGCAGGACGTCGTCCAGCACCCAGTAGTCGCGGCCCTTGGTGGGCTTGCGGTAGGGCAGAACGGGCAGCGCGGCGGGGGGCCGCGGCGGTGACGGTGGGGGCATGCGGTGAATCTAGGGGCGGCCCCGGTCTGCCTTCTCCCGAGGAGTGGTCAACCTTGGGCCGGGGAGCGGTCAACCTTCCGCCAACCGCACCCGGGAGATTCTTTACCCACGGGCACTGAGACGGACGGCCTCCGCGTCCGTACTGCTGTGCGTCCGAACGACGGGCGGGACCCACAGGCAGGAGGAACGGTGCGCTTTTCGCGGAACGCGACGGGAACTCTCTTCGTGGGCGGTGCGATGGCCCTGACCCTCGCGGCCCTCGCCTACCCGGGCATGCTCGGGCTGAGCACCGTCTCCAGCTCTCAGTCGCGGATCATCGCGCAGACCCAGTGGGGGCCGCTCACCGAGGCCGACCGGGACTTCGTGGTCAAGGTGCGGGCGGCCGGCCTCTGGGAGTACCCCCTCGGCCAGATCGGGCTCCAGAAGGGCTCCAGCAAGGGGGTCAAGACGGCCAGCGAGCACCTGATCGACGGGCACGCCGCGCTGGACGCCTCCTGCCGCAAGATCGGCCCCATGCTGAACATCACGCTGCCCAACGTGGCGAGTCCGCAGCAGGTCGGCTTCGTCAACCAGTTGAAGGGCGAGAGCGGCACGCAGTTCGACACCGACTTCGCCAACATCCTGCGGATGACGCACGGCTCCATCTTCAACACGATCGCGAAGATCCGCTCCACCACCAAGAACTCGCTGGTGCGGGCCCTCGCCGACCAGGCCAACGACACCGTCCTGGACCACATCACGGTGATGGAGAAGACCGGTCTGGTCGACTTCGACCAGACCATCTTCAACCAGACCACCCCGCCGAAGCTGCCCTCGTCCGACCTGACGCCCCCGGCCCCGCCGGCGGGCCAGCCGGAGGTGGTGCTCACCCCGCCGCCGACCGCCACGTCCACCCCGCTGGACCTCGGCGCCCTCGGCGGCGGCACGGGCGGCGGTGCGGGCGGTGCCGGCACGGGCGGTGGCCTCACCCCAAGCCCCGCTCCGTCGGCCGGCTAGGCCAGCCACACCGTGGTGTCCGGCGGCAGGACCCTGCCCTGAGGCAACGGCCCGCTGCTCAGCAGGACCTCGCCCGGCGGCAACGGTACGGGCTCGGTGCCGAGGTTGGTGACGTTCCGCCAGTTCTCGGTGCGGCCGAAGTCCAGGACGTCCGCCGGCGCGTCCGGCGCCCAGGTCAGCGTCTCGCCCTGGAGGAGCTTGCGGCGCAGCCGCAGGGCCGAGCGGTACAGCTCCAGCGTGGAGCCCTCGGTGCCGGCCTGCGCCTCCACGGCGTAGGCCGCGAACGTCGCCGGCTGCGGCAGCCAGCCGGGCCCGGGCCCGAAGCCGTACGACGGTCCGGTCGTCGTCCACGGCAGCGGCACCCGGCAGCCGTCGCGGCCCTTGCGGACATGGCCGGTCTGCTCCCAGATCGGGTCCTGGAGCACCTCGGTGGGCAGGTCGGCGACCTCGGGCAGACCGAGTTCCTCCCCCTGGTAGAGGTACGCCGAACCGGGCAGCGCCAGCATCAGCAGGGTCGCCGCCCGGGCCCGGCGCAGTCCGGCCGCCGTGTCGATCGCGGGCGCGGTGCCGCCGGACAGCAGCCAGGCGGCCGGGTCGGTGCCGGCCGGCAGCACGAGCCGGGAGGCGTGGCGTACGACGTCGTGGTTGGACAGCACCCAGGTCGCGGAGGCCCCGGCCGTCCGGGCCGTGACCAGCGAGGCGGTGATGACGTCCCGCAGCTCCTCCGCGTCCCAGCGCGCCTCCAGGTACTCGAAGTTGAAGGCCTGGCCGAGTTCGTCCGGGCGGGCGTACAGGGCGCGGCGAGCGCCGGGGACCCACGCCTCGGCGACGGCGGTGCGCGGCGGGCTGTAGGCGTCGAAGATCTTGCGCCAGTCGCGGTAGATCTCGTGGACCTCGTCCCGGTCCCAGTACGGGTGACTGCCGGGTGGCACCAGCGGCAGGGCCTGCTCGCCGGTCGCGCCGATGCCGCCGATGTCCCGCAGCGGATCGGTGAGGTCCTTGGCCAGGCCGTGGGCGACGTCCACGCGGAAGCCGTCCACGCCCCGGTCGGACCAGAACCGCAGGGTGGTGCGGAAGTCGGCGCGGACCTCCTCGTCGTCCCAGTTGAGGTCGGGCTGTTCGGGAGCGAACAGGTGCAGGTACCACTCCCCGTCGGGCACCCGACGCCAGGCGCTGCCGCCGAACACCGACTGCCAGTCGGTGGGCGGCAGTTCCCCGTGCGCACCGCGCCCCGGCCGGAAGACGTACCGCTCCCGGGCGGCGGAGCCGGGCCCGGCCCGCAGCGCCTCCTGGAACCAGCGGTGCAGGTGGGAGGTGTGGTTGGGGACGATGTCCACGACGACCTTGAGTCCGAGCCGGTGGGCCTCACCCACCAGGGCGTCGAAGTCGTCCAGGGTGCCGAGGCGCTCGTCGACCCCGCGCGGGTCGATGACGTCGTAGCCGCCGTCGGCGAGTTCGGAGGGGTAGAAGGGGCTCAGCCACAGGGCGTCCACGCCGAGGCCGGCGAGATGGCCCAGCCGCTCGGTGATGCCCCGCAGGTCGCCGAGACCGTCACCGTCGGCGTCGGCGAAGCTGCGCGGATAGACCTGGTAGACGACGGCCTGCCGCCACCAGTCGGGGTTCCTGGACGAGAGGTCCGGCGAGAGGTTGGCCATACGGGCTCCCAGGGACGGACGACAGTACGGAATCTGTATCTGTCCACATTGCCCGGAAAGGGAACCTTGCGCGGGCCGTTCAGCCCACGCAGTGCTCCAACAGCCCCCGGACGTCCGCGTCCACCACCCGGTACCGCACCACGCGCCCCTCCTTCTCCCCCGCCACGACCCCGGCCGCCCGCAGCAGCCGCAGGGCCTGGGAGACGGCGGGGTCGTTCATCCCCGTGGCGATGGCGAGGTCCGACACGGCGAGCGGCCCGGTGCGGTGCAGCGCGACCAGCAGCGCCAGCCGGTTGGCGTCGGCGAGCAGCGAGAATCGGTCGGCCCAGGTGCGCAGGCGCCCCGCCTCACCGATGGCGGCGATCGCCTCGCACACCCGGTGCCCGTCGATGGAACGACGGTCGGCTCGGTCGGCAGGCACGAGATGCATGGGGCCAGTCTGGCAGGCCCCCTCGCTGTGATCTTGGATACCTGCGCAGATACGCAGCTATGCAGGAAACCGCGTACCCCTCTACGGTGGGCGGGCCGTGGTGTTCGGGAAGTCGATGGAAGGTCGACGCGGCCCTCGCCACTGTGATCGGGGAGTTCCCGTTCCGTCCGGCACCGCCGGGCCACTGGTCGTTGGACCGGGAAGGCAGGAACGGCGGACGTACGACCCGTAAGCCAGGAGACCGGCCACGGCAGCTCACGAAGTGATCCACGAGGTGCTGGAGCGTGAACCCATGGCCGATGCCGCTTCTTTCCGCTGGCGACGCGAGGACACCGTCAAGACGGTGGGACTGCTGGCGGTGATCGTCGCCCTGCACGTCGTCGCGTTCGGGATCCTCTACGTCCTCGTCGCGCCCGAGCACTACAAGGTGGGGACCGATGTCTTCGGGGTCGGGCTCGGCATCACCGCCTACACGCTCGGCATGCGGCACGCCTTCGACGCCGACCACATCGCGGCGATCGACAACACCACCCGCAAGCTGATGGCCGACGGCAAGCGGCCGGTGTCGGTGGGGTTCTGGTTCGCGCTCGGCCACTCCAGCGTGGTGGTGCTGCTGGCGCTGCTGATCGCGGGCGGCACCTCGCTGGCCGGCAAGGTCATGAACGAGGGCTCCACCACCCACCAGGTGCTCGGCTTCCTCGGTACGACGGTCTCCGGCACGTTCCTGTACCTCATCGCCGCGCTGAACCTGGTCGCCCTGCTGGGCATCCTGAAGGTCTTCCGGGCGATGCGCGCCGGCGCGTTCGACGAGAAGGAGCTGGAAGCACACCTGGACTCGCGGGGGTTCATGAACCGCGTCCTCGGCCGGCTGACGAAGTCCGTCTCCCGGCCGGGGCAGATGTACCCGCTCGGCTTCCTCTTCGGCCTCGGCTTCGACACGGCCACCGAGGTGACGCTGATGGTGATGGCGGGCTCGGGCGCGGCGGCGGGACTGCCCTGGTACGCGATCCTCTGCCTGCCCCTGCTCTTCGCCGCCGGGATGAGCCTGTTCGACACCCTCGACGGCACGTTCATGAACTTCGCCTACCAGTGGGCGTTCTCCAACCCGGTCCGCAAGGTCTTCTACAACCTCGCCATCACCGGCCTGTCCATCGCGGTCGCCTTCTTCATCGGCACCATCGAGCTGGTCGGCGTCCTGCACGAGAAGTTCGGTCTGCACGACGACGTCACCGACTGGATCGCCGGCCTCGACCTGGACAACGTCGGCTACCTCATCGTCGGCCTGTTCGTGCTGGTGTGGGCAGCGGCGCTGGCGTACTGGAAGGTCGCCCGGGTGGAGGAGCGCTGGGCGGTCTCCCCGTCCGCCGCCGAGTAGTCCTAGCGCGCGACCGTCTCCAGGTACAGCTTCACGTACCGGTCGGCGTTCACCTCCAACGCCACGTCGATCAGAGCGCGTTCGTGGCCGCCCTCATAGATCTCGGACTCGCCGAGGCGGGGACGGCGGTCGACGACGGTCTGGCCCCGGGTGGGGCCGGGGGCGAGGGAGACCTCGACCGGGAGCAGGCGGGTGGTGATGCCCTGCGGGTCGGCGACCGCGCACACCGCGCCCGCGTCGCCGAGGCCGCCCGCCTCCTCCGCCTGAGGCGGCTCGCCCTGGTGGGCCGGCCGGTGGGCGAGCAGCTCACCGGCCAGCCGGGTGCCGGGCTCGCTGCCGGCGCGCAGCCGGTGGACCTCGCCGCTGTCCACGACGACCTGCTGGAAGACGTCCAGGCCGTACATCGTGATCGGCACCCCGGCGGTCAGCAGGATCGCCGCCGCCTCGGGGTCGTGCCAGACGTTGAACTCCGCGACCGGCGTGGCGTTCCCGGTGGCCACCGCCCCGCCCATGAACACGATCCGCTCGATGTTCCGGGTCACCTCGGGGTGGGTGCGCAGCAGCAGGGCGATGTTGGTGAGCGGGGCGGTCGGGATCAGCGTCACCGGGCGCGGGGAGGCCAGGATCTCCCGGCGCAGCAGGGTGACGGCGTCGATGTCCACCGGGGTCCGGGTGGGCGCGGGCAGGCCCAGGTCGCCCATGCCGTCGGCGCCGTGCACCGGGGCCGGGCGGGCCGGCTCCAGCAGCGGGCGCTCGGCGCCCCGGGCCACCGGGATGTCGGGCGCGCCCGCCTGCTCCAGCACGGTGAGGGTGTTGCGGACCACCCCGTCCACGTCGGTGTTCCCGGCCACGCAGGTCACCGCCCGGAGGTCGAGTCCCGGGTGGCGCACGGCGAACAGCAGGGCCAGGGCGTCGTCGACGCCGGTGTCGCAGTCGATGATCACGGGGATGGGCTGACCGTCCACGGCGGACTCCTTCCGTCGTGCCGACCTTAGATCAGTCCCGGCCCGGGATCAGTCCCAGAGCCGGGTCCCCCGCCCCGCCACCCGTTCGGCGACGCGCCGCAGGAGTTCGGCGGTGGGCAGGGGACCGGGACGGCGGCCGTCCCGCAGGCGTACCGCGGTCAGCCCGGCCTCCGCCTCCCGGGCACCGATCACCGCCTGGTACGGCACCAGGCGGGCCGCGCGGACGCGGGCGCCCAGGGTGCCCTCCCCGGGCCCGGCCAGTTCGGCGCGCAGGCCCAGGGCGGTCGCCTCACGGACCAGTGCCGCCGCCGGACCGGTCTGCTCCTCGGCCACCGGCAGCACGGTCAGCTGGACGGGGGCCAGCCAGGCCGGGAACGCGCCGCGGTGGGTCTCGACGAGGTGGGCCACGGCCCGCTCCACGCTGCCGATGACGCTGCGGTGCACCATCACCGGCCGGTGCCTCGCTCCGTCGGCGCCGGTGTAGCGCAGGCCGAAGCGGGCGGGCTGGTGGAAGTCGATCTGCACGGTGGACAGGGTGGACTCGCGGCCCGCCGGGTCCGCGATCTGCACGTCGATCTTCGGGCCGTAGAACGCGGCCTCGCCCTCCGCCTCCTCGTACGCGACCCCGACCTCGGCGAGGACCTCCCGCAGCAGCCCGGTCGCCCGGCGCCACAGCTCCGGGTCGGCGACGTACTTGCCGCCCGCGCCGGGCAGCGAGAGCCGGTGGCGTACGGCCCGGATGCCGAGGTCGGCGTGGGCGCGGGCGATCAGCTCCAGGGCGGCACGGGCCTCGGCCACCGCCTGGTCCGGGGTGCAGAAGACGTGCGCGTCGTTGAGGTGGATGGCGCGGACCCGGGTCAGGCCGCCGAGCACCCCGGAGAGCTCGGCGCGGTGCATGGCGCCCAGTTCGGCGAGGCGCAGCGGGAGTTCGCGGTGGCTGCGGGGGCGGGAGCGGTAGATCAGGGCGTGGTGGGGGCAGAGGCTGGGCCGCAGGACGACCTCCTCGGCGCCGAGCCGCATCGGCGGGTACATGTCGTCGCGGTAGTGGTCCCAGTGCCCGGAGATCTCGTACAGCTCCCGTTTGCCGAGCGCGGGCGAGTACACGTGCCGGTAGCCGGCCCGGCGTTCGGCGTCCCGGACGTACTCCTCCAGGGTGTGCCGGACGACGGCCCCGGCGGGCAGCCAGTAGGGCAGGCCGGCGCCCATCAGGGGGTCGGTGTCGAAGAGGCCGAGTGCACGGCCGAGGCGGCGGTGGTCGGGCAGTTCGTCGTTCATCCGGGGTCTCCTCGGTGCGGGAGGCGCGGGTCCCGGTGCACGGCGAAGCCCCGGGGCGTGCGCCCCGGGGCTTCGGTGCTGGTCAGGTGTCAGCGCGCCGGGACGGTCTCCGGCGTCGTCGTGCTCGACGGGCACAGGTGGGCGCGCTGCATGGACGGCACCGTACCGGCCCCGCGCGGACCGTGCCACGGAATTCCCGCCGCCCCCTCACCCGTACGGCCCGGAGCGCTGGTGGGCAGGTCAGGGCGGTGGTGCCGTGAGACCAGGCACCCCGGCCGCACGCAGCCCAGGAGGCACCGATGTCCCCCGAGATACCCCACCTCCCCCGTGCCGTCGTCCTCTCCCTGATCGGCGCCGGACTGCTGACCGCCGGCGGCTGCGCGGCCCTCGGCCTGAACCCCCCGGCGAGCGCGCCCCATCCGCTGCCCACGCTCGACCGGCCGGCCCCGACGCCCACGACGTCCGCGCCGACCGGCGGTTCCTCGCTCAGCGACGAGCAGGCCCAGGCCGCGCTGATCACCCAGACCGACCTCGGCGATCCCTGGATCCCCACGCGCGGCGCGGCCACCTGGCACGACGGGCTGCTGAAGGCGCACACCACGGCCGGGGAGTGCCAGCGGCTGCTGGACGCCCTGTACAGCGACGAACTGCTCGGCGGACCGGCCCGCATCGCCGTCGGCCTGGACGACGCCGGCACCGACGCCCAGCTCCGCTACCAGATCGGTGCCCGCCGCCCGGCGGACGTCGACGCCGTGCTGGCCTGGCTGCGGACGCTGCCGGCGCGGTGCGCGCGGTTCACGGCCACCACCGAGCTGGGGCTCGTGGAGGACGTACGGGTCGTGGACGCCCCGCTGCCCGAGGTCGGCGACGCCCGCCAGGGGCTGCGCGTCACCCTCGCCGGTACGACGCCCGACGAGCAGGAGTTCCTGCTCACCCTGGAGGTGGCCGCCGTCCGGGTCGGCGAGGACGCCTTCGCGCTGACCAACGGCAGCCTGGGTGACGTACCGAACGGCGCGACCCAGGCGGCCGTGCAGATCGGCGCCCTGCGCCTGGCCGACATCCGCAAGCTGGGCCGGGCGCAGGTGTGAGGCCTCACAGCGGCGGCTGGGCGGGGGCCGGGCCGAGGGTGGTGGTGCCGGGGGCGGTGCGGTGGCCGAGGCCGGTGCGGTAGGCGTCCAGGGCGGCCTCGACGCGGCCCGTACGGCGCAGCAGGTCGCCGAGGAGGCGGCACAGGTCGGCGAGGTCGCCGGCGGCGCCCGCGCGTTCCAGGAGGCTGAGGGCGCGGACGTAGTGCTCCTCGGCGGCCTCGGTGTCCCGGGCGTCCTCGGCGATGATGCCGAGGAGGCGGTGCGCGCCGGCGGCGTGGACGGCGCCGCGCTCGGAGGAGAAGTCGCCGAGGACGCCCTCCAGCAGTTCGGCGGCCTCCCCGGACTTGCCCCGGCGGTGCAGGACGTCGGCGAGTTCGACGGCGGCCTGGCTGCGGTACAGGGCGGCCCGGGTCTCCGACAGCATGGCGTACGCCTGCCGCAGTTCGCTCTCGGCACGCTCCAGTTCGCCGTTCTGGGCGCAGACGTAGCCGCGCATCCAGTGGCAGTTGGCCAGCTCGGTGCGCAGGCTCAGCCGGCGGTACAGCTCGGCGGCCTTGGCCAGGGAGGCGTCGGCCTCGGCGGCCCGGCCCTCGGCGAGCAGGGTGCGGGCCACCGACCGGTGCATCCGGGCGATCAGCGCGGGGTCGCCGGCCTGCGGGGCGAGCGCGAGGGCGAACTCGGCGGCCTGGGCGGCGCGGGCGTGGGCGCCCATGTCCATGTACGGGCCGATGATGCTCGCGTAGAGCAGCAGGAGCGCGTCGGGGTCGTGCAGCCCGCCCCGGTTCAGCTCGTCGAGCGCCGTCTCCAGTAGGTAGACGGCGTAACGGAGTTCACCGGCGAGGTAGTGGGCGACGGCCCGGCCGCGCAGGGCGGGCACGCGCACCGGCAGGGTCTTGTCGGCCAGCCGTTCCTCGGCCTGCTCGAAGTACTCGCGCGCCTCGGTCAACCGCCCGGTCTCCAGGGCGCATTCCCCGAGCCCGAGCAGGGCGGCGGCGTGCTCGTACCCGAGCGCGTGGGCCTCGGCCTCCGCACACAGCACGGCGTACTGGGCGGCGGCCTCCTCGGCCCGTCCGTCGGCGAGGACCCGCTGGGCCTCCGTGAGCCGCAGCCGCAGGTCGGTGGCGAGGTGGGCGGGCCGGCCGACGGCCAGTTCCTCGAAGGCGACCCCGAGCCGGTCCGCGATGTGCCGCAACGCCTCGTCGGAGGCGCGCACCCGCCCGGCCTCCAGGGTGGAGATGTAGGCGGGTGTGTACGCGGGCTCCGCCAACTGTCGCTGGGTGAGCCCCCGTTGACTGCGCAGCCGTTGTACCCGCCGCCCGATGACCTCCGGGTCGTCCCGCTCCCGCATGCCGCCTGCTCCCCCCAACTGGCCTGACACCCCTTGCCGTTGCGCTCCGGCAGCCCCTAGGTTAAACGGCGAATTAAACATGCTTAACACGCCGCTGTTGTGTTGCGAGGTCGCCGTGCCCGGACGTACATCCGCACCCTACGCACCGCCCCACTCCCGCACCCGCCCGATCGGCCGAACCTCCACCGCACGAGCGATCACCGCGGCCGTCATCGCCGCCGCGGCCCTCCTCCTCGCGGCGAACGCCGGCCCGGCCCGCGCGGCCGCCACCACCCCGCCACCCGCGACCGCCCAGCAGGCGGATCGCTGACGACCACGGGCGCACGGGCCGCCGCGACGGCGCGTCAGGGCACGCGTCGTCGACCTCGTCGCGTGGTCGCGCTGACGTGAGCCGACAGCCCTCCCCAAGCACCGCCCGGCCGCCGCGCCACCCCCGGGCGCGGCGGCTGCCCCCCGCGCGCTTTTGTCAGTGGCATGACCTAGTCTTTCCACACTCGCCGCACGAGGCACACACGGTTCATCCACAGGGGGCGGACGCATCGCCCTGCCCGCGCGGCGCCCATGTCTTTCTTTCATTCGTTCCGGGGGGTTCGAATCAGCGTGCGCAAGCGCTCTCTCACAGCTGCCACCACCCTGGCGGTCCTCTTCAGCTCGGCCGCCCTCGCCGTCACCCCGGCCTTCGCCGACTCCACCCAGACCCTGCCCGTCAGGACGACCGGTGACATCGTCGTCGACGCCGTCCACCAGCAGGTCTTCGTCAGCGACCCGCTGAACGGCAAGATCGTCGTCACCGACTACGCCGGCAAGGTCGTCAAGCAGCTCACCACCAACCTGTCCGGCGTATCGGGCCTGGAGCTGTCCGCCGACTCCGGCACGCTCTACGCGGCCGTGCAGGACCTCGACTCCATCGCCGTCTACGACACCGACACCGACACCGAGACCGCCCGGTACCCGGTCGGCGACAAGCCGCTCAGCGTCGCCCTCGCGGGCGGCAAGCTGTGGTTCGGCTACGGCGGCGACGCCGCGGGCAACATCGGCTCCGTCGACCTGGCCGCCGAGGACCACACGGTCACGCTCGGCCAGGACAACAGCTGGTACTCGGCCCCGCTGCTGGACGCCGCGCCCGGCTCCGACACCCTCGTCGCCGGTGCGGTCGGGCAGAGCCCGGTCGAACTGGCCTCGTACGACGTCGCGTCGGGAGCCGCCACCAAGCTGGCGAGCACCCGCGAGGCGGGCAGCAACCTCGGCGACCTCCAGGTCACCCCTGACGGCAAGGACGTCGTGGTGGCCAGCGGCGCGCCGTACTACCAGCAGGTGTTCCGGACGTCCGACCTCAACGAGGACGGCAAGTACGTCACGGACGCGTACCCCAACTCCGTCGCCATCGCGCCGAACGGCACGGTCGCGGCCGGCATCTCCGGCTCCTACGAGCCGGACGTCTACATCTTCAGGCCCGGCACCAGCGAGGCGGTCCGCACCTACGACTTCCCCAACACCGGCAACACCAGCGGCTCCGACCTGCTGGCCCGGGCCGGCCTGGCCTGGGCCCCGGACGGCTCCCGGCTGTTCGCGGTGACCAGCAACAGCCAGGGCGTGTTCTCCCTGCGCGTCCTGAACGCGCCCACCAAGGCGGTCTCCACCGTCACCGTGGACGCGCCGGCCACCGCCGCCCGTGCCAAGAAGCTCACCGTCAAGGGCAAGGTCGCCTCCAAGGTGGCCGTCCCGGCCGGCACCAAGCTGACCGTGACCCGCACCGACCTGGAGTCGCCGAAGGGCAAGGCGCTCGCGGCGGCGGTCACCAAGGCCGACGGCACGTTCTCCTTCACCGACACCCCGCCGGCCGGCGGCAAGGTGAAGTACACGGTGGCCTACGCCGGCGACGCCGCCCACGCGGCGGCCTCCGGCTCGGACTCCGTCGACGTCTCCCGCGCCAAGCCGACCCTGACCGTCAACAACAACGGCAAGGTGTACTCGTACGGCAAGGACGTCAAGTTCACCGCCCACCTGGGCAAGACCTCCAAGAACCGCACGGTGGAGATCTGGGCCGACCCGTTCGGCGGTGACAAGCCGAACAAGCTGGTGAAGTCCGGCAAGGTCAACTCCGACGGCAACCTGTCGGTCACGCTGGACCTCAAGCGGGACACCAAGGTCACCGCGAAGTTCGCGGGCGACTCCCGCTACAAGCCGGCGTCCGCCGCCAGCACCGTCGGCGCCCGGGTCAGCGTGTCCACCTCGGTCAGCAGCCACTACAAGGCGAAGTCGGCGTGGGGCCACACGTACTACTTCTTCCACAAGACCAAGGACCCGCTGATCACGACGAAGATGTCGTACTACCCGGGCCGGGCGCAGAAGTTCGAGTTCGAGGTGTACTACCAGGGCCGCTGGTACCCGGGCGACCCCGCGTACTTCAAGCTGGGCTCCGACGGCGTCTCCAAGGTCCGCATCACCGGCGACCACGGCGAGGACGTCGGCTGGCGGTTCCGGGTGCGCTCGTCGTACATCAACGGCTCGTCCGGTGACATCGTGAACTCCACGACGCACGGCGCCTGGAAGTACTTCACGTTCACCAAGTAGGGGTCACTGGGCGGCCTGGAGCCGGCCGAGCTCCCGCTGGACGCTCTCCAGCGCGCCGCGCCGGCGTCCCGGCACCCGCAGCCGCACCTCCGCGAGCGCGGGCCCGAGTTCACGGGCCCGCGCCGTGTCCTTGATACGGGTCCACTGGTGGTGGGCGCGGTCCACGGCCGCCTCCACGGCGGGCGCGTCCACCGCCTGCCCGGCGGCCAGCCGTGTCCCGGCGACCGTCAGCCAGGCCCGGCAACTGCGCACCGGGTCCCCCGCGAACATCGCCAGATCGGCCCGCACCTCGCTCCAGTGCAGCGCCTGCTCGGAAGCGGCGCCGTACCCCCGCACCGCCTCCGCCTCGTACCGGGCGGCCATGGCGTCGGCCTCGGCGTGCCGGCCGGCACGCACGGCGTCACTGATGGCGGCGTGCGGGTCCTCGGGGCGGGGGGAGGGGAGCGGGGCGGTGAACGTGGTGAACGCGGTGGGGGAGACGGGGGACGCGGGCACGGCGTAGCCCCCCGCGTCGGCCAGCAGCAGATCGCCCGCCGTCTCCTGCGGGATCCGGCCCACCGCCTGCTGGTGCAGGACGTCCAGCGGGGGCCGGTGGCCGCTGCGCAGCAGCGTCGCCACCGTCTTCATGTACGCCGGCTCCGCCGGGCCCCGCCGTCCCGCCGCCGGGGCGACCCGGCCGTACACGGCGGTGTTCCGGCCCGAGTCGAGGCCGCGCTCGGTGACGTACCGCCACGCCTCGGCGTCCGCGTGCAGGTCCACGACGAGCGCGGTGTCCCTGGCGGAGCGCAGGCGCAGTTCCTCGCGGATCCAGTGCCAGGGCAGCGCGGTGTAGCGGACCGTGGCCGGTGTGGTGCGGGCCAGGGCGAGGTGGGGCTGGTGCTGCCGGCGGTCCAGTTGCAGCTGGCCGGTGACGTACACGGTGAGCGGGCCGGGGGAGGCCGCGGCCGCCCGCAGCCGGGTGAGGACGGCCTGCGGTTCCAGCGGATCGGCGAGTTCGATGACGTTCGCGGTGCCGGTGCCGGACAGGACGGCGGGGGCGACCGCGGCCAGTACCGGCAGGACACCGGCCGCGTCCACCAGGCGCCCCCGGCCCAGCGGCGCGGCCGCGAGCAGCAGCACGGTTCCGGGCATCGTGCCTCCCCCAAGTCACCCTGTGGACCCCGCGACCCCCGCGTACCCGGGGCCCCATGGATCCGTTCTCCAGCCAGCACCGTAACCGCTGCGCCTGCAAACCGACGCGTCCCCCCGGCGAACATCCCGCTTCGGTGTCTCCGCCGCTCCCTCCGGAACCCCCCGCTCCGCAGGCCCTCGGCACCCTTCACGCCCCCTGCGCCCCGCGCCCTGCGCCCCGCTCCAAGCCCCACCGCCCGAAGCGACCCCACGCACCGCAAACCCCGGCGCCCGAAGCTCCCCCACGCACCGCAAACCCGGGGCCCGCCAGTCCCGGCACCCGAGGCTCTCCGACGCACCGCAAACCCCGCCGCCCGAAGCTCCCCCACGCACCGCAAACCCGGGGCCTGCCAGTCCCGGCACCCGAGGCCCCCCACGCGCCGCGGACCCCGGGCCCGCCAGTCCCGGCACCCGAGGCCCCCCACGCGCCGCGGACCCCGGGCCCGCCGGTCCCGGCGCCCGACGAGCTCCCGGGCCCGGCACCCCCGGTGCCCAAGGCGCCTCCGACGCCCCGCAGGCGCGCCGCAGCCGGGGTTCCCCGCCACGCGGGGCGCCCGT
>NZ_PQSU01000049.1 GCF_002920615.1 Streptomyces sp. Ru62
CGCCTGCGGCCGGCGGCGGCACCCCCTCGGCGCCGATGGCGGTGGCGCCGTACCTGTACAACGGCTGGGGCAGCCCGCCCGACCCGACCACCATCACGCAGGCCACGGGCGTCAAGTGGTTCACGCTCGCCTTCGTGCTGAGCAACGGCTACTGCAACCCGCAGTGGGACGGCAGCCGTCCGCTGACCGGCGGAGTGGACCAGCAGACGGTCAACACCGTGCGGGCGAACGGCGGTGACGTCATACCCTCCTTCGGCGGCTACAGCGGCAACAAGCTGGAGAGTTCCTGCTCCAGCGCCGGCGAGCTCGCCGCCGCCTACCAGAAGGTCATCAACGCCTACGGCCTGAAGGCGATCGACATCGACCTGGAGGCCGACGCCTACAGCAACGGCACCGTCCAGCAGCGCACGGTCGACGCGCTGAAGACCGTGAAGGCCAACAACCCCGGTCTGAAGGTGTACATCACCATCGGCACCGGGCAGAGCGGCCCCGACACCAGTCTCATCAACCGTGCCGCCGCCTCCGGGCTCACCGTCGACGCCTGGGCCATCATGCCGTTCGACTTCGGCGGCGCCGGCCAGAACATGGGCAACCTGACGGTGCAGGCGGCCGAGGGCCTGAAGAACGCCCTGAAGAACGCCTACCACTACAGCGACGACCAGGCCTACCGGGACATGGGCATCTCGTCCATGAACGGCATCACCGACCAGAACGAGACCGTCACGGTGGCCGACTTCCGCACCATCCTCGGCTACGCCCAGCAGCACCACCTGGCCCGGCTGACCTTCTGGTCCGCCAACCGGGACCGTCCCTGCACCGGCGGGCCCGCCGACAGCTGCTCGGGCGTCGGCCAGTCCGCCTGGGACTACACGCGGGTCTTCGCCGGCTACACCGGCTGACCGGTCCGGCCCCGGGACCGGCGGCGGACACCGCCACGACGGCCCGGGGCTCTCGCGGTGACCTCACGGGAGGCGATCGGCGCGCTCGACGCGCTCGACGCCTCCCGTTCCCGGATTTCCCGGCTTGGCGCCGAGCGCCCGTCGGGCATCCGGCATCGGAGCCTTGGCGTACGGCGCCGCACGGACCGGGAAACCCGGTGGAGGAGTCACCCGGACAGTGCCTAAGGTCGCGGAATGAGTACACGAACCTTCCGGATCACCGTCCGCGGTGCCTTCGACGCCCTCACCGACGCCCAGCGCGCCGCCCTGCTGGCCGACGCCGCCGAACACGACGTCCTGCGCGCCGCCTTCACCCCCGAGGGCACCCTCACCTACGACATCGCCGCCCGGCCCGCCTTCGTCTTCCGCTTCTCCGCGACGGGAGAGAAGGAGGAGGACGTCCTGGAGGCGACGGAACGGGCCGAGGAGTCGGCGAGGTCCTGGCTGGCGGCGCGCGGCTACGGCTTCAAGCACCTGCGGACGACCGCCGAGGACCTCTCCCAGGCACCCCTGGGCAAGCGACAGCGCCGCGCCGCCCGTACGACCGGTCTCTGACGCCCGCCATGAACTTGAGTACTCAAGGAGAAGGCAAGGGATGCGGAGGCAGGGGATGCGGGAGGAGCTGGGGACGTGAGTGAGGGCCTGGACGCGGTGCTGCGCCTGGTACGGGCCCAGTCGGCGCTCGTACGGCGCTTCGACGCCCGGCTCGGCGGCCTGCACGGCGTCAGCCTGGCCGACTTCACCCTGCTGCTGCGGCTGGAGCAGGCGCCCGGCGGCCGGATGCGCCGGGTGGACCTCGCCGAGGCGCTGGGGCTGACCGCCTCGGGCGTGACGCGCGGGCTCGCTCCGCTGGAGCGGATCGGGCTGGTGACCCGGGAGCCCGACGCCCGGGACGCGCGGGTGGCGTACGCGGCGCTGACCGGGACGGGCCGGCGACGGCTGGCGGAGATGCGGGCCACGGCGGAGGAGACCGCCACCGAGGTCTTCGCCGGCCCGGCGTGGCCCGCGGCGGACATCGCCCGCCTCGCGGACCTGCTGACCCGTCTCGGCGGTACGGGCCTGACGGGACGCTGAGCCGGCGCCGCCCCGCTGCCTCAACTCCTTTCGGTACGGCTCACATCGAGGGGTGGCCGGTTGCGCGCCGGCTGCGCAGGGGGCTGCCCGCCCCTGGCCGCACCCGACGTGCCGACCGGTTCGCGGCCCACTGCGGCGTGGGACGGTCCGGCACCCTGCGCCTCCGGCTCTCGGGCACCACGTCAGGCCGCGCCGCCCGGTATCCAGCCCTGGCGGCGCAGTACGGCCGCCACGTCAGGCGCCCGGTAGTGCTCCCCCTTGAGCACCTTGCCGTCGGCCCGGCGGGCGACCGTCCCGTCCGGGCCTCTCTTGCTCATGTTGGCGCGGTGGATCTCGGCGATCACCGCGTCGAGGTCGATACCGTGCACCAGGGCCGTGCCGTAGGCCACGTACACCACGTCGGCCAGCTCGTGCGCCAGCCGGTCCAGCGGTCCCTCCACCGCGACCTCGGCCACCTCCGCGGCCTCCTCGGCGAGCAGTTCACCGCGGTGAGCGGCCAGCTCCGGGTCCACCTCCGTCGGCGTGCTGCGGGCGTCGAGACCGAAGGCGTGGTGGAACTCACGGACGAGGCGGGCGGGCGACGTGCTCGTGCGGTCGGCGGGCGAAGTGGTCATACGGCGACTCTAACGGCGGCCACTGACAACGCCCCTCGGCCCGTGCGGACCCCCGCGGCGTCCGCTTCCGGCCTCCGGAGTGACCCCGGCCCTGGTCAGTGCCGCGCGTCGCCTGGCAGGATCGCGGCATGTCCAAGGTGTTCCCCCGGCTCGGCAGGCGCCGGGCGTTGCAGGGCGCGGCCGTCGGTGCCGTCGCCCTCGCGCTGCTGCTGTGGTGGCTGCTGCCCTTGGGCGAGAAGCCGCCGAGCGGGACGATCGTGTTCAGCACCGGTACCTCCCGCGGGGTCTACCAGGAATACGGCGAGCGGCTGCGCACCGAGCTGGGCAGGGACATGCCGGGCCTGAAGGTGAAGCTGCTGAGCAGCGCCGGCTCCCAGGAGAACGTGCAGCGGGTGGCGACCGGGCAGGCCGACTTCACCATCGCGGCGGCCGACGCGGTGGCGACGTACGAGCTGCGGCACGGCAGCGGCGCCGGGCGGTTGCGCGGTGTGGCCCGGCTGTACGACGACTACGTGCACCTCATCGTCCCCCGCGACTCGGACGTCCGCAGCGTCGCCGACCTGCGGCACAAGCGGGTGGCGACCGGACTGCCCGATTCCGGGGTGCGGCTGATAGCCGACCGGGTGCTGCGGGCCGCCGGTATCGACCCGCGCAAGGACATCGAGCCGGTCGCGGACGGCATCGACACCGGGCCCGCGCGGTTGCGGGACGGGAAGATCGACGCCTTCTTCTGGTCCGGCGGCCTGCCGACGAAGGGGCTGGTCGCGCTGGCGCAGCAGGGCGGCTTCCGGTTCCTGCCGATCGACGACGCCCTCGTCGCCCGGCTGCACGGGCAGGGCGAGGGCGCGCGCTATTACCGGACCACCAACATCCCCGAGTCGGCCTACCCCAACGTGCAGCAGGGGGTGCAGGTTCCGACGATCGCCGTGTCCAACCTGCTGATGACCCGCACGGACGTGGACCCCCGGCTGACCGAGTGGGTGACCCGTACGGTGATCAAGAGCCGGGACGACATCGGCGCCCACGTCCACTCCGCCCAGCTCGTCGATCTGCGCACCGCCATCTACACCGACCCACTGCCCTTGCAGGCGGGCGCCCGGCGGTACTACCGGTCGGTCAAGCCGTAGACATTCCGCAGCCGCCGCCGGCCTTGGCGGAGCCTAGGCGGCGGCGTCCGCCGTGCCCCCGCCGGTCTCCGCGTGCCGGGGCACCCGGACCGTCACCCGCAGGCCCCGCGGCTCGTGGTGGGCGTAGTCGATCGAGCCGCCGCCCGCCCCGAGCAGCGCACGGGTGATGGACAGGCCGAGGCCCGAGCCCTTCACGTTCTGGTGCCGGCCGCTGCGCCAGAAACGGTCGCCCACGCGCGCGAGTTCCTCGTCGGTGAGGCCGGGGCCGGTGTCCGTGACGACGACGGTGGTGGTGTCGCCGTCTGCGGCCACGGTGACCTCGACCGTGCCCCCTTCGGGGGTGAACTTCACGGCGTTGTCGATCACCGCGTCCAGGGCGCTGGACAGGGCGATGGGGTCGGCCCAGCCGGTGGTGGGCGGGCAGTCGCCGGTCAGCCGGACGCCCTTGGTGCGGGCGGCCGGTGCCCAGGCGGCCACCCGTTCCCCGGCCAGCGCGCCGATGTCCGTCAGCACGAGGTCGGCCTCGGCGTGCTCGGCCAGCGCCAGGTCGAGCAGGTCGTCCAGGACCTGTGCGAGACGCTTGCCCTCGGTGCGGACCGAGGCGATCTCCTCGTTGCCCTCCGGCAGTTCGAGGGCGAGCAGTTCGATGCGCAGCAGCAGCGCCGCGAGCGGGTTGCGCAGCTGGTGCGAGGCGTCGGCGACGAAGGCGCGCTGCTGCTCCAGCACGGCCTCGACGTTGTCCGCCATCTCGTTGAACGAGCGGGCCAGCCGCCTGAGTTCCGGCGGCCCGCCGGCGACCGCGACCCGGGACTTCAGGCGGCCGGTGGCGATGTCGTGGGTGGTGGCGTCCAGGATCCGCACCGGCCTGAGCACCCAGCCGGTCAGCCTGAGCGCGGCGCCGACGGCGAGCAGCATGGCCGCGATCTCGCCGGCCCCGATGAACAGCCAGC
The DNA here is from genome assembly GCF_002920615.1 of Streptomyces sp. Ru62. Taxonomy (GTDB): domain Bacteria; phylum Actinomycetota; class Actinomycetes; order Streptomycetales; family Streptomycetaceae; genus Streptomyces. The sequence continues at coordinate 4,704 of NZ_PQSU01000049.1, forward strand.
CGCGCAGGATCCGCGAACGAAGCTGCCCGGTGGGCGAGTCGGTGACCACGACCGCGACGACGTCCCCGTCCCGGATCACCGGCGAGGCGACGACGAGCCAACCGCGCTGCCAGGGCCACACCTGCCGCGGGTCATGGCTGCGCCGGCTGAGCAGCGCCTCGTCGAACGCCCTGCGCACCTCCCCCGTCCGCGGTACGAACCAGTCGCCGGGCGCGTTGGCCATGGCGGAGCCGTTGCGGTAGAAGACACCGGCGCGGATGCCGTAGACGCCGTAGTAGCTCTCCAGTTCGCTGCGCAGGGTCTGCCCGCGCTCGTCCGTGGCGGTGCGGTGGGGTCCGCTGGGCCCGTCGGTGACGAACTGCGCGAGCGCCGCGAAGCGTGCCGTGTCGTCTATCCGGTCGACGACGACCCGCTGCTGCTGCGCGGCGGCCACGCTGCCGGCGAGCGGGATGCCGAGCGCGAGCAGGACGGCCGCCAGCAGGACGATGAGCAGCGGGAGGAGGCGTGTGCGCACCCGTCCCCGCTAGGCGGCCGGGGCGACGAGCCGGTAGCCGACGCCGCGTACGGTCTCGATCAGCGCGGGCATCCGCAGCTTGGCGCGCAGGGAGGCGACGTGCACCTCCAGGGTGCGGCCGGTCCCCTCCCAGCTGGTGCGCCAGACCTCGCTGATGATCTGTTCGCGCCGGAAGACCACGCCGGGCCGCTGGGCGAGCAGGGCGAGCAGATCGAACTCCTTGCGGGTCAGTTGGACGACCGAACCGTCCACGCTGACCTGGCGGGTGGGCAGTTCGATCCGCACCGGGCCGAGGAGCAGGGCGCTCTCGCCGCCGGTCGCCGGGTCCTCGTGGGCGGTACGCCGGCTGACGGCGTGGATCCGGGCGAGCAGTTCCCCGGTGTCGTACGGCTTCACGACGTAGTCGTCGGCGCCCAGGTTGAGTCCGTGGATGCGGGAGCGGACGTCGGAGCGCGCGGTGACCATGATCACCGGGGTGCTGGTGCGCTTGCGGATCTTGCCGCAGACCTCGTAGCCGTCCTGGTCGGGCAGGCCGAGGTCGAGCAGGACGACACCGAAGCCGTTGCCCTCGGGGACGAGCGCCTGGAGCGCTTCCTCGCCGCTGCGCGCGTGGGTGACCTGGAAGCCGTGCTTCGCGAGGACGGCCGACAGCGCCGCGGCGACGTGGTTGTCGTCCTCGACGAGGAGCAGTCTCATCCCGGCCCCCTCCGGTTCAGCGGTCGTACGGTCTCGGTTCGCGTCGGGCGTGTAGATCACGCGCACGCGCGCGTGCACCATGGCAGTGACGCTGATGGACAAGGACGGCGTCAAGAGGCTTCGGGTTGCCCGTCGCTTCCGTTATCCGGCCGATACGCGCACCGGCGACAAGTACTACGACATGTGTCCGATTGCTATCGGATCGTGATGCTCAGATCTCCCTCAGATGTGATGACGCAGGTCACAGCCCCTCACTACTGTCCTCGGAAACCCGAGGAGGACGGAGCCTGAGAGCGATGACCAATGTATCGGTGGCCAAGGAAGATGTGGCCACGTCCGACGAACTGGTCGTCCTGAGGAGCGTCAACAAGCACTTCGGCGCGTTGCACGTGCTCCAGGACATAGACCTGACGATCGCCCGCGGCGAGGTCGTCGTGGTCATCGGGCCCTCCGGGTCCGGGAAGTCGACCCTGTGCCGCACCATCAACCGCCTGGAGACGATCGACTCGGGCACGATCACCATCGACGGCAAGCCCCTGCCGCACGAGGGCCGCGAGCTGGCCCGGCTGCGGGCGGACGTGGGCATGGTGTTCCAGTCCTTCAACCTCTTCGCGCACAAGACGGTGCTCGAGAACGTGATGCTGGGACAGGTCAAGGTCCGCAAGGCGGACAAGAAGCAGGCCGAGGAGAAGGCCCGGGCCCTGCTGGACCGGGTCGGCGTGGGCACGCAGGCCGACAAGTACCCCGCCCAGCTCTCCGGCGGCCAGCAGCAGCGGGTCGCGATCGCGCGGGCGCTGGCGATGGGCCCGAAGGTCATGCTGTTCGACGAGCCGACCTCCGCCCTCGACCCCGAGATGATCAACGAGGTACTGGAGGTCATGCAGCAGCTCGCGCGCGAGGGCATGACGATGATCGTGGTCACCCACGAGATGGGCTTCGCGCGGTCGGCCGCGAACCGGGTGGTCTTCATGGCGGACGGCCGGATCGTCGAACAGGCCACGCCCGACCAGTTCTTCAGCAACCCGCGCAGCGACCGGGCCAAGGACTTCCTGTCCAAGATCCTGCACCACTGACGGCGTCGCCGGGCCGCCCGCACCGCCCGGCCGACGCTCCGCCCAGCGGCACCCGCCGACCGACCGCACGCCCGCCCGGGTCCGCGTCACCCCCGCCTCAGGGGCTCGTTCCTCACCACTCAGAAGGATGTTCACCATGAAGCTCCGCAAGGTCACCGCCGCCTCGGCCGTCCTCCTCGCGCTCTCCGTGACCGCCACCGCCTGCGGCGGCGACAAGAAGGACGACGGCGCCGGTTCCTCCGGCGGCGACAAGAAGATCACCATCGGCATCAAGTTCGACCAGCCGGGCATCGGCCAGAAGACCCCGCAGGGTTACTCGGGCTTCGACGTCGACGTGGCCACCTATGTCGCCAAGAAGCTCGGTTACAACGCCGACCAGATCGAGTGGAAGGAGTCGAAGAGCGCCGACCGCGAGACCATGCTGAAGCGCGGTGACGTCGACTTCATCGCCGCCTCCTACTCGATCACCCCGGAGCGTCAGAAGCTGGTCGACTTCGCCGGACCGTACCTGCTGGCCCACCAGGACGTGCTGGTCCGCGCGGACGACAGCAGCATCAAGTCGCCGGCCGACCTGAACAACAAGAAGCTGTGTTCGGTCACCGGTTCGACCTCGGCGCAGAACGTCAAGGAGAAGCTCGCCCCGAAGGCGCAGCTCCAGCAGTACCCGACGTACTCCGCGTGCCTGACCGGCCTGCAGAACAAGGTGATCGACGCCCTGACCACGGACGACTCGATCCTCGCCGGCTACGCCGCCCAGTCCCAGTTCAAGGGCAAGTTCAAGCTCGGCGGTCTGAAGATGACCAACGAGAACTACGGCATCGGCGTCAAGAAGGGCAGCGACCTCAAGGACAAGATCAACAAGGCGCTGGAGTCCATGGTCTCCGACGGTTCCTGGGACGCGGCCGTGAAGAAGAACTTCGGCCCGGCCGGCTACAAGAACGAGCCGGCCCCGAAGATCGGCGACATCAAGAGCTGAGGCAACGCCCGCTGGATGCGCCGTCCGTGAGGGCGGCGCATCCGGGCATCCCTACACGCGAAAGCGCGGGAGATCGTGTTCGACTTTCTTGACGGTTACGACGTACTGGGCGCCTTCTGGACGACCGTGCAGCTGACGCTGCTGTCCGCCGTGGGCTCCCTGGTCTGGGGCACTCTGCTGGCCGCCATGCGGGTGGGTCCGGTACCGCTGATGCGCGGTTTCGGCACCGCCTACGTGAACATCGTGCGGAACATCCCGCTCACGGTGATCATCCTGTTCTCCTCTCTCGGCCTCTACCAGACGCTGAACATCACCCTCGCCGCGAAGGACACCGACACGATCAACTTCCGGCTCGCCGTGCTGGGTCTGATCGTCTACACGTCGGCCTTCGTGTGCGAGGCGATCCGGTCCGGCATCAACACGGTGCCGGTCGGCCAGGCGGAGGCCGCGCGGGCCATCGGCCTGAGCTTCTCCCAGGTGCTGTTCGTGGTGGTGCTGCCGCAGGCCTTCCGGGCGGCCGTCGGCCCGCTCACCAACGTCCTGATCGCCTTGACGAAGAACACGACCGTGGCGGCCGCGATCGGCGTCGCCGAGGCGGCCCTGCTCATGAAGGACATGGTCGAGAAGGAGGCCCAGCTGCTGCTGATCTCCGCGATCATCGCCTTCGGATTCTGCTGCCTGACCCTGCCGACCGGTCTGATCCTCGGCTGGGTGGGCAAGAAGGTGGCGGTGAAGCGATGAGCTCGGTCCTCTACGACGCCCAGGGGCCGCGCGCCAAACGGCGCAACATCCTCTACACGGCGCTCTTCGTCGTCGCGTTCGCGGCCGTCCTCTGGTGGGTGTACTCGTCCCTGGACGAGAAGCACCAGCTGGACTGGGCGCTGTGGAAGCCGTTCTTCAGCGGCTCCGAGGCGTACTCGACCTACATATGGCCCGGCCTGCAGAACACCCTGAAGGCGGCGGCCCTGGCGATGGTCATCGCGCTGCCGCTGGGTGCCGTCCTCGGCATCGCCCGGCTCTCGGACCACATATGGGTGCGGGTCCCGGCCACGGTCGTGGTCGAGTTCTTCCGGGCGATCCCCGTCCTGGTCCTGATGATCTTCGGCAACGAGCTGTACAGCCAGTACACCGACGTCAGTTCCGACGACCGCCCGCTGTACGCGGTCGTGACCGGCCTCGTGCTGTACAACGCGTCGGTGCTCGCCGAGATCGTCCGCGCGGGCATCCTCGCTCTGCCGAAGGGCCAGTCCGAGGCGGCCATGGCGATCGGCATGCGCAAGAACCAGGTGATGCGCCTCATCCTGCTGCCGCAGGCGGTCACCGCGATGCTCCCGGCGATCGTCAGCCAGCTCGTGGTCATCGTGAAGGACACCGCGCTCGGCGGCGCCGTGCTCACCTTCCCCGAACTGCTCGCCTCGGCGAACACCATGAGCGGCTACTACGGCGCCAACACCATCGCCTCCTTCACGGTGGTGGCCGTCATCTTCGTGATCATCAACTTCTCACTGACCTCGTTCGCGAGCTGGCTGGAGGGCCGGCTGCGGCGCGGCAAGAAGTCCACCGGCGCGGTGCTCGGCGCCGACGAGACCGTGGACATCCCCGGCCACGCGGGTACGGGCACCGCGGCCTGACGCCGGATCAGACCCGAACGAGTCACCCGGAGGCAGTGGCATGATCGCCACTGCCTCCGGTCGCTTGACGCAAACTCTGCCAATGGGTTGCATACGTCGTGTGATCGTGCACCCCGCTTCACCTTCCTGTTCACTTGTCTCCGTCAAGGCATCGCCGCGAGCAGGGGGCGCCACACCGTGGACCCGGTGATCATCGTCGGAGCGGGGCCCGTCGGGCTCACGCTCGCCCTGGCGCTGGCGCGTCAGCAGGTGCCGTCCATCGTGCTGGACGAGGGTGTCGGCAAGGAGGAGCCCCGTCCGGCGCGCACCGTCGTCCTGCGCGAGGACACGACCGCCCTGCTGGAGCGGCTGACCGGGGCCGCGCTCGGGCAGCAGGGCGTGCGCTGGGCCGGCTGGCGGTCCGTCAGGCGCAAGCAGGTGATGAGCGAGATCACCTTCGACGGGACCGAACCCGCGCCGCTGCACATCGCGCAGCATGTGCTCACGGGCCTGCTGCGCGGGGCCATCGCCATGGAGCCCCTGGTGGAGACGGCGGTGGAGAGCCGCCTGGACGCGATCGAGCAGGAGCGTTTCGGCGTCACCGCGCGCACCCGCGGCCCGCAGGGAACCTGGTGGCGCGGCAGTTACCTGGTGGGCTGCGACGGTGCCCGCTCGACCGTGCGCAAGCTCCAGGACATCCGCTTCCCGGGCCGTACGGCGGTGGAGCGGCACGCGGTCGCCGCGCTGCGCACGGAACTTCCGTGGGAGGGTCGCGCGTTGCTCCATCGGATGCCGCCGTGGCGGTCGTCCGGGCCCTCGGCCGGGGAGGTGACCGCCCGCCCCCTCCCGGACGGCGTGTGGCGCCTGGACTGGCTGCTGCCGCCGGGCAAGGACCTGGTCACGCCCGAGATCCTGCTGGCCAGGATCCATGAGACCCTCACGGGCTGGACGGACAGCGCCACACCGGCGTACGAGCTGCTCGACACCGGCGTCCACACGGTGCACCACCGCCTCGCCCGCCGGTGGCGCGCCGGCCGGGTCTTCCTCGCCGGGGACGCGGCCCACCTGCTCGGCGCGCTCGGCACCCAGGGGCTCGACGAGGGCCTCAGGGACGCCGACAACCTCGCCTGGAAGCTGGCCGCGGCCTGGCACCACGGCCCGCACGAGGCCCTGCTGGACAGCTACCAGACCGAGCGGCGCGCGCTGGTCGCCGCCCGGCTGCGCGCCGCCGACCAGGCGCTGCCTGTGCTGCGCGGCGGGGGCGGGCTGCGCCACATCGTCCCGGGCACGGCCCGCAACCACGACGCGCTCTTCACCGACGGTCATCTGGGCCGCGGTCCGCTGGGTGCGTCCGGCACGTACGCCGAGTCGCCGCTCGCACCCCCGCGATCGGAAGGGGAGATCCCGGTCGGCACCCCGCCCGGCGCCCCGGTCACCGACGTCCGGGTCACGGCGGAGGACGGGTCCTTCGTCCAGCTGCGCGACCGGCTCGGCCGCGGCGCGCTGCTCGTGCTGCTCATCGCGCCCGGTACGGGCGTCTGGGACCGCAAGCACTGGATGTCCGCCGGGGTCATGCCCCGGCTCGCGGCGGCCGTGACCGCTCTGCCGCACCCCGCCGAGCTCTTGGTGGCCGAGAGCTACCCGGGAGCGCCGGCGCACAGCGTGCTGCTCGTCCGCCCCGACGGCCATCTGGTCACGGCGCTGAGCGGGGTCCGCCCGGCCGATCTGTACGCGGCGGCCGAGGCCACGGTGGGAGGCGCGGCGCAGACGCGGGAGACGGAACAGACGGAGGAGGAGAGACAGGGGGACGGGGAGAAGGATCAGAAGGCGGCGGCGGAGGCCGGCTCGGGCGCACGCTGAAGGAGGGCCCGCTCGTACACCGGCCGCGGCCGCCGGCTCGCGCGCCGACCGTGCTCCGCAGAGGGCTCCCGTACGCGCCGGCCGCCCCCGCGCACCCCTGTCCACAAGGTGACACCCGGTTGACCGCGGTGCGAGGGCAATGCTGTACTCCGGATCGTGACCGACACCTGTGTGCTCCTGTGGCGGAGGGTCCATATGGACCTCGTCCGCTATGCGGGCTGCGTGTGTCGCCCGTCCTGCTGAATTCGCACCCCTTCCCTCTTCCGGGCGCCGTCGCGCGCCCGTTCCGCGAACGCTCAGGACGGTGTACGTGTCTGTCCCCTCCCCCTCCCCTTCCCTGCCCGCGTCCGTCTCCCCCGCCGCCGGCCCGGCGCCCACCCAGGCGGACCTCCTGGACTTCGTCCGGCGTACGGCGGCCGACGCCGAGCTGATCGCCTCGCTACCGCTCGATCCGGAGGGCCGCACCTGGGTACGGCTGCAGGGCCCCGGCGGCAGCGAGGCCTGGCTGATCGGCTGGCCGCCCGGTACCGGCACCGGCTGGCACGACCACGCCGACTCGGTCGGCGCCTTCCTCACCGCTTCGGGCGAGCTCACCGAGAACTCCCTCGCCGCCCGGCTGCCCACCGACGGCTGGAAGACCCTGGAGCTCACCGAGGGGGTGGACCGCGTACGCCGGCTGCCCGCCGGACAGGGCCGCGCCTTCGGCCGCCACCATGTGCACGAGGTGTTCAACGAGTCCCGCGAGCGACACGCGATCTCCGTCCACGCCTACTACCCGCCGCTGCCCCGGATCCGCCGCTACAGTCGCACGGGCCAGGTGCTGCGCCTGGAGCAGGTCGAACGCCCGGAGGACTGGCAGTGAGCGGCACGATCGAGCAGCCGGGGACCAAGGGTGCGACGGCGGCACGGCCGCTCGGTATCGACGAGTTGCTGGAGCGCGTGCGAGCCGGCTACCGGCGCGTGGAGGCACAGGAGGCGCATGAGGCGGCGCAGTCCGGCGACGCGCTCCTGGTCGACATCCGTTACGCCGCCCTGCGCGACCGGGACGGGCTCATCCCCGGCGCCGTCGTGGTCGAACGCAACGAACTGGAGTGGCGACTCGACCCCCAGGGCAGCCACCACCTCCCCGAGGCCACCGGCCACGACCTGCGGATCGTGGTGATCTGCAACGAGGGCTACGCCTCCAGCCTCGCCGCCGCCTCCCTCCACCAGCTGGGCCTGCACCGGGCCACGGACCTGGTGGGCGGCTTCCAGGCCTGGCGTGCGGAGGGCCTGCCGGTGAGCCCGGCGACGCCCTGACCGGCACAGGGCACCTGACTCGGTGTCGGGCGCCCGAACCGGCACCGGGCACCTGGAACAGGGGCGATACCGGTGCCGACCGACGTGGCGAGCGTGTTGACGACGGCGATGACGGTGAAGGCCAGGACGAGCCCCATGGCCAGGTAGTTGACCTCGGCGTTCGTCTGCTGCCGATCGTCTTGAGGGTGCCGCCAGCGGTGACCAGAGCGGCCGCGCACATCAGGGCGAGGAAGGCGCCGAGAGACCCCGCCTTGCGGGCGCGGACCGACTGCAGGGCATGACGCAGCATCAGGGACGGGCTCTCTTGCGGGGATGGGAGAGCACTGCGGCGGCCCGGCGTCTTGCGACGGGGGTCACCCCGACCGTCCACGGCGGGGGTTGCCCTCACCCCTGGGTGCCCGTCAGCAGCCTCCCGCTTCTCGTCCTTCCTCTCTGAGAAGCAGCCAGAAGTCCCCGTCCCGATGAGCAGTCGGAAGCCCGGTCCCGGGCCGTCAGAAGTCCCCTTCCCCGAGGAACTCCGTGTCCTCGCCCTCTTCCTCCAGGGCCTGGCGGACGACTCTGAGGGCCATGCCCTCGGGGTAGCCCTTGCGGGCGAGCATGCCCGCGAGCCGGCGGAGTCGCTTGTCCCGGTCGAGGCCGCGGGTGGCCCTCAGTTTGCGGGCGACGAGTTCGCGGGCGGTCGCCTCCTCCTGCTCGGAGTCGAGCTGGGCGACGGCGTCCTCGATCAATGCCGAGTCGACGCCCTTGGTACGCAGTTCCCGGGCGAGCGCGCGGCGGGCGAGCCCCCGGCCATGGTGCCGGGACTCCACCCACGCGTCCGCGAAGGCGCCGTCGTCGATGAGCCCGACCTCCTCGAACCGCGACAGCACCTCCTCGGCCACGTCCTCGGGGATCTCCCGCTTGTGCAGGGCGTCCGCGAGCTGCTTGCGGGTGCGCGGGGTCCCGGTGAGCAGGCGCAGGCAGATCGCCCGGGCCCGCTCGACCGGGTCCCCTGAAGACTCCCCTCGCTCGTCCCTCGCCGAGGGAGGGCCGCCTTCGTCCTCACCGGGCCCGGACGCGTCGCCGAACCCGCGCCGCCGGCCACGCCCCCGGCGACCGCCGCGCGCTCCCCCGGACCGCCCGGACCCACGACCACCGAGGGAACCGCCCCCGTACGGCTCGCCGCCCTCGTCCCCCGGGTCCGCGGCACCGCCGTCACCGTCGTGGCCGGCGGCCCCGTGGTACGCGTCATGTCCGCCGTACGCGCCGAAGCCGTCGCCCCCGGGTCCGCCGCCCCGGTGTCCGCCGTCACCGTCCGGGGCGGAGTCCGGGTGGCCGCCGGTGCCCCTCCCCCGTGGGGCACCGGGGGTGGCGTACTCGTACTCGGCCCAGTCGGTTCGTCGTGTCACGGGTCAGCTCTTGGCTGCGGCGGCCTTGGGCTTGGTCGCCTTGGCGGCTGCCGGGGCGGGCACCGACTTGGCGGGGTCGTCGGCCGCCGCGGTGGTGACCGCCGCGTCGGCACCCGGCTCGGCGGCGGGCTCCTCCGGCCGGACTCCCACGCCCAGCTTCTCCTTGATCTTCTTCTCGATCTCGTTGGCCAGGTCGGGGTTGTCCTTGAGGAAGTTGCGCGCGTTCTCCTTGCCCTGGCCGAGCTGGTCGCCCTCGTACGTGTACCAGGCGCCGGCCTTGCGCACGAAGCCGTGCTCCACGCCCATGTCGATCAGACCGCCCTCGCGGCTGATGCCCTGGCCGTAGAGGATGTCGAACTCGGCCTGCTTGAAGGGCGGCGCGACCTTGTTCTTGACGACCTTGCAGCGCGTGCGGTTGCCGACCGCCTCCGTGCCGTCCTTCAGGGTCTCGATGCGGCGGATGTCGATACGCACCGAGGCGTAGAACTTCAGCGCCCGGCCACCGGTCGTGGTCTCCGGGGAGCCGAACATCACGCCGATCTTCTCGCGGAGCTGGTTGATGAAGATCGCGGTGGTCTTGGACTGGTTGAGCGCGCTGGTGATCTTCCGCAGGGCCTGGCTCATCAGGCGGGCCTGCAGACCCACGTGGCTGTCGCCCATCTCGCCCTCGATCTCCGCGCGCGGGACGAGCGCGGCGACGGAGTCGATGACGATGAGGTCCAGGGCACCGGAGCGGACCAGCATGTCCACGATCTCCAGGGCCTGCTCGCCGTTGTCCGGCTGGGACAGGATGAGGTTGTCGATGTCGACGCCGAGCTTGCGCGCGTACTCGGGGTCGAGGGCGTGCTCGGCGTCCACGAAGGCGACCTGGCCGCCGGCCTTCTGCGCGTTCGCCACGGCGTGCAGGGTCAGGGTCGTCTTACCGGAGGACTCCGGTCCGTAGATCTCCACGACACGGCCGCGCGGCAGACCGCCGACGCCGAGGGCGACGTCGAGGGCGGTCGATCCGGTCGGGATGACCTCGATGGGCTCCTTCGACCGCTCGCCCATGCGCATGACCGCGCCCTTGCCGAATTGCCGTTCAATCTGCGCGAGCGCGGCGTCGAGCGCCTTCTCGCGGTCGGTTCCTGCCATGGGTTCCACCCGGTTTGCTTGAGTCGATCGCTTCACGTCAAAGACGCTAACGCCTGCCACTGACAATGCGTCCCGACGCAGGCCCAGCCTGTGGATAACCGAGGGACATCTACCCGTGAATCGGGGCGAAATCCCCAACCTAAAGCCTCGCCTGAGCCTCCATAAGAATGGATGTTCGATTTTCGTGTCAAGCGCGCCACCCGGCACGGGCCGGCACTTCCGCGGGGCGGGCCCCGGCTCCCGCAGGGCAGGGGCCGGGGCCTGCGTAAGGTGGCCGGAGATGAACGACGACGACCGGACGTCGGCCCTGTTCCGCGCCCTGGACAGACTGCCCGCACCCCATCATCTGGAGCACCCCGACGGCTTCGACCACGCCGGGGCCCGGCTCCGTGCGGCGAGGCTGCGGGACCGGCTCACCCAGGACTTCGGCCGGCCCTGCCGGCTCGACGAGGGCATCCAGGACGCGAGCTTCTCCTTCTCCGTGGACATCCCGGCCGAGGCGACCGGGGCCGGTGTCCTCATCGCCGTACGGCTGAGCAACTACGGCGATCTGGCGGCGGTCACCACGTCGGCGCCGGGCAGCCACGACGACCTGGACGACGCCGTGCGCGACGGAGCGCTGTCGCAAGCGGACCGCGACCGGATCACGGCCGCCCTGTCCGACCTGGGCTACCGGCTGGTCGCCACTCGGCTGCTCCACCGTCCGTACGACGGCGTGACCTGGCTCGTCGACGAGGACCACGCGACCTGGTGGACCCGGTTCTTCGACCATCTGTGACACGGTCCGGCCTACCCCCGGTGACGTACCACGGGCGTCTCCGGCCGGACGACGTCCGCGCGCCCCGCGCCCGGAAGCCTTGGGCCCATGAAGAACCCGCGTGCCATCGCCGACCACTCTGCCACGTGACGGGGCCGCCCCTCGTCCTGTCCGGCCTCGTCCACCGGGTGGTGTGCGCGGTCGGCGGCGGCCCGTGGGACGGTCCCGTCTCCAGGCGCAATCCCGTCACGTTCGGGCTCCCGTCCTGAGTGACGCTGATCGCGGTCAGGTGGGTCACGTGGTACCTGCGGACCGGTGACCGACCGCGCTCGGTCCTGCTGCTGGTCCTCACCGCCGACTGCGGGGTGGAGGTGAGCGGCATCACCCTCCAGGCGTGACGCCGGGTGCCCTCGCACCTGGTGAGGCGGCGTTCGCGCGCGGGCGGGCTACGGCCGCTGCGCCCCGCCCGAGCGGCGGCCGGCCCAGAGCCGGCGCATGCGCGTGAGCATGCCGGGGCCGCCCGGGCCGCTGCCGCGGCGCCCGTGCACCCGGGGGTCGTCCGTGACGGCGTACCGCTTCACGTACGCCCCGAGGAACGCCTGGAGCGTGGCCACCGCCGGGATGGCGATCAGCGCGCCGACCGCGCCCAGCAGCGCGGTGCCCGCGACGACCGAGCCGAAGGCGACCGCCGGGTGGATGTCGACCGTCCTGGCGGTCAGCTTGGGCTGGAGCATGTAGTTCTCGAACTGCTGGTAGATCACGACGAAGATCAGCACCCAGAGCGAGTACCAGGGGTTCACGGTGAACGCGATCAGCATGGGCAGCGCGCCCGCGAGGTACGTGCCGATGGTGGGGATGAACTGCGAGACCAGGCCCACCCAGACGCCGAGCACGGGCGCGTACGGCACCCCGAGCGCCTCCAGCAGGACGTAGTGGGCGATGCCGGAGATGAGCGCCATGAGGCCGCGCGAGTACAGATAGCCGCCCGTCTTGTCGACGGCGATCTCCCAGGCCCGCAGCACCTCGGCCTGGCGTGCGGGCGGCAGGACGGAGCACAGGGCGCGGCGCAGCCGTGGGCCGTCGGCGGCGAAGTAGAAGGAGAACAGCGCGATCGTCAGCAGCTGGAAGAGCCCGCCGAGCACCTGGGCGGAGACGTCCAGGACTCCGGCCGCGCTGTTCTGCACGTACTTGCGCAGCCAGTCGGAGTGGAGCAGGCCCTCCTGGATGTCCACCCGTCTGAGGTCGGTGCGGAAGGTCTGGTTGATCCAGTGGATGAGCGAGTCGAGGTAGCCCGGGAAGCCCTCGATCATCTTGATGATCTGGCCGGCCAGCATGGACCCGAGCAGGGTGACGAACCCGGCGGCGAAGACGGTCAACCCCAGGAAGACCAGGAAGGTGGCGAGCCCCCTGCGCATGCCACGGGCCGCCATCCGGCTCACCGCGGGCTCGATCGCGAGGGCCAGGAAGAACGCGATCAATATGTTGATCAAGAGTCCGGTCAACTGGTGGAAGGCCCAGCTGCCGAGCTGGAACGCCGCGATCAGCGCGAGCGCGAGCACCATGGCGCGCGGCAGCCAGCGCGGCATCCGGGCGGCCGGAGCGACGGCGCCGGAGGCCGGGGGCCGGCCGGGCGGGGTCGTAGCGGCCGGTGCTGCCTGCCCGGGGGACGGCTCGCCGTCCTCGGGAGTGGATGCCAGGGGGTCCTCGTTGGGTGCCACGGGCCCAGTCTCGCCCACGCCACCGACAACCGGCGCCCCGCGGCGATCTTCGTGACAGATCAGTGCCGTACTGTCGACTTCTTCACCGGCAAACCCGGCATTTCGGCCGACGCCTCAACGCTTCTCACCAGGCACGTCCATCACCGCGCACACCACGCGCCACACGTCCTTCGCCTCCCAGCCGGCGTCCAGCGCCTGGTTCACCGTGCGTCCGCCGAGTTCCGACATCACGTGATCGCGCGCGAAGGTGTCGGCGTACCCCGGACCGAAGTGTTCCGCCATCCGCTGCCAGAAGACCGTCAACCGCATGACTCCAGTATCCCGCCCCTGGGGGTGGGCCCTGCCCGGGAGCGCCTGCCGAGACCGCTTTCCGTCCTACGGTCTGACGCATGGCCGAAACAGGAGCTTCCCCACTCCCCTCCACGCCCCCGGCGCGCTCCCCGCTCTTCCGTGCCGAACAGTTCGTGTGGCTCACCGCGCGCGTGCTGGAGCAGCACCTCTTCGCCTACCACTTCCTGCGCGGCAGCCCGGAGGCGGTGGAAACGGCACTGGACGCCTACCGCAACGAGGACGGAGGCTACGGACACGCGCTGGAGCCCGATCTGCGCGGACCGGTCAGCCAGCCCCTGCACACGGCGCACGCCCTGCGCGTGCTGGACGCCATCGGGCGCTGCGGCGGACAGCGTGTGGAGCGCGTGTGCCGCTACCTGACCTCCGTGTCCACCCCGGACGGCGCCCTGCCGGCGATCCATCCCGGTCAGCGTGGGTATCCGACGGCGCCGTTCGTCCCGGTCGTCGACGATCCGCCCAGCGACCTGCTGGCCACCGGACCGGTGGTCGGGCTGCTGCACCGCAACGAGGTGTGGCACGCCTGGCTGTTCCGGGCCACCGACTTCTGCTGGCAGGCGGTGGAGTCCCTGGAGAAGTCCCACCCCTACGAGGTCCAGGCCGCCGTGACCTTCCTGGACTCCGCTCCCGACCGCCCGCGCGCGGAGGCCGCCGCCGACCGGCTGGGCCGCCTGGTGCGGGAGCAGCGGCTCGCGGCTCTGGACCCGGACCGGCTCGACGCGTTCCCGGTCGCGTCCGGCTATGCCCCGGGCGAACACCACTTCCCGCACGACTTCGCCCGGACTCCGGAGTCGCTCGCGCGCGCGTGGTTCACGGACGACGAGATGACGCGCTCGCTGGACCACCTGGCCGCCGGGCAGGAGGAGGACGGCGGCTGGCCGGTCCGGTGGCGCCGATGGGCCCCCGCGCCCGCCCTGGAGGCGCGCTCCCTGGTGACGATCGAAGCCCTGTGCACCCTGCGGGCCTACGGGCGTTTCGTGGGCTGACCGGTCCTGTCCACGGCCCAGGTCCGCCCGTCGGGGGCCCGCTCGGCCACCGACGGCCTGCTCACGCGCCGCCCGCCCCCGCTGCCCCGGGCCGACGGTCCGTCTCACCCGCCGACAGCCCGCACGCCCCTCACCCGCCGACAGCCCGCACGCCCGCCGTCACCACCACGGCCGCCGCGACGACCAGCAGGAACGGCGCGCGCAGGAGCAGTGCGACGGCCGCCGCGCCGAGCCCGGCGGCCCGGGCGTCCAGCGCCGGCGCGTGCCCGTCGGCGAACGTCTGCTGGGCCGTGAGAGCGGCGAGCAGGGCGACCGGCAGGAGGGCGGCGAGCCGCCGCACGTACGGCCGCTCGACGGCATGTGCCGGGACCAGCAGGCCGGCGAGCTTGACGGCGTAGCAGCCGAGGGCGGTCACGCCGATCGCGATCCAGGTGTTCACCGGTTCTCCTCCGAGCCGTCCAGAGCTTCCTGGCGGGTACGGCCCCCTCGTCGGCCTTCGACGAAGAGCGCCAGCGGAGCCGCCAGTGCCGCCATCAGCACCGGCACGCCGGCCGGCAGGACGGGCAGCAGACCGAGGCCCAGCAGGACGGCGAGGCCCGCGACCGCACGCTCGGTGGCCGTCCTCAGCATCGGGGCGAGCAACGCCAGGAACACGGCCGGCCCCGCCGCGTCCAGGCCCCACGCGCGCGTGTCGCCGATCGCCCGGGCACCCAGGGCGCCGAGCAGCGTGGTCAGGTTCCACAGCGCGTACAGGCTGAGCCCGGTGACGGTGAAGCCGAGCCGCGCGGCCCGCCGGGTCGGCTGGGCCAGGGTCACCGCGGTGGTCTCGTCGATCACCCACTGCGCCGCGAACGGCCGTACCGCGCGCGGGAGGGCGAGAAGCTGGGAGAGCCGCAGTCCGTAGAAGGCGTTGCGCACGCCCAGGAAGAGGGCGCCCGCGGCGGCCGTGAACGGGTTGCCGCCGGCGACGAGCGCCCCGACCAGCGCGAACTGGGAGGCGCCGGTGAACACCAGGAGGCTGAGCGCGCAGGTCTGGAGCAGCCCCAGTCCACTGCCGGCCGAGGTCACTCCGAAGGCGAAGCCGGACAGGCCCACGGCGACGCCGACCCCGAGGGCGTCCCGTACGACGGCCGCGTCCGGCTTGTCCGCGCCGTCGGTGGTCTGGTTCGTGAGTGCTGTGTGCTGTGCCACGCCCCGGACGGTACGGGCGTCCGTCAGCCCGCGTCTTGTACGTTCTTGCGCTCTCCCGGCTCCGTGCGTTCACCCAGCTCCGTGCGCTCCCCCAGTCCCCCAGCTCCGGTGCGCTCATCCAGGCCGGCGCGCTCGCGCTGGTACGCGCCCGGGGGCACGCCGACGATCCGGGTGAAGTGCCGGTTGAGGTGGGGCTGGTCGGTGAAGCCGACGGCGACGGCCGCCTCGGCGGGGGGCGTCCCCGCGTCCAGCAGCAGCCGCGCGCGGCGCACACGGGCGTCGGTCAGCCAGGTGTGCGGCGGCATGCCGTAGGCGTTGCGGAACGCCCGCAGCAGGGCGAACGGGCTGGTCCCGAGGTCGGTGGCCAGCTGTTCCAGGGTCGGCGGCTCGCCCATCCGCTCCTCCAGCGCCGCACGCGCGCGTGCGGCGATCCGCGCGCCGGCCGTCCGGGGCCGCCGCTGGGGCAGGGAGCCGCCGTTCAGCCGCAGCAGCCTGGTCACGGCGACCCGCAGGAGCGTGTCGGCGGCCAGCGCGTTGCCCTCGTCGGTGGCGCGCAGCACCTGGTGGACCAGGCGGGCGGCGTACGGGTCGTCGAGGACGGGGCTGACGAAGCCCGGCGTGCCCCGGAGGGTCGTGGTCTCGGCGGCGATCGCGGCGACCACGTCCGGCGACGGGTACAGGGCGCCGTACCGCCAGCCCTCGGGGACCCCGGCCCGGCCGGTGTGCGGCGTGTCCGGGTTGACGAGGGCGAGCGCTCCCGCACCGGCGGAGACGTCGGAGCCGCGGTGGTGGAAGACCTCGACGCCGTCGGCGATGGCCGCGATCACGAAGTTCTCGTGGGTGTGCCGGATGAAGGTCTTGCGGATGTACCGGGCCCGCAGCAGGTCGACCCCGGGCAGCTCCGCGTACCGCCAGTGCCGTGCCCGCTCCCCTGAACCCGCCATGGACCCATTGTCCGCCCCACCCACCACCCCGCCGGCTCCACCCGCCCCAGCCCCGCTCCGCACGCTGCGCCCCGGCTCCACCGACTGCGCAGTCGCCCCGCCGCCGGCACCCCGCCCGACCCGAACGCCCAGCCCCCGCAGTCCCCTCGCCGCCCGCGCAACCGGCCCGCACCCCTCGGCGCCTCACCCCACCGCCCCGTACGCGCCCCGTTTGCCCAGGTCAGGGCGATTGTCAGTGGGTGGGTGCAGGATGGACGCATGGTCAGCTCCGCACACCGAGCCCTCGACGGCTTCTCCCCCGCGACCCGCGGCTGGTTCACGGGGGCCTTCTCCGCGCCCACCGCGGCCCAGGCGGGCGCGTGGCAGGCCATCCGGGAGGGCTCGGACGTGCTGGTGGTCGCCCCGACCGGCTCCGGCAAGACGCTGGCCGCGTTCCTCGCAGCCCTGGACCAACTGGCCTCGACCCCGCCCCCGGCCGATCCCAAGAAGCGCTGCCGGGTGCTGTACGTGTCCCCGTTGAAGGCCCTGGCGGTCGACGTCGAGCGCAATCTGCGCAGCCCGCTGACCGGTATCCGCCAGGAGTCCGTGCGGCTGGGCCTGCCCGAGCCCGAGGTCAGGGTAGGCATCCGCTCCGGCGACACCCCGGCCGCCGAGCGCCGCGCCCTGTCCACGCGCCCGCCGGACATCCTGATCACCACCCCCGAGTCGCTGTTCCTGATGCTGACGTCGGCCACGCGCGACGCGCTCACGGGCGTGGAGACGGTGATCCTGGACGAGGTGCACGCGGTCGCGGGCACGAAGCGCGGCGCGCACCTCGCGCTCTCCCTGGAGCGGCTGGACGAGCTGCTGCCCAAGCCCGCCCGCCGTATCGGCCTGTCGGCGACCGTGCGCCCGGTGGACGAGGTGGCCCGTTATCTGTCCCCGCGCCGCAAGGTGGAGATCGTCCAGCCCGAGTCGGGCAAGGAGTTCGACCTCTCCGTGGTCGTCCCGGTCGAGGACATGGGCGAGCTGGCGGGCGCCCCGGCCGCCGACGCCTCCGAGGGCGGGGAGCGGCCGTCGATCTGGCCGCACGTGGAGGAGCGGATCGCCGACCTCGTGCAGGCCCACCGGTCCACGATCGTCTTCGCCAACTCCCGCCGTCTGGCGGAGCGGTTGTGCAACCGGCTCAACGAGATCGCGTACGAGCGCGCCACCGGCGAGACCCTGGAGGAGCACCACTCCCCCGCCCAGCTGATGGGCGGCTCCGGCGCGGCCCAGGGCGCGCCGCCGGTGATCGCCCGAGCGCACCACGGCTCGGTCTCCAAGGAGCAGCGTGCCCTCGTCGAGGAGGACCTCAAGGCCGGGCGGCTGCCCGCGGTGGTGGCCACCTCCAGCCTCGAACTCGGCATCGACATGGGCGCCGTGGACCTGGTGGTGCAGGTCGAGTCCCCGCCGTCGGTCGCCTCCGGTCTGCAGCGGGTGGGCCGCGCGGGACACCAGGTCGGCGCCGTCTCCACCGGTGTCGTCTTCCCGAAGTACCGGGGCGACCTGGTCCAGGCCGCCGTGGTCACCGAGCGGATGCGCACGGGCGCGATCGAGTCGCTGAAGGTGCCCGCGAACCCGCTGGACGTGCTCGCGCAGCAGCTGGTCGCCATGACGGCGCTGGACACCTGGCAGTTCGACGACCTGCTCGCCGTGGTCCGTCGGGCGGCCCCGTTCGCCTCGCTGCCCGAATCGGCGTTCACGGCGACGCTGGACATGCTGGCGGGCCGCTATCCGTCGGACGCGTTCGCGGAGCTGCGCCCGCGCGTGGTGTGGGACCGCGTGACCGGGGACATCACCGGCCGCCCGGGCGCCCAGCGCCTCGCCGTCACCTCCGGCGGCACGATCCCGGACCGCGGCCTGTTCGGCGTCTTCCTCGCCGGTTCCGACCCCAAGAAGGGCGGCGGCCGGGTCGGCGAGCTGGACGAGGAGATGGTCTACGAGTCCCGGGTGGGGGACGTCTTCACGCTGGGCACGAGTTCCTGGCGGATCGAGGACATCACGCGCGACCGGGTGCTCGTCTCGCCCGCGCCGGGCGTGCCGGGTCGGCTGCCCTTCTGGAAGGGTGACCAGCTGGGCCGGCCGCTGGAGCTGGGCCGCGCGGTGGGCGCGTTTCTGCGCGAGGTCGGCTCGCTGGCCAAGGACGACGCCCGGCTGCGGCTGCTGGCGGCGGGCCTGGACGCGTGGGCGGCGGACAACGTGCTGTCGTACCTGGACGAGCAGCGCGAGGCCTGCGGCCACATCCCGGACGACCGCACGATCGTCGTGGAGCGGTTCCGTGACGAGCTGGGCGACTGGCGGGTCGTCGTCCACTCGCCGTTCGGCGCCCAGGTCCACGCCCCCTGGGCCCTCGCCCTCGGCGCCCGCCTGTCCGAGCGGTACGGCATGGACGCGCAGGTCATGCACGCCGACGACGGCATCGTGCTGCGCCTGCCCGACGCCGACCTGATGGGCCTGGACCTGCTCGACCAGGAGCCCGTGAAGGCCGGCACCGAGTACGACAGCGACCAGGCCCCGGTCGGCGCGGCCGACGTCGCCTTCGACAAGGGCGAGGTCGACCAGATCGTCACCGACCAGGTCGGCGGCTCGGCGCTGTTCGCCTCCAGGTTCCGCGAGTGCGCCGCCCGCGCCCTGCTGCTGCCGCGCCGCAATCCCGGCAAGCGCACCCCGCTGTGGCAGCAGCGCCAGCGGGCGGCGCAGCTGCTCCAGGTGGCGAGCGAGTTCGGCTCGTTCCCGATCGTCCTGGAGGCGATCCGCGAATGCCTCCAGGACGTCTTCGACGTCCCCGGGCTGGTCGAGCTGATGGGCGACATCGAGTCCCGCAAGGTGCGCCTGGTCGAGGTCACCACCCCGGAGCCGTCCCCGTTCGCCCGCTCGCTGCTGTTCGGGTACGTCGCCCAGTTCCTGTACGAGGGCGACTCCCCGCTGGCCGAGCGGCGCGCCGCCGCGCTGTCGCTGGACTCTCGGCTGCTGGCCGAGCTGCTGGGCCAGGCCGAGCTGCGCGAACTGCTCGACGCCGAGGTGCTGACCGAGCTGGAGCGCGAGCTCCAGTGGCTCACCGAGGACCGCCGGGTCAAGGACGTCGAGGGCGTCGCCGACGTGCTCCGGCTGCTCGGCCCGCTGACCGACGCGGAACTGGTCGCGCGCGGTGCGGACCCGCAGTGGGCGCGGGAGCTGGCCGGGGCCCGCCGGGCGATCAAGGTGCGGATCGCGGGCGCCGAGCACTGGGCGGCCGTCGAGGACGCGGGCAGGCTGCGCGACGCGCTCGGCACGGCGCTGCCGGTCGGTGTCCCCGAGGCGTTCACCGAGCCGGTCAAGGACCCCCTGGGCGACCTCCTCGCGCGCTACGCCCGTACCCACGGCCCGTTCACCTCGGCCACCGCGGCGGCCCGGTTCGGCCTGGGGGTGGCGGTCACCGAGGGCGCGCTGCAGCGGCTGGCCGCGGCCGGCCGGATCGTGCAGGGCGAGTTCCACCCGGCGGGCATCGGGCAGGAGTGGTGCGACGCGGCCGTGCTGCGCCGACTGCGCCGCCGTTCCCTCGCCGCCCTGCGGCATGAGCTGGAGCCCGTGCCGCCCGCCGCTCTCGCCCAGTTCCTGCCGCAGTGGCAGCACATCGGCAAGGGCCATGGCCTGCGGGGCATCGACGGACTGGTGCGGGCCGTCGAGCAGTTGCAAGGGGCCTCCGTGCCGGCCTCCGCGCTGGAGAAGCTGGTCCTGCCCTCCCGCGTGGCGAACTACACGCCCTCGATGCTGGACGAGCTGACCGCCGCGGGCGAGGTGGTGTGGGCCGGGGCGGGCGCCCTGCCCGGCAAGGACGGCTGGGTCTCCCTCTATCTGGCGGACGCGGCCCCGGTGCTGCTCCCGGCGCCCCACCCGCTGGAGCTGACCGCGCTCCACCAGTCGGTCCTCGACGCCCTCTCCGGTGGCTACGGCCTGTTCTTCCGGCAGATCGCCGACCAGGTCCGCGCCACCACGCACCCCGACGTCACCGACCCGCAGCTGGCCGACGCGCTGTGGGACCTGGCCTGGTCGGGCCGGCTCACCAACGACACCCTGGCGCCGATGCGTTCCCTGCTGGGCTCGGGTCGCACGGCCGGCTCGACCGCCCATCGTGCCAAGCGTGCCGTCCCGCGCGGGCGCTACGGCTCCCTGACGGCCGCCGCGCGCACCGCCTCCCGCACCGGGCCGCCGACCGTCGCCGGCCGCTGGTCACTGCTGCCCGCCGCCGAGCCGGACGCCACCGTGCGCGCGCACGCGCTGGCCCGCACTCTCCTGGACCGGCACGGTGTGGTCACCCGGGGCGCGGTCGCCGCCGAGGGCGTCGAGGGCGGCTTCTCAGCGGTGTACCGGGTGCTGTCGGCGTTCGAGGAGAGTGGTCAGGCCCGGCGCGGTTACGTGGTCGAGGGGCTGGGCGCGGCCCAGTTCGCCATGGACGGCGCGGTGGACCGCCTCCGCGCGGTGGCGAACGCCCGCGAGCGGGCGGAGGGCCTCCCGTCCCCAGCCCGCCCACAGGGCTTCGGCTTCCCTGGTGGTGCGAACGGCTTCGGCGCCCCGGATGCCGTGAACGGCTTCGCCGGGCCGAACTTCCCGAACCCGTTCGACGGTCCCGACGGTCGTTCAGCCACCACCGGCACCCCGCACGGACACACACCCCCCGGTGCCTTCGACGGAGCCGAGGGCGGTTTCGGCCACCCCGGCCTCGACGGCGACTTCACCTGGCCCCCGGAGGACCCCTCCGGCGGCGACGGTGCCCCCACGGCAGACCGCGACCTCGCCGACCCGTTCGCCTCCCCCGGCTACGGCGGCCCCCGCGGCGGCGGCCCCACCCACTACGGCTCGACCGCCTACGGCGCGGCCCCGTACCGCGGTTATGGCAACGGTCGGCTGGGCACCGCCACGCCCGATCCCCGCGCCGTGGTCCTCGCCGCGGCCGACCCCGCGAACGCCTACGGCTCCGCGCTGCCCTGGCCGGAACCGCCGACCGGAGCCGGGCACAAGCCGGGCCGCAAGGCGGGCTCGCTGGTCGTCCTGGTGGAGGGCGAGCTGACGCTGTACATGGAGCGCGGCGGCAAGACGCTGCTGGCCTGGCCGAGCACCCCCGACACGGCCGCGACGGACGACCCCCGTCTGCGCACGGCCGCCGAAGCGCTGGCCGCGGCAGCCCGCGCGGGCTCACTCGGCACGGTCACGGTCGAACGGATCAACGGCACCCAGGCCCTGACCTCCCCCATAGGCACCCTCCTGGAGGCGGCGGGATTCGTGGCGACACCGCGCGGCCTGCGCCTGAGAGCGTGAGGCCCAGTAGGCCGGGCGGCGGGGACCGACACCGACACGGGGCCGGTCCTGATCCCGTCGCCCCGCACTCCCGCCGACCCGACGCCCATCAGGCCGCGCTCCCGGCGCCCCGAACCGCCATCGGCCCGCGCCGCCACCCCCTCTCACCCCACCGTGGCACCCTTGACCCATGCCCGAAGGTGACACGGTCTGGCAGGCTGCGCGGCGGCTGCATGAGGCCCTCGCGGGCAAGGCGCTGACCCGCAGCGACTTCCGCGTGCCGAAGTACGCGACGGTCGACCTGACCGGCCGCAGGGTGCTGAACACCATCCCGCGCGGCAAGCACATCCTCACCCGGTTCGAGGGCGACCTGACCCTGCACACCCACCTGCGCATGGAGGGCGCGTGGAAGGTGTACGGCCCAGGCGAGCGCTGGCGGGGCGGACCGGCGTACCAGATCCGGGCGGTTCTCGGCACCGCCGACCGTACGGCCGTCGGTTACCGGCTACAGGTCCTGGAGCTGCTGCGCACGACCGAGGAGGAGCGGGTCGTCGGCCACCTCGGCCCCGACCTCCTCGGCCCCGACTGGGACCCCGAGCGCGCCCTGGCCAACGTCCTCTCGGACCCGGCCCGCGAGCTCGGCGAGGCCCTGCTGGACCAGCGCAATCTGGCCGGCATCGGCAACGTCTACAAGAGCGAGCTGTGCTTCCTCCTCGGCGTGACCCCCTGGCTGCCGGCCGGGGCGCTCCCCGCGGAGCTCGCCCGGCAGCTGCCCGCGCTGGCCAAGCGACTGCTGGAGACCAACCGCGACCGCCCGGTCCGGCAGACCACCGGTCTGCATCGGTACGACCTGTTCGTCTACGGCCGCGCACCCCGCCCGTGCCTGCGCTGCCACACCCCCGTGCGGGTGGCCGACCAGGGCGACGGCTCCCAGGAACGCCCCACCTACTGGTGCCCCACCTGCCAGAGGGGCCCCGCCCCCGCCCCCGGCACACCCCAACGCTGGCGCGACAAGTACCCGCGCCGCACCGGCTGACCGACCGGCCCGACCGTCCGACCGGGCCCAACCCCCTCAGACCCGGCCCCCTCGCCGACGCCGCCATACACACCGGCCCGGTGGACACCGGTGGCGCCGGGCTTCGCTGCTACAACGCGGCGAAGGCGGCCGTGACGCAGTGGACCAAGACACCGGCCACCGAGGTCGGCCCGCACGGCATCCGGGTCAACGCCGTCGCGCCGGGCTGTATCCGCACTCCCATGACCGACCGGCGCGACCGCGCGGCACAGGCCCGCTGCGGGGCCGCGATGACCCGGACGACCCCGCTGGGCCGGGCCGGCGAACCGGACGACGTCGCGCACGCGGTGCTGTACCTGGCGTCGGATGCGTCGGCGTTCATGGCGGGTCAGATACTTCGCCCGAACGGGAGCGTGGCGATGCCTTGGTGACGTCCCCCGCCCGCCAGGCGGCCACCCAACGCCCCGGGTGCACGGCGCCGGTCGCGCGCCCCTTGGGCACACAGTGCACCGGCAGCAGGCTCAGCCCCCAGCCACCGGCGGCGACGGCCCCTTCCAGCACGCCCGAGCCCTCTCCCACGGCGAGCCGCAGCACGGCCCACCACCACACCGCTCCCAGGCCGAGCGCCAGTCCCCAGCGCACTGTCCGTCCCGCCATGCCCGCCATCACCTCCAGCCGGACGCTAGACCGCCGCCCCGACCGCGCGGGAGGCGCACCGAGGGCTCACTGATGCAGCGCCGGGAGGCGCAAGCAGCCCGTCCGGCGCTCACGGCAGGCTTCCGTGCAGGGCGCCGGGGCTTCCGTGCAGGGCAGGCTCCGACGGGCTTCCACGCAGGGCCGGCTCCGACCGGATCCCACGCAAGGCCCCGACAGGCTTCCACTCCGGGCTCCGCCCCCGGCCGCACCGCTTACGCGTTCTCCGCCTGGAACATCCAGTGGTGCTTCTCCAGGTCCGCGGTGATCCCGATGAACATGTCCTGGGACACCGGGTCGGGCTGTGCGGTCGCCTCCACCCGCTCCCGCATCCGGATGATCACCGAGCCCAGCGCGTCCACCATCGTCCCGACCGCGTCCGCGTCCTTGATCCACCCGGCCGGGGTGGTCTTGATGCCGCTGCCGGAGGCCACCGTGCCGACGCGTCCGTCGGGCGGTATGCCCAGCGCAGAGGCCCGCTCGGCCACCGCGTCCATATGGGTGCGGGCGGAGTCGACCACCTCGTCCAGCTGGAGGTGGACGGAGCGGAAGCGCGGGCCGACGACGTTCCAGTGGATCTGCTTGGCGACCAGCGAGAGGTCCACGAGATCGACGAGGGCGCTCTGGAGCGCCTCGGACACGGTCTTCAGGTCTCCGTCGGCCAACGGGCTCTTCACGACGTACATCCGCTTCCTCCGGTGGTTCGGGCGCCGTCACGTCCCTCCCACGATGACCGCAGCCCGCAGCACCGGCAAATGGGCGCACATCCGGCACAGTGCGTGAAAAAGCCCCGGCCGGCTCCTCAGGTCTCCCTGGAGAAGCCGGCCGGGGCTCAAGCCGTATCGGACCGCTCGACCCGCACCCGGGTCGCTTCGCCCGCGTCCCGGTCACATCACCCGTGTCCGGTCGCTTCACCGGTAGCGGATCGTCACTCGTCCCGGAGCGTCAGACCACGTCCGCGAATCTCACGCGGCGACGACGTCCACCGCTTCCGCGGGCGCCTTGATGGTCACCCGTTCCGGTGGCACGCCGGTCACCGACACGGAACCCAGCATCGGCCGGACCGGCGTGGGCACGGGCTCGGTGGCCCGGGCGGACTGGGCCAGTTCGGCGAGCGCCAGTTCGTCGCTCACCTCTCGCATCAGTTCCGACATCCGTACGTCCAGCGCGTCGCAGATGGCGGCGAGCAGTTCGGAGGAAGCCTCCTTCTGCCCCCGCTCCACCTCGGAGAGATAGCCGAGTGAGACTCGGGCGGACGAGGAGACTTCGCGCAGAGTACGGCCCTGGCGTTGGCGCTGCCGACGCAGCACGTCACCCAGCAGGCGACGGAGCAGAATCATCGGTGGCTCCCTCCTCGGACCGCGTAGCCGCATCCTTCTCGCCCCACCGTACCGCCTTGCGCCGCGGCCGTGCGGGGAGCGATGTCGTGTTCACTCAGGGCTGCAAACATCAAAACCCCCCGTTCCGTTCCGTATCCTGTGCCCGCTCATTCCCAGTCTGTTCGCCCGCAAGCTGCTCCAGAAGCACTGCGAGTACGCTCCGTACACTCTCCATACGAATTTCCGCACGGCTGCCGTTCAACCGCAGACCCTCGACTTTTCCGCCACCGGCAGAACCGGACCGCGGGGTGAAGGGTCCGTCGACGGCCACGAAGACCGTCCCGACGGGCTTGCCGTCCTGCGGATCGGGGCCGGCGACCCCGGTGGTCGCGATGCCCCAGTCGGCGCCCAGTGCCTTGCGGACCCCGGCTGCCATCTGGCCCGCGACCTGCGGATCCACCGCTCCGCGCTGGGCCAGCAGGGTGGCGTCGACACCCAGCAGCTCATGCTTCAGTTCGGTTGCGTACGCGGTGACCGAACCCCGGAACACCCGGGACGCGCCGGGTACCCCGGTGATCTCCGCCGCCACCAGGCCACCGGTCAGCGACTCCGCGACGGCGAGGGTCTCTCCCCTCACGGTCAGTAGTCGCACCAGTTCGGTGGCCTGGGAACTCACGCTTCCTTCTCCTCCAACGCTGCCGTGCGCTCGGCGATTCCCCGTCGGCGCAGCACAACGGCTTGTCTTATGTAGTCGAGGCCCGTGACGACGGTGAGGACGACCGCCGCGGCCATCACCCAGAAGCGCAGGCTGGCGAGCCACCCGGTCAGGGCCAGGACGTACATGCCGACGGCCACGCCCTGGGTGAGCGTCTTCAGCTTGCCGCCCCGGCTGGCGGGGATCACACCGTAGCGAATGACCAGAAAACGCAGCAGGGTGATGCCGAGTTCCCGGCCGAGGATGACGGCCGTCACCCACCACGGCAGATCACCGAGGGCGGACAGACAGATGAGCGCCGCACCCATGATCGCCTTGTCGGCGATGGGGTCGGCGATCTTCCCGAAGTCGGTGACCAGGTTGTAGGTGCGCGCCAGATGCCCGTCGAACAGGTCGGTGATCATGGCGATGGCGAAGGCCGCCCAGGCCAGGGAGCGCCAGGCCGGGTCATAGCCGCCGTCGGCGAGCATCAGTGCCACGAAGCCGGGCACCAGGACCAGCCGGAGCATCGTCAGCAGATTGGCGACGTTCCAGACGCTCGCCTGGTTGACGGCCGCGGCCGCGATCTTCGCGCCGCGCGGCGACTTGCCGCCCTCGGGAGCCGTGGCCGGACCCGAAACAGAACCGGAGACCTCGGACGGGGTTCCGCCGTCGGCAGCGGCGGCGGAGCCCCGGGCGCCCTGCGCGCCGGAGGAGCCGCCCGCGGCGGATGCCGGGACTCCGGTCATCTGCCCGCCTCCTCACTACACGCGAGCGAGCCGGTCAGCGGCTCGGCCACCAGGTCGACACCTTCGGTGCCGACCACCTTCGCCTCGACCATACGTCCGACGCTCAGACCCGCGCCGCTCGTGAGGAGCACCTGGCCGTCGGTCTCCGGCGCCTGGTGCGCGCCGCGGCCATGGACGCCCTCCTCCTCGTCCACGGACTCCACCAGGACCTGGACGGTCTCGCCGACGCGTTCCTCGGCGCGCTGCGAGACGAGTTCCTCGGCGAGCCGGGAGATGTGAGCCAGGCGCTCGGCGACGACGTCCTCGTCCAGTTTGTTGTCGTACGTCGCCGCTTCCGTGCCCTCCTCGTCCGAGTAGCCGAAGACACCGATGGCGTCCAGCCGGGCGCCGTTCAGGAAGCGCTCCAGTTCGGCGAGGTCGGACTCGGACTCGCCGGGGAAGCCGACGATGAAGTTGGAGCGCACACCGGCCTCGGGGGCCTTGCTCCGGATGGTGTCGAGCAGTTCCAGGAAGCGGTCGGTGTCGCCGAAGCGGCGCATGGCGCGCAGCACGTCGGGCGCGGAGTGCTGGAAGGACAGGTCGAAGTACGGGGCGACCTTCGGCGTGGAGGTCAGGACGTCGATGAGTCCGGGGCGCATCTCGGCCGGCTGGAGATAGCTCACCCGGACCCGCTCGATGCCGTCGACCTCGGCCAGCTCAGGCAGCAGGGACTCCAGCAGGCGGATGTCACCGAGGTCCTTGCCGTAGGAGGTGTTGTTCTCGGAGACCAGCATGATCTCCTTCACGCCCTGCTCGGCCAGCCAGCGGGTCTCGTTCAGGACGTCGCTGGGGCGGCGGGAGATGAAGGAGCCGCGGAAGGAGGGGATGGCGCAGAAGGAGCAGCGCCGGTCGCAGCCCGAGGCGAGCTTGACCGAGGCGACCGGGGAGCCGTCGAGACGGCGACGCAGCGGCGCACGGGGGCCCGAGGCGGGCGCGACGCCCTCCGGGAGGTCGGCCGGGCCGTGCCCGGGCAGTGCGACGGACGCTGCCGACTGCTGGCGCTCGGCCGGGCTGATGGGCAGCAGCTTGCGCCGGTCGCGGGGGGTGTGGGCGGCGTGGATGCCGCCGGACAGGATGGTCTGCAGGCGGTCGGAGATGTTCGTGTAGTCGTCGAAGCCGAGGACACCGTCGGCCTCGGGCAGCGCCTCGGCCAGTTCCTTGCCGTACCGCTCGGCCATGCAGCCCACCGCCACGACGGCCTGGGTTCTGCCGTGGCTCTTGAGGTCGTTGGCCTCCAGCAGCGCGTCGACGGAGTCCTTCTTGGCGGCCTCCACGAAGCCACAGGTGTTGACCACGGCGACGTCGGCGTCCGCGGCGTCCTCGACGAGCTGCCAGCCGTCCGCCTCCAAACGGCCTGCGAGCTCCTCGGAATCCACCTCGTTACGAGCGCAGCCGAGAGTGACGAGTGCGACGGTACGGCGTTCAGGCATGGGCTCAAGACTACTTTGTCTCACTGACGGCCCACGTCGACGGGGTTGGCCGATCAGGGCCGACTCCGTCACACGTCCGTCCCGCGGGCCCGTCGTCAGCCTGCGACCGGGTCGCCCTTCGTGTAGGTGAGGCGCTCCACCGCGCCGGGCCGGAAGGTGTCCTCGATCTTCTTGCCGTTGACGTACAGCTCGATCGCCCCGGCGTCGCCGAGGATCAGGTTGATCTTGGAGCTGTCCTGGAAGGTCTTGGACTCGCCCTTCTTCAGCAGCCCGTCGTAGAGCATCCGGCCGTTGTGGTCCTTGGCCGAGATCCAGCTGCGTCCGTTGGGCGCGCTGACCTGGACGGTGACCTTGTCCTGGGGCGCGGCGGCGATGGCGCTGTCGGAGGGCTCGCCGGTCGGTGCGGCGGGCTTCTCCTGCTTCTTCGGCGTGGGCGAGGCGGACTTGCCGGGCGTGCTGGTCTGACCCTCGGCGACCTGCGACTTCGCGTCACCGGAGGCTCCGCCGCCCTTGAACGCGGTGAACCCGACGAACCCGATCACGACGACGATCGCGGCGACCATCGCGGCGGTCCAGTTCGGGCCGCGCCTCTCGGGCCGGATCCGCTCCGCCTCGAACAGAGGTGCGGCGGGCGTGGGCGCGGGCCGGCCGCCGTGCTCGGCGTCGTACTGGGCGATCAACGGCTCGGGATCGAGGTGGACGGCCTTGGCGAGCGTGCGGATGTGCCCACGGGCGTAGACATCGCCGCCGCAGGGGGCGAAGTCGTCCGCCTCGATGGCGCGCACGATGGCGATACGGACACGAGTGGCACTGCTGACGTCGTCCACGGTGAGCCCGGCCGCGATCCGCGCCTGCTGCAGCGCGCGGCCCACGGAGGGTCGGGCTTCCTGGGACTCGTCTCGGAACGGACGCTCGTCTTCAGGGGAGTTGCCGATGGACACGGGGGCGCCTTTCGAGCGTGTAGCCACCTGTGCTGGAAGCTCAGTCTAGGGGGGGTACGAAAGGGTGGGACAACCGGACGGTAGGACATTTGTGCGCCATCGGATTGGCCGGACAATCCGATGGTTTGACAGGCTGGTACCCCATGATGGGACGCCTACCTGTCCTTTCGCTCAACTGGACGTACGACAAAGGGAAACGGTTGCCCGCTGCTCGCTAACGGGTGGGTCACGGCGGCCCCGCCACCCGGCGTAACCCACGTCCGCCGAACGGCCCTTCGCGCCTCACCCGTCCGACTCCCCGCGGATCACGGCGAGCACGCCGTCCAGCTCGTCGGGCTTCACGAGAACGTCACGTGCCTTGGAGCCCTCGCTCGGCCCCACGATGTTGCGGGACTCCATGAGGTCCATGAGCCGGCCGGCCTTGGCGAAGCCGACGCGCAGCTTGCGCTGGAGCATGGACGTCGAGCCGAATTGGGTGGAGACGACCAGCTCGGCCGCCTGGCACAGCAGGTCCAGGTCGTCGCCGATGTCCTCGTCGATCTCCTTCTTCTGCTTGGTGCCCACGGTGACGTCGTCCCGGAAGACCGGCGCCATCTGCTCCTTGCAGTGCCGGACGACGGCCGCGACCTCCTCCTCGGTCACGAACGCGCCCTGCATGCGCGTGGGCTTGTTCGCGCCCATCGGCAGGAACAGGCCGTCGCCCTTGCCGATCAGCTTCTCGGCACCGGGCTGGTCGAGGATGACCCGGGAGTCGGCGAGCGAGGAGGTGGCGAAGGCCAGCCGGGAGGGCACGTTGGCCTTGATCAGACCGGTGACCACGTCGACCGACGGGCGCTGGGTGGCGAGCACCAGGTGGATGCCGGCCGCGCGCGCGAGCTGCGTGATGCGCACGATCGCGTCCTCCACGTCCCGCGGCGCGACCATCATGAGGTCGGCCAGCTCGTCCACGATCACCAGCAGATACGGGTACGGCTGCAGCTCGCGCTCGCTGCCCTCGGGCGGCTTGGCCCTGCCCTCGCGCACCGCGCGGTTGAAATCGTCGATGTGCCGGTATCCGTAGGCGGCCAGGTCGTCGTACCTGAGGTCCATCTCGCGGACCACCCACTGGAGGGCCTCGGCCGCCCGCTTGGGGTTGGTGATGATCGGGGTGATCAGGTGCGGGATGCCCTCGTAGGCGGTCAGCTCCACGCGCTTGGGGTCGACCAGGATCATCCGGACGTCCTCCGGGGTCGCCCGCATCATGACCGAGGTGATCAGGCAGTTGATGCAGGACGACTTGCCGGAGCCGGTGGCGCCGGCGACCAGCATGTGCGGCATCTTCGCCAGCGAGTGCATGACGTACCCGCCCTCGACGTCCTTGCCGAAGGCGACCAGCATCGGGTCGTCGTCCTCCGCCGACTCCGCCAGACGCAGCACGTCGCCGAGGTTGACCATCTCCCGGTCGGTGTTCGGGATCTCGATGCCGACGGCGGACTTGCCGGGGATCGGGCTGATGATCCGCACGTCCGGGCTGGCCACCGCGTAGGCGATGTTCTTGGTCAGCGCGGTGATCCGCTCGACCTTCACGGCGGGACCGAGCTCGACCTCGTAGCGGGTGACCGTCGGACCGCGGGTGAAGCCGGTGACGCGCGCGTCGACCTTGAACTCGGTGAAGACCTGGGTGAGCGAGGCGACGACGGCGTCGTTTGCCGCGCTGCGGGCCTTGCCGGGGCCGCCGCGCTGGAGCAGGTCCAGGGAGGGCAGCGCGTAGGTGATGTCGCCGGACAGCTGGAGCTGCTCCGCGCGCGCGGGCAGCTCGCGGGGCACCTCCGGGGCCTTCTTGGTCAGGTCCGGGACGGATCCGGTCGTCAGCCTCTCCTGCTTGGGGCGGGCCGCCGGGACCGGCTTGGGGGCGGGAGCGGGGGCCGGCTCGTCGGCGGGCTCCGGTGCGGGCACCGGGGTGGTGTCCTCGCGTTCGCCCGCGCTCACCCCCTGGGTGAGGTCGGCGACGAGCGGGGACGGAGGCATGCCGTGCAGGACGGCGCCGTCGAGCGCGGCGGCGGCCGCCGCCGCGACGTCCACGGCGTCCATCTGCCGCTGCAGGTCCGGCTGGGGCACCGCCGAGCGCCTGGGGCGACCGCGGCGCTGCGAGAGGGCCTCTTGCTCGGCGCTGTCGGGGTCGTACGCCTGCGGGGCGGCGGAGCGTCGGCGGGGGCGCGCGGGCGTCGCCTCGCGCCACTGCTCGTCGTAGTACTCCTCCCCGAACCGGTCCTCCTCCGGGTCGCGCAGCAGGCCCAGGTGCACGCCGAGCGTCCGCAGCCGCTGCGGGATGGCGTTGACCGGGGTGGCGGTCACCACGAGCAGCCCGAAGACGGTCAGCAGCACCAGCAGCGGTACGGCGAGCACCTCGGTCATGGTGTACGTCAGCGGGGTGGCCGCCGCCCAGCCGATGAGGCCGCCGGCGTCCCTTATGCCCTGCATGCCGTCGCTGCGCGCGGGCGAGCCGCAGGCGATGTGGACCTGGCCGAGGACGCCGACGACGAGCGCGGACAGGCCGATCACGATCCGCCCGTTGGCCTCTGGCTGTTCCGGGTGCCGGATGAACCGTACGGCGATCACCGCGAGCAGTATCGGCACCAGCAGGTCGAGCCGACCGAAGGCGCCGGTGACCAGGATCTCGACCAGGTCGCCGACGGGGCCGCGCAGGTCCGCCCAGGTGCCGGCGGCGACGATCAGGGCGATGCCGAGCAGCAGCAGCGCGACGCCGTCCTTGCGGTGGGCCGG
The DNA here is from genome assembly GCF_002920615.1 of Streptomyces sp. Ru62. Lineage (GTDB taxonomy): Bacteria > Actinomycetota > Actinomycetes > Streptomycetales > Streptomycetaceae > Streptomyces. The sequence continues at coordinate 36,136 of NZ_PQSU01000049.1, forward strand.
GTCGAGGTTCTTCGCTCCCTGCCCTATGCCGCGGAAGACGGCGCCGACGGCGTGCGCCAGGCCGAGCCAGACGGCGCGCACGAGCCGGTACAGGCCCCCGGTCGGGCTGGATGCCGGCCGCGCGGGCACGGCCTTCTTCGCCGGGGCCTTCTTGGCGGGCGCCTTCTTGGCCGGGGCTTTCTTCGGGGCGGCCTTCTTCGCCGGAGCCTTCGCGGGAGCCGCCGCCTTCTTGGCGGGCTGCTTCTTGGCTGCGGAGGGACGTGAGGCCATGGTGTGAGGTTACCGGGGGAGACGACAGCGGACACGTGTGCCCACAGCTTCACCCGTTCGTGTCGTGCCTGCGGGGGCTCGGAACTGACGCACACTCATCCGCGACCCGGTCCCGGTGTACGTCAGTTCCGCCTGTACGTCAGTTCTGCGAGGGCACCGAGGCACCGGCGCCGCCCGTGCCCGGCTCCAGGGCGTCGAGCGCCCGGCGCAACCCGGTGAGCTTGCGCTCCAGATGGGCTGCCGTGGCCACCGCGGCCGCGTCCGCGGAGTCGTCGTCCAGCTGCTTGGACAGCGCCTCCGCCTGCTCCTCGACGGCCGCGAGCCGCGCGGACAGCTCGGCGAGGAGCCCGGCCGGCTCCTTGCCGGCGGCTCCGCCCTTGCCGCCGCCCTCCAACTGGAGCCGCAGCAGCGCCGCCTGCTCCCGCAGCTGGCAGTTCTTCATGTACAGCTCGACGAAGACCGAGACCTTCGCACGCAGCACCCACGGGTCGAACGGCTTGCTGATGTAGTCCACCGCGCCCGCCGCGTAGCCCCGGAAGGTGTGGTGCGGGCCGTGGTTGATCGCCGTGAGGAAGATGATCGGGATGTCCCGGGTGCGCTCGCGCCGCTTGATGTGCGCGGCGGTCTCGAACCCGTCCATGCCCGGCATCTGGACGTCCAGCAGAATGACCGCGAAATCGTCCGTGAGCAGCGCTTTGAGCGCTTCCTCCCCGCTCGATGCCCGCACCAGCGTCTGATCGAGCGCAGAGAGGATGGCCTCCAGCGCCAGCAGATTCTCCGGCCGGTCATCGACCAGGAGGATCTTGGCCTTCTGCACCATGGCCCGCCCTCCTCGCCCCGGCGGTACACCGGGCGCCGCCCCAGGGGACGACTCCCTTTCGCCGCCCGTCCTTGTGCCGGTCATCGTAGCCGCACCCCGCCTGTCGCCACACCCTGTCACCGCGATGTCACTGTGCACACAACGGAAACGCGGCAAGACCCCGGACGGTTCCCGGAATCCGGAATTCCGCCACGTACCCGGCCTTCATCATGCAGCAACTCCCCGCGCCCGCCGAAGGTTCCCCCGGCGTTCACCGCACACCCGTCCGATCCGCTCACCATGGACACTCCTCGGTCACTCCGCGGTCATCCACTGACGCATCACCGACAGCAGGTGATCAGGATCGACCGGCTTGGTGACATAGTCGGAGGCGCCCGACTCGATCGCCTTCTCCCGGTCGCCCTTCATCGCCTTCGCGGTGAGCGCGATGATCGGCAGCCCCGCGAACTGCGGCATCCTGCGGATCGCCGTGGTCGTCGCGTAGCCGTCCATCTCCGGCATCATGATGTCCATCAGGACGACCGCCACGTCGTCGTGCTGCTCCAGCACCTCGATGCCCTCACGGCCGTTCTCCGCGTACAGCACCGACAGGCCGTGCTGCTCCAGAACGCTCGTCAGCGCGAACACGTTGCGGATGTCGTCGTCGACGATCAGCACCTTCTCGCCGCCGAACCGCACCGCGCGGCCCTGCTGCGGCGCGCGCTCCTGCTCCGGCACCGCGGTCCACTGCTCGGGCCGCTGCCCGTCCTCCGGCCGGCTCCGCCGCCGGCGCCTGAAGAGCGCGGCCGCGCCGTTCTGCGTCTCCTGGTACGACTTCACCTCGGCCGGCGTCTCGATCTCCACCGCGGACAGCTCCGAGGACAGGTGCGCCTCGGAGGCGACCAGATCGCCGGCCTCCAGCGCGGGCACGGACTGCTGGTAACCCTGCGGCGGCAGTTCGCTCGGGTGCAGCGGCAGGTAGAGCGTGAACGTCGAGCCACGGCCCGGTTCGCTCTGCGCGTGGATCTCACCGCCGAGCAGCTGCGCGATCTCCCGCGAGATCGACAGGCCGAGGCCGGTGCCGCCGTACTTGCGGCTGGTGGTGCCGTCCGCCTGCTTGAACGCCTCGAAGATCACCCGCATCTTGCTGGCCGCGATGCCGATACCGGTGTCCGTCACCGAGAACGCGATCAGCTCGCCGCCCGGATCGCGCAGCGAACCGGCCTCCAGCAACTGTTCCCGGATGGACTGCGGCACGCTCGCGCCCGCGGGCCGGATCACCAGCTCCACCGACCCCGAGTCGGTGAACTTCACCGCGTTGGACAGCAGGTTGCGCAGCACCTGGAGCAGCCGCTGCTCGTCGGTGTGCAGGGTCGCCGGCAGCTCCGGGGAGACCCGGACGGACAGGTCCAGGCCCTTCTCCGCGGTCAGCGGCCGGAAGGTGGCCTCCACGTAGTCCACCAGCTGGACGAGCGCGATCCGCGTGGGGGAGACGTCCATCTTGCCCGCCTCGACCTTCGACAGGTCCAGGATGTCGTTGATCAGCTGAAGCAGGTCGGAACCGGCGCCGTGGATGGTCTCGGCGAACTCCACCTGCTTGGGCGAGAGGTTGCCCTCGGCGTTGTCGGCGAGCAGCTTCGCCAGGATCAGCAGCGAGTTGAGCGGGGTACGCAGCTCGTGCGACATGTTGGCGAGGAACTCGCTCTTGTAGCGCATCGAGACCGCGAGCTGCTCGGCACGTTCCTCCAGGACCTGCCGGGCCTCCTCGATCTCGGTGTTCTTCACCTCGATGTCCCGGTTCTGCCGGGCCAGCAGCTCCGCCTTCTCCTCCAGTTCGGCGTTGGACGCCTGGAGCGCCTTCTGCCGGTTCTCCAGCTCGGCCGACCGCTCCCGCAGCTGCTCGGTCAGCTCCTGCGACTGCTTGAGCAGCTGTTCGGTCTTGGTGTTGACCGAGATGGTGTTGACGCTGGTCGCGATCATCTCGGCGATCTGGTTGAGGAAGTCCTTCTGGATCTGCGTGAACGGCGTGAAGGACGCCAGCTCGATCACCCCGAGCACCTTGCCCTCGAACAGCACCGGCAACACGATGACCTGCGCGGGCGGCGCTTCGCCGAGCCCCGAGGAGATCTTCAGGTAGCCGCTCGGCGCGTCCGACACCAGGATCGTGCGCTTCTCCTGCGCGGCCGTGCCGACCAGCGCCTCACCGGGCCGGAACGACGTCGGCATGGAGCCCATCGAGTAGCCGTACGAGCCGAGCATCCGCAGCTCGTAGTCGTCCTCGCCGTTGCCGACGCCCTTGCCCTCCATGAGCGGCATCGCCACGAAGAACGCGCCGTGCTGCGCGGACACCACCGGCGTCAGCTCGCTCATGATCAGCGAGGCGACGTCCTCCAGGTCCCGGCGGCCCTGCATGAGGGCCGAGATCCGGGCCAGGTTGCCCTTGAGCCAGTCCTGCTCCTTGTTGGCGATCGTGGTGTCACGCAGATTGGCGATCATCTTGTTGATGTAGTCCTGGAGCTCCTGGATCTCGCCGGACGCGTCCACGTCGATCTTCAGGTTCAGGTCGCCGCGGGTCACCGCGGTCGCCACGCGCGCGATGGCCCGCACCTGCCGGGTCAGGTTCCCGGCCATCTCGTTCACGGACTCGGTGAGGTCCCGCCAGGTGCCGTCGACGTCACGCACGCGTGCCTGACCGCCCAGCTGCCCTTCCGTACCCACCTCACGGGCCACCCGGGTGACCTCCTCGGCGAAGCTGGACAGCTGGTCGACCATCGTGTTGATCGTCGTCTTCAGTTCGAGGATCTCGCCGCGGGCGTCAATGTCGATCTTCTTCGTCAGGTCACCCTTGGCGATGGCCGTGGTCACCATGGCGATGTTGCGCACCTGACCGGTCAGGTTGGACGCCATCTGGTTCACCGACTCGGTGAGGTCCTTCCAGGTACCGGCCACACCCGGCACGTGCGCCTGGCCGCCCAGGATGCCGTCCGTGCCCACCTCACGGGCCACCTTGGTGACCTGGTCGGCGAACGAACTCAGCGTCTTCACCATGGTGTTGATGGTGTCGGCGAGCTGCGCGACCTCACCGCGCGCCTCGATCGTCACCTGCCGCGTCAGGTCACCGTTGGCGACGGCCGCGGCCACCTGGGAGATGTTCCGCACCTGCATCGTCAGGTTGTTGGCCATCAGGTTGACGTTGTTGCTGAGGTCCTTCCAGATGCCCGTGACGCCCGGCACGTGCGCCTGGCCGCCCAGGATGCCCTCGGTGCCCACCTCGCGGGCCACCCGGGTCACCTGCTCGGCGAAGCTGGACAGCTGGTCGACCATCGTGTTGACCGTCGTGACGAGCTCAAGGATCTCGCCCTTCGCGTCAACAGTGATCTTCTTGGACAGGTCACCCTTGGCGACCGCCGTCGTCACCTCGGCGATGTTGCGCACCTGGATCGTCAGGTTGTTCGCCATGAAGTTCACGGACTGCGTGAGGTCCTTCCAGGTGCCGGAGACACCCTGCACCTCGGCCTGACCGCCGAGCATGCCCTCGTACCCACCTCACGGGCCACCCGCGTGACCTCCTGGGCGAACGACGACAGCTGGTCCACCATCGTGTTCAGGGTGTTCTTCAGCTCCAGGATCTCCCCGCGCGCGTCCACGGTGATCTTCTGGGACAGGTCACCGCGCGCCACGGCGGTGGCGACCTGCGCGATGTTGCGCACCTGGGCCGTGAGGTTGCCGGCCATGCCGTTCACGGAGTCGGTCAGGTCCCGCCACACACCGGCCACACCGGGCACCTGCGCCTGCCCGCCCAGGCGGCCCTCCGTACCCACGTCCCGCGCGACGCGGGTCACCTGGTCGGCGAAGGCGGACAGCTGATCAACCATCGTGTTGATCGTGTTCTTCAGCTCAAGGATCTCGCCGCGCGCGTCGACGTCGATCTTCTGCGACAGGTCACCGCGCGCCACGGCCGTCGTCACCTGGGCGATCTGCCGCACCTGGGACGTCAGGTTGCCGGCCATGAAGTTGACGGAGTCCGTCAGCTCCTTCCACGTACCGGAGACGCCGTCCACCCGGGCCTGACCGCCCAGCCGGCCCTCCGTACCCACGTCCCGGGCCATCCGCGTGACCTGGTCGGCGAAGCTCGACAGCTGGTCCACCATCGTGTTGACGGTGTTCTTCAGCTGGAGCATCTCACCGGACACGTCCACGGTGACCTTCTGCGACAGGTCGCCGTTGGCCACCGCCGTGGTGACCTGGGCGATGTTGCGCACCTGCCCGGTGAGGTTGCGGAACGCGGTGTTGACGGAGTCCGTCAGGTCCTTCCAGGTACCGGCCGCCCCCGGCACCTGCGCCTGGCCGCCCAACTCACCCTCGACACCGATCTCCCGCGCGACCCGCGTCACCTCGGCACCGAACGCCGACAGCTGGTCCACCATCCCGTTGACGGTGTTCTTCAGCTCCAGCATCTCGCCGGCCACGTCCACGGTGACCTTCTGCGACAGATCACCGCTGGCCACCGCGGTGGTCACCGCGGCGATGTCCCGCACCTGGGTGGTCAGGTTCCGGAACACCGTGTTGACGGAGTCCGTCAGGTCCTTCCACGTACCCGCGGCGCCCGGCACGTTCGCCTGCCCCCCGAGCCGCCCCTCCGCGCCGACCTCGTTCGCCACCCGCGTGACCTCGTCCGCGAAGATCCGCAGCGTCTCGGTCATCTGGTTGATCGTCTCGGCGAGCTGCGCGACCTCCCCGCGCGCGGGGACGGTCACCTTCTGCGACAGATCACCGTTGGCCACAGCGGTCGTCACCTGGGAGATCCCCCGCACCTGCGCGGTCAGGTTGCCCGCCATCGTGTTGACGGAGTCCGTCAGCTCCTTCCACACGCCGGCCACCTCGGGCACCTGCGCCCGGCCGCCCAGGATGCCCTCCGTGCCCACCTCCCGGGCCACCCGCGTGACCTCGGAGGAGAACGCCGAGAGCTGGTCCACCATCGTGTTGACGGTGTTCTTCAGCTCCAGCATCTCGCCGGCGACATGGACGGTCACCTTCCGGGACAGGTCACCCTTGGCCACCGCCGTGGTCACCAGGGCGATGTCCCGCACCTGGGCGGTCAGCCGGTCCGCCATCGTGTTGACGGACTCGGTCAGGTCCTTCCACGAACCGGACATCCCGCGCACCCGGGCCTGGCCACCGAGCTTGCCCTCGGTGCCGACCTCGCTGGCCACGCGCGTGACCTCGTCCGTGAACGTCGACAACTGGTCGACCAGGTTGTTGACGGTCCGGCCGACCTTCAGGAACTCGCCCCGCAACGGATGCCCCGTACCGCCGTCCGGCGCCTGCGTCCGCAGCTCCATCCGCGGCGACAGATCACCCTCGGCGACCGCCGTGAGCACCCGGCTGACCTCCGAGACCGGCCGGACCAGGTCGTCCACCAGCGCGTTGGAGTTGTCGATCGCCGTCGCCCAGGAGCCCTCACAGGCCCCCGTCTCCAGCCGCTCCGTGAGTTTTCCCTCACGCCCCACCATGCGCCGCACCCGCGACAGCTCACCGGTCAGATGCAGATTCCGGTCGGCCACCTCGTTGAAGACGGCCGCGATCTCCGACATCACGCCGTCACCGGAGACCGTGAGCCGCTTGCGGAAGTTCCCGTCGCGCATCGACACGAGGGCCGCCAGCAGCCGGTTCAGGGCAGCCGTGTCCACCGTGGTGGTGCCGCCGCTCCTGCCCAGGGACGATTCGCCTTTCGCGCGCGTCCTCGTGCCTCGCGTCGCCGCGCCAGACTCCACTGTGTCCCTCCCGGAGGGGTAGACCGTCACTGCTGTGCTCGGCCGCTTCGGCCCGGCTGCCGGTCATCGGCATACCGGTTACTTCCGCGTACCGGTTACTGCTGCGTATTCCTGCCAGACGAGATCCGGCCACACCAGGAGCTGCTGCCCGCCCTGCACGGAACCCACTCGGCCAGGCCCGACCTTCGTCAGAAGCCTGCCCAGTGTTTCACCCCGGCCGAACCAGGCCATAACAGTTCGGCAGCTTCGCACATCGTCCGCACACCCTGGGGGCGTAAACACCGGCGACCGGCATCCGCCAGGACCGCGAAGGTAAGTAACCTTGCATGCGGCTGTCCAGCCGCACCGGTTTGACCGGTCTGGGCGGTGGCACGAGTACGAGCGGGCATCGGAGGGGCGGCCGGACACCATGACCACCGGACTGATCCCCGGGGGGCAGCCCCCGGAGCCACAGCCGACAGGCGAGCTGATGCCGCAACAGCGGAGCGAGCCGGCCGGCCACGCAGCCCCGCATGTCGACAACCGGCCGAGGAGTTCTGTGATCACCGCGCGCGCGGCTGCCAGTTTCGAGCCCGTCGGACGATCGGTCGCGACCGCCCGGTCCTTCGTCCGCGACACCCTCCAGGGCTGGGGGTTCGCCGACATCGTCGACGACGCGGTCGTCCTCACCAGCGAACTGGTGACCAACGCCGTCGTCCACGCGGGCACACACGCGGAGGTGCTGTGCCTGCGCACCGAGGACGGCGTGCGCATCGAGGTCTCCGACCGCTACCCGGAGCGCGAGGTCCCCCTCCAGAGCTCCGCCGTCGCCATGAGCAGCCCCGACCGCGAAGGCGGCCGCGGCCTCCAGCTCTGCGCGGCCCTGGCCACCCGCTGGGGCGTGGACTACACCCCCACCCACAAGAACGTCTGGTTCCAGCTCAACCTGCCCGAGCGCCCGGTCGGCACCCGCACCGCGGGCCCGGCCCTGCCCCCCGACCTCCTCCCGCTGGCCGACGGCCGCGTCCGCGTCGCCGTCCTCCAGGTCGACCGGAAGGGCGGCATCAGCGCCTGGAACGAGGACGCCGAGGAGCTGTTCGGCTACCCGGCGTCCGACGTCATCGGCAAGCCTCTCACCGACCTGGCCGCCTGGCCGCACACCCCGGGCACCGGCACCGGCATCGCCGAGGCCCTCCAGCTCTCCCGCTGGGAGGGCACCTACGGCATCCGCGGCGCCGACGGCCGTGTGGCCCAGGTGTACGCCTCCCACCTCCGGGTCCGCGACACCGGCGGCGAACCCTCCACCGTCTGCCTCCTCGTCCGCGACCACGAGCGCGCCGTCCTGCAGACCCCCTCCCGCGTCCCGGCCACCGACCCGGCCCCGTCCGCCGACGGGCAGAGCACCGACCCCTTCGAGGTGTTCATCGGCTCCCCCGCCCCCGACGACCTCGACGGCCTGCTCCAGCGCACGGTGGAACGCGCCCGCGACATGCTCGACGGCGACTCCGCGTTCCTCCTGCTCGCCACCGACGACGAGACGGAACTGGAGGTCCGCGCCTCCACCGGCCTGCCCTCCGCCCGGCAGCGCTTCGCGCGCGTGCCCGTCGAAGCGGGCCCCGGCCGCTACGGCTCCGCCCGCATGCCCGCCGTCCACGACGACCTCGCCGCCGTCCCCGGGGCCGTACCCCTGCTCGCCGGAACCGGCATGCGCTCCGTCGTCACCGTCCCGCTCAAGGTCGAGGGCCGCCTCACCGGCTCCCTCGGCGTCGCGGCGGAGGCACCCGGCCGGTACACCAACGAGGAGGCGCTGCGCCTCCAGTTCGCCGCCGACCGCATCGCCCTCGCCGTCGAGTCGGCCCGCCTCGGCGAACTGGAACGGCTGCGCCGCGGCTCCCTGAGCTTCCTGGTCGAGGCCTCCGACCTGCTGGCCGGCACCCTGGACCGCGACCAGACCCTCGCCCTGATGGCCCAGATGACGGTCCCGACGCTGGCCACCTGGTGCGCGGTCTACACGATCGCCGACCAGGCCTCCGAGCCGTACCTGTCGTACGTCCTGCACGAGGACGAGGAACTCATCGACGGCATCAAGTCCCTGCTGTCGAAGGTCCCCCCGCCGGACCCGGTGCCGACCCCCGGCGCCCGCGTGTGGACGGCCCCCGGCGAGGTCGCCCATCAGGCCGCCCTGCGCACCTCCATGCGCAGCCTGGGCCTGGCCGGCGGCCCCACGCACCAGATCGCCTCCGGCATCGGCCCGACGCTCGCGACGGCCTCCGCGGTCGGCGGGGAGACGGTCGTCCTGCCGCTCGTCGCCCGCAACCGCGTCATCGGCATGCTGACCCTCGGCAAACCCACCGACGAGCACTTCCGCCAGGAAATCCTGGAACTCGCCGAGGACTTGAGCCGCCGCGCCGCCCTCGCCCTGGACAACGCCCGCCTGTACTCCGAACGCACGGCCATCAGCCAGTCCCTCCAGCGCAGCCTGCTCCCGCCGGGCCTGCCGCAGATCGACGGCGTCGAGGTCGAGGTCATCTACCGCGCGGCCGGCGAGGGCAACGAGGTCGGCGGTGACTTCTACGACCTCTTCCCCATCGGCGACGGCGCGTACGGCTTCGCCATCGGCGACGTCTGCGGTACGGGCCCCAACGCGGCGGCGGTCACCGGCCTGGCCCGGCACGCCCTGCGCCTGCTGGCCCGCGAGGGCCTGTCCGGCCCGGCCGTGCTGGAGCGCCTGAACTCCGCGATCCTCGACGAGGGCGACCGCAGCCGCTTCCTGACCCTCCTGTACGGCGAGATGCGCCCCCAGGAGGACGGCAGCGCCGAGCTGAAGGTGGTCTGCGCCGGCCACCCGCTCCCGCTGCGCCTGCGCCAGGACGGCACGGTGACGGCCGCGGCCGAACCCCAGCCGCTGCTGGGCGTCATCGAGGACTTGGAGCTGTACGAGCAGACGGTCACCCTCGACCCGGGTGACGTGCTGCTGTGCGTCACGGACGGCGTCACCGAACGCCGGGAGGGCTCGCGCATGCTGGGCGACGACGGCCTCGCCGACGTCCTCACGACGTGCACGGGTCTGACGGCGGGCGCGGTCGCGGCACGCATCATGCGCGCGGTCGAGCGTTTCGCCTCCGACGCCCCCTCCGACGACATGGCCATTCTGGCGATGCGCGTGCCGGGAATCCACAAGGAGGCCTGAGGAAGCACGAAAAGGCCCCACCCGGAAGGGTGGGGCCTTTTTGCTGGAGCCCCCAAACGGAATCGAACCGTTGACCTTCTCCTTACCATGGAGACGCTCTGCCGACTGAGCTATAGGGGCCTGTCGTTTTCGAGGTTTCCCTCGCGGCGACGAAGAAACTGTACCCCGAGCAGGCCCGAGTTCCCAAATTCGTGCGCGCCCGGTCAGAAGGCGGGCTGAAGCAGACCGCCCAGGGCGTTGCAGGCGGACACTATGCGGTGCATCTCCCGCTTGGTGAGCGCGGCGTCCACGGGCAGCGCGAGCGTTTCGTCGGCGGCCAGCTCGGTCTCCGGCAACGACACGCACCGGCGGAACTCCGGCAGCCGGTGCACGGGCGTCTTCACCGGCACCCGGCAGTCGACTCCCTTGGCCCGTACGGCCCGCGCGAACGCGTCCCGGTCCGGCCGGCCGTTCCCCGGCACCCGCACGACGTACTGCTGGTAGGTGTGCCCGTCCCCGCCGTCCGGCGTCCGTACGCCCTTCAACTTGGCGTCGAGATAAGCCGCCCGCTGCCTGCGCTGCGCTATCTCGTCGTACGGCGCCTCCGACTCGCCCTGCTCCAGCACCAGCAGTCCGTACCGCTGCCCGAGCGCGTGCAACCGACCGATGTCGGCCCGCCGTCCGAAGCGGTGGACGACAACCACCGCGGCCGTACGTGCGGTTACGGCCGCCTCGACCGCGTCCGGGTCGAGGCAGTAGGTCACGGGATCTATGTCCGCGAACACCGGGAGCGCGCCCGCCAGGGTTACGGCCTCGGCGACCTCGACGTTCCCGAAGGCCGGTACGACGACCTCGTCACCGACTCCTACGCCGGCGGCCCTGAGCATTGCTGCAGTTCCCATGTCTGGGATGCTGGGCTCGCAACGTGAACGACACGTTACGCACAACAGAAAAAGGCCGGACCCCGAACCGAAGTTCAGGATCCGACCTCTTCAACAATT
>NZ_PQSU01000050.1 GCF_002920615.1 Streptomyces sp. Ru62
GCCGGACCCGCAAGACCGCAGCCGCCGAGGTCGCTGTCGACACCGCCGAGGGCACGGAGACCAAGCCGCGTCGGACCCGCAAGACCGCGGCTGCCGCAGAGGCCGCCGCGGACACCGCGGAAGCGACCGAGGCCAAGCCCCGCCGCACCCGCAAGACCGCCGCGGCCGCGCCGGAAGCCCCCGAGGCCGAGGCCAAGCCCCGCCGCACCCGGAAGACGGCCACCGCGGCCGTGGACGCGGTCGACGGGGAGGCGGTCACCGCTCCCAAGGCGCGACGGACCCGTAAGGCCGTCGCCGAGGCGGTTGTTCCGGAGATTCCGGCGCAGGCCACCGAGGAGCCGGAGGTCAAGCCGCGGCGCCGGACCCGCAAGACCGCGGCGTCCGCTGCCGAGACGGCCGGTGAGAGCGTCGAGACGACGCCCAAGCCGCGCCGGACCCGCAAGACCGCGGCGGCCGTGGAGGCTCCCGAGGCCTGACCGCGCGCCGCGTGTGCGGCAGCGTAAGTGCCGGTCCGATGGCCGGGTTCACGACAGTGGACCCGGCCATCGGCGTCCTCAGAGGTACTTGGCGCCACCCCGCGCCACCATCCCGCCCCGCGCCACGACCTGCGTCCCCGCGCGACCGTCCAACCCCTCACCCGCCCACTCCCGATCGGCCGACCCCGCCCACTCCCGATAACCTCTCCCCATGAGCCGGCCCCCCACCTTCGTCCCGCCCCCGGGCGCCCGCGCGTACGCCCTTCGGACGGCGCGCGGTGAATTCGCCGTGGTCGACGCGCCCGTGGCCGTCGGTGTCGAGCCGAAGGGTGTCGCGCTGCTGCTGCCGGGGTTCACCGGCAGCAAGGAGGACTTCAATCCCCTGCACGTACCGCTCGCCCGGCGCGGATACCGGACCGTCGCCGTGGACGGGCGGGGCCAGTTCGAGTCGGACGGACCGACGACGGACGAGTCCGCCTACGCGCAGGAGGAGTTGGCGCGGGACGTGCTCGCGCAGGTGGAGGCGATCGGCGGCCCGGTGCATCTGCTGGGGCACTCCCTCGGCGGCCAGATCGCGCGCGCGGCCGTACTGCTCGACCACACGCCCTTCCTGTCGTTCACCCTGATGTCCTCGGGGCCGGCGCAGATCTCGGCGCCCCAGCAGGAGCGTGTGAAGCTGCTCCGGGACGCGCTCGCGGTGCTGAGCATGGCGGAGGTCTGGGAGACGATCCAGGCGATGGAGCCGCCGGAGGAGACGGAGACGCCGGCGCTCGACGCGGGCCTGGACGACCGGGACGACCTGCGGCGCCGCTGGCTGGGCACGAAGCCCGCGCAACTCCTCGCCACGGGCCGCCAGTTGTGCACCGAGCCGGACCGCGTCGCCGAACTGGCGGCCGTACCGCTGCCGTTCCACGTGCTGTCGGGTGCGCGGGACGACACCTGGCCGCTGCCGCTGCTCGACGACATGGCGGTGCGGCTGAAGGCGCGCCGGACGGTCGTCGAGGGCGCCGAGCACTCCCCCAACACCGACCGTCCGCTGGAGACGGCCCGCGCGCTCGCCGACTTCTGGGACGACGCCCCGGGCACCCGGCGGTAGGAGCTGACGCCTGGCTAGTACTGGGACTGCAGATGTTCCCAGAACCCGTCCCTGAGCGCCCGTCGCAGGTCCGCCTGGCCGCGCAGGGAGTACTGGAGCAGTTCCTCGGCCTCGACGAGCAGGTCCTGGTCGACGGAGCCGGGCAGATAGGGGTGGCCGGGGAACAGCTCGACCATCGCTTCGCGGCCCCGGGAGGCGAGCCAGCGCGCCGCGATCTGGGCGCCGACGAAGCGCACGTCCTCGCGGCTGGGGCGGGCTCCGCCGGTGGTCTCGAACGCGGCGGCCGTGCGCCGGGAGACGTACGGCTTGAAGAACTCCAGGTCGAAGGTGCGCTGGCTGTCGACCTCCCAGAGCAACGGCTCGGCCTGGTTGCGGCCTTCGGGCGCCTCGATGCCCCAGAGGTGGACGCGGGCGCCGTAGCCCTGGGCCGCCTCGACCGCCGAGACCAGGTCCTCGTCGCCACCGAGGAGGGCCGCGTCGCTGATCGCGCGGTGCCGTGCCAGTGATTCCAGGTCGGTCCGGATCAGCGAGTCGACGCCCTTCTGCTGGTTGTTGGCGTTGAGGTTGCCGAGGCGGACCTTGACGTCGGGCAGTTCGGCGATGACCTGCTGCTCGGCGGTGTGGATGCGGCGCCGGGCGCCGTCGTACCAGTAGACGCGCAGCAGCCGGCTGTCCGCGAAGATGCTGCGCGCCTTGTCGATGAGGGCGTCGATCAGGCCCTCGGCGTCCAGGTCGAAGGCGCGGCGGTCCTCGGTCCCGGCGACCAGCCGGCCGACGGCCGCGTACAGGTAACCCGCGTCGACGAAGATCGCATGGGTCGAGGGTGTCTTGGCCACCTCGGCGAGCATGCGTTCCAGCAGCTCGTTCGTGCGGTCGATACGGGCGCCGAGGGCGGCCAGGTCGTCGTTCATCACCTCCATTGTCCTGGTCGTCACAGTGCGAACACAACCGGTCCCGGTCGGTCCTTGCCCAGTCCCCGAGATGTCACTTACCGGTCGGTAATTAGTTGTTCGAAAAATTTCTTTAGCGTAGGGAATGTTCGTAACAAGCGGCGCGTTGACTACGTACGACGCTGGATACACCAGAGGTCACACCAAGTAGTTCTCCGCAGGAGGATGACCAGACGAAGGGAGAAGCCATGCGCTTCGAAATCATGCGACTCGACGAGGTCGACGGCACCGCCGTGGACAGCACCGTCGTGGACGCCGCCTCCGTCAACCGGATCGTTCAGCAGGCCGCCGCCATCGGGCAGCGCCTGTGGATCCGCCCGGCCGAGACCCCGGCCTCGTAACCCGCACGCGGGCTCACCCCGCCACTCAAGCTTTCCGGGGGAGCCGAGCCGCCGACGGCTCAGCTCCCCCGGATCACCTGAGTGACCCCGTTGATGATCTGCTGCACGGCGATCGCGGAGAGCATCATGCCCGCGAGCCGCGTCACCAGGACGACACCGCCGTCCTTGATGACCCGGATGATCAACAGCGAGTAGCGCATCACCAGCCACAGCACCACGTGGATCGCGAGGATCGCGGACCACACCGAGAGCTGCGCGGACACGCTGTCGGCCTTCTGCACGGCCAGGATCACGGACACGATCGCACCGGGCCCGGCCAGCAGCGGCATGCCCAGCGGCACGAGCGCCACGTTCACGTCCTTGGTCTGCTTCGGTTCGTCGGTCTTGCCCGTCAGCAGATCCAGCGCGATCAGCAGGAGCAGCAGCCCGCCCGCGATCATCAGGGCGGGCACGGACACATGCAGGTAGTTCAGGATCTGGTGGCCCAGGACGCCGAAGACGGCGATGACCCCGCCCGCCACGCAGACGGCCTGGAAGGCCATCCGCCGCTGCACCTTGGCCGGCCGCCCGGCGGTCAGGGCGAGGAAGATCGGGGTGATCCCGGGGGGATCCATGATGACGAAGAGGGTCAGGAACAGAGAGCCGAAGACGGCGATGTCGAACATGGGGGAAGTACGGGCCTTGCGGGAAGAGGAACTACGGGCGTGAGGCGGTCCGGACCGCGGGCATGAGGCAGTACGGACCGCGGGTGTGAAGCGGTACGGCGGGTCGGCCCCAGGGGGCCTCAGGCTCCGCCGGTCCCCGGCACCGGGAACGCGCCCGTCGCCCGCCGGGTGATCTCCCCGTACACCTCGGGGTCGGTCGTGAAGGCGCCCAGCGCCACGGTCTTGCGGCTGCCGTGGTAGTCCGAGGAGCCGGTGACCAGCAGTCCCAGCTCCTTCGCCAGGCCCCGCAGGCGGTCCCGGGCATCGGCGTCGTGGTCCATGTGGTCGACCTCGACGCCGTCCAGACCGGCCTCGGCCATCTCCGCGATCCGGAACTCGGGCACGGTGCGGCCGCGCTTGGCGGCGGCCGGGTGCGCGAACACGCAGACCCCGCCCGCGGCCTTGACCAGCCGGATCGCCTCGAAGGGGTCGGTCTCGTGCTTCTCCACGAAGGCCCGCCCGCCGTCGGCCAGCCACTCCTCGGTGAACGCGTCACTCACGGTCGGCACGACACCCAGCTCGACCAGCGCCGAGGCGACATGCGGGCGCCCCACCGAACCTCCGGCGGCGATCCGCTCGACCTGCTCCCAGGTGACCGGCACGCCCAGCGCGTTCAGCTTGGCGACCATCCCCTTGGCCCGCGGCACCCGGTCGTCCCGGACCAGCTCGCGCTCGGCGAGCAGAGCGGGCTCCTCGGGGTCGAACAGGTAGGCCAGCAGGTGCATCGAGACCCCGTCGACCCGGCAGGACAGCTCGGCCCCGGTGACCAGGGTCAGCCCCTCGGGCAGTGCGCCGATCGCCTCGCCGTACCCCCGCGTGGTGTCGTGATCGGTCAGCGCGACGACGTCCAGGCCGGCGGCGGCAGCGTTCCGCACCAGCTCGGCCGGGCTGTCCGTACCGTCGGAAGCCGTGGAGTGACAGTGCAGATCAATACGCACGACAACTCCAGGACACGGACGGAGGCAAGGGGACACCTAAGGATAGCGGTGTTTCCGACCCCCACTGTCACACCCGCACCCGGTGAGCGCCCCCTACTGCAACCCCTAGGGGCGCGGGGAACCGCGCGACAAGCCACCACGCACCCGCAGCCGCGAACGCACAGGACCCGGCACCCCCATGGGCGCTACGGCCGAAGCAAGCGCGGCGACAACGCTCCGCAGGGCACCAGATCCAGCTCCGCCCCCGCCTCCCGCAGGTCGGTCAGCACCAGCTCGTCGTACATCAGCAGACCGGACTGCTCGGGCCACATCACCGCCCACAGCCACATCCCGAGCGCCTCGCCGGCGAAGACGGCGCGGTCGTCCGGGGTGCGGTAGACGTGCCAGAGCGGGGTGGGGCGGCCCGCGGCGAGCACCTTGGCCTCCGGCGGCTTCTCCACGTTCATGTACGACCCCGGGTCCGGGCCGTCGATGCCGGCGTAGTGCGCGCCGAGGCCGACGCCCAGCTCCTCGGCGATCAGGATCAGCTCGCCCGGCCCGCCGAGCGGTCCGGGGCCGGAGCAGGCCACCGCGGTCGCCCGGCCGCCGCTGCGGTCGTCGCCGGCGTACGCCACGCCCGTGAACAGCCAGCCGACCGGCAGCGGCCACGGCATCCACACCGGCACCTGCGTGCGGTGGACCACGACGTTGAGCGCCTCGACGCTGGGCGGGATCACGGGCTGCAGCGGATACACCGTGCCGTGCACGTCGCACTGCCACGCATCGGCGAAGAGTCCGGGAGCCCTGACCCGGCCACCACACCTCGGGCAACTGGGTTCGCCCCTCATAGGGCTCCACGGTCCTACCCCTGCCCGCCCACGTCAAGGACGATCACCCGTCCGGACCGAAGAGCCGCCCCGATGCCCCGTCCGGAGCGATAGATGCATCTTGCATTAATTAGCAGACCTAACTTACTATGTGCATAACCCAACTATCTGCATGAGGACGGGAGAAGCACATGGACCCCTTCGACGCGGGAGCCGGTGGCCTCCTGCGACAGCCCAAGGCGGTCTGGGCCACGGCCGGCGCCTCCGTCGTCGCCTTCATGGGCATCGGCCTCGTCGACCCGATCCTGCCGTCGATCGCGCAGGGCCTGCACGCCACCCCCAGTCAGGTGTCCCTGCTCTTCACCTCGTACTTCCTGATCACCGCCGTCGCGATGCTGCTGACCGGCTTCGTCTCCAGCCGCATCGGCGGCCGCAGGACCCTGCTGCTCGGTCTCGCCTTCGTGGTCGTCTTCGCGGGCCTGGCCGGCACCTCCGGCTCGGTCGGCCAGCTCGTCGGGTTCCGGGCCGGCTGGGGGCTCGGCAACGCGCTCTTCGTCTCCACCGCCCTCGCGGTGATCGTCGGCGCGGCGGCCGGGGGCAGCGCGGCGGCGATCCTGCTCTACGAGTCCGCGCTCGGCCTCGGCATGGCCTGCGGCCCGCTGCTCGGCGCGGTCCTCGGCAACGTGAGCTGGCGCTACCCCTTCTTCGGCACGGCCACGCTGATGGCGATCGGATTCCTGTGCATCACGGCGTTCCTGAAGGAGCAGCCGAAGCCGGCGCGGAAGACCTCGGTCCTGGACCCGCTCAAGGCGCTCGCCCACGGCGGCCTGGCCTCGGCGGCGGTCTCGGCGTTCTTCTACAACTACACGTTCTTCACCGTGCTGGCCTTCACGCCGTTCGTGCTGAACATGACGCCGTACCGCTCGGGCGCGGTCTTCTTCGCCTGGGGTGTGCTGCTCGCCGTCTTCTCGGTGATCGTCGCCCCGCGCCTGCAGGCCCGGTTCGGCTCGCTGAAGGTGCTCGGCGGCTCGCTGGTGCTGCTCGCGGCGGACGTGCTCGTGCTCGGCTACGGCAACCACACCACGGCCGTCGTGTGCACGATCCTGTCCGGTGCCTTCATCGGCGTGAACAACACCGTGTACACCGAGCTGGCCCTCGGCGTGTCGGACGCCCCGCGCCCGGTGGCGAGCGCGGGCTACAACTTCGTCCGCTGGTTCGCCGCCGCGGCGGCGCCCTACTTCGCGCCCAAGATCGAGGAGTGGACCGACATCCACGTCCCCTTCGTGGTCGCGGCCGTCACGGCGGTGCTGGGCGCGCTCGTGGTCGTCGTACGGCGCAAGGCCCTCACCCACGAGGCCGAGGAGCTGGAGCCGGGGCACGCCACCGAGGACGGTGTCGGCGTCTTCGCCAACTGACCGGATCCGGCCTTGTGTTGGTGAGATCGGTCACGTGCGGCCGGTGCCGTGTCAGTCCAGCGGGACGGATCTGCGGGCGGGGTCCCTCAGGTCCGTCCCGTGTCCGAGCCAGCGCTCCTGAAGGGCCTGGGCGCCGTGCACCCGCTTCCAGGCGGCCTCGTTCGGGGTCATCGGCAGCAGCGGCAGGAACCGCACCGGGTCCATCGGGGCGTCCAGCTCCAGGTCCTCCACCAGCCCGCCGGGCTCGCCCACCAGCACGGAGGTGAAGGGGGCGCCGGGCCACAGCGGCTCGCCCACGTCCAGCGAGGCGCCCGGGGTCACCACCAGGCCCTCGACCTGCGGAGTCGCGGCCAGCACGGCGAGCGGGCGGAGCACCTTGTCGGTGTCGGCGAGGCCCGCGCGGACCGACAGGACCAGTTCGGCGCGGGGGCCCTTGACCGGGTCGGCGAGCATCGCCGAGGGGTCCGTCATGGGGTGCTGGGACATGCCGAGGGTGGCGTACCGGACGACGTCCCCCTCCTGGAAGCGGAGCACCTCGATGCGGTCCGTACCGAGGAAGGTGACCGCGGCGCGGGCGTCCGGCTCGCCCAGCGCGGTGGTCAACCGGGCCTCGACCAGAGGAAGAACATCAGCCATGCGCTGAGCATAGAACTCGTCAGCAGCGGGCAAAGCGGCGCCTTGACAGTACGGGCGGCTGGTACTCTGAGCCGGTGGTTCGGGGCCAGCACGCCGAAGCGTGCCATCGGGTCCCGACGCCGATGGGACTCCCTTACGAGGGACCGGCCGGAGGAGGTGGGGCTGTCATGGATCGAAGTCGACCGTGCAGTACCACTCGCTCTTCCGGCTGCTGATGTAGTTACCGGCTGGCCGCCGCCTTCCTCTGCGCTCCGTCGTTCGGAAGAGCACTTCGTTTCGCTTTGCCTGATCTGTCTGACCTGAATCAGTTCTGCGTCAGCAGCGAAGTCGCCACCGTGACGGTGCGGTGCTCCCCGCTTTGCGGACGTGCTAAACACACGCACTCAGGACGTCCCCATTCCGGGTAGTTCCACCCGTCGCCGCGTGCCCTCGCTGCCCGCCCGCGAAGGAGCCTGCCCATGTCGATGATCCGCGACCTGCGCGCCGTGGTCCGCCCGTCGTCCCGTGTCTCGCTGCGCAAGGACACGAGCACGTCGTACGACGCCACGCGCGCTCCCGGCACGCCCTCGGCCGTCGTCGACTGCGCCGTCTACCGCGACGGCGCCCGCGTGCAGAGCCCGGGGCCGCTCAGCCCGCAGGAGGCGATGCGGCTGGTGCGCCGCGACGGCGGCTTCGTCTGGATCGGGCTGCACGAGCCGACGGAGGGCGAATTCGCCGGTATCGCGAGCGAGTTCGGACTGCACCCGCTGGCCGTCGAGGACGCGGTGCAGGCCCACCAGCGGCCGAAGCTGGAGCGGTACGACGACTCGCTGTTCACCGTCTTCAAGACCATCCACTACGTCGAGCACGACCGGCTCACCGCCAACAGCGAGGTCGTGGAGACCGGCGAGGTGATGTGCTTCACCGGCCGGGACTTCTTCATCACCGTCCGGCACGGCGGCCAGGGTTCGCTGCGCGCCCTGCGGCACCGTCTCCAGGACGACCCGGAGCTGCTCGCCAAGGGCCCCTCGGCCGTGCTGCACGCCATCGCCGACCACGTCGTGGACGGCTACATCGCGGTCGCCGACGCCGTCCAGGACGACATCGACGAGGTGGAGACCGAGGTCTTCTCGCCCGGCCGCCGGGGCGGGGTCTCGCGCGGTGTGGACTCCGCGCGGATCTACCAACTCAAGCGCGAGGTGCTGGAGTTCAAGCGGGCGGTGGCGCCGCTGCTGCGGCCGATGCAGCTGCTGAGCGAGCGGCCGATGCGGCTGATCGACCCGGACATCCAGAAGTACTTCCGGGACGTCGCCGACCACCTCGCCCGGGTCCAGGAGCAGGTGCTGGGCTTCGACGAACTGCTCAACTCCATCCTCCAGGCCAACCTCGCGCAGGCCTCCGTCGCGCAGAACGAGGACATGCGCAAGATCACCGCGTGGGCGGCCATCATCGCCGTACCGACGATGGTGTGCGGGGTGTACGGCATGAACTTCCAGTACATGCCCGAGCTGCACTGGAAGTACGGCTACCCGGTGATCATGGGCATCACGGCCGCGCTGTGTCTGGGCATCCACCGCACGCTGAAGCGCAACGGCTGGCTGTGAGCGGGCCGGTACGGCCTGGTTAGGCTGGGGCGCATGACAAGCGAGCTGCTCGACCGGGCCCTCATCGAGGAGGCCGCGAAGAAGTCCGGCCTGATCTGGGTCAGGGGCGCCGGGGCCCCGGCCGCGCGTGCGCTGTGGCACGTGTGGCACGAGGGCGCGGTGTGCGTGGTCGGTGACGGTCCCGGTGAGCAGCCGCTGGAGGGGCTGGCCGACGGGGGCTCCGCCGAGGTGAGCGTGCGCAGCAAGGACAAGGGCGGCCGGCTGGTGACGTTCACGGCGGCCGTGTCCGAGCTGGCGTCCGGCTCGCCGGAGTGGGAGGCGGCCGTCGCCGAGCTGAAGGGCAAGCGGCTGAACGCCCCCGACGGCGAGCGGATGCCGGCCCGCTGGGCCCGTGAGTGCCGGGTGCTCCGCCTGGCACCGACCGGGTCGGTGGCCCCGCTGCCGGACGGAAACCTGGCGCAGCGCCCGGTCACGACACCGGCGACCACCCGCAGACCGGCACCGGCGGGCCTGCCGAAGCTGTTGCTCCGACGCCGGAAGGGCAAGTGACCGGCCGCCCTCTCGGCAACCGTCCTACGCCCCCGCCACTCCCCTACGACGTCGGCAGCTGTCTGCCGTAGTCGACCGTCTCCGACCTGGCCGGTTCCTCGACGGAGAAGTCCTTGCCCCAGTCGGAGAAGCGGAGCGTCCCCGCGTCGCCGGCGCGGACCAGCCGCAGGGGATAGGGCGTGCCCTGGAGGGACACGTCCAGCGTGCCGCCGGCGCCCTTGTCGCCGGTGATGCGGATCGTGCGGGTACCCGCCCCGTCGGTGTGGTGGCCGTCCGTCGCCAGCGTGCCGTGCAGCGTGAGGAGACCGTCGAGGAGGACGTCCTTGTCCGTGAAACCGCTGAACTTCTTGTACGAGGGATCCCCCTGCGGCACCTTCACGTACTTGCCGTCGAGCTTGCCCGCGGCGCCGTCGCTGCCGTCGGCGTGGTTCCAGAAGTCCGCGTCGGCCTTGAGGTACAGCTCCTTGCCGATCCGCAGCAGTTTGAAGGTCGCCCCCTGCGAGGTCACCGACCCGGTGCCGCCGGCGTCCTTGAGCTGCATGTCCAGCCGGTACGTACGGCCACTGGTGACCACGGTCCCGGCCAGCCGGACGGCCGACGCCGCCTGTGCCGCCGCCCGCGTCTTCGCCTGGATCCTGTCGGCGGGCAGCTTGCCCACCCCGTTGGTACCCGCGTCCGGGTCGTCGCCGCCGCACCCCGACAGCACCATCGCTCCCGTCACGGCCAGTGCGCAGGTCGCGGTCAGCAGCGCGGTCCGGCGGGTACGGCCCCGGGGCATCGCAGTCACAGGTGGGATCGCCTTCCTGACGGTTCCTGAGCGGCGTACCGCAGCGTACCGGTGCCCCGCCCGCCCGGCGGAGCCAGTCCGTCCGGACCCCCCACCAGGGCGTATCCGAGCGGTACGGGCTAGCCTGAAGCGCACCCGCGCGGGCAAATCCGAGCAAATTCCACCCACAGCAGTCCTCAGCGACTCCCAGGCAGATTCCCAGCGACTCCCAGGCAAAGGAAGCAGAGCCATGGCAGCCGGCGCCCCCCGGATCTTCGTCTCGCACCTCGCCGGGGTTCCCGTCTTCGATCCGACCGGCGACCAGGTGGGTCGCGTCCGCGACCTGGTCGTCATGCTGCGCGTCGGGCGACGGCCCCCGCGCGTCCTCGGGCTGGTCGTCGAGCTGTCCACCCGGCGCCGTATCTTCCTGCCCATGACCCGGGTCACCGGCATCGAGTCCGGCCAGGTCATCACCACCGGCGTGGTCAACGTCCGCCGGTTCGAGCAGCGGCCCACCGAGCGGCTGGTCTTCGGCGAGCTGCTGGACCGGCGCGTGACGCTGGTGGAGACCGGCGAGGAGGTCACCGTCCTCGACGTGTCCGTGCAGCAGCTGCCCGCCCGCCGGGACTGGGAGGTCGACCGCGTCTTCCTGCGCAAGGGCAGGAAGGGCGGCGCCTTCCGGCGGGCCAGGGGGGAGACGCTGACCGCCGAGTGGTCGGCCGTCACCGGGTTCTCCCTGGAGGAGCACGGACAGGGCGCCGAGAGCCTGCTCGCCACCTTCGAGCAGCTGCGCCCCGCCGACCTCGCCAACGTCCTGCACCACCTCTCCCCGAAACGGCGGGCCGAGGTCGCCGCCGCCCTGGACGACGACCGGCTCGCCGACGTGCTGGAGGAGCTGCCGGAGGACGACCAGATCGAGATCCTCGGCAAGCTGAAGGAGGAGCGCGCGGCGGACGTGCTGGAGGCGATGGACCCGGACGACGCGGCCGACCTGCTCGCCGAACTGCCCGAGGCGGACAAGGAGCGGCTGCTGAGCCTGATGCAGCCCGCCGACGCGGCCGACATGCGCCGCCTGATGTCGTACGAGGAGCACACGGCCGGCGGTCTGATGACGACGGAGCCGATCGTGCTGCGGCCCGACGCCACCGTCGCCGACGCGCTCGCCCGGGTCCGCAACCCGGACCTGTCCCCCGCCCTCGCCGCCCAGGTCTACGTCTGCCGCCCGCCCGACGAGACCCCCACCGGCAAGTACCTGGGCACCGTCCACTTCCAGCGGCTGCTGCGCGACCCGCCGTACACGCTGGTCAGCTCGCTCGTGGACGACGATCTCCAGGCGCTGTCCCCGGACGCCGGCCTGCACGTCATCGCCGGGTTCTTCGCGACGTACGACATGGTGGCGGCGCCCGTGGTGGACGAGTCCGGGTCGCTGCTCGGCGCGGTGACCGTGGACGACGTGCTGGACCACATGCTGCCCGAGGACTGGCGGGAGACGGAGTTCCACCTCGAAGAGGGGCTCGATCAAGGAGAGGGGGCGGCCACGCATGGCTCCTGAACGCGAGACCGCGACCCGCGAGCGTCATCCGACGGGCGCCACGGCCGCCGGCCGGCCCCGGGCCGCCCGGCTGGACCAGCCGCGCTCGCCACGCCGCCGGATCCTGCCCGAGTGGGACCCGGAGGCCTTCGGCCGGCTGTCGGAGAAGATCGCCCGCTTCCTGGGCACCGGGCGCTTCATCGTCTGGATGACGGTCGTCATCATCGTGTGGGTGGTGTGGAACGTCGCCGCACCCCGCCATCTGCGCTTCGACGAGTACCCGTTCATCTTCCTCACCCTGATGCTGTCCCTCCAGGCGTCCTACGCGGCCCCGCTGATCCTGCTCGCGCAGAACAGGCAGGACGACCGCGACCGGGTCAACCTGGAGCAGGACCGCAAGCAGAACGAGCGGTCCATCGCCGACACCGAGTACCTGACCCGGGAGGTCGCCGCCCTGCGCACGGGCCTGGGCGAGGTGGCCACCCGCGACTGGATCCGCTCGGAGCTCCAGGACCTGGTCAAGGAGCTGGAGGAGCGCCGCCGCCACGACGGGCACCCAGGTCACGTCGTATTCCCGGCGGAACGGACGGAACGACCGCCTGGACGTGACACAGACGACCGCTGAGGGGCATCCCGGACGCCCCTCGGCGCGCCGTACCATCGTCCTTATGGCTACGGAAGACGCGGTGCGCGAGGCACTGGCGACGGTGAACGACCCCGAGATCAACCGCCCGATCACCGAACTCGGGATGGTCAAATCGGTGGAGATCGGCGCGGACGGAGCGGTCGCGGTCACCGTGTACCTGACGGTGTCCGGCTGCCCGATGCGCGACACCATCACGCAGCGCGTCACCGAGGCGGTCTCCCGGGTCGAGGGCGTCACGCGGGTCGACGTCACCCTGGACGTGATGAGCGACGAGCAGCGCAAGGAGCTGGCGGCGGCCCTGCGCGGCGGCCAGGCCGAGCGCGAGGTCCCCTTCGCCAAGCCGGGCAGCCTCACCCGGGTCTACGCGGTCGCGTCCGGCAAGGGCGGCGTCGGCAAGTCCTCGGTGACGGTGAACCTGGCCGCGTCGATGGCGGCCGACGGCCTCAAGGTCGGCGTCGTGGATGCGGACATCTACGGCCACAGCGTGCCGCGCATGCTGGGCGCCGACGGCCGGCCCACCCAGGTCGAGAACATGATCATGCCGCCGTCCGCGAACGGCGTGAAGGTCATCTCCATCGGCATGTTCACCCCGGGCAACGCCCCGGTCGTCTGGCGCGGCCCGATGCTGCACCGCGCCCTCCAGCAGTTCCTGGCGGACGTCTACTGGGGCGACCTGGACGTCCTGCTGCTGGACCTCCCGCCCGGCACCGGTGACATCGCGATCTCCGTCGCGCAGCTGGTCCCGAACGCCGAGATCCTGGTGGTGACGACCCCGCAGCAGGCGGCGGCCGAGGTGGCCGAGCGGGCCGGCTCCATCGCCGTACAGACCCACCAGAAGATCGTCGGCGTGGTCGAGAACATGTCCGGCCTGCCCTGCCCGCACTGCGGCGAGATGGTCGACGTCTTCGGCACGGGCGGCGGCCAGCTGGTCGCCGACGGCCTCACCCGCACCACGGGCACGTCCGTTCCCGTCCTCGGCAACATCCCGATCGACGTCCGCCTGCGCGAGGGCGGCGACGAGGGCAAGCCGGTCGTCCTGACCGACCCGGACTCCCCGGCGGGCTCCGCGCTGCGCGCGATCGCCGGCAAGCTGGGCGGTCGGCAGCGGGGGCTGGCGGGACTGTCGCTGGGGATCACGCCGAAGAACAAGTTCTAGGTCTGCTTCCGGGTCTGCCACGGTGGATCTGATTCCAGATCTGCCACGGCGAAGGGGCGTCGTCTTCACGGACGGCGCCCCTTCGTCGTACCCGGAGCGCTCGGGACGGCGCCCCTGTGGCGTAACGGCGCGGTCGGGACGGCACCCCTGCGTCGCACCGGCGCGCTCAACGGCCGTCGCGGTCGTCCGTGCGCCCGGGGCAGAGATCGAGCGTGGTGCAGAGCATGATCTCCTGACAGGAGCCGCCCGCGGACCCGGCGCCCGGCTCTCGGCCGTCATGCGGCACGAACCGCCACTGCGACGCTTTGGCGTGCTGCGTCCTGTCCGCCTTCTCGACATGGGCGTGCAGGGTGCGGGCCACGGGGTCGTTCGTCTCCACCAGCACTTCGCCGGCGCGGAGCGGGAAGTGGTCGTGCAACAGGCAGAGGCCGAACCGGTCCAGATTCCCGTGCTTGGCCAGCACCGCCACTAGATCCTCGACGAACTCGGCGTCCTCGGGCCCCAGTCCTTCGGCTTCCTCGAATCGGGGAAGCGGATTGCGCGGGACGCCCGTTTCGGTGTCGGTCATGGGTCCTCCGTCAATCGACTGACGGTCACCGGCTTCCATTGTCGGACGCCGAACCCGACCCCGCAAATGCCCCTGGCACGCCCAAGCAGGTGCGTGTCAGCGAGCCGCCGTGTGTCTGAGCATGACATACACACCGCTTTGTCTACATTCGCCGGGGACATGGAGAGGTGTCGACCCTATGGCGATGACTCGGTGGTGGCGGCTGCTGCTGCCACTCCTGGTGCTGGTGGCATGGGCGGGAGGGTGCGGCACGGCACAGGCACGGCAGCGGGACGCCGGAACTGACTGCCTGTCGGACGGCCTCAGGGGAAGCACCGTCAGCGCCGCCCTGCGGCTGGAGCAGCACAAGCGCTCGACTCCCCGGCTCACTTCCGACATGACGGTGCGGGTGCCCAGACAGTGGCCGCACGCCAGGCATCTGACGTTCGGTGAGAACTCCCCGCAGTACCGCCATGCGATGCGATGCCTGCTGCTCGGGGACGAGGCCCCGGGGGAACGGAGCGAATGGCGCCCCCACGACCCCGTCGTGACCGCCACCGACGCTTCGGTCACGGTGCACTACGTCGCCTACGACTGGATCACCTCGGAAAACCCCGTCCTCGTGGGTCCGTGGGAGGTCATCCCCACGGGCAGGACATGGATGATCTACCTGTGGCCGCCGACGCTCCAGACCATCCGGTGGAAGCAGATCGAGGTCGATCTGGGCGGCCTCAGTTTCAACGACCTCGTGGAGCATGCCTCGTCTTCCACCGAGGACCGCCTGGTGTGGAAGAACAAGCTGCCCGAAGAGGTACAGGTGGAGGTCGATCCGCCCTGGCAGCGCTGGCTGCCGGTGAAGCTCGGCCAGTCGCTCTGGGCCACCGCGGGCATCGCCTCGTGGTGGGTGTGCGCCTCGGTCCTGATCGCCGTGGCCGCACTCCGTACCGAGCCCGCCGAGGCAGCCGCCGGGGGCGGAGCGGCACGGCGACCGGCGGAGGGGGAGGGGACCCAGCGGTCCACGGCGGACGCCTCGGACACCGACGCCGGACAGGACGTCAGCTTCACGCGCACGCTGCTGGAGTGGGCCGGGCTGAGCGCGGGGGTCGCTCTGGCACTGCTGCTGTTCGTCCCGCAGGGCAGGTTCTCCCCTCGGTCGCACGCCCTTCTGTGCATCCCCGCGGGCGTGGCCCTGGTCTTCGCCGCCCGCCCGTGGAGCGTGGGCGCGTCACGGCCCTCGGCGGGCGCCGGCCCGGACGAGCCGGCCCGGCCAGCGGAGATCCGGCGTCGTCAGGCACTCGCCGTCATGGCGACCACGTGTGCGGTGGCGGCCGTCGGCCTGCTGGTGATCCTGGCGCACGATGTCTTCGGGCTCCCCGCGGGCCTGGGAGCGAAGACGACGACCGACTTCGGCCGCACCGGGCTCGTCCTGCTGGGGCTGGTGACCGTGTGGTTGTGGCTGGCCGCGATGGCCGCCTGGGCCTGGCGCTTCGTGCGCGAGGGAGGACTGTTCCCCGGGCGCTGGACCAGCCGGTGGGACGATGACCCGGCCCGGTGCGTGGCCGTCGTCGGAAGCCTGCTGGCCGCCGTCGCCGTGGCACTGCTCGCATGCGCCTGGTGGGTGAGCGAACGACGGTGGGAGCGCGTCAACTGGCTCGTCGGGCAACCGGACCCTTCCGCTCACGACGCGTCACTGAGCCACATGTTCTCGAACTTCTTCTACACCGACCTGAGATGGCTCTTCGCCTACAGCTGGGTGCTGACCGGAGTCGCCCTGCTGGCCCTGCTGCGCTTTCGCAGCGGGCCGCCCCGGGCACATGGCCGCCCCGGACACGAGCGGTTCGCCCTGGGGCCGAGCAAGCCGGATCTGCTGCTGACGTTCTCCCTGTTCGCCTTCTTCGTCGGCGTCCGGGCCGCGCGGTTCGCGGGCGCCGGCGCACTGTACGGCGTCTGGCTCGGGCTGAACATCCTCGCCCTGTACGCCCTTCTCGCCCTGGGGCGTCGGTGGTCCGTGTTGAGCCGGATGGGGGAGCAGTTCTGCCGGGTGCGCCTGGCCAGCGAGCAGGACAGGAGCGAACTGCTGGAGAAGGCCCGCCAGTACCGGACCGCGAACCATCAGATGCACTTGCTGGATCAGGGCCGCTCCGCCGGAGTGACCGGCGAGCAGTTGGAGGAGAAGCTGGGCGGGCTCCACCAGTGGGTGGTCACCGCGTACGAAGGAGCCGACCCACCGGAGCAGATCTCGGTGCTGGACATCGCCCTGGCCTGGGGGCCGGAGGGACACTGGTGGTCCAACGCGGTTCGCGCGGCGCGTCTGGCGTTCTGGTTCGGGACGCCGGCCACCGCGCTGCTCGTCTACTACGAGGCACAGGATCCGTACGGGCGACAGCAAGCCCTGTACTCCCCCATCGGCCTTCCGGAGTTCGCCGCGGACCTGGTCCTCTACCAGCTCGGGTGGACGATCGCCGGCTTCACGCTGGGGGCGCTGTGGCGTCTGCTGCCCGGACGCCGGAGCCAGGCCCGCGCCTGGCTCCTCACCGCTGCCTACGGCTTCCCCGCGGTGCTGGCCGCCGCGCTCATCCACATCATGGACACGGACCCTCGCCAGCTCCTCCTGTACGCCGCGCTCCTCCTCGTCATCCTGACCCTCACCAGCATCTGGATGGACCTGGCGACGTTCCGGAGGGAACGGAAGTACTGGCCCAGCGGTTTCGCCCTGCTGCTGTCCATCCACCAGCTGCGCGGCTTGTCCGTAGGGGTCACCTGGATCCTGGCCCAGCTCGTGGCCGTCGTGACGATCTTCAAGAGCCTGACCCACTGAACGGACGGCCCGGCCCGGGCGGCAACCGCCCCCGGGCCCGGCATCTCAGGCGTAGGCGGCGATGTCCTTGATCGCGGCGAAGCCGAGGCCGTACGCGCTCATCCCCCGCCCGTACGCGCCCAGGTGCACCCCCGCCTCCGTGGTGCCGGCGAGCACCCAGCCGTACTCGGACTCCCGGTAGTGGAACGAGGCGGACACCCCGTCGACGGGCAGGGAGAGCCGCGACCACTCCGGGCCTTCCAGGTCGTCGGCCAGGGCCCACGCCGTCTCCGTCTGCTGGTCCAGCCAGTCGTCCCGCAGGCTGTGGTCCATCTGCCCGGGCCAGGTGAACGACAGCAGCCCCACTCCGGCCAGCCACGCCGCCGAGGACACCGATGTGGCCTCCAGCAGCCCCGTACCGTCGGCGCTGCGCCGGGACGGCTGCGCGGCGACGGTGACCACGACCGCGAACTTCTCCCGGGGCTCACCGGCGGAGCCGGTCTCGCCCCGCACCGAGGGCTCGTCGCCGTGCCCGATCGAACCGT
The DNA here is from genome assembly GCF_002920615.1 of Streptomyces sp. Ru62. Taxonomy (GTDB): domain Bacteria; phylum Actinomycetota; class Actinomycetes; order Streptomycetales; family Streptomycetaceae; genus Streptomyces. Next base: position 17,483 of record NZ_PQSU01000050.1, read on the forward strand.
GCTCGACGGCGCCGTCGGCGGCCGTGCCGACCTGCATCAGCCAACGCGGCCCCGTGAACGCCTCGTCGAGCCCGTACCACGGGAAGGGCGCCCGCAGGTAACCGTCGACCGTACGCCGGGCGGAGGGGAGCTGCTGTCCGCCCTCCGCGGCCGGCACCTGCGCGCCCACCCGACTCGTCGTCTCCATCTGCCCGGACGCCTCCTCGCTCTCGTCGGACCGGGGTGGCCCGCCCCCCATTCGGGCGTACGCGTCCGGTCCGCACAACAACTCGGCAGCATATCCACACCACTGGAGACAGCAGGGCAGGCGCTGGATGCGTGGGTCGCGCGAACGGCCTGTTCAGGCCGTGTACGACGGGCGTGCGGTATGAAACGCGTCACGTGCGTGGCGTACGCACGCGTGCGCGTGTCGGCGGGGCGGAGCGCCGGTGGACGCGCTCAGGTGGCGTCCGCGTCGAAGGGCGGGCGCTCGTCGTCCCCGGGCGTCTCGGGCTTCTTGGTCATGTCGACGCGCCCACCTGAGGACGAGGAGGACGACGAGGACGACGAGGAAGACGAACCGTCGCGGCCGTGGACCGCGTCCGTGACCTCAGCCATCTCCTTCTTCAGGTCGAAGCCGTTGCGGATCTCCTTGAGTCCCAGTTCGTCGTTGTCCAGCTGCTTGCGGAGGAACGTCTTGGGGTTGAGATCCTCGAACTCGAAGTCCTTGAACTCGGGACCCAGTTCGCTACGGATGTCCTGCTTCGCGCTCTCCGAGAACTCGCGGATCTTCCGGATCGTGCGCATCACGTCCTGGATGACCTTCGGGAGCTTGTCCGGACCGAAGACGAGCACGGCGAGCACGATGATCGTCACCAGCTCCAGTGGTCCTATGTCATTGAACACCTGACGCTCCTTGCGATGTCCTCGGTCGCTCAACGGTACCCGGCGTTCCTGTCCGACCGGTACCGTCCCGAGGTGAGACTTCTGTCAGTTCTGCTCCGACGCGCCCAGCACGAGTGACACCTCCCGCTCGATGCCGTCACGCTCGACCGTCAGCCGCAGCCGGTCCCCCGGCCGGTGGGCGCGGATCTTGACGATCAGCTCGTCACCGGTGTGGACCCGCTCGCCGCCGACCTCGGTGATGACGTCGCCCGCCCGGAGCCCGGCCCGCTCGCCGGGGCCGCCCCGGGTGACCGCGGAGCCTCCGCTCGGGCTCTTGGCGTCGATACGGGCGCCGTCACCGGTGTAGCCCATGTCGAGGGTGACGCCGATCACGGCGTGTGTGGCGCGGCCGTCGTTGATCAGTTCCTCGGCGACGCGCTTGGCCTGGTTGACGGGTATGGCGAAGGCGAGGCCGATGGACCCCGCCTGGCCGCCGTCGGTCTCGGAGCCGCCGCCGGCGGAGCGGATGGCGGAGTTGATGCCGATGACCCGGGCCCGGGAGTCGAGCAGCGGGCCGCCGGAGTTGCCCGGGTTGATGGGGGCGTCGGTCTGGAGCGCGTCGACGTACGACACGTCGCTGCCGTCGCTCTTCTCCCCACCTGCGGTGATCGGCCGCTCCTTGGCGCTGATGATGCCGGAGGTGACCGTGTTGGCGAGGTCGAAGGGGGCGCCGATGGCGACGACCGGGTCACCGACCTTGACGTCGTCCGAGTTGCCGAGGGGCAGCGGGGTGAGCCCGTGCACACCGTGCACCTGGACCACGGCGAGGTCGTAGCCGCTGTCCCGGCCGACGACCTTGGCCTTGACGGTGTCGCCACTGCTGAAGGTCACGGATATGTCGCCGCCCGTCCCGGCGGGCTCGACCACGTGGTTGTTGGTGAGGATGTGCCCCTCGGTGTCGAGCACGAAGCCGGTGCCGGTGCCCGCCGCGTCGGCCCCTCGGACGTGCAGCGTCACCACGCTGGGCAGGGCGCGGGCGGCGATCCCGGCCACGCTGTCCGGCGCCCGGCCGGCCGGCACGCTCCCGGCCTGCGGCAGCCGCACGTCGTCGCCGAAGCCCTCGCGCTGGACATAGGCGCCGACGGCTCCGCCGACGCCCGCGGAGACGAGGGCGACGACCAGGGTCCACGCGAGCAGGATGCGCCGCGCGCCCCTCTTGCGCTGCTGCTCCGTCGGCACACCCTCACCGGTCTGCTGCAACGGCCCCCGCGCCATCGCCTGCTCCTTGGCGGAACCGGCCGCCCAAGGGTCGTAGCGGCTCCACGGGTCGGTGACCTGCGGGGCGGGACCGGGCGAAGTACCGGGAGTGACGGGGGCGGTGGACGCCGAGCCGTGGCCGACCGGCGCGGCGGCGGCCGATGCGGCGGCGAGCGGGGCCGGCGCGGGGCCGGGCACGTGCGGCACGGCCGCGGAAGGAACGGGTGCCGGCGCGGGGCCGGGTACGTGCGGCACGGGCGCGGAAGGAACTGGTGCCGGTGCGTGCGCCATGGCCACAGGCATGGGTGCCGTGGGCGTGGCCGGTGGCGGAGCCGTCGGCGCGGATACGGCTGTCCCGTGCGCCGGGGTGGCCGCCGGATGCTGCACCGGCGGTGCGGGCGCCCAGGGGCCGGGTTCGCCGTACGGCGGGGTGCTGTACGGGTCGGGGTCGTGCAGCGGCTTGGGCCGTTCGGCGGCAGCCGCCCAGGAGGTGCCCCCGGACGCTACGGCGTCTCCACGGATGTCTTCACCCGCCCCGCCCCGGACATCGCCACCGGTGTCTCCGCGGATGGCCGGCTCGGTTGCTCCCCCGGTTCCTCCCCCGGCCGCTCCCGCGATGTCCCCCGCCGTGCCTCCCCCGTGGGTCTCCCCTCCGTCCGCGTCGGCCGGCCGCCGCGTCGGCCTGGCCAGCTCGAAGTCGCCGTCGGACCCGGTGGCTTCCGGTACGGCACCCCCGGGCGCCCCGGTCCGGTCGGCCGGTGTCGGCCCCGCCGCTCCCTCCGGTCCGTCCACCGGCGGGACACGGTTCCCCTCGTTCATGCTCTCCCCACGGCTGGGCCGCGACCGCGCGCTGCCGCGGCCATGGAACGTCGTCCACCGCCCCCGGGTCATCGCCGCGGGAGCGGTCTCACAGGATTCAACCAGGTTCGCGGGCCGGGACGCAGTGGCCGGTCAGGGCGACTGGTGGGGCACGGCGGGAGCGGCCGGGGAGGCCGGAGCGGCGGAGGGGGCGGTGTCGGGGACGGGGGCGGACAGCAGGCCGGGGCCGGTGACTGCGTTGGTGGTGGACCAGTCGGCGAGCGGCAGGGCCACGGTCTCGTCGAGTTTGCGTATCAGGGGGGAGACGGCGGCCACACCGGCCAGCACGGGCGCGGTCACGGCGCGCGCCGGCTCGGCCCGGTCCTGCCCGGCGGCGGGGGACGGCACTCCGGGGAGCAGCGGCGCGGACAGGGTGGTCGGCGCCGCCGGCGCCGGTCCGAGCAGCGCACCGCCCTGGGCCAGCAGCGGCCCCACCGGGCGGCGGCGCTGGGTGTCCGGCGTGGCCGCGCCTCCGCCCGCGCCGGTGCCGGCCGAGCGGGCCGGGGTCACGTTGCTGCCGGCGCCGGTGCCGCCGCGGGCGTCCGTGGTGAGGTCGCCGGGGAGGGAGGTCGTGACGCCACCGAGGGCGACCGCGGCCAGCGACACCGCGCCGGCGGCGGCGAACGCGAACCGCAGTCCGCGCGAGGCGGAGCGGCCGTCGTCCGGGCGGCCGACGGGATGGATGCGGAAGCCGCGGTCCTCGGGTGCGGCGACGCGGTCCGCGCGGGCCGGGAGGAGGCCGGGTGTGCGGGCGGGGACGTACCCGAACGGGAGGCGCTCGCCGCGGCTCACTCCGAACGGCCCGGAGGCGTCGGACGCGCCGGACGGTCCGCCGGCAGAGCCGCCGAGGAATCCGCCCCCGGGCGACGGCGTGCCGCCGCCGTCCAGGTCACCTCCCCCGGGGAGGCCCTGGAGGCGGGCCAGCAAGCTCGCCGAGGGCGGGGGCGGGGCCGCCTCCGCGAACACGTTCTTCAGCGCGCGCTGGGCGTCCGCCTCCGCTTTGCACCGGGCGCAGGTGGCCAGGTGCGCGAGGACGCGCTCACGCGTCTCATGACCGAGCTCTCCGTCCACGAGGGCGGAGAGCCGGTCTCCCAGGTGCTGCTCTGCGAGGCGCGCCTCCTCGACAGGTTTCGGCCGAGATCCACTCACGCGGTCGCGCCCCCTCCCCCCAGAGCGGGGACACGGGGGGCCAGGAACGAGCGCCGCTCGGCCGCGCGGGCCTCCGGGGAGCGGTGCGCGAGCGCCTTGCGGAGCTGGGACCGGCCGCGGTGGATGCGGGAGCGGACCGTGCCGAGCTTCACGCCGAGGGTCGCGGCGATCTCCTCGTACGACAGTCCTTCGATGTCGCACAGGACCACGGCGGCGCGGAACTCGGGCGCGAGGGTGTCGAGGGCCTGCTGGACGTCGGCGTCGAAGTGGGCGTCGTTGAAGAGCTGCTGCGGGGTGGGCTCGCGGCTGGCCAGGCGCTCGGCCGCGTCCTCGCCGAGGGCGTCGAAGCGGATGCGCTGCTTGCGCCGGACCATGTCCAGGAAGAGGTTCGTGGTGATGCGGTGCAGCCAGCCCTCGAAGGTGCCCGGCGAGTACGTCGACAGGGAACGGAAGACGCGGACGAAGACCTCCTGGGTGAGGTCCTCGGCGTCGTGCTGGTTGCCCGTCAGGCGGTAGGCGAGTCGGTAGACCCGGCCGCTGTGCGTGCTGACGATCTCCTCCCACGCGGGCGGAGTCCACGCCTGCCCGTCCGCGTCGGTGGCGAAGGTCGCGGTCTGGGTCTCGCCTGCGGCGAGACCGGCGGCGTGGCTGTCGGCAGCGGTGTCGGTCACGGATTTCGGCCTGCCCGCCGACCCGAGGAAGCGCCGCAGCACTCCTCCCCGATCCCCGGGCGCAGCCGCACCTCCCCTGTCGGCTCTGGTGGTGTCCAGTGGAGCCCCTACCATAGCCACCTCGCCCGTTAGCTCCGGATAAGCGGTTTTACGAGAATTTGATACACGCTGATACGGCTCATGCGCCTGCGTCAGCAGTTGCTCGGCGTCCTGATCCACCTCTCGCCCCCCGTCGCGTCCCCGGTCACCGGCCCATCCTTCTAAACGCCCGGTCCCATCTGCGGGTTCCCGCCGCCAACGGATACAGTCACGCCCAGGCAACCACGGGGACAGGAGAGGGTCATTACCGGCAACCGGCAGACGAGCTGGGCGTTCGCCGACGCCTTTGTCGCCGAGGACGAAGCGCTGCGCTGGGCCCGCGACCGGGCCCGCGAGGCAGGGCTGCGCTCGGTGTCGCCCAGCACGGGCGCCGCGCTGCGACTGCTCGCCGCCTCCGTGGACGCGAAGGCGGTCGCGGAGATCGGCACGGGCTGCGGGGTGTCCGGCATCCATCTGCTGCACGGGATGCGGCCGGACGGGGTGCTCACCACGGTGGACCCGGAACCGGAGCACCAGCAGTTCGCCCGGCAGGCCTTCCGCGTCTGCGGCTTCGCCAGCAACCGGGCCCGGTTCATCCCCGGCCGTGCGCTGGACGTGCTCCCGCGTCTCGCGGACGCCGGCTACGACCTCGTCTTCTGCGACGGGGACCGCCTGGAGTACCCCGACTACCTCGCTGAATCGTTGCGCCTGCTGCGGCCGGGCGGCCTGGTGGTCTTCGAGGGCGTGTTCGCCAACGGCCGTACGGTCGACTCCGGACCGCAGCCGACCGAGGTGCTGCGGCTGCGCGAGCTGCTGCGCACCGTGCGGGAGAGCCAGGAACTGGTCCCCTCGCTGTTGCCGGTGGGCGACGGCCTGCTGTGCGCCGTCAAGCGCTGAAGCCGCGGTGAGGGGTGCGGGAACGCGGCTGCCCCGGCACCGCGTACGATGCCGGGGCAGCCGGAAGGACTGATCGCTGGGGCGTCAGACGACGACCTTCTTCAGGGCGTCGCCGAGCGCCTCGGCCTCGTCAGGGGTCAGCTCGACGACGAGTCGACCGCCGCCTTCGAGCGGAACGCGCATGACGATGCCCCGCCCCTCCTTGGTCACCTCGAGCGGGCCATCACCCGTCCGCGGCTTCATGGCCGCCATGCTCGTTCCCCTTCCTGAAACCAGCTCATCGTCTGCCGACGGCCCCACGGGGCACCCGCCATCCGGAACGGACACGCGACACCGGCATCGAACACATTGCTTCCAAGCCATTATCCCGCATCGCAGGACCCGATGACCAACATCAGTCGGCATCGCTTGGGCAACGCGCGCGAGCAAAACCACCCAATTCGGCGATGTGGCTGCGATACTGCGCCCCCGCACGAAGATCCGCCGACGGCTTCCGCTCCGGTTTTCTTTGACGCAGGTCACACGTCCGGTCCGGTCCTCGGGCGGCGATCTCCGCCATGCTGTCCTCAGACATGGACGTACTGAGCGGTACGTCACCAGCCGCGAACCGGAGGGGATGCGCCATGGCCGACACCGTGCTCTACGAGGTGAGCGACGGACTCGCGACGATCACGCTGAACCGCCCCGAGGCGATGAACGCGCTGAACATCGCGACCAAGGTCGCCCTCCGGGAGGCGGCGGAATCGGCGGCCGGCGACACGGCCGTACGGGCGGTCCTGCTGACCGCCGCCGGGGACCGGGCGTTCTGCGTGGGTCAGGACCTCAAGGAGCACATCGGACTGCTGGCCAGTGACCGGGAGACCGGGGCCGGGCAGACGATGACCACGGTCAGGGAGCACTACAACCCGATCGTGCGGGCGCTCGCGGGGGCGCCGAAGCCGGTGGTCGCGGCGGTGAACGGCGTGGCGGCGGGGGCCGGGTTCGGCTTCGCGCTCGCCGCCGACTACCGGCTGGTGGCCGACAGCGCCTCCTTCAACACGTCGTTCGCCGGTGTGGCCCTCACCGCCGACTCCGGGATCTCCTGGACGCTGCCCCGGGTGATCGGCCCGAGCCGCGCCGCCGACCTGCTGCTCTTCCCGCGCAGCATCAGCGCGCAGGACGCGCTGGAGCTGGGCATCGCCAACCGGCTCGTCCCCTCCGCCGAGCTGCGCGCGGAGGCCGAGAAGGTGGCGCGGGCGCTGGCCGCGGGGCCGACGGTGGCGTACGCGGCGATCAAGGAGGCGGTGGCCTTCGGGCTGACGCACTCCCTCGCCGAGACGCTGGAGAAGGAGGACGAGCTCCAGACCCGGGCGGGGCAGTCCGAGGATCACGCCATCGCCGTCCAGGCGTTCGTGAACAAGGAGAAGCCGAAGTACCTGGGGCGATAGGGCCTCTCGTTCCCGGCCTGATCCGAACGAAAGACCCTGGCTCAGCGGGCGGTTCTCGCCACGCAGGTCTCCAGGTGGTCGTCGACCAGGCCGCAGGCCTGCATCAGCGCGTACGCCGTCGTCGGGCCCACGAACCTCAGGCCGCGTTTCTTCAGGGCCTTGGAGAGGGCCGTCGACTCCGGAGTCACCGCCGGGACGTCCGCGAGGGTCTTCGGGGCCGGGCGGGTCGCCGGGTCGGGGGCGTGGGACCAGATCAGGGTGTCCAGCTCGCCCTCGGCCCAGTCGGCGAGGACGCGGGCGTTGGCGAGGGTGGCGTCGATCTTGGCTCGGTTGCGGATGATGCCGGGGTCGGCGAGCAGGCGGTCGCGGTCGGTCTCGGTGAAGGCGGCGACCTTCTCGATGCGGAAGCCGGCGAAGGCCGCGCGGAAGCCCGGGCGGCGGCGCAGGATCGTGATCCAGGACAGGCCCGACTGGAAGGCCTCCAGGCTGAGCCGCTCGAAGAGGGCGTCGTCGCCGTGGACCGGGCGGCCCCACTCCTCGTCGTGGTACGACACGTAGTCGACGGTGGACAGGGCCCAGGGGCAGCGCAGGGCGCCGTCCGGCCCGGGAACGGCCGCTCCGGTGGTCATCGCTGCTCCTCCGGGCCCTCGCTCCGGTCCTGCTGTGCGTGGTGCGCGTGCGCGGCGGCGGCTCTCGCGCCGGCCAGCGCGGACTCCAGGTCGGCGATGCGGGCGTCCCGCTCCGCCAGTTCCGCCGCGAGCCTGCCGAGCGCGTCGTCGACGTCGGCCATGCGGTAGCCGCGCGGGGCGAGGGGGAAGCGCAGGCCCTCCACGTCCGCGCGGCGCACCGGACGGTCCGCGGGGAGGGGGTCGCGGAGCCGCTCGGGCGCCGCCTCGGGCAGCGGGGCGCTCTCCCCGCCGCCCACCACGGCCAGGGTCACCGCGGCGACCACGACGGCCAGCGCGACGACCAGGAACAAGAACATCACCATCGCCTTAGGGTCCCCACGCTCGTTACCGGACGCTGTGCCGGAAGCTGAAACTGTCAGGGTCCGATCGTGCCATGCGAGTCTGACAGTTAGGGTCGCAGGCGGCCGTACTGCGGAACGTACTAGGAGAGGTCACAGCGGATGCTCAGGCTGGGCAGGCGGGAATTCGGGCCGCACGAGCCGGTGATCATGGCGATCGTGAACCGGACGCCGGATTCCTTCTACGACCGGGGGGCCACCTTCCGCGACGAGCCGGCCCTGGTGCGTGTGGAGCAGGCGGTGGCCGAGGGCGCCGCGATCATCGACATCGGCGGGGTCAAGGCCGGGCCCGGGGAAGAGGTCACGGCTGAGGAGGAGGCGCGCCGGACGGTCGGTTTCGTCGCGGAGGTACGGCGGCGGTTCCCCGATGTGATCATCAGTGTGGACACCTGGCGGGCCGAGGTCGGCGAGGCCGTGTGCGAGGCCGGCGCGGATCTGCTGAACGACGCGTGGGGCGGGGTCGACCCGGGGCTCGCGGAGGTCGCCGCGCGTTACGGCGTGGGGCTGGTGTGCACGCACGCCGGTGGCGTGGAGCCGCGTACGCGTCCGCACCGGGTGACGTACGACGACGTCGTGGCCGACATCCTGGACGTGACCGTGGGGCTGGCCGAGCGGGCGGTGGCGCTCGGCGTGCCGCGCGAGTCGGTGCTGATCGACCCCGGGCACGACTTCGGGAAGAACACCCGGCACAGCCTGGAGGCGACGCGGCGGCTGGACGAGATGGTGGCCACGGGGTGGCCGGTGCTGGTGTCGCTGTCCAACAAGGACTTCGTCGGGGAGACGCTGGACCGGCCGGTGAAGGAACGGCTGATCGGCACGCTGGCGACGACCGCGGTCTCCGCATGGCTGGGGGCGCAGGTGTACCGGGTGCACGAGGTGGCCGAGACCCGTCAGGTGCTGGAGATGGTGGCGTCGATCGCCGGCCACCGGGTTCCCGCCGTGGCCCGCCGGGGTCTGGCCTGACCGACCAGGGGGCCGAGGCGGGCGGACGCCCCTCTCAGCCCCCGGTGCCGGCACCTAGCGGCCCGCCTCCTTGGACACCAGGGCCACCGCCTCGTCCACGTCGTCCGTCACGTGGAACAGCAGGAGGTCCTTCTCCGACGCCTTGCCCTGGGCCACCAGCGTGTTCTTCAGCCAGTCCACCAGGCCGCCCCAGTACGCGCTGCCGAACAGGACGATCGGGAACCGGGTGACCTTCTGGGTCTGGACCAGGGTCAGCGCCTCGAAGAGTTCGTCGAGGGTGCCGAGGCCGCCCGGGAGGACCACGAAGCCCTGCGCGTACTTCACGAACATCATCTTGCGGACGAAGAAGTAGCGGAAGTTCAGGCCGATGTCGACATAGGGGTTGAGCCCCTGTTCGAAGGGAAGTTCGATTCCGAGGCCGACCGAGACGCCACCCGCCTCGCACGCACCCTTGTTGGCCGCCTCCATCGCCCCCGGGCCACCGCCCGTGATGACCGCCCAGCCGGCCTGCACGAGTCCCCGGCCGAGCCGCACGCCCGCGTCGTACTCCGCCGAGTCCACCGGGGTCCGCGCCGAGCCGAACACGCTGATGGCGGGCGGGAGTTCGGCGAGCGTGCCGAAGCCCTCGATGAACTCCGACTGGATCCGCAGGACCCGCCAGGGGTCGGTGTGGACCCAGTCCGTGGGGGCGCGCTCGTCCAGCAGCCGCTGGTCCGTCGTGCTGGCCGTCACCTGGCCCCGCCGTCGGAGGACCGGTCCGAGCCGCTGCTCGTCCGGCGGCTGCTTCTTCCCCTCGGGATTGCCGGTAGGCATGTGCGCTCCCTCCGCTTGCCGGTAGTTCGATCTCAGACTAGATCGACGCGGGTTACGGCGGGGGGACCTGGGCGTGTCCGGCGTGCAGCGGCGCGCCCCGCACGGGCTACGCGGTGAGCCAGTTCCGCAGCCGTTCCTCGCCCGCGAGGATCTTCGCGGTCTCCACGCGCTCGTCCCGCTTGTGCGCCAGGTGCGGGTTGCCGGGGCCGTAGTTGACCGCGGGGATGCCGAGCGCGGAGAAGCGGGACACGTCCGTCCAGCCGTACTTGGGCCGCGGGGTGCCGCCCACCGCCTCGATGAAGGCGGCGGCGGCCGGCTGGGAGAGCCCGGGCAGCGCGCCGGGGCTGTGGTCGTCCACCACGAACTCCTCCACCCCGCAGTCCGCGAACACCTCCTGGACGTGCGCGACGGCCTCCTGCTCGGTGCGGTCGGGGGCGTACCGGAAGTTGACCGTGACCACGCACTCGTCCGGGATGACGTTCCCGGCCACTCCCCCGCTGATGCCCACCGCGTTCAGGCCCTCGCGGTACTCCAGCCCGTCGATGACCGGCCGGCGCGGCTCGTAGGAGGCCAGCCGGGCCAGGACGGGGGCCGCCGCGTGGATGGCGTTGGAGCCCATCCAGCCGCGCGCCGAGTGGGCCCGCTCGCCCTTCGTCCTCAGCAGCACCCGCAGCGTGCCCTGGCAGCCGCCCTCCACCTCGCCGTCGGAGGGCTCCAGCAGGACCGCGAAGTCGCCCGCCAGCCACTCCGGGTGGGCCTCGGCGACGTGCTTCAGGCCGTTGAGGTCGGCGGCGACCTCCTCGTTGTCGTAGAAGACGAAGGTCAGGTCGCGGTTGGGGGCCGGGACGGTGGCCGCGATGCGCAGCTGCACCGCCACGCCCGACTTCATGTCGCACGTGCCGCAGCCCCACAGCACCCCGTCCGCGTCGAGCCGCGAGGGCACGTTGTCCGCGATCGGCACGGTGTCGATGTGGCCGGCCAGGATGACGCGTTCGGCGCGGCCCAGGTCCGTCCGGGCGATCACGTTGTTGCCGTAGCGGTCCACCGTCAGGTGCGGCAGGGCGCGCAGCGCGGCCTCGATGGCGTCCGCGAGCGGCTTCTCGGTGCCGCTCTCGGAGGGGAGGTCCACGAGCCGCGCGGTGAGCGCGGCGGCGTCCAGCGTGAGGTCAAGCGAGGTGTCGGCCATGGCCACGACCCTAACGCGCCGTGCGCCGGGGCCGGGGGCGCGGAGGTCGGCGCGGTCCCCTCGGACCCCGCGTAAGGGTCCCGGGGTGCTCCAGTACCTTGTACGCGTGCCAGAGCCGTCCCCCACCCATCCCAAGCGCCGCGGGCGCCTCTTCCGTTACGCCGCGGCCCTGTTGGTCCTGTGCGGCGTCGCCGCGTACCTCGTGGTGCAGTACGTCACCGGAGGCGGCGGTGCGCGCGGCTGCACGGTGGTCTCGGCCTCGGACGACGGGGCGTCGTACGAGTTCACGCCCGAGCAGGCGGTGAACGCGGCGACGATCGCCGCCGTCGGCACCGGGCGCGGGATGCCCGAGCGGGCCGTGACGATCGCGCTGGCGACCGCCCTTCAGGAGTCGGGGCTGCGGAACATCGAGCACGGCGACCGGGACTCGCTGGGCCTGTTCCAGCAGCGGCCCTCGCAGGGCTGGGGCACCGAGCGGCAGATCATGGACCCGGCCTACGCGGCGGGCATCTTCTACGCGCACCTGGCGAAGGTGCCGGACTACACCGACCTGCCGCTGACGGTGGCCGCGCAGCGGGTGCAGCGCAGCGGCTACCCGGAGGCGTACGCCAAGCACGAGCAGGATGCCACGCTGCTGGCGGCGGCCCTGACCGGTCGGGCGGCGGCCACGCTGACCTGCGACGGGCGCCCGCAGCGCACGACCTCGGCGACCGGTCCGGACGCGGTCCGGGCCGCGCTGGTACGGGACTTCGGGCGGGACGCGCTCCAGGAGACCGGCGCGGTGGTGGGCGGGACCCCCGTGCCGTCGCCGTCCCCGTCGCCGAGCGTGACCGCGACCGCGCGCGGGCGGACGGTGACGGTTCCGGTGCCGGAGGGTGCGAAGACGGACGCGACCGGGCGTGGCGAGCAGGAGCGGGGCTGGCAGCTCGCGCAGTGGGCGGTGGCCAACTCCTCGGCGCTGCACATCGAGCGGGTGTCGTACGCCGGGCGGGTGTGGACCGCGGGGAGCGACGGCGACGAGTGGCGGACGGCCGGGCCGGACGGGGCCGGGGGCGCGCAGAGCTCCGCGGGGACGACCGGGGAGACGTCCGTGGGCTCGGTGCGGATCGTGGCCGGACAGTAGTACGGACGGTCACTCCGGCGGGTTGTGCGGCGCCGGGGCGCACGACGGTTCGGGTGGATGGTGTGTCCGCCTCGGGAACCCTTGGGAATCAAGGGCGGGAAGGATTCTGCGCGATTTCCGGCGGACGTTCTTTGCCCGTTTTTATCCACACCTGATAATGCGACGCGTTATCCATTCTTTACCTGGGGCGTCCGCAACCTTCGCGGGCTTCGAGCGGTAGTCACGGCGTCCGAGCCGGAGACGGGCTCGGACGCAGACACCGTTCTCTCCCGTCGAATGGAGCATCATGTCCCTCCCCCTGACCCGCCGGATCGCCCGTGCCGCGCTGCTCGTCGCAGCGGGAGCGGCTGCCGGGGTCGGTGCGGCCGGCTCCGCCGGAGCGGCCACGAACCTGCCGGTGGCCACCCCGAACCTGGGTGGTCTGACCGCCCTGGACGGCGCGCAGGTCGGCAACACCGTGGACAGTGCCGCGCAGAGCGTCACCGCCGCCGCGGGCCACACGGGCGGCAAGGCGTTCGAGCAGGCGGTGCCGGCCGCGGGCGCGACCGGTGGCAGTGCCGTGAAGAAGGCGGCCCCTGCGGCACAGCAGGCCGTGGGCGGTGCCGTCGGGGCGGCCGGGGGTGTCCTGGGGGACACGGCCTCCGGTGCCACGAAGGGCGGGCTGCCGACGGACTCCCTCGCCAAGGGCGGGCTGCCGACGGCGTCCCTGCCGACGTCCTCCCTGCCGGCCAAGGGCCTGCCGCTGGGCGGCTGAGCGCCCGGCTGTGCACGCCGACGGGGTCCGGGTTCCTCTCCTGGGCCCCGTCGGCTTGTGCGCCGGCGAGACGGACGGGTGGCCTAGGCCGTCAGGCGGGCCACCGCTGCCCGCACTCGTTCGTCCGTCGCCGTGAAGGCCACGCGGACGTGGTTCTGCCCCGCCTCGCCGTAGAAGTCGCCCGGGGCCACCAGGATGCCCCGATCGGCCAGGTGGGCGACCGTGGTCCAGCAGGACTCGTCGCGGGTGGCCCAGAGGTAGAGGCTCGCCTCGCTGTGTTCGATGCGGAAGCCGTCGGCGAGGAGCGCCTCCCGGAGGGCCTCGCGGCGGGCGGCGTAGCGCTCGCGCTGCTCGTGGACGTGGACGTCGTCGCCGAGCGCGGCCACGACCGCCGCCTGCGTCGGTGCGGAGGTCATCATGCCGCCGTGCTTGCGGATCTCCAGCAGGGGGCCCAGGACGGCCGGGTCACCGGCGACGAAGGCCGCACGGTAGCCGGCCAGGTTGGAGCGCTTGGAGAGGGAGTGGACGGCGACGACGCCGTCGTAGGAGCCGCCGTTGACGTCCGGGTGCAGGACCGAGACCGGGTCGGCCTCCCAGCCCAGCTCCAGGTAGCACTCGTCGGAGAAGACGAGGACGTCGTGGGCGCGGGCCCAGGCGACGATGTCCGTCAGCTCCTGCCGGGACAGGACCTTGCCCGTGGGGTTGGACGGCGAGTTCAGCCAGAGCAGCTTCAGGCCGGCCGGGTCCAGGTCGCGCGGGTCGTCGTAGACCTCGTACGCGGCGCGGGCCAGGCGGGCGCCGACCTCGTACGTGGGGTAGGCGAGGCGCGGGTACGCGACCGTGTCGCCGGGGCCGAGGCCGAGCTGGGTGGGCAGCCAGGCCACCAGCTCCTTGGAGCCGACGACCGGCAGGACGTGCCGGTGGGTGATCCCGCGGGCGCCCAGGCGGCGCTCCAGCCAGCCGGTGATCGCGTCGCGCAGGGCGGGGGTGCCCCAGACGGTCGGGTAGCCCGGGGAGTCGGCCGCGTCGATCAGGGCCTTCTGGACCAGCTCGGGGACCGGGTCGACCGGGGTGCCGACGGAGAGGTCGACGATGCCGTCCGGGTGGGCCGCGGCCGTCTTCTTGTACGGCTCCAGCTTGTCCCAGGGGAAGGTGGGAAGCCGGTCGGAGACTGCGGACACGGGAATCAGGCTCACTTTCGTACGGTGCGGCAAACGCCTCGGTCCCGTGCGGCGGTGATCAGGGTGATCGGGCCGTACGGGACCGAGGCGGCGCGGCGCTGCGTGGCGGGCGGCCGCTTGGTGCTCAGACGGTCACTCGCCCTGCGGCGGCAGCGCGGCGACGAAGGGGTGGTCGCGCTCGATCAGCCCCAGCTTGCTGGCGCCGCCGGGCGAGCCGAGCTCGTCGAAGAACTCGACGTTCGCCTTGTAGTAGTCCTTCCACTCCTCCGGGACGTCGTCCTCGTAGAAGATCGCCTCGACCGGGCAGACCGGCTCACAGGCACCACAGTCGACGCATTCGTCCGGGTGGATGTACAAGGACCGCTGGCCCTCGTAGATGCAGTCGACCGGGCACTCCTCGATGCACGCCTTGTCCTTGACGTCGACACAAGGCTGCGCGATGACGTAGGTCACGCTGTCGTTCCTCCTCGATAGGGCGCTGGCGGGCCTCCTCAGGCTCCGCCGCCTGGCGCGCGGGAGCGCGGCGTCGTCGATGCCCGCCCCTAGTATCTCCGTTCCGGAGCATGATCCGAACAGGAGGGGTGAACTGACCAGTGGAAATCTCGGCGAAAGGACGCCCGGAGGTCCGAATCACCCCTTCTGACGTGGGGAAACGGGTCTCTGTACGGCGGTTGGGCGAACCCGGTGCCGGACCGGAGAAGTTCACTGACACGGTGGGTGTTCTCACATCATGGGACGGGGGCGTGCTCATGATCACACGGCGGGACGGCGAACGGGTCCGGATCCCGCAAGCCGCGCTGGTCGCCGGGAAGGTCGTGCCCGCCGCCCCGGCGCGGCGCAGGGGGCCCGCCGCCACCTACCCGGAGCTCGCGCGGGTCACCTCCCGGGCGTGGCGGCCGGTGGAGAGCGAGCGGCTGGGCGAGTGGGAGCTGCGGGCGGCGGGCGGGTTCACCCGGCGTGCCAACAGCGTGCTGCCGCTCGGGGACCCCGGGCTTCCGCTCGACGCGGCCCTGGTGGCCGTACGACGCTGGTACGGCGAGCGCGGCCTGCCCGCGTACGTGCAGACCGCGACCGGCGCCGAGGGGACGCAGGAGATGCTGTGCGCGGAGCTGGAGCGGCGCGGCTGGGTGCGGGAGGTGACCGCCGAGCTGTGGACCGGACCCCTGGCGCCGGTCGCGGACCGCGCCGCGGGCGCGGGCGTGGTCCTGTCCCGGGCGGTGGACGAGGCGTGGCTCGCCCGGTACCAGCGCAAGGGGGTGAGCGAGGTGGCCCTGCGGGTGCTCGGATCCGGGCCGTCGGTGTGGTTCGCCTCCGTGCCCGGCGGGGAGGGCGAGCCGCCGGCGGCGATCGGGCGGTGTGTCGTGGACGGGCGGTGGGCCGGGTTCGCCGCCGTCGAGGTCGACCCCGGCCGGCGGCGGCAGGGGCTGGCCACCGAGGTCATGGCCGCGCTGGCCCGGCGCGCGCTGGAGGAGGGCGCCTCGGCGGCCTGGCTCCAGGTGGAGACGGACAACGACTCCGCCCGAGCCCTCTACCGCGCCCTCGGCTTCACCCCCCACCACGCCCACCACCATTACCGGGCCCCCGAGGAGCAGGACGCGCAGGAGCGACCGCCCGCCTCCGCCGACTGCCCGGCACCGGGTGACACGCCTGGGACGCGCTCCCTACCGGGGGACAGCCCTGAGACCGGGTCCCTGCCCCAGGACGGCCCTGGAACCCGGTCCCTGCCCACGAACGACCCCCAGACCCCGGACCCAGGCAAGTGACGCTCCCAGCACCCGCCCCCAGCAGGGCGGTATGCCCAACGGCCGGACCCACGCGAGCAGCCACCCCGGCAACCGAACCCAGCCCGCCGACACGCCCAGCACCCCGGCCCAACCGAGCAGCCACCCCGGCAACCGAACCCAGCCCGCCGACACGCCCAGCAGTGCGACGCGGCCGAGCAGCCACCGCGACGGCCGGAACCGGCACGGCGGCCACCCGGTGTCCCGAGCGCCGCAGGCATACCGCTTCGGGGGGCCGTAGAACTCCCCGTGGAAGGGCATGAGGCTGCCATGAGTCATCCGTATCTGCCGCCCCCGTATCCGCCCCCGGAGGACCGCTCCGCCGAGCTGCGGCGGCGGTTCGCCGAGGAGGCGCGGTCCGAGCGGCCGGACCTGTCGGCGCTGTGTCTGCTGATCGGTGCGGAGACGGACGGCTCGCTGGACGAGGCCGGCATCGACGCCGCGCAGGCGGAGCTGGACCGGCTGGCGGGCGAGCTGCCGTACCGGCCGGACGGGCCGCGGGCCTGGGCGGAGGCCGTACGACGGCTGCTCGGCACCCGCTACGGGTTCCACGGGACGCCGGGCGACTACCAGCGGCTGGAGTCCTCCCTGCTGCACGAGGTGCTGCGGCGACGGCGCGGGCTGCCGATCCTGCTGTCGGTGGTGTGGCTGGAGGTCGCGCGCCGGGCGGGCGCCCCGGTGTACGGGGTCGCGCTGCCGGGGCACTTCGTGGTCGGGTTCGGGGCGGCGGCGGAGCAGGTGCTGGCCGATCCGTTCGACGGTGGCCGGGTGCTCACCGGGACGGACGCCGAGCTGCTGGTCGTGGGTGCCACGGGCACGCCGCTCGACCCCTCGATGCTGGAGCCGGCGGCGCCCCTGGAGGTCGTCCAGCGCATCCTGAACAACATGCGGGCGTGGGCGGCTGCCCGGCCGGAACGGTCCGACGTCGCGCTGCGGGCGGTGGAGCTGGCCCTGCTCATCCCCTCGCACCCGGCGCGGCTGCGCTACGAGCGCGGACAACTGCTGGTGCAGCGCGGCGAGTTCGTCGCGGGCGCCGAGGAACTGCAGCACTACGCCGACCTGATCGAGGTGGTGGACGAGTCGGCGGCCCGCAAGGTCCGGCAGGAGGCGCGCACGGCGAGGTCCAAGCTCAACTGAGGTGGTTACTCAGAGCCACCCCTTGTCCCGGGCGATCCGTACCGCCTCCGCCCTGTTGCGCGCGGCCAGTTTCTGGATGGCGGTCGACAGGTAGTTGCGGACGGTGCCCTGGGACAGGTGCAGTGCCTGGGCGAGTTCCGCGTTGGTGGAGCCGTCGGCCGCCGCGCGGAGCACCTCGCGTTCGCGCTCGGTGAGCGGGTTGGCGCCCTCGGCGAGCGCGGCGGCGGCCAGCGTGGGGTCGATGACCCGCTCCCCGGCCAGCACCTTGCGGATCGCCTCGGCGAGCTGCGCGGCCGGGGCGTCCTTGACGAGGAAGGCGTCGGCGCCCGCCTCCATGGCGCTGCGCAGATAGCCGGGGCGCCCGAAGGTGGTCAGGACGACCAGCTTGACCCGCGGGTGTTCCCGGTGCACCCGGGCCGCGGCCTCGATGCCGGTGCAGCCGGGCATCTCGATGTCGAGCAGTGCGACGTCCACGCCGTGCGCGCCGACGGCCGCGAGCACCTCGTCGCCGCGCGCCACCTGGGCGACGACCTCGATGTCGTCCTCCAGTCCGAGCAGTGCGGCCAGCGCCTCGCGGACCATCGACTGGTCCTCGGCGAGGAGTACCTTGATCATGCTCGTCATGCCCCGGATCCTACGTCCGCCCCGGCGGCCGTGGGCACGCGGGCGACGAGCCGGAAACCGTGCCTGACCCGGCCCGCCTCCAGGGTGCCGCCGGCCTTCTCCAGGCGCTCGGTCAGCCCGGTCAGTCCATTGCCGGGCCCCTTCCCGGAGCCCCCGCTCCCGTCGTCCTCGACGGAGAGTTCCAGCACCGGTCCGTCCAGGGTCTGACGGCGCAGCAGCCGTACGGCGCAGCGGTCGGCGCCGCTGTGCCGGACCACGTTGGTGACCGCCTCGCGCAACGCCCAGGCCAGCGCGGACTCGGCCTCCTCGGGCACGCCGGCGAGGTCGGGTTCGGCGGGCACCTCGGCGACGACCCCGGCGGCCGTCAGCGCGGCCTGGGCGCCGGCGAGTTCGGCGGCGAGCCGGGGCCGCCGGTAGCCGGTGACGGCCTCGCGGACGTCGACCAGTGCCTGCCGGCTGACCTGCTCGATGTCGGCGACCTGGCGGGCGGCCTTGTCGGGGTGGTCGGGCAGCATCCGGCCGGCCAGCTCGCTCTTCAGCGTGATCAGCGACAGCGAGTGGCCGAGCAGGTCGTGCAGGTCGCGGGCGAGGCGGAGCCGCTCCTCGTTGGCGGCGAGCTGGGCGACGGTGGCCCGCGCCTTGCGCAACTCGATGGTGGTGCGCACCAGTTGCCCGACGCCGGCCATCGCGAACCCGATGAGGACGACGAGGAGCAGCAGACCACGGGCCTCCTTCTCGTTCGAGTGCAGCCCGACGAGGTACATCAGCGCGGCCGTCGCCGGGATCGCCCAGTACGACGCCCGGACCGGCAGGGTGGCCCCGCAGGCCACCGACAGGTAGACGAAGAGGCCGAGCCAGGCGCTGCCGAGGGTGTAGGCGAGGACGGGGGCCAGGACGGCCAGGACCGCGATGAGGCCGACGACGGTCCGGGGCGCGAAGGGCCGGCCCACGTTGCGGAAGACCAGCGCCAGGTAGACCCCGACGAACGCGGCCAGGCCGAGGGAACCGGCGAGGGTGGCGCGCGCGGTGTGGTGGCCGCTGACCAGGTCGTCGACCGGTGAGCCGAGGAAGACCAGCCACACGCCGATCCACAGCACCTTGGCCAGCACGTCCCGCCGGGTGCGGGGGCCCTGGCCCAGCCGCACCTGGTGTTCCGGCCGCTTCTCGCGGGTCAGGGGGTCTTCCGTCATCGCGCTCACGCCTTCAGCGTGTCCTTCCGGTACAGCCAGGCCGCGCCGCCCGCGAAGAGGACGAAGTAGACGGCGAGGACGGCGATGTCCGCCGCGTGGGGCGCCTGGCTCTGCTCGATCGCCCGTCCCAGGGCAGCGTACGCGTGCGTGGGGAGCCACTTGGCGATGTCCTGGAGGACCTGCGGGAAGGTCGTGGACGGCATCCACAGGCCGCCGAGGATCGACAGACCGAAGTAGACGATCATCGTGATCGGGCGGACCGCGTCCCCGGAGGCGAGGTAGCCGAGGGCGACGCCGAGCGCGGCGAAGACGAGGCTGCCGGCCCAGATGACCCCGGTGAGCGCGAGCCACTGCCAGGCGTCCAGTCGTACGTCCTTGAGGCCGGCGGCGACGGCGAACACGACGACGATGGCCGGCAGGCTCACCACGGCGGCGCTCGCGGTCTTGGCGAGGACGTAGCCGCGGCCGGGCAGCGGGGTCAGCCGCAGCTGCCGTACCCAGCCGCTCTCGCGTTCCTTGGCGATGCGCTCGCTGTTGCCCATCAGGACGGCGGTCAGGGCGCCGAAGGAGGCCATGGAGACCATCAGGTAGGTGGCGACGGTCAGGCCGCTGCCGTCGACCCGCTCGTTCGCGCCGGCGCTGCTGGAGAAGATCAGGTAGATGATCGACGGGTAGAGCACCGAGAAGAACAGGAATTTCCTGTTCCGCAGGGCGCGGGCCAGTTCGAGCTTGATGAGGGCGTTCACGACTGCTTGGCCTCCTCGGCCTCCGTGATGGCGACGAAGGCCTGCTCCAGACCGAGCCCGGCGACTTCGAGGTTGCGGGGGTAGACACCGAGGCCGTACAGGGCGTGCACGGTCGCGTCGGCGTCGGACGACTGGATGCGGACGGTCTGGCCCGAGACGTCGACCGAGGTGAGGAACGGCAGCCCGCGCAGGGCGGTCTCGTCGATCTCACCGGCCAGGTCGAAGGAGATCCGCCGCGCGCCCGCCCTGGCCTTGATCTCGGCGGCCGTGCCGTCGGCGAGGAGCCGGCCCCGGTGCAGCACCAGGACCCGGTCCGCGATGGCGTCGGCCTCTTCCAGGTAGTGGGTGGCGAAGAGGACCGTACGGCCCTGGTCGGCCTGTTCGCGCATGGTGGCCCAGAAGGCCTGGCGGGCGGCGACGTCCATACCGGTGGTCGGCTCGTCCAGGATGATCAGGTCGCTGTCCCCGGCGGTGGCGAGGGCGAACCGGACCCGCTGCGCCTGGCCGCCGGACAGCTTGTCGACCTTGCGGCCGGCGATCTGGGCGATGCCCGCGCGGGCCAGCACGTCGGAGACCGGGTACGGCCGCGGGTGCAGCGAACAGGCCAGCTTCACCAGTTCGGCCACGGTGACCCCGTCCATCAGGCCGCCGCTCTGCAGCATCGCCCCGACCCGGCCGGCGGTGATCGCCTCGCGCGGGCTGCCGCCGAACAGGCTCACCGTGCCGCTGTCGGCGTGCTTGAGCCCGAGGAGCAGGTCCAGGGTGGTGGACTTGCCGGCCCCGTTCGGGCCGAGCAGGGCGACGGTCTCGCCCGGGTACAGGCGGAGCGAGAGGCCGTCGACGGCCCGCACGCTCCCGTACGTCTTGGTCACCTGGTCGAACCCGACCACCGGGGTGGTGGTGGCCGGTGCCGCTGTCGTCGTCATGCCGTCCATGCTGGCGGCGGGGGCCGGGGAGCGGGCAGTGTCGGGGGTCCTGAGTGCCGCATGACAGATGTCACGCGGATCAGGTGACGGACACGGCGAGGGGCGCCCCCTCGGCGGGAGCGCCCCTGGAAACGGCCGGACTAGCTGGGGTTGGTGTCGATGACCCCGACCCGCTCCGCCTCCGTCTTGCCCCGCAGGGCCTGGCGCAGCGCGCCGACCACGTCCTGCGGCAGCACGCCGCGCTTGCCGGTCGCGGTCTGGATCTGTACGCCGTCGAAGGTGCTGCCGTAGGCCTCCTTGAGCGCGTTGAGGTCGTACGTGTCCACGAGCTTGCCGTCCACGGCCTTGAAGCCGAGGATCTTCGGCAGCGACAGCGGACCGAACCGGATGACGTGCGCCGCGTCGGTCTGCACCTTGACGATGCCGGACATCGCGGGCTTCGCGAAGTCCTTCATCACCCGGTCCACCTCGGCGTTCGACACCGTCGGCTGCTTGATGGTGGTCGGCACGGTGACCGGGGACGCGCTGCCCGTCTCCACCAGCGTGCGGTACGCCTGCTCGACCGCCGAGGTCGAGCGGCCGGCGTCGATGGCCTTGCCCGCCTTGCCGTAGACCGCCACGGCCTTGCCGCCGGACTCGAACTTGATGGTGCCGTCCGTGGCCGAGCCCGAGCCGCCGCCGGCCTGCTGGAGCGCGGCCTGCAGCTTCTCCTCGTCCACCGGCATGACCGGCTGGACCACGCGCTTCTGCCCGAAGAGGGAGCCGACGACGTGGACCGGGTTGTAGTCGCTCTTCGCGGCCCCGCTCACCGTGGCCTGGTAGTCGAACTGGAGACCGGCGTTCTCCGGCGTGAGGGTGACCGTCTTGCCGCCCACGGCCAGCTTCAGCGGCTTGTTCACCCGGCTGCCGAAGGCGTCGTCCAGCTTCTTGACGGCGTCGTCGCGGGTGCCGCCGCCGATGTCGACACCGAGCACGGTGGTGCCCTTGGGCACGTCGGTGTGGTTCATCAGCAGTCCGGCGCCGTAGGCACCGCCCGCCACGACGAACACGCCGACGACCAGCAGCATCAGCTTGCTGCGGCCCTTCTTCTTCGGCTTGCCCGCCGCCTTGGGCGCGGCGGCCGGCTCCGGCTTGGGCGCCGCGGGTGCCGCCGGACCGCCGGGCTGGGTGCCGAACGGGGGCTTCCCGGCGTTCGGGACGACCGGGATGCCGCTGGTGACGGTGTGTCCGGAGACGTTGTCGGCGGACGGGGAGCGGTATCCGGGCGTGCCCGGCTCGGGGGCCGGCTTCTGCGGGGTGAGGATCGCCGTGTCGTCGCTGAGCCCGCCACCGGGGACACGGCCCGCCGGACCGCCGGGGGTGACTCCCGGAGCACTCGGACCGCCGGGGGCACCGGGACCGCCGGGCCGGCCGGCACCGCCGGGTCCGTTGAAGCCGCCGGGACCGCCCGGACCACCCGCGGCACCGGGCGCGTCGAGATCGGCGATGTCGGTGAGGGCGCTGCGCGCGGGCGAGGTGCCGTGGCCGCCGAATCCGGCGCCGGCCGGGCCGTCGAAGGGCTCGCCCGGCCCCATGCCGACGCCACCGGCGGCCGGCGGGACGAGGGTGCCGTCACCGGTCACCGGACCGCTGGTGGGACCGGCCGGCCCGCCCTGCGGACCGCCGGGGCCGCCATGGCCACCGGGTCCGTCGAAGCCGCTGGCGCCGCCGGGACCGCCGTTGCCACGGGCACCGCCCGCGGCACCGCCGAAGCCGTCGTGGCCGCCGACGCCCGCGGCACCGCCGCCGAAGCCGTCGTGCCCGGCCGCCCCCGCCGCACCGGCACCATAGCCGTCCCGGCCGCCGGTGCCCGCCGGGCCCGTGCCGAAGTCGTCCTGGCCGCCGTTCTCCGAGAAGTACGGCAGGTCGTCGCGGCGGGGCTCGTCGGAGCCGGTGGAGCCGGGGCGGGAGCCGCCGCCGAGGGGGCCCGCGGTCAGCGCCTCGGTCACGTCGAAGGAGCCGGTGCCGCCGCCGTGACCCGGGGCGACCGGGCCACCGGTGGCGCCGGGCAGGCCCTTGCCGTTCGTACCGCCGGGGCGGGGACCGCCCGGCACGCTCATGGAGCCGACCACACCACCGGGACGGCCGCCGCCGGGGCGTGCGCCGGTGGTACCGGCCGCACCGGAAGCCCCAGGACCACTCGAACGGGTGCCCGACCCGCCGGAGGAGGCGGTGGCGGCGGAACCACCGGACGTTCCGGCGCCGTTCGTGCCCCCGCCGCCCGGACCGCCCTTGGGCGCGCCGGACTTGCGGGGCGCGAACCAGTCGCTGGTCTTCTCCTCCGCCTGGGCGGCGGGCTCGGCCGGGGCCTCGGCGGCGCTGGCGGACGGCCGTTCGGCCACGGGCGGCGGCTCGGCGGCCGGCGCCTCCTCGGCGCCCTCGCCGTCCCCGACGGGCTTGCGCACGACGACCGGCGGGATGGGCCGGGACCCGGGGATGTTGATCCGGATCCGGGTCGTCAGCGTGGTCTCGGTCTTCTTCTCCTCCGGTCGCGTGCCCGAACGGCCCGCGCCCGTACCGTCGTCGGAAGCCATGGGGGTCCCGTACGGCGGCGTGCCGGAGGGGTATGCGGCTCCGCCGCGCCCGTTGGGCCCGGAGGACGGAGTGTCAGTTTCACGACTCAAGGCAGGTTCTCCCGGTTGGCTCCACCGCCCGTTTCGACCTCAGCTGGGGGTACCCCCTGTTCGAGCGCAGTCGAGAACTTGGGGGAGGCTCGGCGGCGCGCACCACCATACTGGCCACTTCTGGCGCGTATCCCATGACCGCCGAGGAAACCCACACCGGACTCGCACGCGCGCGGTACGGCGAAGTGGTACGTCACTTGCCAAGTCGGGCGGAGCCGCCGCGCGGTTGCCGCCCCGCGCCGACGGTGGCGCAGATCACAGCGAGGGCCATGCCGCCGAGCAGGTACAGATAGGAGCTGCCGCCCGCGCCGAAGAGGTAGTCGCCCTCCGGGCGCGTGGTGGTGAGCAGGATGACCGCGACCACCCAGCCCGCCGCCGGCGCGACCGCCCCGCCCCGGCCCCCGGTGGCGTACGCGCCGCCGAGGAAGAGGCCGGCGGCGCCCGCGAGGGCGAGCAGCAGCCCGCCGGGGAACCAGGCGGCCTGGAGCAGGGCCCCGGCGAGGCCGGTGACGGCGCCGAGCAGGAACAGCCCGACGAGGGCGGCGGCCCGTCCCGCGGAGGGCGGGCGCAGCGGCTGGGCGAGCAGGGAGCCGTTCCCGCCGTCGCTCATGACGTCTCCCCGAGGTCGAGACCGGCGAAGAGGTCGGTCTCCCCGCGCTGTCCGGGCCCGCGCACCAACTCGTAGTACTCGGTGGTGAACAGCGGCTGGGCGAGTTCGTTGGAGAGCGCGAAGTACGGCTCGGCGACGTGGATCTGGGTGGCGTGCGCGCGCATGGCGGCGGCCTTGGCGGCGGCGTACGCGGTGCCGTCGATCGTGGTGGTGATCCGCTCGTCGGCCACCACGCCGGGCACGTCGTCCACGGTGGCACCCTTGTCGAACGGCAGTGCGGGCAGCTCGTCCTGGAGGCGGGCGAAGGCGGCGTCGGCGACGGAGCGCGGGACGCGGCTCCAGTACACCTTGGCGATCCGGTGGCCGCGCTCGGCCGCGAGGTCGACCGCGCGCATGGCGACGCGGTGCGCCTGGACGTGGTCCGGGTGGCCGTAGCCGCCGTCGTCGTCGTACGTCACGAGGACCTGGGGACGGACCTCCAGGATCACCTCGGCCAGCCTCCCTGCGGCCTCGTCGACGTCGGCCTGCCAGAAGCAGCCCGGGTCGTCGTTGTCGGCGAGGCCCATCATCCCGGAGTCGCCGTACCGCCCGGCGCCGCCGAGCAGCCGGGCGTCCGTGACGCCGAGCGCGGACACGGCCGCGGCCAGCTCGCCGCGCCGGTGCGCGCCCAGCGCGGCGCCCGTCAGATGCCGCAGCTCGGGCGGGATGACCTCGCCCCGCTCCCCCAGGGTGCAGGTGACCAGGGTGACGTGGGCACCCTCGGCCGCGTACCTGGCCATGGTCGCGCCGTTGTTGATCGACTCGTCGTCCGGGTGCGCGTGCACCAGGAGAAGACGCCGGGAGGGCAGTTCCGTCATGGCCACCACCCTACGAGGTCCCCGCGCCCGGTCCCGCGACGCCGGCCGTCAGAACTTGATGCTGCCGATCATGCTCGCGACGTTGGTCGTCAGCTCGCTGATCGTGGGAGCGACGGTCGAGGAGGCGAGGTAGAAGCCGAGCAGGACGCAGATGACGGCGTGGCCGCCCTTCAGCCCTGACTTCTTGATCAGCAGGAAGACGATGATCGCCAGCAGCACCACCGCCGAAATCGAGAGTGCCACGGCGGCTCACCTCCAAAGATCCCAGGGACGCGGGTTCCAGATCAGTTGAGCAAGTCCATGCAGACGCCAGCGGGTTCATACCCACTCTGCGGTAGTGATCATAACTATCCGTACTCGCGCATCGGTCGGCGCACAGCCGCACAAGGGGGCGCATGGCCAATATGGTCTGGGTATGACGACCGAGGCTGACTCCTTCCCCCGTCGGCACGCCCGGACCCAGCGGTTCACGCTCGGCGCGCCGCGTGCGTTCACCGTGGCACCCGACGGTTCGCGTGTCGCGTTCCTGCGTTCCGGCTCGGGCACCGACCGGGCCAACTCCCTGTGGGTCATGGATCTTCCGGGGGGTGCGGAGCGGCTGGCGGCCGATCCGCGCACGCTCCTCCAGGGCGCCGCCGAGGAGCTCTCGGCCGAGGAGCGGGCGCGCCGCGAGCGCAGCCGCGAGGGCGGCGCCGGGATCATCGGCTATGCCACCGACAGCGCCGTGGAGTTGGCATCTTTCGCCTTGTCAGGGCGGCTTTTCACGGCGGAGCTGCGCGCCGGCACGGCACGTGAACTCCCCGTCCCCGGGCCGGTGATCGACCCGCGTCCGTCCCCCGACGGCCGGCACATCGCGTACGTCGCCGGGGGCGCGCTGCGGGTGGTGGACGCCGAGGGCGGCGACGACCGGGCGCTGGCCGAGCCGGAGTCGGCGGACGTCTCCTACGGCCTCGCGGAGTTCATCGCGGCGGAGGAGATGGCACGTTCGCGGGGCTTCTGGTGGGCGCCGGGGTCGGACCGGCTGCTGGTGGCACGCGTGGACGACACGCCGGTACGGCGGTGGTGGATCTCCGATCCGGCCCACCCGGAACGTGAGCCGGTCGGCATCCGGTACCCGGCCGCGGGCACCCCCAACGCGGACGTCCGCCTGTTCGTGTGCGGGCTGGACGGGACGCGCACGGAGGTGGTCTGGGACCGCGCGCGCTATCCGTATCTGGCACGTGTGCACTGGTCAGAGGCGGGTGCGCCGCTGCTGCTGGTACAGGCGCGGGATCAGCGCAGCCAGCTCTACCTGGCGGTGGAACCGGATTCCGGGGCCACGCGGATGGTGCACGCCGATGAAGATCCAACTTGGCTGGAACTGTTCGCTGGTGTGCCCTGCTGGAACCCCTCCGGGCAGCTCGTCCGTATCGCTGACGAGGGCGGCGCACGGGTGCTGGCGGTCGGCGAACGTCCCTTGACCAGCGGTCAGTTGCACCTGCGCGCCGTTCTGGACGTGGGTGCGGACGACGTACTGGTTTCCGCCTCTTCCGGTCCGGAGGCCGAGGCACCGGAAATCGGCGAAGTCCACGTGTACCGGGTGAACGAACTGGGTGTGGAGCGCCTGTCGCGGGAACCCGGTGTGCACTCGGCGGTGCGCTCCGGGAACGTGACCGTCCTCGTGTCGGCCGCGCTGGACCGGCCGGGCGCCCGGGTCGAGGTGCTGTGTGACGGAAAACCGACGGCCACTGTCCGGTCGTACGCCGAAGATCCCAGTTTGTCCCCCCGGGTCACCCTCACCCAAGGGGGCGCACGCCGAATTCCGTGCGCCGTGCTTATGCCACGGGACTACCCCGATGACACTCCCCTGCCGGTCCTCCTGGACCCCTACGGCGGTCCGCACGGCCAGCGCGTGGCCGCCGCCCACAACGCCCACCTCACCTCCCAGTGGTTCGCCGACCAGGGCTTCGCGGTGGTCGTCGCCGACGGCCGGGGCACCCCGGGCCGCTCGCCCGCCTGGGAGAAGTCGATCCGGGACGACGTGGCGGCGGTCGTCCTCCAGGACCAGGTCGACGCGCTGCACGCGCTCGCCGAGCGGTACCCGCTGGACCTCACCCGGGTGGCCATCCGGGGCTGGTCCTTCGGCGGCTATCTGGCGGCGCTGGCGGTGCTGCGCCGCCCGGACGTCTTCCACGCGGCGGTGGTCGGCGCGCCGGTCACCGACCTCAGGCTGTACGACACCCACTACCAGGAACGCTATCTCGGCGACCCGGGCGAGCAGCCGGAGGTCTACCGGCGCAACTCGGTGATCGACGACGCGGGCTTGGTCGACCCGGCCGAGCCGCACCGCCCGATGCTGGTCATCCACGGGCTGGCGGACGACAACGTGGTCGTCGCGCACTCGCTGCGCCTCTCCTCCGCACTGCTGGCCGCCGGCCGCCCGCACGAGGTGCTGCCCCTGTCCGGAGTGACCCACATGACCCCGCAGGAGACGGTCGCGGAGAACCTGCTCCTGCTCCAGCTGGACTTCCTCCGACGCTCCCTCCCCGAGCCGGGCGGGCAGGCCTGAACTGCGTTAACACGCAGGCAACTTCACCGAAGCGGTACCGATATACGGACACGGGAGGCTGATCAGCGTACGGCCGTGCGGGTGCCGTGAACGGGCCGGGGTGCGCCATGTCACCCCGGCCCGTTGCCGTTCAGCCGGGACTCCTCCGGCGGTACCACTTGTTTTTCCTCCGCGAAGTGGCAGGCCGAGGGGTGCGCGGCGGGGCCGGCCGCGTCACGGAAGGCGGCCGGCACGGCGAGCGCGGGGACCTCCACGGCGCAGCGTGCTTGTGCTTTCCAGCAGCGGGTGCGGAAGCGGCAGCCGCTGGGGATGTTGGTGGGGGAGGGTACGTCGCCGGTGAGGATGATGCGTTCGCGGTGTTCGCGGGCGTCGGGGTCGGGTACGGGGACGGCGGAGAGCAGGGCCTGGGTGTAGGGGTGGGTGGGGTGGTCGTAGATCTGGGTGTCGCGGCCGGTCTCGACGATGCGGCCCAGATACATGACGGCGATGCGGTCGGAGATGTGGCGGACGATGGACAGGTCGTGGGCGATGAAGAGGTAGGAGAGGTCGAACTCCGCCTGGAGGCGGGCGAGGAGGTTGATGACCTGGGCCTGGACGGAGACGTCGAGGGCGGAGACGGGTTCGTCGGCGACGATGATCTCGGGGCGTAGTGCCAGGGCGCGGGCGATGCCGATGCGTTGGCGTTGGCCGCCGGAGAACTGGTGGGGGTAGCGGTTGACGTACTCGGGGTTGAGGCCGACGACGTCGAGGAGTTCCTGGACTCTGCGGCGGCGGTCGGTCTTGGGGGCTGCTTCGGGGTGGATGTCGTAGGGCTCGCCGATGATGTCGCCGACGGTCATGCGGGGGTTGAGGGAGGTGTAGGGGTCCTGGAACACCATCTGGATGTTGCGGCGCACGGCCTTGAGGGCCTTGCCGGACAGGCGGGTGATGTCCTCGCCCTTGAACGTGATGGTGCCGGCGGTGGGTTGTTCGAGGCCGCACAGGAGTTTGGCGACGGTGGACTTGCCGCAGCCCGATTCGCCGACGATGCCGAGGGTTTCGCCCTGGGCGAGGGTGAAGTCGACGCCGTCGACGGCCTTGACCGCGCCGGTCTGCTTCTTGAACAGGATGCCCCGGGTGAGGGGGTAGTGCTTGACCAGGCCGCTGACTTCGAGGAGCGGCTCAGTGTCCGAGGTCATCGAGGCACTCCCTCCAGAAGTGGCAGGCGCTGCCCCGTGTGTCGGAGACCTGGTACAGCGGGGGTTCGTCGGTGTGGCAGATGTCCCGGGCCAGGGGGCAGCGGGGGTGGAAGGAGCAGCCGGGTGGGATGTGCGTCAGGTTCGGTGGCAGGCCCTTGATGGCGTAGAGCTGGTGGCCTTTGTGGTCC
>NZ_PQSU01000051.1 GCF_002920615.1 Streptomyces sp. Ru62
AGTGGTGCCTTTCGGTATGGGCGGTGCGGGGGGACCGCACCGCCGGGCGACACACCCACCGTCTCCCGACAGCACACCTCCGTGAATCCGTCTAACGACTCACGGCGTGGACTTCCTGTGTCCCCCGCCGGCCCACGGCCTGCCCGGTGAGTGCAGTCGAACGACGTACGTCCCGGCCTGTCCGTGCGACCTGCGGTCATCAGCCGGGTACGGAGGCGTCGGCGTTCCGTCCACGGGTGCCGACGGCCGGCCGCCCTCAGGGCAGACCCGTGTGGGAAGTGAGCCGGAGTCTCCCGCGATCTCGGCCATCAGATCGCCGGAGCTGGGGACGGCCGCCACGAACAGCCGCTCCTTGGACCCGAAGTGCCGGATCACCAGGCCGTGCGTGACACCGGCCCGGCGGCCACGTCCCGGATGGTCGCCCTGTGAAGTACGGTCGCGTCCATCGCGGAGAGGAGAGCGTGCCCGATGAACCGGACTGCCGAAGAGCCGACGTCGGAAGGCCGCACCGTACTGGTGGCCGGGGCAACCGGCGGGATCGATGAAGGTGTGACCCTGGCCCTGCTCCGCCGGGGCGCGAGGGTGGTGGCCGCGGGCCGGGACGCCGGGCGGCCGGCCCGCCTCGCCGCATACGTCGGGGACACCGGTCCGGGCACCCTGGTGACCGAGGTGACGGACGTCGGCGACGCGGACGGCTCACGTGTGCGGGACCGGCTGACGGCCCTCGGGGACCTTGACGGGGTGGTGATCACGCAGCAGCGGGGTGAGGGTCCGCAGCGCGTGGAAGTGGCTCGTCAGGTTGGCGGCGATCATCCGCTCCCACTAGTGCCGAGGACCTCGGTGGGCATGCGGCCGGCCTGATCGCCGGTGGCGGTCCGTACGCCGAAGCACCGCTCCAGTACCTGATCACCCGCGTGCACGGAGTGCGGACCTCGCCGCCGCAGTGATCTTTGCGACCGCCCTGGTGCGTGCGCGACCGCCCTTGCGCGGAGGCCCCCCGTGACCCACCGGGCGGGGATCGGCCGAGCTCACACCTGCTGACCGCGTCAGGCCGGAGCGTGGCCGCATGTGCCGCCCACATTCCGGGGCGTCGCCTCCTCCTCGGGCACCACCCACACGAAGTGGACGACGTTGCCGTCGTCCTCCGCGCCGTCCTGCGTACCGCCCAGGCTCTCCGCCGGCTCGACATGTGCGCCGAGCGAGGCGCAGATGGCGGTCATACGGGGGTTGTCACGCGTCGTCACGACCACCGCTCGCCGGACGCCGAAGAACGGCGCCTGGGACAGCGCCCAACGCGCCAGCGCCGTGCCGAGGCCCACGTCCTGCCAGCCGTCCTCCACGAGTAAGGCCAGCTCACCCCGGCCGTCGGCGCCGTCGTGCAACAGGTGGGTGGTGGCGACGACCATGTCGGGACGGTGCACCGGGCTCGTCACCCAGCTCACACCCTGTCGGATCAGGCGGGCCCACTCGTGCTCGCGCAGGGCGGAACGCCCGGTCTGGTAGCGGCTGAAGAGCGTCTGCGGGGAACAGCGGCCGTGCATGGCGTTCACGGCTGCGAGGTCCGCCGCCTCGGCTCGCCGGGTCACGGTCATCCGGCCCGAACGGGTGCGGATCCGGCGGCCGGCGGATCCGGCCGTACCGGCGGAAGGGGCTGTCAGCGCATCAGGTGTCACGGTGAGGTCCTGTATCGGGCGCAGGGGCAGAGAAGCGTGGAATCCCGCGTCCGTGCCGTGGTCGACATGTGAGCACAGTCCAGCGTGGAAGAGGGCTGCCCGCTTCCGTCGAACGACTGCCGACGGGCGAAGAATGACTGACGCCTCGGCCGGTGCACCGAGAAATGTGCCCTATCGGGCACCATCGGCGTCCGGCACCGCCCACGACGAGCCGACGGCCGTAATGTCATGGTCACCCGACCGGTCTTCTGCGACGGGGCCGGTGTGCCACTTCTCGCGTGCACCCTACGAACTCCGTGCACTACGAACTCCGTGCACTACGAACTCCGTGCACTACGAACTCCGTGCACCTACGAACTCCGTGCACCTTACGAACTTGCGTGCACCATACGAACCGGGACTTCGCCATGTCGAACACCGCGACCCCCTCCACGCATGCCCCTGTGCGTGCCGAACAGCAGAGCCCTGGATACTGGAGGGTCACCTTCGACAATCCTCCCCTCAACCTCTACGAGCCCGAGGTGGAGTCCGCCCTCGCCGAGATCGTCGACCAGTTGGAGGCGGACCCCGACGTCAAGGTGGTCGTCTTCGACAGCGCCGTTCCCGACTTCTTCATGGCACACCTCGACCTGGGCAGGGTCGCCGAGTTCGGGGAGGGCATGCCGGCCTGGTTCGACATCGTCGGCCGTCTCGGCAACGCCCGCTTCATCACGGTGGGTTCCCTGCGAGGCCGTGCGCGTGGCATCGGCAACGAGTTCCTGACCACGCTCGACGTCCGGTTCGCCAGCCGGGAGAAGGCCGTGCTCAGCCAGCTGGAGATCGGTACGGGGATCATCCCCGGCTGCGGTGGCATCCAGCGCCTGGTGCAGCTCACCGGGCGGTCACGGGCCCTGGAGATCATCACCTCCGGTGAGGACTACGACGCCGACACGGCCGCGCTGTACGGCTGGGTCAACCGTGCCGTCCCGGACGCCGAACTGGACGCGGTCGTCGACCGGTTCGCGCGGCGGATCGCCTCCTTAGACACCGACGCCCTCCGAGCCGTCAAGGAGATCGTCAACGAGGAAGCCCCGCTGCACAGCCCCGGCGATCTGGCGGCCACCCACCAGCGCTTCGCCGGTCTGCTCGCCCGCGACTTCGTCCAGCAGCGCCTGAAGCTGTCGGCGAAGGCGAGCCCGGAGGTCATCTACGACCTGGAACTCGACATGGGCGAGCGCCTCGGCCCCCGTGACTAGTCCGAACACCTTCGCTGCCACGTCGTAGGACCGCATGTCGGCGGGCTACACCTCCGTGGGCCACGTCCCCGGGGCCGCATCCCAAGAGCCGGACGCAGCCCCCCGCCTGACCTCCCCAGTCCGTTCATCAGTGCTGAAAGGCGCTCACCATGGCCGCCGATTCCACCCACAGCCAGATCACGACGCCCAACCTCCATGTCGAGGCCGCCGACGGCGTCACCTACCGCTACCGCCGCTTCGGCCGCCCCAACGCGAGCGATCTGCCGGTGGTCTGCCTGGTGCACTTCCGCGCCAACCTCGACAACTGGGATCCCCAACTCGTCGACGCCCTCGCCGCCGAGCGCGAGGTCGTCCTGGTGGATCTCGCCGGGGTCGGCGGTTCCACCGGGACCACTCCGAACACCGTCGAGGAGATGGCGCACAACGCGATCGCCTTCCTGGACGCCATCGGGCTGCGCCGCTTCGACCTGTTCGGCTTCTCCCTCGGCGGCTTCATCGCGCAGGAGATCACCCTCTTCCGCCCGTGGCAGGTACGCCGGCTGGTCCTGGCCGGCACGGCGCCCCGGGGCGGCCGGGACATCCACCAGTACACGGCGGGCGCCATTCGCGAGGCGGCCTTCGACGACGCCCCCTCCGCCGCGAACCTGCTCACCCTCTTCTTCGAGAAGAGCGCGTCCAGCCAGGCCAAGGGCGTGGAGTTCCTCAAGCGCCTGGGGCTGCGCACCGCCGAGCGGGACACCGCGACCGACCTGGCCGTCCGTGACGCGCAGCTGACCGCCATCTCCGCGTGGGGCGTGCGGGACGACTCGCGACTCCAGCGTCTGGAGTCCATCCAGCAGCCGGTTCTGGTGGCCAACGGTGACAACGACGAGATGGTCCCCACCAAGAACACCTATCTGCTGGCCGAACACCTGCCCAACGCGAAGCTGAGCATCTACCCGGACGCCGGTCACGGGTCCTCTTCCAGTACCCGGCCGAGTTCGCCGAAGAGGTGAACGCCTTCCTCGGCAGCTGACGGCCCTCGCCCAGCGGGCGATCCGGGCTCGCACCCACCCCGCGACCCAATCCGTACCGCGCGTACCGCACGTATCCAGAATCGGGAACACCTCCATGCGCAGCCAGCCCCACGCCCGCCCCCGCGGTGGCACCGCCACCGGCCACGGCGAGCACACCACGTCCCCCGTGGTCACCTCCGTGCCGTCGGCCGTATCGAGCGGGAGGGCGGGCTGACCATGGGCGCGCACTACGACGTCGTCGTCCTGGGAGCCGGTCCGGGCGGATACACGGCCGCCGTCCGGTCGGCCCAACTGGGCCTGCGTACCGCGGTCGTCGAGGAGCGCTACTGGGGCGGGGTGTGCCTGAACGTGGGCTGCATCCCGGCCAAGGCGCTGCTGCGCAACGCCGAACTGGCGCACATCTTCACCCGGGAGGCGAAGACCTTCGGCATCGAGGTCGACGGCCGGGTGCGGTTCGACTACGGCGAGGCGTTCCGGCGGAGCCGGAAGGTCGCCGACGGCCGGGCCAAGGGCGTCAACTTCCTCATGCGCAAGAACGAGATCACGCAGTACGACGGGCGCGGTCACTTCACCGACGCCCACACCCTGACGGTGACCGGCGCCGACGGCGGCGTGGAGACGGTCACCTTCGACCACTGCGTCATCGCCACCGGCGCCACCGCGAAGCTGCTGCCCGGCACCCGGCTGAGCGAGCGCGTGGTGACCTTCGAGGAGCAGATCCTCGCCGAGGAGCTGCCGGACAGTGTCATCATCGCGGGCGCCGGCGCGATCGGCGTCGAGTTTGCGTACGTGCTGCACAACTACGGCGTCCGGGTGACCATGGTGGAGTTCGCGGACCGGCCGGCCCCGCTGGAGGACGAGGAGATCTCCGCGGAACTGGCGCGGTGGTACCGGCGACTCGGCATCGAGGTGCTGACCTCCACCCGGGTGGACGCCGTCTCCGAGGAGACCGACAAGGTACGGGTCACCGTCACCCGCGGCGGGCAGCGGCAGGTCCTGGAAGCCGACAAGGTGCTCCAGGCACTGGGCTTCCAGCCGAACGTGACCGGCTACGGCCTGGAGAACACCGGGGTACGGCTCACCGAACGGGGCGCCATCGACGTGGACGGCCGGCTGCGCACCAGTGTCCCCCACATCTTCGCGATCGGTGATGTCACGGCCAAGCTGATGCTGGCGCACGCCGCCGAGTCGATGGGCATCGTGGCGGCGGAGACCATCGGCGGGGCGGAGACGATGGAACTCGACTACGTCATGATCCCGCGTGTCACGTTCTGCAAGCCGCAGATCGCGAGCTTCGGGTGGACGGAGGCGCAGGCACGGGAGCGCGGCTTCGACGTGCGGGTGGCGAAGTTCCCGTTCACCGCCAACGGCAAGGCGCAGGGCCTCGGGGACCCCGCGGGCTTCGTGAAGATCATCAGCGATGGCACGCACGGCGAACTGCTGGGCGCGCACCTCATCGGCGGTGAAGTGGCCGAGCTGCTGCCGGAGCTGACGCTGGCCCAGCAGTGGGACCTGACCGTCCACGAGCTCGCCCGCAACGTGCACGCGCACCCCACGCTCGGTGAGTCGGTCAAGGAGGCCGTCCACGGCCTGGCCGGCCACATGATCAACATGTGAGGCCGCCCCATCCGGCCGGAAGGTGGCGGGAAGGTGCCCCCCGGCCGCCGACCAGGAACCGTCCCGGTCGGCGGTCGTCACGGCGGCCCGGCGGTCGGCGGTCGTCACGGCGGCCCGGCGGTCGGCGGCCAGGCGGTCGCCATACCGGCGACGTGCCGGGTGGTGCCGTCAGTGACGGGAAGCCGGTGGCAGGGGTGGGTCGAGGGTGCGCAGCAGACTGCGGGCGGGCGGGCCCGGCGGCAGCGGTTCGTCGTCCGTCACGGCGCAGGCGCGCAGGACGAACGCGACCAGCCGGCGGGACGCCTTGTCCGCGTTGGACCCGCTGCCCATGACGACGCCGGCGTTGGCGAGCAGCAGCAGGGGAAGATCGTGCGCGGAGAAGTCGGGGCGCAGGACCCCGGCCTCTTTGGCACGCCGGACCAGACGGGTGAAGCCGCGCATGGCACGGCGCCGGTGGGCCTCCAGTTCCGCCGAGGCCGGGAACGTCGTGTTCAGTACGACGGCCAGTCCCTGGTCCTCGCACTGCAGTGCGGCCACGTGCTCGACGTAACCGCGGAAGCCCGCCCAGGGATCGGGCTCTTCCAGGGCCCGGTCGACGGCGTCGGCGTACGCGCGCACCCGGGGTGTGAACACCGCCGCGACGAGTTCCTCGCGCCCGGCGAAGTTGCGTTGCAGCGTGGCGATGCCCACTCCGGCACGCCGCGCGATCTCGTTGAGCGAGACGTCCAGGCCGCGCGTCGTGTAGAGCTCCGCCGCGGCCGTGAGGATCTTGGCACGGTTGGCCTGCGCGTCGGCGCGACGCTGCCGGAGTGGCGGTGAGGTGTTGTCGGTGGATGGCACGGTCCGACAGCTTACGGTCGTCCATCCAGTGGGGAACGGGTCCGGTCCCGTCCGGCCCCCGTGCACGGCGTCAGCCCCGCGGCGCACCGGGCCGGTCCCGGGCCGCCGGAACCGCGAGCCGGCGCAGTGCGGGCGCGATCGCGGTGGCCAGTCGCCCGACGGACGAGGCGACCGCGTCGCCGGGCAGGCCGCCCCAGTCCACCAGGGCCTGAAGACGGTCGAAACGGACCGCCTCATACAGGGCGGTCGCCTTCTCGATGATGCTTTCGGGTGTGCCGATCAGGAGGTGCCCGGCCGGGCCCACGCCCGCCCGGAACTGTTCCGGTGAGACGGTGAAGCCGCTTCCTCCGGGCCGCTTGGGCCGCAGGAAGTCCCGGTAGTACGGGTAGGTGTCGAGGGCGGTGGCGGCGTCGTCGGAACTGAAGAAGTGCACCCCCACGCCGAGACGCAGCCGGTGGCCGTGCCCTTCCGCCTCGCCTGCCGCCCGGTAGACGGCGGCGAGGTGGGCCAGGCGCTCCAGCGGGCCGCCGATGTACCCGAGCATCATGGGCAGCCCGAGTCGTCCGGCGCGTTCGGCGCTGGCGGGAGTTCCCCCGACCCCGATCCACACCGGCAGGGGGTCCTGCCGTGCCCGGGGCACGACGGCGGCCTCGGTCAGCGGGGACCGGAACCGTCCGTGCCAGGTCACCCGCGATTCACCGCGGATGCGCAGCAGGAGTCCCAGTTTCTCCGCGAAGACCTGGTCGTAATGGCTCAGGGGCACGCCGAACAGCTCGAACGGCTCCGGGTGCGCGCTGCGCCCCACGGTGATCTCCGCACGGCCCGCGCTGACGAGGTCGAGCGTGGCGAAGTCCTCGTAGAGTCGCACGGGGTCGAGGGCGCTGAGGGTGCTGACCGAACTGGTGAGCCTGATGCGCGAGGTCCGGGCGGCGATGGCGGCCAGTACCACGGCCGGTGAGGAGACGGCGAAGTCCACGCTGTGGTGTTCGCCGACGCCGAAGTGGTCCAGTCCGAGCCGGTCGGCGGTCACGCCGAGGTCGATCAGCCGGCTGTGCCGGTCGCCGGCGGTCAGGGAACGGCCGTCTACCGTACGGGGCTGGAAGTCGGCCAGTGACGCGACGCCGACGTCCATCCCCGGGTCCTGCGCGCTCATGCCTCTCCTTCCGGGGCGGTGTCCACGGTTCAGGAGGCGGACGGGCTGAGCCTGGTCGCCGTCTCCTCGTCCACCGGTATCCAGCCCTGGCCGAGGTCGATCTCGCCGACGTGGTGATACGTGTCGGCCCCCAGCCGGGTGAAGGTGTCGCGCAGCGGAACGGTCCCACCGTTCATCGTCATGGTCCCCTCGAACACCAAGGTGTCGCCCTGCCAGCCCGAGGACCGCTGCCTCGCCCGGCCGCCGTTGCTGTCGAACCAGTCCGCGACGAACTCGTCGGAAGCAGCGTCGAACCCCCACACGTATGTGGCGCGCAGCGGGTTCGGGTTGTCCGCGGTGGGCTGCTCCTCGGTGCTGAGCCGCAGATAGTGCGGGGCGAGTTCGCCGGAACCGGTCACCTTCATCTCGATCGGCTTGCGCGGGTCGAAGGGGGTGGCGTGGAACTGCCCCGGCGCGTCCCAGAGACCCAGGAAGAAATCGAGTTCGTCCATCCGCGAGCCACTCATGGCTGTCTGCCTTTCTCAGGGGTCCCGGGCGGCCGTCCGCCGTCCCGGTGCCGGTCAGCATAACCATAAGTGGTGTGGGTGCACCACTTAGCGGATGTGGCGGGTTTCTCTCGCCGAATGACACACCCGCCGTGGACGGCCGCTGTCGGCAGGTGCAAACATGTGTGCATGAACGACACCACGCAGGCGTCCGCGACCATGCGCGCCTTCAGTCAGGACACACTCGGTGGTCCCGAGGTCCTCAAGCCCGTGAACGTATCCCGACCCGCCCCGGGTCTGGGGCAGATCCTTGTGCGGGTGCACGCCACAAGTGTGAACCCGGTCGATGTCATGAACCGCACGTCGGGTGTGTTCGTCGGCGAGCCGCCGTTCGTGCTGGGCTACGACGTCTCGGGCACGGTCGCGGCGGTCGGCCCCGGTGTGACCGTGCACCGGGTCGGTGACGAGGTGTTCGGCATGCTGCCGTTCCCGCACGGCCTGGGCTCCTACGCCGAGTACGTGGTGGCCCCGGCCCGGCCCTTCGTGCGCAAGCCGGAGCGCCTGGACCACGCGCGGGCCGCGGCGCTGCCCATGGCGGGTCTGACGGCCTGGCAGGCGCTGGTGGAGACGGCGGGGATCGGCGAGGGCAGCCGCGTGCTGATCAACGGCGCGGCCGGCGGGGTCGGTCACCTGGCGGTGCAGATCGCCAAGGCGCGCGGGGCGTACGTGGTGGCGGTGGCGGCCGCGGCCAACACGGACTTCGTGCGCGGGCTGGGCGCCGACGAGGTGATCGACTACACGACCACGGCCATCACCGAGGCCACCGGCGATCTGGACGTGGTCCTGGAGAGCGTCGGCGGGGAGTACCCGGTGCAGGCCGTGCAGGTCCTCAAGCCCGGCGGGGTCCTCGTCTCGACGCTGCCTCCCTCCCTCGCCGCGGCGGCGGGGGCCGCCGCCGAGCGCGGGGTGCGATTGGCGGGGCTGTTCGTGGAGGCCGACCGGCTCGGCATGCGGGAACTGGCCTCGCTCGCGGCCGACGGCCGTATCACCCCGCACATCGGTGCCACGTTCGCCCTGGAGGACGTGGCCAAGGCACAGGCGAGCAGGCCGGGCGCGGGCAAGACCGTGCTCGTGGTGTCCTGACACCGGCGACGATCGCCTCGCGGCAGCGCACCGGGATCGTCACCCGCAGGATCGCGGCCGAGGACGAGTCCGTCACCGACATGGCGGCAGCGGCGGCGGGCAAGGCGCTCGTCGCCTCCGGGCTCGACGTCGCCGACATCGGCATGGTCACGGTCGCGACCTGCTCGGCCATCGACCGCAGCCCGTCCATCGCCGCGCAGGTCGCCGCCCGCCTGGGCATCCCGTCGCCCGTCTGCTTCGACCTCAACAACGCCTGCGCGGGCTTCTGCACCGCGCTCGCCTGCGCCGACCACGCGATCCGGGCCGGCGCGGCCCGGCACGCCCTCGTCATCGGCGCCGAGAAGATGCCGGGCCTCGTCGACTGGACCGATCGCAGCACCTGCATCCTGCTGGGTGACGGGGCCGGCGCCGCCGTGATCAGCGCGCCCTGAGCGCGGCCCACGGCGTGTCGCTCGGATCATGCCGACGACGTCCAGACGACAAGCCCTAGGACCCGGACGTGAGCGCGTCGTTGCCCGCGGTGAGTTCTCCGAAGAGGCGCCGCTCCGTCGTGATCGCCTCGCCGAACGGAAGGCGCGAACCGGCCACGACGGAGTGTTTCGCCGCGTGCAGCGCGGGCCCCGGGTTCCTGGCGATGGACTCGGCCCAGCGCAACGCCTCCTGCGGGAAGTCGGTGCCCGTCAGGACGGTGTTGACCCATCCGACCCTCAGCGCCTCCTCGGCGAAGACCAGCCGTCCCGTGAGGATCGCCTCGGCCGCGCGGCCGGGGCCGATCAGCCGGGGCAGCCGGACACTGCCCCCACCGCCCGGGATGATGCCGACGGCGACTTCCGGCTGCTGGAAGCGGGAGCGCGGGGAAGCGACCCGCAGGGTGCACGCCAGAGCGATCTCATTGCCTCCGCCGGAGGCCAGACCGTCGACGGCCGCGATGGTGGGCTGTGGAATCTCCTCCAGCAGGCGCAGCGCACGCGACCACGAGCCGAGTTCCTCCTCGCTCGCCTGTCCCGCACCCGCCCGGGCCAGATCGGACAGCTCGGCGTGGTCGATGAACTTGTCGTCCAGACCGCTCGCCAGCACGACGACCTTCACCTCGTCGGTCTGCCGGCCCAGGTCCTCCAGCAGGGAGCCGAGTCGCACCATGGAGCCGAAGTCCATGAAGTTTCCCGGTTCCCTGGTGAACGTCAGGACGGCCACCGGGCCGAACCGGTCCGAGGTCCATGTAGACATAGCCCGCTCCAAATACGTGTGCGGACCGAACAGGGTCTGGTCGTCCTGCCCGGTCCTGCCGTGTGTGTCCTGACCAACCCTGTCCGATCGTTCCGGCGCCGCCATCAGTCATGTGACCGGTCATTTCCCAAGGAGCTGACATGCCCGTACTCGACCGGCAGAACGACGTGTTCGTCCTCGACCTGGGTGACGGCGAGAACCGCGTCGACCGGGACTGGGTCGCCGCCGTGGACGCCGCCCTGAAGGAGGTGGAAGAGGCTGAGGGCCCGCGCGCCCTCGTCACCACCGGCACGGGCAGGTTCTACAGCAACGGCCTGGACCTGGACCGGCTGTCCGCCCATGACGAGGAGCGCGATGAGTTCACCGTGCGCGTCCACGACCTCTTCGCGCGCCTGCTCTGCCTGCCGGTGATCACCGTGGCCGCCGTACAGGGCCACGCCTTCGGTGCCGGAGCGATCTTCTCCCTCGCGCACGACTTCCGCGTGCTGCGCGCCGACCGTGGTTACTGGTGCCTGCCCGAAGCGGACCTGGGCATGCCCTTCCCCCGCGGCATGGCCGCCCTGGTCCAGGCCCGTCTGATCCCGCGGGTGGCCCGAGAGGCCATGCTCACCAGCCGCCGGTACGGCGGTGCGGAGGCCGAAGCCGCTCACATCGCCGACCGCGCGGTCACCGAGGACGCCGTGCTCGGCACCGCGCTGGAGATCGCTGCGGCGCACGCGGCCAAGGCCGGTGACGCCCTGGGCACCACCAAGGCACGTATGTCCACCGGCGTCCTGGCCGCGCTCCGGGACATCGACGCCCCGGCGGGCTGAGCCGGTGCGCAGGTGCGCACGCCGCCGGGCCGGGGCGTGCCGGGACGCCCCGGCCCGGCGGCCCCGTCAGGAAGCGTGCACGTGTTCGGGAGTCGTCTTCACCAGGCCGGCCCGCTGCCAGTCGGTCACCTGCTCCTGCAGGAGCCGGCGAACCGCCGAGACATCGGCGTCCCACGCGCTCCCGAGCATCGCGGCGGCGGCCCGTACGTTCCCACCGTGCTGCCGCAGGGCGATCCACATGGCGCTGACCTCGGGCGCGTAGAAGTGGGGAGCGCCCTGGGGCGACAGCAACGTGAGCGCCCCGTCCTCAGCGATGCCCGCCGTCACCCCAGCTTCGATCACGATGTTCACGTCGTCACGAGTCCCTTTCCGGCGGCGCTTGCGGAAAGCACGCCTCACTGTGTCCGAAGCCGCTTCGCTCACGTTCCCCCATATGACCTCATGACACCTGAGTCCAACGTGGACGAGGCACCAACGTGCAACTCTCCTGCCCGAACCGTCAGCACCGGGCCCGCGGCGCCCCGTCCTCCGGCTGCCTCAGAAGCCGGTGAGGGTGATCTTGCCGATGGCCGTGCCGGATTCCATGATGCCGTGGGCCTCCCGCAGATTCGCCGCATTGACGGGGCCCAGGTCCCTGGTCGCGGTGGAGACCATCACGCCAGCGTCCACGAGGCGCGCCACCTGGGTGAGGATCCTGCCCTGCCGGTCCATGTCCGCGGTCCGGAACAGGGAACGGGTGAACATGAACTCCCAGTGGAAGCCGATGCTCTTCGGCTTCAGCAGGCCGATGGGCAGTGTCTCGGCGTCGTCGATCGCGACGATCTGGCCGAACGGGTTGAGCGCCTCGGCGTAGGCCGCCAGGTTGCGGTCGGTCCCCGCCGTGCTGAAGACATGGTCGATGCCGTTCGGGGCCACCTCCGCGAGCTGCGGCAGCAACGCCTGGTGGTGGTCCACGATGTGGTGGGCGCCCATGCGGCGGGCGAAGTCGACCGTCTCCGGGCGGGACGCCGTCCCGATCACCGTCAGGTCGGTCAGCGCGTGGGCCAGTTGGCTGACCACGGCTCCGACACCGCCGGCGGCCGCCGTCACCAGTAGTGAGCCCGTCTCGTCGATCAGGTCGCGGTTCAGCCCGATCCGCTCGAACAGGCCCTCCCACGCGGTGAGCGAGGTCAGTGGCAGCGACGCCGCCTCGGTGAAGGTGAGCGTGGTCGGCTTCAGGGCGACGAGACGCTCGTCGACCGCGTGGTACTCGGAGTTGGCACCCGGCCGGTCGAGCGCTCCGGCGTAGAACACCTCGTCACCGGGCTTGAAGTTCTCCACCTGGGAACCGGTCGCGACGACCGTGCCGGCGGCGTCCCAGCCCAGCACCCGCTCACGGCCCTTCGGATCCTGGTTCTTCCGGACCTTGTGGTCGACCGGGTTGACGGCGACGGCCTCGACCTGGACGAGCAGGTCCCGGGGGCCGGGTTCGGGCACGGGCAGCTTGACGTCGAGCAGGCTCTCGTCGTCGGTCACCGGCAGGGACGCGCGGTAGGCGACGGCGCGCATGGTGGTGGTCATGTCGCAGGGTTCTCCTGGTCGGACGGGTCGGACTGGTCGTGGTGGGGGCGGGGCCGTTCGGGCGGCCGGGCGGTGCCGGGCTGTACGGCTCGGCGCCGGGGCACGCCGCCGCCGTTCACCGGACCGCCGCGGTGGCGCCCGTCTCGACCGGGTCCACCGCGGCTGAGGTGCGCCGGGCGGGTCAGGACACCGCGACGTCCTCGAGCCGGACCGAGACGACGAGCGGGTCGGGGACCTTGTGGCCGTTCTCGTCGCGGCTGTAGATCATCCGTGTGGTGGGGATGACCAGGCCGGAGACTTCCTGGTGGCCGGAGACGTAGTGCGCGGCGGGGGTGTTGCCGGCGATCTCCACGCTGTAGTCGCGCCGGCGGATCAGACCCTGCGAGTCGACGTACACGGTCTGCTCGGTGCTGAGGGTCGCGATGCTGTCGGGGAAGGTGATGTGCAGGCGCCGGAACTTCTCCCCGTCCTCCGTCCACGGACCGATCTCCTCCGTCCGCACGCCGGGGTAGGTCAGCGAGAGCGGCTCGGCCAGGTACGTCCACATGGCGCTGCCGGAGAAGTAGGCGAGCTGGAGCCTCGTCCACGGCGTCATCAGGTCGTGGCCGGCGAAGGACGCGCGGGGATCGGTCAGTTCCTCGACCACGTTGCCGTCGGAGTCCTCCACTGCCACGCGGTCGGCGGAGAACGCCGTGTGGTGGTCGGGGTGGAAGAACGGCTTCTGGGTGACGTACTCGCGGCGCAGGTCGACGGTGACGTCGACGTCGTTGAGGGCGCCAGGGTGGCCCTTCATGCCCCACAGGGCGCCGCCGAAGAACTGGCGGGCGG
This sequence comes from Streptomyces sp. Ru62, assembly GCF_002920615.1. Classification (GTDB taxonomy): domain Bacteria; phylum Actinomycetota; class Actinomycetes; order Streptomycetales; family Streptomycetaceae; genus Streptomyces. The sequence continues at coordinate 13,590 of NZ_PQSU01000051.1, forward strand.
TGATCCGGCCGGCCTCCTCCCAGCGGGAGCGCCCGCCGTAGGCGTCGAAGATGGTGCTGAGCAGGTCGGACATGGTGTTCTCCTGATGATGTGGCGGGGATCAGCCGAGGAAGGCGTTGACGTCCTTGGCGGCTTCGGCGGGGTACTGGAACAGCGAGGCGTGGGCGGCGTCGGGGTAGATCCGGATCTGCGCGTCCGGGATCAGACCGGCCATCAGGTAGCTGTTCTTCGTGGGGATCATCAGGTCGTCGTCGCCCTGGATGATGAGCGTGGGGCACTGGATGCCGGTGAGGCGCTGCAGGGCGGAGTGGTCCGGGATGCCCCACTCCAGTACGGCGTCGTACTGGGCGTCACGCGAGGCGAGGCTGCTGGGCACGTCCCGGCCCTCGGTGCGGGCCAGGAACCGGCCGAGGAACTCCACGCCCTTGGCCTGGCTGGTCTCGGTGTGGGCGAAGAAGATGTAGAGCAGGTCCTCGCCGGTGGGCACCTCGGCGCGGGCGTGCGTCTCGATGTCCTTGCGCCAGCCGTGCATGCCCGGGGCACCCTTGGGGCCGGTCCCGGCGAGGACGAGACGGCGGACCAGGCGGGGCCTGATCAGCGCGATGTCCTGGGCGGCGAAGCCGCCGATGGAGAAGCCGAGCAGGTCGATCCGCTCCAGGCCGAGGGCGGCGGTGAAGGTGATGATCTGCTGGGCCATCTGCGCGATGGTGGTGGCGAAGGGGCCGGTGGAGGAGGCGACGCCGGGGTAGTCGACCAGGATGACCTCGCGTTCGGCGGCGAGTGCGTCGACGAGGGCGGGGTCCCAGTTGTCGAGGTTGCCGGTGAAGTGCTGGAGCATCACGAGGGGGACCTCGCCGCCGGAGCCGAGCCGGCGGTAGGCGTAGCGGACACCGTCGGCCTCGACGAACTGCGTAGGAGCGGTGTGGTGGGTCACAGCGGACATGTTTCTCCCTGCCGGAACGGGATCGGAATCCTGATGTGTGCTGGAGCCGGAGGCGGCTTTCCGTGGGCTCGCCGTCCGTTCCGCAACGGGCCACGAGCTACCTCGGAACAGCATGCGGAACCGGGAGTGGAAACTTTGTGGTGCGTGTCTTGACCGGGAGGTGAGTGCCTGACCGGAAGGTGGGTGTCCTGGCCGGAAGCTGGGTGTCTTGACCGTACGGTGAGCGCCTCGACCGGAAGATGGCTGTCCTTACCCACCCGAACGCGCGGGGCGGCCGGGCGGGGAGTGGGCAGGGGACGCCGTACGGGGGAGGGGGTGGGCGGCAGCCGGCCCGGTGGATCACGCCCACCGGGCGGATGTGCCGAGGGAGGCCCTCTGCGCGGCGGGAGGGCGCCCGGCGGGCCGGTCCGGGCGCGGAGAGCGTGTCACACGACGGGGGCCGGTTACGTGCCGGTGGCGGCCCGCCGGACGAGGGGGCCGGTCGCCTCCGGGAGCCGCCAGACGTCCCCGTGCGCGGCGGCCAGGGACCGGGCGGCGTCGCGACAGGCCGCCACGAAGCCGGCCACGGCCCGGGAGTCGTCGTCGCGCCGCCAGACCACGCTCATCGTGCCGGACAGCCGCTCCAGCGGCACGAACGTCACGCCCGGATACCCGGCGAACCGGAAGGATCCCGGTACGGCGGAGACCCCCAGGCCGGCCGCCACCAGGTCGGCCACCGCCGAGGGCGCCGTGGGCACCGGCGTGATGCCCACCCCCTCGGCCGCTGCCGCGGCGTCCAGCTGGGCCCAGCAGTGGCTGCGCTCGCGCACCGGAAACAGCACGGTCTGTGCCCCCAGCGCCGCGAGCGGCATCGGCTCCGTTCCGGCACGGGGATGCCCCTGGGCCAGGAGCGCGCTGGTGCGCTCCTCCACCAGTGCCTCGCCGGTCAGCCCGTCCGCCACCGGCGGATCCCAGGTGAGGACGGCGTCGACACGCCCGTCGGCGAGAGCGGCCGCCTGCTGTCCGTCCCGCAGCTCCACCACCGACACCCGCGTGCGCGCCCGGCCGGACCACAGACGGCGCACCGCTTCGGCGAGCAGCCCGCCCGGTGGGCTGGGCATGGGGGCCGAGACCGTCAGGACGGCAGGTCCGGCGTCGGTCAGGGACCGGGCGGCCCGTACGAGGCGCCGGTTGTACGCAAGAGCGCGCTCCGCCTCGGGCACGACCGCGCGGCCGGCCTCGGTGAGTTCGGCGCCCCGGGGTGTGCGGACCAGCAGGTCGGTCCCCAGCAGACGTTCCAGCCGGCGCACCTGCCTGCTGAGCGCGGGCTGTGCGATGCCCAGGCCGGTCGCGGCATGCCCGAAGTGCCCTTCCCTGGCCACGGCGAGAAAGGCGCGCAGCAGTCTGGGGTCGAGGTCCGGCTCGGTGGCGGCCGGAAACGTGTCCGCCTCATACGTGTTCACAGCGGGCCGCCCTTTCTGACGGAGGCCATGGGCTCGGCGACCGACGTGCCTGGTGCCGTCGCCGGGGGGCCGGCGCACCGGGGAGGCATGCCGGACCGGCATCGTCCGATGACGGATCCGTCCTGGACGCGCCGGTCAGGTTCTGGTCCCGTGGGCGTCGTGACCGGCCGGGCGGCGACAGGACAGGCTGCCGCCGCCGGGGATCCCGCGGTCCCTCCCCACGGCGAACGTCGCCTGGACGGTACCAGGTTGACCCGTGAGGACCGACGCGGGCCCGGCAGCGGGACGGCTCACGCCAGGCGTTTCCCCCGGACGCCCCAGGCTCGCCGCCCGTACCGGTGAGCCGGCGGGCGTGAGCCGTCTCCGGCCGCGCGCCAAGCCGTACGGCCTGTGGGGCGGGACGACGACCGCGGCCCGTCTCCCACACCTCCGTCGCACGGGTGTGACCAGGGGGCCCGTCCCCCGGGTGTGCGTCGGCTCAGCCGGGCAGCGGCCGCGCCACGGGCCGCGCGGGCCGACGGGAGTGCACGTACGAGCGTCGCGGAACGGCCGGACGGTCCGCTTCCCCGGCACGGCCGAGCTCGGCCGCGTAGGCCAGGACCAGGTCGTGCGCGCCGTACCGGTCACGGCCCCGGACGTCCAGCAGACGGGCGCGCACCAGCTCCCCCACAGCCGTGGCCGCCGCGTCCCGGGAGATACCGGCCGCGCTCGCCAGGGCGGCCGTGCCGACGTCGGAGGCCCGGTGCAGGGGCAGCAGACGGAAGACCCGCTTGGCCTCGGCACCGAGTGTCCGGTAGGACCAGGAGAAGACACCGCGCAGGGCGTTGGCGCTGTCGTCCTCGTCGAAGCCCCCGAGGCTGCCCTGCGCGGCAGCCAGTTCGGCGGCCAGCCGGGTCAGCGGCTGCTCGGGACGGCTCGCCGCGCGGGCGGCCACGAGGGCCAGGGCGAGGGGCAGCCGGCCGCAGCGCGCCACGATCTCCTCGACGACGGCCACGCCGGCGTCGGTCCGCGCGGGGCCGACACGGCGGAGGAAGCAGGCCGTCGCCTCGGCCACCGAGGGCACGTCCAGGGAGAGCAGCCGTGCTCCGTGCGCGGTCGCCAGACCGATCAGCCGGCTCCGGCCGGTCACCACGACCATGCACTCGGAGGTTCCGGGCAGCAGCGGCCGTACCTGGTCCGCGTCGAACGCGTTGTCGAGCACCACGAGCACACGACGCCCGGACAGGACGCTGCGGTAGAGGGCCGACCTGGCCTCCGTGGAGGCGGGGATACGGTGCCGTTCCACGCCCAGGGCTTCCAGGAACCCGTGCAGCACCTCACCCGGATCCGCGGGGTCGCCGTGTGCCGCGAAGCCGCCCAGATCCGTGTAGAGCTGCCCGTCGGGGAAGTCCCCCGCCACGCGGTGGGCGAAGTGGACCGCCAGCGCGGTCTTGCCGACCCCGGGGATGCCGTCGACGGCCAGGACCCGCAGGCCGGCGCCGACCCGGCGCGCGGTGTCCAGCGCCTGGTCGAGGGCTCGCTCGCGTCCGGTGAAGAAGGGCAGGTCCGGCGGTAGCTGGGCGGGCTCGATCCACGGTGGCCGGGAGGGCGGGAGCGACGCCGCGGGCGGTGCCGCTGACCCGGTCGACGCCGGCACCCGGGGCTGCGCCGGGCTGCCGCGCAGGACGCTCTGGTGAGCGGCCCGCAGCTCCGCCCCGGGATCGACCCCCAGTTCGTCCGACAACCGGGCCCTGATGGTCTGGTACAGCATGATCGCCTCTGCCTGCTTGCCGTCCGCGGCCAGCACGAGGAGCAGGGACGCCTGGAGCGCCTCGTCGAGCGGGCAGCGGTCGGCGGCCTGCCGCACGGGCAGCAGGACGGAGCCGGCCCGGCCGCAGCGCAGGGCCGCGGTGGCCGCCTCGCACACGACCGGAGCGTATTCGTGTTCCACCATGGCGAAGGCCGGGTGCACCGCGGCGACGGCGCCCAGGTCCTCCGCGCAGTGGCCCTGCCACAGGTCCAGTGCCTCCAGATACCTGTCGACGGCCGCCGGGAGGTCGCCGGTGGCCGTCGCGGCGCGGGCCTGCCGGACGAGGTCGCGGAACCGGAGCAGGTCCAGACCGTCCGCGTCGACACGCAGCAGGTAGCTCCCTGCCTGCCGGACGAGCCACCGGCCCGACGACCTGATCGGCAGACCCGGTTCGAGCAGCCGCCGCAAAGAGCCGACGTACCGGTGGACGGCGTTCACCGCGCTGACCGGTGGGTCACCGTCCCACAGCAGTCCGATGAGCTCGGTCAGCGGGACGGGCCGTCCCGCGCCCGCCAGCAGCGCGGCGAGGAGCAGGCGTTGCTGGCGCGGGCCGAGCGGTAGTTCCTCCTCGGCCCGCCAGGCCCGCACCGGCCCCAGCAGCGTGAAACGTACCGCTTGTGCCGGCCCCTGTTCTTCGCCGGTGCGTCGACGCGGTGTCACGTGCATCGGGGCGTCCTCCTTTCACCGTCCGGACGGCGTTCCGGCAGCGGGTCCGCCGCCTGCGCGCCGCCGTACCCCTCCACGGGGGTGGTGCTCCGTCCGGCGGCCACGCCGAAAAGGTAGGTCCGGGCCGCTCGACGGTCATCAGTCGGTTGACTCACCGCGATGACCGACAGCCGGCCCCGGTGCCGGGCCTGCCGGAACACACGACCCCGCACCCTGTGTCCCGGGCGGACCGGGGGCACCTCACCCCGCCCCGGACCCGTCGTTCCGCACTCAGCCGGGCCAGGAGGGAGGGGGGTGCCCGCACCGCGCCGCGGGGTGGCTAGTCATTCGACTGATGCGTCCGCCCGCGAGAGCGGCGAACCTGGACCGGGGCGGCCGGTGTGTGACGCGCCGGCCGTCCCGCCCCACCGCTTGTGCACGGCCGAGGAGGACGGAGACGGAAATGAACGTTGCGGAGGAACTCGTGGAGGACGTGGACCTGCTGGTGGTGGGTGGCGGCAAGGCCGGCAAGACGCTCGCCATGGACACCGCGCGGGCCGGCGGCAGGGTGGTCATGGTGGAGCGGGGCATGATCGGCGGCACCTGTATCAACGTCGCCTGCATCCCCACCAAGACGCTGGTGACCAGCGCCCGGCTGGCCCGCAGGGCCGGCAGCGCCGAGTCGCTGGGGCTCCGGCTGGGGGCGCCGCAGGTGGACCTGGAGCTGCTGCGCGCGCACAAGGACGGCGTCGTCTCCGACATGGTCGAGCTCAACCGCCGTCAGTTCCTGGACAGCGGCATGGACTTCGTCCTCGGCAGCGCGCGCTTCGTGGCGGAGCGGACCGTTGAGATCGACCTCAACGACGGAGGCCGCCGTGTCGTACGCGGTACCGACGTGGTGATCAACACGGGGACGACGCCGCACATCGCGGCCATTCCCGGGCTCGCCGAGGCGGAACCGCTGACCAGCGAGAGCATCATGGACCTGCGCCGCGTGCCGGACCGGCTCCTGGTCATCGGCGGCGGTTACGTGGGGCTGGAGTTCGCCCACATGTTCGCCGCGTTCGGCAGCCGGGTGACGGTCCTGGAACGCGGCCCCCGCCTGCTGCGGAGCGAGGACCGGGACATCGCCACGGCCCTGGCGGCGTACCTCCAGGAGGACGGCGTCGAACTGGTCACCGACGTCACGGTGAAGGAAGTGGTCCGGGAGCGGGAGACGGTGCGGGTGCTGCTGGAGGACGGGCGGACCCTGACCGCCGACGACGTCCTCGCGGCGACGGGCCGGGACCCCGTCACGCGCGGCCTCGGCCTGGAGGCGGCGGGGGTGCGGACCGACGACCGCGGGTTCGTACGGGTGGACGACAGGCTGGCGACCGACGCCCCGCACACCTGGGCGGTGGGCGACGTGGCCGGCAGCCCGCAGTTCACCCACGTGTCGCTGGACGACTACCGCATCGTCAAGGCCAACATCGCCGGCGGTGCCCGCAGTACGGCCGGCCGGCTGGTGCCCTGGAACCTGTTCACCGACCCGGAACTCGCCCGCGTCGGCCTCACCGAGGAGCAGGCCCGTGCCACGGGCCGCTCCATCAGGGTCGCGAAACTGCCGGTGAAGGCCATCCCGCGGGCGCGCACACTGCGGGAGACGCGGGGTCTGTGGAAGGCGGTGGTGGACCGGGACACCGAGCAGATCCTGGGTGCCGCCCTGCTCGGCCCCGAGTCGGCGGAGGTGCTGTCCGTGGTGCAGACGGCCATGTGGGCCGGGATGCCGTTCACCCGTCTGCGGGACGGCATGATCGCGCACCCGACCATGGCGGAGGGACTCAACGCGCTGTTCGCCTCCTGGGTGGACTGAGCGACCGGCGCCGCCCGCCGCTCCGTATCGCCGACAGCGACCGAAAACTCTTCGGTCGCTGTGGGCATGCCGGGCGATCGTGCACGTCAGAGGCGTCCGGACGGGAAATCAGGGACTCAAGCGACCCAACTTCCGGATATGCCGCGTGGCCGGCGCCGGTCCCGCGCGTCCTGCCGTGTGCCAGGGCTCGGTCCGGACCGGTGGTTCCCCACCGCGGGCTGCTGCCGCACGCGGGCCTCGTCGGGGTCTTCCGCGAACTCGGCCCTGGCTCGCCGCTGCCGGGGCAGGTCCCATCGTCGTAGCGGCGCGGCCCCGGGGTCGCCGCATGTGCGCGACCACGGGGCCGCGCCCAAGTCCGTTCAGCGGCCGTCCACCGCCCACTCGCCGAGGCACGCACACGTGTCATCGGACGCCGGTGCCTGCCTGGTGCGCCCTACCGCCGGCTCACCAGCCGTGACGGCGTCCCGCCGGGCTCGGGGACGGGGCGCGTCGCCGTACCGGTCGCGGTGCCGGACGCGTGGTCCGGTGTCCGCTCCCGCGGCTCCCCGGCGCGGCTGAGCGCGTCGTGGAGCTGTGTCCGGCTGCTGACCCCCAGCTTGGGGAACACCTGGTACAGGTGGAAGCCCACGGTCCGGGCGGACAGCAGCAACCGCTCGCCGATCTGCCGATTGGTGAGCCCCGCCGCCGCCAGCCGCGCGATCTGCAACTGCTGAGGGGTCAGGTGCTCCACCGACCCCGGGTGCCCCTCCGCGTCCCGCACGGGTACCCCACAGGCGCGCAGCTCCCCGGTCGTCCGCTCCACCCACGGATGCGCCTTCAGCCGCTCGAACACCGTCAGCGCCCGCGCCAGTTCGGCCCGCGCCTCGCTCATCCGGCGCCTGCGGCGCAGCCACTCACCGAACTCCAGCGACACCACCGCCCGCTCGAACGGCCACTGCTCTCCCACCGGGTCCCCCACGACCGTACGGAACAGGCCCTCCGCCTCCTCCCCCTCGCACAGCAACGCCCGCGCCCGTCCGACGATCAGCCGCAGGCGCGGCGACATCCCCTCGCCGACCCACCGCTCGACCGCGTCGACCGCCGCGACCGCTTCTTCCGGCCGCCCCACCCGGACGGCAGCGGCGGCCAGGTCCCCCACGCCGTAAAGGGAGCAGTGGTAGTGCACCGGACGAGGATCGGGCCCTGCCGTGAACAGCCCCCGCAGCAACTCGAACTCCAGCGCGTGATCGCCCTCGGCGGCGGCCACCGCCGCACGCACCACCGCCATGCGCACGCCCAGCGCCCGGCTCTCCGACATGTCGAGACCCCGCACGGCCCGCGCCATCAGCCCCCGGGCGTCCTCCCCGCGCAAGGCCAGCACCATCGCGCTCACGTACACGGCCACCCAGGCCGCCGTCTCCTGCCCGTTCTCCTCCGCCACCCGCCGCGCGTCCTCGGCGGACTCGCACGCCGCGTCCCAGGCACCGGCGTCGAACTGTGCCAGCGCCAGCGTCTGTCCCACCATGGCGCTGGAGCCCGCGGTCGTCACCGTCCGCAGACGTTCCATCACCGCACTCAGCAACCGCACCCCGAGCGCCGTCTCGTCCAGGATCCACGCCGCGCCGCCCAGCACGCTCAGCCGTCCGGGCACGCCGTCCGCCTCGGCCGCGGCGCGATGCAGCGCCACCAGCGCACCGCGACGGTCGCCGAAGGGATCACAGCAGGCGCGTGCCCACACCTGTTCGTACGCGCTGCCCACCTCGCCCGGGACACGTGCCAGCAACTCCTGTGCCTGGCGGCGGAAGACCTCGTCACCGCTGCAGTACAGAACCACCGCGCTGTGACTGACCGCGTCCAGCGCCGTCACCGGCGAGCCGTCCATCATGTCGGCGGCCAACGGCAGCAGTTGGGAGAGCGCGGCCTTCTGCCGGCCGGTCGCCGCCAGCGCCCAGCCTCTCCGCAACGCCGCCTCGGCCAGCATTCCGGGGTCGTCCGTCGCCGCGGCCACCTCGCCCGTCAGCGCCTCGACCCACCACGGCTCGCCCGCGTGCACGGCGAGATCGGACGCGTCCAGCAGCCGCCGCGCCCGCGACCCTCCCCGCTCACTCAACTGCGCCGCGCGCTCCAACGCGGCGGCGGCCACGCGGTAGCCGCCCCGCCGGCGTGCCCGGTCCGCCGTCTCCACCAGCGCGCCCGCGACCGACTCGTCCGGTGCCAGGCACGCCGCGGCCCGGTGCCAGGCCCGCCGGTCGGGATCCCCGTCCAGCCCGTCGGCCAGCCGCAGGTGCACCTCGCGACGCTCCGCGAACGACGCGGTCGCGTACACCACGGACCGCATGAGCGGCTGCCGGAACTCGACCCGCCCGCTCGCCAGACGCACCAGCCCCGCGTCCTCCGCGGCCGCCCACGCCTCGGCCCCGCCACCAGGCACCGACGCCGCCGCCGACAGCGCGGCCCTCATGTCCGGCCCGTCCGCGGCCGCCGCGAACAACAGCACCCGGCGTGTGGCCTCCGGCAATCCGTCCAACCGTTCCGCGAACGCCTTCTCCAACCGGGCCGGCAGCGAGAATCCCGCCCCCACCGCCGTGTCCCACCCCGGAAATCCCCGCTCCGCGGCGTCCCGCGCCAACTCCACCAGGGCCAGCGGATTTCCCGCCGCCAGCCGCAGCACCTGCCCGCGCACCCGGCCCCGGGGAACCACGGGCTGCGCGTCCAGCAGGCGTCCGGCCGCTTCCCCGGACAAGGGCCCGACCGGCACCGGCTCGAAGTCGGGCCACCCGGGTCCGGCCACGCCGTCGCCACGTACCGCCGCCAGCAGACCCACCGGTTCGCCGGCTGTGCGTCGGGCGACGAACAGCAGGGTCTCCAAGGAGGCGTCGTCCAGCCACTGGAGGTCGTCCACGACGATCGTGACCGGGCGGTGGCTCGCCGCCGCCAGCAGCAGGTTCAGGGACGCCAGTCCGACGAGCAGCCGCTCGTCACCGCCTTCCGCGTCGGCGGTACGGGCAGCCGCGTGCCGCGCGCCGAGGGCGCGGGAGAGGGCGGCGCCCTGCGGAGCCGGCAGCTCGGGCAGGTGATCCAGGACGGGTCTCAGCAACTGGTGCAGGGCGCCGTACGCGAGCGTTCGCTCGGCCTGGCTGCCCGCGCAGCCGAGGACGGTCCCGCGTTGGCCCGCCTCCGCGGTCACGGCGTGCAGCAGTGTGGTCTTGCCCATGCCGGGCTCACCGACGAGGAGGAGGGCGGCCGCCTCCTCGGCCCGCTTCGGGAAAAGGCCTCGCAGGACACGCGATATCTCCGGCTCGCGCCCGATGATCCCGTCCAGTGGGTCCTCTTCCACGCGTCCACGGACCATTGTTCCTCCCCGGCTCCTCACAATTGCTCGGAAGCTATCACGGAATACCCGAGGGCCCGGGTCCTTCCTTTTCATCGGGAAGTTCGGAACGCGCCGGAGGCCACCCTTCCAGAGATAATCAAGAATTTCCGCGGAAAAAGCGGAGGCATTCCAGATTCATTCCACAACCCGCCCGCGCGGACCGCCGCCGCCCTGCCGTGGACACGATGCGCGATGTCCCGCGTCGACGCAAACCGGGGCTCTCGTCAACGTGGCCGGAACACTGCGGGCAGTCTCCAGATGCCGGGGTGCGCGGCGCTCAGCCCGGCGGCCGCGGACCGGCAGGACGCCACGAAGGCCTCGGCGACGGCGGAGCCGTCACCGCCGTGCCGCACGACGCTCATCCGGTGGTGCAGACCGGGCAGCGGTACGAAGGCCACGTCCGTGTAGCCGGCGAAGCCGAAGGACGCCGGTACGACGGACACCCCCAGGCCCGCCGCGACCAGGTCCGGAACGGCGGAGGGAGCCGTGGGCACGGGGGTCAGCCGTACCCGTGCGGCGGCGGCCAGCTCGTTCAGCGAGTCCCAGCAGTGTCCGCGTTCTCTCACGGGGAAGAGGAACGGGTCCTCGGTCAGCGCGGCCAGGGGCATCTCCGCCGCCCCGGCCCAGGCGTGGTGCCGGCTCACGAGTGCGCTGGCGCCCTCTTCGAGCAGTACCTGCGCGTGATCGGCGTCCAGGTCCCCGCCCCAGGTGAGAGCCGCGTCGACGCGACCGTCCCGCAGCGCCGCGTCGACATCGCGGTCGTCCAGTCCCACGACCGAGACCTGCACGTCCGGGTGCGTGGCACGGAAATGACGCACCGCCTCGGCCAGCAGTCCGCCGGGCGGGCTGGGCAGGGGAGCGGAGACCGTCAACGTGCGCGTCCCGTACCGCCCCGCCGCCGATCTCACCAGGCGGACGAGCCGACGGTTCTGGGCGACGGCCTGCTCGGCGTGCGGCAGCACGAGCCGTCCCACGGTGGTCAGCCGGGCGCCCCGCGACGTGCGGGTGAACAGGGGCGCCCCCAGCAGGCGTTCGAGTTGCTGCACCTGCCTGCTCAACGCCGACTGGGCGACCATGAGACGGTCCGCGGCACGGCCGAAGTGACCTTCCCGGGCGACGGCCAGGAACGCCCGCAGCAGTCGTAGGTCGATGTCGGGCTCGGAACGCGTCACCTGGAGATCCGCCAGGGCGACGGGAGAGGAGTCTGTCACTTCTGACCTGCCTCGGTCTGTTGTGTACGGAACCACTTGGGAGACGGACACGCGCACGCGCGGCCGTCGAACGGTGCGTGGCCGCGGCCCTGCCCAGGCTAGGAGCGCGCACCCGGCGCTCCATCAGTCGACTGACTGTGCTTTCCGGGAGGGCGGCGCGCCGACTCCGGGACACCGGGCGTCCACATGTCCCGCGTTCCGGGCGCCGGCCGGTGTGTGCCGGCAACGGAACGCCCCGGCGTCGCCCCGCGCCAAGCGGTCAGTCACACGACGGATGCCCGCCGAGCGCCGGTGGCGAAAGGGTGGCGGGAACACAGGCTCGTTGCGGAGGTGGCGATGGAAGCGTTCGACGGGGCACGGTCGTGGCCCACCCCTCCGGTACTCCCGCCGTCGGGTCCGCCTGCCGCCGGGAGCCACCACACCCTTCCGGCTCCCGGCCGGCCGACGCGGTCCGGGGGGACCTCTCCGGCCTGGCAGCGGTATTCGATGTGCCGGTCCGAGGACCCGGAGCTGTTCTTCCCGGTCGGCGAGGCGGGACCGGCGCTCGGGCAGATCGAGGAGGCGAAGGCCGTCTGCCGGCGGTGCCCGGTCATCCGCCCGTGCCGGGCGTGGGCCCTCGACCACCACGAGGAGGCGGGCGTGTGGGGCGGCCTCAGCGAGCAGGAACGGCGGACCATCCGCAAACGCGCGGCCCGCGCAGCACTGCGACGTGTGGCCCCCGGACCCGCCGCCGTCGACCAGGACACGAGACCGACAGCGAGGACGCTGAGCAGATGACCGAGCACGCACACCCTTCCGATCGTGCCCACGGCGACCCCCTGGGCACCCTGGAACTCCTCACCACCCTCCGTTTCCGGCCTGCGCCCCCGGAACACGACGGCGTCAAGTGCAGGTTCAGCTACAGCGTGGACGATCCCTTCGCGGTCCGCATGGACCTCCTCGTGACCGAGGAGACCTGCGTGACCTGGGTCGTCGGCCGGGACCTGCTGACCGCCGGCACCGACCGGCCCAGCGGCGAGGGCGACTGCAAGGTGTGGCCCTCCACGGGACCGGGGGAGCGGCCCTCGCTCCACCTGCGGCTGGAGAGCCCGCACGGGCACGCGACGTTCACGGCCGACCTGACCGTGCTCCGCCGATGGCTGGAAGACACCTATGCCTTGGTCCCCTCCGGCAGCGAGGGCGCACTCCTGGACTGGGCCGCCCTGACCGAAAGCCTGCTGCCGCCCGTCTGAGCCCGGGATGCCCGCTCGATCCGGTCACACCTCCCCCCATGGTCAAATGCCCGATGCCCCGGACCCGGCCCGTCGTCACACTCGACGGCACACATTGCTTCCCACCCGAGCGGGAGGCAAGGCCCCGGCGAAGGATCCGACATGTACATCGACGCACCGAACCACTTCGTCGACGCCGCCAACGGCGTCAGATACGCCTACCGGCGCTGCGGTCCCTCCGGTTCACAGCCGCCGCTGCTCATGCTCCCCCACTTCCGCGGCACGCTGGACAGCTGGGACCCGGCACTCGTCAACGCCCTGGCGACGGAACGCGACGTGATCGCCTTCGACAACGCCGGGGTCGGCCTGAGCACCGGCCGTACCCCCCGCACCATCGCGGAGACGGCCGTGGACACCCTGGCCTTCATGACCGCCATCGGGATACGGCAGGCGGACCTGCTGGGATTCTCGATGGGGGGTTACACGGCCCAGGAACTGGCCCTGCTGCGCCCCGCCGCCGTCCGCCGCCTGGTGCTGGCGGCCACCGCCCCGCGCGGTGGCCCGGGCATATTCGGCTGGCTGGACGACGTCTTCGCGCGCGCGGACGTCGACCAGCCGAGCCTGGAGGACTACCTGTACACCTTCTTCAACCACACCGAGTCCAGTCAGCGCAGCGGGCTGGAGTTCCTGGGCAGGTACATCGAGCGGGAGCAGGACCGGGACCTGCCGGCCGGCCGAGCGGCCAGGCAGGCGCAGTACGAGGCGATGACCGAGTGGGGCGTCCCGGATCACCGCGCCCTGCACAGGCTCTCCGCGATCAGGCAACCCGCGCTCGTGCTGCACGGGGACAACGACCTCGTCACCCCGCCCGGCGCGTCCCGTGTGCTCGCGGGCCTGCTGCCCGACGCACGGGTGAAGACCTACCCGGACTCCGGCCACGGCTTCCTGTTCCAGCACCACGAGGAGGTCGCGCGGGACGTGCTGGCCTTCCTGGCCGAAGCGCCCTGAAACCCGGGCGATACCAGTCGACCGACAGATGCGTCACCCGCCCGCCGGCAGCCACCATAGGAGCGCCGTCAGGGGCAACCGCCCTCCGGCGTGGGAGGAACGTTGTCGCTGGTGGGCCGTACGTCCGAGTTGCATGCTCTGGAAGCACTGCTGGTCGAGGCGGAGAAAGAAGGAGCAGCGCTGCTGCTGCGGGGCGACCCCGGGGTGGGGAAGACCGCGCTGCTGGACGCCGTGACCGCCCACGCCCGGACGGGCGGACTGCGTGTCCTCCAGGTCGTCGGGGTCGAGAGCGAACAGGAACTCGCGTTCTCCGCGCTGCACCAGCTCCTCTATCCGCTGTTCGACCACCTCGCGGGGCTCCCGGCCTTCCAGAGCGCCGTGCTGGAACAGGCGCTGTCCATCCGCGAGGGCTCGGCGCCGGGACGCTTCGCCATCTCGGCGGCGGCGCTGGCGCTCCTCCAGGCCGCGTCCCTGCGGCGGCCCCTGTGCGTGGTGGTCGACGACGTGCACTGGATCGACCGCTCCAGCGCCGAGGTGCTGACGTTCATCACCCGCAGGCTCACAAGTTGCCGGGCGGCCTTCGTCATGACCGCGCGGAGCGGAGCACACGGCTTCCTCGACCCCACGGGCCTGCGCGTGCTCGACGTCGGCCCGCTGCCGGCCCCCGACGCGCTGGTGCTGCTCGACAGCCGTCACCCGGGGCTGGCCGAGGCGACCAGGCGGCGCCTGCTGGACGAGTCCGAAGGCAATCCGCTCGCCCTGGTGGAGCTGCCGAGCCAGCTCACCGACGCCCAGCGGGACGGCGTGGAGACCCTGCCGACGAACCTGCCGCTGAACAGCCGGCTGGAGAGCGTGTTCGCCGACCGCGTCCGGCAGCTCGGCTCCGTCACACGTTTCGCCCTGTTGCTGACGGCCCTGGACGGAGAGCGCCCCGGCAATCTGGGGGACATCCGGGCGGCCTTCGGGGCGGGGGGCGAGCAGTGGGACGACGGCCTGCTGGAGACGGGCGAGCGCACCGGACTGGTCCGTGTCGACCACGTCGCGGAGCAGGTCACCTTCCGGCATCCCCTGGTCCGCTCCTGTGTGGTGCACATGTCCCCGGCCGGACGCCGCAGAGCCGCGCACCGCGCGCTGGCCGAGGTCCTGAAGGCGGAGCCGGAGCGGCGTGCCCTGCATCTCGCCCATGCCGCGGACGACCCCGACGAGGCGGTCGCCGTCGAACTCACCGGCGCCGCGGAGCGGGCCATGGCCCGTGGCGGCGCCGCGGAGGCCGCCACGGCGTACCGCCGTGCCGCCGAACTCAGCCAGGACTCCATCGAACGCGTCCGCCGCCTGGAGCAGGCCGCGTTCGCCGCCGGCATCGCCGGTCTCCTGGGAACGGCCCACGAACTGGCCGGCCAGACCACGGAGTCGCTGCGGGGCGCGGCAGCCGCGGGATACGTGCAGTTCCACCGGGAGGGCGACATCGACGCGGTCTACCGCATCCTGCCCCCCGCGATGGAGGCGGCGCGCGGAAGCACCGCCCCGAAGGACGCGGACGCGTTCGACGACGCGTTCTACGTCCTGCTCAACGCGGCGGTGTGGGGAGGCCGCGCGGAACTGTGGCCGCCCGTGTACCGCGCGCTCGACCGGATCTCCGAGTCCGCGCGCATGTGCTTCGACAGCGTCGCCGATCCGGCGCGGACCGCTCATGACGTGCGGGAACGGCTGGACCGGGCGACGGCCGCGCTGTCCCCCGAGACGCCCCTGTGGCGCGTCACCTGGCTGATCTACACGGCCATGTATCTCGACTGCTTCACGTACTACGACGGTGTGTGGCGGGAGGCCGTCGGGCACAGCGCGTACGACAGCCTGCGCTTCGGCGTGGTGGCCAGGACCCACGAGGCGTTCATGCGGGGTGAGTGGGACAAGGTCCAGGCGATCACGTCCCAGGGCTTCGCGGACGCCACCGAGCACGAGTACCACCTCATCCACATCATCTTCACGTACGGACTGGCCATGGTCGCGTCCGGCCGCGGGGACGAGGAAGCGCTGCGCCGGCACTGCGACACGATCACCGCGTGGGCCCAGCCGCGACGCATGCAGCTGCTGATGTCCACGGTGAACGAGACCTGGGCCCGCGCCGCGGTCGGCCGCGGGGACTTCGAGGAGGCCTACCTGCTGACCTCCGCGTTGACCCCGCCGGGAGAACTGCCCTCGCACTTCCCGCACTTCTCGCGCGTGTTCCTGGACCTGGTGGAGTCGGCGATGCGCACCGGCCGGACCGAGGCGGCCCGCGCACACGTCGAGGCGGGCCGGCAGGCGCGTCTGGACGCCATCTCGCCGCACCACGCGGCCATCCTCGCCGCCGCCGCCGCCGCGGTCGCCGCGCCCGACGAGGAGGCGGGCGCACTGTACGAGGCGGCCCTCGCGGTGCCGGACGCCTCCCTGTGGCCCTTCGAACACGCCCGGGTCCGGCTGTGGTACGGCGAGTGGCTCCGCCGACGCCGGGAGTACACGGCCGCGCGCGTCCAGTTGAGCCTGGCGCTGGAAGTGTTCGAGCAGCAGTTGAAGGCCCCGCTGTGGGCGCAGCGCGCACGGGACGAACTGCGCGCGGCCGGCGTGGGCGTCGGGATCGCGGACGCCAGGACCGGTGTGAAGATGAGCGCGCAGGAGCGCCGTATCGCGGAACTCGCGGCGAGCGGCCTGTCCAACAAGGAGATCGGCCGGCAGCTCAACATCTCGCCCCGCACCGCCGGCGCCCACCTCTACCGGGTGTTCCCCAAGCTGGGCATCACCTCTCGCGCCGCCCTGCGCGACGCGCTCAAGGCCTTCGACGAAGCCAACGGTATGTGACGGCCGCGCCGCCGGCGGTCCCGGACCAGGGCGGGGGCGCGTGACACCGTGCTCGGGACCCCGGGCACGCCCGGACAGGGCGTCACCGCGAGCCCGAGTACGCGCGGGTCCAGGGCCTCCACCCAGCCGTGCCGCACGCTCCAGCCGCACACCCGGGTACCGGCCGCCACGGTCCTGGCCACCAGAACGGCACAGCGGACCCCCTCGTCCGACAGCGCCGACGCGAGCAAGGCCCGTACCTCCGCCAGCTCGCCCGCCGGCTCCGGGCCGGCGGCTCCGGGCCGGCCGGCACAGCCCTCGGCCACGGCGCCCTCGGCCCGGTCGAGGGCGCCGTCGCCCCACTCGACCACCAGGTCGAGGCGGTGGTGCCCGGGGCCGAGGGCCGTGGGCAGGGCCGCGCAGATCGCGCCGGCGTCCGCCGTCGCACGAGCGAGCACGACGGACCGGTGTGCCGACCGGGCGAACCTCCGCAGGAACATATCGGCCCCTCCGCACGACGATCGCTGACGAATGGCGGACTCCCCCAGGATGAGGGGCACTTGTGGATTCTTTGTGGGGCGGTTGCCCGATGGGGCAGCAACGGGGCGCCGGGCCGCCCGTTGGACACGTGTGCCGAGTGCGCCGGCGACCGCGCCGTTATGGTCGACCTCGATCCCACCGCGCACCAGCCAGGAGGCGAAATGAGTACGTTCCCCGTGCGGCGTCTGGACGTGGCCGTGCCGTCCCTGTCCGACTTCCGGCAGAGCTACGAGGCCGCGGTACCGCCAGTGCCGGAGGAGGAGCTGGAGTCGCTGATCCGCCGGGAAGCCTCCTGGCCGGAGATCACCGCGCTCATCGACGCGGCGGCCCCGCACGGTTTCATGATCTTCGAGAAGAACGCGGCCCACCCCGTCTTCCGCCGCGCCGGACACCAGGCCATCTGCTTCTGGTACTTGATGGGCAACCACACGATCGCGGAGCGCATGTACCGCCACGACCCGCGGACGATGCTCTACGCGCCGCTGCGCACCGCGATCTGGCAGGACGAGGCCGGAGCGGCCTGGTTCAGCGTGGACCAGCCCAGTACCCACTTCGCCGGACTCGGCATCCCGGAGGTGACGGAGGTCGGCGTCGAGCTCGACCGGAAGCTCGCCGCCCTCCTCGACTTCCTCGGTACGGACGTACCGGACGCACTGCTTCGGAGCTGACCCGGCCCGGCACCTTCGGAGAACACCGGCCTCGGACTCCGTCGCGCACACGTCCAGGCCCACCGACCGTGACACACGTATCTGTACAGCGAGCTTCTTGGGTATGCTGTCCAGCGATCCCGGCCGCGTACATGTCCTTCCCTGCGTGCCGCCGGCGGACCGCGACGGAACGGTGCCGGGCCGCGGCCCCCGGCGCGTACCGGCCCGCCTCTTCCCCCGCGTGATCACGCACGACGCCTTCCGCGCTGTCGTCGTCCGCGGTGATCCAGCCCCTCGAAAGGAGCCCCCGTGGCCACTCTCACCGTCTGGAAGTTCCCCACCCCCGACGGCGCCGACCGCGTCGAGGAGACCCTGCTGTCCCTGCAGAAGCAGGGGCTCGTCCAGGTCCACGACGCAGCGATCGTCACCTGGCCGGAGGGTCGCAAGCAGCCCAGGACCAAACAGCTCTACAACCTCACCGCCGCGGGCGCGCTGTCCGGCACCTTCTGGGGCCTGCTGTTCGGCCTGATCTTCTTCGTGCCGCTGCTCGGCGCCGCCGTGGGCGCCCTCAGCGGCGCGCTGGGCGGCTCGCTGGCCGACGTCGGCATCGACGACGGCTTCATCGAGAGCGTCCGGGGTGAGGTGAAGCAGGGCACGTCCGCCCTGTTCCTGCTCACCTCCGACGCGGTCGTGGACCGCGTCCACGAGGCGTTGCCCCACGGCACCGCCCGGCTGATCCACAGCAACCTGTCCGCGCAGGACGAGGCCACGCTGCGCGAGGTCTTCGAGGCGTAGCCCGGGCCGGGGAGGCCGGGGCTCGTCCCCCGGCCTCCCGCCGCGTCGGGGCCGGGTGCCGGTTCCCCGGCGACGCGGCCTGCCGCACTTCGCCCACGCCGGGCGTCACCGGTTCCATCGACCCAGGCGACTTCGACACCTCGGACACGTCCATCGTGCGACCGTCGTCGATGCCCGGTGGGACGGGACCGACAGGCGCCCGTGTCGCCGTCGGTCCTCCGGGCGTGCCCCGCTTGTCGCGGACGGCCCCGGACGCCCGGCTCCCTCCCGATCCTGGAACGACGGCCATGACGACACCCGCGCCGCACGGGACACCGCCGCAGCCGCGGCACCATCTCCACGTCCAGACCCTGGTGACCCGGCACCGCGCCGCCCTGGTCACCTATGCCGAGAAACTGCTGTCGGACCGTCACCTGGCCGAGGACATCGTGCAGGAAGCCTTCGTCCGCGCCTGGCGTCACACCGACGAGCTGCGCGACGGACCGGGCTCCACGCGCGGCTGGCTCCTCAAGGTGACCCGCAACCTGATCATCGACCGGTCCCGCAGCGCGCTCGTCCGCCACGAGAGCGTCACCGACCAGATGGGCGACGTTCCGCAACGCGACCACGCCGGGCGCGTGCTGGCCGCCATGGAGGCCCAGGGCCTGCTGCGGAGCCTGAGCGACGAGCACCGGGAGGTGCTCGTCCACACCTGTATGTACGGCTTCACCGTGCACGAGACCGCGCGGCGCCTCGGCATACCCGCCGGAACGGTCAAGTCCCGCCGGCATTACGCGCTGTACGCGCTACGACACCGCGCCGGGGCGTAGCAGACCCGCGCCGCGCTCCGCCGGAAGGACGGCGGCCGGCGCACATGACTGCGTGCGCGTCACCGGCCGGGCGCCCTCCGTGTCATCGGACCTCGTGGAACCCTCGTGGCCACGGACGTGACCCCGCGCCGACGGACGTCCTCGGCAGGAGGCGCCGCCCGGCCTCACCGTACGGCGTGCTCCCGGGCGCGTGCGGCGGCCCGCCCGACGCTTCCCCGGTGCGCCGGCCCGTGCCCCGGCAGGATGACGTCGGCGTCGATCCCCTCCAGCACGTCCAGGGAGCGCAGGGCCCCGGACCGGTCGGTGTCGAACATGGCGGGAAGCAGCTGGGGGCCGTCGGTCCGGGACGTCGGATGGGCGGTGACCAGGGCGTCACCGCTGATCAGAATGCCGCTGCCGGCCAGCAGATAGGCGCAGTGCCCTTCCGTGTGCCCCGGTGTGTGCACCGGCTCCGGCGCGCCCGGCAGATCCAGCGGGCCCGGCGCGGGAAACGGCGCGGGCTCGGCGACCGGCACATGTGCGGTGCCCCCGGCCCGGATGGCGTGGACGGCCCAGGGCAGCACACCCGGGCGCCAGGCCTGCGTCAGCACCTGCCCGACGGAGACCTGGTGCAGGTACTCCCGCCGCGCGTGCGGGACTTCCTCCTCGTGCATCAGGACCGGTGTGCCGTACGCGAGCCGCAGGCGCTCCGCGGCGCCGATGTGGTCGTTGTGGGCGTGCGTCACCAGGATCGCGCGCACGGCCTCCGGCTTCAGACCCAGGACGTCCAGGGAGGCCAGCAGCAGGTCGTGGTCGTTCGGGTATCCGCTGTCCACCAGAGTGGCCTCGGCACCGTCCTTGACGATCACCCAGTTGGTGTTGCTGCCCGACACCAGGTGGACATCGTGGCCGATGTGGACGACGTCGCCGTCGCGCAGTCGCTTGCTCATGAACGTTCCCGTCTCAGATCGTCGCGAGGTACTGGTGGACCGAACGGACGGCGCTGGCGCCGTCACCCACGGCGGCGGCGACCCGCTTCATCGAGGCCAGACGCACGTCACCGGCCGCGAACACGCCGGGCACGCTGGTCTCGTACGGCAGCGGCTCACGCCCCAGCTCCTTCCAGCGCGGTCCGAGGTCATCCGTCGACAACTGCCGGTCCGTCGGCACGAACCCGTCCGGGTCCAGGACCACTCCACCGAGCCATGTCGTCGCCGGCCGGGCGCCGATGAAGCAGAACAGGCCCGCGCAGTCGGTACGGCGGGCCCCGGCGCCCTCGGCCCGGGTGGTCAGGGACACACCGTCCAGGTGGGGTCTGCCGTGCAACGCCGTCACCTCGGTGCCGGTGAGCACGGTGATCCGCGGATCGTTCAGAATGCGCTCCACGAGGTACGCGGACATACGAGCGCCGAGATCGGGTCCCCGTACCACCAGGGTGACCCCGGAGGCGTACCGGGCCAGATGCAGGGCGGCCTGGCCCGCGGAGTTGGCGCCGCCGACCACCGCGACCGGCCGGCCGGCGACCGCCTGGGCCTCCAGGTCGGTGGCCGCGTAGTAGATGCCACAGCCGGTCAGTTCCGCCCAGCCGTCGAGCGGGAGCGCCCGGTACTCGGCCCCGGTGGCGACGATCACCGCCCGCGTCTCGATGCGGGTTCCGTCCATCAGGGTCACGACGTGGTCGCGGCCCTCGGTGCTCAGCCCGACGACACCGCACGGACTGGCGAGGCGCACACCGAACTTCAGCGCCTGTACGGCGGCACGCGCGGTCAGATCGGCCCCGCTGAGGCCGAAGGGGAAACCGAGGTAGTTCTCGATACGTGCGCTCGTGGCGGCCTGGCCGCCCACGGCCACCCCGTCCAGCAGCACCGTCTGAAGGCCCTCGGAGGCGCCGTACACCGCGGCCGCCAGCCCCGCCGGACCGGCACCCACGACGGTGAGGTCGGCCGAGCCGCGCCCGGTGCGGCGGTAGGCGAGGTTGAGCTGCTGGCTCAGTACGCCCGGCGTCACGCGGGGCGTGGCCTCACGTGATGACAGGGCCGCGGGCAGGTCCTCCTCGGTGAGACCGGACGAGCGCAGCGCGTCCGCGCCCTGCGGTGAGTCGCTGTCCAGCCACCGGTGCGGCACGCCCTGACGGTCCAGGAAGGTGCGCATGGCCAGGCCCGCGGCCGATCCGGCGTCGCCGACGATCCGCAGCGTCTGCTCCGTCGCCTGGCGCAGCAGCCGGCGCCGGGCGAGGATCGCGCGCAGGAGCAGGTCGGAGAGCTCTGTCTCCTGGGCCATCAGCCTGCGGAAGGCCGCCGGCTGCACCCGGTGGACCGTGCCGCCGGTCGCGACCCGTACGGTCAGTCCGCGCCGCTGCCCGGTGAGCAGGTTGAGTTCGCCGGCGAACTGGCCGGGGCCGTGCGTCATGAAGAGGTGCCCGTCACCGCCCTCCGAGGACGGGATGATCGCCTCCAGCGTCGCCGTCCCGCACAGGAAGAGGTCGACCGAATCGTCCTCCACCTGGTAGAGGACGTCTCCTGCCCGGACCTCCTCGCAGGTCGCGTACCGGGCGGCCCGGGCGAGCTGACCGTCGTCCAGCCGCACTTCGGCGGCCGTGGCGAGATCGTCGGGACGATCACCGATCTCGGGGAATGAGGTTGCCATGCCCGAAGAATGCCACCGGGTCACACCGCCGGGCCACGGATCGCCTCACATGTGAGGCTCCGGCGGGGCACATGTGCACGTGAGGACAGTTTGGGTGCACGAACGGTTCCACATGTACGAGGAGTATGTTCGGTGGTGCCCCTGAACCTGGGGCACGCGCATCCGAGGAGTGTCTTCCGTATGGCCGCCCGACCCGTGGTGCGGGGCCTGCACCACATCAAGATTCCCGTGTCCGATCTGGAGCGGAGCATCGCCTGGTACGGCTCCGTCCTGGGCGCACGGCGCATCCCGGAGTTCGACCACGTCACCCGGGACGGGGAGTTGTTCGCCGTCATCCTCGACGTCCCCGGTGCGGACGTGCCCGTGGAACTGCGTCTCGACCCGGCGACCGCCGGACGGCTCGCCGGCTTCGACCCGCTGACCTTCACGGTGCCGGGCCGGGCGGAACTCGACGGCTGGATCCGTCACCTCGACACGCTCGGCGTGCCGCACTCACCGGTCATCGTCGCCCTGGTCGGCCATCTCCTGGTGGTCCCCGACCCCGACGGCGTCCGGCTGCGGTTCTACACCGACGAACCCCACGGACTGGGCGCCGAGCAGGTGGACTTCGCGTCCCCCTGGCTGCGCCCCGACACCGTGCCGCCAACGGGCGCCTGACCGGCGGCGGGGTCACCGGCGGGCGGGGAAGGCGCCGTCGCTCACCGCGGTGGCGCCGTGACCGGTACGCCGTCCCAGAGACACATGCCGGTCATGTCGGACACGCCTGGCAGATCGCGGGACTTGAGACCCGCGCCCTGCCAGGCACGCCACCGCTGCCGCCGGTCAGGTGCGCATCAGCGCGTGCACGCGGTCGCTGTCCCGCTGGGCGGTCTCCCGTTCCTCGGGCGTCGGCCGCTCCAGTCGTACCGGCACGTCCTTGTGGTGCGGCGTGCCGGCGATCGGGTCGCGGTCGGCGGCGTCGGTGAGCAGGTTGATCCGCGGGCCATGGGTGACACGCCCGCCGCGGCCGTCGGGCACCGCCATGCCGAAGCCGTGGGGCAGGGCCACCTGCCCGGCCCGCAGCGTCTCGTCGGCCTCGGCCCGCGCGACCAGGCGGCCGGTCCTCGACACCACGGCCACCCAGTCGCCCGGGGCGACACCGGCGGCGGACAGGTCCTCCGAGCGGGCCCGCAGCGCGCCGTCCGGGTCGCTCCTGCGCCACGCGGGCGGGCGCAGGATCTGGTTGGCGTTGTGGCTGCGGCGCTGACCGTTGACCAGGGACAGCGGGAAGCCGGGGTCAGGGCGGTCGGCGGCCGGGTCCAGGGACGTGAGCCAGGCGAGCAGTTCCGGCACGGCGAGCGTGACGCGTTCGCTGCGCATCAGGCTCCACACCTCGTCGTACCGGTGCTCGCTGAAGGCGAGACCGCTCGGTGACCGCAGGACGCGCTCGAAGAGTTCCTCGCCGAGCGCGGTCCCGGACGCCTCGGTGCCCAGCGCCCGTTGGACGGCGGGTCCCAGCCGGTGCGCGGCGGTGTGGCAGCCGGGCCACAGGACCGCGGCGGAGGCCGCGCCCTCGGGCAGCGTACGGCCGAGCGTGCGGTACAGCAGCGCGGGGGCGACGCCCGGAGCCTCGCGCAGGGTGGCGGCGGCATGCCGCAGCAGGTTCGGCCGGTCGGTGCGGGCCAGCTCCGTGAGCCGGTCGAGCTCCGCCCGGTCCGGCAGGGCACCGAGCTCCTCCAGGAGCCGGGTGTAGATCTCGGCCTCCACCAGGGTGCCCGGCAGCGGGGCGAACAGCGGCCGGCGGAGCTGGAAGTAGTTCGTCGGCCACTCGAAGTCGAAGAACGTCCACTCCCACTTCTCGTGCTGCGAGGCCGCGGGCAGGACGTAGTCGGCCAGCGCCGCCGTCTCCGTGTAGGCGATGTCGACGACCACCGACAGTTCGCACTCCGAGAGGGCGCGCTCGACGGACGCCGTGTCCGCCGCGGTGTTGGCCGGATTGGACGAGTCCACCCAGACCGCACGGGCCCGGTGCGGATGGTCGGCGAGGACCTCCTCGGCCAGGGTGTTCATGGGCAGGTACCCGCCGATGTACTCGAACCCGGTGATCTGCGAGCGCTCTCCGTGGGACTCCTTCCACAACGGGATCAGCCAGGAGTGCAGGGCGTTGGTGCCCGGCCGGCCGAAGTGCCCGGTGACCAGGTACAGCAGCTTCTCCAGGTAGCTGTTGAGCGTGGAGTTGCGCCCCTGCTGGACGCCCAGCTCGACGCGGACGGTCATCGCCCGCGCGGCCAGGATCAGCTCCACGGCCCGCTCCACCTCCGACCGCTCCACCTCGGCGTGGGCGATCCACTCGTCGACGGGGATGCGCAGCAGGGCGTCGGCGACCTCTTCGTAGCCCTCGGTGTGGTCCCGCAGGAACGTCTCGTCCGCGCCCCCGCGCCGCACGACCATGGCGAGGATCGCGCCCAGCAGGTAGGCGTCGGTTCCGGGCCGCAGCGGCAGGTGGACGTCGGCCACGTCCGCCGTCTCGGTACGGCGCGGATCGATGACGATCATCTTCCGGCCGGGGTCGTTCCTGATGCCGTTCACCTCGGTGCGGGCCCGGTTGAAACCGTGTGCCAGCCAGGGGTTGCAGCCGATCGCCACCAGCAGGTCGCACTCCTCGACGCCCTCGGACGTGTGGCAGACCTGCCCCCCGAACAGTTTGCCGTTGACCCAGAAGTCCCCGGTCTTCTCCTGCGACAGGGCGCCGAAGAACCGCGTGGAGTTCATCCAGCTCATCAGCGCGTTCCCGTACGCGCCACCGGAGTGGTTGCCCTGACCGCCGCCGCCGACGTAGGCGAGCGCGCCGGGGCCTCCCGGCTCGGTGGTGGCCCGGATGTCCCGCAGGCGCCCGGCGATCTCGGTCAGCGCGGTGTCCCAGTCCACGGGCTCGTGGCCGCCGTCGGGGCGGCGGCGCAGCGGGGTGGTGAGACGATCCGGGTGGTCGCCGTACCACGTCAGCCGCTGCGCCTTCTGGCAGAGGTACCCCCGGGTGCGCGGGTTCTCCTTGTCGCCGCGGACCCGGGTGATCGCACGCTGGTCGATCGCGACCTCAAGACCGCAGTTGACGTAACAGAGGCTGCACGCTGTCTTGTGCCAGTCGGTCATACGTGTTCCCGCTTCCGCGACGGTCCCGCACCGGGTCACGGTCCGCTCGGCGAGCGGCGACGCCCGGGTGTCTGAGGAGTACACATTCCGTGTCCAGGGTTTCTTCAACGAACTCTCCCTGTCAAGGCGGCGATGTGTCGTGTTCCCGCGGGCTCAGCCGCGCAGCGCCGCGGGCAGGTGCTTACGCGTGGTCACACCTGTCTTCGCGAAGACACGTGACAGATGGCTCGCGACCGTGCGATGGCTCATTCCGAGTTGCCAGCCGATCCGCTGGTTCGACAGCCCGTCGGCCGCGAGGCGGGTCACCTCGGTCTCCCGGGGCGTCAGGTCGTACTTCTCGGCCCACACGGGACGGGACGTGTCCCCCGCCTGGCCCGCGGCCAGCAGCTCGGAGGCCGCGCGCCGCTCCCACGCGGTCGCGCCGAGCGTGCCGAACAGCTCCCGGGCCCGCTGGAGATGGGGCCGCGCGTCCAGCAGCCGGCGCCGGCGGCGCAGCCACTCACCGAACGCGAGGTGCGTGCGTGCCGACTCGAAGCGCAGGGCGTCGTCCTGCTCGGCGAGCGTGGCCGAGAAATGCCGTTCCGCGCGGGGACCCTCGCCGAGCAGTGCTTCCGAGCGCCCGATCAGGTGCCGCAGGAGGGCCGAGCCGACAGCCCGGTTGGCCTCGCGTACCAGGTCGACCTGGCGGCGTACCTCCTCCGCGTGCCCCGTGGCGACGCCAGCCGCGACCAGGTCGCCCAGGGCCCAGGCCGCGACGACCGGGTGACGGGCGTCACCGTCCGCGGCCGACAGCATCCGCAGCTCCTCGTACGCTTCCTCGGGCCGGCCGTGGGCGAGCGCCAGCAGTCCCCGCGCCCACCGGGACCGCGCGGCAAGCATGTGCAGTCGGCGGGGGAGCGCGAAGGCCAGGATCCGGTCGGTCAGTTCGCGGTGGCCCTCCTCGTCCCCGGTCCAGGCCCGCGTGTGCGCCACTCCGGCCTCGAACACCATCTCCGCGTGGGCGTTGGCCGCGGAACGTGCCCAGCGCAGCCCGGTCCGCGCGTCATCCATGAGCCCCTCGCGGTCGCCGAGGTGGACGCGGGCGATCTGGAGATGGGCCAGCACCATCAGGGCGAGGCCGAACTGCCCTCGCGTGGTCAGCGGCGCGAGGACGCCCGTGGCGTACTGCTCGGCGGCGACCGGCTCGTCCAGCGCGGACGCGGCGATGACGAGTCCCGCGTCCCGGGCGGGATCGCGAGGGAACGTTCCTTCCCGCACCGACCGCGCTGCTTTCGCCAGCAGGGCACGGGCCGTCGCGGAGTGGTTGTCGCGGTCCGTCCAGCACAGCGCGGAGACGAGGAAGGGGCAGTCCGCGCGGGCGGGGTTCTTCCGCAGGAGCGCTTCCAGCAGCGGACCCACGGCTTCGCGCCCGACCGGCTCGCACAGCTCCGGTGCGATGGCGCCGGTCAGCGGCAGGAACGGCGGCGGCCACCCGGTGCTCTTCGCCGTCGCCGAACGCAGCAGGAGCGACAGCGTGTGGGCCGGCACGGAGTCGCTGTGGTAGGCGACACCGGCCTCCAGCGCCGCCACGGCCGCCGCGAGCGAGGCGTCCACGGGAGCGTCGGTGATCAGATCCAGCAACCTGCGTACGTCGTCCGGCTGCCCGCCGGTCTGCGCCGCCTGCGCGGCCCGGATCAGCCGCCGTGTCCTGCGGCGCGGATCGGGCGTCAGTTCGGCGGCGGCCTCCAGGACGGTGACGGCGCGAGCGGGGTCCCTCGTGGCCCCCTTCTCCAGCGCGGCCGCGGTGGCCTCGTCCGGCTGCGCGGTCACGGCCGCGACGTACAGCGCGTGCCGGTAGTCGTCGTCGGTGTGCACGGCGGCCAGGGCGAGGTTCATCCGCCGTCGCTCCGCGAGCGAGGCGCTCCAGTGCAGCGCGGAGCGCAGCAGGGGGCCGTTGAAGCGCAGCCGGTCCCCGTCGACGGTCACCAGGCCCGCTTCTGCGGCCGCCTCCAGCCCCCGTGCCGGCACGCCCGCCATCCGCGCGGCGGCACGCAGGACCGGCAGACGGTCGGTGTGCGCCTCGGCCGTCAGCAGCAGGAAGCCACGGGCGGCCGGGGGGAGCGCGTCGAACCGGGCCGCCACCTTCTCCTGGAGCCGTTTTCCCAGCGGCAGGGCGGGGGCCAGCAGGGCCGCCGTCGTCACCTCGCGGACCTGGAGGTTCCAGGCGAGGCTCACGACGGCGGCCGGATGCCCGCACGCCTCGCGCAGGACGCGTTCGTGCAGGGCGGGCGGGAGGCCGGGACCGTGCCGGTGCAGCAGTCGCGCGCTCGACCGGTGGTCCAGCGGGCCCAGGGAGAGGCCCGGCAGTCCGGGCAGGACGGCTGGTCCGGCCGCGGGATCGGCGGACAGCAGCACGCTCACCCGCTTCCCGGCCAGCCGGGGCAGCGCCCGGCCCAGGGCGTCCAGGGACTCGGCGTCGAACCAGTGGGCGTCGTCGAGGACCAGGAGCACGGGCTCGTGCGCCGAGGCTCCGGCCGAGTGGAGGGCCTGGGCCAGGGCCGCCCCCGCGTCGCGTGGCACGGTCGAGGCTCCGTGCACCGGGAGCCAGCCGCCGGCTCCGTCGGGCGGGGTGTGACGGTCCGTGCCGGACCCGCACCGCAGCAGGATGCGGGTGAGGGCGGCGGCCGGGAGGTCGGCCTCGGCCCGCAGGCCGCGGACGTCGAGCAGCGTGAATCCGGTTCCGGCCAGTCGCGTGGTCTCCTCCAGCAGTGCCGTCTTGCCGATACCGGAGGCACCGCGGACGACCAGCGCGGCGCCTGACGCCCGGGCGTCCGAGAGGAAACGTTTCAGCACGCGCATCTCCGTCTCCCGGCCCAGCAGCGCGGATCGCGCCGCCGGAGCCGGACGGAGCGCGTCCCGGTCCGTGCCCGTCCCGTCGGCGCCGCCGGGCGGGTTCGCGCCGCGGTCCCGGCCGGTCGGGCCGGGCCGGAAGCCTGGTAGGTCGTGGGAAAGTGCTCGCATGCGCCGCCTCCGCGGGTAGGGGAGTGCGCCAGTGCTCTGGCGTGATCCTGCCGTGGGGGGAGTTGGTTCCGGGGCCTGCTGACCGGGGCGTCGCCGAGTCCGCAGGGCGGTCCGCCGACCCGTGGTCCGCCGCACCCCCGCACACCGCTTCGGCGCGGCTGCGCGAGGACCCGACGGCCCGCCACCGGCGGGCAGGCGTCCCGTCCGGATGTGCCGTCAGACCGCACAAGGGGGCCTTGGCTCGTCATCGCCTTGTGCTCGGTGACGACACGAGAGTGTTTCGGCCTCGACGGGGGCACGCCGCCCTCGACGGCGTGCCACGAGGGCCACCCGCGCGCGGTACCGCCTCACAGCGCGCCGTTGCGGATGGCGTAGGCCACCGCCTGCGTCCGGTTGCGCAGGCCCAGCCGGGTGATGACGTCGTGCAGCACGTTCTTGATCGTGCGTTCCGAGTAGTTGAGGCGTGCCGCCACCTCCGCGGTGCTCAACCCCTCGGCCAGCAGCCGCAGGACGTCCACCTCCCGGGCGGACAGGTCGGACGAGCCAGGCTGGTGCCCGGGCAGCGAACGCAGCCGCTCGACCAGGGCGCGCACCAAAGTGGGCGGCAGCGGCGACTCTCCTTGCAGGGCCCTGCGACTCGCCCGCACGATGTCGGCGTAACCGACCTCGCCGCGCAGCAGCACACCCACCACACCGCGGTCGACCGCGTACAACAGGTGCCGCTCGCTGATCGAGTCCACCACCAGCAGCACCGGCACCCCCCGCCCCTGGCCCGGCCCGGCGACCTCCTCGACACGTGTGAGTGTCGCCAGGGAGACCTTGTGCGCCAGCACCAGTGCCACGTCGGCACCGTGCCGGTCCTCCCAGGGCACCACCCGCACACCCGACGCCGCACGGAGGTAGGCCTGCGCGCCCTCCTCCGTGAGCACGTCGCTCGCCGTCAGGGTGAGCGTCACCGGCAGGGCGTCCCGGTCCTCGCCCCCTCCCAGGGCCCTCATCGCCGGCGCGTCCGGCACGGACGTCAGACGGAACCGGCCGGCCGTACCCGGACGCTCCCGCACCGCCTTGACGGCACTTCGTGTCATGTGTGATCACCGAGTTCCTGCAATGCGCGGTCGAGTTCCCGGCGGGAGCTGATGCCCAGCCGCGGAAACACCTTGTACAGATGGGAAGCCACCGTCCGTGGCGAGATGGCGAGCTGGTCCGCGATCTCCTGGTTGGACAGCCCGCGGGCGGCCATCCGGACGATCCGCAGTTCCTGAGCGGTCAGGGCGGGACGCCCGGGGTCCACGTGCGGGACAGCGCCCGGGCCGGCGAGACTCACGCCGACCGCCCGCAGTTCGGCACGCGCGGACTCCTGCCAGGGCGCGGCTCCCAGCCGGGTGAACAGGTCGTGGGCGAACCGCAGTTGACTGCGCGCCCCGGCCATCTCCCGTTGCCGCTTCAACCATATCCCGTGGTCCAGGGCGAGCCTGCCACGGGCGAAGGGGCGGGAGGCGGCCGTGGCCGCCTCGGCGGCGGAGCGGAACAGCGCCCCCGCGTCGTGACGGCCGTCGTGGGCGGCCAGGAGCGCCCGGCCGTGGCGGACCGCGAGCCGCATGTCCGCCGAGAACCCGTCGAGACCGTGCAGCGACGCACGCGCGGCGTGGGCCCGGGCCAGTGTCGTCCGGCCGCGGGCCAGCGCCGCTCGTACGGTGTCCACGTAGGCGTAGCGCGCCACCACGTCACTCACCGGCCCGGGCGGCAGCGGCGGGTGGCTCCCGCCGCCGGCCGCGGCGGCGCCGGACTCGGTCAGCAGGTACGCGGCGTAGGACGCGATCTGGCCGTGGTGGGGGGAGTCGTACGTACGGGCCCACCGGCGGACGTCCGCCAGCAGTTCGGCCGCCTGCTCGGCACGCCCCTGGAAGGCGCAGACCAGGAGCAGTTGGGCCTTGAGCGAGACGCCGTACCGGGTCAGGCCCTCGCGCTCGGCCTCCCGCAGCCGCGCCGGCACCACGGTGTGCACCTCCGACCACCGCCCGGCCGCCACCATCAGCGCGACCTGGAGGGCGGAGGCGTGGGAGAGATGGGTACGGTCCTCCGGCCCGCCGCGCCGCAGGGCGGCCGCCGTCAGGTGTTCACTGAGCGCGATGTCGTCGATGCGCCACGCCGCGTCCGCCAGCCATGTCAGTTCCCGCGCGGTCGAACGGGCGAGCCCTGCGGCCGCGGGACCGGCCGCCTCGGCCAGACCCGACCTGATCTCACTCAGCCGGCCCACCGGGTCCAGGTGGGCGAGTACGGCCGTGCGCAGCGCCGCGCTGGGCGCCGACCGCGCGCTGAGCCAGTCCAGCGCCTGGCGTGCCGGTTCCGGCCGGTGGGTCAGCGAGCCGAGCAGGGCCAGCTGGAAGGCGGCCCACTCACGCCCGTCGGACCCCAGCACCTGACCCTGTGTCAGGGCCGAGGAGAGGGAGGCCCGGTTCGTCTCGGCGGTGAAGGCGGTGTCGAACCCCGCGCTCGCCTGGACCATGCTGACGGTGCGGGTCAGCGCCGGCTCCCGGCCCCCTTGCGCCTGACGGCTCAGCGCCATCGCGAGGTTCGGGCGGCCACAGCGCAGGGCCATGGTCGCCGCGGCCGCGTACCTGCGGGAACGGCCCGCCGGGTCCGATCCGGCGTCGGCGGCCCGCTGCCATGCGTGCAGCGCGGCGCTCCACTGGCCCCGGGCCGCGGCCGCCCGGGCGAGCCGGTCGAAGGGCGCGCCCCCGTCGGTGCCCCGGGCGGCGTGCGCCCCGTCGCCCGCCGACGTCCCCCACCGCGCCAGGCCGAGGTCCGTCCAGGCGGTGTGGGCCCGCCGCCGCGCGGCCGGGGAGGCCGTGGAGTACGCCAGGGCCGGGAGGAAGCGGCGCGTGAAACGCACCGTGCGGTCACCGCGGACGAGTCCCGCCTTCTCCGCCGGGTCGAGGGCGTCGAGCCCCGTGCCGAGCCGCGCTGCCGCGTGCGCGAGATCCACCGTGCTCATGCCCGCCTCGGTCAGGGCGAGGAGGGCCAGGAGATCGCGGGTGGGGCGCGGCAGCGACCGGAACAGTCCGCCCAGCCTGCCGTCCAGCAGCGGGCCCGCCGGCAGGGGGTCGGGAAGGGGTGTACCGCCGTCGCGCTGCGCCGGGGTCAGCGCGTCGGAAAGGCTGAGCAGGGCCAGCGGATTGCCCTGCGCGGCCGAGGTCACCGCGGCGCGCACCACCGCGGGGAGGCCCGGGTGGCGGTCCGCCAGCAGGCGCCCTGCCCGGTGCTGGTCCAGGCCGGTCAGCGACACCTCCGTGATCTCGCACCCGTCGAAGGGGTCGCGGACATCGACCGCCGTGGCCGCCAGCACGGCGACGGCCGTGCCCGGCAGACGGTTGGTGACGAACGTGACGGCCGGGCCGAGGCGGTGTCGAGCAGATGGCAGTCGTCGACGACCAGCAGGACGGGACCGCGCTGTGCCGCGGCCGCCAGCACCTGCCTCAGCGCCGCGTACGTGGACAGCGCGTCCGGGGCCGGGTCGCCCTCCAGCGCCCTCCGCAGAGCCGTGCGCAGCAGGTCCGGCAGCCCGACGGCCAGAGCGAGCAGTTCACCGGCCAGGGGCTCGAACGCGCCGAAGGCACCCCTGGCGCGCGTGTCGCGGCCCGACACGCGCAGGACCCGCCACCCGCTGCCGGCCGCCCGGTCCGCGACGCTCCCCAGGAGCGTGCTCTTGCCCATTCCGGCCTCGCCCCGCACGACCACCGCGGCACCCCGGCCCTGTGCGGCCCGGCCGAGGGCGCGCCAGCAGGTGTCGAGGTCACCGCCCCTGCCGACCGCCTCGGCGGGCCGGGCGCTGCCCGACGCCGAGGAACGCGGAGCCGCCTCGGCCCGCGTGCCCGGGTACGGGGGAGAAGTGGTCGT
Organism: Streptomyces sp. Ru62; assembly: GCF_002920615.1. Lineage (GTDB taxonomy): Bacteria > Actinomycetota > Actinomycetes > Streptomycetales > Streptomycetaceae > Streptomyces. The sequence goes on from NZ_PQSU01000051.1 coordinate 45,299, forward strand.
CATCGGCTCGTTCCTGCCTTCTGCTCGGAGGCCAGCCGTCGACGGGGGACAGCCGGCACACGGGTCGGCGCGGGCCGCTCGCCGCCGGCGGGCGGGAGCGGGCCGTCCTCTCCGTGGCGTGCCGCACCGCCGTCGCCGAACGGGGGCGCGCTCACGGCGCCGCAGAGGTGGGTGTCCGGCTTCATGCCGCATCTCCGGTTCGTTCGATGGCCTTCCCGCCCGGCGAGGCCGGTCCGCCCACGGGCCCGCACGACCGGGCGGGTCGGGCCCGGGCAGCGAGATCCTTCCAACCTAGACACGTGTGACGTCCCTGACATCTGTCATTCGACGTGGTCGACGACAGACCAGGCAGGTGTTCCGCTGTCCGTCCGCGCCGCCTCCGGACGACATGGCGCTGTGCCCGGGTGGCCCGCACCGCCGGATCGCGGAGTGGGCCACCGTGGCATCGGCGGTGACTACTTGGCGAGGAAGGTGAGGAGGGCGTCGTTGACTTCTTCGGCGTGGGTCCAG
>NZ_PQSU01000052.1 GCF_002920615.1 Streptomyces sp. Ru62
CCTTCACCAACAAGGCCGCGGGCGAGATGAAGGAGCGCGTCGAGCAGCTCGTCGGCCCGCGCGCGAACGCGATGTGGGTGATGACCTTCCACAGCGCGTGTGTGCGCATCCTCCGGCGCGAGAGCAAGAAGCTCGGCTTCACCTCGTCGTTCTCGATCTACGACGCCGCCGACAGCAAGCGCCTGATGGCCCTGGTCTGCCGCGATCTGGAGCTCGACCCCAAGCGCTTCCCGCCGAAGTCCTTCAGCGCGAAGATCAGCAACCTGAAGAACGAGCTGATCGACGAGGAGGACTTCGCCGCCCAGGCCGCCGACGGCTTCGAGAAGACCCTGGCGCAGGCCTACGCCCTGTACCAGTCGCGGCTGCGCGAGGCGAACGCACTGGACTTCGACGACCTGATCATGACGACGGTCAACCTGCTGCGCGCCTTCCCGGACGTCGCCGAGCACTACCGCCGCCGCTTCCGGCACGTCCTGGTGGACGAGTACCAGGACACCAACCACGCCCAGTACGCGCTCGTGCGGGAACTCGTCGGCACCGGGGATCACGACGAGGACACCCCGCCCGGCGAGTACGACATCCCGCCCGCCGAACTCTGCGTCGTGGGCGACGCGGACCAGTCGATCTACGCCTTCCGGGGTGCGACGATCCGCAACATCCTCCAGTTCGAGGAGGACTACCCGAACGCGACGACGATCCTGCTGGAGCAGAACTACCGCTCCACGCAGACCATCCTGTCCGCCGCCAACGCGGTCATCGAGCGCAACGAGTCCCGCCGCCCGAAGAACCTGTGGACCAACGCCGGTCACGGCGCCCGGATCGTCGGATACGTCGCCGACACCGAGCACGACGAGGCCCAGTTCGTCGCCGAGGAGATAGACCGCCTGGTCGACGCGGGCCACGCGCGTGCGGGAGACGTCGCCGTCTTCTACCGCACCAACGCCCAGTCCCGTGTCTTCGAAGAGATCTTCATCCGCGTCGGCCTGCCCTACAAGGTCGTCGGCGGAGTCCGCTTCTACGAGCGCAAGGAGGTCCGGGACGTCCTCGCCTACCTGCGTGTCCTCGCCAACCCCGAGGACTCGGTGCCGCTGCGCCGCATCCTCAACGTGCCCAAGCGGGGCATCGGCGAGCGCGCGGAGGCGATGGTCGACGCCCTCGCCCAGCGCGAGAAGATCAGCTTCCCGCAGGCCCTGAAGCGCGTGGACGAGGCGTACGGCATGGCCGCGCGCTCCACCAACGCGGTCAAGCGGTTCAACACGCTGATGGAGGACCTGCGGACGATCGTCGAGTCCGGCGCCGGACCGGCCACCGTGCTGGAGGCCGTCCTGGAACGCACCGGTTACCTGGCCGAGTTGCAGGCCTCCACCGACCCGCAGGACGAGACCCGGATCGAGAACCTTCAGGAACTCGCGGCCGTGGCCCTGGAGTTCGAACAGGAGCGGGGCGAGGGCGAGCAGGGGACCCTGGCCGACTTCCTGGAGCAGGTCGCCCTGGTCGCCGACTCCGACCAGATCCCGGACGAGGAGGACGGCGACGGCGTCATCACACTGATGACCCTGCACACCGCCAAGGGCCTGGAGTTCCCGGTCGTGTTCCTGACCGGCATGGAGGACGGCGTCTTCCCGCACATGCGCGCCCTCGGCGAGACCAAGGAGCTGGAGGAGGAGCGGCGCCTGGCGTACGTCGGCATCACGCGCGCGCGGGAGCGGCTGTACCTCACGCGGTCGGCGATGCGCAGCGCCTGGGGCCAGCCGTCGTACAACCCGCCCTCCCGCTTCCTGGAGGAGATCCCGCCCGCCCATGTCGAGTGGAAGCGGACCGGGGCGGCGGCGCCCATGGCCTCCGGGCCGGCGTCCGGGATCGCCGCCTCGCTGTCGTCGACCCGTTCGCGCTCCTCGGCGTCGGGCGCGTCCGGGTTCGCCACGCGGCGCACGGCGGAGAAGCCGGTGGTCGCGCTGGCCGTCGGGGACCGGGTCACCCACGACCAGTTCGGGCTCGGCACGGTCGTCGCCGTGAAGGGGACGGGCGCGAACGCGGAGGCGACGATCGACTTCGGGGACACCAAGCCGAAGCGGCTGCTGCTGCGGTACGCGCCGGTGGAGAAGCTGTAGCGGACCGAAAGGGCCCCGCTGACGTGCGGGGCCCCGGGGTCTACGTGGGATTCAGCCCGTGGCTCCGCAGCCACGGCAGCGGGTCTATGGCCGCCCCGCCCGCCGGCCGTACCTCGAAATGCAGGTGCGGGCCCGTGGAGTTGCCGGAGTTCCCGGAGTGGCCGATCGGCTGGCCGGCCTTGACGGTCGTACCGGAGGCGACGCTGTAGCTGGAGAGGTGGCAGTACCAGGTCTCCGTGCCGTCCTTCGCCGTCACGATCATCATGTTGCCGTAGGCGCTGTTCCACTTGGTGGTGACGGTGCCGTCGGTGGCGGCCATCACCGTGGTGCCGTAGGAGACGGGGAAGTCGATGCCGGTGTGCACCGACATCCAGTTGATGCCCGCCTGACCGAAGTAGGCGCTGAGTCCGTGCTGCGCGACCGGCAGCGCGAACTTGGGCCGCAGCCGCTCCTTCAGCGCGGCCTCCGCTGCCGCCTTCTTCTTCTCCAGCTCCTGCTGCGCCTTGAGGTCGATCCGCTCCTGGGTACGGCTCGCCCGGTCGGCGAAGTCGTCGGCGCCCGCGGAGAGCGTCTTGAGCTGGCTGTCCAGTTTGCTGTTGGCGACGGACGGCTTGACCGGCTGCGCGTCCGAGGCGGTCGTGGCGGTGTCCTTGGAGTCGTCGGTCAGCGCGCCGACCGAGGCGGCGGCGATCCCGGCCACCCCCATCACACAGGCCGACGGCACGGCGACGGTCAGCAGCGCGGAGCGCTTGGCGGGCGGGCGGCGCCGGGAGCGCGCCCCGCCGCGCGAGGCCGCGCGGGTCGTCGGCGCCGGGGCGACCTCCTCCTGGTCGTCCAGCAGGCCGGTCACGGCGGGCAGTTCGCCGGTGGAGTCCGACTGGCCCTCGGCGGCGGGCTGTTCACCGAAGGCGGTGTCCTCGTACGGCATCTGCTCGAAGGCCGCGGCCGCCTGCGGATCCCCCGCCTGCTCGAACGCGGACTGCGGGTCGCCGACCGCCTCGAAGGTCGCGGTGGCCTGCTGATCGAACGGTTCGCCACCCGGCTCCGACTGCGCCGGCACGCTCTGTCCCGCGGAGTTCCACTGCGTGGCGTCGTACGCGCCCGTGTCGAAGGTCTGGGTGCCCCACTCCCACTGCTGGGTGGGATCGGCGCCGCCGGACGAGTCGGGCTGCGACCAGGCGGTGGCGTCCCACTGGCCGCTGACGTCGTTGCCGGTGGCCTGCGCGGGGACGGCCCAGGCGGTGCTGTCGTAGACGCCGGAGTCGTAGGTGGCGTACTGCTGTGCCGCGTACGGGTCGTAGGCCGGGGTCTGGGCGGTGCCGGTCTGCCAGTGCGTGGTGTCGTACGCGCCAGTGGTCTGCTCGCTGCCCGGAAGGCTGCCGAAGAGCGGGTCGGTGTGGAAGGCCGTGGTGCTTCCGGAGCCACCGGCAAAACCGGTGGCGTCGTAACCGCCGTACGTGGTGAGGTCGTCGTAGGGGGCTTCCTGTGCCCCGTACGGCACGTAGTGCGCGGTGGAGGCGTCGGAAGCCGGGGCCGGGGTGGTCATGGTCCCCGACGGGTGACGGTCGTTCACCAACTTCTCTTTCGCCTCGACAACAGGGGCTGCCAGAGCAGTGCGGCGACTGTACCCGGCGGTACCTGGGCGCGACAATCTTCGGCCTGTTTCGCGTGGGCCGGAAACGGGCATTCGGCCGTGTTTCGGGGCTCCAGGACCTGACCTTGGCCTTGCGTTCGAAGAATGTTCGATGTCGAGCGGCGAGGTGCGGGCTGTGCGTCGGTGATGCGTCGGCTGTGCGCGAGCGGTGCGTCTGTGAGCGCGGGCTCCGCGCTCCGGTCGCGGCCGGGCCTCAGGCCACCGTCAGGCCGCCGGCGGCCCGGTCCTCGGAGTGCGGGACGTCCAGGGCCTCGCGTATCCCGGCCGCTACGGCGGGATGCACGGGCAGGGCGAGATGGCCGATGCCGGTCACCCGGACGTTCTGCGCGTCCAGGTCCGGGTGCTCCAGGCGGGCCGACTCCAGGGGGTCCATCAGCGAGTCCAGGTCGCTCCAGAAGCTCACGAAGCGGGTCCGGCAGCCGGGGGCGGGCCGGGCCAGTTCCTCGATGACCGCGGAGCCGGGCCGCATCTGCCGCACGATCGGGTGCGCGTCCGCCAGCGGCGCCACCCGGGTCCCCGAGTGCGGGGTGCCGAGGGTGACCAGCGTGCGTACCCGCAGGTCACCGCCCAGGCACTGGGTGTAATAGCGCGCTATCAGGCCCCCGAGGCTGTGCCCGACGATGTCGACCCGGGCACTGCCGGTGCGCTCGCAGATCTCCTCGATGTGCCGGCCGAGCAACTCGGCCGCGATGCGAATGTCGCAGGTCAGCGGCGAGTAGTTGAGTGACTCCACCCGGTGCCTGCCGTGCTGGGCGAGGGTGCGGCGGAGCAGGACGAACACCGATCGGTTGTCGATGAAGCCGTGCAGCAGGACGACCGGTGGCGCGGGGCGGACCGGCAGCCGGGCGGCGCCGTCCGGGGCGGGCAGGACGCCGGAGCGCCGCTCCTGGATCAGACCGGTCGGATACAGCAGGAGGTGGCCCGCCAGGATCGCCGCCTCCAGGGCCGTCGCCCGCAGCAGCGTCATGGACAGTCCGGCCAGTCTGCCGGGCCACAGACGGCGGCAGAGCGGGAGGAAGAAGAGCGGCAAAACCCCGGTGACCTTCATGGGCACCTCCTGTCGGCACGCCGGGGGACGGCTCGACCTCCGTGTGCCCTCATGTCCCACCATGTGATTTCCCCCTCGGAGCGCACCGTAAAACTGCCGCTTGCGGGATGCTGGAGATAACGTTCGTTCACTTCGCGACGGTGGCGGAACGCGCCAAAAGTGCGGTACTTGTCGATACGGACGGAAGCGATCGCTTCCGTGGTCGCTTGATGGAGGCAGTGATGGGTGTGGCAGCCGGTCCGATCCGCGTGGTGGTCGCCAAGCCGGGGCTCGACGGCCACGATCGTGGGGCCAAGGTGATCGCGCGGGCCCTGCGCGACGCCGGTATGGAGGTCATCTACACCGGGCTCCACCAGACGCCGGAACAGATCGTCGACACCGCCATCCAGGAGGACGCCGACGCGATCGGCCTGTCCATCCTCTCCGGCGCCCACAACACGCTGTTCGCCGCGGTCATCGACCTGCTCCGGGAGCGGGAGGCCGAGGACATCCTCGTCTTCGGCGGCGGCATCATCCCGGACGAGGACATCCCGCCGCTGAAGGAGAAGGGTGTGGCGGAGATCTTCACCCCGGGGGCGACGACCGCGTCGATCGTGGAGTGGGTCCGCGAGAACGTCCGCCAGCCGGCGGCATCGGGGGGCTGAGCGGCTGCCTCCGGCGGCTGCGTGGCGGCTTCCGGCGGTGGGGGACCGCTTCCGCCCGATAGGCGGCTGGCCTGGGCCGTTGCGCGCCTGTCCTCGTCCGGTCCGTCACGCGACTGCCCTTCGCCGAGCCATTGCGCGACTGCCCCTCGTCGAGCGGTCAAGCGGCTGCTGCCGGCGGTTCCGTTCCGCGATCGCTGTCGGCGGTTCCGCGGCTGCTCATGCCCGGTAGGCGGCGGCTGGCCTCGGCTGTTCCGCGGCTGCCCTCGGACGTTACGTGGTGCCCCCGGCCCTTCCGCGCCTGCCCCCGGGCGGCCGGGTGGCTCCTTTGCGGGTTACGCGGCTGCCTCCCGTGGCCGTGCGGGAGGTTCCGGCGGCTGCGCGGGTGGGCTCGGCGGTGGTGTGGCCGGGGCGGGCGGGGTCAGTTCCCGGGTCATCGCCGCCCGCAGCCGCAGGGTGGTGCCCAGCCGCTGGAACGCCTCCGCCCAGTAGCCGCCGGCCCCGGGCGCGGCGTCCTCCCGCTCGTCGGGCACCGCCAGCAGCGCCTCCAGCCGGACGGCCTCCGCCGGGTCCAGGCAGCGCTCCGCCAGTCCCATCACCCCGCTGAAGCTCCATGGGTAACTGCCCGCGTCCCGAGCGATGTTCAGGGCGTCCACGACCGCCCGGCCCAGCGGGGGAGCCCAGGGGACGGCGCACACCCCGAGCAACTGGAACGCCTCCGACAGGCCGTGCGTGGCGATGAATCCGGCGACCCACGCGGCCCGTTCCGCCGGATCCAGCGCGGCCAGCAGCTTCGCCCGCTCCGCCAGGGAGACCGCGCCCGGGCCGCCGGCCTCCGGTGCCGACGGCGAGCCGAGCAGCGCCCGCGACCAGGCGGCGTCCTGTTGGCGTACCGCCGCCCGGCACCAGGCCGCGTGCAACTCACCCTGCCAGCCGTCCGCCACCGGCAGCGCCACGATCTCCTGGGGCGTGCGCCCGCCGAGCCGCTGCGACCAGGTGCCGAGCGGGGCGGCCTCCACCAACTGGCCCAGCCACCACGACCGTTCTCCCCGTCCCGCGGGCGGTGCCGCCACCACCCCGTCCCGCTCCATGGCCGCGTCGCATTCGAGCGGCGCCTCCACCGCGATCGCCGGCGCGCTCCCCGTACGGTCCAGGGCCACACACGCCGAGGCCCGTACGGCCATCCGTGCGGCGAGCGCCGAGCCCGGCAGCGCCGACAGCAGTTCCGCCGCAGTCGCCCGGACATTGCGGCTGCGGTCGCCCAACGCCTGCTCAAGGAAGGGTTCGTCCGCGTCCGACAGACCCGTGCGCAGGGAGTCGAGGAACATCAGCCGGTCCTCCGCCCGCTCCGTCGCCCACGTCGACGCCATCAACTCACGGCCCAGTTCGGGCGTACGGGCACGCAGGGCCCCCAGCAGCGCCGCCCGCTCGGCGAACAGCCCCTCCGCCCACAACCGGCGCACCGCATCGGCGTCCTCCGGATCGGGCAGCGCCGCGCCGCCGCCCGGGGCCGCGCGCAGGGCGAACCGCCAGTCCGGGTTCAGCCGGGCCAGCCACAGCGCGCGCGGGCCGGCGAAGGCCAACGCCGCCGGACGCAGGTCCGTGCGGCCCCGGGCCGCGTCCAGCAGTGCGGGCAGCAGCTGCGGGGGCGCCGCGTAGCCGTGCGCGTTGGCCGCCGCGAGCCACTGGGGGAGCAACTCCATGAGGTCCGGGGAGCTGCCCCGCCGGCCGCCGGCCGCGCCGCCGGACCGGTCGGCCAGCAGGGTGGTGAGTCTGCGGGCCGCCGGTGCGGGCAGGGCGGGGCGTGGATCGGCGGGTGCCGGAGCGAGGCGCCGCGCCGCCCGCGCGGGCCGCAGCCCGGCCCGCCGCCGTACGGTCGCCACGGCCGCCGCGTCGAGCAGTGCCACCGGGGCCGGGCGACCCGGCACGACGTGCGCCGGGGCGCGCCGGTCGGTACCGAGGAGCGCGGTGGTGACCAGGTCCTCCCAGGAGGGCGCCGGGGCCGGCTGGGAGGGCGCCGGGGCCTGCGGGCGGTTTCCGGAGGAGCGGACCGAGTCGTCCGCGGTGCTCGCCGGCTTCTCCCAGGAGGGCGCCGAGGCCGGCTGAGAGGGCGCCGGGGCCTGCGGGCGGTTTCCGGAGGAGCCGACCGAGTCGTCCGCGGTGTTCGCCGGCTTCTCCCAGGAGCGCCCCGGACGGCCCGCGTCCCCGTCGGCCCGTGTCCCGTCGCTCGGCCGTGCCCCGTTCATCACGTTCCCTTCCCCTCCTTCTGTCCTTCTGCCTTCTTGCCTTCCGCGTTCGCCCGCCGGGTTCAGCACAGCGGCACCGCCTCACCCTCTCCCTCCGCCCAGGCCGTGAGCGGGGTGAAGCCGCGGTGGCCGCACTCGCCGAAGACCGTGACGGGGGCGCCGCCGGACAGGGCGACCAGTCGCCACAGGCCGGGCCGGGAGCGGGCGCCCCGGGTCAGCGGCAGGGCCGTGTCCGTGTCCGCGTCGGCCAGTTGCCATCCCTCGCCGTCCGGGACGGGCGTCACCCGGTCCAGGGTCACGGGGACCGCGTCCAGCCACGGGTCGTCGCGCAGGGCCTCGCCGTACCGGGCCGCCGCCTCGGCCGTCGTCACGCCGGGTGGGCGGAACGCGGCCGGGGCCGGTGGGGCGAACCGCTCGCCCAGGGCGGCCCGGGACCGGCCGGAGCCCGGATACGCCGTCAGCTCCGCCTCCAGGGCGAGGCCCACCGGCAGGGACAGCTCCGGTGCCCGGCCCGCCGCTCCGTAGGACAGCAGCAGCCGGGTACCGCCGGACTCGGCGCCGTGCAGCCATATCCGGCGCGTCGTCAGTTTCGGGTCCACCGTGTCGTACTGGGCGAGGACCAGCCAGTGGTCGCGCACCGGCGGGCCGTCCGGCGTGGCGGGCAGGCCGAGCCGGGAGCGGACCGTGGCCGCGAGGCCGTCCGGCAGCCGGTCACGGTGCAGCCAGCCCTGGTCGAGCAGGTGCAGCAGCGCGCACTCCTCCAGCAGCCGCGCCGGCCAGCCCGCGCCGGACGCCGGGACCGCCCCCAGTTCCCGGACGCGCGCGGCCAGTCCTGGCGCCTGGGCGTCGACCATGCGGGCCGCCGTCTCGTCCCACAGGCCGTACCCCGCGTGTTCGGCCGCGGCCAGACCGCCGCGCAGCAGGTCGGCCAGGCGCTGCTCCAGCTCGCTCGCGCCCGCCGTGACCCGCTCGGCCCGGCGTTCGGCCCGCCGCCGGGCCGCCTCCGGATCGGCGGGCCCGGCGGCGGAACCCCCCTCGGCTTGCTTGCGCCTGGTCTCGGCACGTCCGCGCCGGCCCGCGAGCCACTGCCCGGCCCACTCCGGCGGCTGCCCGGCGGCCGGCACCGCGCCGTCGTCACCCGCCCACAGCAGAAGCAGCCCGAGCGCGTGCTTGCACGGGAACTTACGGCTCGGACAACTGCACTTGTACGCCGGCCCGGCCGCGTCGGCCAGGTCCACCACCGTCTGGTACGGCCTGCTGCCGCTGCCCTTGCACAGCCCCCACACCGTCCCCTCTCCGCTGCCCGTCCCGGACCACGGCCCGGCCACGGCGAGTTTGCTCCCCGCCTTGCGTGACGCGGCGTCAGGCGCCAGTGCCAGCACCTGGTCCGCGGTCCAGCGCACCCCCTGCTCAGTCATGTCCCCGACGGTAGGTCCCGCCACTGACAATCGGTCCGGCGAGCACGTTTGTGCTGGTCAGAGCGATTGTCAGTGGCGTGGTGCACGGTGGATGCCAGATCCGAACCGGCCGAGCTGGAGGGGGCCTCAGCCATGTCTGTGTCCGTGGAACCGACGACCGCCGCACCCGACCGCGACGAGACCGCGCAGGCGCTGCGACCGCACGCCGAGCACGCCTTCGCGGCCGAACTCGCCGCGCTCGCCGCCCAGGACGACCGCCCGCGCCCGGCCCGCTGGAAGCTGTCGCCGTGGGCGGTGGCGACGTACCTGCTCGGCGGCACCCTGCCGGACGGCACGGTGATCACACCCAAGTACGTGGGCCCGCGCCGTATCGTCGAGGTCGCCGTCACCACGCTCGCCACCGACCGCGCCCTGCTCCTGCTCGGCGTGCCCGGCACCGCCAAGACCTGGGTGTCGGAACACCTGGCCGCCGCCGTGAGCGGTGACTCGACCCTGCTGGTGCAGGGCACGGCCGGCACGCCGGAGGAGGCGATCCGGTACGGCTGGAACTACGCGCAGCTCCTCGCGCACGGCCCGAGCCGCGACGCGCTCGTGCCCAGCCCCGTGATGCGCGCCATGGCCGAGGGCATGACGGCCCGGGTGGAGGAGCTGACCCGCATCCCGGCCGACGTGCAGGACACGCTCATCACGATCCTGTCCGAGAAGACCCTGCCCATCCCCGAGCTCGGCCAAGAGGTCCAGGCGGTCCGCGGCTTCAACCTCATCGCCACCGCCAACGACCGCGACCGCGGGGTCAACGACCTCTCCAGCGCCCTGCGCCGCCGCTTCAACACCGTGGTGCTGCCGCTGCCGGAGAGCGCCGACGCCGAGGTCGACATCGTCACCCGCCGGGTCGAGCAACTCGGCCGCTCCCTCGACCTGCCGGCCGCGCCCGACGGCATCGAGGAGATCCGCCGGGTCGTCACCGTCTTCCGCGAGCTGCGCGACGGCATCACCGCAGACGGCCGCACCAAACTGAAGTCGCCCAGCGGCACGCTGTCCACTGCGGAGGCGATCTCCGTCGTCACGAACGGCCTCGCGCTCGCCACCCACTTCGGCGACGGCGTGCTGCGCCCGGGGGACGTCGCCGCCGGCATCCTGGGCGCCGTCGTCCGCGACCCGGCGGCCGACCGGGTCGTCTGGCAGGAGTACCTGGAGACGGTCGTCCGTGAGCGCGAGGGCTGGACCGACTTCTACCGCGCCTGCCGGGAGGTGAGCGCATGACCGGGACGGGCGGGAGCACGGCGTACGCCTCCGGGCCGCTGCTGCTCGGAGTCCGGCACCACGGGCCCGGATCCGCGCGCGCGGTGCGGGCCGCGCTGGACGCCGCCCGTCCGGCCGTCGTCCTGATCGAGGGGCCGCCCGAGGCCGACGCGTTGATCCCGCTGGCCGCCGACCCGGGCCTGCGGCCCCCGGTCGCCCTGCTCGCCCACGCCGTGGACGAGCCCGGCCGCTCGGCCTTCTGGCCGTTCGCCGAGTTCAGTCCCGAGTGGGTGGCCATCCGGTGGGCCCTGGAACAGGGCGTACCGGCCCGCTTCATCGACCTGCCGGCCACGCACACGCTGGCGTGGCAGAAGGAAGCGGGCGAGTCCGGTCACGACGACGGCGGCGACGGTGACGACGGCGGCGACGGTGACGACGCCGGAGAGCCCGGGCCCGGACCCGATCCCGGCTCCGGTCACGATGACCAGGTCCGTGTCGATCCCCTCGCCGTGCTCGCGGAGGCGGCCGGGTACGACGATCCCGAGCGCTGGTGGGAGGACGTCGTCGAGCACCGGGGGCCGGGTGCCCGTGACCCCTTCGCGCCGTTCGCGGCGGTGGCGGAGGCCATGGGAGCGCTGCGCGAGCGGTACGGCGCCGGCGGGCGAACCCGGGACCTCGTCCGCGAGGCGCACATGCGGCTCAGGCTTCGGGACGCGCGCAAGGAGTTCGGCGACGCCGTGGCCGTGGTCTGCGGGGCCTGGCACGTGCCCGCGCTGCGCGAGCGGACCACCGTCACCGCCGACCGGGCGCTGCTCAAGGGGCTGCCCAGGACCAGGACCGACCTGACCTGGGTGCCGTGGACGCACCGCAGGCTGGCCCGGTCCGGCGGCTACGGCGCCGGCATCGACTCGCCCGGTTGGTACGGGCATCTGTTCCACGCGCCCGACCGGCCGGTCGAGCGGTGGTTGACCAAGGTCGCCCGGCTGCTGCGCGAGGAGGACCGGATCGTGTCCTCCGCGCACGTCATCGAGGCCGTACGGCTCGCGGAGACCCTGGCCGCGCTGCGGGGCCGCCCGCTGCCCGGCCTGGGCGAGACCACCGACGCGGTGCGGGCGGTGCTGTGCGACGGCTCGGACGTACCGCTGGCGCTGGTGCACGACCGGCTGGTGGTCGGGGACGTCCTGGGCGAGGTCCCGGAGTCGGCGCCCGCGGTGCCGTTGCAGCGCGACCTGGTCCGGCAGCAGCGGTCGCTGCGGCTGAAACCCGAGGCGCTGGAGCGTGAGCTGGAGCTGGACCTGCGCGGGGACACCGACGCCGGCCGCAGCAGGCTGCTGCACCGGCTGCGGCTGCTCGGCGTCGGCTGGGGCGAGCCGGCCCGGTCCCGGGGGAGCACGGGCACGTTCCGGGAGACCTGGCGGCTGCGCTGGGAGCCCGAGCTGTCGGTGCGCGTCGCCGAGGCGGGCGTGTGGGGGACGACCGTCCACGCGGCGGCACGGGCCAAGGCGGAGGCGGACGCCACGGGGGCGGAAGCACTCGCCGACGTCACCGCGCTCGCCGAACAGTGCCTGCTGGCCGGGCTGCCGGACGCGCTGCCCGTGGTCATGCGGGTGCTCGCCGACCGGGCGGCCCTGGACACCGACGTCGGCCACCTCGCCCAGGCCCTGCCCGCCCTGGTCCGCTCGCTGCGCTACGGCGACGTGCGCGGCACCGACACCGGTGCGCTGGCCGAGGTCGCGGCGGGTCTCGCCGAACGCGTCTTCGTCGGCCTGCCCCCGGCCTGCGTCGCACTCGACACCGACGCGGCCGAGGAAATGCGCGGCCATGTGGACGCCGTGCACACGGCAGTGGGACTACTGACGGAGAGCCTGCCCGGGGTGGCTGCTGGGGCGGCTGGTGAGGGCGCCGGTCTGCCCGCCGGTATGGGTGGGGGAGGCGCCGGTGCGGCTGCGGGGGTGGCCGGCCGTGGTGTCGGTGCGGTTGCCGGCGGCGGAGGGCTGCGGGAGCGTTGGCGGGCCGTGTTGCGGGTGCTGTCCCTGCGGGACACCGCGCCCGGTGTCATCCGGGGCCGGGCCGTGCGGCTGTTGCTGGACGACGGGGCACTGACTCCCGAGGAGGCGGCCCGCCTGACGGGGCTCGCGCTGTCACCGGGCACGCCGCCCGCCGCTGCCGCCGCCTGGGTGGAGGGCTTCGCCGGTGGCGGGGGCGGCCTGCTGCTCGTGCACGACGAGCGGCTGCTCGCCCTGCTGGACACCTGGCTGACCGGGGTTCCGGCGGACGCCTTCACGGACGTACTGCCGCTGCTGCGGCGCACCTTCGCCGCGTACGAGCCGGGGGTGCGCAGGACCCTCGGTGAACTGGTCCGGCGCGGCCCCGCAGGCCGGCCCGGCGGGGACACCGCCCAGGGAGCCACGATCCCCGGCTTCGCCGCCGAACCGGACACCGGGCGTGCCGACGCCGTCCTCCCGGTACTGCGGCTGCTGCTCGGTCTGGACGCGCGCCTCGACACGGTGCCCGCCCCGGCGCGCAGCTCGCCGCACGGCGCGGCGCACACCCCTCCACCGGGCGCGACGCGCGAAGCGACATACGAGACGGCACCCGATTCCACGCACGAGGACTGCCTCACGGGGGTGGGCACATGACAGCCCGGTCACACAGCACGGCCAAGACGGACAGCTCGGCCGCGCCCGCCACGGCCCCTGCCACCGCCACGGCGGACAGCTCGGCCACGGCCGCCGTGGCCCCCGGCACGGTCGAGTCGGCGGCGCCGGCCGCGGACGTCGACCCCGCGCGGGAGCGGCTGCGGCGGTGGCGGCTCGTGCTCGGTGGGGACCAGGCCGACGGCACCGGGTACGCGCTGTCCGGGCGGGACGCGGCGATGGACGGCACGCTGGCCGCGCTCTACGGCAGGGGCGACAAGCCGCAGTCGGGCCGGGACCGGTCGGCGGGGCTCGGTGCCTCGGCGCCGTCCGTGGCGCGCTGGCTCGGGGACATCCGCCGCTACTTCCCGTCCTCCGTCGTCCAGGTCATGCAGCGCGACGCCATCGACCGCCTCGGCCTCGCGTCCCTGCTGCTGGAGCCGGAGATGCTGGAGGCGGTGGAGGCCGACGTGCACCTGGTCGGCACGTTGCTCTCGTTGCACAAGGCGATGCCGGAGACGACCCGGGAGACGGCCCGCGCGGTCGTGCGCAAGGTGGTGGAGGACCTGGAGAGGCGGCTCGCCACCCGCACCCGGGCCACCCTCACCGGCGCCCTGGACCGCAGTGCCCGCGTCACCCGCCCGCGCCACCACGACATCGACTGGAACCGCACCGTCGCGGCCAACCTCAAGCACTATCTGCCCGAGCACCGCACCGTCGTACCGGAGCGGCTCATCGGCTACGGGCGGGCCGCGCGGTCGGTGAAGAAGGAGGTCGTGCTCTGCATCGACCAGTCCGGGTCGATGGCGTCGTCCGTGGTGTACGCGTCGGTGTTCGGCGCGGTCCTCGCCTCCATGCGGTCGCTCAGCACCCGGCTGGTCGTCTTCGACACGGCGGTCGTCGATCTCACCGACCAGCTCGACGACCCGGTCGACGTGCTCTTCGGCACCCAGCTCGGCGGCGGTACGGACATCAACCGGGCGCTCGCCTACTGCCAGGCGCAGATCACCCGGCCGGCCGAGACCGTCGTCGTGCTGATCAGCGATCTCTTCGAGGGCGGCATCCGCCAGGAGATGCTCAAGCGGGTCGCTGCGATGAAGGCGTCGGGGACGCAGTTCGTGGCGCTGCTCGCGCTGTCGGACGAGGGGGCGCCCGCGTACGACCGCGATCACGCGGCGGCGCTGGCCGCGCTCGGCGCACCGGCCTTCGCCTGCACGCCCGACCTGTTCCCCGAGGTGATGGCCGCCGCGCTGGAGAAACGGCCCCTGCCGATACCGGAGACGGCGTGACACCGGACGCCGTGACACCGGGCGGCGTGACACCGGCCCGGAAGGGGCACCCGGTATCCGGAGTGGGTGGCGCGCAGCGCACACACAGTGCCGCGCACAGCTTCCGCGGGGTGGCCGGCCCGGGTGGCCGAAAGCCGTCGGCTCGTCCGGGCGGAGCCCCGCGGACGGGGTGCGTGGTCCCCATTGGGGTGGGGATCAAGCGCCCCGGCCCCGGGGCGACCCGGGGCCGCCAGGGGGGTCTCACCGGGTCAACCCCAGCCCGGTGAGGCCTCGCACAACGCCCGTACCGCACGCGGAGGCGGCACGCTGTGCCAGCAAAACCGGCATCATGTGACAGGTATCACCGCTCAGGTGTGACCCGCGATTTAGAGGGCCCCCGCAAGCAGCGATAACCTGCGAGACGGACATGCCGCGCGCTCGGACACCGTGTGCGCTTCCCTAGTGACAGCGGACGTCACGTTGCCCTTCGCGGCACGCCCACGCATCCAACGAACCGCGAGATCACTGATAGGGACGGAAGCGCGTGGACCTGTTCGAGTACCAGGCGAGGGACCTCTTCGCCAAGCACGATGTACCGGTGCTGGCCGGTGAAGTCATCGACACGCCTGAGGCGGCGCGCGAGATCACCGAGCGTCTGGGCGGCAAGTCCGTCGTCAAGGCGCAGGTGAAGGTCGGTGGTCGCGGCAAGGCCGGTGGCGTCAAGCTGGCCGCCTCCCCGGACGAGGCCGTCGCCCGCGCGACGGACATCCTCGGCATGGACATCAAGGGCCACACGGTCCACAAGGTCATGATCGCCGAGACCGCTCCGGAGATCGTCGAGGAGTACTACGTCTCCTTCCTCCTCGACCGTGCGAACCGCACCTTCCTCTCCATCGCATCCGTCGAGGGCGGCATGGAGATCGAGGAGGTGGCGGCCACCCGCCCGGAGGCCGTCGCCAAGACCCCGATCGACCCGATCGACGGTGTGGACGAGGCCAAGGCCCGCGAGATCGTCGAGGCCGCCAAGTTCCCGGCCGAGGTCGCGGACAAGGTCGCGAACGTCCTCGTCAAGCTGTGGGACACCTTCATCAAGTCGGACGCCCTCCTCGTCGAGGTCAACCCGCTCGCGAAGGTCGCCTCCGGTGAGGTCATCGCGCTCGACGGCAAGGTGTCGCTCGACGACAACGCCGAGTTCCGTCACCCCGAGTACGAGGCGCTCCACGACAAGGCCGCGGCCAACCCGCTGGAGGCCGCCGCCAAGGAGAAGAACCTCAACTACGTCAAGCTCGACGGCGAGGTCGGCATCATCGGCAACGGCGCCGGTCTCGTCATGAGCACCCTGGACGTCGTCGCGTACGCCGGTGAGAAGCACGGTGGCGTCAAGCCCGCCAACTTCCTGGACATCGGTGGTGGCGCCTCCGCCCAGGTGATGGCGAACGGCCTGGAGATCATCCTGGGTGACCCGGACGTCAAGTCCGTCTTCGTGAACGTCTTCGGTGGCATCACCGCCTGCGACGAGGTCGCCAACGGCATCGTGCAGGCCCTGAAGCTCCTGGAGGACCGCGGCGAGAAGGTCGAGAAGCCGCTCGTCGTCCGCCTCGACGGCAACAACGCCGAGCTGGGCCGGAAGATCCTCACGGACGCCAACCACCCGCTGGTGCAGCGCGTCGACACCATGGACGGCGCGGCCGACAAGGCCGCCGAGCTGGCCGCCGCCAAGTAAGCACGAGGACGAGGACTCAAACCACCATGGCTATCTGGCTCAACAAGGACAGCAAGGTCATCGTCCAGGGCATGACCGGCGCCACCGGCATGAAGCACACCAAGCTCATGCTAGGTGACGGCACGAACGTCGTGGGCGGCGTGAACCCGCGCAAGGCGGGTCAGACCGTGGACTTCGACGGCACCGAGGTACCCGTCTTCGGCACCGTCAAGGAGGCCATCGAGAAGACCGGCGCCAACGTCTCCGTCATCTTCGTGCCGGAGAAGTTCACCAAGGACGCGGTCGTCGAGGCCATCGACGCCGAGATCCCGCTGGCCGTCGTGATCACCGAGGGCATCGCCGTGCACGACACGGCCGCCTTCTGGGCCTACGCCGGCAAGAAGGGCAACAAGACCCGGATCATCGGCCCGAACTGCCCCGGCATCATCACCCCGGGCCAGTCGAACGTCGGCATCATCCCGGGTGACATCACCAAGCCGGGCCGCATCGGCCTGGTGTCGAAGTCCGGCACGCTGACGTACCAGATGATGTACGAGCTGCGCGACATCGGCTTCTCCACCGCTGTCGGCATCGGTGGCGACCCGATCATCGGCACCACGCACATCGACGCCCTGGCCGCGTTCCAGGACGACCCCGACACCGACCTGATCGTGATGATCGGTGAGATCGGTGGCGACGCCGAGGAGCGCGCGGCCGCGTTCATCAAGGAGAACGTGACCAAGCCGGTCGTCGGTTACGTCGCGGGCTTCACCGCGCCCGAGGGCAAGACCATGGGCCACGCCGGCGCCATCGTCTCCGGCTCGTCCGGTACCGCCCAGGCGAAGAAGGAGGCCCTGGAGGCCGCGGGCGTCAAGGTCGGCAAGACCCCGACCGAGACGGCGAAGCTGGCCCGGGAGATCCTCAGCGCCTGACCTCCCCTCTCCACAGTCGGTAGGCCCGTTCCCTCACCGGGGCGGGCCTACCGCCGTTTCCTGGGGCGTCACCGCTCACTTCGGTTCCGGAGCCAGCCTCTCCGGCCCGCTCGCCTCCGACCGGTGGAGCTTCGTCCGCAGTTCCTGCTCGTGCCGGGAGAGCGGGCCCAGCCCGGCCGGTGGGGGAACGCCCTGTACCGCCTGCGCGGGTGCGACCGGGGCCTCGTAGCGCGTCGGTGCGGTGCGGAGCGTGAGCGTGGTCGCGCCGATGATCGTCACGGTGAAGGCGATGGCCGCGCGGGTCCAGAAGACGTTCCGGCGTTCGCTGCCGGTCCGTACCGTCGTCGACTTCTCCGCGCGCAGCCGCTCCCTGGAGGACAGTTCGAGCATGCGGCGGTGCAGCGTTTCCGGATCGGCCAGTTCCGGCAGCAGCGCGGCCACCGCCTCCCGGGCGTGGAGCAGCCGGCTCGCGGCGGCCGGTGTGCTCGACTCCGTCTCCGCCGCCGTCTCCGGCAGGTCGAGGCCCACACCGTCGTACAGCACGAGCGTGCGCCGGTACGACGCCGGCAGCCTGAGCAGGGCGTTCAGCAGGGCCTGGTCGGCCGGGTCGGCGGGCGGGGGTTCCGGGGAGCGGTAGCGGGGGCGGAAGCGGTGCCAGGGGGAGAGCGCGCAGTCGTACGCGACCGCCCGGACCCAGCCGGCCGGGTCACGGTCCCGGGCCACCTCGGGCCAGCGCTGCCAGGCCAGCTGGAAGGCCCGCTCCACGGATTCGCGGGCCAGCTCCCGGCGCCCGGTGAGCAGATAGGTCTGGCGCACGAGGGCGGGCGCGCAGAAGGCGTACAGCGCGTCGAAGGCCTGAGCGGGGGTCAGCGAGGGCGTCTGTTCGGTCGTCAGGCACGTCTGGGGGGGACGGTTCTGAGGGGCCGTCGGCTCGGGACTCAGTGTCGTCACGATGCACCCTTCTGTACGAAAAAGAACATAAACGTATATTGAGCGACACTTCGGAGGTTCGCCTGTTACGACGGGAAAGCGCGTGTCGTTGGGAGCATGGCGAGCGTGATCCAGATGACCGTTCGCCGCTCCTCGATGTCACCCGTGGCCAACCGCATGCGCGACCGCTCACCCGGACTCGGCGCGAGCCTGCTGGGCGGTGCCGTCGCGGCCGGACTGGGCCTCGCCTCGTTCGCCGTGCTCGTGATGATGCTGTGGGTCAGCTCGCCCTACCCGGACAGCGGACCGGACGGCGCACTGCACATCGCCGCCGCCCTGTGGCTGCTGGCGCACGGCGTGGAACTGACCCGCACCGACACGCTCTCCGGCGCGCCCATGCCCGTCGGCGTCACCCCGCTCCTGCTGCTCGCACTGCCGCTGTGGCTGCTGTACCGGGCGGCGCGGGACGCCACCGACGCGCCCGCCGAACCGGACGGCCCGCCACCGGTGCGGGCGCGTACGGCGTGGACGGGCGTGGTCCTCGGCTATCTGGGTGTCGGCGTCGCCGCGGCGCTGTACTGCGCCCGGGGTGAACTGCGCCCGGGGTGGATCTGGGTGACGGTGTGTCTGCCGCTCGTCGCGGCGGGCGCGGCCGGTGCCGGGGTGTGGTCGGCGTACGGCCGTCCGCGCGAGCCCGTGCTGAGCGCGCTGGTGGTGGTGCCGGGACCGGTGCGGCGGCTGGTGTTCGGCACGGACGAGTGGGCGCGGCTGAGCGCGGCCGTACGCGCGGCCGGAGCCGCGACGACGGTGCTGTTCGGGGGCGGCGCCCTGCTGGTCGCGGTGTCACTGGTGTGGCACGGCGAGCCCGCGCGGGCCTCCTTCCTCCAGCTGACACAGGGCTGGACGGGACGGTTCGCCGTACTCCTGCTCGGAATCGCGCTGGTCCCCAACGCGGCCGTCTGGGCCGCCTCGTACGCGCTCGGCCCCGGCTTCCTCCTCGGCGCCGGGCACCTGGTGCACCCGCTCGCCTCCGACCCGGCCCCGCTGCTGCCGCCGTTCCCGCTGCTGGCCGCGGTGCCGGAGCCGGGCGCCGGTACGCCGGAGAACTGGGCGGCGGGGGTGGTGCCGGCCGTGGCCGGGATGACGGCGGGGTGGTTCGTGGCGCGGGCGGCCGTGCGCCGGCCGGAAGCCGGGGGACCGGCGCGGGCCCGCTGGTCGGCCGGCCGTACCGCCGGGGTGGTGCTGCTGACGGCACTGGTCTGCGCGGCGGCCCTCGCCCTGCTCGCCGCGCTGGCGGGCGGCCCCCTGGGCGTCGCCGCGCTGTCCCGCCTCGGCCCGCCGTGGTGGCGGACCGGGGGCGCGGCCGGGGCCTGGACGCTGGTGTTCGCGCTGCCGGTGGCCCTGATCGCCCGCGCCTGGCGGCTGCGCACCTGGCTGCGGCGCCACGACGGCACCCCGGCCGAAGGCTCGGGGCCGGGGGCCACGGCACTGAAGGAGGCACCGGCCGGCAAGGGGGCGGCGACGCCGACGGCCGGAGGGCCGGCGGTCGCGGGGAAGGGCGGTGCCGGGGTGGTGACGCCGGTGGTCGCGGGGAAGGGCGACGGCGCAGTCGTGATGCCGGCGGTCGCGGGGAAGGCGGGGCGGACGGGAGAGGGCGTCGAGGCGGGGGCTGGGGAAGACGCAGGGGTGGCGGGGACCACGGGCCGGGA
This sequence comes from Streptomyces sp. Ru62, assembly GCF_002920615.1. GTDB lineage: Bacteria > Actinomycetota > Actinomycetes > Streptomycetales > Streptomycetaceae > Streptomyces. Next base: position 19,538 of record NZ_PQSU01000052.1, read on the forward strand.
CCCGGGCGGGGCGGCCGGTGAAACCGGGCGCGGCGAGGGCGCGCCGGCCACGGCCGACGGCGGTACCGGGAGCGGGGACCCGGCGGGCAGGCTCAGGGTGTGGGGCCGGGGCAAGGACGGCAGGGCGGGTACGGCCGCTCGGGCGGGGGCGGTGACCGGTGTGACCGGAGCGGAGGAGGAGGACCTGTACGAGGTCCTTCCCGCCGACGACGCGTTCCCGACCTCGTACCCGGCTCCGGTCCCCGCGCCGGTCACGGCTCCGGTCCCCGCGCCGGTTCCGGATCCGGCCGCCGAGCCGTTCGCCGCGGGCTGGCACGACGACGCCGCCCGCGCCTCCCGCTGGGCGGCCTTGAAGCAGGCGGCGGGAACCGGGGAGGACGCCCGGGAGACCTCCCGCGGGAACGGCCCCGAGGGCGCCGCCCCCGACACCGCACCCCGGTCACCCATGGAGCACACCGGGACGCGCCCGGAAGCGCGCCCTGGGACGCAGGTGGAGCCTCAGCCGGAGCCCGACGCCGGCCGGCGCCCTGAGTCCCGCCCCGGCACCGGCCCCGACATCGGCCCGGGCCTCGGCCCCGACCCCCGAGCGGGCTCCTCCGAGTGAGAGCCCTCAGCTGTTCGACGTGCCCAGCACGCCCCGCAGCTCACGCGGCAGCAGGGTGTCGCAGGACTGCTTGGCCTCGTGGGTGAGGGCGTCGTTGACGCAGGTGTAGTAGTCCCGGTAGACGAGCTGGACGGTGAAGGTGGAGGCCACCAGGACCAGCGCCAGGCCCGCTGTGACCAGGCCGCTGACGGCCGCCGTGGTCTGCGGCCGGCCGGCCGGGGCAGCAGGGGCACCCGGGGCGCCGGGGGCCGCCGGGGCGTCCGGGGACGGGCGGCGCGGCTTGGCGCGCAGGGCGCTGATGCCCCAGTACAGGGCGAGCGCGCCCAGCAGCAGGGCTACGTAGGGCCAGCTGAACAGGGCGAAGAAGACCGCCCACATGCCGGAGAGCAGGGCGTACCGCGCGCGGCGCTGGGCCGGGTCCGTCGGGTCCCAGCGCATGCCGGGGCCGCCTGGTCCGCCGGGGCCCTGAGGGTCGCCGCCCGGGCGTTGGCCGAAGCCGTCGGGGGAGCGGCCGGGCTGCCGATCGCTCCACTGACTGCCCCAGGGGGAGTGGCCACCGGGTCCCTGCCCGCCGCCGGGCTGCCCGCCGGGCCCCTGACCCTGCCCCGGTCCGTGGCCGTACCCCGGACCGGGCCCGTGCCCCGGCCCCTGACCGCCCTGGCCCGGGCCCTGGCCGTGACCATGTCCGTGCCCCGTGCCGGAGGGGCCCCCGTGATGACGGGGCCGCCATGGCTGGTCCGGAGCACCCTCCGGCGGTGGCGCGAACGGGTTGTCGTCCTGCCGCCCACCATCCGGCCCGGAGCCACCGTGCCCCGAGCCGCCCCATCCGGGAGCGCCCTGCCCGGAACCACCATGTCCGGAGCCTCCCTGCCCGGCGCCCCCTTGGCCGGAACCACCCCGTGGCGACTTCGCGGGCGGCGAGGTCGGACGCTCCCGCAGCAGTGCGGCGCCACGCTCGCCTCCCTGGGCAGGGCGCGGCGGGAACGTGAGGAGTCGCAGGCTGCGATCGGGCATCAAAAGAGCGTCTTCCCCTAGGTGACTACGGCTGTCCGGATGAGCTTCCACCCCGTGAACGCACCGCACGACGACCCGGTTCCCGAGGCTGCTCCTTCGTGACTCCGTGCGAACGCTACCGTCCGGCCGCCCACCCGTCCCGAGGGCCCCTTCCCGAGTGCCGGTATCGTTGCTGACGGTCGGCCGCTTCGTAGACTTCCCCGTATCCGGGGGCGCGAAGCATTCGTACGACTGTACAAACCGGCCGTACGAAACCGGCCGTACACGGATCGCAACCCCAGAAAGGGCCCCATCGTGGCCGCCACCTCCGCCGGCCCGGCAGTCAAGCGCCTCGTCGTGCTGGTCTCCGGCTCCGGCACCAATCTGCAGGCGCTGCTGGACCAGATCGCCGCCGTCGGCGCCGAGGCGTACGGCGCCCGGGTCGTGGCCGTCGGCGCGGACCGCACCGGCGTCGAGGGGCTGGCCCGCGCCGAGCGCGCCGGCATCCCCACGTTCGTGTGCAGGGTCAAGGACCACGGCTCCCGGGACGAGTGGGACGCCGCCCTCGCCGAGGCGGTGGCCGCCCACCGGCCCGACCTCGTGGTGTCCGCCGGCTTCATGAAGATCGTCGGCAAGGAGTTCCTCGCGCGGTTCGGCGGGCGGTTCGTGAACACGCACCCGGCCCTGCTGCCCAGTTTTCCGGGGGCCCACGGAGTCCGTGACGCGCTCGCGTACGGCGCCAAGGTCACCGGCTGCACCGTCCACTTCGTCGACGACGGCGTCGACACCGGCCCGATCATCGCCCAGGGCGTGGTCGAGGTGCGGGACGAGGACGACGAGAGCGCGCTGCACGAGCGCATCAAGGAAGTCGAGCGAAGGCTGCTCGTCGAGGTCGTGGGGCGGCTCGCCCGCAACGGCTATCGCATCGAGGGACGAAAGGTAGTTATCCAGTGACCGCCGAGAGCAACAAGCGGGCCATCCGTCGCGCGCTCGTCAGCGTCTATGACAAGACCGGCCTGGAGGAGCTGGCCCGCGGGCTGCACGAGGCCGGTGTGGAGCTGGTCTCCACCGGGTCGACGGCCGGGCGGATCGCCGCCGCCGGCGTCCCCGTGACCAAGGTCGAGGAGCTGACCGGCTTCCCGGAGTGCCTGGACGGCCGGGTGAAGACCCTGCACCCGAAGGTGCACGCCGGCATCCTCGCCGACCTGCGGCTGGACAGCCACCGCGAGCAGCTCGCCGAGCTGGGCGTGGAGCCGTTCGACCTGGTCGTCGTCAACCTCTACCCGTTCCGTGAGACGGTCGCCTCCGGTGCCTCGGACGACGAGTGCGTGGAGCAGATCGACATCGGCGGCCCGTCCATGGTCCGCGCCGCCGCCAAGAACCACCCGTCGGTGGCCGTGGTCACCAGCCCGGAGCGGTACGCGGACGTCCTCGCCGCGGTGAAGGACGGCGGCTTCGACCTCGCCGCCCGCAAGCGGCTGGCCGCCGAGGCCTTCCGGCACACGGCCGAGTACGACATCGCCGTGTCCTCCTGGTTCGCCTCCTCCTACGCCCCGGCGGACGACTCGCGGTTCCCGGACTTCATCGCCTCCAGCCTGGAGCGCGCGCACACCCTGCGCTACGGCGAGAACCCGCACCAGCCCGCCGCCCTCTACACCTCCGGCGAGGGCGGGCTCGCGGCGGCCGAGCAGCTGCACGGCAAGGAGATGTCGTACAACAACTACACGGACACGGACGCCGCCCGCCGTGCCGCGTACGACCACGCCGAGCCCTGTGTCGCGATCATCAAGCACGCCAACCCGTGCGGCATCGCCGTCGGCGCGGACGTCGCCGAGGCGCACCGCAAGGCGCACGCCTGTGACCCGCTGTCCGCGTTCGGCGGTGTGATCGCCGTGAACCGGCCGGTCAGCAAGGAGATGGCCGAGCAGGTCGCGGAGATCTTCACCGAGGTCATCGTGGCGCCGGACTACGAGGAGGGCGCGCTGGAGGCCCTCACCAAGAAGAAGAACATCCGCGTGCTGCGCTGCCCCGACGGCCCGGCGCACCCGGTCGAGGTCAAGCCGATCGACGGCGGCGCGCTGCTGCAGGTCGCCGACCGGCTCCAGGCCGAGGGCGACGACCCGGCCCACTGGACGCTGGCCTCGGGTGAGGCCCTGGACGCGGACGAGCTGGCCCAGCTCGCCTTCGCCTGGAAGGCGTGCCGCGCGGTGAAGTCCAACGCGATCCTGCTGGCCAAGGACGGCGCCTCGGTCGGCGTCGGCATGGGCCAGGTCAACCGCGTCGACTCCTGCAAGCTGGCCGTCGAGCGGGCCGGCGAGGAGCGGGCCCGGGGTGCCTACGCGGCCTCCGACGCCTTCTTCCCCTTCCCGGACGGCCCCCAGATCCTCATCGACGCCGGTGTCCGGGCGATCGTCCAGCCGGGCGGTTCGATCCGGGACGAGCAGGTCGTGGAGGCCGCCAAGAAGGCGGGCGTGACGATGTACTTCACCGGGACGCGCCACTTCTTCCACTGAGCCGCACCGGTTCTTCCACTGAGCCGCACCCGCTGACCCCGCCGAGTCCCGCCCCGTCCTCGACGGGCGGGACTCGGCCGTATCCGGACCTCACCCGTCCGGAAGCGCCCCTTGCCGGCCGCCCGCGACAACGGTCAGCAATGTTTCAGTCCATCGTCAGCGGTGGACGCGAGGGTGGTGGGCATGACGTCGATCGTGGCAGTCTCCAGCGCCCTCCCCGACACCATCCCGATCGCCCGGTTCCACCGCGAACTCGGGCTGACGGACGTCCAGTTGCGGCGCTACCAGCGCTTCTACGGGCTGTCGGACGTGTGCCGCGACCCGGAGGCCGACGAGACGCGGCTGCTGCTGCGCGCCGTGGCCAAACTCGCGGAGCTGCGCGGGCAGGAGGAGCGGGTCAGGTACGTGCTCCAGGCCCGCACCATGCCCGCCCCGCTGCCGTACCCGCTGACCTCGCTCGGCCCGGTCCAGGACGAACTGGGGCTGCGCCACGCCACCGCGTTCGTCGTCTCCCAGCACGCCTGCGCCTCCGGCCTGCTCGCCGTCGACCTGGCCGGCACCCTGCTCGCCGCCGACCCCGACCCGGACGCCCTCGCCCTCGTCCTGACCGGGGAGAAGGCCGGCACCGGCCACAACCAGTCCATCCCCGACGTCACCGTCATGGGCGAGGGCACCGCCGCGCTGCTGATCAGCGCCGACCGCACCGGGCGCAACCGGATGCTCGGCTACGCCGCCCGCACCCACAGCCGGTTCGGCACCGAGTTCATCATGGGCGCCGAGGCCGCCGCCGACTTCCAGGACCGGTACGGGCCCGGCCTGTGCGAGGTCATCGCGGCGGCCCTGGAGGAGGCCGGCTGCACCCTCGACGAGCTGGCCCTCGTCCTGCCGCACAACGTCAACCGGCTGTCCTGGATCGGCGTGTGCCGCACCCTCGGACTGCCCCTGGAGCGGGTCTTCCTCGACCTGGTGCCGCACACCGGGCACTGCTTCTGCGCCGATCCCTTCATCAACCTGCAGAGAGCCACCGAGGTCGGCCGGCTGCGTCCCGGCGACCGCTATCTGATGACCAGTGTCGGCCTGGGCGCGACCTTCGCCGCCATGGTCTTCGAGCACTGAGCCCGCGAGCCCGCGCCGAACCCGGTGCGCCCGCGGCCCCGCCGGCCGCCGCGCACCCGAGAGATTCAAGAGGTCGACATGCAATCACCGTCCCCCGGTTTCACCGGCCGGCTCAAGCGCGCCGTCACCGGTGACGCGGGCACCCCGCTGGTGTTCTTCGGCAACTTCGAGGTGGAGAACCAGTGGGCCCTGGGCGAGCCCGCCCTGCCCCGGGTCGCCGCGCACGCGGGCAGCGCCGTCGTCAACCGCATGGACGAGTTCGCGCTGCTGCTCGGCGGCAAGGACGACCACGTGGTGCTGAAGACCGCCGTGGAGGACGGTTACCGCGCCTACCTGGAGGGGCTCGGCCTCGCCCTGCCCACCGTGCACGTGGTCGCCGGGCAGGAACCCCGGCGCACGGTCAGCGAGGACACCCTCGCCGACCCGGACCTGCTGCGCACCCTGACCGCGCTCGCCGCCGACGGCGCCCGGCTGACCGCCCACGGCATCTCCACGGTGGAGGAGGAGCTGTCCGAGCGGACCGGGCTGCGGCTCGCGGCCCCGCCCGCCGGCCGCTGCAAGCACGTCAACAGCAAGGTCTACAGCCGCCGGCTCGCCGACGAGCTGGGCATCCGGCAGGCGCGCGGCTGGGCCTGCGAGACCCTGGAGGAGCTGGCGGCGGCGGTCGCCGCGGCCGGCGAACTGCTCGCCGCCGGGCACCGGGTCGTGGTCAAGGACGCGTTCGGGGTGTCCGGCAAGGGCATCGTCGTGGTCGACAACGAGCGGACGCTGGCGCGGCTGCACCGCATGGCCGCCGCCCAGGCCGAGCGCACGGCACGGGCCGCCGGCACCGCCGTGCGCACCGCGCTGGTCATCGAGGAGTGGGTGGCCAAGCGGGCCGACCTCAACTACCAGTTCACCGTGGACCGCGACGGCGGTGTGCACTTCGACTTCGTCAAGGAACTGCTCACCGAGGGCGGGGTCCACAAGGGCCACCGCATGCCCGCGCGGCTCACCGGGCCGCAGGTGGCGCAGATCCGCGAGACCGCCCACCGGCTGGGCGAACGCCTTGCCGCGGACGGCTACTTCGGGGTCGTCGGCGTCGACGCGATGGTCGACCCGGACGAGGGCCTCTACCCCGTGGTGGAGATCAACGCCCGGAACAACATGTCCACCTACCAGGCCGTGGTGCACGAGGTCCTGGCCGGACCCGACGACATCGCCGTCGCCCGCCACTTCACCGTGCGCCCGCACCGCCAGCTGCCCTTCGAAGAACTGCGCGAGCTGCTCGGACCGACGCTGCTCACCGAGCCCGGCGCACACCCGCACGGCCTGTTCGTCAACAACTACGCCACCGTCAACGCCGCGGCCGCCGACGCCGGCGGGAACGGCTTCGAGGGACGGCTGTACGGCGTGCTCCTCGCCTCCTCCGACACGGAGATCCAGGCCCTCGACACGGACATCACCCGCCGCCTCGCGGCCCTGACGGAACGGAGCTGACCATGAGCGACGCCTTCGAGGTGCAGGGCCTGAGCGTCAGCCGGCTCGCCGAGGAGTTCGGCACCCCGCTGTACGTGTACGACGGTGAGGAGATCACCGGCCGCTTCCGGGACCTGCGCACGCGCCTGCACCCCGCCCTGGAGGTCTTCTACTCCCTGAAGGCCAACCCCAACATCTCCGTGTGCGCCCTGCTGCACCGCAGCGGCGCCCGCGCCGAGGTGTCCTCGCTCACCGAGCTGGTCACCGCCCGGCGCGCAGGGGTGGACCCGCACGACATCATCTTCCTCGGCCCCGGCAAGAGCGCCGCCGAGCTGGCCGCCTGCCTGGACGCGGACATCCACGCCATCGTCTGCGAGAACCTGGACGAACTCGCGCTCCTCGACCGGGCGGCCCGCGAGCGGGGTGTCACCGCGCGGGTGATGCTGCGCGTCAACCCGGCCTTCTCCGTGAAGGGTTCGGGCCTGACGATGGGCGGCAAACCCCGCCAGTTCGGCATGGACGAGGAGCAGCTGCTCGCCGCCGGCCCCGGCCTCGCCGCCCGGTACGACGCCGTACGCCTCATGGGCGTCCAGGCGTACCTGGGCACACGCATCCTCGGCGAGGACATCGTCGTGGACAACACCCGGCGCATCCTCGACCTCGCCGAGCGGCTCGCGGAGCGGATCGGCTTCCCGCTGGAGACCGTCGACATCGGCGGCGGCCTCGGCATCGCCTACTTCGACAACGAGAAGGACCTGGACGTCGCCGAGCTGACCACCCGGCTCAACCCGGTCGTGGAGGCCTTCCGCACCCGGCACCCCGACACCCGCATGATCATGGAGCTGGGCCGGTTCCTGGTCGCCGCGTCCGGCACCTACGTCACCCGGGTCCGCTACACGAAGACCTCGATGGGCGAGAACTTCGCGGTCACCGACGGCGGCACCAACCACCACATGGCGGCGGTCGGCATCGGCTCGTACGTCAAGCGCAACTTCCCGATGGCCGCGCTGGAACGGCTGGACGAGCAGCCCACCGAGCCGTGGAACATCACCGGGCCGCTGTGCACCCCGAACGACGTCATCGGCAAGAAGGTGCCGATGCCGCCGCTGCGCGCCGGCGACCTGGTCGGCGTGCAGCGCTCCGGCGCCTACGGCCCGACCGCCTCGCCGGTGCACTTCCTCAGCCACGGCTACCCGGCCGAGGTCCTCGTCCTGGACGGGACCGCCCACCTGATCCGGGAACGCGACGACAGCGAGGCGATGCTCGCCCGCCAGCGGCTGTACGACGCCGGTCCCGGTGCCCACTGAACTCCCCACCACCACAAGGAGAACGACATGACCGAGAACACCCTCACCGAGCGCGGCCGCTACCTGGACGCCGTCCGGCAGGGCCTGACCGAGGTGCTGAACAAGGACGTCACCGGGGCCGAGGAGGGCGTCCGGCTCTTCGACGAGCTGGGCCTGGACTCCAGCAGCGCGCTCGAACTGCTCATCACCATCGAGGAGATCCTCGACACGCAGTTCGACGCCGAGGAACTGGAGATGACGCACTTCGAGACGGTCGGTTCGCTCGCCGACTTCGTGGCGGCGGAAGCGGGCGCCTGAGCATGTTCCGCGCGACCGCGCCGGTACGGCCCGCGGCCCCGGCGGCCGGCGCCGTGGGCGGTGTGCCCCGGCTGCTGCGGGCCGGCCGGCACACGCCGGCCGGGCCCGGCACGCCGTACGTCCCGGCCGCCGACCGGGAGGAGTTCTTCCGGCAGCTCGGCGCCCCGCACGGGGTGCCGTTCGACCGCGCCGGGTTCGCCGCCGCTCCCCGCCGCACCTCCGTGGAGCTGGCCCGGGGCGCGCTCGCCGCACTGGGTCCGCTGTCCGCCGAGGAGGCACCCGAGGTGGCCGTGGTGGCCTCGGCCGCCCCCGACTTCGAGCACGCCGAGCTGGTCGGGTCCTGTGTGCAGGGCATGCTGCCCGGCGAGCCGCTGACGTTCGGCGTGTCCGACCAGGGCATGCTGGCACCCTTCAGCGCGCTGCGGGTGGCGCTGGAGTACGCCCGGCGCCTCGGCTCGCGGCGGCTGCTGGTGCTGGCCGTCGACCAGAGCAGCCAGCCGTTCGCCCTGCCGGCGGAGCATCCCGCGGCGGTCCGCGTGGACGTGGCGGTGGCGCTGCTCTTCGAGTGGGGCGGCGGCGCGGACCCGGTGCACGGCACGGGGCAGCGGCCCTGGCCGGCGCCCGGGCCCGCGGTGCCGTGGGACGCGGAGCTGCCGCTGGTGGCGGGCGCCGGGGTGCGCACCGCCGTGCCCGGGGTGTGGCCCTGGGCGACCTGGGCCGGCACCGGGCAGCCGGCCACGGCGGTGTGGTCGGCGCTGGCCGGCCTCGCGGGTGGCGGCCCGGCCCGGGTGGTCGTGGCCGAGCACGATCCGCAACGCGCGGTGCTGGCGCACTGCACGCTCGACCTCGGGATGCCGGGGCGGACGACGACGGGGGAGTGAGACGACGATGACGGTTCCGCCCGAGGTGCGGGAGCACGGCGAGCAGGCCCGGACGAGCGCGCGCACGGACGGCCTGGTCCCCGCGCTGACCCTGCTGGTCCGCGCCCTGTCCCCGAAGGCGCCGCCCCGGGGCCCGCGCGGCCACGCGGTCCTGCCGAAGGAACTCCTGGAGGAGTTCGCGGCGGAGGAGGCGGCCACGCGTGAGGCACCCGGTGCGCCTGGCACGGAGGGTGTGGAGGACGCCGGCCCGCTCCCGGGGCTGGCCGTGCTGCGCCCCGTGCCCGGAGAGACTTCCGAACCCGCCCCGCCCGCGTGGGGATGGGCCCTGGCCTGGCTGCGGCTCGGCATGTCCGAACGGCTGCGGGACGCCTGCCTGGCCCACCTGGCGGCGCGGCAGAGCGAGGGCACCTCGCTGCTGTTGCAGCAGATGGTGAAGGGCACGCTCGCCGACGTCCTGCTGGAACACCTGGAGATCGAGGGCGTTCTCGACGACCTCAGCACCGGCCGGGCCGGACCCCTCGGACCGCTGTGGCCCGCCGACGACGAGCGGCACCTCGCCGGTCTCCAGGAGCAGATCACCCGGGTCGACCGCGCGCTGCTGCGGCTGCTCGGCGCCCACGGCTTCACCACCGAGGGCCCGGGCGCAGCCGCCCACGCCTCCGAACTGCTCGCCGACGCCTACGGCACGGCCGGACCCGGCACCGCACGGGAGGACGCGTGATCAGCCTGCCCGCCTCGCTGGCCACGGCACACCGGGAGGTGAGCCGGTGGGCCGACGACCTCCGGCAGGGCGCCCTGGAGCTGGACCGGGACCCGGACGCCATCCACCGCCACCTGGACCTGCCCGCCGTACGGTTCCTCGCCGGCCATCAGGTGCCGGCCGACTGGGACCGGGAGAGCGCGGCCCCCGGAAGCGGGCCCGCGCACGGACTGGCCACCCTGGAGCGGGTGCTGGTGAGCGAGGAACTCGCCCGCGGCGACGCCGGGATGATGCTGGCGTCGCCGGGTGCGTCGATGTGCGGGGTGCTGCTCGGCGTGCTGGGCTCCCCCGAGCAGCGCGTGTGGGTCCACGGCCGGCTCGCCGAGCGGCCCCGCTGGACCTGCTTCGCGCTGACCGAGCCCGAACGCGGCTCGGCCATCGGTGAGATGGCGAGCACCCTCACCCCGGTGGGCGACGGCTCGTACGTCCTGGACGGCGAGAAGCGCTACGTCGGCAACGCCGCCCGCGCCGACCTGGGCGCCGTCTTCGCCCGGGTCGCGGGCACCGAGCGGCTGGGCGTGCTGGCGGTGCTGGTCGACACCTCCGACCCCGGTTTCCACGCCGAGCCGCTGCCCACGGTCGGGCTGCGCGGCGCCCAGCTCACCCGGATCCGGCTCGACGGGGTGCGGGTGCCGGCCGAGCGGGTGCTGGGCACGCATCTGCCGCCGACCCGGCGCGGCATGTGGAGCATCGTGCACGTCTTCAACCGGCTCCGGCCGAGCGTCGCCGCCATCGCCCTGGGCATCGCGCGGGCCGCCCACGACTACGTCGGCGAGCACCGGCAGTCGTTGCGCGGCCCGGAGCGGGAGGCGTACGAGGAGCTGGGCCGGCGGATCGACGCGGCGCGGTCGCTGACCTACCGGGCGGCCCTCGCGGTGGACCGCAGGCCCGCCGCCGGCCATCTGGCGTCGGCGGCGAAGGCCAGGGCCTGCGAGGTCGCCGAGGAGGTGACGCTGCGCGCCCTGGGCTTCTTCGGCCCCGGTGCCCGCATCGACCATCCGCTGCTCGACAAATGGGCCCGGGACGCCCGGGGCGTGGAGTTCATGGAAGGCACCCGGAACATCCAGAAACTCAACCTGTTCCAGGGGCTCCACACCGGAAAGGTGGGCCGGAACTGACCATGCCGGAACTGACGAACCCGGAACCGGCCCGGGGCACACCAGCACCGGCACCCGTGCCCGATGCCGACGAGGTGGAGATCTGGCGTATTCCGCTGGACTCGTGGCCGGATCCGGAAGGATATCCGCCGGAACTCGACGACATCCTGGACGACGCCGAGAAGGAACGCGCGCGGAGGGGCACGGAACCGGGAATGCGGCGGCGTTTCGTCATCGCGCACGCCGCCTCGCGGATCATCCTCGGGGAACGGCTCGGCCGGGCCCCGGAATCGGTGCGCCTCATCCGGGGCCGCTGGGGAAAACCGCGGCTCGCGCAGGACAACGGACCGCACTTCAGCCTGTCCCACTCCGGTGAACTGGCCCTGCTCGCCCTCGCCCCGCGGCCGGTGGGCGTCGACGTGGAACGGCCGCGTGCCGGACTGGACCCGGCGCGCCTGGCCGAGCGGTTCTTCCCGGCCGAGGAGAGCGCCTGGGTGGCGCGCGACGGCCGGAGCGCATTCACCCGGTTGTGGACGAGGAAAGAGGCGTGTGTCAAAGCGGCCGGCGGACGGCTCGCCCAGGGAATGGCGCTGCCCGTGGGGCGGTTCTCCGGGCAGGCCGCCGTCCGCGATCCCACGGGAGGACTTCCCGGGACCTGGCGCGTGCAGGACGTACCGCTTACCGGCGCGTACGCGGGGGCCGTCGCCCTGCTCGGCGACGGCCCCTTTTCCGTGTCCCTGCGGATGTGGTATCACGTCCCGCCAGAACAATCCGGCTCCGTGTGGAACACGTTGGGTGTCAAGTAGAAGAAACTCCCCCCACATCGGAGTACTTGTACCCGTGATCGCGCTCCGGGCCCTCACTAGTTTTCTGTTCGCGAGGAGCGCGCCCATGTACCGGCCGGTGCCGAAACCCCGGCCCGTTTCCCGTGATCCGGGTATTTCTTTCCAGGAGGGGAGAGCAGACGTGGCAGGCAGGAACCTGATCACCAGGGCCGCCCGGTGGAGCGCCGTCCACCCGTGGTGGGCGATGACGCTCTGGGTGGTGTTCGTGCTCGGTGCCCTGGCGGTCGGCGGTATGACGGGCACCCGGTCCGCCACCGACTCGGATCTGGCCATCGGGCAGTCCGGGCGGGCCGCGGCCCTGGCCCGCAGTGGCGGTCTGGAGAGCCGCGCGGTGGAGAACATCCTGGTCACGCCCTACCGGGGCACCCTGGACCGGGCCGCCGCCGAGCGCGCCTCGGGCGAGGCCGTCAGCGCCCTGAAGGGCGTCGAGGGCGTCGCCGCCGTCGGCCGGCCCGTCCTCGCGCCGGACGGGTCGGCGCTGCTCGTGCCCGTGACCCTGGCCGGCGACCCGGAGACCGCGGCCGACCGGGTCGGGCCGCTGCTGGAGAAGGTGGCGAAGGTCCGCGACGCGCACACCGACGTACGCGTCGAACTCGTCGGCGCCGGCTCCATCAAGGCGGGCCTGAACGACATGCTCGACCGGGACCTGGGCAAGGCCACCGTGCTGAGCCTGCCGGTGACGCTGGTGGTGATGGTCTTCGTGTTCGGGGCGATCGTCGCCGCGAGCGTCCCGGTGCTGCTCGGCATCTCCTCGGTGCTCGCCGGGCTCGGCCTGTGGGGCGTGGCCTCGCAGCTGGTGCCCGACCCCGGTCCGGTGACCCACATCATCGTCCTGATGGGCATGGCCATCGGCGTCGACTACTCGCTCTTCTACCTCAAACGGCAGCGTGAGGAACGGGCGTTGGGGGCCGACAACGTCGACGCCATCGAGATCGCCGCCGCCACCTCCGGGCACTCGGTGATGATCTCGGGCCTGGTGGTGATGGCGTCCATGGGCGCGCTCTACCTCGCCGGGCACATCGCCTTCGAGTCGATGGCCACGGGCGCGGTCCTGGTGGTGGCCATCGCGATGCTCGCCTCGCTGACCGTGCTGCCGGCCATGCTCTCCAAGTTCGGCCGCTACCTGGACAAGCCGCGGGTGCCGCTGGTGTGGCGGCTCACCCAGAAGGGCGGCGTCAAGCCGCGGCTGTGGTCGGCGATGCTGAAGCCGGCCCTGCGCCACCCGGCGCTGGCGCTGGTCCTCTCCGTCGGCGCGCTGCTCGCCCTCTCCGTGCCCGCGCTGGACCTGCGGCTCAAGGCCACCGGCATCGACGACCTGCCCCGGTCGATCCCCGCGATGCAGGCCAACGAGCGGCTGACGCGGTCCTTCCCGAGCCAGGCGGACACGCACACGGTCGCCGTCCGGGTGCCCGCGGGCCACCGCGCGGAGCTGGCCGAGGGGATCGACGCGCTGGTCGAGCGCGTCGGGCACGACGGTCTGTTCGTGCACACCCCGGCCCCCGAGGTGCGGACCTCGCGGGACGGGCGGGTGGCGACGATCGCCGTCGGCACGCGCTTCGACAGCAGTTCGCGGCAGGCGCAGGAGTCCCTGTTCCGGCTGCGCGACGACATCGCCCCGGCCACGGTCGGCCGGATCGAGGGCGCCCGGTACGCGGTGGGCGGCAGCGACGTCGCCTACGACGTGGACTACCGGGCGAACGTCGTCGACAAGATGCCCTGGGTGCTGCTGGTGGCGCTGGTGTTCACCTTCCTGGTGATGGCAGCGGCGTTCCGCTCGCTGATGCTCGCCGCGATCACCGTGGTGCTGAACGTGCTGTCCGCCGTGGCCTCCTTCGGGGTGCTCGCGCTGATCTTCCAGCGGACCTGGGCGGAGGGGCTGCTGGGCTTCGAGTCGACCGGGAGGGTGGTGGCCTGGCTGCCGTTGCTGCTGTTCGTGATCCTGCTGGGTCTGTCGATGGACTACCACGTGTTCGTGATCAGCCGGATCAGGGAGGCGGCGCGCGGCGGGCTCGGCATCCGGGAGGCGGTGGAGCAGGGCATCACCCGCACCGCCGGCGTGGTGACGAGCGCGGCCGTGGTGATGGTCTGCGTGTTCGCCCTGCTGGCCTCGCTCAACTTCATCGAGATGAAGCAGATGGGCGTGGGCATGGCCTGCGCGGTGCTGCTGGACGCCACGCTCATCCGGATCGTCGTCCTGCCGTCGGTGGTGACGCTGCTCGGCTGGAAGACCTGGTGGCCCTCGCGCCTGGCCCACCAGGACGAGACGCGGCCGATGCGTGTTCCGGCCACGGTGGCGGGGCGGGCCACGGTGTCGTGAGGCCGGGCGCTCGGCGGTGAGCGCCACGCCCCGGGGCGGCCGGGGAGACGGGTGACTCCGTCTCCCCGGCCGTTTCGCGTGGTCCGGGCCGGGCCCGCCGGTGAATTCCGGCGGTGAAGTCCTTTGTCTGCGACTTCGGTTGGGAGGGCGCTACACTCGGTCCCGCGTTCGACGGAAACAAGCCGACCGACTGTTTCCGGCGCACGCTGACGGGGGAAGCGGGGCGATCACGGGGAGTGGCCCTTATGCACGGTGACGACGGCCTGCCGTCGACTCGTTGGCAGTATCAGCTCGCCCAGGTGGAGTCGCTCTCGGAGCGCGAGAGGCAGGTCTTCTCGTTGCTCGGAGCAGGGTTATCGAATCGCGCGATCGCGGTCAGGTTGCGTGTGACGGAACGCACGGTGAAGGCCCATGTGGCGAGCATCCTGGCGAAGCTGAAAGTGGAATCCCGTCTTCAGGTGGGTCTCGTAGCCCAGGCTCACCAGCTCATGTACGAAGGTACAGTGCCAAACCGGCCAGGTATGACTGATAATTGATCAGTTCTGACTCTCGGACGTTTTCCCTGTGTCGGGCGCCGTTGATTGCGCCCACCCACGGTTACGTGACCGCCCCGTGGGTCGCGAGGTGGGGGCTTGTGACCGGTTTTTATGAGTAGGGACGGGAATTTGGTACACATCTCCATATTGGGTCCGCTGCTGATCGGGGATGGTCAAAGAACCATCGGTGTGCGGGCGAAGAAGATTCGCGTGATGCTGACCATGCTCGCGTTGAATCCTGGTCAAGTCGTCGGTTTCGATGAACTGATCGACGAACTCTGGGGCGAGGCCCCGCTGAAGAACACACGGAACGCCTTGCAGGCGAATGTGCGGCGCATGCGGAAGTCGTTGGCCGAGCTCGGCCTTCCGGAAGGGGAGGAGGGACTGATCCGCACCGTCGACAACGGCTACATGCTCGACGTGCCCGAGGAGGCCCTCGACGCCTACCGCTTCCTGCGGCTGGCCGAGCAGGGCGCCACCCTGGTCGCCCGCGAGCCGCACGAGTCCATCCGGCTGCTGCGGGAATCCCTCGCCATGTGGCGCGGGCCCGCCCTGCTCGACGTGAGCGACGGACCGCGCTGCCGGGCCGTGGCCCTGCGGCTGGACGAACAGCGCAAGACCGCGCGGGAGGATCTGATCCAGGCGCAACTGCAGGCCGGCGAGGCGGGGGTCGTCGTTGCCGAGCTGAAGCAGCTTCTGGCGCAGTATCCCGAACGCGAGCGGTTCAGCGAGCAGTTGATGATCGCGCTCTACCGGTGCGGACGCCAGTCCGAGGCCGTCGACATCTTCCACCGCACCCGCAAGTGGCTCGACGAGGAACTGGGCCTCAAGCCGAGCCAGCGGCTGCACACCCTGTACCAGGCGATCCTGATGCAGGACCCCTCGCTGCTGTGACCGGCTGAACGGGCGCACGGAGCGCCGGCGGCCCCAGGCCGCCGGCGCTTTCCCGTGCCCGCGCTCAGACCTCGCGCAGCGCGCTGTCGGTGAGCGCGCCGATCCGCCGTACCGCCGTACCGCCCAGCATCTCCTCGTGCCCGCAGTCGATCTCGTGCACGGTGAGCGGTCCGTCCAGGTACGGCCGCCAGCGCGCCGCCAGTTCGCCGGTCGGAGCGGGCTGCCCGTGCGTCGCCACGAACAGCGTCAGCGGGCCGGTGAACCGTCCCGGGGTGAACTCCCGCGCGATGTCGGTGTGGTGGCGCATCACCGTCATGAGCCGGTCCAGGTCCCCGTCCGCGATCGTCGTGCCGCGCGCGTGGTGGGCGAGGAAGGCCGACCGGATCTCCTCGTCGGTGGGGTTCGGATCGTCCGGTGCCACCGGGAAGGCGTCGAGGGCCGCCAGGAACGCCACCCGCTCGCCCGCCGCCTGGAGCAGCACGGCCATCTCGTGCGCGACCAGCCCGCCGAACGACCAGCCCAGCAGGTGGTAGGGCCCGTGCGGCCGTACCCGCCGCACCCGTTCCACATACGTCGCCGCCAGCTCCCGCACGTCCGCCGGCCGGTCCCAGGCACCCGGCGGTGCCGCGACACCGTCGGACTGGAGCGCGTACACCGGCCGGTCGGGATCGAGACGCGCGGCCAGCTCCGCGAACGGCAGCCCGAAGCCGACCCCGCCGTGCACACAGAACAGCGGCGCGGCCGTGCCGTGCGGCCGGATCTCCAGCAGCGGCACGGAGGCCGCCTCCCCGGCCCCGGCCGGGGTCGCGGCCGCCGCCAGGGCCGCCACCGTGCGGTGCGCGAAGACATCGGACAGGGCGAGCGTCAGCCCGGCCTTGGCGGCCCGGCCGACCACCTCCACCGACCGCAGACTGTCCCCGCCCAGCGCGAAGAAGTCCCCCTCCGCGTCGACCTCGTACAGCCCCAGCACCTCGCAGAACACCTCCGCGAGCGCCCGCTCGGCCGGGGTGCGCGGGGCCCGCCCGGCAGCGGCGGACGCCGGGGCGCCGGGCGCCGGCAGGGCGCGGACGTCGAGCTTGCCGTTCGGCGTCAGCGGCAGCGCGGGCAGCGACACCAGCGCGGAGGGCACCATGTGCGCGGGCAGCGACTCGGCGAGGTACGCGGTCAGCACGGGCACGTCCACGGCGGCCACGCCCGGTACCGGCACCACGTACCCGGTCAGCCGGCCGCTGCCGTCCGCCGGGGTCAGCACCACGGCGGCCTGCGCGATCACCGGGTGCCGGGTGAGCGCGGACTCGATCTCACCCGGCTCGATCCGGAAGCCGCGCAGCTTGATCTGCTGGTCGGCGCGGCCCATGTAGTCCAGCTCGCCGTCCGCCCGCCGGCGCACCAGGTCCCCGGTGCGGTACATGCGGGTGCCGGGCGGCCCG
Organism: Streptomyces sp. Ru62; assembly: GCF_002920615.1. Lineage (GTDB taxonomy): Bacteria > Actinomycetota > Actinomycetes > Streptomycetales > Streptomycetaceae > Streptomyces. The sequence continues at coordinate 36,586 of NZ_PQSU01000052.1, forward strand.
TAGGGGTCGGCGACGAACCGTTCCGCCGTGGTGGCCGGGCGGCCCCGGTAGCCCTGGGCCAGACCCGCGCCCGCGATGTACAGCTCGCCGGTGATCCCGTCCGGCACCGGCGCGAGGGCCGTGTCCAGGACGTACACCCGCACGTTGGGCAGCGGCCGGCCGATCGGCGGCCGGCCGCTGCCCGGGGCGAGCGGGGCGCTGAGGGTGGCGGCCACCGTGATCTCGGTCGGGCCGTAGGCGTTGCGCAGGGTCACCCGGGCCGCGGTGCGCTCCACGACGGCGGGCGGGCAGGCCTCCCCGCCGACCATCAGGCACAGGTCCGCGGGCAGGGCGGCCGGTTCCGGGAAACGGCCGACGACGGTCGGCGGCAGCAGCGCGTGGGTGATCCGCTGTTCGGTGAGCAGGCCGGCGAGCAGTGGAGCGGACAGCCGGCTCTCGGCGGTGGCCGGCACCAGGGTGCCGCCGGAGAACAGCGAGGCGGCCAGCTCCCACACGGTGGCGTCGAAACTGAACGAGGCGAACTGGAGCACCCGGGTGTCCGGCCCGGTCCCCAGCTCCTCCCGGTGGTGGGCGACCAGGTGGGCCGCGCCCGCGTGCGGCACCGCCACCCCCTTGGGCCGGCCGGTCGACCCGGAGGTGTAGATGACGTACGCGGTGTCCCGCGCCGACAGCGGGCGCGTCCGCTCGGCGTCGGTGACGTCGGCGCCGGACAGACCGGCGACGAGGTCCGCGGTGGCCGGGTCGTCCAGCACCACCGACGACGTGCCGTCCGGCACCCGGCCGGCGGACTCCCGGACGGTGAGGACGGCGGCCGGGGCCGCGTCACCGAGCATGTACGCGATGCGCTCGGCCGGGTAGTCCGGGTCGACCGGCAGATAGGCCGCGCCGGTCTTCAGCACCGCCAGCAGCGCCGTCACGGTGAGCGGGCAGCGGGGCAGGACCAGCGCGACCACGGCGCCCGGCCCGGCCCCGTGGCCGAGCAGCAGCCGGGCGAGCCGGTTGGCGTCCGCGTTCAGCCGCCCGTACGGCACCTCCGTCCCGCCGGGCACCGCCAGCGCCGCACGGTCCGGTGCCGCCGCCGCGTGCTCCTCGAACAGCGCCGGGAGCGTCGCCTCCGGGCGGGGCCGGGACGGGCCGTGACCCGCGGTCAGCAGGGTGCGGCGCTCCTCCGCGGTGAGCAGGGCGAGGGCTCCGATCGGCGCGCCCGGGGTGCGGGCCGCGTCGGCGAGGAGCACGGCCAGGGCGCCGGCGAGGCGGTCCGCCGTGGCCTCGGTGAACAGGTCCGTGCTGTACTCCAGGCGGATGTCGAGCCCGGCGGGGCCGCCGTCGGCGTCACGGCGCTCCGTCACCTCGAAGGCCAGGTCGAACTTGGCCGTGCGCGACGGCACCGGCTCCACGGTGGCCGTCAGTTCCGGCAGCACGGGCAGCGGGTCGTCGCCCGGGGTGACGGACAGCACCACCTGCACCAGCGGGTGCCGGGCCAGCGACCGCTGCGGCTTCAGCTCGTCGACGAGGTGCTCGAACGGCAGCTCGGCGTGCGCGTACGCGGTCAGGTCCGTCTCCCGCACCCGCTCCAGCAGCGCCGCGAACGACGGGTCACCGGAGGTGTCGGTGCGCAGCACCAGCGTGTTGACGAAGCAGCCGACCAGATCGCGCACCGCCTCGTCGGTCCGCCCGGCGACCGGGCTGCCCAGCGGGATGTCGGTGCCCGCGCCGAGCCGGGTCAGGAGGGCCGCGAGACCTGCCTGGACCGCCATGAACAGGCTGGCACCGGCGTCCCGGGCCAGCTCGGCGAGCCGGGCGTGCGCGGCGGCGGGCAGCGTACGGGTGACCGCGGCGCCGCGCTGTGAGGACCGGGCCGGCCGGGGGAAGTCGGCCGGCAGGTCCAGCTCCTGCGGCATGCCCGCCAACGACTCGGTCCAGTGGGCAAGTTCGGCGGAGAGCAGGCTGCCCGGGTCGTCCTTGGCGCCGAGCAGCGCGCGCTGCCAGCGGGCATGGTCGGCGTACCGCACGGGCAGCGGCCGCCAGTCCGGGGCGCGGCCGGCCCGGCGGGCCGTGTAGGCGGTGGTCAGATCACGGGCGAGCGGGGCGAACGACCAGCCGTCGGCCGCTATGTGATGCAGAGTCAGTACCAGGACGTGCGTGTCGTCGCCGAGCGCGAACAGGCGTGCCCGCACCGGGATCCGCGCGGCCAGGTCGAACGGCTCGGCCGCCTCGGCGGCCAGCGCGGAGGCCAGGGCGTCGTCGTCCGGGACCGGTACGACCTCAAGGCGGGCGTCCGCCTCCTCCGGCGCGAGCACCAGCGGCGCCGCCCCGGTGTCGGCCGCCACGAACAGCGTGCGCAGCGTCTCGTGCCGGGCGACCACATCCGCCACCGCCGCGCCCAGCGCCCCGGTGTCGAGCGGGCCGGACAGCCGTACCGCCAGCGGGATGTTGTAGCCGGCCCCCGCGCCCATCCGGTCCAGGAACCACAGGCGCTCCTGCGCGTACGACAGCACGGGCGGCGCCTCCGGGAGCGCCGCCGCGCGCAGTGCGGGCCGGGCCGGCCGCGGGGCTCCGCCCCCCTCCCCGGCCAGGGTGCGCGCCAGTGCCTCGGCCGAGCGGGCGTCGAACAGCGTGCGCAGCGGGACCTCCGTGCCCAGTTCGGCCCGCAGCCGGTTGGCGACCCGGATCGCGGACAGCGAGTGGCCGCCGAGCGCGAAGAAGTCGTCGTCGGCCCCCACCCGCTCCAGACCCAGCACCTCGGCGAAGACCGCGCACAGCAGTTCCTCGCGCGCTCCGGACGGCGGCCGGCCGGTGCCCGCCCGCCGCTCGGCCGGGGCGGGCAGTGCCTTGCGGTCGACCTTGCCGTTGGGGGTCAGCGGCAGCTCGTCCAGGAAGACGTACACGGCAGGGACCATGTGCGTGGGCAACACCGCGGACGCGCGCTCCCGCAGCCGGTCGCGGTCGGTCCCTGCCGGTACGACATGGGCGACCAGACGGGTGTCCCCGCTCTGGTCGGTGCGGGCGGTGACGACCGCCCGCTCGACGCCGGGCTGCGCGCCCAGCACGGATTCGATCTCGCCGAGTTCGATGCGGTGCCCGCGGATCTTCACCTGGTGGTCGGTGCGGCCCCCGTACTCCAGGGCCGTACCGTCCGGCGACCAGCGCACCACGTCACCGGTGCGGTACATGCGGGTGCCGGGCGGCCCGAACGGATCGGCCGTGAACCGCTCGGCGGTCAGGCCCGGCCGGCCCAGGTAGCCACGGGCGAGACCGGCGCCGGCTAGGTACAGCTCGCCGAAGCAGCCGTCGGGCACCGGGCGCAGCGCCGCGTCCAGGACGTAGGCCCGGGTGTTGGCGATGGGGCGGCCGATGGGCGGCGGCCCGGACGGCACCGGAGGAAGGGGCGCAGCCGTCGACCAGATCGTCGTCTCCGTCGGACCGTACACATTGGTGACCGACGCGCAGTGCGCGGCCAGCGACCGGGCCAGGGGGCCGGGCAGCGCCTCACCGCCGACGAGGGCCCGCAGGCCGGCGAGGGTCCGGGCGTGAGAGCCGGCGAGGGCCTGCCACAGGCTCGGCGTGGCCTGGAGCAACGTGGCGCCGCAGTCCCCGATCAGGGTGGCCAGGGCGGCCGGGTCACGGACCGTCTCCCGGTCGGCGACGACCAGTTCGGCGCCCGCCGCGAGCGGCACGAACAGCTCCAGATTGGCGATGTCGAACCCGAACGTCGTCACCGCGAGGAACCGGTCCGCCGCGGTCACGGCACAGCGCCGCCCCATGTCCGCGACGAGGTTCACGAGCGCGCCGTGCGGAACGACGACACCCTTCGGCCGCCCGGTCGAGCCGGAGGTGTGGATGACGTAGGCCGGGTGGTCGGAGTGGGGAGGGGTGGCTGCGGGGCCTACGGGGTCGTCGGGGTCGACGGGACCGAGGGGGGCGGTGGGATCGACGGGGTCGGCCGGGGCGGCGGCAGAGCCCGAGGAGGCAAGGGACGCGGCCGGTGCGGTGGACGACGAAGGGGGCGTCGGTGCCGCCGGGGAGGCGAGGGGGGTGGCCGGTGCCTCGGAGGAGAGAGGGGGTGTCGCCGGTGCCGTGGCGGCCGGCGGCGGCGCGGTGCTCGGCAGGGGAGCGGGCGGTGCCTCGGTGGTCGGCGGGTGCGCTGTCGACGGTTCCGGGGCGTACGGCAGCGGGCCCTCGTCCAGTACCCACAACGGCCCCGTGAGCGGCGTACCCATCGTGTCCAGCAAGGGGCGGATCCGGTGGTGGGTGAGGGTGACCACCGGCGTGGCGTCCGCCAGCATGAGGCGCAGGCGCTCCGCCGGGTGGTCCGGGTCGAGCGGCAGGTAGGCCGCGCCCGCCTTCAGCACGGCCAGCGCCGCCACCACCAGGTCGGCCGACCGGTCCAGGGCGAGCCCGACCAGCCGCTCCGGACCCGCGCCCGCCGCCCGCAGTGCCTTCGCCAGCCGGTCCGCCCGCTCGTGCAGCTCCCGGTACGTCAGCCGCTCGGTGCCGCAGCGCAGCGCCGGCGCGTCGGGCGTGCGCGCGGCCCACCGCTCCAGCAGCGGTGCCAGCCACGGCCCCGGCACCGGCTCCTCCGTGCGGTTGCGGTCCGTCAGGACGCGGGCCGCCTCGTCGGCGTCCAGCAGGTCCAGTCGGCCGCACGGCTCGTCCGGCCGGCGCACCGTCTCTTCCAGCAGCCGGACGAGGCACCGCCCGAGGCGGCGCGCCCCGGCCTCCGGGACGAGTGCCGGCAGATGGTCGACGGCCAGCTCGAACGGCTCCCCGGGGAACACCGTCACGGTCAGCGGGTAGTGGGTGGCGGAGCGGATGTCCACGCCGGTCACCCGGGGTCCCGCCGGGGCCGGTCCCGGCTCGGGCCCGCCCATCGGATAGTTCTGGAACAGCAGCACCGTGTCGAACAGCTCACCGCGCACCGCCGTGCCCTGCTGGATCTCCGCCAGTGGCAGGTGCTCGTGCGCCAGCAGCCCCGTCCGCGCCCGCTGCACCCGCGCGAACAGCTCCGCCGGGGTCAGCCCGGCGGTCACGTCGGCGCGGACCGGCAACGTGTTGGCGAACAGTCCCACCATCCGCTCGACGTCCGGCAGGTGCGCGGGCCTGCCGGAGGCGACGGTTCCGAACACCACCGTGTCCTGCCCGGTCAGCCGGGACAGCAGCAGTGCCCAGCAGCCCTGCACCACCGCGCCGACGGTCAGCCCCCGGGACCGGGCGAAGCCGGCCAGCGCGGAGGAGACCCCGGGTGGCACGTCGACGGTGACCCGCCGCGGCAGCCCGGTACTCCCGCCGGCCCCCGCGGTCGTGGTGCCCCCGGTGTCCCCGCCCCCCGGCACCAGCCGCGTCGGCTCCGTCACTCCGTCCAGGGCCCGGCGCCACGCCTCCCGGGCCGCCTCCTTGTCCTGCGTGCCCAGCCAGGCGAGGTAGGTCTGGTACGGCGGGGCCGCCGGCCGCTCCGGCAGCGTGCCGCCGTCCCGGAACCGCACGAAGGTCTCGGCGAGTTCGCGGGTGAGCGTGGCCATCGACCAGCCGTCCACCAGGATGTGGTGGACCGTCCACAGCAGCCGGGCCCGTCCGTCGTCCGCCCGCAGCAGCAGGAAGCGGTGCAGCGGCGGCCGGGCCAGGTCGAAGCGGCGCAGCCGCTCCTCGCCGGTCTCCCGGTCGAACCCGGCGGCGGGCAGCCGCCGCTGCGACCACGGCAGCTCCAGCGAGCGGGGCAGCACCTGCACGGCCTCGCCGCTCCTGCGGTGCCGGAAGCACGCCGCCAGATTCGGGTACCGGTCGAGCAGTGCGCCCGCCGCGCCCCGCAGGGCCTCCACGTCCGCGTCGGTCACGTCCGCGAGGTCGAGCACCAGTTGCAGCGCGTACACGTCCGTGGTGTCCCGGTCGTACGCGGAGAGGAACAGCAGCCCCTGTTGCAGCGGCGACAGCGGGAGGACTTCACTGATGGCGGATTGCCGGTTCAAGCCGTGCTCCTCACGGAAGAGCGGGGTGGGCGCGGGAACATTTCCGGCCCGCACGATTCCAACCGGACGACGATTTCACGAGCACGCTGACGAACAACTGACCGTCAGCTGACGCCTCGCGATCGCGCCGACATGGCCGGAAGCCGTCAGCAAACCGTCAGTCCACGGTCAGCGCACGTCGACAGGCTTGCCGGCGAGGCCCATTCGCTGCCGAAGGCCAGGAGTGCCAGTGCCGGTCATCACCGCGTCGCATGAATTCGATGTCAGCGACCTTTTCGTGAATCTTCAGCCGCTGTTCGGGCGCCGCCTGTTCCTGAAGATCGAGGGATTCAACTTCGCCGGATCCATCAAACTCAAGGCCGCCCGCGAGATGGTCGCCCAGGCGGAGGCCGCCGGCCGGCTCCGCCCCGGTTCCACCCTCGTGGAGTCCTCGTCCGGCAACATGGGCGTCGCGCTCGCCCTGCTCGCGGCGAGCCGCGGCTACCGCTTCCTGTGCGTGACCGACACCCGCTGCAACGCGGTGACCCGGCGCACCATGGAGTCCCTCGGCGCCGAGGTCCACGTCGTCACCGAACCCCACGAGACCGAGGGCTTCCTCGGCGCGCGGATCCGCCACGTGAGGGCACTGCTCGCCGCCGACGACTCCCGGGTGTGGCTGAACCAGTACCTCAGCCCCGGCAACTGGATGGCCCACTACCGCACCACGGCCCCCGCCATCGCCCGCCAGTTCCCCGACCTGAACGTGCTGTTCGTCGGCGCGGGCACCACCGGCACGCTGATGGGCTGTGCCCGCTGGTTCCGGGAACGCCGGCCCTCGGTGCGGGTGGTGGCCGTCGACAGCGTCGGCTCCGTCACCTTCGGCGGACCGGCCGGCACCCGGCACATCCCCGGCCTCGGCACCAGCGTGCGGCCGGCGCTGCTCGACGAGAGTCTGGTCGACGCCGTGGTGCACGTGCCCGAGGCGGCCACCGTGCGGACCTGCCGGACGCTGATGCGGCACGGCTTCCCGGTCGGCGGCTCCACCGGAACAGCGGTGACCGGCGCCCTGCGCTGGCTGGAGGAGCACTACGGCGACGGGGCCGGCGGGATCCGCGAGCAGATCACCGCGGTCACCATCTCGCCCGACCTGGGCGACCGCTACATGGAGACCGTCTACCACGACGAGTGGGTGCGCGGCGCCTTCGGCCCCGACCCGCTGACCGGGCCGGCGGCGGACCGGGCCGGCCGGGACGGCACGGGCGAGCTGACGCCGGCCGCCGCGGCCGCCTCCGCGGACTGAACGGGCCGGGCGGGGCTGACTTCGAGAATGACGGAGAGCAAAGCGATGACGACAAACCGAGGCGCCGTCCTCCCGCTCACCGCGGCGCAGGCCGAGATCTGGTTCGACGAGCAGTTCGCCACCGGACCGCTCGGCTACAACATGGCCGACTACATCGACCTGCGCGGCCCGCTCGACACCGGGCTGCTGGAGCGGGCCCTGCACCGCCTGGGGCACGAGGCCGAGGGACTGCGCGTGCAGTTCGTGGAGGAGGCGGGCGCCCCGGGCCAGATCATCCGGCCGCTCGCCCAGCTCCCGCTCCGGCACCTTGACTTCAGCGACGATCCCGACCCGCTCGGCGCCGCCGGGCGATGGATGCGCGCCGACCACGCCGACCCGCTCCGGATCACCGACTTCCCGCTGTTCCGGGGCGCGCTGCTCACCCTCGGCCCCGAGCACCACCTGCTCTACCTGTGCATGCACCACATCCTGGCCGACGGCTTCAGCCGCGCCCTGCTCTACCCGAAGCTCGCCGCCCTCTACACGCGGCTGGCCGCGGGCGAGGACGACGCGGCCCTGGACGCCGACGCCATCCCCGCCTTCCACCAGCTGCTGGACGGCGAACGCCGCTACCTGGAGTCCCAGCAGGTCGACCGCGACCGCGCCTACTGGACCGGCCGCCTCACCGCCTCCGGCGACGGCCCGGCACCCGAACTGGTCTCGCTCTCCGACCGCGACCCGGCCCCCGGCCGCAGCGCCCTGCGCCACACCACCACGCTCAGCCCCGGGGCCACCGAGGCACTGCGGGACCTCGCCCGGACCGGCAAGGTCACCCTGCCCGTCCTCATGGTCGGCGCCATGGCCGCCTACACCCAGCGGGTCACCGGAGCCGCCGAGCCGCTGCTCACCCTCCCGGTCACCGGCCGCACCGGGGCGGTCGCCCGCGAGATCCCCGGCATGCTCGCCAACTACCTGCCGCTCGCGGTGCGCGTCCGCCCCGAGCTGACCGCCCCGCAGCTGCTGCGGCGGGCCTGGACCGAGGTCTCCGGCGCCCTGAAGCACCAGCGGTACCGCGGGGACCGCATCCGCCGCGACATCGGCCTGCGCACCGACGACCGGCGCGTCTTCGGCCCCTTCATCAACGTCCTCAACCAGGACCCGGCACTGGCCTTCGGCGACTGCCCGGGCACTGTCGTCAACCTGTCCACCGGCATCGTCAACGACCTCATCGTGACCGTCCTCAACACCGCCGACGGCACGATGGAGATCCACCTCGACGGCAACCCGGAGCTGTACACCGACACCGACCTCGCCGCCCACCTCGCCCGGTTCGAGGCGTTCCTGGCCGACCTCGCCACGCTCCCCGCCGACCAGCCCCTCGCCCGCATCGGCGTGCGCGCGCCCGGCGAGCCGGTCGGCCTGCTGAGCACCTGGGACCCGGAGGCCGAACGCGCCGGGTACGAGGGCCTGGTCGAGCGGGTGCGCGCGGTGGCCGCTCGCACTCCGGACGCGGTCGCCGTCACCGACGGCACGGGCAGCGTCACCTACCGGGAGCTGCTGACCCGGGCCGCCGGTGTCGCCGCCCGGCTGACCGCCGCCGGGTTCCGTCCCGGCTCGGTGACGGCGATGCTCGCCGACCCCGGGGTGCCGTTCGTGGCCGGTGTGCTCGGCGTACTCGCCGCCGGCGGGGCGTATCTGCCGCTGGACCCGGCGGCCCCGGCCGCCCGCAACGCGTCCCTGCTCGCCGACAGCGGCGCCCGCCACCTGCTCACCGGCGGCGCGTACGACACCCCCGGTCACGCCGGCCTGACCGCCCTGCCGCTCGCCGACCCCACCGACACCACCCACACCGGCGAACTCCCCTGCG
>NZ_PQSU01000053.1 GCF_002920615.1 Streptomyces sp. Ru62
CTTGGCCTCGGTCGCTTCCGCGGTGTCCGCGGCGGCCTCTGCGGGAGCGGCCGTCTTGCGGGTCCGGCGCGGCTTCGCCTCGGTGGCCTCGGCCGTGTCCAGCGCCGCCTCCGCCGGGGTGGCGGGCTCGGCCGTCTTGCGGGTGCGGCGGCGCGGCCTGGTCTCCGCGGCCGGGGCGGTCTCGGCGGCGGGCTCCGCCACCGGGCTGTCCGCGATCACGGGCGCGGTGACGGGATCGGCCACCGGGGGCTTGCCCACGGTCTGCTCGGTCGCCGGAGACTCGGCCTGAGCCGGGGCCACGGCGGACTCGGTCACCGCGGACTCGGTCACCGGGGACTCGGCCTGGGCCGACCGGCGGGTGCGGCGGCGGCGCGGCTTCTCCGGGGTGTCGAGGGCAGCGGGGCCCTCGGCCGTGGTCACCGTCTCGACGGCGGCCTCGGGGGCCGTCGTCGGCGTGGCGGCGGCCGTCACCGGCTCCGCCGACGCTCCGCCGCGCGTACGGCGACGGCGACGCGGGGTGCGGGTCGCGGCCTGCGTCTCCTCCGTACCGGAGGTCTCCGTGGCCGGAGCCGCCGGGGAGGCGTCCAGCAGGGCACCACCGCGCGTGCGGCGACGGCGGCGCGGCGTACGCGCCGGACGCTCGTGCTCGGCCGGGGCCGATTCGGCACGGCCACCGCGGGCATCCCGGCCACCACGACCGCGACCGCCCCGTCCGCCGGTCTCGCCCAGGTCCTCCAGCTCCTCCGCGTCCAGCCCGGCACGGGTCCGCGCGGAGCGGGGCAGGGTGCCCTTGGTGCCCTCGGGGATGCCGAGGTCGGAGAACAGGTGCGGGGAGCTCGAATACGTCTCCACCGGGTCGTTGAAGTCCAGCTCCAGCGCCTTGTTGATGAGCTGCCAGCGCGGGATGTCGTCCCAGTCGACGAACGTGATCGCCGTACCCTTGGCGCCCGCGCGGCCGGTGCGGCCGACGCGGTGCAGGTACGTCTTCTCGTCCTCGGGGGACTGGTAGTTGATGACGTGGGTCACGCCCTCGACGTCGATGCCGCGCGCGGCGACGTCGGTGCAGACGAGGACGTCGACCTTGCCGTTGCGGAAGGCCCGCAGGGCCTGCTCGCGGGCGCCCTGGCCGAGGTCGCCGTGGACCGCGCCGGAGGCGAACCCGCGACGCTGGAGCTGCTCGGCGATGTCGGCGGCCGTGCGCTTGGTACGGCAGAAGATCATCGCCAGCCCGCGGCCCTCGGCCTGGAGGATGCGGGCGACCATCTCCGGCTTGTCCATGTTGTGCGCGCGGTAGACGAACTGCTTGATGTTCGCGACCGTGGCGCCCTCGTCGTCCGGCGCGGTGGCGCGGATGTGGGTGGGCCGGGACATGTAGCGGCGGGCGAGACCGATGACCGCGCCCGGCATCGTGGCCGAGAACAGCATCGTCTGGCGCTTGGCCGGCAGCATGTTGACGATCTTCTCGACGTCGGGCAGGAAGCCCAGGTCGAGCATCTCGTCGGCCTCGTCGAGGACCAGGCACTTGACGTGCTTCAGGTCGAGCTTCTTCTGGCCCGCGAGGTCGAGCAGACGGCCCGGGGTGCCGACGACCACGTCGACGCCCTTCTTCAGGGCTTCCACCTGGGGCTCGTAGGCCCGGCCGCCGTAGATCGCGACCACGCGCACGTTACGGACCTTGCCGGCCGTCAGCAGGTCGTTGGTGACCTGGGTGCACAGCTCGCGCGTGGGGACGACGACGAGCGCCTGCGGCGCGTCCGTGAGGGCCTCGGGGGCGGCGCGCCCGGCCTCGACGTCGGCGGGGACGGTGACGCGCTCAAGGAGCGGAAGACCGAAGCCCAGCGTCTTGCCGGTGCCGGTCTTGGCCTGGCCGATGACATCCGTGCCGGAGAGGGCGACGGGGAGTGTCATCTCCTGGATGGGGAAGGGGGTGGTGATGCCGACGGCCTCCAGGGCCTCGGCGGTCTCGGGGAGGATTCCGAGTTCTCGAAACGTCGTAGTCAGGGTGCTGCCTCTTCTGTGTGCGCGGTGCGAGGCGAGCGAGCGGGGGTCATGTCTGACCGTGCCGGGGACGTCGGCTGCCGTACGGACGAGCCACTCGGGCAAGCCGTATGACACGGGACCTCTGCCGACGCTCTAGCGCTCGTACCGCTGAGGGTTCCCTCCTGTCGTCGTACGATCACTGCCGTACGGCCTTGGAGGGCTGTCGGGTCGGAGCCGATCGGGCCACCGACCGGGCATCCTCATGCGTGCGGCCTGTCGGGACACGTCGAGCATCGTCGACGCACTCTGGCAGGCGCATTACCACCATACCCCGGAATCGCGCACATGCGATGGCCGATTTGGTCACGTAGTCGTGGTCACACTCGTTGACCAGGGCTTGAGCGGGGCGTGGAGCGGGCTATTGTGCGCCTCATGACTAGCTCTGACAAGCCTGAGAACGCGTCCGCCGAACCCGCCGAACCCACCGGTGTCGCCGCCCAGGACTGGGCGCAGGCGTCCGCCGACCCGCAGTACCGGGCCGCGGTCGTGGATCTGCTCGGCGCTCTCGCGTACGGGGAGCTGGCGGCGTTCGAGCGGCTCGCGGAGGACGCCAAGCTGGCGCCGACCCTCGCGGACAAGGCGGAGCTGGCGAAGATGGCCTCGGCCGAGTTCCACCACTTCGAACGGCTGCGGGACCGGCTGACCGAGATCGGCGAGGAGCCCACGGCCGCTATGGACCCGTTCGTCGCCGCGCTCGACGGCTTCCACCGGCAGACCGCGCCCTCGGACTGGCTGGAGGGCCTGGTCAAGGCGTACGTCGGCGACTCGATCGCGAGCGACTTCTACCGGGAGGTCGCGGCCCGGCTCGACTCCGACACGCGCGAGCTGGTGCTCGCCGTCCTCGACGACACCGGGCACGCCGGGTTCGCGGTGGAGAAGGTACGGGCCGCCATCGACGCCGACCCGCGCGTGGGCGGCCGGCTGGCGCTGTGGGCGCGGCGGCTGATGGGGGAGGCGCTGTCGCAGTCCCAGCGGGTGGTCGCCGACCGGGACGCGCTGTCCACGATGCTCGTGGGCGGGGTGGCCGACGGGTTCGACCTCGCCGAGGTCGGCAGGATGTTCTCGCGGATCACCGAGGCGCACACGAAGCGGATGGCCGCGCTGGGCCTGGCGGCGTAGCGCTTCGTCGGGGGCAGTCGCGGGGTGTTGCGCGGCTGCGGGTGCGTCGTGGTTGATCGCGCAGTTCCCCGCGCCCCTCGCGGGGCGCCCGGCTCCGGCCCGCCGGAAGGGCTCAGGCCGTCGCTGATCGGCGCCGGAGGCGGCCCGCGGGACGGAGCAGCAGGGACAGGGACGCGACCGAGATCACCGCGGCGCCCAGGAGGCTCAGCAGGGCCGTGCCGGGGCCCAGGGCGGTGTGGGTGACGAAGTCACCGAACAGGGCTCCGGCGATGCCCGTGCAGAACACCAGCGGGCGGGCCGGCAGCCGGTGGGCGAGGCGTTGGGCCGCCGCCCAGGCGAGGATCAGACCGAGCACGGCGGAGCCGAGTGCTTCGAGGATCATGTCGGGGGTCCCTCCCACGGCCGGTCTGGCTCGACGGTCGTAGCCCGTCATACCCGTGACCTGCGGATTGCAATCCTGCCCTGTGAGGGACCTGTGCTCCATCCGTGTGCACGTCACGCGGAAGGGCCCGGCGGCACACGGCCGCCGGGCCCTTCTCACGACTACGGCCTAGAGCGCGCCGAACCCGACCTTGCGCACGGTCGGCTCGCCGATGTCCACGTACGCCAGACGGTCCGTCGGCACGAGGACCTTGCGGCCCTTCTCGTCCTGGAGGCTGAGCAGCCCCGTCTTGCCGGCCAGCGCCTCGGCAACCACGCGCTCAAGCTCCTCGGCGCTCTGACCGCTCTCCAGAACGATCTCGCGGGGCGCGTGCTGCACGCCGATCTTGACCTCCACGGCTATGTCCCTCCGACGGTCAGTGATGTGCGCGATCTTCCGCGCCCTACGCTGCACACATTAGCCCGGTGAGGGGGCGTACACGCTGCGGGCCCGAACGCCAGGAGCGAACACCGCACGGGAACAAACGGCCGTCAGTGGTGCTCGCTGCCGTGCAGCGGGAAACCGGCGATGCCGCGCCAGGCCAGCGAGGTCAGCAGCTGCACCGCCTGGTCGCGCGGCACGCTGCGGTCACTGTGCAGCCAGGAGCGGGCGACCACCTGGGCGAGTCCGCCGAGACCGGAGGCGAGCAGCATCGACTCCGCGCGCGAGAGGCCGGTGTCCTCGGCGATGACGTCGCAGATCGCCTCGGCGCACTCGTTGGTGACCTTGTCCACGCGCTCGCGCACCGCGGGCTCGTTCGTCAGGTCCGACTCGAAGACCAGGCGGAAGGCACCGCCGTCGTCCTCCACGTAGGCGAAGTACGCGTCCATCGTCGCCCGGACGCGCTGCTTGTTGTCGGTCGTCGACGCCAGCGCGCTGCGCACCGCCTGGATCAGCGACTCGCAGTGCTGGTCCAGCAGAGCGAGGTAGAGGTCGAGCTTGCCGGGGAAGTGCTGGTAGAGCACCGGCTTGCTCACGCCGGCCCGCTCGGCGATGTCGTCCATCGCCGCCGCGTGGTACCCCTGCGCGACGAAGACCTCCTGGGCGGCGCCCAGCAACTGGTTCCGCCGGGCCCGGCGCGGCAGCCGGGTGCCCCGTGGGCGTGCCGCCTCAGTTTGCTCGATGGCTGTCACGCCGCCTCCCAAAGTCGTCCACATGCGGTGTCGGCCGCGCGGCCATCGTACTTTTCGGTAACCGTGGTGTGCGCGGTGCGAGCGCAGAATTTCACGTACCGGACGGGTGGCGAAAGCCGTACGGCCCGCCGAACGGGGTCGGGCGGGGGCCGTGCGGTCCTGCGAGGTCAGCCGTGGTCGCCCCTCGCCGGCGCACCTGATCGCCCCTCGCCGACGCGGCGGTGGCCGTCCTGGGCGCGGCTAGCGGTAGTCGTCCTCGTCGAGCGAGACCACGCGCGCCTGTTCCACGAGATCGGCCTCGTTCCCGCGCGCGGGGTCCACTCCGGTCAGGGGGTCGTCACGGTCCGGCGCGATGTCCGCGTGCTGCTCGGCGGCGTCCACCTCGGGTGCCTCGACGTCCCTCTCCACTGCCGCGTCGGCCTCCAGGTCCTCGATGTCCTCGATCGCGTCGGGCTCTGTGGGGTCATAGGCCATGGTGGGCTCCCTTCCTACGAACGTCCCTGGAAGCGGCAGGGGCCACACGCGGGTGCCCTCTGTACGAGCCTAGGAGACGGCTGATCCGTACGCCATGCCGTCGGGCCCGTTCGGTGCCCGGTTCTCCGGATCCGCACGGTTCAGTCTGTGACGGCGAACACATCAATCGTGACGTGATCACCTCGTAACATTGCCGCATGTCTTCGACCGAGTCGCCCTCCGTGCCGGCCGCCAGTGTGCTCCCCAGGGTGGCGCCCGTCCGGGTCGGCGAGGGCGAGCGGCTGCGGTCCGTGGGCCTGCCCGGCGTCACCCTGACGGTCCGTTCCCGGCCCCCCGCGCGCGAGGACCTGCCGTCCGCGCTGTACGTCCACGGGCTCGGCGGCTCCTCGCAGAACTGGTCGTCGCTCATGGCCGAGCTGGACGACGTCGTCGACAGCGAGGCGCTCGACCTCCCGGGCTTCGGTGACTCCCCGCCCCCGGACGACGGTGACTACTCCGTCACCGGGCACGCGCGCGCGGTGATCCGCTACCTCGACGCGGCCGGCCGCGGCCCGGTCCACCTCTTCGGCAACTCGCTCGGCGGCGCGGTCGCCACGCGCGTCGCCGCCGTACGCCCCGATCTGGTCCGCACGCTCACGCTCGTCTCGCCCGCGCTGCCCGAGCTGCGGGTGCAGCGCAGCGCGGTGCCGACCGCCCTGCTCGGCGTACCGGGCATCGCCGCGCTCTTCACCCGGCTCACCAGGGAGTGGACGGCCGAGCAGCGCGTACGCGGTGTCATGGCGCTGTGCTACGGCGACCCGGGGCGGGTCTCGCCGGAGGCGTTCCGGTACGCCGTGGAGGAACTGGAGCGGCGGCAGCGGCTGCCGTACTTCTGGGACGCGATGACCCGCTCCGCGCGCGGGATCGTCAACGCCTACACGCTCGGCGGGCAGCACGGGCTGTGGCGCCAGGCCGAGCGGGTGCTGGCCCCCACGCTGCTGATCTACGGCGGCAGGGACCAGCTCGTCGGCTTCCGCATGGCCCGCAAGGCCGCGCGCGCCTTCCGCCACTCCCGGCTGCTGTCCCTGCCGGACGCCGGGCACGTGGCGATGATGGAGTACCCCGACGTGGTGGCGGGCGCGTTCCGGGAGCTGCTGGCGCACACGGCCGGCTCCGACGAGGACGCCCACGCGGCCGTCACGGACACGAGGAGCTGAGGTCCGGGGTGGGACGTCACAGCCGCCGCGGACCGGCCCCGAAGGGCGATTCCGCGGACATAGCCGCACGGCGGGGGGAGCGGCGCGGTGCGCGCTCCGAGGACGGGCGCGGTGCGCGCTCGGAGGGCGACAGGGGCGACGGGGGCAGCGCGGCCCGGCTGCCGGGAGGCGGCCCCGCGGGTGCGCCTCGCCCGTCCGACGGCACCCCGGCGCGCGGTGTGCCGAGGTTCGCGGACGGCACCCCGGCGCAGGGTGTGCCGAGGTTTCCGGACGGTACGCCGGCGCGTGGGGTACCGAGGGCTGCCGACGGCACTCCGGTCCACGGCGTGCCGGGGTTTCCCGGTGGCGCGTCGGCGCGCGGTGCGCGGGGTGGGCATCCCGAGCAGCGGGAAGCCGGCGGGGGCTGGGGGGAGTTCGCCGGACGGCGGGCGGGCACCGGCGGGCCCGGTGTCGTGTTGCCCCGGCAGCGGCAGGCGGAACCGGGTTCCCCGGGTCCGGGCGGGGCGCGGCGCCGCCCCGGGCCCCGGCAGGAGTACCTGGAAGCCTTCGACGGCTCCGACGGTTCCGGAGGCGGCCCGCGGGACACCGGGAACGCCGAGGCCCCGGCGCCCCGCGCCGGTGTGCCGGCGCAACGCGGCGGGACCAAGGGGTGGGCGTTCACCGGCATCGCGGCGGCCGCCGTCACCACCGTGCTCGCGGTGGTCGTCGCCGGACAGGTGACCAAGGGGCAGGACGGCACCGGCGCGCGGTCGCGGTCGGCCGCCGACCAGGCCGGTGAGGCGGGTCTCCCGGGTGACCCCCCGGGTGCGCCGACGCCTTCCGCCGCACCGAGCGCGGTGACGCTGACGTACGACCAGAAGATGGGCCGGAAGTACCCGCTCGGCGCCACGTTGAAGGGCTCGGGGAAGTTCGACACCGTGCCCGGGTTCGACAAGGCACCCGGCGCCGGGCAGAAGTACCGGTACCGCGTCGACGTCGAGAAGGGGCTCGCCCTGGACGGCGCGCTGTTCGCCGAGGCCGTGCAGCGGACCCTGAACGACAAGCGCAGCTGGGCCCACGGCGGCGCCCTCACCTTCGAGCGGGTCTCCTCCGGCAAGCCGGACTTCGTGATCACGCTGGCCAGCCCCGGCACCACGGCGACGTGGTGCGCCAAGTCGGGCCTGGACACCACGGAGGACAACGTTTCCTGCGACTCGGCCGCGACCGAACGCGTCATGATCAATGCGTACCGGTGGGCTCAGGGAAGCAAGACGTACGGTGACCGGATCCATGCGTACCGGCAAATGTTGATCAACCATGAAGTCGGCCACCGGCTCGGCCACGGACACGTCAGCTGCCAGAAGGACGGCGAGTTGGCGCCCGTCATGCAGCAGCAGACCAAGTTCCTGGACCACGACGGAATCCACTGCCGGCCCAACCCGTGGCCCTACCCCGGTAGTTGACAGGCACCGCTTATGTCACATTGACATCAGCCTCATGGTCGTCCATATTTCTGCCCATGTGGTCTAGTCATGCCGTCTGCAGCAGCGCCGCCATCGAGCTGGCGCTCATCGGCGTGACCGCACTCTGCGTGGCCGACATCCACTGTCGCTGACGCCGCCTCCCCGGCGTTCGCGTCGCGACCGTTTTCTCCCTTTCGTCCGTGACCGTGTCACGGATTTTTTCGACGACCCGACGCCGGGGCCGACGTCTGTCCACAGACGTCTCACTCCTCGTCCACATGTCTCATCAGTCGAGAAACCTCGACCAACCCCGCCACGTCACCCCGAGAGGTCGTCATTCCGATGCGTCAACCGTCCGTCATAGCGCGCCGCGTGGCAGCGGCATCCGTCAGCCTGGTCGTGGCAGCGGGCGCCGCCGCCTGCGGCCCGGAGGACAACGATGCCAAGGGCTCCGGTGGCGACTCCACGCCCCACAAGGGCGGCACGCTCACGGTCCTGAACTCCCAGCCGCAGTCCGACTTCGACCCCGCGCGCCTGTACACCTCCGGCGGTGGAAACGTTCCCTCGCTGGTCTTCCGCACCCTCACCACGCGCAACCGGGAGAACGGAGCGGCCGGCGCCAAGGTCGTTCCCGACCTCGCCACCGACACCGGGCGTCCCAACAAGGACGCGACCGTGTGGACGTACACCCTGAAGAAGGGCCTGAAGTACGAGGACGGCACGCCGATCACCTCGGCCGACATCAAGTACGGCATCGAGCGCTCCTTCGCCCCCGAACTCTCCGGCGGCGCCCCCTACCTGCGGGACTGGCTGGTCGGCGCCGCCGACTACCAGGGGCCGTACAAGGACAGGAAGGGCCTGTCCGCGATCGAGACGCCGGACTCCCGGACGATCGTCTTCCACTTGAACAAGCCCGAGGGCGAGTTCCCGTACCTCGCCACGCAGACGCAGTTCACCCCGGTGCCCAAGAGCAAGGACACCGGCACCAAGTACGAGTCGCACCCGGTCTCGTCCGGCCCGTACAAGGTCGTGAAGAACGAGAACGACGGCGAGCACCTCGTCCTGGAGCGCAACACGCAGTGGTCGGCGGCGACCGACGAGGAGCGCAAGGCGTACCCGGACCGCATCGACGTGCGTTCCGGCCTGGACTCCTCGGTGATCAACCAGCGGCTGTCCGCGTCCCAGGGAGCGGACGCCGCCACCGTCACCACGGACACCAACCTCGGTCCGGCCGAACTCGCCAAGGTGACCGGCGACAAGGAGCTGGCCGCGCGCGTGGGCACCGGCCACTTCGGCTACACGAACTACCTCGCCTTCAACCCGAAGGTGAAGCCGTTCGACAACCCCAAGGTGCGCCAGGCGGTCGCGTACGCCATCGACCGGTCCTCCGTGGTCAACGCGGCCGGCGGCAGCGCCCTCGCCGAGCCCGCCACCACCTTCCTGCCGAACCAGAAGTCCTTCGGCTACACGCCGTACGACCCGTTCCCGGCGGGCGCCTCCGGCAACCCGGCGAAGGCCAAGGAGCTGCTGAAGCAGGCCGGCTACGCGGGCGGCCTCACCATCACGCTGACCCACTCCAACAGCAAGGACTTCGAGACCAGCCCGGAGATCGCCACCGCCGTCCAGGACGCGCTCAAGAAGGCCGGCATCACGGTCAAGCTGCAGGGCCTGGAGGACAACGACTACCGGGACAAGATCCACAGCGTGAAGACCGAGCCCGGTCTCTTCCTCGCCCACTGGGGTGCCGACTGGCCCTCGGGCGGCCCCTTCCTCGCCCCCATCTTCGACGGCCGGCAGATCGTCAAGGACGGAGCGAACTTCAACACGGGCCAGCTCAACGACAAGTCGGTCAATGACGAGATTGACGCGATCAACAAGTTGACCGACCTTGACGCCGCCGCACAGCGCTGGGGCGCACTGGACAAGAAGATCGGTGACGAGGCCCTCGTCGTGCCGCTGTTCCACCCCGTCTACAAGCGCCTGTACGGCAAGGACGTCAAGAACATCGTCATCAGCGACTGGACCGGCGTCCTGGACATCTCCCAGGTCGCGGTGAAGTAGCACCGTGAGCGAGGCACTTGCCGCCGTCGAGACCGCCGGGACGGGCACCTCCGTCCCGGCGGTCTCGGGGGCACGTCAGTTCTGGCGGCGGCTGCGGGCGCAGCGCGCCGCCCTGGTCGCCGCGGCCGTCGTCGCGCTGCTCGTCCTGGTCGCGCTCGCCGCGCCGCTGCTCACCGCGCTGGAGGGCCAGGACCCCACCACCTACCACCCGACCCTGATCGACTCCGCGCGCGGGGGCGTGCCCATCGGCTCCTACGGCGGCGTCAGCGCCGACCACTGGCTGGGCGTCGAACCGCAGACCGGACGGGACATGTTCGCCCGGCTCGTCTACGGGGCCCGGGTGTCGCTGGGCGTGGCGCTCGCGGCGACGGTGGTCCAGGTCGCCATCGGGGTCACGGCCGGCGTGGCCTCCGCGCTCGGCAACCGATGGGTTGATCAACTGTTGAGCCGGGCCACGGACATCATCGTCTCGATGCCCTTGATGATCATGTCATTGGCGCTGCTGGCCATCGTGCCCTCCAGCTTCCCCCGGCCGGTCCTGGTCACCCTGGTGATCGGCCTGATCGCCTGGGGCAACATCGCGAAGATCGTGCGGGCCCAGACCCTCTCCCTCAAGGGCCTCGACTACGTCTCCGCCGCCCGGCTGAGCGGCTGGGGCACCTGGCGGATCGCGCGCCGCGAACTCCTGCCCGGTCTCGCCGCGCCCGTCATCACGTACGCCGCGCTGCTCGTGCCCACGAACATCTCCGTCGAGGCGGCGCTGTCCTTCCTCGGCGTCGGCGTGAAGCCGCCCACCCCGTCATGGGGCCAGATGCTGACCGCCGCGGACGTCTGGTACCAGGCGGCACCCCAGTACCTGCTGCTGCCGGCCGGCGCCCTGTTCGTCACCGTCCTCGCCCTCACCGTCCTCGGCGACGGCGTGCGCACCGCCCTCGACCCGCGCGCCGCCTCCCGCCTGCGCGTGGGCACCGGCCGCAAGCACACCGGCGCTACCGAGAAGGAGGCCTCCGCATGAGCGGCTTCGGTGGATTCCTGCTGCGCCGTGCGGCCGGCGCGGTCGTCACCCTGCTCGCCATCTCGGTGATCGTCTACGTCGTCTTCTACGTCACCCCCGGCAACATCGCCCAGATCACCTGCGGCCCGCGCTGTTCTCCGGAACAGGTGCACCAGGTCGCCGAGCAGCTCAAGCTGGGCGACCCCCTCTACCTGCGCTACTGGCACTTCCTCCAGGGGCTGTTCGTCGGCCAGGACTTCTCCACGGGCACCTCCGTCGAGCACTGCGCCGCGCCCTGCCTGGGGCAGTCGTACCAGACCGATCAGCAAGTCCTGGACATCATCCTGGCGAAGCTGCCGGTCAGCGTGTCGCTGGTCCTCGGCGCCATGGTGCTGTGGCTCCTCCTCGGCATCGGCACCGGTGTGCTGTCCGCCTGGCGACGCGGCCGGGTCTCCGAGCGCGTGCTGACCGCCGTCACCCTCGCGGGCACGGCCACGCCCGTCTTCGTCATCGGCCTCGTGCTGATGATCGTCGTCTGCGGCGAACTGCGACTGCTGCCCTTCCCGCAGTACGTGAACTTCTCGGACGACCCCGAGCAATGGGCGTGGAACCTCCTGCTGCCCTGGCTCTCGCTCGCCCTGATCGAGGCGGCGGCCTTCGCCCGCCTCACCCGCGCGGCCATGCTGGAGACCCTTGCCGAGGACCACATCCGCACCTTCCGCGCGTACGGCGTCGCGGAGCGCTCCATCGTCGGTCGGCACGCCCTGCGCGGCGCCCTCGCGCCCGTGATCGCGCTCAACGCCAACAACGTGGGCTCCGCCGTCGGCGGCGCCGTCCTCACCGAGACCCTCTTCGGTCTGCCCGGCATCGGCCAGGAGCTGGTGCACGCGGTGAAGGTCGTCGACCTGCCGGTGGTCGTCGGCATGGTCCTGGTGACCGGCTTCTTCGTGGTCCTCGCCAACGCCGTCGCGGACGTCCTGTACGCGGTGGCCGACCGACGGGTGGTGCTCGCATGAGCCTGGTGGAAGCGACGGACGCGAGCGTGCAGGCGGCGGACGGCACCCTGGTGGACGTGACGGACCTGACCGTGGAGTTCGGCGCCCTGCGCGCCGTCGACGGGCTCTCCTTCCGCCTGGCGAAGGGCGCCGCCCTGGCCCTGGTCGGCGAGTCCGGCTCCGGCAAGTCCACGGTCGCGGGTGCCCTGCTGGGCCTGCACCGGGGCACCGGGGCCCGGGTCGGCGGCTCGGTGCGGGTGGCCGGCACCGACGTACAGGCGGCCTCCGACGAGGAGCTGCGCCGGCTGCGCGGCGCCAAGGCCGCCATGGTCTTCCAGGACCCGCTGTCCTCGCTCGACCCGTACTACGCCATCGGCGACCAGATCGCCGAGGTCCATCGCGTCCACACGCGCGTGTCGCGCCGTGCCGCACGCGCGCGTGCCGTCGAGGTGCTGGAGCGGGTGGGAATCCCGGACGCGGCACGGCGGGCCCGGTCCCGGCCGCACGAGTTCAGCGGCGGCATGCGCCAGCGCGCCCTCATCGCCATGGCCCTCGCCTGCGAGCCCGACCTGCTGATCGCCGACGAGCCGACCACCGCCCTCGACGTCACCGTCCAGGCGCAGATCCTCGACCTGCTGCACGGGCTGCGCGAGGAGACCGGCATGGGCCTGCTGCTCGTCACCCACGACGTGGGCGTGGCCGCCGAGAGCGTGAACGACGTCCTCGTCATGCGGCACGGCCGGGCCGTCGAGCGCGGCCCGATCGGCGCGATCCTCACGGCACCCGCGGAGCCGTACACCCGGGAACTGCTCGACGCCGTCCCGCGCGTGGACGCCCGCCGCACCGGCTCACCGGCCGGCGAGGAGGTCGTGCTGGAGGCCACCGGCGTGCGGCGCGAGTTCGGGCGCGGCAAGCGGGCGTTCGCGGCCGTGGACGACGTCTCGGTGACCGTCCGGCGCGGGGAGACCCTCGGGGTGGTCGGCGAGAGCGGCAGCGGCAAGACCACGCTCGGCCGCATGCTCGTCGGGCTGCTGGAACCGACCGCCGGGGAGATCCGCTACGAAGGGCGCCCGCACACCGGCGTGAACCCGTCCGTCCAGATGGTCTTCCAGGACCCCGTCTCCTCCCTCAACCCGCGCCGCAGCGTGGGTGAGTCCATCGCCGACCCGCTCCGCGCGCGCGGAATGGGGGTCCCCCCGCGCGAGCGAAGCCGAGCGTGGGGGAGGGACGAGGAGCGCATCCGGGGGCGCGTGACCGAACTGCTGGAGCGGGTGGGGCTCGAAGGGGCGCACTACGACCGGTACCCGCACGAGTTCAGCGGCGGGCAGCGCCAGCGGATCGGCATCGCGCGGGCGCTCGCCGCCGAGCCGCGCGCCATCGTCTGCGACGAGCCCGTCTCCGCGCTCGACGTCACCACGCAGGCGCAGGTGGTCGCCCTGCTCGGCGAACTCCAGCGGGAACTCGGCCTCGCGCTGGTCTTCATCGCGCACGACCTCGCCATCGTCCGCCAGGTCAGCGACCGGGTCGCGGTGATGCGGCGCGGCCGGCTCGTCGAGTACGGGCCCGCGGACGAGGTGTACGACAGCCCCCGCGAGCCGTACACCAGGCAGCTCCTGGCCGCCGTTCCCGCGCTCGACCCGGACCTGGCGGCCCGGCGGCGCGCCGCCCGGCGCCAACCGGCAGCGGTGTAGCGGTGCGGCGCCTCGGCGGCCGGCGCGAGCCGCGCCCCGGGTCGGCGTAACGTTTCGCGCTCGGACGATCACTGTCTGATCCCTTAGCGCGACGGAACGCGACCCGCACGCGAAAGTTACGACCGTTCACCCCTTTTGGTGGTGCGACGGACAACCGTCCGTCGCACCACCGCCTTGTCCCCTTACGTTCGTCCCGCTGCGAGCCGCCAGGACAACGGCGGCTCCCCAGACGGGAGATCGGGGGTGCACACGTGCGCATAGGACTGCTTACCGAGGGTGGCTACCCCTATGTGAGCGGTGACGCCGTGCTCTGGTGCGACCGGCTCGTACGCGGGCTCGACCAGCACGAGTTCGACGTCTACGCGCTCAGCCGCGGCCGGCAGCAGGAAGCCGAGGGCTGCGTTCCGCTCCCACCGCAGGTCAGCCGGGTGCACACAGCGCCGCTGTGGACGGCCGTGGACGACGGGGTCGCGTACGGGCGACGCGCACGCCGGCGCTTCGCCGAGTGCTACGGGGAGCTGGTCGCGGCGGTGTGCGCCGGGGCCGACGGGGGAGGGGGCGAAGGTACAGGGGCCGAAGGCGCAGGGGGCGCCGAGGCAGGGTTCCTGCGCGTCGGGGGTGTCGCGGCCGGGGCTGAGCGTGCAGGGAGCACCGGGGCCGGGTCCGGGCACGCGCCGGACATCCGGTCGCAGGGCGCTTCCGCCGATCTGGCGGACCGTTTCGGCAGTGCCCTGTACGCGCTCGCCGAACTCGCCCGCGAGGAGGGCGGACTCGTCGGCGCCCTGCGCTCCGACGCTGCCGTGCGCGCCTTGGAACGCGCCTGTCGCGCGCCTCGCGCGCTGCGCACAGCACGCGAGGCGCGCGTCGCCGATCTGCTCACCGTCGCCGCGCACTTCGAACGCGCCCTGCGCCCGCTCTCCCTCGACTGGTACGGCGACGACGGCCTCGGCGCGGCCGACCTCTGCCACGCCACCTCGGGCGGCCCCGCAGCCCTCTGCGGCCTCCTCGCCCGGCACTTCTCCGGCGTACCGCTGCTGGTCACCGAATACGGCGTGCACCTCCGCTCGCACTACCTGACCCTCGGCCCCGACAACGCCACCCCCGCCGTACGCGCCCTGCTCGGCGCCTTCCACGGCCGGCTCGCCACCGAGGTCTACCGGGGAGCCGAGATCCTCACCCCGGGCAACGCCCACGCCCGTCGCTGGCAGGAACGGTGCGGCGCCGACCGCGCCCGTATCCGCACGGTCTACCCCGGCATGGCGGCCGACCGGTTCACGGAGGTCGGCGAGTCCCCGGACCGCGCCGACCCGCACACCCTGGTCTGGGTGGGGCGCGTGGACCCCGCCAAGGACCTGGTGTCGCTCCTGCACGCCTTCGCGGAGGTGCGCAGGGAGGAGCCCGAGGCGCGTCTGCGGATCGTCGGCGCGCCCTCCGGCGCGGAGGGCGAGGCGTACCTGGGCCACTGCCGGGCGCTCGCCGCGCAGCTGTTCCCGGACGAGGCGGAGGGCGCGCACGCCGTGGGCGACAATCCCGTCTCCTTCGAGGAGATCGGCGCCCCTGACGTCCCGACGCTGCCCGACGCGTACGCCGCCGGCGCGGTCGTCGTCCTCTCCAGCGTCGTCGAGGGCTTCCCGATCAGCCTCGTCGAGGCGATGCTGTGCGGCCGGGCCACCGTGTCCACGGACGTGGGCGCGGTGGTGGAGGTCATCGGCGGCACGGGACTGGTCGTGCCCCCGCGCAACCCCAGGGCGCTCGCCGAGGCGTGCGTGGCGCTGCTGCGCGACCCCGAGCGCCGTGAGCGTCTCGGTGCCGCCGCACGCGCCCGGGCGCTCGAACTGTTCACCGTCGAGCAGAACATCGCGGCATTTCACGGCATTTACCTGGAGATCGTCTCGCACTGCCCGGTCCGCCGGGTGGTCCTGGACCAGTCCGGCGAACCCCTGCCGTTCGCCGCCCCCGCCGAGTCCCACGTCCCCGGCCACTGGACCGGCCCCACGCCCCGCGTCCTTCCCCGCTCCATCCCCACCTGGGCCACGACCTCCCCGGTCCGAGCGACCCCGCTGGCGACGGAGGGCGTCCGATGAGCGAGCTGGACGCACGTCCGGCGGACAGGCCGGTCACCGGCCCGGCGGGTGAGCCGGGTGGTGCCGACTCCGTCACGGGCGGTGACACACCGGACCGGAGCGAGCCGACCGGAGCGGACCGGCCGGGGATGCCGAGCGGAGCCGATCCGTGGGACGCGCGGTCGGGGGAGTGGCTGGAGGGCATGCCCGACGAGCGCTCCGCGCGAGCCGCGGGCTCGTCGTTCGCCCCGGCAGAACCGTGCTCCGCAACACCGGCTGCCTCTCCCTGGCAGGCCTCTGGACCATCGGTCGCCGGGCAGCTTTCCGGGGTCCCGGCCGTCTCCGCCGGGCAGTTCCCCGGGGCGCCGGCCGTCTTTGCCGGGCAGGGCTCTGGATCACCGGCCGCCCCTGCCGAGCAGTGTCCCGCGCAACGCCCCGAGGCTCCGCCGGTCCCGGCCCCGCCCGGATCCCGCGCCGTACCGGATGCGCGGCCTGGGGAGGGTGCCCCACGGCGGTGGGCCCCCGCGCCCCGCCGTGGGTCCGGCGACCCGGTGAAATCCCTGCTGCACCGGTACCGGGAACTGTGCGAGCAGGCCGTGGATCCCTTGGAGATCGCCGCGGGGCTGGAGGCGCACGGCATCACCGACCGCGCCGCCGCCCGCTTCCGGCACCGTGACGTCTTCTCGCTCGCCGAAGAGCTGTACGCGCGCGTGCCGCGCACCGCCGAGCCGCGCCCGGAATCCGAGCCCCTGCCGGTGCCCCGGGTCCGCGCCGGCTGGGTCCTGCTCGCCCTCCTGCCCGGAGTGCTCGGCACGGCCACGGTGACCGGAGTGCGCCTCACCCAGGGGCACCCCCGCCAGCTGGCGGCACTCGGCGGCTTCCTCGCCGTCGCCCTCGCCACCCGCGCTGCACTGCGGCACGGCCCGCTCGCCGGCCCGCCCGGCACACGAGCGTGGAGCACCACGCTCGGCACGCGGGTGTGGACGCTCTGGCTGCTCGGGTACGCCCTCCTCGGCGACGGCCTCCTCCACGCCGTCCTGACGGGCGGCCCCGACACCCCGCCCACCGCGGCCCCGGACGGTTCCTGGCCCACGGCCACCGCGCCCGTCCTCGCGCTCCTGCTGGCCTGTGCCCCGGCGGCCTGGTCCGCCCACCTGCTTGCCGCCGGCGCGCGCCGCAGGCTCGCCCGCAGTCGGGGCCTGGAGGACTTCACGGCAGCCGCGAGACCCCTGCTGCTCGGTGTGGTCGCCGTGTTCCTGGGCGCCCTCGCCGCACTGCTCGCGCTCTGCGGCACCCTCCTGCACGCGCCCGCGGCCCACCCGCAGGCCCTCGCCCTGGGCGCCCTGTTCCTGCTCGCCCGCCTGCTCACCGTGCACCGCCACCGGCACGCCCCCGCCCTCGCGCTGGGCGCCGCCGCGGCCACGGAGGCGGCGGCCCTGGCGCTGCCACTGGCCGGCCGGCTGCCCGGCTGCACCTTCCTGGCGGCTCCCGTCGAGGCCCTGGCCGGCGCCTGGGGCGAGGCCGCCGTACCGGCCCTCGCCTGTGGCACCGCGGCCCTCGCCCTGCTCTGGCACGCCGCCCGCACCCTCACCCAGGCCTCGGCCCACGCGCCGACGGGAGCACCCGACTGAACCTTCCGCCACCGGCCCGACGCACCGCCGGAGGCAACCGCACGACCCCCCTGAAGGAGAACACCAGATGACCATCTCCCGACCCGGAGCGACCGGAACCCCCGGAACCACCGGAGCGCCCGGCACCGCCGAAGGAGCCGTCGAGACGGCCGGTACCACCGGCGCGCACACCCCGGGAGCCGCGCGATGAGGGTCCTGCTGATCGGAGCCAACGGATTCATCGGCCGCTTCGTCGCCGACCGCCTGCTCGCCGACCCGGCCGTCCAGCTCACCGCGCTCGGCCGCGGCGACGACGCCGACGTGCGCTTCGACCTCGCCACCGGCAGCCCGGGCGCGCTCACCCGGTTCCTCGACGCGGTCCACCCCGGAGTCGTCATCAACTGCGCCGGCGCCACGCGCGGGGGCGCCCGCGACCTCACCCGGCACAACACGGTCGCCGTGGCCACCGTCTGCGAGGCCCTGCGCCGCAGCGGCTGCGGTGCCCGCCTGGTGCAGATCGGCTGCGGTTCCGAGTACGGCCCCAGCCAGCCCGGTTCCTCCACGGCCGAGGACGCCGTGCCGCGCCCCGGCGGCCCGTACGGCGTCAGCAAGCTCGCCGCGACCGAACTGGTCCTCGGCTCCGGCCTGGACGCCGTCGTGCTGCGCGTCTTCTCACCGGCCGGCCCCGGCACCCCGGCCGGCTCCCCACTCGGCCGGCTCGCGGAGGCCATGCGCCGCGCCATGCAGTCCAGCGACGGTGAGCTCAAGCTCGGCGGCCTCGGTGTCCAGCGCGACTTCGTCGACGTCCGCGATGTGGCCCGGGCCGTGCACGCCGCCTCGCTCTCCGCCGCGCAGGGCGTGATCAACATCGGCTCCGGCCGTGCCGTCCGGCTCAGGGACGCCGCCGCCGTCCTCGCGCGCGTGGCCGGATACGGCGGCGCCCTGCACGAACTCGACGCCCCGCCCGGTCCGCTGCGCAGCGCCATCGGACACCCCCGCGCCGACTCCGAGCACGCGGTCGCGGTGGCGTACCCGTACCCGGACGGCTGCGGCAGCTGGCAGCAGGCCGATGTGCGCACCGCGCGCGACCGGCTCGGCTGGCGGCCCCGCATCAACCTCGAAGAATCCCTGGCCGACATCTGGATGGAGGCGGCATGCCGCATCTGACCAGCACCACCGGTACCGGCGTCCGCACCGCCCTCGGCATCCCCGGCTACGCCCACCCGCTCGTCGCCCCGGCCCAGTGGGCGGAACTCGCCCGCCCCGGCACTCCACTGGACTGGGTGGTCCTCGACGTCGCCGCCGGCCCCGACACCCGCCCCGACCCGCACTGCCTGGAAGCCGCGGGCCGGCTCCGCGCCACCGGCGTCCGCGTCCTCGGCCACCTGGACCTCACCTACGGCGCCCGCGCCTTCGGCGACCTGCTCTCCGACGCCCACCACCACCTCGACTGGTACGGCGTCGACGGCTTCCTGCTGGACCGCTGCCCCAGCGAGCGCACGGCGCTCCCCGAGGTGCGCCGTGCGATCACCACGCTCCGCGCGATCAGTGACACCGCCCACATCGTCCTCGGCCACGGCCGCCACCCGCATCCCGGCTACGCCGAGAACGCCGACCAGCTGGTGACCTTCTCCGGCTCCTGGTCCGACTACCGCTGGTCGCAGGCGGCCGAGTGGACCGCCGACTACCCGCCGGACCGCTTCTGCCACTTCGTGCACGGCGTGCCCCGCGCCCACCTGGACGAGGCGCTGCGGATCGCCCGCTGGCAGGGGGCGGCCACGATCTACTTCACGGACCGTACGGACAGGGACGGTCGCGCGGACCCCTGGGAGACCATGCCCGGCTACTGGGACGACATCGTCTCGCGAGTCGGAACGGGTGTCTCGGAATGAAGAAGGCCGTGGCAGTGTTACAGGGAGAACAACTGTAGTGATCGACCGACCAACGGAGTCCCCGTGTCGCTGCCACCCCTGGTCGAGCCAGCTCCTGAGCTCACCGTAGACGAGGTCCGCAGGTACTCCCGCCACCTGATCATCCCCGACGTGGGCATGGACGGGCAGAAGCGGCTGAAGAACGCCAAGGTGCTCTGTGTGGGCGCCGGCGGCCTGGGCTCGCCGGCGCTGATGTACCTGGCCGCCGCGGGCGTGGGCACCCTCGGCATCGTGGAGTTCGACGAGGTCGACGAGTCGAACCTGCAGCGCCAGATCATTCACAGCCAGTCCGACATCGGCCGTTCCAAGGCCGAGTCCGCGCGCGACAGCGTCAAGGGCATCAACCCGTACGTGAACGTGATCCTTCACGAGGAGCGGCTCGAAGCCGACAACGTGATGGACATCTTCAGCCAGTACGACCTGATCGTCGACGGCACCGACAACTTCGCGACCCGTTACCTGGTCAACGACGCGTGCGTGCTGCTGGGCAAGCCGTACGTGTGGGGCTCGATCTACCGCTTCGACGGCCAGGCCTCGGTGTTCTGGTCCGAGTACGGCCCCTGCTACCGCTGCCTCTACCCGGAGCCCCCGCCCCCCGGCATGGTCCCCTCCTGCGCCGAGGGCGGCGTCCTGGGCGTGCTGTGCGCGTCCATCGGCTCCATCCAGGTCACCGAGGCGATCAAGGTGCTCACCGGCACCGGTGAGCCGCTGGTCGGCCGGCTGATGATCTACGACGCCCTGGAGATGCAGTACCGCCAGGTCAAGGTCCGCAAGGACCCCAACTGCGCGGTCTGCGGCGAGAACCCGACGGTCACCGAGCTCATCGACTACGAGGCCTTCTGCGGCGTGGTCTCCGAGGAGGCCCAGGCGGCGGCGGCCGACTCCACGATCACTCCGAAGCAGCTCAAGGAGTGGATCGACGACGGCGAGAACATCGAGATCATCGACGTCCGCGAGCCGAACGAGTACGAGATCGTTTCCATCCCGGGCGCCAAGCTGATCCCGAAGAACGAGTTCCTCATGGGCACCGCCCTGGAGGGCCTGCCGCAGGACAAGAAGATCGTCCTGCACTGCAAGACGGGTGTCCGCAGTGCGGAAGTCCTCGCGGTCCTGAAGTCCGCGGGCTTCTCCGACGCGGTCCACGTCGGCGGCGGCGTCATCGGCTGGGTCAACCAGATCGAACCGGAGAAGCCGGTCTACTGAGCCGCTGACCCGGTGTGCGTGGCGGGGGCTTCGGGCGCGTACGGCGCCCGGAGCCCCCGTCCGCGTCAGGAGCAGACCTTGCCGTCCTTCGGCACCGTCCCGTGCAGCAGGTAGGCGTCCACCGTCGAGTCGACGCAGTCGCTCCCGTTGCCGTACGCCCCGTGTCCCTCGCCCCTCCAGGTGAGTTCGACGCCCACGCCCCGGCCCAGTTCGTCGGCCATTCTGCGCGCGCCCTCGTACGGGGTGGCCGGGTCGCCGGTGTTGCCGACCAGCAGGATCGGCGCCGCGCCCGGTGCGCTGACCTCCGGAGTGTCGTACTGGCCCGGCACCGGCCAGTCGTGGCACCAGCCCGCCGTGTCCCAGCCGAGGGAGTCCCCGAACACCGGCGATATCCGCTTGAATTCCGCCAGCCGCCGCTTCGTCTCGACGAGTGTGGGCCGCTGTTTGTCGTCCAGGCACGATATGACCCGCTGGGAGTGGGTCGTCGTGCCGTAGCGGCCCGAGGCGTCGCGGTCGTCGTACTGGTCGGCGAGTGCCAGCAGCCCCGAACCGTCGCCCCGTTGCGCCGACTTGAGGGCATCGGTCAGCCTCGGCCACATCGACTCGCTGTACAGCGGCAGGATGATCCCGGTGACCGCCAGCGTCTGGGTGAGCTTGCGGCCGGATGACGTCGGCAGCGGTTCGGCGTCGATCCGTGTCAGCAGGTCGGCCACCTTCCGGCTGCCCTGTTCGGGGTCCTGGCCGGTGGACTTGAGGTAGTCGTCCAGAGCCCGCTGGAAGCCGCGCGCCTGGTTCTCGGCGTGGCCCACCGTGTCGGCGGTCGGGTCGACCACCGCGTCGAGGACCAGTCTGCCCACCCGCTTCGGGAACAGGTGGGCGTAGACACCGCCGAGCTCGGTGCCGTAGGAGATGCCGAAGTAGTGCAGCTTGTCGTCGCCGAGGACCTGGCGCATCAGGTCCATGTCGCGGGCGGTGTCGGTGGTGGACACATGGGCCAGCAGCGGGCCGGCGGCCTTCTCGCAGCCCTTGCCGAAGTCGGTGGCGTCCTGGAGGTACGCCTTCTCCTCGGCGGGGGTGTCCGGTGTGGCGTCCACGGACTCGGCGGCCTGGATCTCCCGGTCGCCGCGGCAGCGGACACCCCCGCTCGCGCCGACCCCTCGGGGGTCCCAGCTCACCAGGTCGTAGCGCTCGTGGAGGGACGAGACGGAGCCCTCGAAGTACGGCATCGTCGACACGCCAGAGCCGCCCGGGCCGCCGAAGTTGAACAACAGCGAGCCGATGCGGTCACCCCCGGTCGCCCGCGCGCGGACGAGGGCGAGCCCGATCGTCCTGCCGTCCGGCCGGGACCAGTCCAGCGGCACCTTGAGCGTCGCGCACCGCCAGGCGCCGCTCGGCGCGGACGAGGTCCCGGTGGCCTCGCAGCGCTGCCAGTCGAGGCGCTGGGAGGTGAGGGAGGCCGGAAGGCCGGCCGGCGCCGGCGTGGTCGTGGAGCGCGACGCCGACGGGGGAGCCGAGCCGGCTCCCTTGCCCTCGTCCCCGCTCCCGCCCCCGTCTGACGAGCTCCCGCATCCGGCCAGCAGCAGCCCTGCCGCCAGCGCGGCCGTCCACCGCAGCAATCGCACCACGCGCACCCCCCTGACAGGCCCGCCGCATCGTGCCGCGCCGGGCGTTCAGGCCATGGTAGGCGTCCGGGGATCGACCTGCGCGGGCCTGTGGATAACCATCTGACCTGCAGTTTCCCCTGCTCTGAGGAGCTGCTGCTGTCGGGGGTCCGTCAGGAACAGACCGTGTTGGCCTTCGGTGTCCTCCCGTCCAGCAGGTAGCCGTTCACCGCGCTCTGCACGCACTTGTTCTTGCTGTCGTACGCGCCGTGCCCCTGGCCCTTGTACGTCAGCTCGATGCCGACGCCCCTGCCGAGCGCCTCCACCATCCTCCGCGCGCCCTCGTACGGGGTGGCCGGGTCGCCGGTGTTGCCGATGACGAGGATGGGCGCCGCCCCCGGGGCGCTGACGTCGGGATGGTCGGCCGCGCCCGGCACCGCCCAGTTGGTGCAGCTGACCATGCCCCAGGCCAGGTAGTCGCCGAACAGCGCGGAGGCGGCGCGGAACTCGGGCAGCCTCCGCTGGACGTGGTCCGCGGTGTACCGGGGCTTCTCGTCGGCACAGTTGATCGCGGTGTTCGCCGCGGTGAGGTTGCTGTACTCGCCGTTCTCGCTGCGGCCGTTCATCGAGTCGGAGAGCAGCATGAGGATCTTGCCGTCGCCGTCGTAGGCCTGCTCCAGCCCCTCGGTGAGGTACTCCCAGAAGTCCTTCGAGTACAGGGACTGCGCGATGCCGTTGGTGGCGGCCGTCTGCGTCAGCTGACGCGGGAAGATGCCCGGGATCGGCTTCTTCTCCAGCTCGGCGAGGAGTTTCGCGATGCGGTCCTTCACCTCCTGCTCGGTGCTGCCGATCGGGCACTCCTCGGTCTTCGAGGTGCAGTCCTCGGCGAAGTTGTCGAGCGCGAGCTGGAAGCCCCTGGCCTGCCCGAGCGCGCTCTCCTCCGGGGTCTGCGTGGGGTCCACGACCGCGTCCAGGACGGCCCGGCCGACGTTCTTCGGGAACAGGTGGGCGTAGACACCGCCGAGTTCGGTGCCGTAGGAGATGCCGAAGTAGTACAGCTTGTCGTCGCCGAGGACCCGGCGCATCAGGTCCATGTCGCGGGCCGCGTCCGTGGTGCGCACATGCGGCAGGACCTTCTCGGAGTTCTTCTCACAGGCCGCGTTGAACTGCTTGGTGCGTTGCAGGAGCTGGACCTGTTCGGCGTGGTCGTCCGGGGTCGCGTCCTGTTGGAAGTACTCGTCCAGCTGGGCGTCGCTCTCGCACTCCACCGGTGCGCTGCGGCCGACCCCGCGGGGGTCGAAGCTCACCAGGTCGTAACGGGTGCGCAGGGCCGTGTAGTCCGAGCCGAACGCGGGCAGCGTGGTCACCCCGCTGCCGCCCGGGCCGCCGAAGTTGAACACGAGCGAGCCGATCCGCCTGTTCTCGGGCCCACTGGCCCGGGCGCGGATCAGGGCGATGCCGATGGTGTCGCCCTTCGGCCTGCTCCAGTCCAGCGGCGCCTTCATGGTCGCGCACTGCCACTCCCCGCCGTTCGGCAGCGGCGAGGGAGGACTGCCGCCACCTTCCGCCTCGGAGGGGGCCGGGCAGGACTTCCAGTCCAGTTTCTGGGCCGTGAGATCCCCGTCCTTGCCGCTGTCGCCGCATCCGGCCAGTACAGCGGCGAGCAGCACAGCGGTGGTGGTCAGCGCGGCGGCACGCAGCCGGAACGGGTTCGCCATACTCCCATCGTGGGGGCGCGCACGCCGGGGCGCGCGGGACGCGGGCCGTAAGAGGTACGCACCGGCCGGGCCGGGACCGCACCGGGCAGGCCCGCTTACAGGGCTCCCTTGCGGGTGAGGTGGTTGAAGGCGAGCCAGCCCGGCAGCACCGGCAGCCACAGCGTCAGCAGCCGGAACAGCAGCACGGCCGGGGCGGCGACCTCCTTGGGCAGGCCCACGGCGATCAGGCCGACGGTGAGGGTCGCCTCGACCGCGCCCACACCGCCGGGGGTGGGCGCCGCGGAGCCGAGCGCGTTGCCGGCGAGGAAGACGACGGCGACGCTGGCGATGCTCAGCGACACCGATCCGTCGCCGAAGGCCCGGATGGAGGCGTCGAGGCACATCACGAAGCAGGCGGTCAGCAGCAGCATGCCGCCGATGCCGGTGATGAGCTTCTGGGGCCGTTGCAGCACGTCGAGCATCCGCGGCACGACACCGGCGAACAGCGACCTCACGCGCGTGACGACGAACTTCCGCAGGAACGGCACCGAGGTGACCACGAGGACCAGGACGGCCACGGTCAGCAGACCCGCGATCACCGTGCGGGACGGCGACAGCGAGGGCGTCTTCTCGGTGCCGGTCAGATAGCCGAAGGACAGCAGCATCAGGATGTGACAGCCGAGCCCGAACAGCTGCGAGGCGCCGACGCTCGCCACCGCGAGCCCCGGACGCACGCCGGCGCGTTGCAGGAAGCGCGTGTTGAGGGCCACACCGCCGACCGCGGCCGGCGCCACGATCTTCACGAACGACCCGGCGACCTGCGCCGCCACGGTCCGCGGGAACGGCACCCGTTCCGGTACGAAGCCCAGCAGGGCCATCGCGGCGGCGACGTAGCTGAGCGCGGAGAACAGCACCGCGGCGACCACCCAACCCCACTGGGCCTGCGCGAACAGCGTGCCGAACTCGATGTGGGTGAGCTGGGTCAGCAGGTAGTACGCGCCGATCGCACCGGCGATGAAGCTGATCAGGGTGCGCGGCCGGACCCGCTCCAGGCGGGCCGGTTCCACCGGCGCCTGGGGCCTGATCCGCAGCACCTGGTGCCGGATCTGGGTGAGCAGATCCTCCTCGCGGGCTTCTTCGAGGGCTTCGTCGATGGCCCGCTTCTCCGCGCGCTGCTCGGCGCGGACCGCCTTCTTGTCGGGCTTTTCGAGCCCGGCCGGAGCCGTCCCGGGCGCCTCCTCCAGCCGGGCCAGCTTGGCCTGTCGGGAGGCTTCGAGTACCGCTTCCCGTTCGCGCTGGGCCCGCTCGCGGGCCAGTCGGCGCAGCGTCGCGCGCGTGGAGCGCGTCAGCGCGATCGGCTGGAGCATCGGCAGGCAGTCGGCGACCGCGTCCGGGCCGAGCACGTTGACCGCCGAGGCCACCGCCCGCTCGGCACCGACCCGCAGGCCGAGCGTGGTGACCAGCTGGGCTACGTCCATGCGCAGCAGCAGATCGCCGGCCGCGATCTCGCCACCGCGCAGTTCGGTGAGGATCACCCTGCCGGAACGATCCACCAGAATCGCGTCTCCGGCCAGCCTGCGGTGCGCGATGCGCCGGGACTGCAGCGCCCGCACCTGGTGCCAGGTGTTGCGCAGCAGCTCGTCGGTGATGTCCTCGTCGGCCAGCGAGTCCAGGGTGCGCCCGCCGGTGTGCTCGTAGACGAGCATGACCGCGTCCGGGCCGAGTTCGGAGGTGGCGATCAGCTTGGGAGCGTTGGCGCCCGCCGCGATCGCCGCGTACGCCAGCAGCGCCTCCTGCTCCAGTGCCTGGCGCAGCGACTGGAGGCTGGAGCGGGTGGCGAAGCCGCGCAGGGTGAGGTTCCGCCAGGCGCGGTAGAAGAAGCCCTGGGCCTGCTGTTCCCGGTCGACGACCGTGACGTCCAGCGGCGGGCCGTCCTCCAGGGAGACGAAGTAGCGCCGGCCCCGGTCGCCGTTCTCCGTCTCCACCGCTTCCTCGCGGGCCGCGCCGACGGGATGGAAGCCGACGTGCCTCAGGCCCGCCATCAGGGTCTGGCCGGTCGGGCGGACATTGGGGGAGCCGACCGCGTACAGGGTGCCGTAGGCGATGGTCCAGCCGATCAGCACGGTCAGGATGATCGAGAAGGGGGTCGTGTAGCCGGTGACCAGCATCGAGAACGCGTCGAGTAGCAGCACGATCCACAGCACCGCGCGCCATCTGGGTCTGCGGGACATGCCGACGGCCGTCATGTAGGCGATCACGGGTGCCAGATAGCCGTGCACCGGGTCGGTCAGGGCGTGGATGTCGCCCGGCGAGGGCTGGGTGAGTGCCTCCTGGATCGAGTCCGGGGCGGCCCGGGCGACCCACAGGTCCGTGGCGAGCGTGACTCCGTGCGCCAGGACGGCCGCGAGGACGCCGTCGGCGATGCGCAGCCCGTCCCGTTTGATCAGCCGTTCGATCGCGAACGCGACCGGCACCAGCAGGATCGCGATGCTGGACGCAAGGCCCGCGATCTTGATGAGCAGGTCCGGGGCCTGCCCGGTGCCCTTGTTGATGTCCTGTTCGAGGCCCGAAGTGGTGCCGTGCGCGAACGCGGCGATCGCGAGCAGCACCACGATGCCCAGCAGGCCCACCAGGAGCCGCATCAGGTCGGAGGGGCGGTGCACACGCGCGGGGAGCAGCGGTTCGTCGCGCTCCACCTGCTCGGCGTGGGGGTCGTCGTCGGCGCACGGACGGTGGTCCGGGGGTGGGTTCCCGGGGACGTGCGCCACCTCGGGGGCGGGCGGCCCCTCCGCGGCGTCCGCTCCGCCGTCGCCACGCGCGCGCGCGGCGTCGTCCTCGCGCTGACCGGCGTCTTCCTGGTGGTGCCGGCCGGTG
Organism: Streptomyces sp. Ru62; assembly: GCF_002920615.1. Classification (GTDB taxonomy): domain Bacteria; phylum Actinomycetota; class Actinomycetes; order Streptomycetales; family Streptomycetaceae; genus Streptomyces. The sequence continues at coordinate 26,546 of NZ_PQSU01000053.1, forward strand.
TCTTCCTGCTGCGCGCCGGTGCCGCCGTCGTCCGCGCGGGCGGGACCGGGGCGCGCGGAGGCGTCAGGGGTGCCCGCCGCTCCTTCGGGGTGCACGCCCTGCTCCTTCATGGTCTCTTCGTGGTCTCGTATCACCAGTCACCGCCCGCACGATGGTGGCATGCCCCACCGACACTCACGGGCATCAGGGTGCGGATGCGCGGGCGCACAGTCTGCCCCAAGGACCGCGCGGGGGCGAGAGGACCGTTCCTCACGGCCCCCGCCGGAACGCCGGCGGGGTGCGGCAGGATGGGGTGGATGAGCGAGCAGAGCCCTCCCGGAGGCGCCCGCGCGGAGTGCGCGGACGCGGTGCCGGGATACGCGGACGCGCTGCCGGAGTACGCCGAGCGGGTCCTGGACGTCGCCGAGCGGATCCCGCCGGGCCGGGTCATGACCTATGGCGATGTCGCGGAGTGGCTGGAGGAGGGCGGACCGCGCCAGGTCGGCCGGGTGATGGCCCTCTACGGCGGCGCGGTCCCGTGGTGGCGTGTCGTACGCGCCGACGGCGTGCTGCTGCCCGGACACGAGCTCCGCGCGCTCGCCCACTACCGTGCGGAGGGCACCCCGCTGAGGCAGGCGGGCAGCAGCGCCGAGGGCCATCTGCCGCGGCTCGACATGCGCCGGGCCCGATGGGACGGCGGCGCGGGTGCGGAGGGTCACACCTGACAGCTTCCGCCATCGGATGCCGCCGCGGAGGGCCCGTGGCCCTTTCGGGGGACATGGGGGACGTCCGTGGCATGCCGTACGTTCGTGAGACGTGGGACCCGCGTGACCCGAGTGCCGCGAGGGAAGAAGCGGAAGCTCTGCTTCCATCCGGAGCGGCGGCGTAGCGTCGGCAGCGCGTGTCCCCCTCATCCCGCGGCCACCGCCTCGCGCGCGTGACCGCCCGCCCGCCAGCACGACCACCAGGACCGGCACATCACGTGAGCTCCTCTTCCTCCACCAGGCGCCCGCCGCACCCACCGGTGCGGCAGGGGAGCCGTGGCGCTTACCGACTGGTCCGAACCCCTCCGGCCGTCGTGGACCCCCCTCGTCTGGACGCGGCACAGCGTGCCGTGGTTGACCACCGGAGCGGACCACTCCTCGTCCTCGCCGGCCCCGGCACCGGCAAGACCACCACGCTGGTCGAGTCCGTGGCCGCCCGGATCGCCCGGGGCGGCGACCCCGAACGCATCCTGGTGCTCACGTTCAGCCGCAAGGCCGCCGTAGACCTGCGCGACCGCATGGCCCTGCGCATCGGCGCCGCTCGCGCTCCCAGGGCGACCACATTCCATTCGTACTGCTACGCGCTGGTCCGCGCCCACCAGGACGGCGGCCGGTCCACCGAGCCGCTGCGCCTGCTCTCCGGCCCCGAGCAGGACGTCACCGTCCGGGAGCTGCTCGCCGGCCAGCCCGAGCTGGAGCGGCTCGGCCTGACCCATGTGCGCTGGCCGGACGAACTGCGCGCCTGCCTGACCACGCGTGGCTTCGCCGACGAGGTCCGTGCCGTCCTCGCCCGCAGCCGGGAGCTGGGCCTCGGCCCGGAGGCCCTGGACGCCTTCGCCCGCCGCATCGGCCGCCCCGACTGGCGGGCGGCGGCCGCGTTCCTCGCCGAGTACCTCGACACCCTCGACCTCCAGGGCGTGCTCGACTACGCGGAACTGGTCCACCGCGCGGTCCTGCTCGCCCGCCGCCCGGAGACCGCGGCAGGGCTGGCGGCCCGGTACGACGCCGTGTACGTCGACGAGTACCAGGACACCGACCCCGCCCAGGTCCGGCTGCTGCGCGCGCTCGCGGGCGGGGGACGCACCCTGGTCGCCTTCGGCGACCCCGACCAGTCGATCTACGCCTTCCGGGGTGCCGACGTGAACGGCATCCTCGACTTCCCGGCCGCCTTCCGGCGCGCGGACGGCCGTCCCGCCCCCGTGGCGGTGTTGCGCACCTCGCGCCGCTCCGGCGCCGCCCTGCTGGCCGCGACCCGTCTGATCACCCAGCGCATGCCGCTGTCCCGGCTGCCCGCCGAGAAGGTCCGCGCCCACCGGGAGCCGGCCGCCGTACGGGACGGCGGCCGGGTCGAAGTCCACACCTACCCGACGCCCGGCGCGGAAGTGGACAACATCGCGGACATCCTGCGCCGCGCGCACCTGGAGGACGGCGTCCCCTGGAGCGACATGGCCGTCCTGGTGCGCGCGAGCTCTCGTCTGCCGGCCCTCCGCCGGGCCCTCACCGCCGCCGGCGTCCCCCTGGACATCGACGGTGACGAGCTGCCCCTGCGGCACGAGCCCGCGGTCGCACCGCTGCTCACGGCCCTCCGCGCGGTGGCCACGGCGGAGGCACGGCATCGGGACGAGGAGTCGGAAGGGCGGCCGGAGGGAGGTGACCCGGCTGGTGAAGAGGCCACCGGGGGACGCGCCGGTGCCGCCGGGGAGGGGGAAGGGGCCGAAGCCTCCGGAGACGGCGCCGAGGCTGTCGGGGAACGCGCTGAAGCCGTCGGGGAACGCGCCGGTGCCGCCGAGGAGGGCGGAGGTGCCGAAGCCTCCGGAGGCCGCGCCGAGGCTGTCGGGGAACGCGCCGAAGCCTCCGTAGGCCGCGCCGAAGCCGCCGGGGAGCGAGCCGGAGCCCCCGCGGAACCGGCCCCTGACGCCTCCTCCTGGCTGGACACCGAGACCGCTCTCACCCTGCTCACCTCACCGCTCGCCGGCATGGACGCCGCCGACCTGCGCCGCCTCGGGCGTGCCCTGCGCGAGGAGGAGCGGGCCGCCGGGAACCCCCTGCCGCCCCCGTCCGACGAACTGCTCGCCCGGGCGCTCGCCGAACCCGAGCGCCTGGCCGTGCACGACCCGGCGTACGCGCGCGGGGCGCAGCGCCTCGGCGCGCTGCTCCGCAAGGCCCGTGAGCGCCTTGCCGGCGGCGGTACGGCCGAGGAGGCGCTGTGGGACCTGTGGCAGGGCACACCGTGGCCCGGACGCCTGGAGCGGGCCGCCCGGCGCGGTGGCGCGGCCGGCCGCAACGCCGACCGGGACCTGGACGCCGTGTGCGCCCTGTTCGCCACCGCCGCGCGCGCGGAGGAGCGCTTCGGAGGCCGCGGCGCCCTGAACTTCCTGGAGCAGATCGAGGCCGAGGACATAGCCGCCGACACACTGGCCCGCCGCGCGGTACGCCCGGACGCCGTCCGCGTGATGACCGCGCACCGCGCCAAGGGCCTGGAGTGGCGGCTGGTCGTCGTCGCCGGCGTCCAGGAGGGACTCTGGCCCGATCTGCGCCGCCGCGGCTCGCTGCTGGAGGCCGACCGCATCGGCCGTGACGGACTCGCCGAGCCGCTCACCCCCGGCGCGCTGCTCGCCGAGGAGCGCCGCCTGTTCTACGTCGCCGCCACGCGCGCGCGTGACCGCCTCGTCGTCACCGCGGTGAAGGCACCGGCCGACGACGGCGACCAGCCGTCCCGGTTCCTCACCGAGCTGGGCGTCGAGCCGAGGGACGTCACCGGACGCCCGCGCCGGCCGCTGTCCGTCGCCGCGCTCGTCGCCGAACTGCGCGCGACCACGGTCGATCCGCGCGCGTCGGCCGCGCTGCGGGAAGCCGCCGCCCGCCGGCTCGCCCGGCTCGCCGCGCTCGCCGACGAGGACGGCCGCCCGCTGGCGCCGTCCGCACACCCCTACCGCTGGTGGGGCATGTTCGAGCCGACCGAGAGCAAGGTGCCGCTGCGCCACCGGGACCAGCCCGTGGTGCTCTCCGGGAGCGCCCTCGACCAGCTCGCCAACACCTGCGCGTTGCAGTGGTTCCTCGGCCGTGAGGTGAAGGCCGACGCCCCCGCCACCACCGCGCAGGGCTTCGGCAATGTCGTCCACGTCCTCGCCGACGAGGTCGCCTCCGGCCGCACCCCCGCCGACCTCGACGTCCTCATGGAACGCCTGGACTCCGTGTGGAACGCGCTGGCCTTCGACGCGCCGTGGAAGTCGCGGCAGGAGAAGGACAACGCGCGCGTGGCGCTCGAACGCTTCCTCAACTGGCACGTCCTGAACCGGGCGGGCCGCACGCCGGTGGCGAGCGAGCACGACTTCGACGTCACCCTGGAAGCGGGCGACTACCAGATCCGCATCCGCGGCCAGATGGACCGCGTGGAGACGGACGCCGAGGGCCGCGCCTACGTGGTCGACTTCAAGACCGGCAAACAGGCGCCCACCGCGGGCGAGGTGGAGCGCCACCCCCAGCTCGCCGTCTACCAGCTCGCCGTCCGCGAAGGCGCCGTCGACACGGCCTTCGACGGCGTACGCCCCGAGCCGGGCGGCGCGGAACTGGTCCACCTCAGACAGGGCGCCGCCCAGCGTGACGGGGGCGACAGCCTGCCCAAGGTGCAGACCCAGGAGCCGCCGACGGGGGAGTGGGTCGGCGAGCTGCTGGCCACCGCCGCCGGAAAGGTCCTCGACGAGCGGTTCACACCGAGCGCCGGCCAGCACTGCGCGCACTGCGCGTTCCGGGCGTCGTGCAGCGCGCGCCCGGAGGGACGGCACGTGGTCGAGTGACGTGACCGTGGCGCGAGCCCCATGTGGCCTCGGCGCGGGTGACGTGGTCCTGCCGAGCCTGCCTGGCCTGACCAGGGTGACGTGGCGCCGCGAGCCTGCCTGGCCCTGACCAGGCTGACGTGGCCCTGACGAGCCTGTCCTGGCCCTGACCGGAGTGACGTACGGCACCACAGGCGCTGACCTGCGTTTCTTCCGGTCCGGCCGACCGATCCGGTCTCGATTGTCAGTCCCCGCCGCTAGCCTCTTCCGACATGTCCGCCCGTATCACCGACCCCGAGCAGCTCAAGGAGCTCCTGGGCATCCCGTTCACCCCGGAGCAGACGGCCTGCATCACCGCGCCGCCCGCCCCGCAGGTGATCGTGGCCGGTGCCGGGTCGGGCAAGACCACCGTGATGGCGGCCCGCGTGGTCTGGCTGGTCGGCACCGGACAGGTCGCCCCCGAACAGGTCCTCGGCCTGACCTTCACCAACAAGGCCGCCGGCGAGCTGGCCGAACGCGTCCGCAAGGCCCTGATCAAGGCCGGCGTCACCGACCCCGACGTCATCGACCCCGACAACCCTCCGGGCGAGCCGGTCATCTCGACGTACCACTCCTTCGCCGGTCGCCTCCTCACCGACCACGGCCTGCGGCTTGGCCTGGAGCCCAGCTCACGCCTCCTGGCCGACGCCACCCGCTACCAGCTCGCCGCGCGCGTGCTGCGCGAGGCCCCGGGCCCGTACCCGGCGCTGACCCGCTCCTTCGCCGACCTCGTCAGCGACCTGCTCGCGCTCGACTCCGAGCTCGCCGAACACCTCGTCGACCCCGAGGAACTGCGCGCCTGGGACACCGGCCTGCTGCGCACCCTGGAAGAGGCCAAGCTCACCAACGCCGACCTGCGCAAGGTCCCGGAGACCGCCGCGGCCCGCCGGGAACTCGCCGAGCTCGTCCAGCGGTACCGGGCCGCCAAGCGCGCGCGGGACCTGCTCGACTTCGGCGACCAGATCGCCCTGTCGGCCCGCCTCGCCGGCATCCCCGAGGTGGGCCGCCTGCTGCGCGAGGAGTTCCGCGTGGTGCTCCTGGACGAGTACCAGGACACCTCCGTGGCCCAGCGCGTCCTGCTCGCCGGCCTGTTCGGCGGTGGCACCGGTCACCCCGTGACCGCCGTCGGCGACCCCTGCCAGGCCATCTACGGCTGGCGCGGCGCCTCCGTCGCCAACCTGGACGACTTCCCCGACCACTTCGCGCACGCCGACGGCAGCCCCGCCACCCGGCAGGCGCTCAGCGAGAACCGCCGCAGCGGCGGACGCCTGCTCGACCTCGCCAACGGCCTCGCCACACCCCTGCGTGCCATGCACGCGGGCGTGGAGGCCCTCCGCCCGGCCCCCGGCGCCGAGTACGACGGCACGGTCCGCTGCGCCCTGCTGCCCACCCACGCCGAGGAGATCGACTGGCTCGCGGACTCCCTCGCCCACCTCGTGCACACCGGCACCCCGCCCGGCGAGATCGCCGTACTGTGCCGGACCGCGACCGACTTCGCCGAGATCCAGGGCGCCCTCGTCGCCCGTGACATCCCCGTCGAGGTCGTCGGCCTCTCCGGCCTGCTCCACCTGCCCGAGATCGCCGACCTCGTCGCCGTCTGCGAGGTCCTCCAGGACCCCGGCGCCAACGCCGCCCTGGTGCGCCTGCTGACCGGACCGCGCTGGCGCATCGGCCCCCGCGACCTCGCCCTGCTGGGCCGCCGCGCCCGGCTGCTGGTCGCCCACGCGCGCGTGGACGGCACCGACGACCCGGACCGCCGGCTCGCCGAGGCCGTGGAGGGCGTCGACCCGTCCGAGGTGATCTCGCTCGCGGACGCCCTGGACACCTTCCTGGAGGCGCCCGTCGAGGAGGGCGACGACGACGGGCTGCCCTTCTCCCCGGACGCGCGCGTGCGCTTCGCCCGGCTCGCCGCCGAGCTGCGCGACCTGCGCCGCTCGCTGTCGGACCCGCTGATGGACGTCCTGCACCGCGTCCTCGCCGTCACCGGCCTGGAGGTGGAGCTGTCGGCGTCCCCGCACGCGCTCGCCGCCCGCCGCCGCGAGACCCTGTCCAACTTCCTGGACATCGCCGCCTCCTTCGCCGCGAGCGACAGCGAGGCCACCCTGCTGGCCTTCCTCGGCTTCCTGCGCACCGCCGCCCAGTACGAGAAGGGCCTCGACAACGCCCTGCCCGGCGGCGAGAACACCGTCAAGGTGCTCACCGCGCACAAGTCCAAGGGCCTGGAGTGGGACGTCGTGGCCGTCCCCGGCCTCGTGACCGGCACGTTCCCCAGCGCCCAGGGCCGCGAGAAGTGGACCGCGCAGGCCAAGGTGCTGCCGCACGCCCTGCGCGGGGACACCGACACCCTGCCCGACGTGGACTCCTGGGACTCGCGCGGCATGAAGGCCTTCCACGAGGCCATGAAGGAGCACCAGCACACCGAGGAGCTCCGCCTCGGCTACGTCACCTTCACCCGCCCCCGCTCACTCCTGCTCGGCTCCGGCCACTGGTGGGGGCCCAGCCAGAAGAAGCCGCGCGGCCCGTCGGACTTCCTCCAGGCCCTGTACGACCACTGCGCCGCTGGGTACGGCGAGATCGAGGTGTGGGCGGACCCGCCCGCCGAGGGCGAGGAGAACCCGGCCCTGCACGCGGCCACCGCCGACCAGGTGTGGCCGCTCCCGCTGGACGCCGCCGCCCTGGCCCGCCGCCGCGCCGCCGCGGAGACCGTCCTCGCCCACCTGGACGCCGTCGCCGCCGGGCCTGCCGACGGGCGCCGGCCGGCCCTGCACGACCCCGCCGGTGCCGAGGATCCGGACTGGCCCGCGCCACCGGAGGACGAGCCGTACGACGGCCACCCGTACGGTGACGACCGGTACGGTGACGACCCGTACGGCGTCCGACCGTACGACGAGGAGCCGTACGCGGACCTGCGCCAGGAAGAGGATCTTCCGCACGACGATCCGTTCGACGACGACCCCTTCGACCCCTTCCCCGGTGACGCCTTCGCCGGTGACGCCTCCGGCGGCGAGCCCTTCGACCAGGACGCCTGGAACACCGAACGGCCCACAGTCCCGCACCAGGCGCCCGCCCCGCAGCACGGTCCCCGCGCCGGCGCACCGCGCCTCGCCGCCGCCCTCACCCCGGAGGAGGCCCGCACCATCGCCTCCTGGGACCGCGACCTGGACGCGCTCACCGGAGAGCTGCTGCGCGCCCGGCAGACCGTCACCGAGGTCCCCCTGCCCACCACGCTCACCGCCACCCAGCTGCTGCGGCTCGCCGAGGACCCGGACGGGCTCGCGCAGGAACTCGCGCGCCCCATGCCGCGCCCCCCGCAACCGGCCGCACGCCGGGGCACCCGGTTCCACGCCTGGGTGGAAACCCGCTTCGAGGAGCTGACCCTGCCCCTGCTGGAACCGGACGAGCTCCCCGGCGGCGACGCCGAGATCGCCGACGAACGCGACCTGGAAGCCCTGAAGGACGCCTTCGAACGCACCGAGTACGCCCGGCGCACCCCGTACCGGGTCGAAGCCCCCTTCCAGCTCACCCTCGCCGGCCGCGTCGTCCGGGGCCGCATCGACGCCGTCTACCGGCACGGCGACGGCGACGAGGCGACGTACGAGATCGTCGACTGGAAGACCGGCCGCACCGGCACCGCCGACCCGCTCCAGCTCGCCGTGTACCGGCTGGCCTGGGCCGAGCAGCAGGGCATACCGCCCGAGTCGGTCACCGCCACGTTCCTGTACGTGCGCAGCGGCGAGGTCGTACGCCCCGAGGGCCTGCCGGACCGGGCCGCGCTGGAGCGGCTGCTCACAGGTGAGACGGAGCGCACACCGAAGGCAAGCTGAGTGTGACGAACGCCCGCCGAGGATGCCGTCGCGGGCGGATAGGCTCGGGAGCATGAGCCAGACCCCGGACAGCGCCGTCCGCACGTACATCGAGCAGCACCGCGCCGCCTTCCTCGACGACCTCGCCGCATGGCTGCGCATCCCCTCCGTGTCGGCCCAGCCCGACCACGCTCCCGACGTACGGCACAGCGCGGAATGGCTCGCCGCCAAGCTGTCGGAGACCGGCTTCCCGACCGCCGAGGTCTGGCAGACCCCCGGGGCCCCCGCCGTCTTCGCCGAATGGCCGTCCGGCGACCCCGAGGCACCCACGGTCCTGGTCTACGGTCACCACGACGTGCAGCCCGCCGCCCGCGAGGACGGCTGGCACAGCGACCCCTTCGAGCCGGTCGTCCACGGCAACCGCCTCTACGCGCGCGGGGCGGCCGACGACAAGGGCCAGGTGTTCTTCCACACACTCGGCGTCCGCGCCCACCTCGCCGCGACCGGCCGCACCGCACCGGCCGTCAACCTCAAGCTGCTGATCGAGGGCGAGGAGGAGTCCGGCTCCCCGCACTTCCGGGCCCTGGTGGAACAGCACGCGGGGCGCCTCGCCGCCGACGCCGTGATCGTCTCCGACACCGGCATGTGGTCCGAGGACACCCCGACCGTGTGCACCGGCATGCGCGGTCTCGCCGAGTGCGAGATCCGGCTGTACGGCCCGGACCAGGACATCCACTCCGGCTCCTTCGGCGGCGCCGTGCCCAACCCGGTCACCGCCGCCGCCCGCCTGGTCGCCGCCCTCCACGACGAGCACGCGCGCGTGGCGATCCCCGGCTTCTACGACGGCATCGTCGAGCTCACCGACCGCGAGCGCGAACTCCTCGCCGAACTGCCCTTCGACGAGGAGCGCTGGCTGCGCACCGCCAAGTCCGCCGCCCTCCACGGCGAGGCCGGCTACTCGACCCTGGAGCGCATCTGGGCCCGCCCGACCGCCGAGGTCAACGGCATGGGCGGCGGCTACCAGGGCCCCGGCAGCAAGACGATCATCCCCGCCACGGCCATGGTGAAGCTGTCCTTCCGGCTGGTCGCCGGCCAGGACCCCGACCACATCGAGAAGGCCGTCCGCGCCTGGGCCGCCGAGCAGGTGCCCCCCGGGATCCGGTACGAGATCGACTTCGGCTCGGCCACACGCCCGTGCCTGACCCCGCTCGACCACCCCGCGCTGCAGTCCGTGGCCCGCGCCATGGGCCGCGCCTTCCAGCAGCCGGTCCGCTTCACCCGGGAGGGCGGCTCCGGACCCGCCGCCGACCTCCAGGAAGTCCTCGGCGTCCCCGTGCTCTTCCTGGGCATCTCCGTCCCGTCCGACGGCTGGCACGCACCCAACGAGAAGGTCGAGCTGGACCTCCTCCTCAAAGGCGTAGAGACCAGCGCCTACCTGTGGGGTGACCTCGCCGGCAACTGGCGTACCGCACCCTGACCGGCCGGCGCCGTACGGCGGGACACCGCGCGCGGGGCACACTGGAGGGACCGCCCCGACCGCCCCGACCGTCCCGTCGCCCCGGCCGCGCCCGGCCCGGTGCCCTCCCGCCCTACGTCCCGCCGAACCGCCCGCCGAAAGAACCGCCGCACTGGGGGAGTTGGAAGCACCCGTGACCACCTGGACCGACCACACAGCCGACCGACCCATCTCACTGACCGCCCCGAGCGGCATCGACCGCGCCGCCCACCACCGGCTCGACGAGGCCTGGCTCGCGGCGGCGTGGAGCCACCCCACGACCCGCTGCTTCGTGGTCTCCGGCGGCCAGGTGCTCATCGACGAGACCCCGGACGGCCGGACCGAACTCGTCATGACACCGTCCTTCGAGGCCCCGCTCACCGAGGCGCACCGCTACTTCCTCGGCATCGACGAGGACGGGGTCAGCTACTTCGCGCTCCAGAAGGACGCGCTGCCCGGCCGCATCGACCAGTCCGCGCGCCCGGCGGGGCTGCGGGAGGCCGGCCTGCTGCTGTCGCCGCGCGACGTCGGGCTCATGGTGCACGCGGTCGGCCTGGAGAACTGGCAGCGCACCCACCGCTTCTGCTCCCGCTGCGGCGAGCGCACGGTCATCGCGGCGGCCGGTCACATCCGCCGCTGCCCGGCCTGCGGCGCCGAGCACTACCCGCGCACCGACCCCGCCGTGATCATGGCGGTGACCGACGAGGACGACCGCATCCTGCTCGGCCGCCAGGTCCACTGGCCCGAGGGCCGCTTCTCCACGCTCGCCGGGTTCGTGGAGCCCGGCGAGTCCATCGAGCAGGCGGTGCGCCGCGAGGTCTGCGAGGAGGTCGGCGTCACCGTCGGCCCGGTCGAGTACGTCGCCAGCCAGCCCTGGCCCTTCCCGTCCAGCCTGATGCTCGGCTTCATGGCCCGCGCCACCTCCACCGAGATCGACGTCGACGGGGACGAGATCCACGAGGCCCGCTGGTTCTCCCGCGAGGAACTGCACGCGGCTTTCGAGGCCGGCGAGGTGCTGCCGCCCTACGGCATCTCCATCGCGGCCCGCCTGATCGAGATGTGGTACGGCAAGCCCCTGCCGACCCGCAGCTTCGTCTGAGACGGCGAACGGCGGCTCCCGAGCCGGTCAGGGACTCGGGAACCGCCGTTCGGCGCGGCTCGCGCTTACGCGGCGAGCTTCTGCTTGACCTGGGCCAGCGACGGGTTCGTCAGCGTGGAGCCGTCCGCGAAGAGCACGGTCGGGACGGTCTGGTTCCCTCCGTTGGCCTTCTCCACGAAGGCCGCGGACTCGGGGTCCTGCTCGATGTTGACCTCGGTGTAGGCGATGCCCTCCCGGTCCAGCTGGCTCTTCAGCCGCCGGCAGTAACCGCACCAAGTCGTGCTGTACATCGTCACAGTGCCCTGCATGTCTCTCGCGCTCCTCAGGCAGCTCGGAAAAGGTCGTCCAGGGGATGAACGTAAGGGACCGGCCCGCCATTCCCGCGCGACCGGGCCGCCCTGCCCGGGCGAGGAGCCCTCGATCCCTGGGCGGCCGGCCCGCCGGTCCCGGGCAGCCGGACCCCGATTCCCGGGCCATCGACTCACAGTCCTGGCGACCAGGCCCCGATTCCCAGGCGACCGGCCCCGCCCGCCCCGGTCCCTCGGCGATCGGGTCCCGAACCCCAGGCCGCCGCCCCGCCGGTTCCGGCCTGCGCTCCCCGCTGTGACGCCTGCCGCATTAGTACGACTGCGAGCCCCAGCCTGTGGACAACCGGCACAGCCGTCCCGGGCGACCTGGCAGCATGGCGGTGTGACAGCAGCAACGCATTCCACCCTTTTCCCGCAGGGCACCGGTGGCTCTCCCCACGCGGCTCCGCCGAGCGGGGCCGACGCGGTGCTCGAAGGGCTCGACCCCGAGCAGCGCGAGGTGGCCACCTCCCTGCACGGTCCGGTGTGCGTGCTGGCCGGAGCGGGCACCGGCAAGACCCGGGCGATCACCCACCGCATCGCCTACGGAGTGCGCGCCGGCATCCTCCAGCCGTCCAGCGTGCTCGCCGTCACCTTCACCAACCGCGCCGCCGGAGAGATGCGCGGCCGGCTGCGCCAGCTCGGCGCCCAGGGCGTCCAGGCCCGCACCTTCCACTCCGCCGCCCTGCGCCAGCTCCAGTACTTCTGGCCGAAAGCGATCGGTGGCTCCCTGCCCCGGCTCGTCGACCGCAAGATCCAGCTCGTCGCCGACGCGGCCGCCGCCCTCGGCACCCGGCTCGACCGCAACGAGCTGCGGGACGTGACCGCCGAGATCGAATGGTCCAAGGTCACCCAGACCGTCCCCGCCGACTACCCGTACGCGGCTGCGAAGGCCGGCCGAGAAGCCCCACGCGACCCGGCCGAGATCGCCCATCTCTACGCCGCCTACGAGGACCTCAAACGCGACCGCGCCGTCATCGACTTCGAGGACGTCCTGCTGCTTACCGTCGCCGTCCTCCAGGACCGGCACGACATCGCCGAACAGGTCCGCGCGCAGTACCAGCACTTCGTCGTGGACGAGTACCAGGACGTCAGCCCCCTCCAGCAGCGGCTGCTGGACCTGTGGCTCGGCGACCGCGACAACCTGTGCGTCGTCGGCGACGCCAGCCAGACCATCTACTCGTTCACGGGAGCAACCCCCGACCACCTGCTCGACTTCCGCGCCCGCCACCCCGGCGCCACCGTCGTCAAACTGGTCCGCGACTACCGCTCCAGCCCCCAGATCGTCCACCTCGCCAACGGCCTGCTGGCCCAGGCCCGGGGCCGCGCCGCCGGCCACCGGCTGGAACTCGTCTCCCAGCGCCCCACGGGGCCCGAGCCCGTCTACACCGAGTACACCGACGAGCCCGCCGAGGCCGAGGGCGCCGCCCGCCGCATCCGCGAGCTGATCGACGCCGGCGTCCCGGCCGCCGAGATCGCCGTCCTGTTCCGCACCAACTCCCAGTCCGAGACCTACGAACAGGCGCTCGCCGACGCCGGCGTGCCCTACCAGCTCCGCGGCGCCGAACGCTTCTTCGACCGGCCCGAGGTCCGCAAGGCCGGCATCGCCCTGCGCGGCGCCGCCCGCTTCGGCGGCAACGACTCCCTCCTCGACGACGCCGTGGACCTGCCTTCCCAGGTGCGCGCCGTCCTCTCCGGCGAGGGCTGGACCATCGAACCCCCGGCCGGCTCCGGCGCCGTCAGGGAGCGCTGGGAATCCCTGGCCGCCCTCGTCAACCTCGCCCACGACCTCGCCGCGGCCCGACCCGGAGTCACCCTCGCCGACTTCGTGGCGGAACTGGACGAACGGGCCAACGCCCAGCACGCCCCCACCGTCCAGGGCGTCACCCTGGCCTCCCTGCACGCCGCCAAGGGCCTGGAGTGGGACGTCGTCTTCCTGGTCGGCGTCGCCGAGGGCATGCTCCCCATCACCTACGCCCGCACCGACGAGCAGATCGAGGAGGAACGCCGGCTCCTCTACGTCGGCGTGACCCGCGCCCGGGAACGCCTCCATCTGTCCTGGGCCCTGTCCCGCTCACCCGGCGGACGCCCCAACCGACGGCCGAGCCGCTTCCTCGACGGGCTGCGCCCCGGCACCACCCCCACCGTCGGCCACACCGGCGCCGGCACGGGCGCGGGCGTCGAACGCGGGACCACCGCGAGCACCCCCGTCACCCCCCGGCGCACCCAGCGCACCCCCGCCCGCTGCCGTGTCTGCGGCCGTACGCTCACCGACGCGGGCGAGATGAAGCTGATGCGCTGCGAGGACTGCCCCTCGGACATGGACGAAGGGCTCTACGAGCGGCTCCGGGAATGGCGCGCGGTACAGGCCGAGCGCAGCGGCCAGCCCGACTTCTGCGTCTTCACCGACCGGACGCTGATGGCCATCGCCGAGGCGTGCCCGGAGAGCCCCGCCGAGCTCGCCCGCATCCCTGGCGTCCTCAACCGCAAGCTGCGCAGCTACGGAGCCGACGTTCTGGCCATATGCGCAGGTCAAGAACCCGGTGGAGACGACGGCAGCGACTGATGCCAACTCGTCGAAAAAATAGTTTGCGCATGCCCCGCGAATCCCCATAGGTTCTAGGCACGGAAGCAGCGGCCTTCTCCAAGGCCCGGGTTCCGTGATGTACTTGCATATCCGAACGGGACCGGTTCACCCCGGTCCCTTGAGACGCCGAGAGGAGGCGAGTCCAGTGATCAGCATCAACACCAGCACCACCGTCAGCACGGCCAAACTGACCGATCGCTCGACCGTCTCCACGTGCATGCTCGGCGCCTCGAACCAGGGCACCGGTCTGTCCGGCATCCGTGCCGTGCGTCCGGCGTCCTCCCCTGCCCTCGCGGTTCTTCCCATCCGTGAGCGCAATGAGCGACCGACCAAGGCACTGGAAGCAGTAGCGGCACAGGCGCACGCCTATGCCTTTGCGGCGGCCGGTGCCGGATTCCGGAAGCAGACGACGCAGCACCACCTGATGTGGGCCTTCCGTGGGCCAGAACCCTGGAGTGATCCAGCCTGATCGCCGATCAGGCCGGCGCCTTCAGGGCCGCGGAACCCCATCCGGGATCCGCGGCCCTTCTGTTTTCCCCGAACGGGGACGACGGAGCGAAGGGGCCTCGGGACAGGAAGAGAACCCGGTACCCAGCCGACACCCGGTCAACCGGCCGGACCGACCAGACGAGGAAAACCACCCGTGCAACTCGAAGCGCACGCCCCGTCCGTACCGCCCTCGCAAACGATCCCCCCGCCCGGCCTCACGGAGGACTCCACCTTGACCCCCCTCACCGCGCTCACCGCGCTCGACGACGCCATCGAGAACCTCGGCGTACCCGTCCCCTGCCGCTCCTACGACCCGGAGGTCTTCTTCGCCGAGTCGCCGGCGGACGTGGAGTACGCCAAGTCCCTCTGCCGCACCTGCCCGCTGATGGAGGCCTGCCTCGCCGGCGCCAAGGAGCGGCGCGAGCCCTGGGGCGTCTGGGGAGGCGAGCTGTTCGTCCAGGGCGTCGTCGTCGCCCGGAAGCGGCCCCGTGGTCGCCCGCGGAAGAACCCGGTCACGGCATGAACACCGCAGGAACGATCGACCGCCCCCTCACGCACGACCCCAAGAAGCAGGCCCCGATGAAGCCGTCCACCAGCGAGCCCGCCGGCTCCGCGACCACAGACTTCCCCACCACCGGCGCCACCGAAGCGCGCCAGAACAGGAACCGTGAGATGCAACTCATGCAAGAAGCCCTGGCTCGTGCGCATATGCACGAGCGACTCCATGAGGCCGCGCGCGAACGCCGGGCCGTGCGCCTGGCGGTCGCCCAGCGGATGCAGCGCCGAGCCGAGCGCGCCTCGCTGCGCGCCCGCCGCGCGCTCGCCATGGCCGTCATGCAGTAACGAACCACCTGAGCAGTGGTGGCCTCCCGGAGCAGGGAGGCGAAGCCTCCCCGCGGGGGCCGGTCCGGCCGAACGGACCGGCCCCCGCGGTGCGTTGCGCACGACGATCCGCCGGTCACGGGGTTATCGTCACCGGGTGACGAGTCTTCCCGGCGGAAGTGATCAGGGCGGCTCCACCGCGGAGCGCCACCGCCTGGTGTGCGCCCGCTGCGGCACCCCCGCCGACGGCCCCCAGCCGGCCACCTGGACCTGCTCCGTGGAGAACGGCGTCCGCCAGTACTTCTGCGACGCCTGCTCCCGGGAGAACCTCCGGGCGATCGAGGGACGGCTGGACTCGGCCTGGTGGTGAGATCCCTTCCCCGGGGGCCCTCCCCCCCCCCGTCCCC
>NZ_PQSU01000054.1 GCF_002920615.1 Streptomyces sp. Ru62
GACAACGGCTAACACAATGAGGTGGCGGAGCCGTGGTATCCGTGTCCGGACGGGGAGTTGAGCGTTGTCCGATCCGTGGGGGCATCACCGTGGATCGCTGGGGTTCGGTTCGGGGATGACGTGCTGGCGACGGCTGCGGGACTGGAACGAGGCCGGGGTCTGGCAACGACTGCTCGAGGTCCTACTCGCCGAGCTGAACACGGAACGGAAGCTGGACTGGCCCCGGTGCGTGGTCGATTCGTCGCACGTCAGAGCCCTGAAAGGGGGAGCCACACGGGTCCGTCACCGGTCGACCGGGGTCGGGTCGGCCGACCCCGCCGCAGAGCCGTCACGCTCTACGTGGACCGCGGCTACGACCATGACTGTTACCGCAAGGAGGTCCGCGCCCGGGGCGTGGTACCCGCCATCGCACGGCGCGGCACGGAGCACGGCTCCGGCCTGGGGGTCTACCGGTGGGTGGTCGAGCGAACCTTTGCCTGGCTGCACGGCTTCCGCCGGTTACGCGTGCGCTAGGAACGACGAGCAGACATCCACGAAGCGCTCCTCAGACTCGCCTGCTGCCTGATCACCCACCGACAACTCAAGGCTCTGCGCTGACATCGGAATGTAAGGCCGCTGGTCGCCCCGTGAATGTCCGTGGCCCATGCCATGATCCGGCCCCATGACTGACCGTTCACTTTCACCCGCCTGGCTGGCCTCGTGGACAGACAGAGTCTCCGGAACCCTCACGGCAATGACAGGCGAGTTCGAGCGGCGGCACGGCTTTCCACCAGGCACCAACGAGGTCCGGCCGGCCAGTCGCGACGATCAAGCTGCGGCTCGCACGCTTGCCCAAGTGAGCCTCATCCCGGCTGATCTGATCACCTTCTACGACAGCATCGGCCACGTCACCTGGGATGACGTGGGCAATGGCTATTTCATCGACTCGGCAGGTGACGTCCTTCTGCGACTCCAGGAGTACGGCTTTGTCACCGTCGGCGCGGATCTACAGGTCCAGGGTCTGGTCATCGGCTCGACCGGCGGCGGCCTGTCCTACATCGCGGGCGCTGATGGGTCGGTTCATCGGACGCGGATGGCGTCGCTGGACGAGCCAGAGCTCGACAAGGTAGCCGATGACCTGCGGCAGTTTCTGGAACTGCTGGAGCGATCGCTGACACGGTTCGTCGCCGACGGCGAGCCGGGATCTCTGTAGGTCAGCCTGCCAGGCCAATTCTGTTGGCCGCTGTGAAGCCGGCGATGCCGAGAGCGGTGTCGGGGCGGCAGTGGCTGCACGCGCAGGTGCCGTCGGCGAGCAGCCGGCGGGCCTCGTCCGGGCCGACGGGCCGGTGCCGTTTGCCCGCCATGTAGCAGGTTCCCCGGTGGACCCGCACGGGCGGCGGGCCGAGCGACGGCACGAATGTCGTGCCTGCCGGATGGACCTGGGGCACCCCCAAGGCAGCCGTCTATTGGTGGATGCATCACGACCCCCAGAACAACTACGCCAACAACAGGCACGCAAAGCCATCCTCGACCCTCGATTCAAGGACGCAGGTCCCGGTGCCGGCCGCTCCACTGATCGCTTCGGCAACCGCGCTGCGACCTCTATCTTCATGTTCGGAGTCCGCTGATCCCGGCGCGCTCAACATCAGAACGGCCCATGACGGAGGCGGTCCGGGTGCCCCAGACCGGGACGCCCCGGTGTCCGTCCCGGTCACGTCCTGGGCGACAAGAGCTACAGCTCGACAGCGATCCGGACCTGGCTCCGCCGGCACGGCATTCCGCACACGATCCCAGAGCGGGCCGACCACGTCCGCAAGCCGACCAGGTCCGCAATCCGGCCCGGCGCGGCACCCGGGGTGACCGCCCGCCGGCCCTCGACCGCGACGTCTGCAAGCTCCGCAACGGCGTGAACGGCGGTTCAACCGCCTCAAGCAGTGACGCGACACCGCCACCCGCGACGACAATGCCGCCCAGTCCTACGAAGCGACCGTCACCCTCGCCTCACTCCTGATGTGGCCCGGCATGCGACGACAGGCCCTGAGGGAACGTCGTGGTGGCCGGATTCAGACGATCTTGAGAGTGGTGCCGCTGTCCTCGAGTGCCGTGGTCTCGTCGGCGAGCGCTGGTGTCGGTGACGAGGACGTCGACCGAGGTGGAGGGTCCGACGTAGGCGTGTGCGGTGCGGCCGAGTTTGCTGCCGTCGGCGGCGGCGATGACGCGACGTGCCCCCCACCATGATCAGAACAGCGGGGGTCGCCCTACCGGCACGGATGAGCCCGACTTCTCCCGAGGAGCCGTAGACGGGCCGACAGAACGCGCTCGGGTGAGATGGTCACCGGGGCGGCCGGGTGACGAACGGGTCCGGGAACGGGGCCGTCGGGGCCGTACGGTGCCGGTCGACCCTCGCGCGGCGGGCGGACTCCTCGTCGCGGTGGACCCAGATGCTCACAGCGCCACTGGCCAGGACCGTCAGCACGATCGACAGCACCGTCAGCAGGGCCGTTCGGGATCGTGCGGGGCTGCTCACAGTCCCCCCAGCACTGTTCTCGCTACGGCCACGGAAACCTTGCGGGCACGCTCCGGGCTGCTCGGCTCGGCGGTGTAGTCGACGGTGAGGACGTCCTTACCGAGCAGGACGGTCAGCTGGGCTCTGGCTCGGACCCCGCGCTGCCCGGGCGGGGAGGCCGGCTCGGAGCGGGTCTCCTCGTATGCCTTCTGGCCCAGGCCGGGTACCTCGCGGGGCGTTCCGCCGTCGCCACGGTCGTACTCCTCGGACCAGTTGAAGGCCTTTCGGGCTTCGTCCCAGCCGTCGCCGTGGCGGGTGGTGCCGTGGCGGTCCAGCCCGACACGCAGCCGGCCGTAACGGCCGCCGTCCTTCATCCACGCGTCACCGCTCGTCATCTCGCACTCGGCCTCGTTGCGCACGTCGCTCCGGGGGAGGGTCCGATGCGTCGTACGGCGCAGCGGAACGATCCTGCTCGCGTCCTCGGCCGGGATCAAGGAGCACAGATCGCGCGGGGCCGCGTCGGCGGTACCGGTCCCACTCAGGAACGCGCCCGCCATGATCCAGCCGAAGACTGCAGCGCCGACGACGCCCACGGCGACCCCGCCCCTGCCCACCCAGCGCGAATACGTCTGCAGCCGTTCCCGCTCGTCCCGTTCCGGGCTCACTATCGCCCACCCCTGCCCGGGATTGTGGCACAGAGGGCCTTCGCGCGCTACGGATCACCAGCAGCGGCCGGGCCGAAAGAGAAGGAGGGCCCATGAGTGAACTGGGCTTGGTGCACCAGCGCCAGACGGGAAGCGGCTCCTCCCCGGCCCCCGTCCCCGCGCCGCTGGACCGCGGGGCCGGTGTCCGTCGTGGCGCGTCGGATGGCGCGGCGCTGGGCTGCCGTTCTTGCCCCCAGATGCCGTCGTCCTCCCCATGATCGAGCGTTCAGATACGGCAGGCGACGATGACCGGACAACGGCGGCAGATCGCCCCGGCCAGCGCGGTCTCTGTCCCGGGAGCCGCGAGGGCGGAGAGCGGAAAGATGATGTCGGGATCTTCGCCGACGCACACCGCTTGATCACGCCAGTCGGAAGCTGCCGGGCGCCCACGGGACGAGCAGGTCATCATGCGCCTCTTCATGGCCGTCTGCGGCTAGGGCGGAGCGGCTGCGGCGCAGCACTCCGCAGCGCCACAGTCCCAGCTGCGCTCGCGCAACTGTCGCTGGCTGCCCGAGGAAGCCAGCCTGCGCGTACACGGCCATGTGAAAGTCAATCAGCTCGGGGCTACAGACGCTGGACAACGCCGCCCGTCTCAGCGGATCTGGGTGCAGCGCCTTGTCAGGGTGCGCGGTGTGGACGTAGCGGACGGCGGTGCCGGGATGGATGCCGAACAGGTGCACCAGGTGTATCGGGTCGCGGTTTGGGGCCACGTCCAGTACGTGGCCGCTCCACATCTCACGCGGGGTGATTCCGGATTGGTCGAACGCGCGCCGCAGTGCGTAGTGACTGACGGGCGGGAGGGCGGGGTGGTGCGCTGAGTGCGTCGTCACCAGCAGGCGGTTACGAGGCGCCGCAGGGGGTGTGTTGTTGCGGAGGCCGTGAGTGGTGTCGTTGAGCTGGTAGGAACGCAGGTCGCTGATGGTGCCGCCGTCGCATCCGACACAGACGTGCCCGCCGAGGTAGTTGTCCTTCTGGTAGACGCGTGCGGTGCGGCTGCTGTTGTTGATGATGGAGCTGCCCGTGCCGCGGATGTAGTGGGAAGGTACCGCACCGAGCCGTCGACGGCGCGCTTGACGTAGGGCTGGCCGTTGAAGGTGATGTCGGGGTAGATGCAGACGAAGCCGCGCGGGCACGCGATCTGGTCGCGGGCCACGGCGGCGGAGCCCGCAGCGGTTGTCGTGTGGGCGGGTACGAGGCCGGCCAGTGATGCGGCCAGAACGGCCGGGACGGCGGAGGCGAGCGGCGCTGACCTGCCGGTGCGGGGCCGTGGTGCGGGCAGAAGTCTCATGGCATCGGCCTGTCCTGGCGGAACGGTTCGCCATACCACTTCGCGTCCATGCTCATTCAGACGAGCGAGTCCGCACTGGTCAGCGCTCGACGGTGCCTGAATCTCCCACAGATAGCGCAGGTTCGTACCGTGGCGTCTTCCGAGAGAACCTGGCGACATACACGCCATGTTCGGCAGTCGGCGAGGTAATCGGGACAGTTGTCGCCCGCGACGTGCCTAGCGGGGCGACGGTGACGGGCTGATGCCGACGAGGTCTGAAGGCCAGCCGCCCGGCCACCCACACGGCGGGCTCCCGCCCCGGGATCCGGAGCAGGAGCTCTCGCCTATCTGAGCGAACTCGAAAAGCACACGTCACCCGAACGCTCGTCGTCGGCGGCGATTCGCCGGCACACCGTCACGCACTTCGGCGCTGCCAAGTCCATGCGCGGACCTTCCAGCCGGATGATCAAGCGACACTGTGCTCCTATACCCCGAACCAGCTCGAGCAGTTGCTGCTGACGCCACCGTTGCACACCTTGAACCGCGCGTTGAAGCCGGAAGCATTGGTGGCGAAGTAGATGGGAGCCGGCGGCCCGTTGTAGCCGTTGCTGTTCCGTGCCGCCTCCGTGGTCGGCCCCCAGGTGCCGGAGGGAGTGAGTGCCTGTACGTAGAGTCGCGGACCAAGTCCGTCCTTGGCGTAGTCGTGCAAGTAGCCGTCGATGACGATTCCTTCGGAATTTTCGCCAGTACCTACGACGCAATCGACGTCGAATTCGGCGTAAGCGCCCCCGTCTGAGGACCAGTCACCGGTACTGCCGCAATACGAAGCCGCTGAGGACTCTTGGGCCTGGGCAGGCACAATGGCGATACCGAGAGCCATGACGGCACCAGCAACACCCGTGACCACCGAAATCCTGCTTACTTTCACGATTTCTTCCTCTCTTCAGGAGACGGATCCTGTGCTTTCCGCACGGACTTATCCACCTCGCCGGACAGGTCAAGCCGTGGCCGCTGGCGGGTCGCGGGCAGAGGATCGTCTTCCCTTGCCAGCCCTGGTTTCAGCGGTTCGCCATACCCGCTGCCGGATCACCGCCGCGTCGCGTGTCTCGCCGGGCCTTCACAACGGTTCGCCCGGCTGGGCACAACAAAGGCTGCCCACCGTCGTCGGGCCGGGGCAAGGCCGACCATCTGTCCCGGACAGATGTGGACTGTCCGGGCTGGTCAGTGGCCTGTCCGGATCGTGTCCGGCAGATGCGGTCCTGGCGGAAACCGTCGTTGCGTCGGTTTCAGCACGGCGCCAGGATGACGCTCATGACGAGCCAGAGGGAAGTGTCGCCGCATACGGTCCGGGATGCCGCCGGCTTCGTCGAGGTGATGAAGCAGCTCAAGGATCAAACGGGGCTGACATATCGCCAGCTGGAAGAGCAGGCGGCCCGCAATGGCGACGTATTGGCACGCAGCACGCTGGCGGACGTCCTTCGACGGTCGAGCCTGCCACGGCCCGATGTACTGGCCGCGTTCGTCCGAGCGTGCGGGGAGGGACAGCACGTTGGCTCCTGGTTGGACGCCCGGGATCGCATCGCCGCGATATCCCCGGCAGCGTCCGGCACAAAGCCAGGGGCCAGTGGCGAGGGCGAGGGCGACGCGGGGATCGGCGCTCCACCGGAAACCGAAGAACCCACGACATCGCGGCAGGGCCAGGGCAAGGGCCGCACGCTCGCAGTCGCGTCCGTGCTCATGATCTCCCTACTCGGTGCGGCCACCTGGGGGTTACTCTCCCGCTCCTCCCACGACTCCGGTGATCCAAGCGCACTGGCCAGGACTCCTGCCGACGGCTGGGTCACTATCCGCCCCGCCCGCAATCCCGACCTCTGCCTGACAGACGGACGCGACCGCGATGGCGCCTACGCCAGCGCCGTCGCCGTCCAGCTCCCCTGCGCTCATGCCACCGTGCCGCGCACCTACCTGGAACCGGCCGGCGGAGGCATTTACCGCATTCAGTGGCACCACCCCCAGGAAGGCAAGGGGTGCTTGACCGTCATGTCCACCGGCCCGGTCAAAGGCATGCTCGAACCCCGCAACGACTGCACGCACGCGACCCTGTTTCGCCTGGAACCCGCGGCTAACGAAGGCGCTGGGGGTTTCCGGCTTCGCCCGTCCACCAGTGGCCGGTGCATAGGCATCGTCAACGGCGACACTGCTGAGGGAGCCGAAGCGGTCGAAGAACGATGCACTCGCGCAGCCGACCAGCAGTTCCTTGTTCGAACGAGTGGAGATGCCCAATGAAGCCCTTCCAGCGGTGAGGTGAATACCGCCGGCCGCAAGATGCTGCTCGCCTTCGTCCGCGACGACGAAGGCACCGCCGTCGCCCGCGCCCTCGGACCGGACGCCACCGCGCGGTTATTCAACCGCGGCCTCACCCTGCGCCCGGAACACTGCGCCGGCTGAGCGAGCAGCTCCTGGATCGCGACGAAGGTTGCGTCATCGGTGGCCGCGACGTCCACCACCGCCAGGCCCGGCACCACCAGCGAGAAGCTGTGTCTGAGGCAAGGAGGTAGGAGCCGTCCGTGAACGTTTTCTGGAAGCCGGTGGGGCGTTGGGGAGGCCCTCTTTGAAGCCGTATGCCATGTGCACGGCCTCTGTGCCGTTGGTGGGGTAAGTTCCTGTCCCGGACGGTGTCCACGTGATGCCGGCCAGACGGTGGCCAGAGCCCCGCCCGTCCACGGGTACGAGCCGTGGGCTCCTTGAGGACGAGACTCTGGCCTCGGTGGTGCGGCCTCAGCCCTCAGCTGAGGTCGCGGCCCTTTGACATCACTTCCACTTGTCGTAGAAGTACGTAACGACCAGCAGAACTTCGCAGGCCGCCGACACGGTGTCCGACCTGATGTGGAGTTGGACCGACCTCTTGAACCGGCTCCTCCATTCGATGTGCGCCTTGAAACCGTGGTCTTTCCCGGATCGACGGGACGGCATCTGAGCCGACCCCCCTTCAGCCGGGCGGGGAAGCGCCCCGCGTCGCTGAGAGCGTTCGCCGCGCCCCCAGCGGGTCTAGGCGCGCCCAATCCGCTCCGCGGAGAACGGAAGACCGTGAACTCCTCGGTTCCCAAGGACAGTAGAGACCTGCTCCCACCAGCGTCATTGGTTCTGAGGGGAATCTGAGCATCACGATCCGGTAGCAATCGGACGCGTTCCGTAGTCCTTGCATCCCGGACGCGTACCGGCTGGATAGCAGGAATCCCCGCAGCCGTAACCCCGCCTGGTGGCGTCCCCGCTGGTCAGCGTGACTTCCATAGTCCGCGCGCGTGTACACACAGATGAAGGCTGCTCCTCGTCGAGGGCGACAACCATGTCGCCGCGGCCCGACTGCTGGCACGTGGCGTGAGGGGGCAGCCGTCGATGCCGACTCGTGAGAGGTGCCGGAGGCCAGGCGGACACGAAGCCATGCTTCGTACTCGATATATGGTTCACTGAGGGTATGACACCTCTCCGGCTCACAAAGCCGCTGATCGCCGTCCTGAATGAACTGCTGGATGCGAAGAAGAACGAAGAAGAGATCTGGGGCCTGGAGATCTGCCGGAAGGCCGACCTCGGCCCTGGCACCGTGTATCCCATCCTCGACCGGCTCACCGAACGCGGCTGGGTCACCAGCCAGGAGGAAACCGGCCCGCACCCTGGTCGCCCCGCACGCCGCTTCTTCGAATTCACAG
Organism: Streptomyces sp. Ru62; assembly: GCF_002920615.1. Classification (GTDB taxonomy): domain Bacteria; phylum Actinomycetota; class Actinomycetes; order Streptomycetales; family Streptomycetaceae; genus Streptomyces. The sequence continues at coordinate 8,164 of NZ_PQSU01000054.1, forward strand.
GCGCGGGACACGAGCACGCGACCCGCGCTCTGCAGATGCGTGAGCTGAGTCGGACCAGACGAGGCCTGAAGCCCCAAGACCCGGGGCCTCAAGACGCCAGCTGAGCTTTGATCATCCGGCCAGGCCGTTCAGTGAGTTGGCGGACAACGCCGAGGATGCCTCGGCGTGAGTGGGACCGGCTGTGCGGGCCGTGTGCGCAGCAGGCTGCCGACCGCGCGGAGGCTGAGCGGCATCGCGTGCCGCCAGGCGGAGGAAACCGAGCGCGCTGCCGCCGAAGCGCCGGTCGTGAAGCCACGCAGCCGGTCCGGCACGGACGTCGCCGATAGCTGTGGCCACCGCGGACGTGCCCGCGACGGGCCCGGTCACCCAGGCCGGGCCAGACGTCGTCTCCGGCCCCTCGTTGTCGGTCGGGTCGACGGCGTCGAAGCCGCCAGCGGCCTGAACGAACTCCATTGTGCACGCCCTGCAGCACCAAGTTCACCGACGAGCGCCGACAGGAGATCAGGCAATCCTCGTGGCCCGGCGGTGGCCGCAACGCTGATCGGATGAGCGGCGATGAGCAGCTGCTGAACGGCCGGGTCTACGGCGCGGAGCACGACGACCCCAACCCCGGCCCGCTCCCGAACCGGACCTACGTCTAACCGGTCGGCGGGCCACTGGACGGCCTGCTGCTGGACATCCACGAATGGCGGACCGAAGAAGTCGACGGCGGCGTGGCCCTGTCCACCGAACTCGGGCGGTGGCCCGGCGGCCGCGCCCTGAACGACCCGCGCCCCGGCGAATCCCGCACGCCCGGCCCTGGCGTCAGCTGCCGCTTCTACTACTCCGGCGACACACCCCGACCCTGTGGCCGGCCTAGCCAGGGCTGCCGAAGGCTGTGACGTCGCCGGGGGAGAGGTCGGGGTGTGGGCGGTGCCTTCGTGCTGGGTGCCGCCACCGGCCGGTGCTGTCGCGGGCGACGTCGATGCCGACTTCCACGACGAGCTCGGGCCGGACCAGGGTGACGTCCAGGACTTCCCGGCTGCCCCATCCGGCGGAGAAGGTCCAGCCCGTCCATGGGTGTGCGCCTCTGGAGGGGGCCAGGAGAACAGCGACACTGCGGGCGTCTGCCTGGGGGAGCGTCGTCGTGCGGCCGGTGTGCTGCAGTGCAGGCGGCCGTCGGTGTCGTAGCGGCCCAGCAGCAGTGTCCTGGCGTCCTCAGCGATCCGGTGACGGCGCCGACGATCGCTTCCTGGGTTTCGCGCACCTACTGGCGAAGAGGCAGTATTCGATTCATGCACAATTCGTGCAGCGGACCGCGGCGGACGGTGCGCACCGCCCGCTGTACGCCGATGCGGGAGCTACTGACGAGCCTTCAGAGGCCGTTGCCCAGGCCCCGGTATCCGCCCTCTGGTGCGTCGTAGGAGAACCTGTATCCGACGAAGTCGGCGAGATGGACGTAGCCGCTGTGCCTAAAGCGCTCCGCAGTAAACGCGCGCTTGCCGGCCGCGGTCCCCATCGTGGCCGATGGGGCGCCGGTGGAGTGGGGACCGGCGACGGTCCGGCGTGCCGCGGTTTCCCACGAAATCCGGTGGAGTCTCAGCGGCCGGAAGTGGTTGGGTCCTGCTCAATGCTTCGCTGACACGGCCCGTCACAGTGCGAGGCGCAAGGTCCGAATCTCAGGCGCGCTAGCCCGCGTGTCGTCGAGTGATGGAGGTTATCGCGGTGGCTGGTTATGGGGCACTTTCCGACGTATACGAGTGGCTGATCGGGGAGGACAGGTTGACCCCCGCCAATGCAGCCGCGGTTTACTACAGCGATGTCGTGGGCTCTCTGCCGCCCAACGCGCGCGTCCTCGACTGCGCGTGCGGAACCGGCCAGCTCGCCGTCGGTCTCGCGAGTCTTGGCCTTGACGTGGTCGCCGCAGACGCCAGCAATGGGATGGTTCGCCGGACCGAGAAGGCCGCCGACGAGGGGGGTGTCTCGCTTCGAGCCCTCCGCGCGAGCTGGGACGAGCTGCCCGACCACCTGGAGGACTCCACGTTCGATCTGGTGTTCTGCGTCGGCAACTCGCTCGGGCACGCTGAGGGCGCAGCCGGGCGCCTGACCGCACTGGAAGCGATGTCGCGGCTGCTGAATCCGGGCGGACGCCTTGTACTCCACTCACGCAACTGGGAGCTCGTGCGCTCCGCCGGCTCACGGGTAGACGTCCGCGATCGACTCATCCGCCGCGACGACCGAGATGCGGTCGTCAGCTACTACTGGCAGATCGAGCAGTGCTGGGAGCAGGAACACTTCCTTGAGATCGTGGTCGCCCAGATCGAGCCGGATGGGGCAGTGCGGGCTTGCTCGGAGCGGTTGTCCATCTGGCCCTACCGGTACGAGGATCTCGTGGCTCAGTTGCGGAGTGTCGGGCTCACGGTGCAGTCCACCACCTTCGACCCCGAGAGCGATGGATACCTGGTGGTCGCCAGCCGCGACCAGGCGCGAGGCACGTCTGAGCCGGCACCCTGATCCGCCTTTCGTCGTTTCCGGCCTGCCGGCTCGCGGCCGCCTGCAGTGGGTTTTTCACGAAGTCTCAGCGCTTGAGGCGGTCGCTGCGGGTGCGGTCCTCGCCGCGCTGGCTTCGGACCTGCGGCCCGCGGGCTGCACCGCCTCCACCAAGCATTCGATCCTGGACGGCACGTTGCTGCCGATCGACCGAATCGCGGCCGACTGACCCTTCTGCTCTGGGAAGCATGAGAAGCACGGCATGAACGTGCAGGTCATCACCGATCCCGCCGGGCGTCCTATCGTTGCCTGATGCACACCCCCCATCAACTCGTTTGGTGCGGGTGCGGGCGGGTCGCGGCCAGGTAGTCGGACCAGTTCTCGCCGGCCATGGCTGCGAAGCGTTCCGCGGTTCTCGGCTGGATACCGATCAAGTCGGAGAGCACAACGGGTGGCAGGTCGGCGAGCGCTTGCATCATGGCCGTGTTCCGGGCTGCGCGGGCGGGCAGGCCGTAGCGCTTGAGTTTGTCGGCCAGTCCCGCAGGGTTGCGGGGACGCCCGGGGGCTCGGCCCGGCAGCAGGTACCTGGTTGCTTCGTTGCCGTGCCGGGATCCTTCTTCGAGGTGGTCATTGATGAGGCGGGCGAGCTTCGGTGGCAGGACGACGGGGTGGCGGATGATCGTCAGGTAGGTGTGATCCGCGTCGTGGTGGAGGTGGTCAGTGGTGAGTCGACGATGCGGGTCAGAGGGAGGGCGTAGAGGCGGATGAGGGCTGCGGCGATGCGAACGTCCGACGGCAGCGTGGGGTCGTTCAGGCACCGGCGTAGTTCCTCATAGTGGTCTTCTTCGATTTGGAACTGGCCGGGGAGCTGGGAGGGCGGGTGTTCGATGGTCAGGCCGGCCCGGGTGCGGTGGCGGGCACCGGCCCAGCGGATGAAAGGGATGGAGCGGGCTCGCAGGGTGGGCCTGGAGATTGCCCAGAGGTCCAGGTCTTCCTGCGTGAGGCTCTGAAGGGTGTGTTGCTGGGTGTCCAGCCAGGTGAGGAAGTCGATGGCGGCGCGGATATTGCCGCAGTCGCCCTTGTGGGCGGTGTAGGTGTAGCGGCCGCGCGCCGAGCGCCGGCGGGCGTCGCGGATGATGTGCCACTCGGCGAACGGGCGGATCAGGGTCGCCTGATGTCCTGGCAGCCTGGCCAGCGTGCGGCCCGTCCAGTTGATGAGCAGGGCGAGGTTCTCATCGCGTGGCGGAAGTAAGCCTGCGGTGGTGAGCAGGCTGCGGACGTAGGTGATGGCGTGTCCTTGGGGCAGCGCGTCCAGTGCCGCGTGGTCGAGTTCGTCGGGCGCGGTTACCAGCTGGCCCAGGAGGCGCGCGGCGGGGCTTCGGCGCAGCCAGGCCAGGACTGGGTAGGGGTTGGGAGCGTCGCTGAGTACATCGGCGAGCGGCCGCAGGGAGGCGTCGAGGGTGGTTCCGTCGCGTGAGAGCAGGCTGGTCACCTTGGCGAGCAGGGTGCAGCGTGGACAGCGGCGTCCCGGCAGGAGATCAGCCGGTTGCTGGCAGGACGAGCAGTAATCGGGCCGCTCGTCGGGGAAGGAGCACGCATTACAGATCCGGCCGCCGTCCGGGGCACGGCCCACGAGAATGCGCTGCCGGCCGCACATCGTGCACGATTCCGGCTGCGTCAGAGCAGTCCGGTAGCACAAGGGGCAGACGGGCCCTACCGGCCAGAACACGCCCACCTTCCGCTCCTGGCCGCACAGTGCGCACATGTGCAGCTGCCGCTTGCGGGCTTCGCGTGGGACACACCCATCGCAGTGGAACGGTCCATTGCCGTGGTCGATGTGGTGGCCGCGACGGATCCGCCCGCATACGGTGCAGAGCTTCTCCGGCCGCACATAGCAGCGGTAGCAGATGTCGGGAGCCTCGCCTTTTGCCCGCACCCTGATGGGCCCCACCTGCTCGCAGACGCCACACCGGCGCGCAGGGCTCGCGTAGCAGGTCCCGCAGACGGGCCCGTCGGCGGTCAGCGCGTTCGCCCGCCGCCGGCGGCCACAGCGGCAGCACGTCTGGAGCTTCTTGGGGGCGCAGGTCTGGCACAAGTAGGTGCCGTCGGGCAGGTGCCGGGTGGGAATCATCATCCGGCGGCAACTGCCGCACTCCTTGCGCGAGCCCGGCTCCTTCTCCTTGCACACTTGGCAGATCCGTCCGTCCGGACGTCGTGCCACTGCCCTCGCGAGCTTGCCGCACCGCGCGCACGGGACCGCCAGGCGCCGACTGGAGCAGCCATGGCACAGCCGCCCTTCGGGACCGGCGTACGTCGGCAACGGGTTCGTCCGTCCGCAGTCGGCGCAGGGCACCAGGCCCACGTTCTCGCCGTGGCCGCCGGCGATCAGCAGGGCGATCAGCCGTACCCCGCAGGGCGGGCAGTCCGGCGTCGGGGCACTCAGCGCGTCGGGTCTGGACGCGAGGTAGCGCAGCAGGCGGAAGGCGTTCGCACCGCTCCATGCCCGCGCCTTCTCGACGAACTCCTGAGCCTGCTCCATGCCGAGGGACTCTCCGACGGCCAGATTCAGCAGGACGACGATCCGGTCACGGGCCCCGGCCAGGTCCTCGCGCAGCCGTACCTGGTCCGGGGTCAGGTACTTCCTCACGGCGCACCCGGGCGGCGGATCGTGGTCCGGCGCTCCGTCAGCGCCAGCGGTGCCTCCTCGCCGCCCGCGGTCTTCTTCACCTGCGCGTTGACGACCGTCGGCTTGATGAGGTCGTTCGGGGTACAGCCGAAGATGTCGCACAGCGCGACCAGGGTGTCCATGCTCATCCGCTGCGGGGGCTGCGTCACCAGCCGGTAGACCTGCTCACGCGACAGGCTCACCCCGCGCTCCGCGAGCAGCGGCACGAGGTCCGAGGTATGGAACATCTCCTGCTCGGCCATGATCTGCCGCAGCCGCCACTCGTAGCCCATTTTCTTGATCACGTCAGGTCCCAGTCATCGCCGAGCCGGCGCTTCAGCGAAGCCTCCAGCAGGTGGTTGCGGTACTCGTCGGAGACACCCATGTAGATGGCTGTCGTCGAGCCGTGGGAGTGGCCGACCTGCTCCTGCACGAACCGCGCGGGGTAACCGAACTCCGTCAGGTGAGTGATGTAGCTGTGGCGCAGACAGTGCAGGTCGAGGGCTCCATCCAGACCGGCCGCGTCCCGAGCTGTGGTGAAGGCTTCGTTGATTGAGCGCGGCGACATCCGCCCGGCCCGCTCGGTCACCCACAATGCCGGATGTCGGCCCCGGCGCCAGCCGGGGACGCACCTCATGCACCCACTCGCCCAGGACGTCGACCACCCAGTCCATCTCCGGCACCAGCAGCACGGTCCGCCGCTTCGGCGGCGCCCCCTTGGACGACTTCCCGTACCGCACCGCCAGCGAGCCGAACTGCCCGAACTGCGGGCTCTTCCGATGCCGTCGTAAGTCCACCAGGTCGACCATGGAGGACTCGGTGCGCCGGGTTCCATAGGCGTAGATCGTCTTCAGCACCGCGGCGTCACGCAGCGCCGTCAGCGTCCCCTTCCGCCCGTGCCCGCGGATCTGGGCAGGCAGTGCATCAGCCGCGTCGAAAAGGGCCTGGACCTCGTCGTAGGTCAGCGGCCGACGCCGCGGGTCGCCCTCGTACTCCAGCGTGTGCACCACCGAGTTCGCCTCGTGAAAGACGACCTGAGGCGCCTGCCCGAACCGCTCCAGGCAGGTGCCCACCCATCCGTACCGGTGGTCCAGCAGGTACTCCACGAACAAGGTGATCGTCACCTCGCACGTCCGCGCCGTCGACATACGAATCGGATTGGCGCCGCCACGCAGGTGCGCGATGAACGCTTCGCCGTCCGCTGGAGTCCATTGCCACGGGTACAGCCCCGTGAACACCTCGAACCGGTTGATCAGACGCAGCCGCGGTTCGATCGTCGCAGCCTTCAGGAACCGGGCGTGTTGCTGCCGGGCCCAGCCCTCCTTCATCGCCGTGAACACCGCTGATTCCGGGGCCAGGTGTACGACGTTCGGAGCGAGGAGGAGACGCGCCGAACCGGGTGCCTCAGCGACCATGGCCGCTGTTGTATCAAACGCATCAATGTTGCGTCTATCGCTACCGTCCTGGTCGCGGCTCCCCTGTGACGCCGCCATGGCAAGGGAGTTGGGGGAATGATCAGCGGAAACGGCGATTCCGGCGAGCCGCAGGATGTTGCATCAACTGCAATTCATCGCGTTTTTGTACTTGCGCCACCCGCGTACCGACGGCTCAGAGGCGCTGTCCAGCCGCTTGTACACGATTCTCTCCACGCCGACAGCTGTCCAGGTCAGCCACTCGCGGACCGTGTCCTCGTCCGTGGTCGACGGGCACAGCGCCCACGGCGCCGTCAGCCCACGCTCCTGGAACAGTTCCTCCAGGGCGGCACGCCGGCGCCGGTAGGCCCACCGGGTGGTGTCCGTCCCCTCCAGGCGCAGCAGGTCGAAGGCGACGAAGTGAGCCGGCCACTCACCGGCGAGCCGCGCCGCTCCGGTTCCACGGGCGAGCGAGCGGCCCTGGAGTCGCTCGAATGCCAGCCGTCCGGCCTCCCACACGACCAGCTCGCCGTCCAACGCGGTCGCGTCCGGCAGCTGCGCGCACCCGGCCCGCATTTCCGGGAACGCCGGCAGCAGGTTGGTGCCCCGGCGTGAGCGCAGCACGATGTGGCCGGCCTTCACCGACACCGCGGCCCGCCATCCGTCCCATTTCACCTCTGCCGCCCAGCCCGCCGGCAGAGCCGGGTCCGGCACGGGGGCGGCGAGCATCGGCTCGGGCAGCGTCCACGTCATGTCCGATGCCTTCCACCCCGGCCGACCGCCGTTCGGGTGCCTGCCCCGGCGGCCCAGCGGGCGCGATACAGGCCATGGTGCGAGCGTGGACACAACAGGCGTGGCCCCGGCACCCGCGCATGCCGGGGCGGAAGGGACGGAGCACGATCATGGCTCGGGCGATCTGGTCAGGGGTGATCACCTTCGGGCTCGTCACCGTGCCCGTGGGGCTTTACACGGCGACCGAGGACCACACCGTCCACTTCCACCAGCTCCAGCGCGGCACCTCGGACCGGGTCCGCAACAAGCGGGTGAACGAACGTACCGGCGACGAGGTCGACACCAGCGACATCGTCAAGGGCTACGAACTCGACGAGGGCCAGTACGTCATCGTGGAACCCGGCGAACTCGACGAGATCGCGCCGGGCCGCTCCCAGACCATCGACATCACCGACTTCGTCGACCTGGAGCGGATCGAGCCGGTCTACTTCGACCGCACCTACTACATCACCCCGCGCGGCAAGGAGTACACAGCGGTCTACGAGCTGCTGCGCGCCGCGCTGGCGGAGACGAACAAGGTGGGGATCGCCACCTTCGTCATGCGCAACAAGCAGTACCTGACCGCGCTGCGCGCGGAGGACAAGGTACTGGTGTTGCAGACGCTGCACTGGGCGGACGAGGTCCGTGACCCGGGCCAGGAGCTGCCCGAGCTCCCCTCCGGCCGCGTGGGGCGGGGCAAGCAGCTGGACATGGCGCGGCAGCTGGTCGACGCGCTCAGCTCCGACTGGGATCCCTCCCGCTACCGCGACACCTACCAGGAGAAGGTGCGCGAACTGGTGAAGGCCAAGGCCGAGGGCCAGGAGATCGCGGCGGCCGAGGAGCCGCCGGAGGCGACCAACGTGATCGACCTGATGAAGGTCCTGGAAGGCAGCCTTCAGGCCGCCCGCTCCGGGCGCAGTGACAAGGAGTCGGCCGGCGAGCGCGAGGAGAAGGCAGCGCCGCGCAATGCGGCCGCCCGGTCGTCGGCAGGCGGGTCGGTGAAGACGCCGGCGCGGAAGGCACCGCCGAAGAAGGCCGGAGCGGCGCGGGCCCGCGGACGCGGTGCCGGCGGCAAGAGCCAGTTGCAGAAGCTGAGCAAGGCGGAGCTGTACCAGCGGGCGACCGAACAGGACGTTCCCGGCCGGTCGAAGATGAGCCGCGAGGAGCTCATCGACGCCCTCGCTTCCAGTGGACGCCGCCGCAAGAAGACCGCCGCCTGACAGCTGCCCACCGGGCCTGCGGACGTACGACAGCCCCAGCGACGCTACGAGCCGATCTCCCGGCGCACGTCGAGGTAGCAGTGCAGCCGGACACCGGGCTCGCCTGGAGCCGGGGTTGTGGTGTCCGCGGTCGTGGTCGCCCACCGCCCGGCGAGCAGTTCCTGGAGCGCGAATGCCGTCTCGTCATCACAGGCCGCGACCTCGACGACGGCCAGGCCCGGCTCCGCCACATGCACTTCGCTGATCGGCTTCATATCGGGCATCACGAGCCGGCGCCGCGCGCAGTTCTCCCCTCATGGCGTGTTCACCCGACCGAGTAGGGCTACCTCGCGGCGACGACGGAAGCGGTGCAGCGCCCGGGAAGATCCCGAGAACTCGCAGGCACGCGGGAATGTTCGCCGGGCAGATGTGGTTGAACGAACCGTGATGGTGAAGGGAACAGTGTCCCCGGGCCTCATCTATCGCATGCGAGGACGATCGTTCGGCTGAAGCCTCGCATTGCCTTTCGCCGCGTAGGCGACCGCCCTTCACGATCACACCCCTTTGCGGGTTCAGCCCCGGCCAGCACGCTGGCCGGGGCCCTCTCGTCTCAGCCAATGCCGAGGCCGAGGGCTGTGTCGGGTCGGCAGTGCACGCAGGGCGGCACCCCGTTCTCGAGCGCGTCGAGGGCCTGCTGGCGCGTGGCGGGCCGGCAGCGGCCGCTCTTCTTCGCGGCCCAGCAGCCGCCGACGTGGACGGCGTCGACGTTGTCCCGTTTGAGGCCGTACTGGATCAGCCAGTCCGCAGGCGCCGGCCGCATCCGCTCACCCTGGCGCCGCTCCGCCTCCCGCCGCTCCTCCTCGGCGATCCAACGGTCGATGAGCCCCAGCTGCCGGACGGCCTGCTGCTCGACGACCCGCCGGGCGAAACGCAGCACGTCCAGACGCGAGAGCGGCTGCTCACCACCCACCTGCTCCTCCCGGCCCGCCGTGACTTCGCTTGCTCCAAAAATCGAACAAGCGCTCTAATCGAATTATGTACCGCGTCGACTACCTCACCGACACCCAGGAACGCATCCTGCGCTGCATCCGCCAGCACATCGCCGACCACGGCCAAGCGCCGACGATGCAGCAGATCGGCGTGGCTGTCGGCATGCGCAGCAGGGCATCCGTGCACTACCAGCTGGGCGAGCTGGAGGCGAAACGGGCGATCGTCCGGGAGCCGGGGCGGTCGCGAGGGATCCGACTGGCTTGACCGGCGCCGGCCGCTACTACCGGCTGCTCAACTCTGGCGGCCGGGCGGTCCAGCACGGCTGGTGGCACCGTGAGGAGGTGGGGCGGGACCGGCCCGCTCACCCGCGAGCGGCGACGGTTCCCCGCCGAAGATCCGCTGACGTCCGCCGCCCCTCACCACAGACCAAGAAGGGAACGCTCGTGCGAGCCGTCACTGTTCGGGACCGCGAAGCCGGGGCCACAGGACTGACCCTGGAGGACCTGCCCCCTCCCCGCGCCGCCGAGAACGACGTCATCCTGCGGGTGCACGCCGCGGGCTTCACCCGAGGAGAACTCGACTGGGCCGCGAGCCGGACCGACCGCGCCGGCCGCGGGATCTACCTGGAGTACTTCGACGAGTCGGCTCTGCCCATGGCCGTGCGCTATGCCCGTGCGGCAGCCGAGGCCGGGTTCCCGGCTGGTCAGCGCACCTACGGGCACATGCTGGCGACAGGTCTCGGCGTCGAGGAGGACCGCGCGCGTGCGGCCGAATTGTTCAGGGCGGCAGCCGAGGGCGGGGACGCCTACGGCATGTTCAACCTCGCCCAGCTGGTCGAGGACCCCGAGGAGTCCCTGCGCTTGTTCGAGGCTGCCGCACACCAGGGGGTCGTGCCCGCCGGCGCGGTCCTCGGCGACCGGCTGTCGGCGCTGGACCGCGACGAGGAAGCGCTGGGCTGGTACGTCTGGGCGGCCGAGCGCGGGCACACGGGGGCGATGAACGCCGCGGCCTGCTGGTACCGCGACGGCTTCGGTACCACGCCGGACCCGGTGCAGGCGGTGCGCTGGTTCCTCGTCATGCTCGCGCACGGCGACGGAAACGGCATCCACGAGGCGATCCAGCTGGCGAAGGCCCGGGCCATGGAAGAGGAACAGATCCGCGAAGCCGGACGGCTCGCCCGCGACCCCGGGTCGGCGGAGGCCCTGATCGACACGGTCCTGGGCGGCAAGGAGTCGTGAATCGGGTTCACCGACACCTCGGTGGTGACGACTCCGACGAGAAGTCAGCTCATGCAACTCGTCTGCGGCGGCAGCGGCTTGATCACCGCTCACGTTGGCATCGGGTCTCCCTGACCCCCAGTCAACGATCGGTGATCGGGAAAGACACGCCCCTGGATGGAGCAGAGGATCGGTGACGTAGATCGCGTGTGCCAGTTCCGCCAAGTACGGCGGGGCGGCGACGTCTTGGCGGGTGACTGCCACCACGGTGGACTCACGGCGGTGGGTGACGTATTCGACCGACACCTCGCGGCTGTCGAGATACTCATCGACCAGCACATTGGTGTTCGCCCGGCAGGACGGCCCGCTGTCGCCGAGTACGGAGGCCGCGGCCTCCTCTCGCGACCCTGGTAGGCGAGCGTGACGTGCGGGGCCAGGAAGGGCTCGGTAGACTGGTCTGCGGTACAAAAGAGGATTGTCCGGGCCGCGCTCGGCTCTCGATCTGCCGCCCCCCGCCAACGCTTGGCTCGCCGCGTCTCCCTCGCCGAGCGGCTGTCGAGCCCGGGTGCCCGACTCCTACTGGTCCCCACCCGAACGAACCCCATGCCTGCGGGTGCCGTGAACCGGTCGGTGCCGTCCCTTCCGCACGTCACTGAGGAGCAGCCATGCGTATGCCCTCCCCTTCCACGTCTCGTCGCTCACACCGGATCACGGCCGGCGTAGCCGGCGCGGCCCTGGTCGGTCTCGCGATGGCACCACCGGCCCTGGCCAGGCCGGCGCCGACCGCTGCCGACACTGCGGCCGCGACCGCGGTCCCGGCGCACCAGCTCAAGGCGTCGCAGCCGTATCTGTTCAGCTACGGGTACAACAACCACCTCTCACTGGGCGGCGGGAACTTCACTGTGGGCGGCCGGGTCTACGTGCTGGTCAAGTTGAACTCCGGTGCCAAGCACTTCGGCAAGTGGGTGGTGGCACGGCCAGGACAGCACAACCCCGGCGGTACGTTCCACGTCGAGACGAACATCCCCTACTCCTGCCCGCCCGGCAAGAACGGATACGCTCGCGGCTACGACGACGCCACCGGCACCTGGTCGCCCAAGCTGCCCGTGTCGATCTGCGTCCGCTTCGACTGACACTCCGCCAGCGTCTCGTGAAGCCGGTGCCGCACGTTATGGGCCGACGTCCTGCGACCTGGGCTTATGCACGACGCCACGGCCGCCCGCAACGAGGGCATCGCCGTCTGCTTCCAGCACTTCCCCGACGTCGAGGTCCTCCTGGACGACGGCTACCTCGGCCTGAGCCGCGACCACCGCGGGCAAGCGATCACACCACCCAGAAAACCCCGCCCGGGAGCATTGCCCGGCAGAGTCGAACTGTGGGAACGCGACCGCCACGGCCACTCATCCGACCGCATCACCGTCGAACACGCCCTCGCCGATCACAAACGCTGGAAGCAACTGACGCGCTGGACCCATCGCCGCGACCGCCTGTCCGATACCTACCGCGCCATCGCCGGCCTCGTCTCCGACCGCACGGCCAACATCTGAAGGCGGCTGTGAGCAAGGCAAACACACCTCACCCGCTATCACGCACCAACTCGTAACGCCGTGGAGGCGTTCGGCGTGCCCCGGCGGACCAGGGCTTCGCCCGGTTCCGGAACCTGCCCGAAGAACCCTCATCTGCGGCTACCCACGCTCCGACGTCTCTTCGCGGGGCGGTGCCGTCGAGGCGCGTACCACGAGTTCGGTGGCGAGTTCGATGTGGTGGGACTCAACCTTCTCGCCGTTGGCCAGTCGGAGGGCGGTGCGCAGGGCGGCAGCGCCCATCTCCCGCAGTGGCTGGCGCACGGTGGTGAGTGGCGGTGAGGCCATCTGGGCGAGGCTCGAGTCGTCGAAGCCGACCACGCTCAGGTCTTCGGGGACGCGCAGTCCTCGGGCGCGGGCGGTCTCGATGACACCGACGGCGATCTCGTCGTTGCCTGCGAAGACCGCTGTCGGCGGCTCTCGCAGGTCGAGCAGCGCCGCAGCGCCGAGCAACCCGGTCTCGTACGTGAATTCTCCGGGCCGGACGTAGGCGTCGGGCACCCGCGCTCCTTCCGCCTCCATGGCGGCGCGGTAGCCGTGCAGGCGTGCCTGGTTGCATACGGCCATGGCCGGTCCGCCGAGGTAGGCGACGCGGCGGTGGCCAAGGGACAGCAGGTGCCGGGTCGCGGCCAGGCCGCCGGCGAAGTTGGTCGCCCCGACGCTGTGGACCCGGCTGTCCGGCAGGTGCAGCGGATCCAGCACGACCAGCGGCAGCCCGGATCGAGCCAATTCGTTCAGGTGGGCCGTGGTGTACACGCTAGTGACCGCGATGACGGCGCGGCGTCCGGCTGAGACCAGGTCCCGGGCCCAGTGCGGGGCATGGGACGCCTTGCTGATCACCACCGAGGTCCCCGATTCAGCGGCGGAGTCGATGATGCCTTCCAGGGTTTCGGCCACGTACGACTTGAGGCCGCCCTTGAACTGCACCTCGATGGTCGGGACGTCGACACCCTCGGTGTGACGGAACACGGGCGCGAGGTAGTGGTGCTGATGCAGCAGTTCCTGCACCCGGGCGCGGGTCCGCGCCGCCACGTCACCGCGACCGTTGACCACTTTGGACACGGTCGCGACGGAGACCCCGGCCGCTTGGGCGATGTCCGCCAAAGTGGTGCGCCTGGCGTTCGGTCGCATCGGTTCCTCTCAGCTGTACGTCCACCGGTGTGGTGAGCCGCCGGTCGGGCCGGCAACCCGGGTGGAACCGGTCAACCGTACGGCAACCAGGCACCGAGTTCGTCCGGCGAGGTGCCGACGAGCCACTCGGCCTCGGCACGTCCGGCGATGCGTGTGGGATCGCGGTCGGTGCACGCGAGGGCGGGAGGGGCACTGCCGGTGTGGCACGGCCTGCGCCGAACAGGGTGTCAGCCACAGCCATTGCACCGACCGCAATCGGCCCGTTTCGAAACATTTTCGGTCCCAGCTCAAGGTTTACGAGGATCGTTTCCGTCCGGTTCCAGGCGGCCGATCGCAGTATTGCCGGGTCTGTGCACATACCTTGACACCAAGTCAGCCCGAAACCTAACTTGCACGAACGGAGCTCGAAGGACGCTGTTTCGAAAACCTTTCACCACGACTCACGAGAAGCCGGTGGCTCTCGAGTGCGGAGAAAAAAACATGGCGCTCTCCCGACGAACCCTCCTCGGCCTGGCCGCCGGCGTGCCGGTCTCCGCGGCGCTGGCGGCCTGCGGCTCGTCCGGCCCCGGCAAGAGCGGCGGTGGGGCCACGTACTGGTACCTCAACGGCCAGCCCCAGGAAGGCGTCAGAGCCGGCGCCGTGGACGCGTTCAATGAGGCCCACCCCGAGGAGCAGGTCAAAGACACCACCTTCCAGAACGACGCGTACAAGACGAAGATCAAGACCGCCATCGGTGCCGGGCAGGCGCCCACCATCATCTGGGGCTGGGGCGGCGGGACGCTGCGCACCTATGTGGAAGCGGGCCAGGTCGAGGACCTCACCTCGTGGTTCGACGAGCACTCCGAGGTCAAAAAGCGGCTGTTCCCGTCCTCGCTCGGAGCGGCGACCGTCGACGGCAGGATCTACGCGATGCCGTGCGAGACCGTGCAGCCGATCATCCTCTACTACAACAAGAAGGTCTTCGAGAAGGTCGGCGTGGAACCGCCGAAGTCCTGGGACGACATCATGGCGCTGCTGCCCCGATTCAACGCGAAGGGCATAGCGCCGTTCTCCCTCGGCGGCCAGTCCCGGTGGACGAACATGATGTGGCTGGAGTTCCTGTTCGACCGCATCGGCGGTCCGGAGGTATTCCAGGCCATCATCGAGGGCGAGAAGAACGCCTGGTCCAACCCGGACGCCATCACCGCGCTGACCAAGGTGCAGGAGCTGGTCAAAGCCCACGGGTTCGTCAAAGGCTTCTCCTCGATCACCGCGGACTCCAACGCAGACCAGGCGCTGCTGTACACCGGCAGAGCGGCGATGATGCTCCATGGCGCCTGGTCGTACGGCATCCAGAAGGCCGACGGCGGCGACTTCGTCTCCAGCGGCGGGCTGGGCTACATGACCTTCCCGCCCGTCGAAGGCGGCAAGGGCGATCCGAGCGACACCGTCGGCAACCCCGCGCAGTACCTGTCCGTCTCCTCGAAGGCCAGTGCCGAGGAGAAGAAGGTCGCCAAGGACTTCCTCGCCAAGGGCGTCCTCCAGGACGAGGAAGTGAAGAAGTGGATCGACAACGGGTCGGTTCCGATCCGGCTGGGCACGGAGAAGCTGCTGGCCGCCTCCAAGAGCGCCGATTTCCTGCAGTTCACCTATGACATCGCCAGCAAGGCCAAGGTGTTCGCCCAGTCGTGGGACCAGGCGCTGAGCCCGACTGCCGCCGAGACGCTGCTGGACAACATCGCCAAGCTGTTCCAGCTGTCCATCTCACCGGAACAGTTCGCCAGCAACCTCAACGCGGTCACCGCCAAATGAGCGCCTTCACCGGCCATCCGCCGCGTCGTGCGTCGCGCACCGTCCTGCCGTGGCTGGCGGCGCCTGCCCTGGTGCTCTTCGTCGGCTTCGCCGTGGTTCCGCTCGTCGGTGTCTTCGCGCTGAGCTTCACCACGTGGGACGGAATCGGCGCCATCCACCCCTCGGGGCTGACCAGTTGGCGTACGGTGCTCACCGACCCCGGGCTGCCGCACGCCCTCTGGGTGACGTTCCTGGTGATGGCCGTTTCCTGGGCCGTCCAGACACCGCTGAGCATCCTGCTCGGCACGTTCCTGGCCGGCCGCCAGCGCTACCGGGCGGTGCTGGGCGTGGTGTACTTCATCCCGCTGATGCTCAGCTCCGCGGCCATCGCGATCGCGTACAAGGCCCTGCTCGACCCCAATTTCGGGCTCGGAGCAGGACTGAAGATCCACGCCCTCAGTCAGGACTGGCTGGGCCGGCCCGGCCTCGCGTTCGGCGTCGTCATCTTCGTCGTGTCCTGGCAGTTCATCCCGTTCCACTCGCTCATATACCAGGGCGGAGTCCAGCAGATCCCGAAATCGCTGTACGAGGCCGCGCAGTTGGACGGAGCCGGGCGCATCCGGCAGTTCTTCAGCATCACCCTGCCGCAGCTGAAATACACCGTCATCACCTCGTCCACGCTGATGGTGGTCGGGTCGCTGACCTTCTTCGATCTGATCTTCGTCCTGACCGAGGGCGGCCCCGGCGACGCCACCCGGGTCCTCGCGCTGGACATGTACAAGCGGGGATTCCAGGCCAGCCTGATGGGACCGGCCAGCGTCATCGCGGTCATCCTGGTCCTCGTGGGGCTGGCCCTCGCCCTGCTGCTGCGCCGGCTCGGAGGCCGGGACGCCGGTGCCAGCCAACTCGAGGGGGCCTGAGATGACCACGACGACGACCGAGCCCCGACGATCGCACAAGGCCGCCCACGGCGAGCGGCAACGCCACACCCGTCAGACCGCCCGTCACCGCAACTGGGCCGGTGGCCTGGCCGGATGGCTCTGGCTCGTCGTCGTCGCCGTACCCTTGTACTGGACCCTCATCACCAGCCTGAAAGCCCAGAGCCGCTACTACGCGAGCAACCCGCTGGTGCCTCCGGGCGACCCGACACTGGACAACTACCGGCTGGTCATCGAGTCCGACTTCCTCCGCTACTTCCTGAACAGCGTCGTGGTCACCGCCGGCGCCGTGGTGCCGGCGGTCGTGTTCTCCTTCATGGCGGCCTACGCGATCGTCCGCGGCTGGCGCATGCGGGTCCTTCGCGCCATGAACGGGCTGTTCCTCATGGGCCTCGCCATTCCGCTCCAGGCGACGGTGATCCCGGTCTACCTGATCATCATCAAGCTGCACCTGTACGACAGCCTGCCGGCGCTGATCCTCCCGTCGATCGCCTTCGCCATCCCACTGTCCGTGCTGGTGCTCGCCAACTTCATCCGCGACGTGCCCGAAGAGCTGTTCGACTCCATGCGGGTCGACGGCGCCACCGAATGGACGACACTGTGGCGGCTGGCGGCACCGCTCACCCGGCCGGCCATCCTCACCGTGACCATCTTCAACGCACTGACCATTTGGAACGGATTTCTGCTGCCGCTGGTCCTCACCCAGAGCCCTGGCCGCCGGACCCTGCCGCTCGCACTGTGGACCTTCCAGGGGCAGTACGGGGTCAACGTTCCCGCCGTTCTCGCCTCCGTCGTCCTCACCACACTGCCCGTCCTGGTCCTGTACGCGTTCGGTCGCCGCCAGCTGCTGAGCGGTCTGACCGCCGGATTCAGCCGCTGACCGACACCGTGACCGGTGTCCGGTCTGTGGCCCGGGACGTCCGGGGAGCCCCGGGACCGAGCGGTGGGACGCGGCAGACCAAGGCCGTTGCCCGCACCTCCCGGTCCGGGCCGGTACCTCGTCCACCGGCCGGGCCGGAGGACGACCTGCGTCACCCCCGGAAGCACCAGCAGCCTCGTCCCCCGGGCGCGGCGGATCCGGGCCGATGCCGGAGCCTGCAAGCGATCTGCCCCGCCGTGAGTCCCGCCCGTCTACCTGTTCGCCCGTCGCGCCCTGGTCGAGGCCCGATGGGCGTGGGAGGAAAGTGAACGCCATCGTGGCCGTAGAGAACACGCCCGCAATCCCCCTCTGGAACGACACCACCGCCTCTGTCACCGCGAGGGTCGACGCTCTGATCGACGCGATGACCCTTCAGGAGAAGACCGCCCAGTTGTACGGGGTGTGGGTGGGAGCCTCCGACCAGGGCGGTGAGGTGGCCCCCCATCAGCACGACATGGAGGAGGCCGTCGATCTCGACGCGCTCCTGCCCACTGGACTGGGCCAGCTGACCCGGCCCTTCGGCACCGGTCCGGTAGACCCCGCCCTGGGTGCGCTCTCCCTGGCGCGCACCCAGGCCCGGATCGCCGCCACGAACCGGTTCGGCATCCCCGCTCTGGCGCATGACGAGTGTCTGGCCGGCTTCGCCGCCTGGGGGGCGACCGCCTACCCCGTTCCACTGTCCTGGGGCGCCACCTTCGATCCGGACACGGTGCGGCGCATGGCCACCGCGATCGGCCGCGACATGCGTGCCGTCGGCGTCCACCAGGGACTCGCGCCCGTCCTGGACGTCGTGCGCGACGCCCGCTGGGGCCGGACCGAGGAGACCATCGGCGAGGACCCGTACCTCGTCGGCACCATCGGTACGGCATACGTGCAGGGCCTCCAGTCCGCCGGGATCGTCGCCACCCTCAAGCACTTCGCAGGCCACTCGGCCTCCCGCGCCGGCCGTAACCTCGCTCCCTCCTCCGTGGGCCCGCGTGAGCGCGCCGACGTTCTGCTCCCTCCCTTCGAGATGGCGATCCGTGAAGGCGGCGCCCGGTCGGTGATGAACGCCTACACGGACACCGACGGCATGCCCTCCGCGGCCGACGAGGACCTGCTCACCGGGCTGCTGCGCGACACGTGGGGCTTCGACGGCACTGTCGTCGCCGACTACTTCGCCATCGCCTTCCTGAAGACCCTGCACGGCATCGCAGCCGACTGGGCCGGTGCCGCCCGCGCGGCGCTGCGCGCGGGCATCGACGTCGAACTGCCCAATGTCAAGACGTACGGCACGCCCCTGGCCGAGGCCGTCGCCGACGGCCGTGTTCCGGAGGCGTTGGTCGATCGCGCCCTGCGCCGGGTACTCAGCCAGAAGGCTGTGCTCGGCCTGCTCGACCCTGACTGGAACGCCGTGCCGGCCGCGCTCGACGGGGCGGATCCGGACGACCCGGCCGCCCTGCGCGGCCGGATCGACCTGGACAGTCCGGAGAACCGCGCTCTGGCCCGCACGGTCGCCGAGGAAGCGGTCGTGCTGCTGAGCAACGACGGCACCCTGCCGCTCGGCAGGCCGCGCCGCATCGCCCTGCTCGGTCCCAACGCCGACGAGCCCACCGCCGTACTGGGCTGCTACTCCTTCCCCCAGCACATCGGCGTCCACCACCCGGCGACCCCACTGGGCATCGCGCTGCCCACGCTGCGCGAGACCCTCGCCACCGAGTTCCCCGACGCCGAGATCACGGTCGCCCGCGGCACCGGAATCGACGACGGGGACCTCTCCGGCATCCCCGAGGCCGCCCGGGTGGCACGCGAGGCCGATGTCGCCGTGGTGGCACTCGGCGACCGTGCCGGGCTCTTCGGGCGGGGCACCAGCGGCGAGGGGTGCGACGTCGAGGCGCTGGCGCTGCCCGGCGCGCAGCAGCACCTGCTCGACACCCTGCTCGACCTGGAGACACCCGTGGTCACCGTGCTGCTCGCGGGACGACCGTACGCACTCGGCCGCGCCGTGCAGGAGTCCGCGGCGATCGTGCAGTCGTTCTTCCCCGGTGAGGAGGGCACGCAGGCGATCGCCGGGGTGCTCAGCGGCCGTACCAATCCCTCCGGGCGTCTCCCGGTCAGCGTGCCGCGCGGGCCGAACTCACAGCCGACCACGTACCTCGGGGCGCGGCTCGCGCACCGCAGCGAGGTGTCCAACATCGACCCGACACCCGCGTTCGCCTTCGGCCACGGCCTGTCCTACACGCGGTTCGACTGGACAGACCTGACCGTGGATATTCCACAGGCCCCGACGGACGGCGAGTTCGTCCTCGCCTTCACCGTCCGCAACTCGGGCGGGCGGTCCGGAACCGAGGTCGTCCAGGTCTATCTGCACGACCCGGTCGCCTCCGTCGTCCAGCCGGTGCAGCGCCTCGTCGGCTACACCCGGGTCGGCCTGGAGCCGGGCGAGGCCCGGCGTCTGCGTGTCACCGTCCCGGCCGATGTCGCCTCCTTCACGGGACGCGACGGCCGGCGCGTCGTCGAACCGGGCGAGCTGGAAGTGCGGTTGTCCGCCTCCAGCGCGGATCCGCGCCTGACGGCCAGGGTCACGCTGACCGGAGCCGAGCGCCACGTGGATCACACCCGGCGCTTGCACGCCACGGTGGGGCAGGAGCCGGTCGCCCGGGCCTGAACGGGCAAGCGCGGCGCACGTCGCGGTAGCGGCGGCGCTGCGCACCCCGGACCGCGGGGCCGGTCATGTGGTGGCCCGGCCCTGTCGGTTCCGGGGACTTGGTCATCTCACAGCACGCCGCGTCGCGCGAGGTTACGCATCAGCGCTCGTACCCCGAACGTCCACGGCGCGGCCTGCTCGCTGGGGACGACGGTGTTCACCAGAGCGCCGAGTCGCGGGCTGGAGATCCGCACGACGTCACCGTACTCGTGGGTGAAGCCCGCGCCGGATGCCTGCCGGTCCTCGGTGGGGGCGAACAGCGTTCCGGTGAACAGCACGAAGCCGTCCGGGTATTGATGGTGCGCACCGTGCGTGGCGGCCACCAGTTCCGTTACATCGCGGCTGATCTCGCGCATGGAACTGCTGCCGTGGAGTACGTAGCCGTCCGGGCCGTCGATCCGCAGGCCGATGTCGAGCTTCCGTACGGTGTCGAGGTCGAAGCCCTCGTCGAGCAGGCGGATGAAGGGGCCGATCGCGCAAGAGGCGTTGTTGTCCTTCGCGCGGGACAGCAGCAGGGCGCTGCGCCCCTCGACGTCGCGGAGGTTGACGTCGTTGCCGAGCGTCGCGCCGCGTACCCGGCCGCGCGAATCCACGACGAGGACGACCTCGGGCTCAGGGTTGTTCCACACCGAGGAGCCGAGCACTCCGATGTCGGCGCCGGTTCCGACCGCAGACAGTACCGGGGCCTTGGTGAACACCTCCGGGTCCGGCCCGATCCCGACCTCCAGGTACTGCGACCACAGTCCTTCGGAAGCCAGCAGTTCCCTGGCCCTGTCCGCTTCCGGCGATCCGGGGCGGATGCCGTCGAGCGCACCGCCCACCACCTGCTTCACGCGGGCCCGGACCTCGGCGGCCTGCGCCGGATCGCCGCCCGTGCGCTCCTCGATGACGCGTTCCAGCAGACTCCGCGCGAAGGTGACACCCGCGGCCTTGATCACCTGCAGGTCGACGGGGGCGAGCAGATGCGGGACGTCATGGCGGCCGGCCGGTGCCGCCAGCAGTTCGTCCAGGCGCCAGGTGTGTCCGCCCTCGGCCTCGCGGACGACCGTCACCGCGTCGTCGCGTTCCATCAGTTCGGAGACGGTGGGCACGATGGCCGTCAGGTCGACGACCTGATCGCCCCGGACCGCGGCCACACAGGGTCCGTCCCATTCCGGGTGGTGGACGCGCGCGACGAGGGCGGCTCGGCCCATGTCCTCCGGCAGGACGGAGGCGGCGGTGAGGACCGGACGAGTAGGGGCTGCTGCCGGTTCCACGATCGATGCTCTCCTGGTTTCGAGGGATGCGGTCGACTGGCGTGGAATCAATGGGAGTCGCGGGGGACCTCGTGTCCACGGCATCCCCGCAGGAAGCCGAAGTCGGCGCCCTGGTGCGCCTGTTCCACGTTCTGGGTGTAGAGCCAGGTGTAGCCGCTGGTGTGCCGTTCGGCGGGGGCCCGCCACGCATCCCGGCGCCGCGTGAGCTCGGCGTCGTCCACGTCCAGGCGCAGGGTGCGGTTCGGGACGTCGAGGACGACGGGGTCCCCGTCGCGCACCAGGGCGAGCGGTCCGCCGACGGCGGCCTCGGGCGCCACGTGCAGGACCACCGTGCCGTATCCGGTACCGCTCATCCGGCCGTCGCAGACGCGCACCATGTCCTTGACGCCTGCCTTCAGCAGCTTGGCGGGCAGCGGGACGTTGGAGACCTCGGGCATGCCGGGGTAGCCCTTGGGGCCGGCGTTGCGGATGACGATGACGGTGTTCTCGTCGATGTCGAGTTCCGGGTCGTCGGCCACCTCGTGGTAGGCCTCGGGGGAGTCGAAGACGCGGGCGGGGCCGCGGTGGGTGAGCAGGTGCGGCGAAGCGGCGGACTGCTTGATCACGGCGCCGTCGGGGCACAGGTTGCCGCGGAGGACGGCGGTGCCGGTGCCGGCCGGCTGGAAGGGGGCGTCCAGGCTGGTGATGACGTCGGAGTCGAGGCATTCGGCGTTCTCGGTGTTCTCCGCGACGGTGCGTCCGGTCACCGTGATCTGTCCGCCGTGCAGCAGCTCGCCGCGGAGCAGTTCGGCGATGACGGCGGGCAGCCCGCCCGCGTAGCAGAAGTCCTCCATGAGGTACTTGCCGCTGGGCATCAGGTTGACCAGGGTCGGCACTGCGCGGACCAGGTCGTCGAAGTCCCGCAGGCGCAGGTCGACACCGACGCGTCCGGCGATCGCGGTGAGGTGGATGATCGCGTTCGTGGAGCCGCCGATGGCCGCGTTGACCCGGATGGCGTTCTCGAACGCCTCCCGGGTCAGGATCCGCGAGGGACGCAGTTCCTCCTCCACCATCCGTACGATGCGCTGTCCCGCCGCCTGCGCGGTCTCCATCCGCCGGGCGTCGACCGCGGGCCAGGCCGCCGAGCCCGGCAGCTGCATGCCGAGCGCCTCGGCCATGCAGGCCATCGTCGAGGCGGTCCCCATTGTCATGCAGTGCCCGTTGGAGCGGGCCATGCACCCTTCCGCGAAGAAGCATTCCTCATCGGTCATCCGGCCGGTCTTCAGGTCCTCCTCGAACTTCCACACGTGGGTGCCGGATCCCACGTCCTGGCCCCGGTACTTGCCGTTGAGCATCGGCCCGCCGGTCACCATGACGGCGGGCAGGTCGACGCTGGCGGCGCCCATGAGCATGGCGGGGGTCGTCTTGTCGCAGCCGGACAGCAGCACGACACCGTCGAGTGGATTGGCCCGGATCAGCTCCTCGACCTCCATGGCCATGAGGTTGCGGTACAGCATGGCGGTGGGGCGCATCAGGGTCTCGCCGGTGGCCATGGTCGGGAACTGGAGCGGCAGGCCGCCCGCCTGCCACACGCCGCGTTTGACGGCCTCGGCGACGCGTGTCAGATGGGCGTTGCACGGGGCGAGTTCGGAGGCGCTGGTCGCGATACCGATGACGGGACGCCCGTCGAACACCTCGTGCCCGAGCCCCTGGTTGCGCATCCAGGAGCGGTACAGCATCCCGCTGCGGCCCTGTGCGCCGAACCATGCCTGGCTGCGGCGGCTCGTCTTCTGACCGTCGGTCATGTGGTCACTCCCGTGGCTTCGGCGTCGTCCGCTTCGCGATGGGGCGTTGTCGGGTGAGGCCCCGCAGGCCGTATCCTGTGACGCAATCATTAAATGATTCGATGAATGGCGTCCAGGGGGCGGGCAGAGATCGTGGTGCACTTCCTGACCACGCACCAGCGCGTGGTCGACGAACTCGGGCGGCGCGTCGTGGGTGGCGTGTGGCAACCGGGGAATCCTCTGCCGGTCGAGGACGCGCTCGCGGCCGAGATCGGCGTCAGCCGAGGTGTTGTGCGGGAGGCGGTCAAGGCACTGGCGGCCAAGGGCATGCTGCACGTACGCCCGCGCACCGGCACGCGCGTACTGCCTCCGGAGCACTGGAACCACCTGGACCGTGACGTGCTGCGCTGGAAACAGGCCGGGGACGCCACGGCCCTGCTGCGCGACACGGGCGAACTGCGCCGGATCGTCGAGCCCGAGGCGGCCCGGCTCGCCGCGAACCGGGCCGGCACCGACGATGTACGAGTGCTGTACGACTCCCTGGCGGCCATGGAGGCTGCGGCGGCGGAACCCGGCCGCCGCGGCTACGTCGAGGCCGACATCGCCTTCCACCGGGCGTTGCTCGACGCCAGCGGCAACCGTCTCCTTGGCTCGCTGGGCCGCGCTGTCGACATCGCACTGGAACACAGCTTCCTCATCAGCACCCAGACCCCCGGCGCGGTGGAAGCCTCGCTGCCGGGTCACCGCGCCGTCGTGGAGGCCGTCGAGGCCCACGATCCAGCGGCCGCGGCGGCTGCCGTACTGGCCATCATCAAAGCCGCCGACAGAGAGATCACCCATTCACCCGGAATGCCGAGCGGTAGGCCGGGCGACGCCGTGTGACCTGCCACGGCCGCGACCCCGCGGCGTCCTTGGCAGGGGCATGGAAGCGGTCGACGCCGGCGGCCCTCGTCCGGCCGCACGTGGGGCGAGTTGTGTGCCCAGGGGCTTGGGGGTCAGCCGGAGAAGATCGCCCTCAGTGATCCAACGGCTCCCCACGCAGCGCGTTCCACGTCTTCGCACCCACAATGCCGTCGGCCTTCAACCCATGGCGCTTCTGGAGTCGCTTCACCGCCGACTCCGTTCCCGCCCCGAAGTAGCCGTCCACACCCTTCGGGCCCACCGAGTAGCCGTGATGCTGGATCAGCAGTGCCTGGATCTCCTTCACCTTGGCCCCCGCATCACCGCGATCGGTGTACGCCGACCCCGAGTAGTAGCCGCAGTACGTACCGTCCACCGACGACTTGCACACCCCCGCCTTGGCCCCAGCGGCGAAAGCCTCACTCGCCAGACCAACCGGCACCACAGCCCCAGCAAGCACGGCAGCCGCAGCCACCGACAACCCCGCACGCTTCAGCAAGCCAGCACTCCTTCCAGTCCGGCGGGCCCGGCCCGCCACTTGGGATAGGCAACGAAGCTATCCCCGCACCGGCCGCAGAGGCGATATACCGAAGGGGCGCACAAGTGCACACGCTGCATCACCCGGCGCACAACACACCACCGGGACAGCCACTCCTTGGCGGCGACGGTATCGCGGCGGAGCCGGGCCAGGACCTGGGTGACCGTGTTCATCGCCGTGGCGGAGGCCGGTGCGCGCCGCGGGAGATCGTCACGCGTCGCCGTGGCGAAGTGGGCGTGGCACGGCCGCGAACGCCTCGGAATCCATTGGGTGAAGGACGACGTCCTGGTCCTGCACCTGATGCGCTGGCCCGACGAGATCCGCGACCCCACGGAGCTCACCCCACCCACCGCGCAGTTGTCGGAGCAGGAGATCGAGGGCGCGCTCGCCCTCATGGACACCATGACCCGCGACGACCTCGAAGGCGACGAGTTCCGCGACACCTACACCGAGGCACTGGAGCAGGTCATCGAGGCGAAGAGGGAGCACCAGGAGCCAGCCCCGGCGCCGGAGCCGGAGGAGCCGGCAAGGGTGCTGGATGTGATGTCAGCGCTGAACGAGTCGGTGGCCCGCGCGAAAGCCTCCCGCGGCGATGCCGGCGAGGCGGACGTGCACGAGATGCCCGCCCCGAAGAAGACGACGAAAAGGCAGCCCGCCAAGAAGACCACCGCAAAGAAGACGGGGGCCGGCGGCCGCGCACTGCCTGATACTCCAGCTGTAGTCATGGCGGTCACGCTCATCCAGAGCCTCCGAACCTCACGCCAGCCTGGCGTACAGACTCGGGCAGTGCGGCCTCGCGCCGATGGTCGGTGGCTCCTTACTCTCCCCCGCCGGAGGAATGGAGCTGGAAGTCGACCACGACGCAACCAACCTGCCCGTCATCGGTGCGGCCGATCCAGACGGGGTAGGACCCGTCGCCCTGGCCGGCACGGAAGGCGATGAGGTTCGGTTCGGGCTCCGTGCCGGGCAGTTCGACGGTGAAGCGGCTGTCGAGGGGTATGAACAGGTTCTCGTCCAGCTCGTCTTCGATCACCGTCCGGGTCGCATCCATGAAGGCCACTGTGCCGGTATCGACGCCGACCCCGTAGAACTCACCCTCGCCGAGCAGCCCCAGGTCCTCGTCGGGCCGGAGGGCCATCTCCCACTCGCGGGGCGGGATGTCCAGGAACGTCACCCTGGCCGCGGCGACATTGACCCCGTGTGTCGTGCGCAAAAGCGACAGCGTGACCGGGAACTCGCCCGGTGGCACAGCGACGGTCCGCGGCTCTCTGATCCAGCCGGGGTCCGAGACCGCCAGCTGCCCTGACGTGATCCGCAGCAAACCGGCGTCGACGGGCTCGACGACGGCCGGTCCATCCGGAGTGTCGCGCGCGCCCGAACTGAACAGTTGCTCGATTCCGGTGGCGCGCAGCGGTCCCGACCCCTCGTCCACCGACACGTCGCTCAGGACCACGGTCGTGGCGGGCTGGTGGCTCTGCTGGGCGAGGAACGGAGTGAACACCTGCCAGTCGCCGAATTCCGGTGCGGGGCAGAGGAAGTCCTCGACGGGCGCCGGAAACAGCCGCACGGGGACGTGCTCCGGGTCTCTCGGCCCGGCGAACTCGGACCTCGCCTCGACAAGCCCGTCGGCAAGCACAGTCGTGGTCTCCTGGACATCCCACTTAAAGGACGAGCGATCCAGCTCGGTGGAAAACCGCCATCGGGTGTTCCGGTGAGCCAGCAACATCCCCGTGTGGTGCGGCTTGAAGTCGATCATCTGCATGCGCCAGGACCTGTCGTCGAACAGATACACCCGCCACTTCCCGCGCGGCCAGCGTTCGACCAGTGCCAGCGGTCGCTCCCGCGAGGACAGCAGAACCGCGTACTCCATCCCGGCAGCGTGTCTGCGCGCCGCAACCGCGCGCGAAATCGGGGCCGGATGGGTCGTTCCTTCGTGGGAACCCCACATATCGCCGTACGACACATCAAGACTGTCGAAGATCACAGCCGCGCATCTCCCCCCGTGACATCAGCCGCCCCCGAGCAGTGCCGCTGACGGGTGACCCTGCCGGATCGCCCTGTCCTTCCGGAACATCGTTGTGCCGCCAGTCTGCCACCGGGGTGTGACACGCAGGACCGCAGGAGGCCGGGCACCAGCCCTCACCAGCAAGATCAACGATCTACAGCTGGAGTACTAACCGTCGACGAAGCCGAGCTCAGCCTCGGGTCGGCAGTGCCCGCACGCCTCGACGCCCTCGGCGAGTGCCCGCAGCGCCACGTCCCGCGGCACGCCCTTCCACCGCTTGCCTGCCATGCGGCAGCCGCCGACGTGGACGGCGGCGGGTGGGGCGTCCCGGTTGAGGTCGCCCTCGAGGATCCAGTCCGATGACGAGGAACCGGGGTACGAGAACGATGTGCGCGTGCTGAAGCTGGCTCGAGGAATGGTTACGCAGCACATGGAGGCGCTGCTATCCCCGTACATCCCAACGGTGGAAGATCCCTTTACAGGCTGAGGCGTCGTCGGTGCATCACGTGCGCAGTCAAAGCCGGATCGCAGCCACCGTGACGGTGCTATCGAAGACGTAGGCCCCTCTGTCGAAGCAGGTGGCGACGGCGCGGTAGCTCTTCAGGCGGTTGATCGTCCGTTCGACCTCGTTGCGGCGCCTGTACTGCTCCTGGTCGAAGCCGACGGGCCGGCCGCCTCTGCTGCCACGGCGCCGACGGTTGGCTCTCTGGGCCTTCGGCTCAGAATCAGTCCCCAATGCCGAGGGCCGTGTCAGGCTGACAGTGCACGCACGGCGGCACCCGGTTCCGGAGAGCGTCGAGGGCCTGCTCGCGCGTGGCGGCCCGGGACCGGCCGCTCTTCTTCGCGGCCCAGCAGCCGCCGACGTGGACGGCGTCGACGTTGTCCCTGTTCAGGCCGTACTGGATCAGCCAGTCCGCAGGGGCTGGCGCTCCTCCTCGGCGATCCAGCGATCGATCAGCCCAAGCTGCCGGACGGCCTGCTGCTCGACGACGCGCCGAGCGAAGCGCAGCGCGTCCAGACGCGAGAAGGCTGCTCACCACCCACCTGATGCTCCCCGGCCGCCGTGTCTTCCGTTTGCCTTCGGATTCGAACAAGCGCTCTAATTGAAGTATGCACCGCGTCGACTACTCACCGACACCCAGGAGCGCATCCTGCGCTGCATCCGCCAGCACATCGCCGACCACGGCCAAGCGCCGACGATGCAGATCGGCGCGGCTGTTGGTATGCGCAGCCGGGCCTTGGTGCACTACCAGCTGGGCGAGCTGGAGGCGAAACGCGTGATCGCCCGGGAGCCGGGACGGTGGCGAGGAATCCGCCTCGTATGACCAGCCCCGGCCGCTACCACCTGCTGCTCGAATCCGGCGGCCGGGCAGTGCAGCACGGCTGGTGGGCTCGGGGGGGGGGGTGGCGCGGGAGAAGTTCCGCCGCTGGATCGGCGAGTACGGCACCATGCCGGACGCCCGCGTCACCCTCACCGACGACGAGACCGTCGGCGTGCTCGCCACCTGGCCCGACGACCGGTAGCTATGCAGGTAGGGGCGGGGGAGTGGGACAGCTCGGTCGCGCGGCGTGCGAGGGCTTGGGCGCCGCGTGGCTCGCCCTCCCGGGCGAGCCACGCGGCGACGCGCGAGGCAGGGCAGATCGGCTGCCCGGCCTGCGAGACTCGCCGTGATGGGGGGAGCCACAGCATGCGTTTCACCAAGCGAGGAAATCGACATCTCTCGCCATGTCCCGCGCACCCTGTGGCGACGCACACGTCGCTGGCAGCACCATCGTCGGGTGCTCGGCTCCGGTTGTGCCGCGTCGGTGTCGGCCAGGGTCAGCCGAGTTCGATGACGACCTTGCCGAACAACCCGCCGGCGGTCTGCGCCGTGTACGCGGCTGGGGCGTCGATGAAGTCGATCCGGCGGTCGATCACCGGGTGGATGTCATGGGTCTCGACGTAGCGCACAAGATCGCGGTGCATGGCCTCGCTGCCGACCGCGACGCCGCGGATGCGAGCCTGTTTGCCGAGCAGGGCGTACCCGTCCAGCGGCCTTGCGGTCGCATCGAACAGGCCGAGGGTGGCGATCTCACCGCCCGGTGCGAGGGCGGCCAGGGCTTGGGTCAGGATGGACACGCCGACGCTGTCGACTACCTTGTCGATGCCTCCGGACAGCGCGAAGATCGCATCGCCCCAGTCATGTGCGGTCGTGCTGTTGACGTAGCCCGCAGCGCCGAGGCGGACGAGGGTCTCACCTGCGGCGTTGTTGCGCACGGTGGCGTAGACCCGGGCGCCGGCGGCCCGGGCGAACTGCAGGGCGGAGAGCGCGACGCCGCCGCTGCCGATGATCAGGACGGTGCTGTCAGCGGTGATCGGGTGGTCTCCGTACAGGGCGTTCCAGGCGGTCAGGGCGGCCACGGGCAGGGTGGCTGCCTCGCAGTGGTCGAGGTTGGCGGGGGCGCGCATGATGCGTCGGGCCGGAAGGACGACGTACTCGGCGAGCACTCCGTCCTCGTGCAGGGCGCCCAGGCCCAGGCCCATGGCGGCCGGCGGGCGGCCGTCGCTCCAGTCGAGCACGTGCAGATTGGTGACGCGGTCGCCCACGCTCCAGCCCTTGACCTGCGGGCCGACGGCATCTATTTCCCCTGCGACATCCGACAGCGGGACGAGGTCCTGCTCCGGCAGGCGGCCGAAGGGGCCTTTGAGGATCAGTTGGTCGCGGTAGTTCATCGAGATCGCCCGGACGCGAATGCGGATCTCGCCGGGACCCGGTACGGGTACGGGCGTCTCGTCCAGCACGAGCTTGGCGGCGTCGGTCGCGTCTGCGGGCAGTATCCAGCGCTTCATAAGCCGCGTGGGAGGTGTGCTGTCGTTGGTGTGAAGGGAAGTCATGGGTCCCTGTCTACGTGGGCTGTACGCACCGGGCCAGGCCAGGACGAACCTGGTCATGGCAGGACCAGGCAGGGGTGCTCGGGGTCGCCTACGCTGGAGCGATGCCACGCGACCGCGCCGCGCTCGGAGCGTTCCTGCGCTCCCGCCGGGACCGCCTCACCCCGTCCCAGGCCGGCATCGAGCCCTTCCCCGGAGCCCGGCGGGTGCCGGGACTGCGCCGGGACGAGCTGGCCGTAGCGGCGGGCGTGAGCCCGGACTACTACAGCCGGCTGGAACAGGGACGCCAGGCCAACATCTCTGCCGCCGTACTCGACGCGCTGGCCCGGGCCCTGCGTCTGGACGAGGTCGAGCGCACCCACCTCCACGACCTGGCCGCGCCCACCACCCAGGACCGGCCGGCGACGCCGCGCACGGTCCAGCGCCCCGATCCGGGGCTGCTGCGCCTGATGGACACCCTCCAGCACGTCCCGGTGCTGCTGCTCGGCCATCGCGGCGAGGTCCTGGCCCGCAACGCCGTTCTGACGGAGGTCCTGGGCAGCCCACTGGAGCCAGGCACGTCGTTCGTCCGTTACATGTTCCAAGACCCGACTGCCCGCGAGCGGATCGTCAACTGGTGCGACTTCGCCTCAGCCACCGTCGCCACCATGCGCCGCGAAACCGCCCGCCGCCCGCACGACCACCGCCTCACCGCGCTCATGGACGAGCTGCGCACCACCGACCGTGACGTCGCCCAATGGTGGGACGATCACACGGTCCGCGACTACGCGTCGGTGAACAAACGTATTCAGCACCCCACCGCCGGTCCGATGTCCTTCGATATCGAGATTGTCTGCGCGCCTCACGAACCGGACCAGCGTCTTGTCGTCTACACCACCGAGCCCGACTCCCCCACCGCGCGCGTCCTGCCGATCCTGGCCAGCTGGAACGCCGTGCCCCGCCGCTGAGCGGCCCGGTCAACCACCACCCCCTTGGCGAGGCCGCCGACCAGGAGCTGTCCGGACCATCACGCACGGCCGTTGTCGACGAGTGCTCCGAGCGGACGCCGAGCAGACATCCGGCGGAGCTCACTGTCACCCGCAGTGACCTGACGGCCGCTTCTCGGACACCTGCCTGCTCGGCTCGGCAGGGTCGACGCGATCGTCGTCGGTCAGGCCGCCGTCGTAGCGACCGGAAATCAGTGGCGGCATGTGGCCAGGCCGACTGTCGCGAACCAGAGTGGTGAGGGGACAGGCCCCCGGTACCCGTGCCTACAGCGGCGCCCGCGGCATCAATGATCAAGCCGTTAGCAAGGAGGCACCGGCCGGTGAACCACGCCCAGCTCGTCGCCCTGGGCCGGGCGCTGCGCCTGGCAGGGGAACACGGACAGCGCCTCGAAGACGCCACCGCCACCGCCGGGACGGATGTCTCCGAGATCCGCAGCGATCCCCAACGGGCCCTCACGCTCATCGACGACACCATCCAGACGGCGAAGCCCACCACGCGCTGCTCAAAGCACCCCCTCGGCCCCGTCGCCCCGGACGCTGCCGACCTGTGCCTGCTGTGCGAGACCCGCCGCCGCGCCGGGCTGCGCACACCGCCCCGCCCCCCTCACCCCGACGACGCGGAAGCGCCGCCGCTTCGCGTGCCCTCCCGCCACGCGATCCGCGCCGACGAACCGCAGCCGCGCAGACGGTGGCTTGCGGAGATGTGAAACGGCCGCGCCTGGCAACTGTGCGGCACCCCCCGCACCAGCCGCACGGACGTCGAGCAGTACATCGATCAGCTGCTCAAAGGGCCGCGCCGGCCGACGCCTACCGGCTGGTACACGCCCACACCGACCACAACGTCATACGGGTCTGGGGCACGCCCACGACGGTGTCCCGGGCCGTCGAGCTGTGAGCACGCCGCCGGGGACGGACCTCGCGATGGTGGCACTGCGGCGGGCACACGAGGACGCCCCGCCGCCACCGCTCCAGCGACCGGGCCCATACGGCCGTCAGGCGGCGCTGGAACGTCCAGCACGGCCTAGCGCGAGGCGCGGCGGTCGTTGATAACAGCGCGTACGGCCCGGTCGCCGCGTGGGTCGGCCATCAGGCGGGCGATGTCCCACCACCGCAGCAGCAGCGCCGGATAGTGCGGCGGTATCGCGTCCATGAACTCCCGGTCGAACCGTGCGCGGACGCTCTCGTGGCGTAGGGCGGCGCGGATGTCGTCCATGGACGGCGGGAGGTGGCGGATGGCGGGCGGCAGCGTGGCTTCGTACTCCGGCGCCAGGTTGCGGCCGGGCTGGACCATGATGTTCCCGCCCAGCGCGGCGGCAACGTCGTCCTCCAGTTGCTCCTGAGCCTGCACGGCACGCTCCCACCAGTAGTCCCGGAAGGTGGCGACGGCCTCGGGATCGGACAGGTCGAGGGCGTCGCGTTGCTCGTCGAACCCCGCACCCTCATCGCCGGGCAGAGCTTCCCGGATCGCGCCGAGAGTCTTCGCGGGATGGCGCGGCGGCGCCTGGCCGAGGTGGCGCACCCACCGGTCCCTGTGCCCCCCGCCAGAAGGGGGCCCCCACACCAGGGCGCCGCCCATCATGCCGGGCTTCTGCGGCCCGGCCGCCGCCAAGGGGGCCTCCAGGCTGACCGCCATGAGTTCCAGGTAGGCGGGCAGCGACTCGTACTCCCGCTCGCGCTCCCCGAACCTGGTCCACTTGCATACTTCCCCGGTCTCGCCGTTCAGGTAGAGGCCGTAGACGGTGTCGTCGGGGTTGAAGGAGCAGAAAGGTATCCACGATGGCTTCCACAGCACCAAGGCCTCCTCACCCTCACCGTTCCCCTCCTGGAACCGCATCTGCGTCCGGTAGACCTCGATCACGGCGTCGAGCGGCATCAGAGCCCAGTTGCCCAGCATGAGCCCCGAACCGGCCACGCCGTCCTCACCGGCGGACAGCCGCCACAGCGCCTTCAACTCCTTTGGAACGCTCACACCGAGGGCTTCTTCGAGAGCCACGATCTCGTCGTCGGAGGCGCCGGGCCTGAGGGCCGCGTACGACGGCGGGGCGTAGTCGGCCAGCCATTCCACGATCCGGCTCCATGCCCGGGTGACTCGCACATCTGCGGGCGTGTCAGTGGTCATAGTCACCACGCTCGCATTGCATCCCGACCCCTCACACAGCGGGGCCCGGGCGCCCTGCAGGGACCGTCAGATATGGAGGTAGCGAGCAGTGAGCGGCCACGTCCGCCCCCGGTGCACAGCACAAGACCCTCAACCAGCTGATCAGCCACCGTTCCCAGACCGCCGCGGTGGCCCGGGCCCATCCCGACCCGCAGCCACCCCGCTCATCGGTCGGCCCGCACATGAACTTCGAACGGCTGGAACCGAATCCAAAGAAGCCCGGCAAGATGATGGTCGTGGAGAACCGGCACGTGTACCTGCACGGATAGCGTTCGCACTCACTCAGATGATGTGCCCTCACAGAATTGATGAACCGATGGATCGCATGGTCGACGTGCCCGACTGCCTTCCCGACCGAGGACTGCGTTTCGCATGGGACGAGAGCTTCGAGATCGAGATGAGAGTGACCGGAACGGAGGTGACTATCAAGGCGAACCCCGAGGGCCTCGTCTCTCTCGCCCGTCATCTGCTGACACTGGCTCAGGACGGCGTGCATGCCGGTGCACACGTCCATCTGACCGCTGACCAGGAGATCGAATCGGAGCACGACCTGATCCTCGAGCGTGGAGCCTTCTGAGGCAGGGTTCCTTCTGGCGTACGAGCGTGTACAGCTCCCGGCAGGGTGCCGTGAGGGGTTTCCGCCCTTCGGGACCTGGCGTCGCGGCGGGGGTTCGCCAACGCGGTGAGGGCCCGGGCGGCGTCGCTGAACCGGCCATACTGCGACCAGAACCGCGGGTACCGGTCGCGACCGGGTCCCCTCGACGGCCCGGACGAGCGCCTTGTCCCCGTCCGCAGACCACCCGCACACGATGAGCCCGTACTCGTCCAGGACCCGTTCCAGCAGCTGCTGGAGCTCCTCATGGTGGGTCTTCAGCTCGTCGACCGTGTTGCGCTGCTCCAGGTCGGTGTAGTCACCGTGCAGCTTGATCACGGTGACCTGGCTGTGCGCAAGCGGCTTCATGCCCTTGATCTGCTCCGGACGCCTCACCACCTGCGGCGAGATCCCGATCTCCTGCAGCGCTCGCTCGGTCAGCCGGTCGAAGTTGATGGTGAGGATGACTCTGATACTGCCGCGCTTCACGAGCTGCGCGATGGCCTGGTGCGCGGCGGTAGGGCCCTTGGTGTCGTCCTGGCCTTCCTCGGGCTCGAAGTACTGCGCGAGCATTGCCTGGCGGGAGGCTGGCATTGGTGCTGCGGCGGCCAGCAGTGCCGAGTAGCCCAGCGGCTCGGTGGTGTCGGCCTCCCACCACTTCTCGGGGTCGGCTTCGGCGCGGGCACGGGGGTTGTCGGGGTCGCGGACGGCGGCGACCTGGACGCGTTTCCGGGCTGT
>NZ_PQSU01000055.1 GCF_002920615.1 Streptomyces sp. Ru62
TCTGGGTCGCGTGCTCCCGGCAGCCGCGCAGCAGCAGCCGGGCACCCAGCCGAGGACGGCGCACACCCCGCGGGTCAGCGGACAGCGGCCCCTGGTCGAGGCGACGGCCACGGCCGCGTCCAGCCCGCGCACGAAGCGGCGGGCGGCGGCTATGTCCGGGTGCGCCGAGGGTCCCGTACCGGCGATGACCGGGGCGAGGACGGCGCGCAGCTCGCCGACGCGCATCCACCACAGGAACGGGGAGCCGATGACGAGGACCGGCGCGAGGGGGGTCCGGCGGCGGCCGGGGCCCGCTATCTCGTCGGGTGCCGGACGCGGGGGCGGCCCGTGGGCCGAATGGGCCCGGTCCTCCAGCCAGCTGTCGCAGTCCGGGGTGAGCGCTATGGCCGAGGGCGCCGGCACGTCCAGCCGGTCGGCGAGGTCGCGCACCATCCGGTACAGGTCGGGGGCGGCCCCCTCCGGGACCGGCACGGTGGGGCTCATGGCGGGACGGGCCCGGGCCACGACCACCGCGATACCGGCCGCGGCCAGCAGGACCAGCACCGCGAGCACGCCGACGACCCACCGGGCGGCGTCCCAGCCCGGGCCGACGAGACGGCCGGTGGAGGCGCCGGTCAGCAGGATCACCTCGGCGCCCGCGGGCAGCAGCGCCACGGCCAGCGCCCGGCCCCGGACCCGCAGCACGGCGAGGGCCCGGGAACGCGCGGCCTGCGCGCCCGCCTCCACACCGATTCCGGTCACGTGCCGATCTCGCCCCCTCCCTGGCGATCGCGTGCTGCCCTGGTCTTGCTCACTCCCCCACTGTGGCACCCGCCACTGACATCGCAATGCCGGTGGGCCAAGTGCCGGAACGCTTGCGCGGCACCCTAGTTGGGGCCCCGGCCCCCGTCAGCCATATGGGCGATCGCTCACTCGATGGAATGGCTTTGGTCAGAGCTGGGTGACAGACAGCAAAGATCAGGCCCCGGATCGTCTCCGGGGCCTGATGGGGTGCGAGGGGCGGCACGGGAGAGCCGTACCGGCCGTGGTCACGCCTGTGTCTGCGCCGCCTGCGCCGCCTGCGCCGCGATGTCGGTGCGGTGCTGCGAGCCGTCGAGCCGGATCCGGCCCACCGCCCGGTAGGCCCGCTCGCGCGCCTCGGCCAGGTCCTGGCCGGTGGCCGTGACCGACAGGACACGTCCGCCCGCGCTGACGACGGCGTCGCCGTCCCGCTCGGTGCCGGCGTGCAGCACGTACGCGTGCGGGGCGTCCTCGGCGGCCACCTCGTCCAGGCCGGTGATCGGGTCGCCGGTGCGCGGGGTGCCCGGGTAGTTGTGGGAGGCGACGACGACGGTGACGGCCGCGTCCTCGCTCCAGCGCAGCGGCGGGAGGTCGGCGAGGTTCCCGGTGGCGGCGGCCATCAGGACACCGGCCAGCGGGGTCTGGAGCCGGGCCAGCACGACCTGGGTCTCCGGGTCGCCGAAGCGGGCGTTGAACTCGATGACCCGGACCCCGCGCGAGGTGATCGCGAGACCGGCGTAGAGCAGCCCGGAGAACGGCGTGCCCCGGCGGCGCATCTCGTCCACGGTCGGCTGGAGCACCGTCTCCAGCACCTCGTCGACCAGCTTCGGGTCGGCCCACGGCAGCGGCGAGTACGCGCCCATGCCGCCCGTGTTCGGGCCCTCGTCGCCGTCCAGGGCGCGCTTGAAGTCCTGGGCGGGCTGGAGCGGGACGACCGTCTCGCCGTCGGTGATGGCGAACAGGGACACCTCGGGACCGTCGAGGAACTCCTCGATCACCACGCGCTCGCACCCGGCGGCGTGCGTCCGGGCGGCCTCGGCGTCGGAGGTGACGACGACGCCCTTGCCGGCGGCGAGACCGTCGTCCTTGACGACGTAGGGGGCGCCGAAGGCGTCGAGGGCCTCGGCGACCTCCTCGGCGGTGGTGCAGACGTAGGAGCGGGCGGTCGGCACGCCGGCCGCCGCCATGACGTCCTTGGCGAAGGCCTTGGACCCCTCGATCCGCGCGGCCTCCCGCGAGGGGCCGAAGGCCGGGATGCCCGCCGCGCGGACGGCGTCGGCGACACCGGCGACCAGCGGGGCCTCCGGGCCGACGACGACCAGGTCGGCACCGAGCCCGGTGGCCAGCGCGGCCACCGCGGCACCGTCGAGCGCGTCGACCTGGTGCAGCTCGGCGACCTCGGCGATGCCGGCGTTGCCGGGGGCGCAGTGCAGCGCGGTGACGTCGGGGTCGAGGGACAGGGAGCGGCACAGGGCGTGTTCGCGGGCGCCGCTGCCGATGACGAGGACCTTCACGGGGTCAGCCTAATGGCAAGGTTGCCGAAGCCTGGGCGCCGGGTTTGTTGGACTTTCCTCCAAAGAGGGCCCGTTCCCCGAGCACAGGGCCCGGTTCCCCGCTCACGCGGCCCGTTCCCCGAGCAGGGGCCCGTTCCCCGAGCAGGGGGCGCGTTTACTGCGCAGGGGCCCCTCACTCGTTGGAGAACTCCTCCACCACCGTCGCCCCCAGCTCACGCACGATCAGCTCGTGGCCGGAGAGCGCCGACTCGTCGAGGTCCGGGTCGTCGTCCTCAGGAATGTCGTCCTCGGGCGAGACGGGCGGTGGCTCGGGCGCGGCGGCCGGCGGCGGGGCCGGGGCGGGCGCGGCGGGCGCGGCAGGGGTGCCGCTCTGCGGGGCGGCGGGCGGCTGCGGGGACGGCTGGGAGGCTCCGGGGCGGGGTGCGGCCGGGGCGCCGCCGTAGCCACCGCCGCCGGGGGCGCCGCCAGGGCCACCGGCGGAAGAGCCGCCGTAGCCGCTGCCTCCGCCGTAGCCGCCTGCGGCCGGTGGGGCGGAGCCGCCGCCCGACGGGTCGACGACCGCCTCGATCTTCCACTGCACGTTGAACTGCTCGGCCAGCGCCTGCCGCAGCACGTCCTCGCTGCCGCTGCCGGCGAAGTTGTCCCGCGCGCCGGCGTTCACGAAGCCGAGCTGGAGCGTCGTGCCGTCGAAGCCGGTCACCTGGGCGTTCTGGCTGAGCAGGATCCAGGTGAAGCGGCGGCGGTTCTTGACGGCCTCCAGGATGTTCGGCCAGAGCGCGCGGGGGTCGAGGCCGCCGGTGGGGGCGGCCGGGGCGGAAGCCTGGGGCGCCGGGGCCGGGGCGGCCGGAGGCGTGGACTGGGCCGGCTGGTACGACGGCTGGGGCTGGGCCGGGGCCGCGCGGCCGGGACCCTGCCCCTGCCCCGCGCCCTGGCTCTCCCCCTGCCGGCCGCCCGGAGCGGTGGCCGTGGGCCAGCCACCGGGGCGTCGGCCACCGCCGGCGGGGGCGGCGGTGGGCCAGGCGCCGGGAGCGGGGGCGGCGGGGGCGGCCGGAGCCTGGGCGGCGGGAGCGGAAGCGGGAGCGGGCGTGGTCGCAGGGGCGGGGGCAGGGGGCGTGGGCACCGCAGCCGCCGGGGCGACCGGGGCGGCCGGGGCGACGGGAGCGGCCGGAGCCGGCTCACCCGGACCCGCCGGACCGGAGGGGCCACCGGGACCCACCGGAACCGCGGCCGGCGTACCGGATCCGGCCGGGCCCCCCACGGTCCGGACCGCCGCGCGAGCCGCCGCGGGCCCCCCACCGGGCGGCACGGACGGGCCACCGGCACCCGGACCGGCACCCGCGCCCGGTGCGAGGGCGCCGCCGTGGGCCTCGGGACCCGGGACGTACCCCATGGCCGGCGCGCCGGCGCCGGCGGAGAAGCCGATGCCGCGCTCCAGGCGGTCGAGCCGGGCCATCACGGACCGCTGGTCGCCGTAGGCCGCGGGGAGCAGGACGCGGGCGCAGATCAGTTCCAGCTGGAGGCGGGGCGAGGTGGCGCCGCGCATCTCGGTCAGGCCCTCGTTGACCAGATCGGCGGCGCGGCTCAGCTCGGCGGCGCCGAAGGTCTCGGCCTGGGCCTGCATCCGCTCCAGGACGTCGGCCGGGGCGTCGAGGAGCCCCTTCTCCACGGCGTCGGGCACGGCGGCGAGGATCACCAGGTCCCGCAGCCGCTCCAGCAGGTCGGCGACAAAGCGGCGCGGGTCGTTGCCCCCCTCGATGACCCGGTCGACCACCTCGAAGGCGGCGGCCCCGTCACCGGTGGCGAAGGCCTCCACGACGGAGTCGAGCAGGGAGCCGTCGGTGTAGCCGAGGAGGGAGGTGGCCATGGCGTACGTCACACCGTCCGCCCCGGCGCCGGCGAGGAGCTGGTCCATGACGGACATGGAGTCACGCACGGAGCCGGCGCCCGCGCGCACGACGAGCGGCAGGACGCCGTCCTCGACCGGGATGTCCTCCTTCTGGCACACCTCGGCCAGGTAGTCCCGCAGGGTGCCGGGCGGCACCAGCCGGAACGGGTAGTGGTGGGTCCGCGACCGGATGGTCCCGATGACCTTCTCGGGCTCGGTGGTCGCGAAGATGAACTTCAGATGCTCGGGCGGCTCCTCGACGACCTTCAGCAGCGCGTTGAAGCCGGCCGACGTGACCATGTGGGCCTCGTCGATGATGTAGATCTTGTACCGGCTGCTCGCGGGTCCGAAGAAGGCCTTCTCGCGCAGCTCACGGGCGTCGTCCACACCACCGTGAGAGGCCGCGTCGATCTCGATGACGTCGATCGATCCCGGGCCGTTCCGGGCCAGGTCGCGGCAGGACTGGCACTCTCCGCACGGCGTCGGGGTGGGACCTTGCTCACAGTTCAGACAGCGGGCCAGGATGCGCGCGCTGGTCGTCTTGCCGCATCCGCGCGGACCGCTGAACAGGTACGCGTGATTGACCCGGTTGTTCCGCAGCGCCTGCTGCAGCGGGTCGGTGACATGCTCCTGCCCGATGACCTCGGCAAAGGTCTCCGGGCGATAGCGGCGGTACAGCGCGAGAGACGACACGCATACGAGGTTAATGGCGCCCACTGACAACCGGCCCCGCCCCGGATCCGCACCCCGGACCCCGGAACGCAAGGGCCCCCCACGCACCCGCCAGAGCCGACCTACCCTTGCTGCCTTCCGGCCCTGGGGGAGTTCAGTCAGATAGCGCCGCGTGAGGGGCTGTGCCCCACAGTACCCGATCGCGGGCAGCGGTCCGAACCCGATCGGACCCACGACCCCACCCGGGGACGGCCTGCGGGAACGAGTTCGCGAGCACTCCCCTCGGTCATGTAATGTTTCCGGCGGAGGATTCGCCTAGAGGCCTAGGGCGCACGCTTGGAAAGCGTGTTGGGGGCAACCCCTCACGAGTTCGAATCTCGTATCCTCCGCCAGTGCCTCACCGGGCACGTTGTCGAAGGGCCCCACCGCTTGCGGTGGGGCCCTTCGACGTTCTCCGTCTCAGTTCCCGTCTCAGTCGGCTTCCCTTCGGTGCCGGGCGGCACCCAGAGCGCATCTCCGACTTGCTGAGCGACTTTCCGGAGCATGACTCCCGTCACATGCATGTACCGGGCCACCGGGGATCAGAAGCACGGTCGCGGCGGTGTGGCCGGCGTCGTTGCGCCGCCCGCCCCGTACGCCGGCGTCCCGCGGGAGGCCCTTCTCTTTCCGGTCAGCGCCGACTTCCGCCCGCTCCCGCTCCTCCCGGTGTTGCCGGAGCAGCTTGATCAGCGGGTCCGGAAGGCCGATCGTGCGCCGTCCGGCACGGGACTTGGTGTTCTTGTACTCACGACGGATCTGCTGTTTCTGGGGGCAGTAGCCGGCCTTGCGACCGCAGATCATCCCCGCAGCCGTGGGCGTACTTGGGCCGGAGACGGTTCTTGCGGATCCGGATGTACCCGGCGTCGAGGTCGACGTCTTCCCGGTGCAGCCCGAGTGCTTCGCCCTGGCGGAGGCCGAGGGCCAGGGCGACGACCCGGCGCGCGCTGTTGCGGAGCCTGGCCGCCTCCACGAGCGGGCTCTGTCAGCAACTCGGTCGTGACCCAGGCCGGCGGTGGCGTGTTGCCGCCTTCGGGGCCGTCGAGGCGGATGACGGCATGGAAGTGGACGGCGCCCCGCTTCTGGTACTCGGCGACCTTGGCGAACGAGATCCGGGCGTGATCACGGAAGTCGCGTTGTGTGAGGCCGGCGCGCTTGGCGACCTCTCGGGAGTCCAGGGCGGCATCCGTCTCGCTGCCGGAGGCCGCAGCGGCAGTCCCTCCGGTCTGGGCGACTGTCAAGCCGCCCGTTGACCTCGCCCATCAGTCCCACGCGTTGAAGATCACCCCGCCCAACGAGGCGATGTCATAGAAGCGAATCTGGTGCCACTCACCTTGCGTGAGCACCGAGGTGTCCACGTCGGAAAGAGGCGTGGTGAGCTGCTCGCGGTCGAAGACCACGAACCCAGCGTGCGCGAAGGTGCCTTCCCGGGCGCCGGTGCCTTGGCGTTCGGCGCGGCGCCGGCGGGAGCGCCCGCGCCCAGCACGACCGCGCCCACCGACACGGGGAGTCAGCGGATGCGACCTCCGGGGCGGAAGTGCACTGTGGTGACCAAGGGTCTTTCGCTGGAGGTGAGGGCCTTGGGGCGTTCGTTGCCTGTTGTGGCTGCTGCCGCGGCTCTGCTGGTCCCCGTCGTCTCCGTGGGCGGTACGGCGACCGCGGCGCAGGCACGGGGGCCGGCCTCCGCTCCGGCGGGCCCGTGCGCCTCCCAGGACGCGTATCCGCCGGGGGGCGGCACCGACCTGGGCGGGACGCCCCACCGGTTCAGGTACGCGGACACCCCGTACGCCGGTGCCCGCTTCGACGGGTGCGCCAACACGCTGAGGGTGTACTACGGCGGTTATTCCAGCCCCCGCTACGCCTACTACGAGGTCCGGTACACGTATCCGTCACGGCTCGGCTGGTACAGCTGGCAGCTCCGCATGGGCGAGTACCGGGTCGCCACGGTCGACGCGCCCGCGCGCGGCGACTGGAACATCAAGGTCAGGGCATGCGCCGGCGCCATCGACGAGGCGGGGCCCGGAAGCTGCACCGGCTGGTCCCCGCAACTCTTCCTGCACGCCGTCTGACCCCGTCGGCCCCTCGCCGCTACCGCGTCACCCGCACCGGTGCCGACACCGTCACCTGGTCCAGGTCCGACACGCGAACCGTCGCCTTCATCGTCCAGGTGCCGGGGAGCGGCACGGTGAAGGCGGGGGTGGACCAGTAGCCGCCGCGGTCGGTGAGCCTGGTGTCCAGGGGACCCAGGCGCTGGGACGGGAGCGAGAGGGTGACGCGGAGCTCGGGGACCGTGGAGAGGCCGCCGTCGGGGCCGTAGATCACCGCCTGGAGCGAGTTGGTGCCGACGCGGCCCGGGTCCAGGGTGAGCTGGACCTTGCCGTGGCCGCCGGGGGCGCCGGTGTCGAAGGGGATCGTGGTGACCGAGGCCGTCTGGACGCCCGTCGCCGCGGAGGGCGTGGACGAGGCGGACTCCGTCGCCGCGCGGCCGGGGACCGTGCTGGTCAGGAGGGTGGTCAGGGCCAGGACCAGCGCGGCGGCCACCGCCTCCCACAGGACCGAGCGGCGCAGGAGGTGCAGGGGTGGGGCCGGGGGTGGTTCCGGGGGGAGTTCGGGGAGCGCAGGGCCGGTGGCCGGTTCGGGGACACGTGCGCGCACGGCGGCCCCTGTCGGACGGGTCAGGCGGGCCGTCCAGGTGCGGGAGCAGGCCGCCGCGAGGAGCAGCGCGGTGACCGCCGCCAGCTTCGCCAGGAGCGTGCGGCCGTACGTCGTGTCGGTCAGCGCCTGCCAGGAGCCCAGGCCGCGCCAGGACTGGTAGACGCCGGTGACGACCAGGACCACCACCGAGGTGAACGCCAGGCGGGAGAAGCGGGCCGGGACCGAGGCCGGCAGGGCGGCCGGCGCCTCCGGGGCGCGCCGCAGTGTCCACAGCAGCGCGGCCAGGCCGCCCAGCCAGGCCGCCGTCGCCAGCAGGTGCAGGGTGGACGAGACGACCGCCGCCGGGACCTGGATGCCCGCCGAGGCGTGGTCGGACGCCGACCAGGTCAGGGCCAGGGCGACGGCGAGGACCGTGGCGGCCGCGAGGGTGGCGCGGCGCGGGAGCCTGACGCGGCGGGTTCTGAGCAGGGTGACGGCGGCCGCGGCCAGGAGCAGCAGAGCCAGGCGGAGGAGCAGGAGCCGGCCCGGGCGGGTCGTCGCCGTGTGGGTGAGGGCGGAGAGGGAGAAGGCGGTCGTCGGGGAGGCGGCCTCCTCGTAGGGGGCGCGCAGGACGTACACGGCGAGGGTGGAGGCCACCAGTGTCACGGCGGCGGCGAGGGCGGGGGCCCGCAGATGGGCCGTCGTCGGCGGGCGGCAGTACGCCACGAACGCGGCCGTGCCCAGGAGGAGGGCCAGGGAGAGGTAGGCGAGGTAGCGCGCGATGGTGTGCAGGGCCGTGGTGGCCCCGTTCTCCGCGCGGTCCTGGGGCAGGGCCGCCGGTGCCGCCGTGCGTTTCCCGACCGAGAAGGTGAGCGCGCCGGACACCGGGTGGCTGTCGGCCGACACCACCCGCCAGGCGACCGTGTACGTCCCGGTGGCGAGCCGGGCGGGGAGGGCGACCCGCGCGGTGTCGGAGCGGCCGGCGGCGTGCCCGGCGGGACCGGTGCGGAGGCGGCGGTTCTCGGGGTCGTAGACCCGGAAGGAGTCGGTCAGCAGGCCGACCGACTCGGTGAAGGTGAGGGTGACGTGGCGGGGGGCGGTGCGCAGGACGGTTCCGTCGGCGGGGTCCGTCGCGCGCAGGACGGCGTGGGCCGAGGCGGGCGTCGCCGTGCCGAGGAGGAGAACGGGGAGGAGGGCGGGGAGGAGCAGTACGAGCAGGAACGTGCCTGCCGGGCGCCGCGACGGGCCGCGGACGCGTCGTCCTCGCGGTCGCGGGACGCCGTCCCGGGCTCGCTCACGGTCTTTGCCGTGGGCTCCGTCGTGGTCCGCGTCGCGCAGCACCGTCAGCCTCCGTTCCCGCCGTGCACCCGTGCCTCCCCCTAGGTACGGGGGGAACCGGCCGCGTGCTCACCGGACCGGACGGATCGTCACTCCGCCCTGCACCACCCCGGGGAAGAGGCAGGCGCCGGCCACGTCCTCGGGACGGCCGTCGGGACCGGCGGCCCCGGCCCGGGG
Source organism: Streptomyces sp. Ru62 (assembly GCF_002920615.1). Lineage (GTDB taxonomy): Bacteria > Actinomycetota > Actinomycetes > Streptomycetales > Streptomycetaceae > Streptomyces. The sequence continues at coordinate 9,037 of NZ_PQSU01000055.1, forward strand.
ACGGCGGAGCAGACCGTCCTCGGGCGATCAGCTCCTCGGGCGTCGTCACCGGGGGAAGGCCACGGTCCGCTCCAGGAAGGCGAGTTGCGCGTGCTTCTCCGGCAGGTACACGTCGGGCAGGTCGACCTCGGGGAGGACGACGGTGGAGCCCCTCTCGAAGCCCTGGCGTTCGAAGCGGGCGATGGCCTTGGCGTTGCGCACGTCCGGGTCGATCACGATCCGGTGGCGGTCCAGGACCAGCAGCGCGTAGGTCGTGATCGCCGTCAGCAGGGCGGACGTCCAGCCGGGGCGCGCGCCGACGGGGCCGGCGGGGGCGAGCAGGAGGTGGACGCCGAGGTCGCCGGGGCGGACGTCGTAGCACTCGCCGACCCGGTCGGCGGACGGCTCGTACGTCTGGAGGAGCGCGGCCGGTTCCCCGTCCACGGTGACCAGGTGGGCATGGTGGGTGTCGAGCGTGTCCATGTGGGCGTAGATCTCGGCGACCTGGGCCCGGGTGAGGCCGTTCATCCCCCAGAACGCGGCGCGTTCGTCGCTGACCCAGGCGTGGACCAGGTCCGCGTCGCCCTCCGGGTCGAGGGGCCGGACACGGACGGTGCCGTAACCGTCGACGTGCTGGACGTGCAGGTCAGTCATCGGATGCCTCGATCTCGTCGGTTTCCTCGGATGCGTCCATGGGTTCGGGGGTGAGCCGGGCCCGGTCGGTGACCACCGGGGCCAGTTCTCCCGCGGTCCACAGGGGGAGCTGGTCGCGGTGGTGGGCGGCGCCGGGTACGCCGTCGGCGCCGAACGGGACCACCCAGCGGCTGTTGGCGCGGTCGGCCAGGTCCCAGACGTAGCGGGCGGCCGGGCCGCGGGCGGCGCGGTCGGTGAGACCGGGGACGGCGGAGGTGCACAGCACGCAGTCGTGGTCGCCGCCGAGACCGGGTTCGTCCGCGCCGCCGGAGTGGGGGTCCGGCGGCAGCGCCGTCCAGGGGGCAAGGCGGTGGGTGGCCGACCAGGGGCCGGTGGGGGGTGCGGCGGCGACCTCCTCCAGGGCGGTGCGGACGGCCGCCGCGCGGTCGATGCCGTACAGGTCCTCGGCGCGCAGGAGGTGTTCGAGGGCGTGGCCGACGCGCGGGACGAGGGCCAGCCAGGGAAGCAGGACGTCCGGGTAGGCCGGGGGCTCGGCGAGCGGGGCGAACACCGGGTGGGCGGCGAGGTGGCGCACGACCGCGCCGCGCACCGCCGCGTACGCCGCCGCGTCCGTGCTGTCCGCCGCCATCCGGCGGTCCCAGGCGAGCAGTCGGTCCCGGAGGGCCGCCGCGGCCGGGCTGAGGCCGGTGAGGGCGGTGAGGTGGTCCAGGAGGGCCGCGGCGGAACCGAGGTGGGTGTCGGTGTGGATCGCGGCCATGCCGTCTGCGGTCCAGGTGGGACGCGCGTCGAGGAGGGCGCGGATGCGGCTGGCGCGGTGGGGCGGGGCGAACTCGACGCCGAGGGGGGTGGCGAGGCCGCGGGCGTTGGCCATCACCGCGATGCCGTCCTCGGTGGCCGGGCGGGCGTACGGCGTCTCCTGCACGCCGTGCCATTCATGGCCGGGTTCCCAGGCCGGGACCGGCTTCAGGCGGTTGGCCTCGGCACGGAGGGGGACGTGGCCGGCGACGCGGTGCAGGGTGCCTCCGGCGGTGTCGGCGGCCTGTACGACGTTGACCGGCTCGGTCCAGGCGTCCAGGGCGGTGTCGATGTCGGCGACCGTACGGGAGCGGAGGAGGGGGAGGAGGGCGCTGAACCCGAGGTCTTCCGTCACGCGGGGCGGGTAGCGCAGGGCGAGCGCCTCGGCCGCGCCGTAGGCCGGATCCTCGCTCGCACCCGCGCCGGCGGTGCGGCTTGCGCCGCCGGGTACGGATGGCCCTGACGGTACGTCCCCGCCGTCGGCGACCTCGCGTCCGCGCGGGCGGCCGGGCTCGGTGGGTGTCCGGGGCGGACGCTGGGAGCTGCCGGCCGGGGAGGCGGCGTGGGACGGGGAGGCGGAGTGCGCCGACAAGGCGTCGTCGGCCACGGGGGCGACTACGGCCGAGGAGGCGTCCCCGGCCGGAGAGAACGGCGTTGAGCCGGGGTTCCGACGGGGGTGGGCGGGGGTTTCGGGGTTCGTCCTCGTCGTGTGCCGGGAGATGTCCGCGTTCTGCGGCGGCCCCGCGTCGATCGCGTCAAGGCCCTCCGGTCCCCCGGCTATCACCGGGCCCCGGGGTGTCTCCACGAGCTCTATCTCGACGGGGGGTTCGCCCGCGATGTGGACGGTCTCCGTGTGGCGGGTGGCGCGGTGCCAGGTGCCGTCCGGGCCCAGGGCCTCGATGCCCGCGCCGGTGCGGCGGAGCCGTTCGCGGTAGAGGTCCTGGTAGTCGGCCATGGCGTTGGTGATGGCCCAGGCGACCGTGCCGGTGTGGCCGAAGTGGGCGATGCCGGGGATGCCGGGCACGGCCAGGCCGACGACGTCGAACTCGGGGCAGGAGAGGTGGATCTGCTGATAGACACCGGGGTCTTCGATGAAGCGGTGCGGGTCGCCGGCGATGAGGGCGTACCCCGTGTCCGTGCGGTCGCCGGTGACCAGCCAGCCGTTGCTGCCCGCCGTACCGGGCCCGTCGGTGGCGAACAGGCCGACCGCCTCCGGGCCGAGGTGCCGTACCGCCCGCTCGCGCCAGAGCTTGGCGGGGAAGCCCGCGAAGAGGATGTGCGTGCCGAGCCAGACGGCGAGGGGCGTCCACGGCTGCCAGCGGCCGGGGGTCAGGCCGGCACGGGCGAACTCGGGGGCGCGGCCGGCGCCGACGGGCAGCCCCTCGTTGACCCCGTCGACGTACGCCCGTACCCAGTCGGCCGTCTCCGGGTCCCGCCGTTCCAGCGTGGCGAAGCAGCGGCGGGCGGTGTCGTCGAGCCGGGCCCGGCGGGCGAAGACGTCCCAGGAGAGCGCCTCGGCGCCGAGGAAGGAGGCGGAGGTGCCCTGGGCGCGGTGGCGTTCGACCTCCAGCTGCCAGGCCCGGTCGTGGGCGGTGACCCGGCCCTGGGCACGGGCGAGTTCACGGGCGCTGGACGCCCGCAGGTGGGGGATGCCCCAGGCGTCGCGGTAGGTCTCGATGGTCACCCGGGAGTCTCCCTGCACGCTGCTCTTTAGGTTAGCCTTGCCTAAGTTTTCTGTGGCGGAATCGTACGCGAACGATGGAGGGGTCATGGGGCAGGGGCGGGGTTGGGAAGGCGCGGTCCTCAGACTGCTGCGCGCCAAGGACTTCCTGCTGACCGTTCTCGACGCGGAGGACGTCACGCCGAAGTACCGGCGGCTCCGGCTGAGCGACGGCGGACTGCTCGCCGCGACCGGCGTCCACCCCACCATGTGGGTACGGCTGTGGTTTACCGCCGACGGCCGGCCCCACCAGCGCGCCTACACGCTGGTCGACCCCGACCCCGTCGCCGGCACCTTCGGCCTGGAGTTCGCCCTGCACGAGGGCACGGCCTCCGACTGGGCGCGGGCCGCGCGGCCCGGCGACACGATCGAGGCCACCGTCCAGGGCACCGGCTTCCAGGACCCCGAACCGGCGCCTTCCCACGTCGTCGCGATCGGCGACCCGGCCTCGCTGCCCGCGCTCAACTCCCTGCTCGGCGCGCTGGGTCCGGCCCCGGCCACGGTCTGGTTCGAGGGGGACCCGGCGGGGCTGCCCTGTCGGACCGAGCCGGGCCGGCACGAGATGCGGGCGGTGCCGCGCCGGGACGCGGGCGCCCACCTGGTGGAACGGATCCGCGCCGAGCTCCCCGCCGTCCTCGCCGGCACCCCGCACCCGTACGTCTGGATCGCCTGCGACACGGCGACCACCCGCACGCTCGCGACCTACGTCCGCAAAGACCTCGGCGTGCCGAGGCAGCGGGTGCACGCCCTGGGGTACTGGCGCGCGGAGTGAGCGACGACGCGCGAGCCGCGACCACGGGGGCGAGCGCGCGCGGTGAGCGGCGACATGCGAGCCGGGACCACGGGGGCGAGTGGGCACCCAGCGGGCGGAGCCACCCCGCGCGCGGGATCATCGACGCATGGACGTCACCCTGCACCTCGCCCAGGACCCCGCGGCCGACGCGCTGCTCGGGCGCTCCGCGCTCGCCGCGCTGACCGGGATGCTGCTGGACCAGCAGATCCCCATGGAGTGGGCGTTCAAGGGACCCCGCACCATCGCCGACCGGCTCGGCACGGACGACCTGGACGCGCACGAGATCGCGGCGATGGATCCCGAGGCCTTCGCCACGCTGCTCTCCGAGAAGCCCGCGGTGCACCGCTACCCGGGCTCGATGGCGAAGCGGATCCAGCAGCTGTGCCAGTACCTCGTCGAGCACTACGACGGGGACGCGGAGGCGGTCTGGCGGGGCGTCGACAGCGGGGCCGAGCTGCTGCGGCGGCTGGAGGACCTGCCGGGGTTCGGCAAGCAGAAGGCACAGATCTTCCTGGCCCTGCTCGGCAAGCGGCTCGGCGTCGCGCCCGAGGGCTGGCGGGAGGCCGCGGGTGCCTACGGCGAACCGAAGTCCTTCCGGTCCGTCGCCGACATCACCGGCCCCGAGTCCCTGGCCAAGGTCCGCGCCCACAAACAGGAGATGAAGGCGGCGGCGAAGGCGGCCAAGGCGACGAAGAGGTAAGGCCACCGGCCGACTGCCGCCAGTGGCTGGAAGGGGCCCGGCCTCGGACGGCCAGGGGAGGGTCCCCCTCCTGGGCGGCCGATTTCCGTCGCCACGGGGCCAAGCGCGCCGATGACCACCGGGCGGCCGGGCCCCGCTCGGGTCTCGTGACGCGCTGGAGAGGGACCTCCGGACGCTCCCCCCAACGGGACGGGCGCCCGCCTCACCACCGACCCGCCGAGCCGCCGAGCCGCTGACCCCACCGCCCCATCACCCGCTCGGCCCACCCCGCTCGCCCCCGCCGCCCGGCCGGTCTCAGCATGGGGCATGAGCGAGGTACCGAGCAGCGGTCCCGAGCGGGACCGGGCGTACGACGACCGGCATGTTCACGCGGGGGCATCACCGGGCGGCCACCCCGCCGCGGCGCCGCCCGGCACTCACCATGAACCGGAGCCGCCGTTCGAGGGCCCGCTGCACGCCCTGTCCCGGGCCGCCTGGCAGATCGTCCTGCTCACCGGCATCGGTTCCCTGGTGCTCGGCGTCCTGGTGCTGGTCTGGCCGGGCGCCTCCCTGCTGGCCGCCGGTGTGCTGTTCGGCGTCTACCTGCTGTACAGCGGGGTCCTCCAGCTGGTGTCCGCGTTCGGCACGCACCGGGCGACCTCCCTGCGCGTCCTCGCCTTCATCAGCGGCGCGCTGTCCATCCTGCTCGGCCTGTTCTGCTTCCGCGGGCCCATGCAGTCGATCCTGCTGCTCGCCCTGTGGATCGGCATCGGCTGGCTGTTCCGCGGCATCACGCAGACCCTGGCCGCCGTGCACGACTCCCGGATGCCCGCCCGGGGCTGGCAGATCTTCCTCGGGATCCTGACCTTCATCGCCGGGATCGTGCTCATCGACTCGCCGTTCGAGTCGGTGGCCGTGCTGACCCTCGTCGGCGGGATCTGGCTGGTCGCGGTGGGGATCGTGGAGATCGTGACCGCGTTCGGCATCCGCGGCCGGGCGCGCCGTGTACCGCAGACACTGTGACCACCGCCGCGACCAACGCCGTACTCCCCACTGCGACCGCCCCCGCGACGGCTCCCTCCCCCGGCCGCCACCGCCCCGTTTCCAGCACCGGGACCACCATCCCCGGCACGACTGCCGCCACGCCCGGCACGACCGCCGCCACGCCCGGCACGACCGTCACCACTCCCGGCACGACCGCCGCCACCGTGACCGCGGCCGCCCCCGATGACCGTTGAACCCCGCACACCCCATGTACTCCGGACGGGTGGACCTCGCCCCCGGCATGCTGCCCTTCCCGCGTGCCGCGGGAAAAGAGCAGGTGTGAGCAGGAGCAGGAGGACGCCCCGGGGCCGTACCTGGCTACGCGTCCTCGTGCTGCTCCTCGCCCTGTGGGTGCCCGGCGCGCACGTGCCGGCGCAGGCGGTGCCGGATCTCGCCGTGGCCGCGGAGACGGCCGAGCACGACGTCCTCGACACACCGCTGCGGCCGCCCGCCCGCGCGCTCCACCGGGCCGACACGCCCGAGCGCCCCGCGCCGCTCCCCGCCCCGGCGCCCGCTGTTGCGGCGGCCCGTCCGGGTCCCGCCGCGCCCCGGGCGCCGTACACCGCGCCCCTGCTGCGCACGGTGGTCCTGCGCTGCTGACGGACCCGCGTCCCCGCGAGGTCGGTCGGCTCGACGCAAGGAGCAGCACAGCCATGCCCAAGGATCCCTACGCCGTCCTGCGCGCCCTGCTGCGCGCGGAGGCCCGGCGCGGTACGGCCCCCCGGCCGGACCAGCGGACACCGGAACCCCAGCGGTCACCCGAGGAACGGGACCGCTGACCCGGCGCCGGCGGGGGCGGGCTACCGCCTCCGCCGGGCGGTGCCGAAGAGCGAACGGGTGATCTCGCGGCCGAGCTGGGTGCCGACCGAACGGGCCAGCGACTTGAACATCCCGCTGCTGACGACCTGTTCGACCAGCGACGGCTCCTCCCGGGGAGCGCGCGCGGCAGCCGGCTTCGGCGGCTGTTCCGCCGGCCGGGCGGCGCTCAGCCTCTCGTATGCCGACTCGCGGTCCACAGCCTGTGCATAACGGTCGTGGAGCGGGGAGTCACGGACCGCCCGGTCCAGTTCGGCGGGGTCCAGCGGACCCATCAGGGACTGCGGGGCGCGCAGCCGGGTGGCGGCGACCGGGGTCGGCGCGCCGGTCTCGCCGAGCACGGTCACCACGGCCTCCCCGGTGCCCAGCCCGGTGAGCAGTTCCTCCAGGTCGTACGCCGATCTCGGGAAGGTCTGCACGGTCGCCCGCAGGGCCTTGTGGTCGTCGGGGGTGAAGGCGCGCAGGGCGTGCTGGACGCGGTTGCCGAGCTGGCCGAGGACGTCGCCGGGGACGTCCTTGGGAGTCTGGGTGACGAAGAAGACGCCGACGCCCTTGGAGCGGATCAGACGGACCGTCTGGGTGATCGACTCCAGGAACGCCCTGGACGCGTCGTCGAACAGCAGGTGCGCCTCGTCGAAGAAGAAGACCAGCTTGGGCTTGTCGGCGTCGCCGATCTCGGGCAGGTCATGGAAGAGGTCGGCGAGCAGCCACATCAGGAACGTCGAGAAGAGCAGCGGTTTGTCCTGCACCGCCGCGAGCTCCAGGACCGAGACGATGCCCCGCCCGTCCTCCGCCGTGCGCAGGAAGTCCGCCGTGCCGAACTCCGGCTCGCCGAAGAAGTCCGTCATGCCCTGTGCCTCGAAGGCCGTGAGGGAGCGCAGGATCACCCCGGCCGTGGCGCTGGACAGGCCGCCGATGTTCCTCAGTTCGGCCTTGCCCTCGTCGGAGGTGAGGAAGGCGACGACCGCGCGCAGGTCCTTGAGGTCGATCAGCTCCAGGCCCTTGGTGTCGGCGTAGTGGAAGATCAGGCCGAGGGACTGTTCCTGGGTCGGGTTCAGCCGGAGCACCTTGGCCAGCAGTACGGGGCCGAAACTGGTGACGGTGGCCCGTACGGGGATGCCGTGGCCGAGGCCGCCGAGCGCGAAGAACTCCGCCGGGAAGCCGGCCGGGGTCCACTCCTGGCCCACGTCGGCGGCCCGCTTGCGCACCCGCTCGTTCGGCTGTCCCGGCCGCGCGATGCCGGACAGGTCGCCCTTGATGTCCGCGAGGAACACGGGCACGCCCTGCGCCGACAGCTGCTCGGCGATCAGCTGGAGGGTCTTGGTCTTGCCGGTGCCGGTGGCGCCCGCGACCAGCCCGTGCCGGTTGAGCACGGGCAGCGGGATGCGGACCGGCGCGTCGGCGCGACACGCCCCGTCCCACAGGAGGGCGCCGAGATCGAGCGCGGGGCCGGTGAAGGCGTAACCGGAGGTGATCTTCCGGGCCTCCGCGGGCAGTGCGGGCGTCCCCTGCGGGCCGTCGGGCGGCACGGTCTCGCTGTCACTCATCTCCGACCCCTGTCCCCGTAGTTACCCATATGCCCGATTTGATCCATCTTTTCAAGCCTCGCACTCCGTCGCCATGGCTGCGCCCGGAACGTCTTGGCCGGTAGGCTTTCCGTGTGATCTTCAAGCGCATCGGAAACGGCCGGCCGTACCCCGACCACGGCCGGGAGAGCACCCGGCAGTGGGCGGACGTCGCGCCGCGCCCGGTCCGCCTCGATCAGCTCGTCACCACCAAGCAGCAGCTCGATCTGGAGACCCTGCTGGCGGAGGACTCGACGTTCTACGGCGACCTCTTCGCGCACGTCGTGAAGTGGCAGGGCGACCTCTACCTGGAGGACGGCCTGCACCGCGCGGTCCGCGCCGCCCTCCAGCAGCGCCAGGTGCTGCACGCGCGCGTGCTTGAGCTCGACTGACCCGGCGCGACACGGCCGTTGGCCCTTTCGGGTTCCGCTGAGCGGCATCGGGCGGCATCGACTGATCATCTGATAGGCATCGCCGCTCGGGCGCACTACGCTGCGCCCATGAGCATGCTGACTCCCCCCGGCATGGGCGGCCAGTACCGCATCACGGGGGACAAATACCCTCGGATGCGTCCGCCCCGGCGGCGCGGCAGGCTCGTGGCCGTCGTGGTGGCGTCCGTCGCCGCGCTCGGCCTGATCGGCTGGGGCACGCTCCAGCTCATCGACGTCTTCACCGGCGGCGACAAGTACACGGCAAGCGGTTCCACGACGGGCTGCCGGACCAGGACCGCCGCGGCGCCCGCGGCCCAGGGGCACGCCCTGCCCAGGCCCGGCCAGATCACCGTGAACGTCTACAACGCGACCAAGCGCACGGGGCTCGCCAAGACCACCGCGGACGAGCTGAAGAAACGCGGCTTCAAGATCGGCGCTGTGGGCAACGCGTCGAAGCAGTACGACAAGAAGGTCAAGGGCACCGGGATACTCCTCGGCTCCGCCGCCGCGCAGGACACCTCACTGCGCGTCCTTGGCACCCAGCTCGACGGTGCGCAACTGCGCGCCGACAGCCGCAAGGGAGCCGACCTCGACCTCGTCATCGGCGACGCCTTCAAGGGGCTGGCCAAGCAGGGAGCGGCCGATCAGGCTCTGGCCAAGCTGAGCGAGCCCGCCCCGACGGCCTCTCCGAAGAAGAGCTGCTGAAGGGAAGGGGCGCGGGGAACTGCGCGAGAACCACTCACGCCCCCGCACCCGCGCACGGCGATCGAGCCGCACCCCGGTGGGCGAAGACCTACTCCGCCGCCCCGTAGAGGCGGTCCCCCGCGTCCCCCAGCCCCGGCACGATGTACCCGAGCTCGTTGAGGTGGTCGTCCACGGCCGCCGTGACCACGGTGACCGGCGTCCCCGCCAGCTCCCGCTCCATGACCTCGACGCCCTCGGGGGCGGCCAGCAGGACCACCGCCGTGACGTCGTCGGCGCCGCGCTTGATCAGTTCCTGGATCGCCGCGACCAGCGTGCCGCCCGTGGCCAGCATCGGGTCGAGGACGTACACCTGGCGGCCCGAGAGGTCCTCCGGCATGCGCGAGGCGTACGTGGACGCCTGGAGCGTCTCCTCGTTGCGGATCATGCCCAGGAAGCCCACCTCGGCGGTCGGCAGCAGCCGGACCATGCCGTCCAGCATGCCGAGGCCGGCCCGCAGGATCGGCACCACCAGGGGACGGGGGCGGGCGAGCTTCACGCCCGTGGTCCGCGCGACCGGCGTCTGGATGTCGACGGCCTCGGTGCGCACGTCCCGCGTGGCCTCGTAGGCGAGCAGGGTGACCAGTTCGTCGGCGAGCCGCCGGAAGGTCGCGGAGTCGGTGCGCTGGTCGCGCAGCGTGGTGAGCTTGTGGGCGACCAGGGGGTGGTCGACGACATGGAGACGCATGCCCCTAACGGTACCTGCGCCCCGGGCCGCCCTCGCGCTGGCGTCAAACCGGCCATCCGGGGGAAAGTGGGAGGGACGGACTGGGGTGGTGTGACGTGTCTGACCTGCCTGACCTGCCCGCGGACGCCTCCGGGCCCACCGGCGACACGGCCGGCCCCGCTGCGCGGTCCGCGCGGACCGATTCCGACAAGCCCGAGAGCGAGAGCGAACGCCGGCGCCGCCGCGCGCAGTTCCTGCGCGAACTCGCCGAGGCCCGTGCGCTGCGCGCCCGCGTCCAGCCCCGGCGCGCCAAGGCCGCACGGTTGCGCCACGCGATGCGTATGCGGACGTTCCGCTGGTAGTTCCAGGGCCCGTTCGCGTGACGGAGGAGCCACGCTCGCGCCGGTGTCGGGAGGTGGGCGTGCGTGAGCGCCGGGAAAAGCCGCGTACGATCCGCAGGTGGCGGCAATGAGCGCGCTGGTGAGCCGATCACGGATCCACGATCGAAACAGCCAGACACAGGGAGCCGAAGACGTCCCCTGGAGGCCTTGTTTCTGCCACGATTCCGAGTGGGTGGGGCTCGGAGCCCAGCTCTCTCCGCCCAAGTACCTCCGCCGGGGGGACCCCCAACCGGCACGCCTATGACCAGTGGGAGAGTCACGGTGTACTTCGCCGCACTGCTCGCGCGCACCGAAGACGGGTGGGAAGCGAGCGACACAGAGCTCGACGATGTGGAGACCCTGTCGGATCTGGCCGACCTGGCCCGGGAAGCCTCTCCCGACGAGGACACGGTGCTCGTCCTGATCGAACAGGAGGACGCCTGGTTCGGTGTCGTCCGCGTGGACGGCGAGGACGACCCTCGCATCTACGTCTCGGACGCCGCCGCCGCCCAGCGCAGCGCGTACGGGGAGCTGCTGCTCACCGACGAGCTGCTCGGCCGGGAGCCCGGCGCGGACGACGGTCCGGACCTGGACTCCCTGGACCTCGACGGCACCGAGGACGGCGAGTCCGAGGACGACGAGGAGGAGGGTGGTGCCGCCACCGACGCGGTGCCGCACAGCCCGGTGGGCGACAGCGAGATCCTGGACGACCTGGGCATCAGCGAGAAGGAGCTGCGCGCGCTGGACGCCGACGACGCGCTGAACACGATCGCCGAGGCGCTGGGTGCCTCGGAGGTGCTGGAGACCGTCCGCTGACCACGCCACAGCGGGCGCAGGGCACGCCGGACCCGGTGCGGGACCCCTGGCGGGCCGCGATGCGGCTCGCTCTGGACGAGGCCGGGCTGGCCGTCCGGGGCGGGGACGTCCCGGTCGGCGCCGTCGTGCTCTCACCGGACGGTACGACGGTGCTCGGTGCGGGGCACAACGAGCGTGAGGCCACCGGTGATCCCACGGCCCACGCCGAGGTCCTCGCGATCCGGCGGGCCGCGGCCCGGCTCGGGGAGTGGCGGCTGACCGGCTGCACGCTCGTCGTCACGCTGGAGCCGTGCACGATGTGCGCGGGCGCGCTCGTCCAGTCCCGGGTGGACCGGGTGGTCTACGGCGCCCGGGACGAGAAGGCGGGCGCGGCCGGTTCCCTGTGGGACGTGGTGCGCGACCGTCGGCTCAACCACCGGCCGGAGGTCATCGAGGGTGTGCTCGCGGCGGAGTGCGCCCGCCTCCTCACCGCGTTCTTCCGTGCCCGCTGAGCCGCCGCCGGATACCGATTTCGAACCACGGCCCCCCGTGCTGTAGGGTCTCCCTCGGTAGCGTGTCCGAGCGGCCGAAGGAGCTCGCCTCGAAAGCGAGTGTGGCGCAAGTCACCGAGGGTTCAAATCCCTCCGCTACCGCTCACAGAGAGGCCCCGTCGACCGACGGGGCCTCTCTCGCGTTCCGGACACAACGCGCGTGTGACGGCGCGCTGTTGGCCGTAGGCGAAGGCCTGAACGTTACACTCGCGGCCGGCGGGCAGCAGGGGCCCGAGTGCGCTGGTACAGGGGAGGCCGCGATGGCGGTGAACGCCAAGAAGATCGCCGTGTACGTGCTCGTGGTCTTCGCGCTGTACGTGATCATCACGGATCCGGCCAAGGCGGCCGACTACGTGCAGATAGGCTTCGAGGGCATATCGGACGCCGCGAAGGCCATCGGCGACTTCATGACCTGGGTCGCCCACGGAGGAAAGAGCTGAGGTACACCCCATGATCCGCCACCTGGTCCTCTTCAAGCTCAACGAGGGCGTCGAGCGCGACGATCCGCGGGTCGTGGCGGGTGTGGAGGCCTTCCGGGCCCTCGGGGGCCAGATCGAGGAGCTGCGGTTCTGGGAGTGCGCCTGGAACATCAGCGACCGGCCGATCGCCTACGACTTCGCGATCAACTCGGCCGTCGAGGACGCCGACGCCCTCAAGCGCTATCTGGAGCACCCGGCCCACCAGGCGGGCGTCGCGCTGTGGCGGGAGTTCGCCACCTGGGTGATCGCCGACTACCCGTTCTGAGCCCCGCGCCCGCCAGCACCCCTCGCCGCTGCGGCGAGGGGTTTTTCGTGGTCGCTGCGAGACATTTTCCGGCGATGCGTACCCAACTCATAGGAGTTTGAACCACAACACGGCGTTATTGGGTGCTTGCGCACAGTGCACATGTCTTGTGATGCTATGACCGCTTTTGACGGATGATTGACCGATGAAGAGGTGGCGTTGACCGTGTCGGCCAGTACTGCGCCGCCCCACGAAGAGGCGTCCACTCCGACCCCGCCGGCCCCCGAGAAGCGCCGCGGCGCGGACACCCGGGCCCTGACCCAGGTGCTGTTCGCCGAACTGAAGGACCTCACCCCCGGCACGCCGGAGCACAACCGGGTGCGCGGAGCGCTGATCGAGGCGAACCTCCCGCTCGTACGCTACGCCGCCGCCCGCTTCCGCTCCCGCAACGAGCCCATGGAGGACGTCGTCCAGGTCGGCACCATCGGACTGATCAACGCCATCGACCGCTTCGACCCCGACCGGGGCGTGCAGTTCCCGACCTTCGCGATGCCCACCGTGGTCGGCGAGATCAAGCGGTACTTCCGGGACAACGTCCGCACGGTCCACGTCCCGCGCCGGCTGCACGAGCTGTGGGTGCAGGTCAACAGCGCCACCGAGGACCTGACCACGCTCTACGGCCGCTCGCCGTCCACCGCCGAGATCGCCGACCGGCTCCGGATCAGCGAGGACGAGGTGCTCAGCTGCATCGAGGCGGGACGCTCGTACCACGCCACCTCGCTGGAGGCCGCCCAGGAGGGCGACGGACTGCCGGGACTGCTCGACCGGATCGGCTACGAGGACCCGGCCCTGGACGGCGTGGAACACCGCGACCTGGTCCGCCATCTCCTCGTCCAGCTCCCCGAGAGAGAACAGCGCATCCTTCTCCTGCGCTACTACAGCAATCTCACCCAGTCACAGATCAGCGCGGAACTCGGCGTCTCCCAGATGCATGTCTCACGGCTCCTCGCCCGTAGCTTCCAGCGGCTGCGTTCCGCAAATCGGATCGACGCATAGCCGCAGCAGACGCCGTGGCGGCTGATGCATAGCGGGCGCACGGAAGCACGCCCCGAACACCACTGCATCGCAAACCCGATCGAGCGTTAACCGGCGCGGGCGAATCGCTCACCAGGGCTGTTGCCGACAGTTCGGTTCCGAAAAGCCGTCAGACCCGTTGTTTGCAGGGCCGATTCGGATCTCACATGTCGACATGTCGGTACAGCGCGTTGCCGACATGTGACATTCTGCGGGAAGCGCGTTTGCCGTGGCTCCGGCTCCGGTATTCAGGTGAAGGCTGCGTTGCTCGAAAGAGACGGCGCCGCCGCGACCGTCCCGCGACCCAAAGGGGGTGGCATGTCCGCAGACCAGGGCAGCTCGAAGGTGCTGACGCCCACGATGAGCGAGGCAGCGCCCAAGGAGCTCGACGCTCTCGACGTCCTCGACGGCTTCGAGGGTGTCACGGCCCTCGAAGCCGTGCCGTCCCCGGCCGCCGGCCCGGCCGCCGAAGCTGTCCCGGCCGCGCAGGTCACGGCCACCATCGACACCCGCACCCTGTCCCGCTCGCTGTTCCTGCGCCTGGCCGCGCTGGGCGAGGACAGCCCCGAGCGGGCGTACGTCCGGGACACCCTGATCGAGCTGAACCTGCCGCTGGTCCGCTACGCGGCGGCGCGGTTCCGCTCGCGCAACGAACCGATGGAGGACATCGTCCAGGTCGGCACCATCGGCCTGATCAAGGCGATCGACCGGTTCGACTGCGAACGGGGTGTGGAGTTCCCGACGTTCGCGATGCCGACCGTCGTGGGCGAGATCAAGCGGTTCTTCCGCGACACCTCCTGGTCGGTGCGCGTCCCGCGCCGGCTCCAGGAGCTGCGCCTGGCCCTCACCAAGGCCAGCGACGAGCTGTCCCAGAAACTGGACCGCTCCCCCACGGTGACCGAGCTGGCCGCCGTGCTCGGTGTCTCCGAGGAGGACGTGGTCGACGGCCTCGCGGTCGGCAACGCCTACACCGCCTCCTCCCTCGACTCCCCGGCCCCCGAGGACGACGGCGGCGAGGGCTCGCTCGCCGACCGGCTCGGCTACGAGGACACCGCCCTGGAGGGCGTGGAGTACCGGGAGTCCCTCAAGCCGCTGCTGGCCAAGCTCCCGCCCCGGGAGCGCCGGATCATCATGCTGCGCTTCTTCGCCAACATGACCCAGTCGCAGATCGGCGAGGAGGTCGGCATCTCCCAGATGCACGTCTCCCGTCTGCTGACCCGGACGCTGGCGCAGTTGCGGGAGGGTCTGATCTCGGACTGACGCTTCCCGTCCGACGAAGCGTCAGTCACCGTGACCGGACGCTTTGTACCGGGATGCCTCGTACGAGGACATGGACGCGTGGCCGCCGAGGCGCCGTTACGGCAGCGTCGGCGGCCGTCGTCCGTCCGGGCGGGGTGGCCGTCGCGTGCGCGGGCGGTGGTCCGGGCGGCGGCTGCACCGCGGTCGGCGCGGGGACGGGCGGCCCGACGGCCGTACCGCCGTCCGGCTCGGTGATCCTCGTGCCGCTCGACGGGGCCAAGGGCCGTGGTGCCCCCGGAGACGCCCCCCGCGCGACCGGTTCCACCGCGCGCACGCGGGGATCGACCCCGTCCGGCGATCCGCGCTCCGCCCCACCGGCGCCGGTGCCGACGCCGCCCGGCAAGGACAGCCCCGGCACCTCGCGGCCCCGCGGCGGCCCCGGCGGTCGTACGACTCCGTCGGCGGCCTCGCCGAGCCCGGCCCCCGCTCCGAGCCGCGCGAGTCCTACCTGACCGCCAGCCAGGCGACGCCGGCCACCACCACGAGCGCCACGATCACGCCGATGATCAGACCGACCCGGGGGCCGGAGGAGGCCGCCTGCTGCTGGGGCCCCTGGGGAGCCTCGTCGACGAACGCGCGGAACATCTGGGTGCTGCCTGCGGGGTCGTAATTGCCCTGGGGGCCCTGGGTGTTAGCCATGGCCCGAGACCCTAGCGAATCCCGGTGACCGACCCAAGTGCGGGGCCACCGGGACAGACGGGGGCACGCCACCCGCAGTCACCTGCATATTTACGGTCGCAATACTTGCCTTTGCCAAGTTTTTGCGCCGTTGGGCCCGTGTTTGTTTGCCTTCAGCAACCAAGCAGTCCTATGGTTGCCCCAAGCAACGAATACGGGAGGTGTGATGGCCGAGCAGGCGCAGTTCGAAGAGCTGGCGCGTCAGCTCAGTGCCGTCGGAGCCGTGAAACGGGACATGGGGCGGATCCTGCCGCCCGACTGCCCGGCCGGTTCGGCCGCCGTGCTGACCCTGCTCGGCCGCCACGGCGACATGCGCATGAGCAAGCTCGCGGAGTTGCTCGCCGTGGACATGTCGGTCACCAGCCGGCATGTCGCGCACGTCGCCGCACGCGGCTGGATCGAGCGGCACCCCGACCCCGCGGACAAGCGCTCGCGCATCCTGCGCCTGACGCCCGCGGGCCTGCACCAGCTCGACGACCTGTCCCGGCGGACCACGCACCTGCTGGCCGAGCGGCTGGCGGACTGGACCGACGAGGACGTCGACGAGCTGATCCGGCTGATGACGCGTCTGCGCGCGTCCTTCGGCGACTGCCGGTCCGCCCCGCTGCGGCTCCCCGCTCCCGTAGACGCAGAGTCCACCCGTACACCCGCAAGCACGTAAGAAAAGGAAGCCCATGGCAACGACCACACCAGCCGGTGTGCGGGCTCACGCCAAGCACGGGGGAGGCTCCCACGGCGACGCCCCGATGACCCACCGGCAGATCATGGAGGCACTGTCCGGGCTGCTGCTCGGCATGTTCGTGGCGATCCTGTCGTCCACGATCGTCTCCAACGCCCTGCCGCACATCATCGGGGACCTCGGCGGCGGCCAGTCCGCCTACACCTGGGTGGTCACCGCCGCTCTGCTGTCGATGACCGCGGCCACTCCCCTGTGGGGCAAGCTCGCCGACCTGTACAGCAAGAAGGCTCTCGTCCAGATAGCCCTGATCATCTACGTGGTCGCCTCGATGGCGGCCGGTCTGTCGCAGAACCCGGGCATGCTCATCACCTTCCGGGTGTTCCAGGGCATCGGCGTCGGCGGTCTGTCCGCCCTGGCGCAGATCGTCATGGCCGCGATGATCTCCCCGCGTGAGCGCGGCCGGTACTCCGGCTACCTGGGCGCCACCTTCGCCGTCGCCACCGTCGGCGGCCCGCTGCTCGGCGGTGTCATCACCGACACCTCCTGGCTGGGCTGGCGCTGGTGCTTCTACGTCGGCGTCCCCTTCGCCGTCCTCGCGCTGATCGTGCTCCAGAAGACCCTGCACCTGCCCGTGGTCAAGCGGGAGGTCAAGGTCGACTGGGGCGGCGCGACCCTCATCTCCGCCGCCGTCTCCCTGCTGCTGGTCTGGGTCACCTTCGCCGGTGACAAGTACGACTGGCTGTCCTGGCAGACCTACGCGATGGTCGGCGGCTCGATCGTCCTCGGCGCGCTGTTCGTGCTCGTCGAGTCCAAGGCGAGCGAGCCGATCATCCCGCTGCGCCTGTTCAGGAACCGCACGATCACGCTGGCGTCGCTCGCCTCGCTGTTCGTCGGTATCGCGATGTTCTCCGGCACCGTCTTCTTCAGCCAGTACTTCCAGCTGGCCCGTGACAAGTCCCCGACCATGTCGGGCGTCCTGACCATCCCGATGATCGGCGGCCTGTTCGTCTCCTCGACCGTCTCGGGTCAGTTCATCACCCGCACCGGCCGCTGGAAGGCGTGGCTGGTCAGCGGTGGTGTGCTGGTCACGGCCGGCCTGCTGCTGCTCGGTGGCATCCGGTACGACACGGCCTACTGGAAGATGGCCGTCTTCATGGCGCTGCTGGGTCTCGGCATCGGCATGATGATGCAGAACCTGGTCCTCGCCACGCAGAACCAGGTCTCCCCCGCCGACCTCGGTTCGGCCAGCTCCACGGTCACCTTCTTCCGCTCCCTCGGCGGTGCGGTCGGCGTCTCCGCGCTGGGTGCCGTGATGTCCCGCCGGATCACCCACTACGTCCAGGACGGCGTCGCCGACCTGAGCCCGAAGTACCAGAAGGCCCTGGCCGGCGGCTCCGGTTCGACCGACAGCATCCCGGACATGAACGCGCTCCCGAAGCCCATCCGGACGCTGCTGGAGAGCGCCTACGGCCACGGCATCGCCGACGTCTTCCTGATCGCCGGCTGCCTCGCCGCCATCGCCTTCCTGATCACGCTGTTCATCAAGGAGGTCCCGCTGAAGACCAAGGGCGCGCTCGCACAGGCCGCCGAGGGCGAGGCCCCCGTGACCGACCCGGCCGCCGCGCCGGCCGTCGCCGAGGCCCAGGCCCCCGTCGCCGCACCGGTCCCGGCCGCGGTCGCCGCCTCCACCGAGGCCGGCTCCGACGGCACGGCCACCGCCACCCGGCCGATGGCGGCCGTCGCCACGATCGCCGAGCCCGGCGGCTCCGGCGGCACCCCGGTGCACGGCTTCGTCCGCGGCGCCGAGAGCGCCCCGGTCCCGCAGGCCGCGGTCACCCTGATCTCGCTGTCCGGCCGCCAGCTGGGCCGCGCGGTCGCCCAGGCCGACGGCTCCTACGGGCTCGACGCCCCGGGCACCGGCAGCTACGTCCTGATCGCCTCCGCCGACGGCTACCAGCCGCAGGCCTCCACCGTCGTGGTGGGCGAGGAACCGCTGTCGTACGACATCCTGCTCAGCGGCACCAGCGGGCTGACCGGTGTGGTCCGGGCCGCGGGCAGCGCGCTGCCGGTCAAGGACGCGATGGTGATCGTCACCGATGTGCGCGGTGACCTGCTGGCCACCGCCGCCACCGGTGAGCAGGGCGACTTCGCCCTCACCGACCTGGTGCCCGGCACCGTGACCGTCGCGGTCAACGCGAGCGGGTTCCGGCCGCGCGCCCTGCCGGTCGAGGTCGGCGCCACCGGGGTCACCCGGATCGAGGTCGACCTGGACGCCGGCGCCCGGCTCCAGGGTGTCGTCCGGGCCCCGCACGGCCCGCTGGCCGACGCCCGGGTGACCCTGGTCGACCAGGCCGGCAACGTGGTCGGCACCGCCACCACCGGCACGGACGGGGCGTACGCCTTCACCGACCTGGACAGCGGCGAGTACACCGTCATCGCCACGGGTTACCCGCCGGTGGCGACGGCCCTGACCGTCTCCGGCACCGGAGTCGACGGCCACGACATCGAACTCGCCCATCCCGGCGAGTAGTTCGGCCCCGGCCCGTGGCGGCGCGCGCCTTGAGCGGAGGGCGCGCCCGCCACGGGCCGGTCTCATACGACCAATTTTTGAGCTTTTTTCAGGGAGAAACGGGATGGGACTGACCGCGAAGATCCGTACGCGGGACGGGTGGGCCGTGTCGCACGCGGTCGTCACGGTGACCGACATGACCGGCACGCAGGTGCTGCGGGCCGAGGCGGACACCGAGGGGGCCGTACGGGACACCACCGAGCTGGCGCCGGGGGCGTACACCGTGATCGTGACCGCCGTCGGCTACGCGCCCGCCGCGTCCAGCGCGATCGTCACCGCGAGCGGCCGGGCCGAGGTCGGCACGGTCACACTGGCCCGGCAGGGCGGCACCGAGCTGCCGCCGCCCGGCCCCTGGACCATCGACCCGGCCCACTCCTCCGTCGGCGCGGTCGCCCAGCACCTGGGCATCTCCAGCGTGCACGGCCGGTTCACGGAGTTCGGCGGCACGATCGAGATCGCGCCCGACGACGTCACCAAGTCCCGCGTGGAGGCGGTGATCAGGGCCGCGTCCATCGACACCGGCAACGGCATGCGCGACACGCACCTGCGCTCCGCGGACTTCCTCGACGTCGAGAACCACCCCGAGATCACCTACCGCTCCACGGGACTGACACAGGCCGGCTCCGACCGCTGGACCGTGCACGGCGAGCTGTCCCTGCACGGGGTCGTACGACCCGTCGACCTGGACCTGGCCTACCTGGGCACCGGCGCCGACCCGTGGGGCGGCACCCGCGCCGCGTTCCGGGCCACCACCGAACTGCACCGCGAGGACTTCGCGATGAACTACAACCAGGTCCTTCAGGCGGGCATCGCCGCCATCGGCACCACGCTGAAGGTGGAGCTGGACATCCAGGCGGTCCAGGGGGACTCCCTGCCCCAGGCGTAGGCACGGGCCGTGGACATAGGCACAGCAGGGTCAGCCACCGGGGCACCCGCTGCCCCTAGGCTGCCCCCATGGCACCGAACATCGCTACCAACACCCGTGTGTCGCTGGACGAGCTGCTGGACTTCGTACGCCCCCGGCACCGCGCCCTGCTGATCACGCGCCGGTCCGACGGCTCCCCCCAGGCGTCCCCGCTGACCTGCGGCGTCGACGACTCCGGCCGGATCGTCGTCTCGACCTACCCCGAGCGGGCCAAGACCCGCAACGCCAAGCGGGACCCCCGGGTCGCCCTGGTCGTCCTCAGCGACGACTGGAACGGCCCCTGGGTCCAGATCGACGGCACGGCCGAGGTCATCGACACGCCCGACTCGGTGGAGCCGCTGGTCGAGTACTACCGCAACATCGCCGGCGAACACCCCGACTGGGACGAGTACCGCCAGGCAATGGTCAAGCAGGGCAAGTCCATCATCCGGGTGACCCCCGAACGGTGGGGCCCGGTCGCCACCGGCGGGTTCCCGGCACGGCTCGTGTCCGGGTAATCGCCGTCCCGGGACGGTGCGGCCCCGTCGGGGCGGTCAGCCGCGGGTGACCATCGCCTCGATGCCCGCGATCAGCAGGTCCAGGGCGAAGGTGAAGTCGCGGTCCAGCATCTCGGCCACCGTGTCGCCGCCGCGCGCCGCCATGAGGTCCTTGGACTCCTTCATCACGTCGGCGGTACCGGGGACCTCGTCCACCATGGACATGGCCTGCTCGAAGTACTCGTCGGGGCTCAGCCCGGTGTCCGCTATCCGGGTCAGGAAGTGACCCTCGATCGTGCCGAAGCCGTACACGAACTGGAAGACGGCCGAGATCGCCCCGGTCACCCCGTGCGAGGGCAGCCCGGCCCGGCGGACGACCCGCTGGACCGCCCGGGAGAACGCCAGGGAGTTCGGGCCGATGTTGAGGAAACGCCCGGCCAGCGGGGACAGCCAGGGGTGGCGGACCAGCAGCGCCCGGTACGCGGTGGCCAGCGCGCGCAACTGCTCCCGCCAGTCCTCGTCCGCGTTCTCCGGGTCGGGCAGCCGCAGTTCGGCGTAGGTGGCGTCCAGGGCGAGTTCGAGCAGGTCGTCCTTGGTGTCGACGTACCAGTACAGGGACATCGCGGTGACGTTCAGCTCGGCCGCCAGCCGCCGCATGGAGAACTTGGCGAGGCCCTCGGCGTCCAGCAGCCGCACGGATGCCGCGGTGATCCGCTCCCGGTCCAGCCCGGACGGCTGCCCACTGCGCCCACCGCGCCGGGCCCTGCCCTCCAGCCACACGCTGTCCCGCGCCGACCGACCTGCCTGCTTCGTCACCGGCGGCCCTTCCTCGATTCCGCTCACGGTTCCAACCTAAGGGGCACGACTACCCACCGGCCCGGGCCACTAGGCGGACACCCGCTCCGCCCGCCGCAACAGCCCCGCTGCCACGAACCCCCCGACCAGCACGGCCACGGCCCCCACCAGCTGACCGGCCCCCAGCCCGGCGGACAAGGACTCCCCCGACGCGACCGAAGAGCTGAGCACCGCGCCCAGTACGGCCACCCCGAGCCCGTTCCCGAATTCGGCGAGGGTGCCGTTGATCCCGGCCCCGACCCCCGCTTTCTCCGGGGGAATCGCGCTCATGACGGCGTGTGCCATCGCCGGGTTCGCCACCGCGCATCCCGCGCCGATCAGCACCAGCCCGAGCAGCGTCCCCACGTACCCCCCGGAGTCAACCTCCGCGATCGACACCAGGCCCCCGGCCATGCACACCATCCCCAGCGCGATCGACACCGGCGTGCCCAGCCGTGCCGACCACCTCGCCGACAGCCCGGTGAAGTTGAGCGCCACCACGGTCAGCGCCAGCGGAGCGGTCCGCAGGCCGGCCTCCAGCGGCTCGTACCCGAGCACGAACTGGAGGTGCTGGGTCAGCAGGAACAGCGCGCCGCCCATCCCGAACACGATGAGCACGGCCCCGGCGACCGCGCCCGTGAAGCGTGGGTCCCGGAAGAAGCGGAGGTCGAGCATCGGCTCGTCGGTCCTGCTCTCCCACCAGGCGAAGGCGCTCAGCACGAGCACCGCCACGGCCGCCGTGCCGAGCACGCGCGCCGAGGTCCAGCCGTGCTCCGGCCCCGAGATGATCGCGTACACCAGCGAGGCCATGCCGATGGTGGACAGCACCGCGCCCGGCAGGTCCGGCCGGTCACCCCGTGGGTTCTTCGACTCCGGTACGAGCGCCACCACCGCGGCCAGGCCGAGCGCGGCGACCGGGACGTTGATCAGGAAGATCGCGCCCCACCAGAAGTGGGCGAGCACGAAGCCACCGATCAGCGGGCCGCCGGCGAAGCCCAGCGCGTTGACGGCGCTCCAGATGCCGATCGCCTTCGGCTGCTCCTCGGGGGCGAAGATCTGCATCGCCACGGCCAGCGTGGTGGTCACCAGCAGCGCGCCGCCGATGCCCATCCCGGCCCGCGCGGCGACGAGCTGACCGGTGCTGCCGGCGAGTCCGGCCACGAACGAACCGAGGCCGAACAGGGCGAGCCCGGCGATCAGCATCTTCTTGCGGCCGTAGCGGTCGGCGGCGCTTCCCGCGCTGAGCAGCAGGCCGGACTGCACCAGGGAGTACGCGTTGATCATCCACTGGATGTCGGAGGTCTCCGCGTGGAGTTCCCGGGTGAGGGAGGGGATGGCCACGTTCAGGACCGTGTTGTCGAGCAGCACGGTGAGCTGCGCGAGACAGATGACGCCGAGGATCAGCCAGCGTCGGGGGTGGCCTTGGGCGGTGGACATGCCGTACACCGTATAGCCGCCGCTATACGGTGTACAACGCGTTTCCCGGTCAGCCGGCCGCCTCAGTCACCCGCCTTCTGCGTGAGGTCGTAGAACGTGGCCGATCCCACCGTCACCTTCTTGAAGGTGCTCTGGATCCACGAGCTGATCTGCGAGGCGGTGCCGCTGTTGCCGCCGCCCATGCCACCGCCGGCGATGAAGTAGTGGATCCTCCCCTCCTCGACGTACTCCTTGAACTGGGCGAGCGTCGGGGACGGGTCGGTGCCGTTGAAGCCGCCGATCGCCATCACCGGATCGCCGGTCGCGAGCTGGTAGCCGGCCGCGTTCTGCGAGCCGACGGACGCGGCGACCCAGGTGTACCGCGAGGCGTCCTTCTCCAGCAGCTTCTTGGCCTCGGACGACACGCTCGCGCCGTTCAGCAGACCGCCGACGCCACCGGCGCCGCCCCGGCCGCCCTCGCCCGTCCGGCCGCCGGGGAAGCCGAAGCCGTTGCCGTTCCGCTGGCCTTGTTGCCCCTGCTGCCCCTGCTGCGTCGGGGCGCCCCCGCCGAAGCCACCGCCGCCCGGGAAGCCGTTGCCCTGCTGACCTTGCTGGTTCCGCTGCCCCTGTCCGCCCGGCATCCCGCCGCCGAAGCCGCCCCGCAGACCGCCACCGGGACCCCCGCCCCGGCCGCCCATCACGCTCGCGCCCGCCGGGCCGGCCGTGACGATCGAACCGGTGTGCCCCTCCTGGAGCGTGCTCAGGGTGTACGCCGTGGGCCCGGCCAGCGCGGTCACGAGACCGACCGCCGCCGCGCCGAGGGCCAGTTGCCGGGAGATCCGGCCGGCGAAGACCAGGCCGAACGCCGCGGTCAGCCCGCCGATCAGGACCAGCCACTTCAGCCAGGGCAGATAGTCGGGGGTGCGGTTGAGCAGGACGTACCCCCAGGCCGCCGCGGCGGCCACGGACGCGGCGAGCGCGATCGACGCCCACGGCTCCCGCCGCCGCTCCCACAGCAGCCCGGCGCCCATGCCGACGACGGCGGCCAGGTAGGGGGCGAGCGCCACGGTGTAGTACTGGTGGAAGATGCCGGCCATGTAGCTGAACACCACCGTGGTCATCAGCAGCGAGCCGCCCCAGACCAGGAACGAGGCGCGGGTGACGGACGTCCTGCGGGCCTTGCGGGTGGCCACCAGGCCGGCGACGAGCAGGATCAGCGCGGTGGGCAGCAGCCAGGAGATCTGGCCGCCGATCTCGGAGTTGAACATCCGGTCCCAGCCGGTCTCGCCCCACATGCCGGAGCCGCCCGCGCCGCCACCGCCGCCGCCCACGCTGCCGGTCTCCTCGCCGTTGAGACGGCCGAGCCCGTTGTAGCCGAAGGTCAGCTCCAGGAAGCTGTTGTTCTGCGAGCCGCCGATGTACGGACGGGACGACGCCGGCCACAGCTCGACGACCGCGACCCACCAGCCACCCGAGACGACCAGCGCGAGCGTCGCCGCGGCGAGCTGCCCGAACCGCTTCCGCAAGGACACCGGCGCGCAGACCGCGTACACGACCGCCAGCGCCGGCAGGATCAGGAACGCCTGGAGCGTCTTGGCGAGGAACGCGAAGCCGATCGCGACCCCGGCCCACACCAGCCACTTCGTACGGCCGTCCTCCAGGCCCCGGACGACGAGGTAGCAGGCCACCGACATCAGCAGCGCCAGCATCGCGTCCGGGTTGTCGAACCGGAACATCAGCGCCGCGACCGGCGTGAGCGCCAGCACCGCGCCAGCGATCAGGCCGGCCACCGGGCTGAACCGGCGGCGCACGGCCGCGTACACGACGGCGACCGTCGCCACGCCCATCAGCACCTCGGGCGCCAGGATCGCCCACGAGTTCAGGCCGAAGACCCTGACCGACAGCTCCATCGGCCACAGCGAGGCCGGCGGCTTGTCCACGGTGATCGCGTTGCCCGCGTCCAGCGAGCCGAAGAAGAACGCCTTCCAGGACCTGCTGCCCGCCTGGACGGCCGCGGAGTAGAAGGAGTTGGCGTAGCCGGAGGCGCTGAGGTTGTACAGGTACAGCACGAGGGTGGTGGCGAGCAGGCCGAGGAGGGCCGGGCGGACCCAGCGGGGGTCCTCGGGCCGGCCGCGCCACAGTCTCCGTACGAACGGCTGCCTCGGCTCACCGGCCCGGGGGCCCCGCGGGGGCGCGGTCGGTGGCGGGCCCCAGTCGGCCGCGGCGCCGTGCTCTGTCGTCGGCGGGTCGTAGTGCGTGGTCATCGGGCATCCCCCGGGTCGGTGTCATGAGGGCGCACCGGCTGCGACCGCGTGGTCGCGTCGGTGACGCCGCTCCAGTTGCCGTCCGCGGCCTCATCGGCGCGGAACTGAGTGGTCCGGCACGGCTGCGGCGGCGCGACCGGCCGCTGCGGGAGCGGTGCGTACGGAGCCGGCGCGCGGTCGGCCGGTACGTACGGAGCCGTCGTACGGTGGGCCGGTACGTACGGTGTGTGCGTGGTGGCCACCGGGGTCGAAAGGGACTCCCTCCGCTCCGGGAAGACCCAGGCGCGGAAGAGCAGGAACCGCAGCACGGTGGCCGCCAGATTGGCCGCGATGAGCACCGCGAGCTCGGTGGAGTGCGCCGGGCTGTGCGTGGCCGCGTTCAGGGCGGCGAGCGAACCGCTGGTCAGCGCGAGACCGATGCCGAACACGACCAGGCCCTGCGCCTGGTGCCGTACCGCGCCGCCCCGGCCGCGCACCCCGAAGGTGAGCCGGCGGTTGGCGGCCGTGTTGGCCACGGCCGAGACCAGCAGCGCGAGCGCGTTGGCGAGCTGGGAGCCGCAGAACTGCCGGAAGAGGCTGTACAGCAGCAGGTAGAAGAGGGTCGACAGGACGCCGACCACGCAGAAGCCGACCAGCTGGCGGGCGAGTCCCCGGGGCACGTCGGTGAGTTCGCGGTCGCGCGGGTCGTCACCGAAGGGCCGGGTCAGCCGGTCCAGCGGCAGCGAACCGGTGGTCAGCGCCTTGCCGACCCGCCACACGCCCTTCAGGTCGTCGGTGGCGGTCCGCACGATGTGCACGGTGGAGTCGGGGTCGTCGACCCAGTCGACCGGCACCTCGTGGATCCTGAGCCCGGCCCGCTCGGCGAGCACCAGCATCTCCGTGTCGAAGAACCACCCGGTGTCCTCCACCAGGGGCAGCAGCACCTGCGCCACATCGCGCCGGATCGCCTTGAACCCGCACTGCGCGTCCGAGAACCGGGCCTGGAGCGAGCCGCGCAGGATCAGGTTGTAGGCCCGGCTGATGAACTCCCGCTTGGGGCCGCGCACGACCCGCGAGGTGCGGGCGAGCCGGGAGCCGATCGCCAGGTCGGAGTGGCCCGAGATCAGCGGTGCCACCAGCGGCAGCAGGGCGTTGAGGTCGGTGGACAGGTCGACGTCCATGTAGGCGAGGACCGGGGCGTCCGACGCCGACCACACGGTCCGCAGCGCCCGCCCCCGCCCCTTCTGCTCCAGGCGGACGCTGCGGACCTCCGGGATCTCCGCCGCCAGCCGTGCCGCCACCAGCGGGGTGGTGTCCGTGGACGCGTTGTCCGCGACCGTGACGCGGAACGCGTACGGGAAGGTGCGCGTGAGGTGCTCGTGCAGTCTGCGGACGCACGGCTGAAGGTCCTTCTCCTCGTTGTAGACGGGGATCACTACGTCCAGGACAGGCGTTCCGGCGTCTGCGGCCGGGAGGTGCTCCCGCGCCGGCAGGGTGCCGGGAGAAGAGTCGGTTCGCATGGCACCGACTTTTCTCAACTGCCCTGTCGCACCCATGTGGTGGCACTGTGCTGTGCCTGTGAGTCCGATCGCCCGCTCGTTCCGGGCTCCGGCCGGGGCTCGGCCGGGCCGAGGGCGGGCAGGTGCACGGTGAACACCGTGCGGCCGGGAACGCTGTCCACCGTGACGGCACCACCGTGCGCGGCGGCCACCGCCTGCACGATCGCGAGCCCGAGCCCTGTGGACCCGGTGGCGCGCGAGCGCGCGGAGTCCCCGCGGGCGAACCGCTCGAAGACGTGCGGGAGCAGCTCCGCCGGGATCCCCGGCCCGTTGTCCTCGACGTCCACGCACATCCACGGCCCGCGCCGCCGCACCCGCGCGGTGACCGTCGTACCGGGCGGCGTGTGATTGCGGGCGTTGCCCAGCAGGTTGACCAGCACCTGCTGCAGCCGGGCCGCGTCCGCCGACACCGGCGCGGGCTCGTCGGGCAGTTCGAGCCGCCAGACGTGGTCCATGCCGGCCGCGCGGGCGTCGCTGACGGTGTCCACGACGAGCGGTACGAGATCGGTCTGCTCGAACCGCAACGGCCGCCCGGCGTCCAGCCGGGCGAGCAGCAGCAGATCCTCCACCAGCAGGGTCATCCGCCCCGCCTCCGACTCGATCCGCCCCAGCGCGTGCCGGGTGTCGGGGCCGACCTGCTCCCGGCCGCGCCGGGTCAGCTCGGCGTACCCCCGGATGGAGGCGAGGGGCGTCCGCAGCTCGTGGCTGGCGTCGGCGACGAACTGCCGTACCCGCGTCTCGCTCTGCTGCCGGGCGTGCAGGGCGCCGTGGACGTGGTCCAGCATGCGGTTGAGCGCGGCACCGACCTGCCCGACCTCGGTGTGCGGATCGCACTCCGCCTCCGGGACCCGCTCGCTGAGGTTCACCTCGCCGCTGTGCAGGGGGAGTTCGGACACCCGGGTGGCGGTGGCGGCGACCCTGCGGAGGGGGCGGGTGGCGACGCCGACGAGCACGTACCCCGCGATGGCGGCGGCGACGAGACCGGCGGCGGTGACGCTGATCTCGACGAGGATGAGGGTGTTGACCGTGTTGCCGACCGTCTCGGTCGGCAGGGCGACGTAGTAGGTGCCCTCGGCTCCGGTGACGTACCGCGCGAGGTACTCGCCCAGGCCCGGGACGGCAACGGTGTGCGTGCCCCTGGTGGGCACCTTGTTCAGGGCGGCCTTCTGCTCGTCGCTGAGGGCGACGGCGTCGTTGCGCTGGAACGGGCCGCCGTCGGAGGCCCCCCTGGCGATGACCGCCCGGGTGACCGTGCCGTCGGGCCCGACCTCGGCGGCGATGGTCTCCGGCTGCGTCGGCCCCTTGACGAAGCCGGTGAGCCGGTCCGTCAGCCCGGAGTCGCTCATGCCGCCGGGCTTCATGGGCCCCGACAGGCGCTTGCCGGCCTCCGCCACCTGCCCGTCCAGCTGTTCGTACAGGTGCGAGCGCAGCGCCAGCGTGGTGACCGTGCCGATCACGGCGCACACCACGGCGATCAGCGTCACGGACGCGACGACGAGCCGCGTCCGCAGCGTGCGCGGCTGTCCGGCCCGTCGCCTCCGCCGCCGCTGCGGACCCGTCCGTCGCCGTCCGCTCATGACGCGGCGGGCTTGATCAGATAACCGGCCCCCCGCCGGGTGTGGATCATCGGCTCCCGCCCGGCGTCGATCTTCCGCCGCAGATAGGAGATGTACAGCTCGACCACATTGGCCTGCCCGCCGAAGTCGTACGACCACACGCGGTCCAGGATCTGCGCCTTGCTCAGCACCCGCCGGGGGTTGCGCATGAGGAAGCGCAGCAGCTCGAACTCGGTGGCGGTCAGATGGATGTTCTCGCCGCCGCGCGACACCTCGTGGCTGTCCTCGTCCAGGGTCAGATCGCCCACGACGAGCACGGAGTCGGACCGCCGGTCGGCGGCCCCCGACCGGCGGATCAGCCCGCGCAGCCGTGCGACGACCTCTTCGAGACTGAACGGCTTGGTGACGTAGTCGTCCCCGCCGGCGGTGAGCCCGGCGATACGGTCCTCCACCGCGTCCTTGGCGGTGAGGAAGAGGACCGGCACATCGGGCAGCTCACGCCGCAGCCGGCCGAGGACGCTCAGCCCGTCCATGTCCGGCAGCATCATGTCGAGCACGACGGCGTCGGGCCGGAACTCACGGGCCGTCTGGATGGCCCCCTGCCCGTCCCCCGCACTCCTGATCTGCCAGCCCTCGTAACGAAGAGCCATGCTCAGCAGTTCGGTGATGGACATCTCGTCGTCCACCACCAGCACGCGGACGGGGCTCCCGTCCGGCCTCAGCAGTTCGGTGCGCCCCTGGGGCGAGGTCGTGGTCATGATGGACACCTTGTCGGCGCCCTCTGAGAACACGCTTTCACGAATCTGTGATTTCCCTGAGAAACGCACAGGCGTCCCTCAGGGAACACCCGGGTCAGAACAACCCGTCCGGTTCCCTCCTGAACTCCCTTACGGGAAAGGCGCATCCGGCCGCCACCGACTCCGGCGGCACCAGCTCCCAGCCGGTCATCAGCCGCGTGTCCAGCACGACGACCCCGCGAGCACCGGCCGCCAGATGGAGATCGGGCCCGGCAACCGCGACCAGCTCACCGCTCACGCCCCCGCCGGGAACGAGTTCGACCACCTCCCCGAACGCCTCCGGCCCCGCACCGAGCCCGAAAACCGTTACGTGGTCGACCACTTCGCAGGGTTCGGGCCGCAGGGACTCCGGCCACCCGGCGAGCGCGACGGCCCGCGCGTGCAGTTCGCGCACCTCGGCGGCCCGCTCCGCCTCCGTCCCCGGCAGCGCCGACCGCACCGCCCGCTTCTCGGCGTACGCAATCCGGTCCGGCACCCGCAGCGCGGCCCGCAACAGCTCCTCGGTGCGCCGGGCGGCCATCAGCGGACCGGTACCGAGCCAGCTGAAACAGACCGCGCCCTGCTCCAGCAGCCGCGCCGGCCCCCGCTCGACGGCGGTGATGCCGACCTTCACCATCCCCGGCCCGAACCACGCCAGATACACGCGGTACGGCCGTGGATCGTCGGCGATCGTGTCGGCGGCCACGGAGTGCGCCCGGTCCAGCCGCGCGCACTCCTCGCACCGGGCCCCCGTACTCCGCCCCGGCACGGCGGCCCGCACCGGACAGACATGCCCCCGCGCCCCCACACACGTACGCCTTCCCCCCTCCGGCACCGCGAAGGCGACCCGCTTCCCCCGGGGCAGCGCACTGCGCCGCCCGCCGTCCCACTCCAGCACCGGACCGCCCGCCGCCCACCGCAGCCCCGCGCACTTCCAGACCTGTGCCATCACTCGTGAGGGTAGAGGGTGGGTCTGACAACGGCTGTGGGCGACTTCGGGCCTTCTTCCGGTGCTCGGCTACGGCAGCACGTACACCGGCGTCCCCCCGGCCCCCACTCCCGACTGGCGCATGCAGCCCCGCTTGATCAGCGCGTGCGCACCACCGGCGCGGTCGGCGAGGGAACCGAGGTGGTCGGTGACCCGGCCGAGGTGGTCGTTGGCAAGAAAGCCCGTTCACTCGACAGGGGACAGAGGGATCGATTCGGCAGGAACCGCACCCGGCGCCGGGGCCGACACCGAGGCAGGTGCGTCGGCCGACCGCTTCCGCCCCCGCCCCGCCAGCCGGCACCCGACGCACTCCGCGTGCCCCTGCCGCGCCTGGGCGTCCCGGACCCGCATGCCCCACTGTTCGCGCGGCCGCACCCCGGGCGGCTTGCCCCAGCCGGACAGGTGCAGGGCCCAGGTCACCAGGACGCTCACCGCCACCACGGCCAGCCCGGCACCGACCACGGGGAGCGAGGCCGTACAGACCCCCAGCCCCACCACGGCGCTGCCCACGGTCGCGATGGCGACGCCGGTCCAGCCGGCGATCGTGTGACCCTCGTCGTACAGACTCATGGAACCGCCTCCAGGGGACGACCCAGTTCTCTCACGGGCTAAGAAATTTACACTCCTAATATCTCACGAACTAAGGGATTGCGAAAGATGCACGGCACGCCGCGCCCGCCCGCCACTCCGGCCCAGGCGCTGTCGGCGATGGACCACCTCATCGCCGCCCACCTCATCGGACAGCAGGAGCTGGCCCGGCGGCTCGGACTGAACGTCACCGACCTGACCTGTTTCGCCTTCGTCCTGGAGGCCGGCGACGAACTGCTGACGGCGGGCGACCTCGCGGCCCGCGCCCACGTCACCACGGGCGCGGTGACCGGCATCCTCAACCGCCTCGAACGCGCCGGCTACGTCACCCGCCGGCCCGACCCCACCGACCGCCGCCGGGTCCGCGTGGCCGCCGTACCGGACGCCGTCAGCCGCGTCGAGGCGGTGTACGCGGGCCACTACAAGCGACTGACGGCCCTCTTCTCCGACTACTCCCCGGAGGAACTGGCGATCATCACCGACTGGTTCACCCGCGCCACGGCCCTGGCCCACGAATACCTCGAGAAGCTGAACCGCAACGACCCGGCCGAGGAGTGCTGACCCCGGGACACGCGGCTGCGAAGTGCCGGGCCCGGCCCGTCAGGAGGTGAGGACGGAGATGCCGTCCCCCAGCAGTTTCAGCCCCAGAACGAAGAACAGGACGGCCATCACGGCGACATTGTGCTGAGCTGCCCAGTCCTTCCAGTTCGCCAGCGTGGTCCTGGCCCGTGCTCCTCCGAGGAGGAAGACGCCGAGCGGGACCAGCAGGCCGAGCGTGGCGATCACGACAAAGACCGCCAGTGATGCGATCTGCTGCCCGACCGGAAGGCCGGCCGAGCCGATCGCGGCCCCCGCGGCGATGGTCAGCGGGGCGTTCTTGGCGTTGAGCGCGGCCAGCGCCGTGCCGAGTCCGAAGACCTTGACCGGAGTGAGGCGGTCGATGGCGCCCATCCACTTCGGCAGCTTCGCCTGCGAGGGATCCTTCGGGCGCCGCCGCCACTGACGGGCGCCGAAGAGGAGGAGGAGCAGGCCGAGCGCGAGCTTGAGGGCTCCCACCCAGGTGGCCGGGTGCTTGTGCGCCGAGGCACCCGCCGGGGAGGCGATCGCCAGCATCACGGCGCCCAGTGCCGACAGTCCGAGGAGCCAGCCGACGGTGAAGAGGATTCCGTTGAGACGTCCCCGGGGCGTGGCCAGGATGAGGATGACGGCGATGACCGGAAGCGGGCTGACCGCGACACCGGCCGCGAAACCCAGCACGTCACCGAGAACTGCGCCCATGGCTGCCTCCAGCTGGGGTCAGGGTGGCGGCCCCGTCGAGCGACGGTCCGGCGGGGGAGGCGACTGCTCCCGCCGCCCGCCCGGCGCGAGGGGTTCTCGTGCGGAAGGTCGCGCCGCGGGTTCACGGCCTCGGGGAAACAGGCGGACCGGGAAGGTGACAACCCCGTGCCCGGTACGTACCGCCCGGTCCCATCTTCCTGCGCCCGGCTCGATCTGTCCTCGGCGGCCCCGGCTCGCGCGGTGACGGCAACGTCATGACTGCCCCGGCGAGCCGGACCCGGTACCGGCCATCACGACCGGCCATCACGACGGAACCGGCAGCGTCAGCCTTCCCGGCGAGCCGGTCCGGCGCCGCCTGCGGAACCTGCCCAGCTTCGTGGTCACGCGCGGCGGCGGGTACTGCTTCGTGCCGGGTCTGCGTGCCCTGCGCCGGCTCGCCGAACTGGAGGACTGAAGCGAAACCCCATCCCTGTGGCCCGGTCTCGCTCTCCGAGGAGAGGCCGAAGTCATGGCAGCACAGTTCGTCCCCTAGACGCCTGGCGTCGAGGTGCAGGACCCGGACGAGATCCAGGACGGACTCCCCCCGAGCAGGCCCGGGGCAACTCGCCCCTGAAACGCGAGAGGCCCCGGATCGCTCCGGGGCCTCTTGTCTGTGCGCACTCGGCAGGATTCGAACCTGCAGCCTTCTGATCCGTAGCTCTGGAGAGACAGGTCAACGAGGGTCACAGAGGTTGCCGTGTGGTCCTTTGCAGTGGTTGCCGATCACGGCTGGTTACCGGGGCTGCTGTACTGCGCTGCTGTCGGTTGCCGACGCCCGCTGTCGTACAACCGTTCGCTGCCTTTGGCAGTCTCCTGTGGCGCAGCCTTGATCTGAACGGCAGATGTCCATGGGCTGATGCGGTACGAAAGGGCGGACGTATGCGCAGGGTTCGAAGACTGGCCGCCGTGCTGGCCACCGCCACGGTCGTGTCGGTGGGCACGGTCGTCCTGGCCGCAGGTGGGCCTGCCGGTGCGGTGCCGGCCCACAAGGCGTCGGCGGCCGGCAGGTCGGCCGACTTCAACGGGGACGGCTACGGTGACCTCGCCATCGCGGCGGAGGGGTACATGGCGGTGATGTACGGGACGAAGACAGGTCTCAGTGCGT
>NZ_PQSU01000056.1 GCF_002920615.1 Streptomyces sp. Ru62
CAGGGGCCTCGCACCCCGCCCCGAAGCCGCACCCGCAGGGGCCCCGCAGAAGCCGCCGGACGGCAAGCCACCCCACCCGCCCCCCTCCGGTTAGGCTCTGGCCAGGACGACAGCGGATCCGAGGGGAGACCACGGACATGACGCCGGGGCGCAGAAGCAGCACTTTCACCCGTCTGCTGCGGCACGGCTTCACCGATCCGTCCGCCGCCGAACGCCTCCTCGACGGCCCCGAACTGGCCCCCGTGCGCAACGACCCCGTCCTCCTCGAAGCCCTCGGGGCGACCGCCGACCCCGACCTCGCCCTGCACGGCCTGGTCCGCCTCCTGGAGGCCCAGCCCACCCCCACCGCCCATCGGGAACTGCTGGACACCCTCATCGCGGCCAAGCCGCTGCGCGACCGCCTGCTCGGCATCCTCGGCGCCTCCGCCGCCCTCGCCGACCACCTCGCCCGCCACCCCGGCGACTGGCACGCCCTGGTCACCTACGAGCCGCACGACCTCCACCCGGGCGTCGCGGAGTTCGAGCGCGGCCTGGCGGAGGCCACCGACCCGGTCTCGCTCCGCGTCGCCTACCGCCGCTGCCTGCTCTCCATCGCCGCCCGCGACGTCTGCGGCACCACGGACGTCGCCCAGGCGGCCGCGGAGCTCGCCGACCTGGCCACCGCCACCCTCCGCGCGGCCCTGTCCCTGGCCGAACGCGCGGCCCCCGAGGACGCCGCCGCCTGCCGCCTCGCGGTGATCGCGATGGGCAAGTGCGGCGGCCACGAGCTGAACTACGTCTCCGACGTGGACGTGATCTTCGTGGCGGAACCGGCCGAGGGCACCCCCGAACCCCAGGCGCTGAAGGCCGCGACGAAACTCGCCTCGCACCTGATGCGGATCT
Organism: Streptomyces sp. Ru62; assembly: GCF_002920615.1. Taxonomy (GTDB): domain Bacteria; phylum Actinomycetota; class Actinomycetes; order Streptomycetales; family Streptomycetaceae; genus Streptomyces. The sequence goes on from NZ_PQSU01000056.1 coordinate 883, forward strand.
GCTCCGAGACCACCGTCGAGGGCTCCATCTGGCCGGTGGACGCCAACCTCCGCCCCGAGGGCCGCAACGGCCCTCTCGTGCGCACCCTCAGCAGCCACCTCGCCTACTACCAACGCTGGGCGAAGACCTGGGAGTTCCAGGCCCTGCTCAAGGCCCGCCCGGTGGCCGGGGACGCGGCGCTCGGCCAGGCGTACCTCGACGCCCTCGAACCCCTCGTCTGGAAGGCGGCGGACCGCGAGAACTTCGTGGCCGACGTGCAGAAGATGCGCCGCCGCGTCGTGGAGAACATCCCCGCGGCCGAGATCGACCGCGAGCTCAAGCTGGGCCCCGGCGGCCTGCGCGACGTCGAGTTCGCCGTCCAGCTCCTCCAGTTGGTGCACGGCCGCACCGACCCCGCCCTGCGCAGCGGCACCACCCTGGACGCCCTGACGGCGCTCGCCGCGGGCGGCTACGTCGGCCGCGAGGACGCCGCCCGCCTGGACGAGGCGTACCGCTTCCTGCGCTCCATGGAGCACCGCATCCAGCTCTACCGCCTGCGCCGCACCCACCTCGTGCCCGAGGCGGAGCCGGACCTGCGCCGCCTCGGGCGTTCCCTGGGCCTGCGCGCCGACCCGGTGGCCGAGCTGAACCGCGAGTGGAGGCGGCACACCGGCGTCGTGCGCCGGCTGCACGAGAAGCTCTTCTACCGTCCGCTGCTCGACGCGGTCGCCCAACTGGCCCCCGGCGAGGCCCGGCTGCGCCCGGAGGCGGCCCGCGAACGCCTGGTCGCGCTCGGCTACGCCGACCCGGCCGCCGCCCTGCGCCACCTGGAGGCCCTGGCCTCCGGCGTGAGCCGCAAGGCGGCGATCCAGCGCACCCTCCTGCCGGTCCTCCTCGGCTGGTTCGCCGACTCGGCCGACCCGGACGCCGGCCTGCTGAACTTCCGCAAGGTCTCCGACGCGCTCGGCAAGACCCCCTGGTACCTGCGCCTGCTGCGCGACGAGGGCGCGGCGGCCGAGAACCTGGCCCGCGTCCTGTCGGCGGGCCGCCTCGCCCCCGACCTGCTGATGCGCGCCCCCGAGGCGGTGGCCCTGCTGGGCGACGGCAGCGGAGCGGGCCCCACGGCCGTCGGCGGTGGCCTCGCGCCGCGGCAGCGGGCCGCGCTGGAGCAGGAGATCATGGCGGCCGTGGGCCGCGCGGAGAACGCCGCGCAGGGTGTCACCGCGGCCCGTGGCGTCCGCCGCCGTGAGCTGTTCCGCACCGCCGCCGCCGACATCGTCGGCTCCTACGGCACCGAGACCAGCCCCGCCGAGGCCGACCAGGGCGCGCTGGTGGACCGGGTCGGCGCGGCCGTCTCGGACCTCACCAAGGCGACCCTGGCCGGCACCCTGCGCGCGGTGGTCCGGGAGGGCTGGGGCGACACCCTGCCCACCCGGTTCGCGATCATCGGGATGGGCCGTTTCGGCGGGCACGAGCTGGGCTACGGCTCCGACGCGGACGTGCTGTTCGTGCACGAGCCGCAGGACGGCGTGGACGAGCACGAGGCGTCGGCCGCCGCGAACAAGGTCGTCGCCGAGATGCGCCGCCTGCTCCAGCTCCCCAGCGCCGACCCGCCGCTGCTCATCGACGCCGACCTGCGCCCGGAGGGCAAGTCGGGCCCGCTGGTGCGCACCCTGAAGTCGTACGAGGCGTACTACCGCCGCTGGTCCCTGGTCTGGGAGTCACAGGCCCTGCTGCGGGCCGAGCCGGTCGCCGGCGACGCGGACCTCGGCCGGCGGTTCGTCGAGCTGGCCGACCCGCTGCGCTACCCCGCCAAGGGCCTCACCGAGGACGGGGTCCGCGAGATCCGCCGGCTGAAGGCCCGCATGGAGTCCGAGCGGCTGCCGCGCGGCGCCGACCCCAAGCTGCACACCAAGCTCGGCCCCGGCGGTCTGTCCGACGTCGAGTGGACGGTCCAGCTCCTCCAGATGCGCCACGGCCACCAGGAGGCGGCTCTGCGCACCACCCGCACCCGCCAGGCCCTGGCCGCCGCGCGCGAGGCCGGGCTGCTGTCCGCGGAGGAGGCGGAGATCCTGGACGAGGCGTGGGTGCTGGCCACCCGGGTGCGCAACGCGGTCATGCTGGTCCGCGGCCGGGCCGGGGACACCTTCCCGACCGAGCCCCGCGAGCTGGCCGCCGTGGGCCGCTACCTGGGCTACGGCGCCGGGCACGCGGGGGACATGCTGGACGCGTACCGCCGTACCACCCGCCGGGCGCGCACGGTGGTGGAGGAGCTGTTCTACGGCGACAGGGCCTGAGCCGGCGCGGGGGTCCGGGCCGGGACCAGCCGGGGCAGCGCGTGCGGCAGGCTGCCGTACCACACCCGGGCCACCGTGAACCCGAAGGTCAGGCAGAGCACACCGCCCACCGCGTCCAGCCAGAAGTGGTTGGCGGTGGCGACGATCACCAGCAGGGTGGCCGTCGGGTACAGCAGCCCCAGCACCCGCACCCACGGCACCGACGCCAGCGCGAAAACCGTCAGCCCGCACCACAGCGACCAGCCGATGTGCATCGACGGCATCGCCGCGTACTGATTCGACATGTGCTTGAGGTCGCCGGAGGCCATCGAGCCCCAGGTGTGGTGCGCCATCACGGTGTCCACGAAGTGGCCGCCGCGCATCAGCCGGGGCGGGGCGAGCGGGAACAGGTAGTAACCGACCAGGGCCACACCCGTGGTCGCGAACAGCGCCAGCCGGGTCGCCGCGTACCGGCCGGGATGCCACCGGTACAGCCACACCAGCACCCCGAGCGTGACGACGAAGTGCAGTGTGGCGTAGTAGTAGTTCATCCCGATGATGAGCCAAGTCACCGAGTTGACGGCGTGGTTGACCGACTGCTCGACGGCGATGCCCACCGCGTGCTCGGCGCGCCAGATCCAGTCCGCGTTGCGCAGCGCCGCGGACCGCTGCTCCGGCACGGCGTTGCGGATCAGTGAGTACGTCCAGTAACTCACCGCGATCAAAAGGATCTCGAACCACAGCCGGGGCCGTCTCGGCCGCCGCAGCCGGCCCAGCGGACCGCGTGGGACCTCGCCCGTGACGGCCCGCGGAACGGCCACCTCCTCGCGACCTTCCGGCTCTGTCACGGTCGAGTCACTCATAGGCACAGAGTCTGCCAGACAAGGCTTCCTCGGCCGATCATCCCAAGGTCGGGTCCGCAGCGCACCTTCTACGACGTACGGAGGACATTCGGCGCCGAAGCGGTGGAACCGCGCACCACCAGTTCCGGCATGAACACGAACTCGCTGTGCGGTGCCGGTGTCCCGCCGATCTCCTCCAGCAGCGTGCGCACCGCCGCCTGTCCCATCGCCGGGACCGGCTTGCGGATCGTGGTCAGCGGCGGGTCGGTGAAGGCGATCAGCGGGGAGTCGTCGAACCCGACCACCGACACGTCCCGGGGCACCTCCAGACCCCGCTGCCGGGCCGCCCGTATCGCGCCCAGCGCCATCATGTCGCTGGCGCAGACCACCGCGGTGCAGTCCCGCTCGATCAGCGCCGTCGCCGCCGCCTGACCGCCCTCCAGGGTGTACAGCGAGTGCTGGATCAACTCCGTCTCGACGGTCTGGGCGGCCAGCCCCAGCTGGTCCTGCACCGCCCGGACGAAGCCCTCGATCTTGCGCTGCACGGGCACGAACCGCTTCGGCCCGAGCGCCAGCCCGATGCGGGTGTGCCCCAGCGACACCAGGTGCGTGACCGCCAGCGACATCGCCGCCCGGTCGTCGGGGGAGATGAACGGCGCCTGCACCTTCGGCGAGAACCCGTCCACCAGCACGTACGGCACGCCCTGGGCGCGCAGCCGCTCGTAGCGCTGCATGTCGGCGGTGGTGTCCGCGTGCAGCCCGGAGACGTAGATGATCCCGGCGACCCCGCGGTCCACGAGCATCTCGGTCAGCTCGTCCTCGGTCGACCCGCCCGGGGTCTGCGTGGCGAGCACCGGCGTGTAGCCCTGGCGGGTCAGCGCCTGGCCGATGACCTGCGCCAGGGCCGGGAATATCGGGTTCTCCAGCTCCGGCGTGATCAGGCCCACCAGGCCCTCGCTGCGCTGCCGCAGCCGTACCGGGCGCTCGTAGCCCAGCACGTCCAGCGCGGCGAGCACGGACTGACGGGTGGTGGCGGCGACTCCCGGCTTCCCGTTGAGGACCCGGCTGACGGTCGCTTCGCTCACCCCCGCCTGCGCAGCGATGTCGGCAAGCCGTGTGGTCACGGCACCGGACTGTACCGGTCGTATCTCCCCTTGCACACCGGCCGGACGCCGGGCGCGGGCGGGCGTACGGCCTGCCGTGGGTTGCTGCGTCATCGCGCTCCCTCGGGATTCTCGGTGGCAAGAGCTTGCAAGTCTTGCACAAGTGTCGTCATCGCCGCTCAGCGCCTGCGCCGCTGGGTCGCGCCGCGGTCGCCGGCTGGTCACGACGGAGTAACCATCGTCTCCCCTTGCACTTTTTTTCTGCAAGGTCTTTCGCAACGCTTACATGGCTGTTACGTTCCCATCGCCCGGCCGCGGCAACGGCGCAGTCGGCAAGTCGCAGGGGCGGACGGGACCGTCCCCTGTACCACTCGGGCTTAACCCTCAAGGAGAACTCATGCGGCGTGGCATAGCGGCCTCCGCGCTGGTGGCGTCCCTCGCCCTGACGGCGACGGCGTGCGGCGGGAGCGACAGCGACAGCGGGAAGTCGGACGGCCCGGTCACCATCACCTGGTGGGACACCTCCAACGCCACCAATGAGGCGCCGACGTACAAGGCCCTGATCCAGCAGTTCGAGGCTGCCAACAAGGACGTCAAGGTCAAGTACGTCAACGTCCCCTTCGACCAGGCGCAGAACAAGTTCGACACCGCGGCCGGCGCCAAGGGTGCCCCGGACGTGCTGCGCTCGGAGGTCGGCTGGACCCCCGCCTTCGCCAAGAAGGGCTTCTTCCTGCCCCTCGACGGCACCGAGGCCCTCGCCGACCAGGGCAAGTTCGAGCCGAACCTGATCAAGCAGGCCCAGTACGAGGGCAAGACCTACGGCGTGCCGCTGGTCACCGACACCCTCGCGCTGGTCTACAACAAGGCCCTGTTCAAGAAGGCCGGCATCACCGAGGCCCCCAAGACCTGGGACGAGCTGAAGGCCGACGCCGCCAAGATCAAGGACAAGGCCCAGGTCGACGGCTACTGGGGCTCCACCCAGGCCTACTACGCCCAGCCCTTCCTCTACGGCGAGGGCACCGACACCGTCGACGCCGCCGCCAAGAAGATCACCGTGGACTCGCCGGCCGCCAAGAAGGGCTACGGCACCTGGCTGAGCCTGTTCTCCGGCAAGGGCCTGCACAAGGCCGACGCCACCGCAGACGCCTACGCCCACATCCAGGACGCGTTCGTCAACGGCAAGGTCGCCGCGATCATCCAGGGCCCCTGGGAGATCACGAACTTCTACAAGGGCAGCGCCTTCCAGGACAAGGCGAACCTCGGCATCGCCACCGTCCCGGCGGGCTCCACCGGCAAGGCGGGCGCCCCGACCGGCGGCCACAACCTCTCGGTCTACGCCGGCTCGGACAAGGCCCACCAGGCGGCGGCCCTGAAGTTCGTCAAGTTCATGACCTCGGCGCCGTCCCAGGAGACCATCGCCCTGAAGAACTCCACTCTGCCCACCCGCTCCGACGCCTACACCGACAAGGTCAAGGCCGACCCGGGCATCGCCGGTTACCAGGGCGTCCTCGCCGCCGCCCAGCCCCGCCCGGCGCTGCCCGAGTACAGCTCCCTGTGGGGTCCGCTCGACACCGAGCTGCCCAAGGTCGCCAGCGGCAAGGAGTCGCTGGACAAGGGCCTGGGCAACGCCGAGCTGGCCATCTCCAAGCTCGTGAGCGGCTTCAGCAAGTAAGCCCGCGTGGCCGTCGGATCCTTCCGCGTGAACGGGGGGAAGGGTCCGACGGCCACCACCCTGTGCCCGGCCCAACCCCTTGATCTTCTTGAAGGTGTCGAACCATGACAGTCGCCATCGACCGCGCGACCGGCAAGCGCCGCGGTGACCGCGCGCCTCGGCCCGGGCTGGGGCAGCGCTTCCGAAACGGTTTCCAGAAGTACTGGTACGCCTACGCGATGATCGCCCCGGTGGTCGTCGTGCTCGGCGTCCTCGTGGGCTACCCGCTGGTCCGGGGCTTCTACCTGACCCTCACCGACGCCAACAGCCTGAACTCGGCGCGCACGATCGGCGTCAACCACATCGACGCCACGTACAAGTTCATCGGCCTGGACAACTACCACGACATCCTCTTCGGCCCGACGGCGTACGACCGGTTCTGGTCGCACTTCCTGTGGACCGTGTTCTGGACGGTCGCCTGCGTGGCCCTGCACTACAGCATCGGTCTCGGTCTCGCGCTCATGCTCAACCAGAAGCTGCGCGGCCGTACGGCCTACCGGCTGCTGCTCGTCCTGCCCTGGGCCGTGCCGACCTTCGTCACCGTCTTCTCCTGGCGGATCATGCTCGCCGACTCCGGCGTGCTCAACCAGATCCTCGGCTCCCTCCACCTGCCCCAGCCGGAGTGGCTGGAGGACACCTTCTGGCAGCGGTTCTCCGCGATCATGGTCAACACCTGGTGCGGTGTGCCGTTCATGATGCTGTCCCTGCTCGGCGGCCTGCAGTCCATCGACTCCTCGCTGTACGAGGCCGCCGAGATGGACGGCGCGAGCGCCTGGCAGCGGTTCCGGCACGTCACCCTGCCCGGCCTGCGCTCGGTCAGCTCCACCGTCGTGCTGCTCGGCATCATCTGGACCTTCAACCAGTTCGTCATCATCTTCCTGCTGTTCGGCAAGAACTCCGCCCCGGACGCCCAGATCCTCGTCACCTGGGCCTACCAACTGGGCTTCGGCCAGCAGCCGCGCGACTTCGCCCAGTCCGCCGCGTACGGCGTGCTGCTGCTGTCGATCCTGACCGTCTTCACCTCCTTCTACTTCCGCTGGCTGAAGCGCAATGACCAGCTCGCCGTCTGACGCCGCAGGAGCCGCCGCCATGAGCACCACGACCCTGGACAAGACCGAGACCGCCCCGGCCCCCGCGACCGCCCCCCGGCGCCGCGTGCGCCGGCGCGGCGAGCGCAGCCCGGCCGGCGCCGCCCTGCTGCACGGCGGCCTCGCCGTGGCGAGCCTGATCGCCCTGGCCCCGGTGGCCTGGCTGTTCTACCTGTCCCTCGGCCCGGACAAGGAGGACTACCTGCACCCGGCGGACATCGCGGGCAAGTTCAGCTTCTCGAACTACAGCTTCGTGCTGCAGCACACCGGGTTCCTGGACTGGTTCAAGTCGACGATGATCGTGGCGCTCGGCACGACGTTCATCGGTGTCCTGGTCGCCGCCACCACCGGCTACGCGGTCTCCCGGATGCGCTTCCCCGGCTACAAGCAGCTGATGTGGGTCCTGCTGCTCACGCAGGCCTTCCCGATCGCCATCCTGATCGTGCCGATGTACGAGATCTTCAGCGAGCTCGGCCTCATCGACACCTACTGGGCGCTGATCCTCATCAACTGCACCACCGCCGTGCCGTACAGCGCCTGGCTGCTCAAGGGGTACTTCGACACCATCCCCTTCGAGATCGACGAGGCCGGCCGGGTGGACGGGCTCAGCCCCTTCGGCACCTTCTTCCGGCTGATCCTGCCGCTGGCCCGCCCGGGCCTGGCCGTGGCCGCGTTCTACAACTTCATCACCGCCGTCGGCGAGGTCGCCTTCGCGACCACCTTCCTGCTGGACGACTCCAAGTACACCTTCGCCGTCGGTCTGCAGACCTTCGTCAGCGAGCACGACGCCCAGTGGAACTACATGGCCGCCACCGCGGTGCTGATCGCGATACCCGTGACCGTGTTCTTCTACCTCGTGCAGAAGAACCTCGTCACCGGTCTCACCGCCGGCGGCACCAAGGGCTGACGCCCGCCACTGTCCAGGCGGGCCGCGGTGTCCATCCGACCCCGCTGTCACCGCGGCCCGCCTCGCCGCCGCACCCACCGACCTCCCACCATGCCCCAGTTACGTATCAAGGACGCCATGAGCCAGCAGCACCCTGCCGCACCGGCCCGCCACTCCGCCGTCGCCACCGTCGCCGACCGCCGCGACTGGTGGCGGGACGCGGTCATCTACCAGGTCTATCCGCGCAGTTTCGCCGACAGCAACGGCGACGGCATGGGCGACCTGGAGGGCGTACGCTCCCGTCTGCCCTATCTGCGTGACCTCGGCGTCGACGCCGTGTGGCTCAGCCCCTTCTACGCCTCCCCGCAGGCCGACGCCGGCTACGACGTCGCCGACTACCGCGCCGTGGACCCGATGTTCGGCTCGCTCCTGGACGCCGACGCGCTCATCCGCGACGCCCACGAGCTGGGCCTGCGCATCATCGTGGACCTGGTCCCGAACCACTCCTCCGACCAGCACGAGTGGTTCAAGCGCGCCCTCGCCGAGGGCCCCGGCTCCCCGCTCCGCGACCGCTACCACTTCCGCCCCGGCAAGGGGAAGAACGGCGAACTGCCGCCCAACGACTGGGAGTCCATCTTCGGCGGCCCGGCCTGGACCCGGGTGACCGAGCCGGACGGCACCCCCGGCGAGTGGTACCTGCACCTCTTCGCCCCCGAGCAGCCCGACTTCAACTGGAACCACCCCGCCGTCGGCGACGAGTTCCGCTCCATCCTCCGCTTCTGGCTGGACATGGGCGTGGACGGCTTCCGTATCGACGTCGCCCACGGCCTGGTCAAGGCCGACGGTCTGCCCGACCTCGGTGCCCACGACCAGCTCAAGCTGCTGGGCAACGATGTCATGCCGTTCTTCGACCAGGACGGCGTGCACGAGATCTACCGCCAGTGGCGAAGGATCCTCGACGAGTACGCGGGGGAGAAGATCTTCGTCGCCGAGGCATGGACCCCGACCGTCGAGCGCACCGCCCACTACGTCCGCCCCGACGAACTCCACCAGGCCTTCAACTTCCAGTACCTGAGCGCGGAGTGGGACGCGGAGGAACTGCGGGCGGTCATCGACCGCACGCTGGAGGCCATGCGCCCGGTCGGCGCCCCCGCCACCTGGGTGCTGTCCAACCACGACGTCACCCGGCACGCCACCCGCTTCGCCAACCCGCCCGGCCTCGGCACCCAGATCCGCACCGCCGGGGACCGGGAGCTGGGCCTGCGCCGCGCCCGCGCCGCCACCCTCCTGATGCTCGCCCTGCCCGGGTCGGCGTACATCTACCAGGGCGAGGAACTGGGCCTCCCGGACGTCGTGGACCTGCCCGACGAGGTGCGCCAGGACCCGGCGTACTTCCGGGGCGCCGGCCAGGACGGCTTCCGCGACGGCTGCCGGGTCCCGATCCCCTGGACCCGCGAGGGCTCGTCCTACGGCTTCGGCAGCGGCGGGAGCTGGCTCCCGCAGCCCGCCGACTGGGCCGGGCTGAGCGTGGCGGCGCAGACCGGTGTCCCCGGCTCCACGCTGGAGCTGTACCGGGCCGCGCTGCGCGCGCGCCGCGCCCACCCGGACCTCGGCGCGGGGGAGGCGGTGGAGTGGCTGCGGGCGCCCGAGGGCGTCCTGGCCTTCCGGCGCGGGGAGTTCGTGTGCGTCGCGAACACCACGGGAGAGTCGGTGACGACCCCGTCGTACGGCCGTGTCCTGCTCACCAGCGGTGAGGTGACCGAGGCGGACGGCGAGACGAAGGTGCCCGCCGACACCACGGTCTGGTGGACGACGACGGACTGACAGCCGGACGTGGGACCCGTCCTGGGGTCCCGTCTGAAAGTTCTTGCATCAAGTTCACAACGGCCCGCTGCGCTTCGGCCAGCGGGCCTTTAACATCTGCGTCACCGCAAGCTTGCTGAAATATTTCAGCAAGCGCCTTCAGCGGTCCATCTGCCTTCAACGTCGAAGGAACCCCACATGGCACGCAGGACCCTCCCCACGGCGGTCGCCCTCACGGCCGCCGCTCTGGTTGGCATGACCCCGACGGCCGCCGAGGCCTCCCCGCCCGGCACCAAGGACGTCACCGCCGTCCTCTTCGAGTGGAACTACGCCTCGGTGGCCAAGGAGTGCACCACCACCCTCGGCCCCGCCGGCTACGGATACGTCCAGGTCTCCCCGCCCGCCGAGCACATACAGGGGGCGCAGTGGTGGACGTCGTACCAGCCCGTGTCGTACAAGATCGCGGGCCGCCTCGGCGACCGCACGGCCTTCCGGAACATGGTGAACACCTGTCACGCGGCCGGGGTGAAGGTCGTCGCCGACACCGTGATCAACCACATGTCGGCGGGCAGCGGCACCGGCACCGGCGGCTCGTCGTACACGAAGTACGACTACCCGGGCCTGTACTCGGTCTACGACTTCGACGACTGCACCTCCCAGGTGTCGAACTACTCCGACCGCTGGAACGTGCAGCACTGCGAACTCGTCGGCCTCGCCGACCTGGACACCGGCGAGGAGTACGTCCGCAAGACCATCGCCGGCTACCTGAACGACCTCCTCACCCTCGGCGTCGACGGCTTCCGGATCGACGCCGCCAAGCACATACCGGCAGGTGACCTGGCGAACATCAAGAGCCGCCTGACCAACCCGTCCGCCTACTGGAAGCAGGAGGTCATCTACGGCGCGGGTGAGGCCGTCCAGCCCTCCGAGTACACCGGCAACGGAGACGTCCAGGAGTTCCGCTACGCCTACGACCTCAAGCGCGTCTTCACCAGCGAGAAGCTCGCCTACCTGAACAACTACGGCGAGGGCTGGGGCTATCTGAACAGCTCGGTCGCGGGCGTCTTCGTCGACAACCACGACACCGAGCGCAACGGCAGCACGCTGAACTACAAGAGCGGCGCCAACTACACCCTGGCCAACGTCTTCATGCTCGCGTGGCCGTACGGCGCCCCGGACGTCAACTCCGGCTACGAGTGGTCGGACGCCGACGCCGGTCCGCCCAACGGCGGCCAGATGAACGCCTGCTGGCAGGACGGCTGGAAGTGCCAGCACGCCTGGCCGGAGATCAAGTCCATGGTGGCCTTCCGCAACGCGACCCGCGGCCAGGCGGTCACCAACTGGTGGGACAACGGCAACAACGCGATCGCGTTCGGCCGGGGGAGCAAGGGCTACGTGGCGATCAACCACGAGTCCTCGTCCCTGACCCGCACCTACCAGACGTCCCTCCCGGCCGGGACGTACTGCAACGTCCAGAACAACACCCCGGTGACCGTGAACTCCAGCGGACAGTTCACCGCCACCCTCGGCTCGAACACGGCCCTGGCGCTCTACGCCGGCAAGTCGAGCTGCTAGCACCAGCCTGACGGAGCGTGAAACCTCTTACGGGAGGTTTCACGCCCCTTGCTGCAAACCACCAGCCGCCCTCGCAAGGAGTCATCCCCTGTGATACCGAGATGGCCGGCGCCCCGCAGGCGCCGCACCCCGCACCGCGGACGGGCCGCGGCCGTCACCGCCGTCGCCCTCGCCGCCGCGCTGCTCCAGCCACTGGCCGCCCACGCGGCCACCCCGCCCGCGCCCCCCTCGGACGCGAAGCTCGCCGCCGTACCCGCCCGGCACGACGACACCCGCGAGCAGTTCTACTTCGTCATGCCGGACCGCTTCGCCAACGGGGACACCTCCAACGACAAGGGCGGACTGACCGGCTCCCGCCTGTCCACCGGGTACGACCCCACCGACAAGGGCTTCTACCAGGGCGGCGACCTCAAGGGCCTGACCAAGCGGCTCGACTACATCAAGGGCCTCGGCACCACGGCCATCTGGCTGGCGCCGATCTTCAAGAACCGTCCGGTGCAGGGAACCGGCAGCAACGCCTCGGCCGGCTACCACGGTTACTGGATCACCGACTTCACCCAGGTCGACCCGCACTTCGGCACCAACGACGACCTCAAGTCCCTCATCTCCAAGGCCCACGCCAAGGGAATGAAGGTCTTCTTCGACGTCATCACCAACCACACCGCAGACGTCGTGGACTACGACGAGAAGTCCTACGACTACCTGTCCAAGGGCGCCTTCCCCTACCTGACGAAGGACGGCAGGCCCTTCGACGACGCCGACTACGCCGACGGCAGCCGGAAGTTCCCGGCCGTCTCCGGCGCCTCCTTCCCGTACACCCCGAAGGCCACGAGCGGGAGCAAGGTCCCGGCCTGGCTCAACGACCCGACGATGTACCACAACCGGGGCGACTCGACGTACGCCGGCGAGTCCACCACCTACGGCGACTTCTCCGGCCTGGACGACCTGTGGACCGAGCGTCCCGAGGTCGTCCGCGGCATGGAGAAGATCTACGAGCGGTGGGTGCGGGACTTCGCCGTCGACGGCTTCCGGATCGACACCGTCAAGCACGTGGACATGGAGTTCTGGACCCAGTGGGCCACCGCGCTGGACCGCTACGCGGCCGAGCGCGGGCGGAAGAACTTCTTCATGTTCGGCGAGGTCTACTCCGCCGACACCGCCGTCACCTCCCCGTACGTCACCCAGGGCCGCCTGGACGCCACCCTCGACTTCCCCTTCCAGGACGCGGCCCGCGCCTACGCCTCCCAGGGCGGCAGCGCGCGCAGGCTCGCGAGCGTCTTCGGTGACGACTACAGGTACACGACGGACAAGGCCAACGCCTACGAGCAGGTCACCTTCCTCGGCAACCACGACATGGGCCGCATCGGGTACTTCCTGAAGCAGGACAACCCGAAGGCCACCGACGCCGAGATCCTGAAGAAGGACAGGCTCGCCAACGAGCTGATGTTCCTCAGCCGGGGCAACCCGGTCGTCTACTACGGCGACGAGCAGGGCTTCACCGGCTCCGGCGGCGACAAGGACGCCCGCCAGACCATGTTCGCCTCCAAGGTCGCCGACTACCTGGACGACGACGAGATCGGCACCGACCGCACCCACGCGAGCGCCGCCTACGACACCAAGGCCCCGCTGTACCGGCAGATCGCCGCGCTCGCGAAACTGCGCAAGGCCGATCCGGCCCTGACCGACGGAGTGCAGACCGAGCGGTACGCGGCCGACGGGCCCGGTGTCTACGCCTTCACGCGCACCGACGCCCGGACGGGCCAGGAGTACGTCGTCGCCTTCAACAACGCCGACTCCGAGAAGACGGCGACGTTCGCGACCGGATCCGCGGACATGTCGTACCGGGGCGTCTACGGCGCCACCGACACCGTGCGGACGGACGGCGACAGGAAGCTCACCGTCACCGTCCCGGCCGGTTCCGCCGTCGTCTACAAGGCCGCCGGCACCCTCGCCGAGCCCGCCACCGAGCCGGGTATCGCCCTGACCGCCCCGGCCGCCGGAGCCACCGGGACGGCCGTCCTGAAGGCCGACGTCGACGGCGGACAGCTCAACCGGGTCGTCTTCGCCGCCCAGGTCGGAAACGGCACGTGGAAGACCCTCGGCTCCGCCGACCACGCCCCCTACCAGGTCACTCAGACGCTCGGCAAGGACGTGCCCGCCGGCACCGCCCTGCGCTACAAGGCCGTCGTCATCGACTCGGCCGGGCGCACCGCGAGCGCCACGGCGAGCAGCACCACCGGGACCCCGCCCGCGCCCGAGGTCCCCACGGCCTCCTCCCGGGACTACGTGATCGTCCACTACCAGCGCACGGACGGGGACTACGCCGACTGGGGCCTGTACGCCTGGGGCGACCTCGCCGACGGCGAGGCCACGAACTGGCCGGCCAGCCACCCCTTCATCGGCCGGGACGCCTACGGCGCCTTCGCCTACGTCAAGCTCAAGCCCGGCGCCTCCGACGTCGGCTTCCTGGTCATCGACAAGGACGGCGACAAGGACGTCTCGGCCGACCGGTCCATCGACGTCACCAGGACGGGCGAGGTCTGGATCGAACAGGGCAAGGCCGAGGTACGGACCGAACGGCCCGGCTATCCCGCCCAGGACAAGACGAAGGCCGTCCTGCACTATCACCGCGCCGACGGCAACTACGACGGCTGGGGCCTGCACGTCTGGACGGGTGCCGCGCACCCCACCGACTGGTCGGACCCGCTGGAGCCGGTGAAGACTGATGCCTATGGCGCGGTCTTCGAGGTGCCGCTCACCGAGGGTGCCACCAGCCTCAGCTACATCATCCACAAGGGCGACGAGAAGGACCTCCCGGCCGACCAGTCCCTGGACCTCAAGGGCAGCGGCAACGAGGTCTGGCTGGTGAACGGCCAGGAGCAGTACCTGCTGCCCCAGCCGGCCGGCAGTGCCGCCGCGCTGGACCCGACCACGTCCAAGGCGGTCTGGATCGACCGGGACACCCTCGCCTGGAACGGCGTCGACGGCGCCGCCTCCACCCAGCTGCTGTACTCCCGCGACGGCTCGATCACCGTCGAGGACGGGACGCTGACCAGTGACGACGAACGCTGGATCCGGCTGGAGAAGACCGCGCTGACGGACGCGCAGAAGGCGAGGTTCCCGCATCTGAAGGACTACACCGCCTGGTCCGTCGACCCGCGTGACCGGGACCGGGTCCGTGCGGCGGTCAAGGGCCAGCTCGTGGCCTCTCAGCGCGCCGCCAACGGTGCCGTGCTGGCCGCGACCGGCGTGCAGATCGCCGGTGTGCTGGACGACCTCTACCCCGGTGCGACGAAGGCGAAGCTCGGCCCGGTCTTCCACGACGGCCGGCCCACGCTGTCCGTGTGGGCGCCGACGGCCCAGTCCGTGCGCCTCGACCTGGACGGCAAGGCCGTGCCGATGCACCGGGACGACACCACCGGGGTCTGGTCCGTCACCGGCCCCGCGTCCTGGAAGGGCAAGCCCTACCGGTACGTCGTCAAGGTGTGGGCGCCCAGCGTCCGCAAGCTGGTCACCAACAAGGTCACCGACCCGTACTCGGTCGCGCTCACCGCGAACTCCGGGCGCAGCCTCGTCGTGGACCTGAACGACCCGTCCCTCGCCCCGGCCGGCTGGACGTCCCTGCGCAAGCCGAAGGCCGTACCGCTGAAGGACGCGCAGATCCAGGAGCTGCACATCCGGGACTTTTCCGTCGAGGACCGCACCGCGAAGCACCCGGGCACCTACCTGGCCTTCACCGACAAGGACAGCGACGGCTCCAGGCACCTGCGGGCGCTGGCCCGTGCCGGGACGTCGTACGTCCACCTGCTGCCCGCGTTCGACATCGCCACCATCCCCGAGCGGAAGGCCGACCAGGCGCGGCCGGACTGCGACCTGGCCTCCTACCCGGCCGACTCCGACAAGCAGCAGGAGTGCGTGGCGAGGACCGCCGCGAAGGACGCCTACAACTGGGGTTACGACCCGTACCACTACACGGTCCCCGAGGGTTCGTACGCCACCGACCCGGACGGCACGGCCCGTACCGTCCAGTTCCGCCAGATGGTCCAGTCGCTGAACCGGGACGGGCTGCGGGTCGTCATGGACGTCGTCTACAACCACACCGCGGCCAGCGGGCAGGCGGACACCAGCGTCCTGGACCGGATCGTGCCCGGCTACTACCAGCGGCTCCTCGCCGACGGCTCGGTGGCCAACAGCACCTGCTGCGCCAACACCGCGCCGGAGAACGCGATGATGGGCAAGCTGGTGGTGGACTCCATCGTCACCTGGGCGAAGCAGTACAAGGTCGACGGGTTCCGCTTCGACCTCATGGGCCACCACCCGAAGGCCAACATCCTGGCCGTCAGGAAGGCCCTGGACGCACTGACCGTCGAGAAGGACGGCATCGACGGCAAGAAGATCATCCTGTACGGGGAGGGCTGGAACTTCGGCGAGGTCGCGAACGACGCCCGGTTCGTGCAGGCCACGCAGGCCAACATGGCCGGCACCGGCATCGCCACCTTCTCCGACCGCGCCCGCGACGCGGTGCGCGGCGGCGGCCCCTTCGACGAGGACCCCGGCGTCCAGGGCTTCGCGTCCGGGCTCTACACCGACCCCAACTCCTCCACGGCCAACGGCACCGAGGAGGAGCAGAAGGCACGCCTGCTGCACTACCAGGACCTGATCAAGGTCGGTCTGACCGGCAACCTGGCCGGGTACCGGTTCACCGGCACCGACGGCAAGGAGGTGACCGGCGCCGGGGTCGACTACAACGGCGCGCCCGCCGGGTACGCACACGCGCCCGGTGACGCCCTCGCCTATGTGGACGCCCACGACAACGAGTCCCTGTTCGACGCGCTGACCTACAAGCTGCCGAAGGACACCTCCGCGTCCGACCGGGCCCGGATGCAGGTCCTCGCGATGGCCACGGCCGCCCTCTCCCAGGGACCCGCGCTCTCCCAGGCCGGCACCGACCTGCTGCGCTCGAAGTCCCTGGACCGCAACTCCTTCGACAGCGGGGACTGGTTCAACGCCATCCACTGGAACTGCGCCGACGGCAACGGCTTCGGGCGCGGGCTGCCCCCGGCGGCCGACAACCAGTCCAAGTGGGAGTACGCCAAGCCGCTGCTGAGCACGGTCGAGGTCGGCTGCGAGCAGATCACCGGCGCCTCGGCCGCCTACCGGGACCTGCTCAGGATCCGTACGACCGAGAAGGCGTTCTCCCTCGGGACGGCCGCGCGGGTGCAGGAAGAGCTGTCGTTCCCGCTGTCCGGGAAGGACGAGACGCCGGGCGTGATCACCATGCGCCTCGGTGACCTGGTGGTCGTCTTCAACGCCACCCCGCAGCGGCAGGAGCAGAAGATCGCCGCCCTCGCCGGGACGCCGTACCGGCTGCACCCGGTGCAGGCGGCGGGCGCCGACGAGGTGGTGCGGACCGCCGCCTACGCGGCCGGCTCGGGCACGTTCAGCGTGCCCGCGCGGACCGTCGCGGTGTTCACCCGCGCGGGGAACTAGGGTGAGGCCGTTGCCCTAGAACAGGAGTGCGCATGCCGCAGATCACCATCGACTACTCCGCCACCATGGAGAACGCCTTCGACCGTGCGGGCTTCGCCCGCGCGCTGCACGAGGCGACCGTGGAGATCGCGGCGGCGAAGCCGGAGGCCTGCAAGACGCAGTTCCGGCCGAGCGCGTACACGGTGTTCGGGTACGAGGACCCCGAGGCGCGCGGGCACGCCGTCGTGCACGTGACGATCGGGCTCCTCGCCGGACGCAGCGACGAGACGAAGGCGAAGCTGACGGAGACGGCCCTGGAGCTGCTCCGCGAGCATGTGGCGGACGCGGCGTTCACGCTGCACGCCTCCGCCGAGATCCGCGACCTCGACCCGTCGTACCGGAAGTTCGACCGGTAGGTCAGGGCGCCAGGGACAGCAGCCGGCCGACCAGCTCCGCGATGGGGCCGTCGGCCGGCTCGTCCCGCACCATCGTGCGGAGCAGGGCGGCCATGCCCTCGTCGTGGGCGGCGCCGACGGCGGCCAGCGCGGCGAAGTCGTGCACGAGCTGCCGCTCCAGCTCGGCGCGCGGGATGCGCCGGCCGTCCAGCCAGATCAGCGCCGTGGACTCGGCGAGCGAGATCCAGGAGCGGACGACCAGTTCCAGGCGCGGGGAGGCCTCGGCCACGCCCAGATGGGACAGGATCTGTTCGTACGCGGCCTGCCGGACGGAGTCGACGAGCGCGTTGGTCGTCGTGGAGCCGACGGCCGGGCCGCCGCGCATCAGGGCCGAGAAACCGGGGCCGTGCTCGTCCACGAAGTCGAAGAAGCGGCCCATCACGCGCAGCAGCCGGGCGCCCAGCGGGCCTTCGTGCGGCTCGGCGAAGCGGCTCGCGAGGTCCTCCGAGGCGCGCTTCAACGCGGCCTCGTACAGGCTGAGTTTGCCCGGGAAGTAGTGGTAGACGAGCGGCCGCGAGATGCCCGCCGCCGAGGCTATCTCGTCGATGGAGACCTCGTCGGGCGAGCGTCGGCTGAACAGGTCGAGGGCGACGCCGATCAGCTGCTGCCGACGTTCCTCGACGCCCATCCTGCGGCGAACCCCGGTACTCATGCGAACACTTTACCGATCGGTTCCGGCCGCTCGTGATCACATGTCGAGCAGCAGGCGATCACTCCGGAAACCCTGCTCACAGGAGTGGGCGGTGTCCGGCAGCTCCCGGCGTGCGGCGGCCGGCACGGTGGAGTCGGCGGCGACCGTCAACGCCTGCCCGGTGCGACGCGGTTCGACCTCGAACCCGGTGTCGCCGCCGACGGCGGCGCGATGCCGGGCCGCCGTCGGCGGCGACACTCGTGTCAGCTAGTGCAGTCCACTGATCTCCCGACCGTCCGTCAGGGTCCCCTTCAGGTCCGCCCGCGCGCCCCGCTCGGCCTTGACGGCGAGCAGCGGCCCCTGAGCGGACCCCGTGACCCCGCCCGTCGCCGAGACCGCCGACGTCCCCTCACTGCCCGCCGCGAGCAGGTACCAGCTCCCGGCCGGCGACTTCCACAGCACCCCGGCCAGCACATGAGGAGCACGCGGCCCGCAGGCCGGCACATCCGTGCCCTTGGCGACGACCGCCCCGGCCGCCCCGCCCGGCGTGCGGAACTGGGCCAGCGCGGCCGTACCGTCGCCGCGCCAGGTCTCCGCCCGGGTGCACACCCATGCACCGGACCCCCTGCCCTCGGGCAGCGGCTGCTCGGCGAACGCCCAGGCGTTGACGCTCCGGACGCCCGACGAGCGCTCGCCCGCCAGGGAGCAGGCGAACGGCGCCCAGGTGCGCAGCCCCCGCGCACCGGACGCCTCCCCGGCCGCGCCGGGCGTCCCGGCCGTGAGGTGGGCCGGGACCAGCTCGCCCAGGTCGGTGGTGAGCCGGGTGCCGGAGGCGTCGGTCAGCTGGAGCACGGTCCACGAGGTGCAGCCGCCGGTCCGTACGGCGGGGCTGGCCAGCGGCGCGGTGACACCGTCGGCGAGGGTGAGCGGCGTCGCCCCCGCGTCCGGCTTCGTCAGGTCCCGCTGCGCCGCCTTCGTCACCCACGGGGCGGTCAGGTAGCGGACGTTGCCGTCGGAGCGGCCCAGCACCAGTGCGCTCGCCCCGGCGCCCGTCGCGCCGTCGACGCGGGCGAAGTCCAGTGCCGCGCCCCGCGTGCCGTTCTCCGGCTCGGCGTAGCGGGCGATGCGCAGGCCGTCGTAGAGGATCACCACCCGGGCGGTGTCGACCTCGCCCGCGTACAGCAACTGGGGCGGGCCGGCCGGGCCGCCGGTCTGGGTGCCCGGGGTCGCCGAGACGCGGACCGTCTCCCCGGGGCGGGCCCAGACGGCGAGGGCGCGGCGCAGCAGGGCCTTGTCGCCGGTGAGCGGGCCGCGCGCGGGCCACACGGAGAAGTCGGTACGCGCCGAGGTCCGCCAGGCGGTGGGGGAGACCCGGGTCACCTTGCCGGGGTCGAGGGCGGCCTCGGCGGCCGGGTTCCCGGCGTAGGAGGGCGCGGCGGCGCCGTCGGGGCCCCAGCCGTCGCCCGGCAGGGCGACCAGCGCGCCGCACACGGCGAGCGCCGCAGCGGCGGCGAGGGCGGCCTTGGCGTGCCGGCGGCGGCGCATCAGATCGGTGGGCCGGGCCTGGAGCGAGCACGGGTCGAACTCCGGGGAGGAGAGCAGCCCCGGCTGCATGGGCACACTGTTCGCCGAGGCCAGCGCGCCGCCCGGGTCGGGGACCCCGGCGGCGTCGAGCAGGTCGCGGATGTCCGGGTCGGGCAGCTTCTCCAGGCCGCGCAGCACGTAGGCGGCGCGGGCCGGGCCGGGCAGGGCGGACAGCCGCTGGTCCAGGGCGAGTTCGTCGGCGCCGCCGGAGCGCGGGAACAGTCTCAGGCCCCACACCTGGGGGAGCAGCGGCGGGGCGAGCCGGGGCAGGCCCTTGCGGGGGCGGGCCGCCTCCAGGGCCGTACGCAGGATCCGTTCGCGCAGGTAGGCGTACCCGGGGTCGCCGTCCCGGCCGGCGGCCTGGGCCGGGATCACGGACGGCTGTGTGCGGCCCCGGGGCAGGGCGCGCTGGACGAGGGCGTGTGCGGTCAGGACCCGGCGGCTGCGGCCGAGGTCCGGCGGCAGCACCAGGTAGGCCAGCCGGACCAGCCTGGGGTAGTGCTCGACGAGCGCGGCCTCGGCCTGTTCGACGTCGACCGGACCGGCGCTCCCGGCGGGGGAGGGTGCGTGACGCTGGGATACATCCTGTGACTGCACGTCCGGGAGAACGAGCGAGCCGGCGGTTGGTCACCGCCGGACGAGTGGTTCACACCCGGGGTTCGACCAGGGCGCGCGCGTAGTTCGCCATCGACCGCTGGTAACGCGGCAGATGGGGGGCGAGCGCGCCGAGCACCAGGGACAGGCCCTCGCGGTCGCGGCCGAGGCTGGACAGGCACAGGGCGAGAGTGGCCCGCACCGCGTCGTCCAACTCGTCGGACGTGGCGTCCAGTTCGGGGGTGAGGAGTTCGACGCCCTCCTCCGCCCGACCGGTGTTCCGCAGCGAGCTCGACAACTGGATCTTCGCCCGGCGGCCCTTGTACCCGTCGAGTCCGCGGGCCAGGGCCTCCCGGTACAGCGGCACCGCCTTGTCGGAGCGGCCGGTGGAGTCCCAGGCGCAGGCCTGCTCGAAGGGGCCGAGCGGGCTGTCGCCCGGCAGTTCGGCGACAAGGCTGTCGATCAGCGCGCGGAACTCGTGCGCGCGCTCCTCCGGATACGCGTCGAAGGCGGCCCAGGCGGCGGTCACGCGGTCTTCCCAGTTCTGGTTCACCGCGTCACCTTCGCACAGCCGTGCGCGCCCGGTCACCGGATTTGAGCGCAGCGCGCGCGGGAGCCGTATCCGAAGGCGCTGGGGCATGCTTGGCACACCGGACCGGAGGAACAGATGAGGTTGACAGGACTGCTGCTCGGCGCGGCGGCCGTACTGACGCTGGCGGGCTGCGGCTCGGGCGGGAAGACGGAGTCCGTGCCGCCGACCGCGACCGGCAGCCTGGAGCATCTGGCCGCCCAGGTGAAGTGCGCGCCGAACATGCAGACCGACGCGGACGAGATCCGCCAGGCCATCTGCCGCACCGGGGAGGGCAGGTTCATCCTCGCCACCTTCGCCACCGACCGCGGCCAGCGCGAGTGGATCAACGACGCCAAGGACTACGGCGGTCACTACCTGGTCGGCCGCAAGTGGGTCGCCGTCGGCGACGACGGGGTGGTCAAGGCGCTGCGCGGCAGGCTGGGTGGCGACCTGGAGGACGGCGCCGACCACCACGCGCACAGCGGCTGACGAGCGCGCCCGGGCGCGAGGGCACGACGAAGGCCGGTGACGGGAGGGGGATCCGTCACCGGCCTTCTGTCCTGCGCCCGTTACGGGATCATGAGCAGTTCTGACCGCGGTTGACGCAGTTGGCGATCTTGTTGGCCAGACCGTTCTTCGTGACGCTGATGAAGTCGTCGTGGTCCGTGGCCGCCTTGTGCAGCTGCTCCGGGAACCCGTCCACCGCGTAGGCGTTCTTCACCTGGCCGTTCTGGATGGTGGGCGGCGTGATGTTGTACACCAGGCGCATCGTCAGCTGCGGGATCGCCTTGAAGCCGTTCTGGCAGTTGCCGTTGGCGTCGGCGAACGCGACGTGCGTCCGGTGGTTGGCGCT
The DNA here is from genome assembly GCF_002920615.1 of Streptomyces sp. Ru62. GTDB lineage: Bacteria > Actinomycetota > Actinomycetes > Streptomycetales > Streptomycetaceae > Streptomyces. The sequence continues at coordinate 22,303 of NZ_PQSU01000056.1, forward strand.
GTCGACGTTCTGGCCGTCCCAGCAGCTCTGGAAGGCGAACGTCCGCACCACCTTGCTGCCCTGCGGGCAGATCGGGTACTGCGTGGTCAGCTGGACCTTGTTCTCGAAGCCGGTGCAGCTCCAGTGCGCGTTGGCGTTGGCCAGACCGTTGGTGGTGGTCTTGGCGTCACCGGTGATGATCCGCAGGAACTGCGGCATCGACACGACCTTGCTCCGCGGGCTGCCCACGTACTTGATCTGCGCCTGCACCGGGGTCAGGATGCGGCCGACGTTGCCTTCCTTGCCACCGCCGTCGGCGTTCTGGTCGAAGTCCTGGGTGCCGTCCTGGACCCGGACCACCGGCCAGTAGTACGACGACAGGTCGCTCTGGTTCTGGCAGCTCGTGGCGGCCTGGAGGAAGGTCTGGTTGCTGGAGAAGGCGTTGACCTTCTGGTTTCCGACGTAGTCGTGCAGGTGGTGCGCGCCGTTGGCCACGCCCGGCGCCACGATCACGTTGTCGGTGTTGTGGTTCTTGTTGGCGTTCACACCGCAGCGCGTGGTGAAGCTGCCGGTGGAGGCGTTGCGGCCGGCACGCGGCTTGGCCTTGACGTTCGCCTGGACCTTGGTGATGTCCACGAAGTCGGCCGCGACCGGGCCGTTGCCGGCCTGCCCGCCGATGTTGCCCTGCTGGCCGTTCTGCCCCTGCTGGCCGCCGTTCTGCTGCTGACCGCCCTGCTGCTGACCGCCGTTCTGCTGCTGACCACCCTGCTGCTGACCGCCCTGTTGCTGACCGCCGTTCTGCTGCTGGCCGCCGGCGGTGGTCTGGTTGGCGTTCTGCGCCGTGCAGGTGGCCAGGGTGTCCAGGCTGCTGGGAGCGGTGCCGCCGACGCGGGTGATCTCCAGTCTGATCCGGTCGAGGATCGCCTTCCGCCGGTCCTGCAGCGGTTGCAGGATGGAGTTCTGCACGAAACTCGCGTCCCTGGCCTGTGCGTCCCGCGTGGTCGCCAGACGCTGGTAGGCGTCGGTGATCTGGCGGTCGAGGTTGGCCAGTTCCCCGGCGACCTCGGTACGGGCCTGCGCCGGCACGTTGGTGAGCTTCTGGCCCACGTCCGGGCAGGAGATGGTCGCGACCTGCGCCGTCGCGGCCTTCGTCTGGTTGCCTCCCCACGACTGGTTGTCCGACTCGTGAGCCGAGGCGTAGAAGTTCGCCCAGATCAGCCCGCCCCCACCGAGCGCTAGGGCCGCCGATGCGGCTATGGCCTTGGTGGCCAGCGGCGTACGGCGTTTTCGTGTGTTGCGTCCCATGGAACTCCTCTGACTTCCTTGCGGGGCAGCATCGAGGCGCCCGACAGGAGTGAAGCGGCGCCCTTCCATACGGACGCCGCCCCCGAGGTGTTCAGCGGTCTCACGAATTCCTCACGGAACCACCGTGTGACAGCAGCCCCAACGGCCGGACCTGCCACGGAAGTTCACGGACATCGGCGGTCATGTCGGGCCGTGCCCGGTCCGTGCCAGCAGTTTCGCCTCCACCTCCGGGTCCAGGCCCTTGCGGGTCCGGTCCGGGCGCCGGGGCGCGCTGCCGCCGATCTCCGTCAGCCACCGCCAGGTGTCCGCGACGGTCTCGCCCACCGGCCGGCACACCAGCCCCGTGGCCACCGCCCGCGACACGTCCGCGCGGTGCACGGCGTCGTACATCTCGCCGCCCGGCGGCACCCACACCGGCAGCTCGGTCCACGGCTCGATCCCGGCCTCCAGGATCGGTTCCGGGTCGGTCCAGCGCAGCTCCGCGTCCGCGCCGGTGACCCGCAGACACGCCTGGAGCAGCTCGTCCATGGTGGTGTGGCCGGGCGGGCTCACCAGGTTGTACGGCCCGGACAGCCCGCGCTCCAGCGCGCCGAGCAGCCAATCGGCGAGGTCGCGCACGTCGACGTACTGCACGGGCAGGTCCCGCGGGCCGGGGGCCAGGACCGGGCCGCCGCGGGCGATCCGGGTCAGCCACCAGGGCAGCCGGCCGACGTTCTCGTACGGGCCGAGGATCAGCCCGGCCCGGACCAGCAGCGAGGCAGCCGCGCCGAAGGCCCCGACGGCGGCCAGCTCGCCGCCGCGCTTGTCCCGCGCGTAGTCCGTCGCCCCGGCGTCAGCGGCGGCGCCCTCGACCAGCGGGGCGTCCTCCGCGCCGCCGCGCGGCCAGGGCCAGGCGTACACCGACCGGCTGGAGACGTACGCGTACCGCCCGGCCCGGCCGCGCAGCAGCCGGGCCGCCTCGTGCACGGCACGCGGGGCGGCCGACCAGGTGTCCACCACGGCGTCCCAGCCCTCGCCGCCGTCCGCCGCGAGGGCGGCGAGGCCGTCGGGCGCGGTGCGGTCGCCGTGCAACGACCGCACCCCGGCCGGTGGTTGGTGCCGTCCCCGGTGGAAGACGGTCACCTCCCAGCCACGTCCGAGCGCCGCCTCCACCACGGCCCGCCCCACGAACTCCGTCCCGCCCAGCACAAGAAGTCTCATACCGGGATCGTGCCCGGCCCGGCCTCGTGACGGCGCGGGGCTCTGCCGAGGGCAGAACGGCCGGTGAGGAGTGGGCGTTGGCGCGGGGGCGCCGTAGCCGGGGGTTCCGCCTGGGCCGTGCGGCCTTCGGGCCCGGGGCCGCGCCCGGACTGAGCGGTCGGCGGACCCCGGGAGTCCACCTGAGCCGTGCGGTCGTCGAAGCCGGGGCCCCGGGACCGAGTGGTCGGCGGAACCCGGGGCCCCGACGGGGTCGTGCGGTTGTCCGAGTCGGCGATCCCGCCAGGGGCCGTACGGTCGTTGGGGCCGGGGCCCCGGACCGGGCGGTCGGCGGGGTCCAGGTCCGTGGGAGACGGCGTCCTGTCGGTGGCGGGACGGTCAGTGGGCCGTCGGCGGGGTGTACTTGTACCCGACCCGGCGCACCGTCTGGATCGCCTGGCGGTGCTCGGCGCCCAGCTTGCGGCGCAGCCGGGCGATGTGGACGTCGACGGTGCGGCCGTCGCCGACGTGGCCGTAGCCCCACACCGTGGTGACGAGCTGGTCGCGGGTGTGCACCCGGTGCGGGTGCGCCACCAGGTGCGCCAGCAGCTCGAACTCCAGGTAGGTCAGGTCGAGTTCACGGCCGTCGACGCTGGCGGTGCGCCGCACGGGGTCGATCCGCACCAGCGGTTCGGTGCCGGGGTCCGCCTCGGTCTCCGGCTGGTCCGGGACCGCGACCGGCAGGAACGGGGGCCGCTGGTCGGCCGGGACCAGCACCAGGTAGCCGACCATCGGCGGCTGGCCCGGGAGGGTCGGCAGGGCGTGCTGCGGCGCGGGCAGCCAGGTGGCGCCGGGCGGCAGGAAGTCAGCGACGTCCACCACCTCGTCCCGGTCGACGGCGCGCAGCCGGTGCCGGGTGCCGTTCGCGGCGGGGGCGGTCAGGGTGGCGGTGGACAGGGAACGGGAGGTCGCCATGAGAGGTCAGCTCTTTCGCGCGAGGAGTTCGTCGGGAGGTGCGGCGGCCGCGATTCGTGGTCGGGCGCGCCGGAGGACGTACGTCGTTCCGCGCTGGCCGAAGGCCGGGGTGTACGGCTTTAGAGGGCCCGCGCGTTCCTCGCGGGGCGACACACACGGTCGAAGTCGTGGTGCTGACGGGAAGGCCAGAACGGCTCAAGGTCGTGGCGACCCGTCGCGGTGATCTGCTGGAAGCCGGCCATGCGCCCATTGAAGCAGAGGCGTGCGCCGGGCAGGAGCCTCCTCTCACTGCTTGGACGCTTCCTTGGCGTGAAATTGACGTTGTGTCCACCCTGAACCCCGGCTTTCCGCCCTGGTCAGCGGCCTGCCACGGCCCATCGGTGGCCGGATCGCCGTCTCAATCCCCGGACAGCGTCGGAGCAGGGACGGGGGCGTGACGCGCGCGAGGGGCACCCGCCGACACGGCGGGCGCCCCTCGGACGCGGCGGTACGGATCAGACCTGGCCGGCCTTCTCCAGCGCGGTGCAGCAGGTGTCCACCAGCAGGCGGGTCACCACGTACGGGTCGACGTTGGCGTTCGGGCGGCGGTCCTCGATGTAGCCCTTGCCGTCCTTCTCGACCTGCCACGGGATGCGGACCGAGGCCCCGCGGTCGGAGACGCCGTAGGAGAACTTGTCCCAGGGGGCGGTCTCGTGCAGGCCCGTCAGCCGCTCGTCGATGCCGGCGCCGTAGCTCTTCACGTGGTCCAGCGGCTTCGAGCCCTCGCCGAGCGACTCGCACGCGGTGATGATGGCGGCGTAGCCCTCGCGCATGGCCTTGGTGGAGAAGTTGGTGTGGGCGCCCGCGCCGTTCCAGTCGCCCTTGACCGGCTTCGGGTCCAGGGTCGCGGAGATGCCGAAGTCCTCGGCGGTGCGGTACAGCAGCCAGCGGGCCACCCAGAGCTGGTCGGAGACCTCCAGCGGGGAGAGCGGGCCGACCTGGAACTCCCACTGGCCCGGCATGACCTCGGCGTTGATGCCGGAGATGCCGAGACCGGCCTTCAGGCAGTTCTCCAGGTGGGCCTCGACGACCTCCCGGCCGAAGATCTCGTCGGCGCCGACACCGCAGTAGTAACCGCCCTGCGGGGCCGGGAAGCCGCCCTCGGGGAAGCCCAGCGGGCGGGAGCCGTCGAAGAAGGTGTACTCCTGCTCGATGCCGAAGATCGGCTCCTGCGCGGCGAACCGCTCGGCGACCTCGGCCAGCGCGGCCCGGGTGTTGGACGGGTGCGGCTTCATGTCGGTGTCGAGCACCTCGCACAGCACCAGGACGTCGTCGCCGCCGCGCACCGGGTCCGGGCAGGTGAAGACCGGCCTGAGCACGCAGTCGGAGGAGTGGCCCTCGGCCTGGTTGGTGGAGGAGCCGTCGAAGCCCCAGATCGGCAGCGCGTCGAGACCGGCCGGAGCACCCGTGATGATCTTCGTCTTGGAACGCAGCTTGGCCGTCGGCTCGGTGCCGTCGATCCAGATGTACTCAGCCTTGAAGGTCACGGGGCCACATCCTTCGGGGGTGGGTCGGGTGCACCGGCGGGTGCTGCGGCGCTGCGGCACCGGTGCGCCGCTCGATCTGCCGGGCAGCCTGTCAACAGGCCGTTTCCCGGCCATTGCCCGTCTGTGAACCCCGTGTTACCTGGTCGTTCTGTGCCCCGGCTCACGTGGTGAGGCGGAGCCGGGTGGGCAGGGGCCGTTTCACTGCGCTCGGGCGGCGGCCTCGCGTACGCCGGTGAGGAAGTCCCGGATCGCCGCCCGCTGGTGGTCGTCGTAGCCGCGCAGCAGCTGCGCCGACCGCTCGATCAGCGGCCCGAAGAAGGCCCAGCCGAGCTCCACCGCGCGGTCCTCCACGTCGATCACGACCCTGCGCCGGTCCCGCTCCCCGCGCACCCGGCGCACCAGCCCGGCCCCCTCCAGCCGGTCGACGAGCGCGGTCGTACCCGCCGAATTGAGCCCGAGCACGCCACCGAGCCGCCCGGCGCTCATCTCCTCGCCCGCGCGCCGCGCGTCCATGAGCGCGATCAGGGCGCGCACGTCCGTGGGGTGCATGCCGTTCCGGTGCGCGAACCGGGCACTGTGCAGGCCGAGTTCCACGGTGGCGGCGCGCAGCAGGTGGACGATCTCCAGCTCGGGCCCCTCGGCGGGGCCGGACGGGGTGGACACGGAGAGCCTCCCGGCTATCATCTCGCTCGGCGAACATCTTGCTGAGCGAGATAATAAGGGAGGCGCCATGGCCGGACACGACGGCGGGGCGTACCGGGTTGCGTACGACAAGGTCCTGGCGAAGTGGCCCGCCGACCGCGAGGCGCTGACGGTCGCCACGCCCTTCGGCGAGGCCCACGTCAACGTCTGCGGCCCGCGTGACGCGCCGCCGCTGCTCCTGCTGCCGGGCGGCGGGGGAGCGACCTCCGCCTCCTGGTACGCGCAGGCCGCCGGCCTCGCCCGGATCCGCCGGGTGCACGCCGTGGACCTCCCCGGCGCGCCCGGACTGAGCCGGGCCGGCGACCGCCACCCCCGTACGGTCGCCGACCTGGCCGACTGGCTGGACGCCGTCCTGGACGGCCTCGGTATCACCGCGACCGACGTCGGCGGCCACTCCTACGGCGGCTGGATCGCCCTGCACCACGCGCTGCGCGCGCCCGCCCGGGTGCGCCGTCTGTTCCTGCTGGACCCGACCCAGTGCTTCGCCGGGTTCAAGACGGCGTACCTGCTGCACGCGCTGCCGATGCTGCTGCGGCCCGCACCCCGCCGGGTCCGCGCCTTCCTGGAGTGGGAGAGCGGGGGAGCGGCGCTGGACCCCGACTGGCTGGCCCTCCAGGAGGCCGCCGCCGGCTTCCCGGCAGCGAAGCCGGTGACCGGCCCGCGGCCGGCGCCGGACGCGCTGCGCGCCCTGCGGATGCCGGTCCTGCTGCTCGCGGCCGCGAACAGCAGGACCCATGACCCTCACGAGGTGGTGGCGCGGGCCGGTGCGCTGCTGCCGCGCGTGGAGACGGCCGTACTGCCGGACGTCTCCCACCACGCGCTGCCGCAGACGGCACCGCCGGCCCTCGTCCGCCACCTCACCGGTTTCCTGTCGGCTCCCTGAGCCTCACCCCACCTTCTCGATCACCGCGCGCCGGATGAGGAACTTGCCCGGTTCCCGGACCTGTTCGAAGGCCGTGTTGTTGAGCAGGACGCAACTGCCGGAGACGGACGTCACCTTCACCGTGGTGGACTTGTTGTTGTCCAGGTTGGTGACCTTCAGGGTCGTCCCCGCCGGGAACTGGTTGCTGGACGCGGCCGGGGCGCCGCCCTCGCCGGAGAGCGTCACGGTGGAGCCCTTGCACACCTGCTGGCCGGCCGCCTGCTGACCGCCGCCCTGCTGGGCGCCCCCGGCCTGCTGGTCAGCGCCTTGCTGGGCGCCCCCGGCCTGCTGGCCGCCGCCCTGCTGTCCCGCGCCCTGGCCCGCGTCGCCGCCCTGCGCCGCCTGGGAGCCCTGAGCCGACTCCCCAACGGTGCAACCGGACGCCTTCTGCTGGACCTTGATCTGCTCGATGACCGCCTGCCGGTTGGCGATCCGGGCCGCCGACTGGGCGTCCGGTTTCGCCTTCTGGTCCGCGATGAACCTCTCGTTGTTGCCGAGGGCCGTGGCCAGCCCCTGGCAGACGGTCGAGTCCCCGGCCGACAGCGTCCTGGCGTTCTGCGGGCTCTGCGCGGCGTTGGAGGTGGACGCCAGGGCGAAGGCCCCGCCACCCGCCACCGCCGCGGCACCGACGAGCAGCGCGAGCTTCTTCTTCGTACCGAGAGTTCTCCTGCGCGACATGCGCGCCTCCTGAAGAGGTAGGGGAGCGTACGCCGCTATGTACGAGATACCGAACGAGGTTACTCAGCGGTCGCAGGAGTCACTGAAGTGACCTGTGTCACGCCGGAGTTGACCCGGTCTCAGCCCTTGCCGCCGTGCGAGATGGCCTCCCGTACGGCCTCCTCGCTGCGGGCCACCAGTGCCGTACCGTCGTCCGCCGTGATGATCGGGCGCTGGATCAGCTTGGGGTGCTCGCTCAGCGCGGTGATCCAGCGGTCCCGCGCGCTCTCGTCCCGCGGCCACTCCTTGAGCCCCAGCTCCTTGGCGGCCGGCTCCTGGGTGCGGGTGATGTCCCACGGTTCGAGGTGCAGCCGGTCGAGCACGGCCCTGATCTCGTCGGCGCTCGGCACGTCCTCCAGGTAGCGGCGGACGGTGTACTCGGCCCCCTCGGCGTCGAGCAGGCTGATCGCGCTGCGGCACTTGGAACAGGCGGGATTGATCCAGATCTCCATGCCGCACACGGTACGCGAAACCCGTTCGGCACCCCCGTCACTGGAGCCCCGAAAGCCCTTGTGGCCAGCGGCTTTTGTCAGTGGTGGCCCGTAGAATGGAAGCAGTGTTCGAGGGTGCGCGCCGGACCCCGGTGCGTGCCCTGACCGCGACAGGAGGATGCCTGTGCCCGCTGCCGCCCTGAAGCCCAAGCCGTTGCCGACCCAGTCCACCGCCCAGCGTTCCGTGCTGTTCGACTCGCCCTACGAGCCCGTGGCGAAGCGACCGCTGCCGGCCGGCCGGCCGCGCGAGTGGTACGTCACGCACAACCGGCGTCTGAAGGCCATGCGCCTGGCCATAGCCCTGCTCGACTCTGGCGTGTATCTCCCGGACCAGGCCCGGAACGAGACGATCCGCGGCACGGCGGAGCGGATCGGGATGCGCCCGCCGTCCGACACCACGTGCCACATGGTGCGGGCACTGATGCGTTACTCGCGCTGAGCCGGCCGTGCCGCCGGGTGCCCCGCGTCACCGGCGCGGGGCACCTGGCGCCGTCACGCCGTCAGTTCCCGCTCCAGCGGGGTCCGGAAGCGCGGGGTGACCCGGGCCGCGCCCAGCCAGTCGCGCAGGCGCTCCGCCTCCGCCGTGACCTCGGCCGCGGCCTCCCTGCGGACGCCCTCCTCCGGGATCCGCCAGACGATCTCGCCGTCCGCGCGCTGGGCCCAGCCGCCCACCACGCGGCCGTTCCACCACACCGTCGGACCCACGTTGCCGCTGCGGTCGAAGAGCAGGGGGCGCAGCGCCGGGTCCAGATACCAGTCGCGGTGCTGCCAGGCCATGGCCGTGGGGTCCAGGGCGGGCAGCAGCGCCGCCCAGGGCGCGCCGGGGCCCGTCACCGGCTCCGCGTCCCCGGCGTCGACGTAACCCGTGCCCTCGTCCAGGGAGACCTCCTCGGCGCCGATGGCCGCCAGCGCGCGGCGGACCTCCCGGAGCGTCCAGCCCGTCCACCACTTCAGGTCCGCCTCGGTCGCCGGGCCGCACGCCCGCAGCCAGTGGCGCAGCAGGGCCGCCTGGGCCCCGGCCGCGTCCAGCTCGGGGTGGGGCGGCGCCGGCGCCCAGCGGAACTGGCTCGACGTCCAGGAGCCGAGCGGGCGGCCCCGGACCACCTTGCCCTCCACCCCGAGCACGCGCAGCAGGCGGGTCGAGACCGTGTGGACGCCCTCGTAGCTCTTCCCGGCCGAGTGGACGAACCGTTCGCGCAGGCGGGGCTCGTCCGCCGCCAGCTCCGCCGCCGTCGCCTGGCCACGCCGGGCCAGCGCGGCGAGCGTGGCCTCCTCGACCTCCGCCAGCCACGCCGCGTCCGGGGCACCGGCCAGCGCCATGTCCCGCAGCAGGGCCGCGCGCTCACGGGCGGCCACCGTGAGGCCCGTCGAGGCGTGGACGACGGCCGTCAGGTCCGCCGGGAACACGAACACCGTGTGCCGCATGCCGTGCATCCGCACCAGCGTGCGGTCCTCGTACAGCGCCCGTTCCGTCTCCGCCACCGCCTTGGCGGGTTCGGTCAGCCGGGCGGCCACCGCCAGGTGCACGGTCGCCGGGTCCGAGCCGTGCAGGGCGACCAGACAGGCCGCGACCTCCTCGGGCGTCGTCGCCCGTGCCGCCCCGGCCAGCCGGTGCCGCACGGCCAGCCGGGCCCGCCGCTCCGCCACGTCGACGTACCGCCGTCCCTCCGTCATACCGGCCTCCCCTTCGACTCACGATGCCTTGCCGCCATGGTCGCCGGTGCCACTGACAACGCGCGGAGGAGGGGGACGCCTCGTGGCGCGCCTCGTGGTGCGCCCCGGAAAAACGGGGTGCACGGACCGTCACGGCCTCTCTACGCTGGGCGAACGGAAGCATCCCCGCCACTCACCCCAGGAGGTCCGTCATGCGTGGCATTCTCGCGACCGGGACCGTCGTCCTGGTGATCCTCGGAACCGGAAACCGTCTCTGGTGGCTCGCCGCCGTCGCCCTGCTGTATCTGTACGCGACGCACGGCCGTGGCTCGCCCGGCACCACGCCCCCGGCCGGCACCGGCGCCGGTCCCCCGCCCGACAGCTACCGGGCGTACCGGGACCGCCGGGACCGGCAGGCCAAGTGGGAGCGCCGCTACCGCCGTGAGCGGCCCGTCGAGGCCCGGCGGCAGGAGCGGGAGAAGAGCAGGAAGTGACCGGGGGCGTCGCCGGCCGTCACAGGCCGGGGGCGCCCCACACCGGGAACCAGCGGCCGAGGTCCTGCTCGATCCGCAGATCGTTCCCGAGCGTGGCCCTGAGCTGCAGTTCCAGCGCGGTGTCCCGCCGCTCGGCGGTGCCGGGCAGCGGGGCGAACGGATAGAACGTGCCGCGCTTGTAGAGGTAGACGAGAGCCAGCTTCCGGCCGGTGCCGTCCGTGAACCCGGCCAGCGAGCACAGCAACTGCGGGCCGAAGCCGTTGACCTCCAGCGAACTGTTCACCGCGTGCAGATCGTTGACCAGTTCGGGCAGCTGGTCGGGGGAGCGCTGGGACACCAGCCAGGAGTAGCCGTAGGCGTCCCGGCGCAGCTCCACCGGCGGGCCGGCCCGGTCGATGTCCGCGTCCAGCAGTGCCTGCACCTCACGGTGCATCTGCTCGAAGGCCGCGCCCTCCACCGTGGCGAAGCACACCGCCCCGCCCCCGGTCGGCGTGAATCCCGCCGCCGCCTCCAGCGTCACGGCCGCCGACGGCAGCGCGAAGAGCCGGTCGAGATCGGGCGCGACCGGTTTCGTACGGCCGAGCAGGATGTCCAGCAGCCCCAACGGTCAGCCCGCCTTCCCCGGGGTGGCGGCCTCGCCCAGCTCCGCCGAGATCCGGGCCAGCTGCTCCAGCCGCTGCTCCAGGGTCGGGTGCGTGGAGAAGAACCGCTCGATGCCGGGCTCCCGGCCGGTCGCCGGGGTGAAGTAGAACGCGTTGAACGCCTGCGCCGTGCGCAGGTCCTTGGTCGGGATCCTCGCGATCTCCCCGGAGACCTTGGTGAGCGCCGCCGCCAGCGCCGAGGGCCGGCCGGTCAGGTGCGCCGCAGCGCGGTCCGCCGCCAGCTCCCGGTACCGGGACAGCGACCGGATCAGCAGGAAGCTGATCGCGTACACGGCCGCCGAGACGCCCAGCACGGCGGCGAACACGGCGGCGGTGTTCTGGTCCCGGCGGCCGCCGCCGAAGACCTGGGAGTAGAAGGCGAACCGCACGATCAGGCCCGCGAGCACCCCGAGGAACGACGCGATCGTGATCACCGCGACGTCCTTGTGCCGCACGTGCGACAGCTCGTGCGCGAGCACGCCCTCCAGCTCCGCCGGCTCCAGCCGGCGCAGCAGCCCGGTGGTCACACAGACGACCGCGTGCTCGGGGCTGCGCCCGGTCGCGAACGCGTTCGGCATGTCCATCGCGGACACGGCGACCACCGGCCTGGGCATGTCCGCGATGGCGCACAGCCGGTCGACCACGGCATGCAGCTCGGGATACTCCTCCCGCTCCACGACCCGCCCGCGCATGGCGAACATCGCGATCCGGTCGGAGAACCAGAACTGCGCCACGAACAGCGCCCCGATCAGGAAGGCGACCAGCACCCAGGACTTCAGCAGCACGATCAGTGCGGCGACGAAGCCCACGTACAGCAGCCCGAGCAGGAACAGCGTGAGACCCATGCGCACGGTCAGTCGCCGATCGCTCCGGAACCGGCTCCGCATCTTGCATCACCCCGCAGTCAGGCACTCGTCCCGCTGTCCAGTGTGCACCTGCGCATTGCCATGAGCTGGTCCGGAACGTCCCCAGGAGCAGCAAAATGTCCCTGTGTGTCACCGGTGCGGTGCCGTGGGTCAGCCCAGCAGGGCGCGGCCCCGGACCAGCAGTCGGACGACCTCCGGCTCCGACCGGCTCCCCACTCCCCAGCGCAGTGCGCTCCGCACCACCGCTTCTGCCCGCGTCCGCAGCCGTTCGTCGGGATCGCCGAGCAGCGCCACGGCCGCCCGCAGGCGTACGACCTCGCCGTGCGCGTACAGCAGCCGCCACGCCGACACCCGCACCCAGCGGGGGCGTGCCGGATCCAGCCGCCGCAGCAGTTCCCGCTCCGGCAGTCCGGCGGCCGACGGCAGCAGGGCGAGCGTGGTCTCGCGCACCACGCCGGGTGCCGGGTCGTCCAGCATTCGCCACATCCGCCGTACGTCCGTCACGTCCAGCGTCCGCAGCCCGGCCACGGCCCGTGCCCGCACCCCCGGTGCCGGATGATCCAGCAGCGGCCACAGCAGGGCGGCGTCCGCGCGCGTCCCGCACTCCGCGAGCCCGATCGCGGCACCGGGCGGCAGCACCGGGTCGGCGGCCCCCGCACAGCGCGCCCGGTACCAGAACAGCGGATCGGTCCCGTGCTGCCGCAGGACATAGCGGGCGCAGGCCCGCACCAGCGCCGACCGGTCCGCGAGGAAGTCCGCCGCCCGGTCCGGCCGGTCCAGCCGCCGCAGCGCGGTCACGCCGGCCGACCGGGCCTGCGGGCTGCGGGCGCCGAGCAGAGCGTCCAGCACCTCCGCCGCGGTGTCGTGCGTGACGGAGGTGAGCGCCGCGTCCGCGCACAGCGTCTGTACGACGGCGTCGTCGTCGCGGGCGGCGGCGCGGGCCAGTTCGGCGGCGGAGAGGAAGCCCTCCTCGACGGCGAGCCCGTACGCGAACCGGCGTACCGTACGGTCACCGGACGCGAGCAGCGGGGCCAGCCGCTCCCGGGGCGCCCGCCGCAGCACGTCACCGAGCAGGCCCATGGCGAAGTCGCCGCGGTGACGGTCGCCCAGGCGCCGGACCAGCGGGGCGAGCGGTGCGGCCGTTACGGCGTCCAGCGCCTCGGTGAGCCGGTCCCGGGCCCGTGCCCGCACCGGCTCCGCCCAGTCGGTGCACCGCACGACCACGAGGGGGAGCAGCGCCGGACGGCCGGCGACCCGGCCCAGCGCACGGTGCCGGACCCTGCCGTCTCGGTGGCACAGGGCGACGGCGAGCCGGGCGTCGCTCAGCGGATCGCCGGCGGCCAGGGCGGCGAGCAGGGCGCGCTCGTCGGCCGACCGCTCCCAGCCGTGGGCCGACGGCCCGCTCCACTCCACCGCCCGCACGCCCTCGTCCAGCTCCAGCCAGGCCGCCGGGTCGCCGGTGTCGAGGACGTCCGGCAGCGCCGCGCCCTCGGCGAGGCGAAGTGCCGCCGCGACGCCCTCCCGCAATGTACGCCTCCTGCTCGTGTCGCCCGCTCGATTCTTCCGGCTCGGCTCCTAGTACGGCGAACGCATCTGCGCGTACCCCAGCAGCACGATGACCACGGCCACGCAGCCGAGGACCACGGCCGTCGAGACCCAGGAGGACCGGCGCGGCACCGGGTCCGGGTCGGCGCGGAAGGGCGCCGGGTCCGGCGGGTTCTCCTTCCAGCGGGCGGCGAGCATGCGGGCCCGGGCGGAGGGCTCCTTGTGCTCGGCGGAGTTCGCCCAGGTGTGATCGAACTCGCGCTCCCAGTCGTTCTGTTCCGGCATCCCCGTTCAACCTCTCTCGTCCGACACGGTCCGGAGGGATGATCTCCCGACAATAGGAAGTCTGGGAAGCGGGAAAGGTTGCACGGGGGCGGAAGCCGGTCAGCCGGAGCGGCGGAAACGGCTCCGGTACTCCGTGGGTGTCGTGTCGAGCGTGCGGCGGAACGCCCGGATCAGCGTGTCGGTCGTACCGAAGCCGCACGCGGAGGCGACGCGGTCCAGGGTGTCGTCCGTGGTTTCGAGCCGGTTCCGGGCCGCCTCGACACGGGCCGCCTCGACGTAGGCGGCCGGGGTCATGCCGAGCTCCGCCTTGAAGATCCGGGCGAGCTGTCGCTCGCTGAGGTGGGCGTGCCGGGCCAGGTCGGCGAGGGTCAGCGGCCCGGCGAGGTGCTCGGCGACGACATGGCGCAGGCCGGCCATGCGCGGGGTGGCCGAGACGGGTTCGACGGGCACGCTGAACTGGCTCTGCCCACCCGGCCGCTTCAGGTACATGACCAGCTGCCGGGCGACCCGCAGGGCGACGGCCTCCCCGAAGTCCTCGGCGACCAGCGCGAGGGCCAGGTCCAGGCAGGCACTGATGCCCGCGCCGGTCCACACCCCGCCGTCCCGGATGAAGATCGGGTCGGCGTCGACCTCGACCGAGGGGTGCTCGGCGGCGAGCTGCCGGGCGGTCGACCAGTGGGTGGTGGCCCGCCTGCCGTCCAGCAGACCGGCGGCGGCGAGCAGGTGGGCGCCCACGCAGACGGAGGCGACGCGCCGGCTGCGGGCGGCGAGCGTCCGTACCCAGGCGACGACGGCGGGGTCGGCCAGGGCGTGCACCCGCCGCTCCTCGTCGACCTCGACCGAGCCCGGCACCAGCAGCGTGTCGATGGCACGCCCCGACGCGTCCGCGAAGGTGAGGTCGGGCAGCACCCGCACCCCGGCGGCGGTGGTGACCGGGTCCAGGGTGGCGGCGGCCAGAGCCACCTCGTAACCGGTCTCCTCGCCGCCCTCGCGGCGGAACAGGGCGAACACCTCCGGCGGCCCGGTGACGTCCAGCAGGTCGACGCCGTCGAACAGCATGATCACCACGAACCGCCGGCTCCCGCCCACGCCCTCCCCCTCCGGATGTCCGGATCTGCAAGTTACCTGACATTGCTGCCATGCGGGGCGGCTGCCTAGCGTGATCGCCGTACCCACGCCACCACCCGAGGAGGGGCTGCCATGCCCAGCACGACCCTGCGCGACCTGAACGGCCTCGACCAGACCCCGGCCTCGCTCGCCGGCTCCACGCTGATCCTGGTCGACTACCAGAACACCTACACACGGGGCGTACTGGAACTGGCGGGCTGGGACGCCGCCCTCGACGCGGCGGCCGGACTGCTGGCGACGGCACGGGACGCGGGCGCCCGGGTGATCCACGTCGTCCACGACGGCGGCCCGGGCACCCCGTACGACATCCGGGCCGAGATCGGTCGCATCCACCCCCGCGTCGCCCCCCTCGACGGCGAAGCAGTCGTCGTCAAGACCGCCCCCGACGCGTTCCACGGCACCGACCTCGCCGAGCACGTGGACGCCGCCGGCCACCAGGACGTGGTGATCGCCGGCTTCATGACCCACATGTGCGTCCTGTTCACCGCGCAGGGCGCGTTCCTGCGCGGCAACCGCCCCACCGTGGTGGCCGACGCCTGCGCGACCCGCCCGCTGCGGACGCCGCTCGGCGAGGTGACCGCGGAGCAGCTCCACCACAGCGCCCTCGCCACCGTCGCCGACCTCTACGGCGTGGTCGTACCGTCGGCGTCCGTGCGGGCCTGAGCCCGTCGAACGCCGAGGCCCCGCCGTTCCCGGGGGAGCGGCGGGGCCTCGGTCAGCGCCTCGGCGCGTCTGTCACACGTCGAAGTACAGCTCGAACTCGTGCGGGTGCGGACGCAGCTGGAGCGGGGCGATCTCGTTGGTGCGCTTGAAGTCGATCCACGTCTCGATCAGGTCGGACGTGAACACGTCGCCCTGGAGGAGGAACTCGTGGTCGGCCTCCAGCGCATCGAGGACGGCGTTCAGCGAGGTCGGGACCTGGGCGACGTTGGCGTGCTCCTCGGGAGCCAGCTCGTACAGGTCCTTGTCGATCGGCTCGGCCGGCTCGATCTTGTTCTTGATGCCGTCCAGGCCCGCGAGGAGCAGGGCCGAGAAGGCCAGGTACGGGTTGCCGGAGGAGTCGGGCGCGCGGAACTCGACGCGCTTGGCCTTCGGGTTGGAGCCCGTGATCGGGATGCGCATCGCGGCGGAGCGGTTGCGCTGCGAGTACACCAGGTTGATCGGAGCCTCGAAGCCCGGCACCAGACGGTGGTACGAGTTCACCGTCGGGTTGGTGAAGGCCAGCAGCGACGGGGCGTGCTTGAGGATGCCGCCGATGTAGTAGCGGGCGGTGTCCGACAGGCCCGCGTAACCGGCCTCGTCGTAGAACAGCGGGTCGCCGTTGCTCCACAGCGACTGGTGCACGTGCATGCCCGAGCCGTTGTCACCGAAGATCGGCTTCGGCATGAAGGTCGCGGTCTTGCCGTTGCGCCAGGCGACGTTCTTCACGATGTACTTGAAGAGCTGGAGGTCGTCGGCGGCGGCGAGCAGGGTGTTGAACTTGTAGTTGATCTCCGCCTGGCCGGCCGTGCCCACCTCGTGGTGCTGGCGCTCGACCTTCAGACCGGACCGCTCCAGCTCCAGGGAGATCTCGGCGCGCAGGTCGGCGAAGTGGTCGACCGGAGCCACCGGGAAGTAGCCGCCCTTGTAGCGGACCTTGTATCCACGGTTGTTCTCCAGGGCGCCGGTGTTCCAGGCGCCCGCCTCGGAGTCGATGTGGTAGAAGGACTCGTTCGCGGAGGTGGCGAAACGCACGCTGTCGAAGACGTAGAACTCGGCCTCGGGGCCGAAGTACGCGGTGTCCGCGATCCCGGTCGAGGCCAGGTACGCCTCGGCCTTCTTCGCCACGTTGCGCGGGTCACGGGAGTACTGCTCGCCCGTGATCGGGTCGTGGATGAAGAAGTTGATGTTGAGGGTCTTGTCGCGGCGGAACGGGTCCACACGGGAGGTGGACAGGTCGGCGCGCAGAGCCATGTCGGACTCGTGGATGGCCTGGAAACCACGGATCGACGATCCGTCGAAGGCCAGCTCCTCGTCCGGGTCGAACGCCTCAACGGGCACCGTGAAGTGCTGCATGACGCCCGGCAGGTCGCAGAAGCGGACGTCGATGAACTTGACGTCCTCGTCCGCGATGAACTTCTTGGCCTCGTCGGCGTTCTGGAACATCCAGCTCCTCCTACTCCCGACCGTCCTCGCCGGGGTGGTAGATCGTTCGTGCGGCCAGTGCGGTGGCACACGCTGGTCTCGACCCTAGGGACGGGTGATTTCTCGGGCGTGACCCATTTGTTTCGCAGAAGTTAACCGGCCACGTGTCCACCGTAGCCCCGACACACCCCTGTGCGTAGTGCCCGAAACCGGGCACAGTACCGTGGAGGCGTGGACAACAGGCAGGCAATCGGATCGTGGCTCTCCGGGCCGCGCGCGGCCATGGAAGAGGCGGGCGCCGACTTCGGGTACCGCGGTGAACAGCTCGGTCTCCCGGAGCACGGACCGAACTCGATCGCACGGCCCGGACGGCGCCTCGGCGCGATCGCCGTGGACTGGGCGCTGTGCGTCCTGATCGCATACGGCCTGATCACCGACGGCTACAGCCCCGCTACGAGCAACTGGGCGCTCGGCGTCTTCTTCGTCCTGAGCGCCCTGACCGTCGGCACGGTCGGCTTCACCCCCGGCAAGCGACTCTTCGGCATCCGGGTCGTCGCCCTCCGGACCGGCACGGTCAACCCGGGACGCGCCCTGCTGCGCACGGTCCTGCTCTGCCTCGCGATCCCCGCCCTGATCTGGGACCGCGACGGCCGCGGCCTGCACGACCGGCTCGCGAAGACGGTCGAGGTACGCATCTGACGGTCAGGACGGCCGTGAGAAGGATCGG
>NZ_PQSU01000057.1 GCF_002920615.1 Streptomyces sp. Ru62
CACGAGCACGCCGACGCCCTCGGACAGGGCCGTGCCGTCGGCGGCGTCGGCGAAGGACTTGGCGTGGCCGTCGGCCGCGAGGTTGCGCTGCCTGCTGAAGTCCACGAACGTGTCGACGGTCGACATCACGGACACACCGCCGGCCAGGGCCAGGGTGCACTCGCCCTGGCGCAGCGCCTGCGCGGCCAGGTGCAGTGCCACGAGGGACGACGAGCAGGCCGTGTCGACAGTGAGCGTCGGGCCCTCCAGGCCGAGGGCGTAGGCGACCCGCCCGGAGGCCACACTGCCGAGGCTGCCGTTGCCGAGGTGGTCCCGGACGGACTCGGGGACGTGCCGCAGCCGGCTGCCGTAGTCGTGGTACATGACGCCGGCGAAGACGCCGGTGCGGCTGCCGCGCACGGAGTGCGGGTCGATGCCGGCCCGTTCGAGCGCCTCCCAGGACGTCTCCAGCAGCAGCCGCTGCTGCGGGTCCATGGCGAGGGCCTCGCGCGGTCCGATGCCGAAGAAGTCGGGGTCGAAGTCGGCGGCGTCGTACAGGAATCCGCCCGCCCGGGTGGACGAGTGCCCGGCCTTGCCCGGCTCCGGGTCGTACAGGCCGTCCAGGTCCCAGCCGCGGTCGGTGGGGAAGGCGCCGATGCCGTCACCGCCGTCGGCGAGCAGCCGCCACAGTTCCTCGGGTGTGCTGACGCCGCCGGGGTAGCGGCAGGCCATGGCGACGATGGCGATCGGCTCGTCGGCTTCCCGCACGGTGGCCTCGGCGGCGGGTTCTGCCTGGTCCCCGAAGAGTTCGCTGCGCAGGAATCCCACGAGGGCGCCCGCGTCGGGGTGGTCGAAGACGAGAGTGGCGGGCAGGCGCAGGCCGACCGCGGTGCCGAGGCGGTTGCGCAGTTCCACGGCGGTCAGCGAGTCGAAGCCCAGCTCGCGGAAGGAGCGGCGCGGATCGAGCGTCATGTCACCGCCGTGGCCGAGGACGGCGGCGACATGGGTGCGGACGAGTTCCGTGAGGGCCGCGTCGCGTTCGGCGGGGCCGAGGGCGGCCAGCCGGTCGGTGAGCGACCCGGCGTCCGTACGGGAGGCCGCGGCACGGCGGGCGCGCACGGGCACCAGGCCGCGCAGCACGGCCGGGACGTCGTCGGCGCGGCGCAGGACGGCCAGGTCCAGGCCGACCGGGAGCAGCAGCGGCTCGGCGGCACCCAGGGCGGCGTCGAGCAGCCGCAGGCCCTCCTCGGTGGTCAGGGGGCGGACGCCCGCGCGGGCCATGCGGGCCACGTCGGCGTCGGTGAGGTGGGCGGTCAGTCCGGTGCGTTGCTCCCAGAAGCCCCAGGCCAGCGAGTGCGCCGGCAGACCGTGGTGCCGGCGGTGGGCGGCCAGCGCGTCGAGGAAGGCGTTGGCGGCGGCGTAGCCGGACTGTCCGGCGCCGTCGACCGTGCCGGCGGCTGAGGAGAACAGCACGAACGCGGTGAGGCCGAGGTCGCGGGTCAGCTCGTGCAGGTGCCAGGCGGCATCGGCCTTGGGACGCAGTACGGCGTCCAGGCGCTCGGGCGTCTGGTCGGTCACCAGTCCGTCGTCGAGGACGCCGGCGAGGTGGACGACGGCGGTCAGCGGGCGCTCGGCCGGTACGGCGGCGAG
The DNA here is from genome assembly GCF_002920615.1 of Streptomyces sp. Ru62. GTDB lineage: Bacteria > Actinomycetota > Actinomycetes > Streptomycetales > Streptomycetaceae > Streptomyces. Next base: position 1,630 of record NZ_PQSU01000057.1, read on the forward strand.
GAGGCGGGCCAGTTGGTCGCGGTCGGCGGCGTCGCAGCGGGCCACGACGATCTCCGCGTCCAGGTCGGCGAAGTCGTCGGCGGCGGTGCCGCTGCGCCCGGCCAGCACGAGGCGGCGCACGCCGTGCGCGGCGACCAGGTGCCGGGCGACCAGGGCGCCGAGCACGCCGGTGCCGCCGGTGATCAGCACGGTGCCGTCGGGGTCGAGGGCGGGCGCCTGTCCTCGCGGGGTGGCGCGGGTGAGCCGGGGCACGTGCACGCTGCCGTCGCGCAGCGCGAGTTGGGGTTCTCCGGTGGCCGCCGCGACGGCCACCGCGGCTTCGGCGTCGGCGCCGTCCACGAGCACGAACCGCTCCGGGTGCTCGCCCTGCGCGGCCCGGACCAGGCCCCACACGGCGGCCCCCGCCAGATCGGTGACGTCCTCCTCCCCCACCGCGACGGCGCCCCGCGTGAGCACCAGCAGCCGGGCGGAGGCGGTGCGTTCGTCGGCCAGCCAGTCCTGTACGGCGGCCAAGACCCGCTCGGTCGCCCGGCGTGCGCCGGTGACCGGGTCGGGGTCGCCGGCCGGCAGCACCACCCAGGCGGGCACGGTGTCCAGCGCGGCCGGATCCTGTTCGTCCAGGACGGCGTACTCGGGTGCGAGCGCCCCGGGCAGGGGCAGGGCCGGCCAGTCCAGGCGGTACAGGTCGTCCGGGCGGGCGGCCGGGGTGAGGGCGGCCGGGTCGACGGGCCGGGAGACGAGGGCCTCGACCTCGGCGACCGGGGCGCCCGTGGGGTCGGCCAGCTGGAGGGAGAGCGTTTCGCCGCCGTGCAGCCGGACCCGCAGAGCGGTGGCCCCGGCCGCGTACAGCGAGACGCCGGTCCAGGCGAAGGGCAGCCGGGCGGTGTCCTGGCCGCCGGCGGAGGGGCCGTCGGCCGGGGAACCGTCGGCGGTGAGGCCGTCGGCGTGCAGGGCGGCGTCGAACAGCGCCGGGTGCAGGGCGAAACCGTCGCGCTCCACCGGCAGTTCCACCTCGGCGAAGATCTCGTCGCCGCGCCGCCAGACCGCGCGCAGCCCCTGGAAGGCGGGCCCGTAGTCGTAGCCGAGGCCGGCCAGGCGGTCGTAGGCGTCCTCGGCCGGTACGGGCAGCGCGCCCTGGGGCGGCCAGGCCGTCAGGTCGAAGGACGGCGGGGCCGTCTGCGGGGCGAGCAGACCGGTGGCGTGCAGGGTCCAGGCCGTGTCGTCGGCGCCCTCGGGACGGGAGTGGACGGTCAGCGCGCGGTGGCCGCTGTCGTCGGCGGCGGCCACGCGCAGCTGGAGCTGGACCGCGCCCCGCTCGGGCAGCGGCAGCGGTGCCTGGAGGGTCAGTTCGGCGAGGTGCCCGCAGCCGAGGTCGTGTCCCGCGCCGAGCGCCAGCTCGACCAGGGCGGTGCCGGGCAGCAGGGTGGTGCCGGACACGGCGTGGTCGGCCAGCCAGGGGGCGGTCGCGGTGGAGAGACGGCCGGTGAACAGGGTGCCGCCCTCGGCGACCGGGACGGCGGCGCCCAGCAGCGGGTGGCCGGTGGTGTCCAGGCCGGCTGCCGTGACGTCACCGGTGGCGGCGGACCGGCCCAGCCAGTACCGCTCGCGCTGGAAGGCGTAGGTGGGCAGGTCGGCGGCGCGGACCTGCATGCCGCTGAACACGGCCGACCAGTCGACCGGGACGCCCGCGACGAACGCCTCGCCCAGGGCGGTCAGGACGCGCTCGGGGCCGCCGTCGTCGCGGCGCAGCGAGCCGAGGCCGGTGACGTCGGCGCCCGCGGCGTCGGCGGTCTCCTCGATGCTGTGCAGCAGCACGGGGTGCGGGCTGCACTCCACGAACACCCCGTACCCGGCGTCGAGCAGCGTGCGGGTGGCGGGTTCGAACAGCACGCTCTGGCGCAAGTTGGTGTACCAGTAGCCGGCGTCCAGGCGGGTGGTGTCGAGCCGGGCGCCGGTGACGGTGGAGTAGAACGGCACCTCGGCGGGCCGGGCCCGGATGCCCGCGAGGTCGGCGAGCAGCCGCTCTCTGATCGACTCGACGTGCGCGGAGTGCGAGGCGTAGTCCACGGGGAGCCGCTTGGCGCGGTCGCCGCCGGCCACGATGGTCTCGCGGAGTTCGTCCAGGGCGTCGGCGTCGCCGGACAGCACCACGGAGGAGGCGCCGTTGACGGCGGCCACCGCGATCCGGCCGTCGTAGCGGGCCATGAGGTCGCGCACCCGGGCCTCGGGCAGGGCCACCGACATCATGCCGCCGCGGCCGGAGAGTTCGCGGGCGATGGCCTGGCTGCGCAGGGCGACGACACGGGCGCCGTCGGTGAGGGAGAGCGCGCCGGCCACGCAGGCGGCGGCGATCTCGCCCTGGGAGTGGCCGATGACGGCGGCGGGCCGGACCCCGTGGGCGCGCCACACCTCGGCGAGCGACACCATGATCGCCCACAGCACGGGCTGGACGACGTCCACCCGCTCCAGCGGCTGCCGCGCCCGCACGGTCTCGATGAGGTCCCAGTCGGTGACGGGCGCGAGGGCGGCGGCGCAGTCGGCCATGCGCGCGGCGAACTCGGGTGAGGAGTCGAGCAGGTCGGCGGCCATCCCGGCCCACTGGGAGCCCTGTCCGGGGAAGACGAAGGCGATCCGGGACTCGGCCGCGGGCCTGCCGCGCACCACGTTCGGCGCGGTACCGCCCTCGGCGAGGGCGGTCAGGCCCGCGGTGAGGGCGGGCAGGCCGGCGCCGGTGACGACGGCCCGCTCGGTGAGCGCGGCGCGTCCGGTGGCCAGGGTGTGGGCGATGTCGGGGACGGGGTCGGTGCCGGTGGTGAGGTGGTCCAGCAGGGTGCGGGCCTGGGCGGCGAGGCCCTGTTCGCCGTGGCCGGACAGCACCAGCGGGAGCGGTCCGGTCCAGGAGGGCTCCTGCGCGCGGGCCTCGGGCTCCGGGGCCGCCTCGATGATGACGTGGGCGTTGGTGCCGCTGATGCCGAAGGAGGAGACGGCGGCGCGGCGGGGCTCGCCGTCGGCGGGCCAGTCGCGGGCGTCCCTCAGCAGTTCGACGGCGCCCTCCTCCCAGTCCACCTGGGAGGTCGGCCGTTCGGCGTGCAGGGTCCTGGGCAGCCGGCCGTGCCGCATGGCCATCACCATCTTGATGACACCGGCGACACCGGCGGCGGCCTGGGTGTGCCCGATGTTGGACTTGACCGAGCCCAGCCACAGCGGTTCGGCCCGGTCCTGGCCGTAGGTGGCCAGCAGGGCCTGGGCCTCGATCGGGTCGCCCAGCGGGGTTCCGGTGCCGTGGGCCTCGACGGCGTGCACCTGACGGGGTTCCAGGCGGGCGTCGGCGAGGGCGGCGCGGATGACCCGCTGCTGGGAGGGGCCGTTGGGGGCGGTGAGGCCGTTGGAGGCGCCGTCCTGGTTGACGGCCGAGCCGCGCACCACCGCCAGCACCCGGTGGCCGTTGCGCCTGGCGTCGCCGAGCCGTTCCAGCAGGAGCAGGCCGGCGCCCTCGCCCCAGCCGGTGCCGTCCGCGCCCTCCGCGAAGGACTTGCAGCGGCCGTCCAGCGCGAGCCCGCGCTGGCGGGAGAAGTCGATGAAGGTGTCCGGGGTGGACATGACCGTGACGCCGCCCGCGAGAGCGAGGTCGCACTCGCCGGTGCGCAGTGCCTGCACCGCGAGGTGGAGGGCGACGAGCGAGGAGGAGCAGGCGGTGTCTACGGTGACGGCGGGCCCCTCCAGGCCGAGGGTGTAGGAGACGCGGCCGGAGGCGACGCTGCCCAGGTTGCCGTTGCCGAGGTAGCCCTCGACGCCCTCCGGCACCTCGGTGAGCCAGCTGCCGTAGTCGTGGTACATGACGCCCGCGTAGATGCCGGTGCGGCTGCCCTTGAGGGTGTGCGGGTCGATGCCGGCGCGTTCGAAGGCCTCCCAGGACGTTTCCAGCAGCAGCCGCTGCTGCGGGTCCATGGCGATGGCCTCACGGGGGCTGATGCCGAAGAAGCCGGGGTCGAACCGCGGCGCGTCGTACAGGAAGCCGCCCTCGCGCACATGGGTCTTGCCGGGGGCGTCCGGGTCGGGGTCGTAGATGCCCTCGACGTCCCAGCCGCGGTCCGCGGGGAAGTCGCCGACGGCGTCCGTGCCGGTGTCGACCAGCTCCCAGAGCTGCTCGGGGGTGGTGACGCCGCCGGGATAGCGGCAGCTCATGGCGATGATCGCGACGGGCTCCTGCGCCGCCTCGGTGAGCTGGGCGTTCTGCTGGCGCAGCCGCTCGTTCTCGAGCAATGACTCGCGCAGCGCCTCGACGATCTGCTCGACGGATGTGTCCACGGTCGGTGTCGCTCCCTGCTGGTTCGGCGGCGCTGGTGACGCGGTGGAGGTGCGCCGGTACGGGTGACCCGGTGCCGGACGTGGCGCGTCGCCCGGCACCGGGGCGGGGTCACTGGGTGCCGCTGCGGTCGAGCGCGGCGCGCACCAGGTCGGCGACGGCCATGGACTTGATGTCCAGGGCGCGGTCGGCGGGGGCGGGGGACGGGGCCCGCTCGGAGAGCTTCAACAGGCTGTCGAGCAGGCCGGCTTCCCGGATGCGGGCGACGGGGATGCGGGAGATCAGGGCGCGCAGCTCGTCGTCGCCGTGCGCGGCGGCCGGGGGCTCGGGGTCCGCGGTGTCCGGGAGGAGCCGTTCGAGGAGGTGGCCGGCGAGGGCCGCCGGGGTGGCGTAGTCGAAGATCAGCGTGGACGGCAGGCGCAGTCCGCAGACGGCGTTCAGCCGGTTGCGCAGTTCGACGGCGGCGAGCGAGTCGAAGCCGAGCTCGGTGAAGGCGCGGCGCGGTTCGACGGCTGCCGGTCCGGCGTGGCCGAGGACGGCGGCGACCTCGGTGCGGACCGCCTCCAGGACGGTGTGTTCGTGGTCGGCCGCGGGGAGTTCGGCCAGCCGCTCGCCCAGGGTGCGGGCCCGGTCGTCGCCGTTCGCGCGGGAGGTGACGCCGGCCAGGGTCCGCAGCACGGCCGGGACGTCGTCGCCGCGCCGGCGCAGGGCCGCGGTGTCGAGCCGTACCGGTACCAGGGCGGGGCTGCCGGTGGCCACGGCGGCGTCGAACAGCTCCAGTGCCTCGTCCGGGTCGAGCGCGCCGATGCCGGAGCGTTCGATGCGCTGGACCCCGGTCTGGTCGAGGGCGGCGCCCATGCCGCCGCCGGACCACAGTCCCCAGGCGAGGGAGGTGGCGGGCAGGCCGAGCCCGGCGCGGTGGGCGGCCAGCGCGTCGAGGAAGACGTTGGCGGCGGCGTAGTTGCCCTGGCCGGAGGCGTCGAGGGTGCCGGCGGCCGAGGAGAACAGCACGAAGCGGGACAGCTCCCGGTCCAGGGTGAGGTCGTGCAGGTGCCAGGCGGCGTCCGCCTTCGGGCGCAGCACGGTGTCCAGCCGCTCCGGGGTCAGCGAGGCCACCAGGCCGTCGTCCAGGACGCCTGCGGTGTGGACGACACTGTCGGCGGGGTGCGCGGTGAGCAGGGCGGCGAGCGCGGCGCGGTCGGACACGTCGCAGGCGACGATCTCGGCCTTCGCGCCCAGTTCCGCCAGGTCCGCGCGCAGGGCGGCGGCGCCGGGCGCGCCAGGTCCGCGGCGGCTGGTCAGCACCAGGCGGGTGACGCCGTGCCGGGCGGCCAGGTGACGGGCGACGAGGGCGCCGAGTCCGCCGGTGCCGCCGGTGACGAGCACGGTGCCCCACGGGCGGTCCTCCGCCAAAGAGTCGTCGGCGCGCACCAGGCGCGGGGCGTGCGCGCGGCCGTCCCGCCAGCGGACCTCGGGCTCCCCGGAGTCGAGGAGGGCGGCGAGTGCGGCCCGGTCCGGTACGGGGCCGTCGGGGCCGGTCCGTGCGACGAGGAGGATCCGGCCGGGGTCCTCGGCCTGGGCGGCCCGCACCAGGCCGTGCACGGCGGCGTCGGCGAGGCCGCCGCCGGTGAGCACCACCAGCACGGAGCCGGCGTACCGGTCGTCGGCCGTCCAGGCCCGCAGGGTCTGGAGCGTGCGGCCGAGCACGGTCCGCACGGCGCCGGGCAGTTGCTCGCCGTCGGCGCGCGGTGCGGTGACCGGCAGGATCACCACGTCGGGGACGGAGGCGCCGAGCGCGTCCAGGCCGGCGTGCACGGGGACGCCGAGGCCCAGGTCGTCGTCCCCGAGGACCGCCCAGGTACGGCGGTCGGGGCGTCCGGCGGCCTCGGGCAGCGGTTCGTCGGTGACGGCGTACAGGTGGCGCTGCCGCTGGGTGAGCCGGTCGGCGGTGACCGGCCGGGTGACGTACGACGCGACGGTGGCGAGGGGCCGGCCCTCGCCGTCGGCGAGGTCGATGCGGGTGCCGTCGGGGCCGGGGGTGACACGGACGCGGGCGGTGAGCCCGCCCTGGGCGTGCGGGGCGACGCCGGTCCAGGCGAAGGGCAGGGCGATGCCGTCGGTGCTGCCGTCCGGCTCGCCGTCCAGGAGGGACGTGACGTGCAGGGCGGAGTCCAGCAGGGCCGGGTGCAGGGTGTACCGGGCGGCGTCCTGCCGTGCGGAGTCGGGCAGTTCGAGTTCGGCGAGGAGAGTGTCGCCGTGCCGCCAGGCGGCCTTGACGCCGCGGAAGACGGGGCCGTAGTCGTAGCCCTCGGCGTGCAGCCGCGGGTAGAGGCCGGTGACGTCGAGCGGGGTGGCGCCGGGCGGCGGCCAGGCGCCGTGGGCGGGCGCAGGCGTGGTGGCGGAACCGGTGAGGGTGCCGGTGGCGTGCCGGGTCCAGCCCTCGTCCGCCGGGGCGTTCTCGGGGCGCGAGTGGATCTCGACGGTGCCGTCGGGGCCGGTGGCGACCTGGAGGTGGACGGCGGTGTCCGCGGCCAGCACCAGGGGGGCCTGGAGGGTCAGTTCCTCCAGGACGGGGCGTCCGGTGAGGCGTCCGGCGTGCAGGGCGAGGTCGACCAGCGCGGCGCCGGGCACCAGGACCGTGCCCAGCACGGCGTGCTCGGCGAGGAGGGGGTGGGTCGCGGTGGAGATCCGGCCGGTGAGCAGGACTCCGGCGTCGCCGGGCAGGTCCAGGCGGGCGCTGACCAGCGGGTGGCCGGCGGCGGCGAGCCCGTGCCCGGCGGCGTCGCCGACGGCGACGGCGGGCGTGGGCAGCCAGTACCGGCGGTGCTCGAAGGCGTAGGTGGGCAGCTCGACCCGGCGGCCCTCGTACGACGCGTACAGCGCGGCCCAGTCGACGTCGAAGCCCCGGGTGTGCACGGTGGCCAGGGCGGCGAGCAGGCCGGGCAGCGGGTCGGTGTCCTTCCGGCCGGCCGGGACGAACGCGGTGTCCTCGGCGTCCGGCAGGCAGTCGGGGCCCAGGGCGGTGAGCACGGGCGCGGCGCCGAGTTCGAGGAAGGTGCCGGCGCCCCTGGCGGCCAGCGTGGTGACGGCGTCGGCGAAGCGCACGGTCTGCCGCACGTGCCGTACCCAGTAGTCGGCGGAGCCGAGTTCGGCGGCGGTGGCCGGGGCGCCGGTGAGGGTGGAGACGATCGGCACGGCCGGTTCGGCGGCCTCGATGCCGGTCATGACCTCCCGGAACGCGGCCAGCATGGGCTCCATCAGGGGCGAGTGGAAGGCGTGGGAGACCCGCAGCCGGCGGGTCGTCGTGAAGTGTGCGGCGACCTCGGTCACGGCGTCCTCGTCACCGGAGACGACCACGGCTCGGGGGCCGTTGACAGCGGCGATCCCGCACCGCCCGTCCAGCAGCGCCGCCACCTCCTCCTCGGCGGCCTGTACGGCGATCATCGCGCCGCCCTCGGGCAGTGCCTGCATGAGCCGGCCCCGGGCGGCGACCGCGGTGACGGCGTCCGGCAGCGACCACACGCCCGCGACGTGCGCGGCGGCGAACTCGCCGACGGAGTGGCCGGCCAGCCAGTCGGGGCGCAGTCCGAAGGATTCCAGCAGCCGGTAGAGCGCGACCTGGGTGGTGAACAGCGCGGCCTGGGTGTAGGCGGTCTGCTCCAGGGTCTCGGGGTCGTCACCGAACACGACCTCGGCCAAGGGGCGTTCGAGGTGCTTGTCGAAGTGGGCGGCGGCGCGGTCGAAGTGCTCGGCGTAGACGGGGAAGGCGTCGTACCAGTCGCGGCCCATGCCGGGGCGCTGGGCGCCCTGACCGGAGAACAGGTAGGCGAGCGTGCCGTCGGTGGCGGAGCCGGTGACGAGCAGCCCGGGTGCCTCGGTGCCGTGGGCCAGGGCGTCCAGCGCGGCGGCGGCCTGGTCGTCGCCGTCGGAGAGGACCACGGCGCGGTGCGGATGGCTGCCGCGGGTGGTGGCCAGGGCCAGGCCGAGGTCGGCCGCGGTCGTGCCGGTCAGCTCCCGCAGGCGGCGGGCCTGGCCGCGCAGGGCCTCGGGCGAGCGGGCGGAGACGGGCAGGGCGAGCACCGGCGGGACGGTGGCGGGGTCCGGCTCGGCGGGCTCGGGCTGCGCGAACTCCTCCAGGATCACATGGGCGTTGGTGCCGCTGATCCCGAAGGAGGACACACCGGCGCGGCGCGGCCGGTCCGGGGCCGGCCACGGGCGTCGCTCGGTGAGCAGCCGTACCGCGCCCGCGTCCCAGTCGACCTGGGGGGACGGCGCGTCGACGTGCAGGGTCTTCGGCAGGACCCCGTTGCGCATCGCCATCACCATCTTGATGACCCCGGCGACACCGGCGGCGGCCTGCGTGTGCCCCATGTTCGACTTGACGGAGCCCAGCCACAGCGGCTCGGCGCGGTCCTGGCCGTAGGTGGCGAGCAGCGCCTGGGCCTCGATCGGGTCGCCGAGGGTGGTGCCGGTGCCGTGCGCCTCGACGGCGTCGACGTCGGCGGGGCCGAGCCCGGCGGCGGCCAGCGCGGCACGGATGACGCGTTGCTGGGAGGGGCCGTTGGGGGCGGTCAGGCCGTTGGAGGCGCCGTCGGAGTTGACGGCGGAGCCACGGACCAGGGCGAGCACGCGGTGGCCGTGGCGGCGCGCGTCGGAGAGGCGTTCCACGACGAGCACGCCGGCGCCCTCGCCCCAGCCGGTGCCGTCGGCCGCGGCGGCGAAGGACTTGCAGCGGCCGTCGGCGGCCAGCCCGCGCTGCCGGGCGAAGTCGATGAACGTGTCCGGCGTCGACATGACGGTCACGCCGCCGACCAGGGCGAGGTCGCACTCGCCCTGCCGCAGCGCCTGGACCGCCAGGTGCAGGGTGACCAGGGAGGAGGAGCAGGCGGTGTCGACGGTGACGGCCGGTCCCTCCAGGCCGAGGGCGTAGGCGACCCGGCCGGAGACGACGCTGCCGAGGCTGCCGTTGCCGAGGTAGGCGGCGAGGTCCTCGGGCACCTCGGCGAGCCAGCTGCCGTAGTCGTGGTACATGACGCCCGCGAACACGCCGGTGCGGGAGCCGCGCAGCCGGTGCGGGTCGATGGCGGAACGCTCCAGCGCCTCCCAGGACACCTCCAGGAGCAGCCGCTGCTGCGGGTCCATGGCGGTGGCCTCGCGGGGGCTGATGCCGAAGAAGCCGGCGTCGAACTCGGCCGCGTCGTACAGGAAGGCGCCCTCGCGGGTGTAGGTGCGGCCGGGGGTGCCCGGCTCGGGGTCGTACAGCGCCTCGGTGTCCCAGCCGCGGTCGGCCGGGAAGCCGCCGACCGCGTCGACGCCGTCGGCGACGAGCCGCCACAGGTCCTCCGGGGAGCGGACCCCGCCGGGATAGCGGCAGCTCATGCCGACGATGACGATCGGGTCGTCGTCCGGTGCGGTGCGCCCGGCGACGGCGGGGGTGTGCCGCGGGCCGGTGCCGAAGAGGGTGTCGCGGATGTGCTCGGCGAGCGCGCGGGAGGTGGGGTGGTCGAAGACGAGGGTGGCGGGCAGCCGCAGACCGGTGGCGGTGCCCAGCCGGTTGCGCAGCTCCACGGCCGCCAGCGAGTCGAAGCCGAGGTCGGTGAAGGCCCGGCCGGGGTCGATGGCGGACGGCCCGTCGTGCCGGAGGACGGCCGCGACCTCGGTGCGCACCAGGTCGAGCAGGGCGCGGTCGCGGTCGGCGGCGGGCAGCGCCGCGAGCTGTCCCTCCGTGGCCGTGGCGGGCGCGGCGCTCGCGGCGGCGCGGCGGGTGACCGGGCGGACCAGGCCGGTCAGCAGCGGCGGTATGCCGTCGGTGCGGCGGCGTACGGCGGCGGCGTCGATCTCGACGGGGACGAGGTGGGGCGCGCGGGAGCGGACGGCGGTGTCGAACAGCTCCAGGGAGCGGTCGGCGGACAGGCCGGGGACGCCGTAGGCCGCGATGCGCTCGCGGGCGGCGTCGTCCAGTGCGGCGCCCATGCCGCTGTCGGTGTCCCACAGGCCCCAGGCGAGCGCGGTGGCGGGCAGGCCGAGGGCGGCGCGGTGTGCGGCGAGGGCGTCGAGGTAGGCGTTGGCGGCGGCGTAGTTGCCCTGGCCGGGGCCGTCGAGGACGGCGGCGAGGGAGGAGAACAGCACGAAGTGGGCGAGGTCGCGGTCCCGGGTCAGCTCGTGCAGGTGCCAGGCGCCGAGCGCCTTGGCGTGGAAGACCTCGTCGACCATCGCGTCGGTGAGGGTGTCGACGACGCCGTCGCGGACGGTGCCCGCCGCGTGCACGACGGAGTCGACGGGGTGCTCGGCGAGCAGCCGGCGCAGCGCCTCGCGGTCGCCCGCGTCGCAGGCGGTGACGGTCACCTCGGCGCCGAGCGCGGTGAGTTCGGCGTGCAGCTCGGGGGCCGTGCCGCGGCGGCCGGCGAGCACCAGGCGGCGCACGCCGTGGGTGCGGACCAGGTACCGGGCGAGCAGCGCGCCGAGGCCGCCGGTGCCGCCGGTGACGAGGACGGTGCCCCAGTCGGCGGTGGCCGCGTCCCCGGAGGGCTGGACGGCCAGCCGGGGCACGGCGAACGCGCCGCCGGCGAGCGACAGTTCGGGTTCGCCGGTGGCGAGGACCTGGCGCAGGTCGGCCTCGCCGGGCAGCTCCTCGTGCTCGACGAGGACGTAGCGGCCGGGGTTCTCCGCCTGGGCGGACCGGACGAGACCGCGGACGGCCGCGTGGGCGGGGCTGCCGGGCGGGGTGACGACGACGAGCCGGGTGCCGGCCAGCCGCTCGTCCTGCTGCCAGGTGCGCAGCAGCCGCAGGACGTGGTGGACGTGGGCGCGTGCCGCGGTGGCGTCGGCGTCCGCCGGGCCGGGCACGCGGTGCACGACCGCGTCGGGGGCGGGGCCCCGGAGCAGGGCGTCCACGGAGTCCGTGAGGACGGCGGTGCGCAGGGGTGGTGCGGTGGTCGCCGGTCGGGGGTACGGCGACCACCGCACCGCGTACAGGACGTCGCTGTCCGGTACGGGGCGGGAGGTCAGGGCCTCGATGTCGGCCACCGGGGCGCCGGTGGCGTCGGCGAGGCGCAGGGCGATGGTGTCGCCGCCGGCACGGGTGATCTTCACGCGGAGGGCGGTCGCACCGGTGGCGTGCAGGGTGACGCCGCTCCAGGCGAACGGCACCAGGACCTCGGGGCGCGGCGGGGCGTCGAGGTCGGCGGCGTGCAGCGCGGCGTCGAGCAGGGCCGGGTGCAGGCCGAACCGTGCGGCGTCGGTGGCCGCTTCCTCGGGCAGGGCGACTTCGGCGTAGACGTCGTTGCCGTGCCGCCAGGCGGCGCGCAGGCCCTGGAAGGCGGGGCCGTACCCGTAGCCCTGGTCGGCGAGGTCCGCGTAGACGCCGGCGGTGTCGAGCGGCTGTGCGTCCTTCGGGGGCCACACGGTCAGGTCGGCCGTGGCGGCGGGGGCGGTGGTGGTGAGGACGCCGGCGACGTGCTGGGTCCAGGGGGCGGCCTCGTCAGCGCGGGTGTGGACCGTGACGGGACGGCACCCGGCCTCGTCGGGTTCGCCGACGGCGACCTGGACGGCGACGTCCTCGTCGGCGCGCAGTACGAGCGGGGCGCCGAGAGTCAGTTCCTCCAGGGTGTGCGCGCCGACGTGCTCGCCGGCGCGCAGGGCGAGTTCGACGAAGGCGGTGCCGGGGAACAGCACCCGCCCGGCGATGACGTGGTCGGCGAGCCAGGGCTGGGTCCGGGTGGACAGCCGCCCGGTCAGGACGACGCCCTCGGCGCCGACGGCCACCACGGCGGCCAGCAGCGGGTGGCCGGCGGGGAGCTGGCCGAGGCCGGCGGCGTCGGTGGCGGCGCGCTGCTCCAGCCAGAAGCGGCGCCGCTGGAACGGGTAGGACGGCAGGTCGATGCGGCGCCCGCCGAGGCCGGCGAAGTGCCGCCGCCAGTCGACGGGGACGCCCCGGGCGTGCGCGGCGGCGAGCGCGCCGACGGCCTCGCGGGCCTCGGGCCGCTCGCGCCGCAGCACCGGCAGGAAGGCGGTGCCGGGTACGTCGGTGCAGTCGGGGCCCATGGCGGTCAGTACGGCGTCGGGGCCGACCTCCAGGAAGGTCCGGACCCCGGCGTCGGCGAGGGTACGGACGGCGTCGTGGAAGCGGACCCGGGCGCGTACGTGCTCCACCCAGTACTCGGGGTCGCACAGCTCGGTGGTGACGGGCCCGCCGGTGACGGTGGAGACCACCGGCAGTTTCGGCTCGGCGAGGTCGAGCACGTTCACCACGCGCCGGAACTCGGCCAGCATCGGTTCCATCAGCGGCGAGTGGAAGGCGTGGCTGACCCGCAGCCGCTTGGTGTCGTGGCCGCGCGCGGCGAGTTCGGCGGCGATGCGTTCCACGTCGTCCGCGGCGCCGGACACCACGACGGCGGCGGGCCCGTTGACGGCGGCGATGCCGGTGCGCGGGGTGAGCAGCGGCGCCACCTCGTCCTCGGCGGCGCGTACGGCGACCATGGCGCCGCCCTCGGGCAGTCGCTGCATGAGCCGGCCACGGGCGGCGACCAGGATCGTCGCGTCCTGGAGGGTGAGCACGCCGGCCACGTGCGCGGCGGCGATCTCGCCGACGGAGTGCCCGGCGAGCTGGTCCGGGGTGAGGCCCCAGCTCTCCAGGAGCCGGTGGAGGGCGACCTCCACGGCGAACAGGGCGGGCTGCGCGTACTCGGTACGGTGCAGCAGTTCGGCCTCGGGGGTGCCGGGCCCGGCGAACAGGACGTCCGTCAGCGGCCGGGCGAGCTGGAGGTCGAAGTGGGCGCAGACGTCGTCCAGGGCGTCGGCGAAGACCGGGTGGGCGGCGGCCAGTTCGCGGCCCATGCCGATCCGCTGGCTGCCCTGCCCGGTGAACAGGAAGGCCAGCTCGCCGTCGACGCGCCGGGTGAGCGGGGTGGCCCCCGAGGCCAAGTCCTCCAGTGCGGTGCGCAGTTCGTCCCGGTCGGCGGCGACGAGGACGGCCCGGTCGTCGAGGGCGGCCCGGGTGGTGGCCAGCGAGTGAGCGAGGTCGAGCGGGTCGGCCCCCTCCACCAGGGGCAGCAGATCGGCGGCACGGGCACGCAGGGCGACTTCGCCGCGGGCGGACAGGGTGAAGGGAAGGGGGGTGCCGGGGGGCGGGGTGGGGCGGGGGTCGGTGCCGGCGGTCTCGGGTGCGGACCCCGGGTGCACCGGAATGCCGGTCTCCGCGGACTCCGGCCGCCGGGAGGGGCCGCTGCCCGAGGGCTCCGGCGGACCGGGGTGACCGCCATCGGCAGGCGCCGGCACCAAAAGCCCGCCGTCCGCGCCCGCGTCCGTGTCGCCGTCCGCGCCCTCCGGCCGTGGAGCAAACCCCGTGTCCGAGCGGCCCGAACGACCGCCGTCAGCGCCCTGTGACGGCGCCTGAAGGCCGCCACCGGCGACGCCGTCCTCGCTCCGCGACGGCATCGGCCGCGCCGGAAGGCCGGCGTCCGCTGGGTCCGGTTCCTCCAGGATGACGTGGGCGTTGGTTCCGCTGACGCCGAAGGACGACACGCCCGCTCGTCGGGCCCGGCCGGTGTGCGGCCAGGCGCGTTCCTCGGTGACGAGTTCCACGGCGCCGGAGGACCAGTTGACGTTCGGGGTGGGGGCGTCGACGTGCAGGGTCGCCGGTACGCGGCCGTGCCGCATGGCGAGGATCGTCTTGATCATGCCGGCGGCGCCGGCGGCGGCCTGGGTGTGCCCGAGGTTGGACTTGACCGAGCCGAGCAGCAGCGGGGCGCCGTCGGGCCGGCCCTGTCCGTACGTGGCAAGGAGCGCGGTCGCCTCGATGGGGTCGCCGAGCCGGGTGCCGGTGCCGTGCGCCTCGACCACGTCGACGTCGGCGGCGGTGAGGCCGGCGTCGGCGAGTGCCCGGCGGATCAGCCGTTGCTGGGAGGTGCCGTTGGGCGCGGTGAGGCCGTTGGAGGCGCCGTCCTGGTTGACGGCCGAGCCACGCACGAGGGCCAGGACGCGGTGCCCGTTGCGGCGCGCGTCGCTCAGCCGCTCCAGGACGAGCACACCGACGCCCTCGGCGAATCCGGTGCCGTCCGCGGCGGCGGCGAACGCCTTGCAGCGGCCGTCGGGCGCGAGGCCCCGCTGCCGGCTGAAGGCGGTGAACACACCGGGGCCGCCCATGACGGCGACACCGCCCGCGAGCGCGAGCGAGGACTCGCCCTGGCGCAGCGAGCGGCACGCCAGGTGGACGGCGACCAGGGACGCGGAGCAGGCGGTGTCGACGGTGACGGCCGGCCCCTCGGCGCCCAGCACGTAGGCGACCCGGCCGGAGATGACGCTGCCCGCGTTCCCGGCGAGCAGGTAGGCGTCGAGCCCGTCCGGGGCGTCGTGCAGGCGCGGCCCGTACTCCTGCACCTCGGCGCCGAAGAACATGCCGGCCGGCGTGCCGCGCAGCCCGGTGGGGTCGATGCCGGCGTCCTCCAGGGCCTGCCAGGACGTCTCCAGGACGAGCCGCTGCTGCGGGTCCATGCCGAGCGCCTCGCGCGGGCTGATGCCGAAGAAGTCGGCGTCGAACTCGGTGGCGGTACCGAGGAAGCCGCCGCTGCGGACGTAGGCGCTGCCGGGCACCTCGGGGTCCTCGTCGAAGAGGGCGTCCAGGTCCCAGCCGCGGTCCTGCGGGAAGCCGGACAGCACCTCGCCGCCCTCGGTGAGCAGCCGCCACAGGTCGGCGGGCGAGGAGATGCCGCCGGGGAAGCGGCAGCCGATGCCGACGACGGCGACGGGCTCGTCGGCGCCGCCGTCAGTGGCCGGCTCGTCGGGGGCGTCCGTCGTACCGTGGACCTCGGCGAGCAGCCGGGCCGCCAGGTCGTGCACGGTCGGGCAGTCGTAGGCGAGGCCGACCGGCAGGTCGAGCCCGGTCCGCTCGGTGAGCCGCCGGTGCAGGTCGACGGCGGCGAGCGAGTCGAGTCCCTGCGTGGCGAACGGGGCGGCCGGGTCGAGGGTGTCCACCGTGCCCGGCCGGGCGGCTTCGATCGCCTCGGTCACGGCGGTGCGCACCAGTTCGGTCACCAGCCTGCGGTGCTGGGACGGTACGGCCGTGGCGAGCCGCCGTGCCAGAGCTGAGTCGGTTCCGGGCCCGTTCATCCACGCATCTCCACTTTCGGCCGACACCGGTTTTCCTCACCTTTTTCCACACCGTAGTGACGGCCTCGGAAAGGCCACACCCTTAAGCACCCCTAGGGGCCGGCAGATCGACCGGCACTGTGTCCTCGGGGTGGTGCCGGTCGAACGAACGGCGGACATAGGACAGCGAGTCGAGCAGTTCCGCGGAGGTGACGGCCCGGGCCGGGCGTACGTCGGCGACACCGTGCAGCGGCATCCTTCCGATGTCGGCCCAGCACAGCCGGCCGTCCGCGGCGATGTAACTCCGGCTGAATCCGGCGTTGTCCGGATGCAGACAGTAGGGAACGTCGAGATATCCCTTGGCGAAGGCCGCGAGCAGCGCGGCGCCGAGGTCGTCGTCCAGTTCCAGCACGGCGTTCACCAGCGCCGACGCCTCGGCGTAGGTCTGGGTGCCGGTGCCGTCGAGCGGGGCGCGCGGTGTGCGCGCGGCGACGGCCGCCGCGTATTCGAGCGCGGCGACGTTCTCGGCGACCGAAGGAATACGGCGGGATTCCGCGACGGTTTTCACGATGAGCCGTTCGGAGCCGCTGGTGACGGCGAGTTCCGCCGCTTTCCCGAGCAGCCGGTAGGCGCCTTCCTCGGTTTCCGGGAACAGTCCCATATAGGCGTAGACGACGACGTGCCATTCGGTGTCCGGGAGCAGGCGCGCGCACAGGCTGCGCAACGCGGCCACCGCTTCGGCGTCCTGGCGCGGGTCGGTCTGCTGCGCGTAACTCACCGAAATGCTCCGGATGCCGTGCCGGCGGAAGAACAGCGCCTCCAGCACGCTGACCGCGACGAGCAGGGCGGGCGGGCAGAGCTGGCCGAGGACGCAGCCGCCGAAGGTCTCCAGGTGCGGTTCGGTGCCCGACTCCCGCCGAGCGGCGAGCAGTTCGCAGGAGACGGCCCAGTGGGCGACGGACTCGCGCAGCGGGACCCGGCCGTAGGGCAGGCAGTAGGAGACCGGTCCGCCCTCGGAGGCGTCGAGCCCGACGGCCGTCAGCGCCCGGAAGATGTCCTCCGGCGCGGCCGAGCCGTGCCGGACCTGGACCGGGAAGTCGGGGCCGTGGATGCCGTCGAGGACGCTCAGGGTGGTGGTCGTCTCGTGGCTCACGATCGGGTAGCCGTTGAGGGCGACGCCCTCCAGGACGGCCAGTTCGGCCGACTCCAGATCGCCGACCCGGGTGTAGCTGTCCAGGGTGATCGTGCCGACGGTGGTCGCCGCGGCGCTCCGGGTGGCGAGCAGCCCGGCCCGCATCCGTTCCGGGCTGCTCATCCCCATCCGGGGCTGGACCACCAGGTGGCCGGCGTCGTGAGCCCGGCGCACGAACGCGCCGAACCCGACGCCGGTCACACCAGGGCCCGCTGCGGCAGCGTGTCGAGCATCCGCCGGAAGGCGGCGACGCCCTCGGCGCTGTCGTCGAACACCGCGTCGTAGCCGGCGGCGCGCAGCGCGGCCACCTCGTCGCCGCCGCAGGGGCCGGCGATGCCGAGCTTGCCGCCGATGACGGCGGGCACACCGGCGAGCCCGGGGTGTTCGCGCAGCCGGGTCACGGTCCGCATGCCGTCGTGGTAGCCGTGGCCGTTGACGCTGCTGATCACGATGAGGGCCGGGCGGTGCGCGAGGGCTTCGGCGATGAGCAGGTCCTCGGGGACGCAGGGGCCGAGGTTGACCACGCGGTGCCCGTGCTCCTCCAGGAGGAGCTGGAGGTAGACGAGGTTCCAGGTGTGGGAGTCGGAGATGCCGCCGGCCACGAGCACGGGCTGGTCGCCGGGGGCGGGGGCGGTCGGGAAGGGGCTCATCACAGGGCCTGTCCGTGGTCGTAGGTGCGGGTGTGCTGGATGCGGGAGACGGAGACGAGGGCGTCGCCGCGGACGACGATCTCGGCGGGGGCGGGCCGGCCGAGGAACATCAGCAGGCTGGCCGTGGGGCCGTAGGCGCCGGCGTTGGGCACGGTGAGCAGGTCGCCGGGTGCCAGCTCGGGCAGCGGGACGTTCCGGCCGAGCAGGTCGCCCGGGGTGCACAGGGGTCCCGCGAGGCTCGCGGGGGTGCCGTCCGCGCCGGCGGACTCGTGCGGCTCGACGGACACGGGCAGGATGCGGCCGAGTCCGGACATGCCGCCGAAGGTGTTGATCCCTGCGTCGAGGACGAGGTAGCGGGTGTCGCGGCTGTCCTTGACGTTGACGACGGAGGTGAGCAGGGTGCCGCTGTCGGCGACCAGGTAACGGCCCGACTCGCAGGCGATCCGCGGGGTACCGTCCCGCCAGCCGGGGAAGTGCTCGTCCAGGGTCTCGGCGAGGGCGTCGCGGAGCCCGCCGTAGACGGGCCGCTCGCCCTGTACGGCGTAGGGCGCGGCGAACCCGCCGCCGATGTCGAGGAAGCGGAAGGTGACGCCGAGGGCGTCCTGGAGGGCGGCGGCGGTGGCGACGGTGTGGCGGAACTCGGCGACGAGGCTGGCCTCGTCCTTGGCGTTGCTCAGCGGGAAGAAGTGCAGTCCGGCGATGGTGGTGCCGGGTACCTCGCGCAGCGCGGCGGCGAGTCCGGGCAGGGTCTCGCTGTCGAAGCCGAACTGCGAGGGGACGCCGGTCATGCGGATGCTGGTGGCGGCGGCGCCGGTGGCGTTGTTGACGCGGATCAGGCAGTCGGCGGTGAGGCCGAGCTTCAGCGCCGTCTCGCCGACGCGACGGAGGTCGCCGTAGGACTCGGTGGAGAACAGGCGGACGCCGCGCGTCAGCGCCTCGGTCAGTTCGCCGGTGGTCTTGCCGGGTCCCGTGTAGAGGATCCGGTCGCCGGGGAAGCCGGCCCGCAGGGCGGCGTCGAGTTCGCCGACGGAGCTGATCTCGGCGCGGCAGCCGCGGGTGCCGCCGGAGCGCAGCTCGCGCAGCAGTT
The DNA here is from genome assembly GCF_002920615.1 of Streptomyces sp. Ru62. GTDB lineage: Bacteria > Actinomycetota > Actinomycetes > Streptomycetales > Streptomycetaceae > Streptomyces. Next base: position 19,950 of record NZ_PQSU01000057.1, read on the forward strand.
CGGGGTGCGGGTTGGCCTTGGCGGCGTAGAACACCTCGACCTCGTCGGGCAGCGCGGCGAACAGGTCGTCGCGGGCCGCCGCCACCCGGTCCAGGTCGTAGACGTAGGACGGGGTGCCGAAGCGTTCGGCCAGCTCGGTGGGGCCGGTCACGGGGTGGTTCCTTCCAGGAGGCGGGCGAGCTGCTTGCGGTCGTGCTTGCCGTGCGGGGTCAGCGGCAGCTCGGCCACGACGCGGCTCACGCCGGGCACCTTGGCGGGCTCCAGCCGCAGGGACAGCTCCTTCAGCAGGGAGTGCGGGTCGATGTCGCCCTCGGCGAACACCGCGAGGTCGCGGCCGGGGGCGGGGGGCAGCACGGCGGCGGCGCGGACGCCGGGGATGTCGGTGGCGGCGCTCTCGATCTCGGTGGTGCTCATGCGCACGCCCTTGTGCTTGAACATGTCGTCGCGGCGGCCCTCGTAGTACAGGAAGCCGTCCTCGTCGACATGGCCGAAGTCGCCGGTGTGCAGCCGCAGTCCGCCGTCGGGGGCGGGGCGGAAGGCGCGTGCGGTCTGTTCCGGCGCGCGCCAGTAGCCGGGCATGACGTGCGGGCCCTCGACCACGATCTCGCCGGTCTGCCAGGGCGGCAGCGCGTTGCCCTCGTCGTCCACGACGAAGGCGCGGGTGCCGGGCAGCGGACGGCCGACCGAGTCCGGTTTGGCGTCCTGGTACGCGGGCGGCAGCACGGAGACGCGCTTGCACTCGGTCTGCCCGAACTGGATGATCACCTCCGCGCCGGGGAACGCGGTGCGCAGTCCGTCGGCGGTGGACTTCGGCAGCGCGGCACCGGTGTTGGTGAACATGCGCACCCGGGACTCGCCGCCGGGGTCGCGTTCGGCGAGGGCGCAGATCATGGTGGCCAGGGACGGCACGATGGGGACGATGGTGGCGCCGGTCTCGCGGATGCGGCGCAGCAGCACCAGGTCGGACTCGCCGTCGGCGAGCACGATCTCGCAGCGGCCGGCCGCGGTGAGCAGCACCTTGTACAGGCCGTAGTCCCAGGAGATGGGGAAGCGGCAGAAGACCACGTCGTCGGGGTGGTAGCCGAGTTCGAGGTTGATGGCCTCGGTGGCGAAGACCATCCGGCCGTGCGGGCAGATCACCGCCTTGGGGGCGGCGGTGGAGCCGGAGGTGTAGACGAGGACGGCGATGTCCTCCGGGTCGACGTCCGCTCCGCCGGAGCGGGCCCCCCGCACCCGCAGCGCGGTGATCTCCCGCCACGCCTCGCCGAGGCCGAGGACCGGGACGGCGCCGGCGAGGGCGGCGATGCGGTCGACGGCGGGGTCGGTGACGACGACCAGCGCGGGGTCGGCGTTCTCGGCGACCGACCGCAGGTGGTAGTCCTTCATGCCGGTGTTGACGGGGACCAGGACGGCGCCCCGGCGCGCGGTGCCGTACAGCAGCGCGACCAGTTCGCGGGTGCTGGGCAGTTGGACGAGGACCCGGTCGCCGTGGCCGATGCCGCGCTCTTCCAGCCAGGCGTCGACGGCGTGGCTGTGGGCGGCGAGTTCCCGGTAGGTCCAGCGGCCCGTGCCGTCGGTGACCGCCGGGGCGTCGGGGCGTTCGGCGGTGGCCTCGTCGAGCAGGTCGTGGACCCGGGCGTCGGTACGGGCCTGCGCTGTCGGTTGACCGTTCACTGCGACTCCTGCCGCCTTTCGTGTGTGCGTCCCGCCCCGGTGGCCTGCCGCATGGCCGTGGCCCGGGAGGCGAGCTTCCTGCGGTCGGTCTTGCGGTTGGAGTTGAGCGGGAGCGCGTCCAGGTGGTGGAAGGCGCGCGGGACGACCGCGGCCGGCAGCAGCTCCCGCAGGTGCCGGGCGAGCCGGGCGGGCGGCACGGGTTCGCCGGTGTGGAAGACGGCCAGCTCCACCGTGCCGTCCACGGGCACCGCCACGGTGACGGCGTCCTCGACGCCGGGGCAGGTGCGCGCGGCGGCGTCCACCTCGGCGAGTTCCATCCGCACCCCGTGCACCTGGACCTGGGCGTCCTGGCGGCCCAGGTACAGCCAGCCGCCGTCTCCGGCGCGCCGGACCCGGTCTCCGGTGCGGTAGAAGCGCCGGCCGTCGTGTTCCAGGAACCGTCCGGTGTCGTCGGCCGGGTCGAGGTAGCCGGGGGTCAACTGGGGCCCGGAGACGCACAGTTCGCCCTCGTCCCCGGCGGTGGGCGTCCCGGACGGGTCCAGCAGCAGCGTCTGGTGGCCGGGGTGAATGGCGCCGATGGGCACCATGTCGTTCAGGTACCGGCCGGGCGTCCAGCGGTGCGCGGTGACGGTGATGGTGAGTTCGGTCGGGCCGTACAGGTTCTCCAGGGTCGAGCCCGGCGCGGCGGCGGCCCAGTCCTCGGCGTCCTTGCAGCTGAGCGCCTCCCCCGCGAAGAAGCTCCACCGCAGCGACGACAGCGCGCCCGGCCCCAGCCCGCCGGTGCGGCGCACCAGGGTGATCGCGCTGGGCGTGGAGAACCACACGGTCATCCGCTGCTCGGCCACGAACTCCGGCAGGTGCGCGTACGCCCGTGCCGGGACCGGTACGACGCCGGCGCCGGCGCCCCAGGCGCAGAACAGGTCGAACATCGCGCAGTCGAAGTTGAGGTCGAAGGTCTGCGAGAAGACGTCGTGCGGTCCGAAGTCGTAGCGCTCGTCGAGCAGGCGGAAGTAGTGCGCGGTGTTGGCGTGGGTGACCGGTACGCCCTTGGGCCGGCCGGTGGAGCCGGAGGTGAACAGCACGTAGGCGATGTCGGTGGGCCGGGCCGGCTGGGGCGCCTTCAGGGCGCTGTCCGGGTCGACGGCGACGGCCGGCAGGGGGTGCCCGCCGGGTGCGAACAGGGTCGGCAGGGTGACACCGGCCTCGTGCAGCGCGGTCAGGGCGGGCAGGGCGTCGTCGTCGGCGAGCAGCGCGCCGACCCCGGCGGCCTCGATCATCTGCCGGGTGCGGGCGGCGGGGAAGGCCGGCTGGAGGGGTACGACGGTGACGCCGCTGTACAGGCCGGCCAGCAGGGCCGCGTACGCCGTGGGTCCCTTGCCGGCCAGCACCCCCACGGCGGGCTGCCGCTCCGGGAGCCCGGCCAGCAGCGAGCCGGCCAGGAGCAGGGCGCGTTCGTGCAGTTCGCGGTAGGTGAGCTCGACGCCGTCGGCGCGCAGCGCGGGCCGGTCCGGGGCGAGGGCCAGGCCGCGCGCGAACCGGCCGGACAGCGTGCCGTCCATGGTGGGGTGCACGGTGGCCGTCCCGTCAGCTCGCGGTGCTCTGGAGCATGCTCCGCACGGTGTCCCACAGCACGCCGGCGGTGCGGAAGGTGTCCCTGGTCAGCGCGCTGTCGCGGAAGCGGACCTGGTAGTCCTCCTCCAGCGTGCCGAGGAGCTGGACGGTGCCGAGCGAGTCCAGGCCGAGGTCCTTCAGGTCGGATTCCGGCGTCAGCTCCTCCTGCGGCGGAAGGAACGGCAGGAAGGGGCGGAGTATCTGTTCGAACCGGTCGTCCCACATGGGTGCCTCCAACGGGTCGGGCGGGGTCAGGCGGCGCGCGAGCGGCGCCGGGGGGTCATCGCCAGCCGCGGCTGCGCGGCGACGACGTCGAACTGGCGGGTGGTGCGGGGAACCCGGCCGAAGAGGCTGTCGGGCCCGGCGACGCACAGGCGACGGACGCCGGCGTCCTTGAGGGCCGTGGTGACGCTCGGCCAGTTCATCGGGTGGTCGAAGCCGTCGAGCAGCATGGTGCGCAGTTCCTCGCCGGTGTGCAGCAGCCTGCCGTCCTGATCGGCTACGACGGGCAGCTTCGGGTCGGCGAAGGTGTACCGGGACACCACCTCGCGCGCGGCCTTGTCGCGCAGCGAGCGGAACGCCGAGGCGTGCATGGGGGGCCGCATGGTGTACAGCGGGAGGCTGCCGATGGCGCGCAGCCGCTCCTGCATCCACTCCACGCGGCGCTCGGACAGGGAGACCATGTAGAAGCCGTCGTCGACGTGGCAGGAGATCTCGTGCCACTCCCCCGCCGCGTCGAGGTCGGCGAGGATCGCGTCGAGTCCGTCGCGGGGGGCTCGGACGAAGGACAGGGTGACCTTGTCCCGGTGCTCCTCGGCGAAGTACTCCTCCAGGCAACGGGCGATCTCGGCGGTCAGCCGGACCGCGTCGGGCAGCTCCAGGGCGCCGGTCCAGGCGAGGGCGGCCTTCTCGCCGAAGCTGGGCCCGGCGACGATGTCGGGTTCCACGCCGAGGTGGTCCCGGGCCCAGTGGGCGCAGGCCAGGCAGTTGACGAAGAAGGCGACCTGGGCGGCCTCGGAGTAGTCGCCCGGTGAGGTCCGGAGGGCGTCCACGAGGGAGTAGCCGAGCGCTTCGTCGGCGACGGCGACCAGGTCCCGGGCGAAGGGGTTGGCCACCATGAACCTGCCGACCTCGGCGAACGGGACGGGGCCCATGCCGGGGAAGACGAGCGCGGTGTCGTGTGCCATGGCGGGATCCCCGCCCCCTTTCACGGACTCGTGGCTGTCGGAGCTGTGCGGGCTGTCGTGGACGTCGCAGGCTCTCGCGGACGTTCGGTGGCTCTTGTGGACGTCAGAGGTTCTTGAGGACGTCAGAGACTCTTGAGGAAGTCGGTCAGCACCGCGAAGAACCGTTCCGGTTCCTCCAGGTGCGGAAGGTGGCTGGACTCCTCGAAGATCTCCCAGCGCGCTCCGGGGATCTCGTCGTGGTACGGCTGGACGACGGCCGGCGTGGCCTCGTCGTGGCGGCCGCTGATCAGCAGGGTCGGCGTGCGGACGCGGTGCAGGTCTTCGACGATCGACCAGTCCTTGAGCGAGCCGATGACATGGAACTCGTTGGGCCCGTTCATGGCGTAGTAGACCGTCGGGTCGTTGTAGATCTCCATGAAGGAGGACAGGAAGTCCCGGGGCCAGGGCGTCACACGGCACACGTGGCGGTCGTAGAAGACCCGCATCGCGGCCAGGTACTCCTCGCTGTCGTAGCTGCCGGCGGCCTCGTGCCGCAGCAGCGCCTCCTGTACGTCCGGCGGCAGCTCGGCGCGCAGCCGGGCCATCTCCCGGAGCCAGATCGGGTAGGAGGCGGGCGCGTTGGCGATGACCAGTCCGCGCAGACCGGCCGGGGCCGTCATGGCATGCCGGGCGCACAGGGGTCCGCCCCAGGACTGGCCGAACAGCACGTAGTCGTCGGCGATGCCCAACTTCTCGACCAGGTTGGCGAGTTCCTTCTCGAACAGCTCGACGGTCCAGAACTCGGTGCCCTTGTCGGGCAGATGGGTGGAACCACCGTTGCCGAGCTGGTCGTAGTGGACGACGGGCCAGCCGTCCTCGGCGAGCCGGGCCAGCGGCAGCAGGTAGTCGTGGGTGCTGCCCGGGCCGCCGTGCACGGCCACGACCGCCGGCCGTCCCGCGCCGAGTTCACCGGTCACCCGGTACCAGGTCCGGTACTCCCCGAAGGGGACGGTGCCCTTCGCGCTGGGATCCGGGGACACGCTGATCACCTCTGCTCGGCTGCGGGACGCGGCGGCCGGGGACGGGACGCCGGCCGGGACCGGGAGAGCCGGGGCGGCGGGGATCCGTGTCCCCGTCCGGTCCACCGTGCCTCTGCCCGTGTTCCGCAGCCGACGCTAACCGCCGCCGAGCCGCCGCCGGACCCCTAACCGCCCCTAGGCGGGGTCCGACCGGGAGGGCAGCGCCTAGGGGTCGGCGGGCGGTGGGACGGCGGCCCGGCCGCGCACCACGGCGGGCTCCGAAGAACCGGATCACACGTCTCCACGCGACCTCATGACGGGGGACGCGGACAGTCGGAGAACCCGGCCCGGTCGCCGAACCGACGGCATCACCCGTCGAGGCCACCGCTCACCGGGCGGCCGGCGGTGCGTGGTGGCCCGGTCGCCGATGCGGTGGCACGGCCGCGGACAGCGGTGTCTCCTAGGTCCTGTCGTCAAACTCCCGTCGTCCGCCCGGAGGGCGGGCCGTGCGGCGTCAGGTGCGTGCTCTCGCCGTGCCGGCCACAGGCCCTCGTACTGGGCGTACTCGGGTCTGGGGCCGGTGCGGCGAGAGTGCGTGCATGGCGTCGCGCGGCAGACGGGAGTTTGACGACAGGGCCTAGGGGCGCCTAGGGGTTGGGGCCCCGGTCGTGGCTGCTTAGCGTGCGAGGGGCGGCTGACAGCGCCGCACCGGCGCCGGGCCCGGATCCGCTCCGACACCGGCGTGTCCCGCTCCCTCCGTGCGATGAGGACATGATGACTGCACCTGCCGAACCGGCCGACGGGGCCGCGCTGCCGGAGTTCCCGATGCGGCGGGCCTGCCCCTTCAGCCCGCCGGCCGCCTACGCCGAACTGCGCGAGACCGAGCCGGTCTCCCGGGCCCGGCTGAAGGTCAACGGCAAGCCCGCCTGGTTGATCACCCGCCACGACCTGTACAAGAAGCTGCTGGGGGACTCCCGGGTCAGCGCCAATCTGAAGCTGCCCGGATATCCCCTCCAGGTGCCGGTCCCGGAGGAGACGCTCCAGTCGGTGCCGCTGACCTTCCTCTCCATGGACCCGCCGGACCACACCGTCCAACGCCGCATGCTGGCCCCGGAGTTCAGTGTCCGCCGGATGCGTGAGCTGCGCGGCCGGGTGCAGCAGATCGTGGACGAGCAGGTCGACCACATGCTCGCCAAGGGCGCGGACGGTCCGGTGGACCTGGTCACCGCGCTCGCGCTGCCGGTGCCCTCCCTCGTCATCTGCGAACTGCTCGGCGTCCCCTACGAGGACCACGGCCGGTTCGAGGAGTGGGCGTGGGCCATCATGAACCACGACATCAGCGACGAGGACCGGGGCCGCGCGCACTACGAGCTGGACCGGTACGTGGACGGGCTGGTCACCGCCAAGGAGAGCGAGCCCGGCGACGACATGATCAGCCGGCTGATCGAGTTCAACCGGCAGACGCCGGCGGTGGAGCACTCCGACATCGTCAGCATGTCCAAGCTGATGCTGGTCACCGGGCACGAGACCACCGCCAACATGATCGCGCTGGGCATGCTGGCCCTGCTGGAGCACCCCGAGCAGCTCGCCGCCCTCCGCGAGGAGCCCGAGCTGATGCCGAAGGCGGTGGAGGAGCTGCTGCGCTTCTTCTCCATCTCCGACGCGGGCACCGCCCGGGTCGCCCTGGAGGACATCGAGCTCGGCGGGGTCACCATCCGGGCCGGCGAGGGCATCCTGCCGCTGAACAACGCGGCCAACCACGACGAGCGCGTGTTCCCCGACCCCGACCGCCTCGACGTGCGGCGCGAGGCCCGCAGCCACCTGGCGTTCGGCTACGGCGTCCACCAGTGCATCGGCCAGAACCTGGCGCGCATGGAGCTGGACGTCGTCTACTCGACGCTGCTGCGGCGCGTGCCGACGCTGCGCCTGGCCGCCCCGGTGGAGGAGCTGCGGTTCAAGGACGACGCGATCGTCTACGGCCTGTACGAGCTGCCCGTCACCTGGTGACACCGCGACCCCGCCCCCGTACCCCGCTTCCGTCACCGACACGTTCCGAAAGGCAGCCATGACCCAGTCCGCCGACGCCGTACCCGAGACGGACGCGCCGCTCCCGCGGTTCCCGATGCGGCGCACCTGTCCCTTCAGCGAGCCGCAGGAGTACGCCGGGATGCGTGCGAACGCCCCTGTCTCGCGTGCCGCGCTGAAGGTGAACGGCAAGCCGACCTGGCTGGTCACCCGGCACGAGGACGTCCGGCAGGTGCTGGGCGACAGCAGGGTGAGCTCCAACCTGAAACTGCCGGGCTACCCGCACCAGTTCCACATCCCCGAGGAGATGCTGGCGCAGGTCCGGCTGATGATGCTCAACATGGACCCGCCGGAGCACAGCGCCCAACGTCGCATGCTCATCCCGGAGTTCACCGCGCGGCGGGTGAAGGAGATGCGACCGCGCATCCAGCAGATCGTGGACGAGCACGTCGACGCGATGCTGGCGAAGGGCGGTCCGGTGGACCTGGTCACCGCGCTCGCGCTGCCGGTGCCGTCCCTCGTCATCTGCGAACTGCTCGGCGTCCCCTACGAGGACCACGCCCAGTTCGAGGAGTGGTCGGCGGCGATGATGAACCACGATCTGAGCCCGGCGGAGTACGGGGCGGCGGTGCAGGCCCTGGACATGTACCTCGACAAGCTCGTCACCCTCAAGGAGAACGAGCCGGGCGACGACCTCATCAGCCGGTTCCTGGAGAAGAACCGCACCGAGCGGGTCGCCGACCACGCCGACGTGGTGACGATGGCCCGGCTGATGCTGGTCGGCGGCCATGAGACGACGGCGAACATGATCGCCCTCGGTGTGCTGGCCCTGCTCCGGCACCCCGAGCAGATGGCGGCGTTGCGGGACGACCCCGCGCTCCTGCCGAACGCCATCGAGGAGTTGCTGCGCGTCTTCTCCATCTCCGACTCCGGCACGGCGCGGGTGGCGGTGGCGGACATCGAGGTCGGCGGCGTCACCATCCGCGCCGGCGAGGGCATCCTCGCCCTGAACAACGCCGCCAACCACGACGAGTCCGTCTTCCCCGACCCGGGCGCCCTCGACATACGACGCAAGGAGGCCCGCAGCCACCTGGCCTTCGGTTACGGCATCCACCAGTGCATCGGAGCCAACCTGGCCCGGGTGGAGCTGGAGACCGTCTACGGCACGCTGCTGCGCCGCGTCCCCGGCCTGCGGCTGGCGGCCGAGCCGGACGAGCTGCGCTTCAAGGACGACGCCATGGTCTACGGCGTCTACGAACTCCCCGTCACCTGGTGACGGCCGACCCGAACGGAGTCCCCCTCATGCGTGTCACCGCCGACCGCGACCGGTGCGTGGGCTCCGGCCAGTGCGCGATGCTCAGCCCCGAGGTGTTCGACCAGGACGACGACGGTCTCGTCCTCGTCCTGCGGGAGGTCCCGGGCGCGGATCTGACCGAGGAGGTCCACCGGGCGGCCGACCTGTGCCCGGCGCAGTCGATCCGCGTGCACGACTGAACGTCCGCCGGCCGCCGGTACGACCGTGGGCCTCGGAGGTGGCTGTCACCTCCGAGGCCCACGTCGTACCGGCGGCCGCTCGTTCACGGAAGGGGCCGGGGCCCCGCCAGGGTCTCGGCCTGGTCGAGGAAGCGGGGCAGCCACTCCTCGTAGGAGACGCCCGCCAGGAACCCCAGTGCCGCCTCCGCGTCCTTGCCGACCACCGTGTGCAGCGGGGTGCCGGGATCGTCGGCGGCGGCGACGACGGCCTCGGCCGCCTCCGCGCAGTCGGCGGCGCCCTCCGCGACGCGGGCGAGGAACCGGGCCAGCCAGGCGTGGTCCGCGCGGTACGGGTCGGCCCCGGACGGCTCCCCGTCGGTCACGCCGGCGACGGACCTGCCCTGGATGCGGGAGGCGAAGCTGCCCGGTTCCAGGCACACCACCCGGATGCCGAAGGGCCGGACCTCCGCGTACAGGGCCTCGCTGAGCGCGCCCAGGGCGGCCTTGCTCGCCGCGTACAAGCCGCCGTGCGGCACGGCGAACGTCCGCCCGGCGAGGGACGAGACGTTCACGATGACTCCGCTGCCACGGGCGCGCATGCCGGGCAGCACGGCGCGGGACACGCGCAGCGGGCCCCAGAGGTTGGTCTCCATCAGTGCCCGCGCCTGGTCGAGCGGCATGGTCTCGACGGGGCCGGTCCGGTCGATGCCCGCGTTGTTGACCAGCACGTCGACGGGTCCGTACCGGTCCTGCACCGCGCTGACGGCGGCGGTGACGGAGGCGTCGTCGGTGACGTCCAGCCGGGGGACGTCGAGGGGGAGGTCCTCGGCGCGGGCGCGCCGGAGCAGTTCGCCGGCGCCGGCAGGGTCGCGGACGCAGGCGTGGACGCGGTCCCCGCGCCGTGCGAACGCCAGCGCCGTCTCCAGGCCGATGCCGCTGCTGCACCCGGTGATCAGGACCGACGTCACGACCGCACCGCCCACTTCACCAGCAGGCCCAGGACGTCCTGGGCGTGCGCCGTCAGGTAGAAGTGGCCGCCCGGGAACACGTGGAACTCGGATTCCGTGTCCGTGTGGCGCGACCAGGCGCGGGCCTCGTCCACGGTGACCTTGGGGTCGTCGTCGCCGACCAGGCTGACGACGGGGCAGGCCAGGTTGGGGCCGGGTTCGTAGCTGTAGGTCTCGGCCGCCCGGTAGTCGGCGCGGATCGCCGGCAGGGCCATGCGGATCAGTTCCTCGTCGTCGAGGATGGACGCGTCCGTGCCGCTCAACTGACGCATCTCCTCGACGAGTCCGTCATCGTCGCGCAGGTGCACCGTCTCGTCGCGCGGGCAGGAGGGGGCCCGGCGGGCGGAGGCGAACAGCGCGCGCGGGACGACGCCGTGGTCGCGTTCCAGCCGGCGGGCGACCTCGAAGCCGAGGGTGGCGCCCATGCTGTGGCCGAAGAGGACCAGGGGGCGGTCCGCCCACGGCAGCAGGACGGCGGTGACCTGGTCGGCGAGTTCACGGATGCTCGTGACGCACGGCTCGTTGCGGCGGTCCTGGCGCCCCGGGTACTGCACGGCGAGGACGTCCACGGAGGCGGGCATGCTCGCCGACACCGGGTGGTAGAAGGTCGCCGAGCCGCCGGCGTGCGGCAGGCACACCAGCCTGGCCGCCGCGTCCGGGCGGGGATGGTAGCGGCGGATCCAGAGACTGTCCTGCTCGGTGAGCGTGGTCATGGGGGCGGGCGTTCCCTTCCTGGGCTGCGGCGCTGGCGCGGGGGCGGTGCCCCAGCAGTCTCACGCCCGGGGCGGGGGCGGACCACCCCTACCCGCCCCAACCGGCCTGCTCAGGCGTTGAGGTAGGCCAGCACGGCAAGCACCCGGCGGTTGCTGTCGCTCGACGGCGGCAGCATCAGCTTGGTGAAGATGTTGGAGATGTGCTTCGCCGCGGCGCCCTCGGTGATGGTGAGCCGCTGGGCGATCGCCGTGTTCGAGCAGCCCTCCGCCATCAGCTCCAGCACCTCGCGCTCGCGGGCGGTGAGCGCGGCCAGCGGCTCGTCCCGGGAGTGACTGGTCATGAGCTGGGCGACCACGGCGGTGTCCATCGCCGTGCCGCCGGCCGCGACCCGGCGTACGGCGTCGATGAACTGCTCGTCGTCCAGCACGCTGTCCTTCAGCAGATAGCCGATGCCGCCGGTGCCGTCGGCCAGCAGTTCGCGCGCGTACATCTGCTCGACGTGCTGGGAGAGGACGAGGATCGGCAGGCCGGGCTGCTCCCGGCGGGCGCGCAGGGCGGCCTGGAGGCCCTCGGTGGTGAAGGTGGGCGGGAGCCGTACGTCGACGATGGCGATGTCGGGCCGGTGCTCGGTGATCGCGGCGGCGAGGTCCGTGCCGTTGTCGACGGCGGCGACCACCTCGAAGTCGTACGCCTCCAGCAGTTGGATGATCCCCTGCCTCAGGAGGAAGAGGTCTTCGGCGAGGACAACGCGCACGGCAACTCCATCTTCATCACGGTCGGACCGCCCGGTGGACTGTCGATCTCCAGGACCCCGTCAAAGGATGCCAGCCGCCGTCGGATGCCCGCGAGGCCGCTCCCGGCCGACGCGTCGGCGCCGCCGCGGCCGTCGTCGGTGACCCGGGTGTGCAGCATGCCCTCCTCGCACCAGGCGACGACCTCCACGCGCCGCGCGTCGGCGTGCTTGAGGGCGTTGGTGAGCAGCTCGGACACCGCGAAGTACACGGCGGACTCGACCGGGTCGGGCAGCCGGCCGGGCAGGTCCGCCACCACGGTGACGTGGAGGGGGCTGGCCAGGCCCAGGGCGCGCAGGGCGTCGGGCAGGCCCCGCTCGGCGAGGACCGGCGGGTGGATGCCGTGGACGAGGTCGCGCAGTTCGCGCAGCGCCTCCACCGACGAGGAGCGGGCCTGCCGCAGCAGCCGCCGGGCCTCCTCCGGGTCCTGGTTCATCTTCCGGTCCACGGCTCCGAGTTGGAGGCCGAGGCTGACGAGCCGGGCCTGGGCTCCGTCGTGCAGGTCGCGTTCGATGCGGCGCAGTTCGGCGGCCTGGATGTCGAGGGCGCCGGACCGGGTCTCGGACAAGTGCTGGACGCGTGAGGCCAGTTGTGACTGACGGGTGGGACCGAGCAGGAAGCGGACGAAGTAGGCGTACCCCTTGAGCGCCAGGGGGCCGAGGAAGGTCCAGCCGGTGAGCACGACGAGCGCCAGCAGGGCCGCGGCGAGCGCGGCCGGCCAGCTGTCGACGGTGACGAAGGAGTACCAGCGGCCGTGTCCGTCGTCCGCGAGGGGCTGCCACAGGCCGCAGGCGAGGACCAGTCCCTCCCCCGCGTAGTACAGCAGCGCGGCCGGGACGAAGCCGACGAGGCCGACGACGCAGTTGAGGAGCAGCCACAGCAGGTCCCGCCAGGTCGCGGGGTCGGCGAGGATCCACTTGCAGCGCCGCATCCAGCCGACGATGTCCTTCTCGATCTCCTCCGGTTCGGGCCGGTAGGGCCGCGCCACCGGAACGCCGGAGCGCGCGGCGGCCCGCCGGTTGAGGTCGCACAGCCATCGCACGGCCCGGGTGAGATAGGGCAGCGCGAGGAAGCCGATGCCGATGAGGCAGAGGACGATGAAGTAGGTTGTGGTGACGAAGAGGACGACCGACAGCAGCGCTCCGGAGGCGATGGCCACGCCGACCAGGGTGTCCACGGTGGCGCGGCCGAGTCGGCCGCGCCACGTGACCGGCACAGTCTTCATGTCGTCATGTTCCCATTCCCGGCCGCCTGTCACGGAGGGGCCGCCCCCGCTCGGGGGAAGCGGGGACGGCCCGGCCAGGGGGTGACTCACGCGGCCTTCACCGTCTCCACGGCGGGGCTGCGCATGCCGCGCCAGGACGGCAGCAGCGTGGCGCCGAACACCAGCAGCAGCGATCCGCCGACGATGGCGAGGTAGATGCCGATGGATCCGGACGGCAGGTAGGAGTCGCTCTTGACGAGGCTGTAGGGGACGATGGTCGTCGCGGAGGCGGCGGTGCCGAGGACGGTGGCGACGACGCCGGTCAACAGGCCCTCGACGGTCAGCATGCCGAGCACCTGGGCGCGGGTCGCGCCGGTGAGCCGCTGGAGGCCGAACTCCGCGCGCCGTTTCCGGGTGACGGACACCAGGGTGTTGACGACGGTGATCGCGGCGTATCCGACGATCATGGCGACGATGGTGTAGTTGGCGGAGACCAGGATCTGCTGGATCTGGTTGTTCCGGCCGGCCAGCGAGGAGCTGTCGTCCAGTTCGGTGCCGGGCACCTCGGCGGCCAGCGCGGCGAGGCGTTCGTGGACGCCGGCGCCGGTGCCGCGCGCGGTGCGGACGAGGATCTGGTGCGGCAGCCCGTCACCGGTGTGCGGGGCGAGGGTGGCCGCGGGCAGGGTCAGGTACTCCTGCTTGGGGTTGTCGGTGTAGAGGGCCACGACGGTGGGGCGTACGGCGGTGCCGTCCCCGAGGTGCATCGGCAGCCGCTCGCCCACCTTCACCCCGTACTCCCGGGCCTTCTTGTCGGACAGGGCCACGGTGTCGCCGCGCAGGCCGGTGAGGGAGCCGGCGACGACGGGCAGGTCCAGGCTCTGCCGCACGCCGTCGGCGGAGACCCCGCGCAGGTCGACCTGGTCCGGGCCGCCGGCGCGGTCCACGAAACCGCGGCTGGTGACGAACTCCGAGGCCGCGGCCACCCCCGGCGTGGCACGCACCCGGTCGACGACACCGGGTGCGAATCCGCCCGTGGTGGAGTCGAGGACGTAGTCGGCGAGGATGTTGCGGTCGTAGGAGGTCCGGGAGACGTGGTCCTCGGTGGACTGCATGTACAGGGTGCCGGTGGCGATGCCGATGAGCAGGACGATCGGCGCGACCGCACCCGCCATGCGGACGTTGGCGGTGGCGGCGTTGCGCAGCGCGAGCTGACCGGAGAGCCCGGAAAGGGCCCGGACCGGCAGGCGGAGCAGCGCCACCATGACCTTGGTGATGCCGGGGGCGAGCAGGGCGAGACCGATGCAGAACAGCACGGAGGCGGGTCCGGCGGTGCTGGCGAGGGTGGGGCCGTCCTCCATGACGGTGGCGGTGGCGACGGCCAGGCCGATGCCGCCTGCGAGGAAGAACAGTGCGAGCAGCAGCCGGGGCACGCTGAACCAGCGGGTGCCGGCGGTGGATTCGGCCAGCGCGGCAACCGGTTCGGTGCGGGCGGCGCGCCGTCCGGCGAAGCGGGTGGCGCCGGCCGCGGCGAGCACGGTGACGACGGCTCCGACGGCCATCGGGATCCATCCGGCGTGGTAGACGATCGCCGACGACACCACGCCGCTGGATGTCAGCACCCCGAACAGCAGCCGTCCGATGGCGTATCCGGGCAGCAGGGCGAGCAGGACGGAGCCCACGGACAGCACGGCCGTCTCGGTGAGGATCATGCGGCGGAGCTGGTGCGGGGTGGAGCCGACGGCGCGCAGCAGGGCCATCTCGCGGGCGCGCTGCTGGAGGGAGAGGCCGAGGGTGGAGGCCACGCCGAACATGACGATGAGGACGACGGAGGAGCCGAAGACCGCCGCGAGGATGACGACGGTGCGCTTGCTGGAGAGGGTGCCGGGCAGTTCGGCCAGTCCCCGGCGTTCGCCGGTCAGCACCTCGGCGCGGTCGCCGACCTCGGCGCGCACCGCGTCCGCGACCGCGGCGGTCCGTGTGCCGGGGGCGGGCAGCACGCCGATGGAGTCGATCCGGCCACCGGCGAGGGTGCGGGCCTCGTCGTCCGTGAAGAACACGGCGGCGTCGGGGTTGTGGTCGCCGCGCTGCTCGGCGACGCCGCTGACCACGAAGCGCCGGGCCGTGCCCTGGACGACGATGTCGACGGGGGACCCCGGGCGCGCGCCGACGCGCCGGGCGAGGTCCGCGTCGAGGACGACCTCGCCGCCGGCGACGGGGGTTTTACCGGCGGCGAGGGTATAGGGGGTGAGCCGGGCGGAGGCCCAGCCGTGGCCGTACGAGGCGGACTCGCCGGTGACCGGCTTGCCGTCCTTCAGGACGGTGGCCGGGACGGACACGTCGCCGACGGCCGCGCGGACGCCCTGGACCCGGGCGACCTCGCCGACGAGGCCGGGGTCGATGCGGTGGCGCTCGGTCAGGGCGGTGGAGTCGTAGATCTGTTCACCGGTGACGACGACCGGCGCGCCGTTCAGGCGCTGGGGCTCGGCCGCCATGCGGACGCCCGTCTCCATCAGGCCGCCGCAGCCGATGACGATCGCGGCGCCGAGGAACATGGCGAGGAAGGTCGCGATGAAGCTCGTCCTGCGGAACTTCAGGGTGCGCAGTGCCAGGCGCCACATCAGTACCGCCCTCCCGAGGGCTGCGCGGCGCCCTGCCGGTGGGTGTCGTCCTCCCAGGCGCCGAGCCGGGTCATCCGGGCGGCGACGGCGTCGGCCGTCGGCCGGAGCAGTTCGCCGGCGAAGGCGCCGTCGGCGAGGAAGACCACGCGGTCGGCGTAGGAGGCGGCCACCGGGTCGTGCGTGACCATGACCAGCGTCTGGCGGGCGGTGTCGACGGACTCGCGCAGCAGGCCGAGCACGGAGGCGGCGGTGCGGGTGTCGAGGGCGCCGGTGGGCTCGTCGGCGAAGACCACGGCGGGGCGGGTGACCAGGGCGCGGGCGATGGCGACGCGCTGCTGCTGGCCGCCGGAGAGCTGGGACGGCAGGTGGCCGAGCCGTTCGGCCAGGCCGACGCGCTGCACGACGGTGCGGATCAGGCTCCTGTCCGGCCGCTGTCCGGCCAGTTGCAGCGGCAGGGTGATGTTCTGCATGACCGTCAGCGCGGGCAGCAGGTTGAAGGACTGGAAGATGAAGCCGATCCGGTCGCGGCGCAGCTTGGTCAGCCGGGTGTCGTCCAGGCCGGCGAGGTCGGTGCCGCCGACGGTGACCGTGCCGGAGGTGGGCTGGACCAGTCCCGCGGCGCAGTGCAGGAACGTGCTCTTGCCCGATCCGGACGGTCCCATGACGGCGGTGAAGGTGCCGTCGGCGAAGCTCATGGTGAGCCCGCGGAGCGCGGCCACCTGGCTGTCTCCTCGGCCATAGGTCTTCGACACGGCGTCCAGCCGTACCGCCTCCGCCCGGCGGAGGTCGTGTGAAGTGTGCACGGGGGCTCCCCTACGAGATTTCGCTTCTCACGCGGTGTCTGCGGACCAGATTAGGAACGCCGGGCCCGCGGCACATTGGCATTGTCCGGCCGGTTCGAGGTAGAGGTTTCTCTACCTCCGGACCGGTAGGTTCCGACGGGTGTCCGCCACCTTTGTGCAGTGGTGTCATCACCCTTGTCCGAATATTTGACTCCCCTTCGAAAGGGCCGGTTGCCACCCGTGTCCCGGGGCTTGTCCGCGGGTACCGTCGAAACCGTCCGCAGAAATCCACGAAAGATGGGAAGTCCCATGGCCACGAGGCCTGACCACGAACTGACCGCACGGGTCCGGCCCGACGGATATCTGGAGCTGTTCTCCCGGCGCACCGGGAAGCGGCACCGATGCGGCCCACGCGGCACGACGATGTGGCTGGCGCTCCAGCGCAGCGGCTGGCAGCCGGAATCGGCCGCGGATGAAATCGGCCTGCAATTAGGTGTCGATCCGGACAGTATCCGATGCGATATCCACGCGTGGTTGGCGCATTTCCGCGAGGCCGGCGAGTGAAGAAGAATCGGGGCGCGGGCGGCTTTTCGGCCGCCCTCGCCCCTTCTCTTTCGACCGCCGCCGATTTCAGGACGCGGCGGCGGACCGCACCGCCGTGAGCCATGACTCGACCGCCTCGGCGGTGGCCTCCGCGCGGTCCTCCAGCATCGTGAAGTGCGTGCCGGGCACGTCGGCCGGCTCGTGCTCCGTGGGCCAGCTCGCCCGCCAGTCGTCCGCGCCGGTGGCGAAGGACTCCGTGGGCCGTACGAACAGCACGGGTGCCGTGAGGGCGCCGGGCAGGCAATGCTGGATCAGGTCGCTGTAGCGGCTCATGGCGGCGAGGCGGGCGGTCCCGAAGCCCCCGAGGGACGACTCCCGGTCCAGCATGCCGTCGAACATCTGCCGCCACAGGTCGTCCTTGCCGTCACCCCCGGGCAGATAGGTGTCCAGCAGCACCACGCCGGCGGCCGGCTGTCCGGCCTTCTCCATGATCTCGGCCGCCGCGTGGGCGAACTGGCCGCCGGAGGAGTAGCCGACGAGCACGTACGGCCGCCCGTCCGCGCAGGCCCGGCGGATGCCCTCGACGACCACCTCCACCACCGCGTCAACGGAACGCGGCAGCGCCTCTCCGGGGCCGAAGCCGGGCACCGCGGGCACCACGACGTCACGGCGGCCGTCGAAGTACCGGGCGAAGCGGGCGTACTGGTGGGCGCCGCCGAGCGCCATCGGTGACGGCAGGCAGACGAGCCGCGGGGCGGCGTCGCCGGTGGCCAGCCGCACCGGGTCGGCGACGGCACCGAGTTCGGCCAGGGAGGAGAAGCCGGGGAGGATGTCGGCCACGGTGCGCAGCAGGTCGATAGCCCGGTCCATCCGCCCGTCGGCCGCGGCGCGCCGTACCAGCCCGCTGACCGATTCGAGGTCACCGGCGCCGACCGGGCCGGGAGCGCCGCCCGCCAGGTGCCCGCGCAGCGCGGCGGCGAGGGCGGCCGGGGTGCGGTGGTCGAAGACGGCACCGGCCGGGAGGGTGCTGCCCAGGGCGGCGCCGAGGGCCGCGCGGAGTTCGGCCGCGGAGACGGAGTCCATGCCGATCTCCAGGAAGACGGCGTCGGGCTCGACGGCCTCCGGTCCCGGATGCCCGAGGATCGCCGCGGTCCGGGCCCGGATCACCTCGGTCAGCAGCGCCTCCTGCTCGGCCGGCGGGGCCCCGGCGAGCCGCTGCCCGAGCGGCTCGGCGTCCCTGGAGGCGACGGCCGGCGCGGGCTCGGCCGCCGGGAGGGCGGTGAGGGCCACGTCCGCGTTCAGCCAGTACCGCTCGTGCCGGAACGCGTAGGTGGGCAGGTCGGCGCGGGCCGTACCGGGGAAGAGAGCCGCCCAGTCGGGGGCGAGGCCGTCGGTGTACAGCCGGGCGAGCCCCGACATGAGGGCCACGGGCTCGCTGCCGTGGCGCCGGCCGAGGGCGACGAGGACGGCGCCGTCGGCGTCCGCGCACTCGCGGACGAGGCCGGTCAGCACGGCGTCCGGGCCGACTTCCACGAAGCGGCCGACGCCCGAGGCGGTGAGGGTCGCGACGGCGTCGGCGAACCGGACCGTCTCCCGCGCGTGCCGCACCCAGTGACCGGGGTCGCACACCTGCGCGCCGTCGGCGGGGCCGCCGGTGAGCGTGGACACCAGCGGGATGCGGGGCTGACGGAACGTCAGCTCTTCGGCCACCGTACGGAACTCGTCGAGCATGCCGTCCATCAGGGGCGAGTGGAAGGCGTGCGAGACGGCGAGCCGCTTGGTCTTCGCGAAGCCCTCGGCGGCGGCGAGCACCGCCGCCTCCTGCCCCGAAAGCACCACGGAGGACGGTCCGTTGACCGCGGCCAGCCCGACGCGGTCGTCCAGCAGCGGCCGTACCTGCTCCTCCGTGGCCTGTACGGCGACCATCGCGCCGCCCTCCGGCAGCGCCTGCATGAGCCGGCCGCGGGCGGCGACCAGGGCACAGGCGTCGTCCAGGTCGAGGACGCCGGCCACATGGGCGGCGGCGATCTCGCCGACGGAGTGCCCGGCCAGGACGTCGGGCCGCACACCGAAGGACTCCAGCAGCCGGAACAGGGCCACCTCGTAGGCGAACAGCGCCGTCTGCGCGTACCGCGTGCGGTGGACGGCGTCGGCGTCGTCACCGGCCAGCACCCCGGCGAGGTCCAGCCCGAGCCGGGCGTCGATCGCGTCGAAGGCGTCGGCGAACACCGGGTAGCGGGCGCGCAGTTCGAGGCCCATGCCGAGACGTTGGGCGCCCTGGCCGGTGAACAGGAACGCCGTACGGGTGCCGGTCCGCGCCCTGCCGGTGGCGGCCGTGGCTGCGGGGGTGCCGTCGGCGAGGGCGCGCAGTCCGGCCAGGAGCTGGTCCCGGTCGGTGCCGGTGACGGCCGCGCGGTGGTCGAAGGCGGTGCGCCGGGTGCCGAGGGCCCTGGCGACGGACGCCGGGTGCAGCCCGGGCCGCTCCGCCAGGAAGGCGTGCAGGCGCTCGGCCTGCGCGGGCAGGGCCGCTGCCGAGCGGGCGGACAGGGGCCATACGACCGCCGGGGCGTCCGGTTCGGCGTCCGCCGGGTCCTGCGCGGGCGCCTCCTCGATGATGGCGTGGGCGTTGGTGCCGCTGATACCGAAGGAGGACACA
>NZ_PQSU01000058.1 GCF_002920615.1 Streptomyces sp. Ru62
GCCGACCGTGAAGATCCCGAACTGCATGGTCGCTCACCCTCCAGGTTGTTGACCGTTCAACTATACCCCTCCAACGGCCACCCCGCCCCGGGTATTCCAGCCCCCTCCCACCCCCCTCCCAGCCCTCTCCCACCCCCTCCCGACCCTTACGGCACCAGCACCACCCGCCCCCGCACCCCACCCTCCGCGAGCCGGGCATGCGCCTTGGCCGCGTCCTCCAGGGCGAAGGTCCCGGCCACCCGCAGGGTCAGCACCCCTTCGTCCACCAGCCGGACCAGCTCCGCGAGCCGGGCCCCGTCCGCGGTCACCGCCACGGCCCCCGTCCGCACCCCGCGCACCGACGCGGGGTATGCCCCGGGCCGGACTCCGATGTACGCGCCGCCGTCCCGCACCCACTCCAGCGCCGGCTCCCCGAGCACCGCCGCGTCCAGCACCGCGTCCACGCTCCCCGGCTCGACCTCCGGGACCCCGTCGGCCCGCCCGGCCGTGAAGTGCTCGGCCCCCAGCGACCGCACCAGTTCCTCGTCGCCCGCCCGGGCGTGCCCGGTCACCTCGATCCCCCGGTGCGCGGCGAGCTGCACGGCGAACCCGCCGACCGCCCCCGCCGCCCCGGTCACCAGCAGTGACGCACCCGGCGCGAGGTCCAGCAGATCCAGCGCCTGGACGGCGGTCAGCCCGTTCAGCGGCAAGGTCCCCGCGTGCACGGCGTCCACCGTGGCCGGCGCCTTCGCCAGCGCGTCCGTGTCCACGACGACGTACTCGGCGTGCGCGCCCAGCGGGTCGGACACCCCCGGCACCAGCGCCACCACCGGGTCGCCCACCTGCCAGGCGGCGGCCACCCCGACCGCGTCCACCGTCCCGGCCGCGTCCCAGCCGAGCCCGAGCGTCTTGCCGGCTCCGCCGAAGAACCCTGCGCGCACCCCGGCGTCCACGGGATTCAGCGCGCCCGCGGCCACCTTGATCCGCACCTGCCCGGCCCCCGGCTCCGGCGCCGGAACCTCGACGATCTCCACCGCGTCCGGACCGCCGAACGCCCTCACCACAGCAGCACGCATGACAACTCTCCTCAAGCACAGGGCAGTTGATGGATTCCGCGGCACATTTCCGGCCGCACGACCCACCGTAGGAGAGCTACTATCCAGAGGTAAGTAGTTACCTGAGAGTGCGTAGCCGACCCGGAGGAGAGCCCATGGCGACCATGACCGCCGCCCAGCGCCGCGAACAGGCCCGCGCCGACTACGACGCCTTCTTGCGCAACTGCCCCACCAACCAGCTCCTCGGACGGCTCAGCGACAAGTGGGTCAGCCTCGTCGTCGCCGCCCTCTCCCCCGGCCCCCTGCGCTACAGCGACCTCGGCCGCAAGATCGCCGGCGTCAGCCCCAAGATGCTCACCCAGACCCTGCGCACGCTGGAGCGGGACGGCATCATCAGCCGCACGGTCACCCCGTCCGTCCCGGTCCGCGTCGACTACGCGCTCACCCCGCTCGGCACCGGCCTCGCCGGCCTGCTCACCGCCGTGAAGACCTGGGCCGAGACCCACTTCGACGAGGTCCGCGAGGCCCGCGAACGCTACGACGCCGAGAACCCCGCCTGAGCGGACGGAGACACCGACGCGGAAGACGTCACCGGCACCGACGGCATCAGGGGGTCGGAAGGCATACGGGTCCCCGGTCGCCGGCACCAGCACCGCCGCCCGGTCGGTCGTCCGACCGGTCCTGGTCCGTCACACCCACGCTCCACGCGGTGTCGACCTCCACATACGGCGGTGCGCGGCCGGGAGTACGGCGGTGCGGTCCTGAGCGAGGAGGGATGTGGGCATGCGGATGCGGGCGTGACACGTCCTCCCCCGGGTGACGCGGGAACGGCGTGCGAAGCTGCCCCCATGCCGATCCTCCGCTCCGCCGCCCTGTTCGTCGTCGCCGCACTGTTCGAGATCGGCGGCGCCTGGCTGGTCTGGCAGGGCGTGCGGGAACACCGGGGCTGGCTGTGGATCACCGGAGGCGTCCTCGCCCTCGGCGCATACGGCTTCGTCGCCACCTTCCAGCCGGACGCCCACTTCGGCCGCATCCTCGCCGCCTACGGCGGGATCTTCGTGGCCGGCTCGATCCTGTGGGGCGTCGTCGCGGACGGCTACCGCCCCGACCGCTGGGACATCACCGGCGCGCTGATCTGCCTCGCCGGGATGGCCGTCATCATGTGGGCGCCGCGGAACGGCGGCTGAGGCTCACTTACGCTGGACGGAACCGCTCGACCGACCGCCCAGCCGCAGCCCCAGGAGCAGCCATGGCCACCGCCGCACCGTCCGCCGCCTCCCGCATCGCCGTCGTCACCGGCGCGAGCAGCGGCATCGGCGCCGCCACGGCCCGGCAGCTCGCCGCGGCCGGCTACCGCGTCGTCCTCACCGCCCGCCGCAAGGATCGCATCGAGGCCCTGGCCGAGGAACTGACCAAGGCCGGCCACTCCGCCGTGGCGTACCAGCTGGACGTCACCGACCGCACCGCCGTGGACGAGTTCGCCTCCGCCTTCCAGACGATCGGCGTCCTGGTCAACAACGCGGGCGGCGCCCTCGGCGCGGACCCCGTCGCCACCGGCGACCCGGCGGACTGGCGCACGATGTACGAGACGAACGTCATCGGCACCCTGAACCTCACCCAGGCGCTGCTGCCGAAGCTCGTCGCGAGCGGCGACGGCGTCGTCGTGGTCGTCTCCTCCACCGCCGGCCACGGCACCTACGAGGGCGGCGCCGGCTACGTGGCCGCCAAGCACGGCGCCCACGTCCTCGCCGAGACCCTCCGCCTGGAGATCGTCGGCCAGCCGGTCCGGGTGATCGAGATCGCCCCCGGCATGGTCAAGACCGACGAGTTCGCGCTCACCCGCTTCGGCGGGGACACGGAGAGGGCCGAGAAGGTGTACGAGGGCGTCGCCGAGCCCCTCACCGCGGACGACGTGGCCGAGACGATCACCTGGGCGGTCACCCGCCCCAGCCACGTCAACGTCGACCTCCTGATCCTGCGCCCGCGCGCCCAGGCGTCCAACACGAAGGTGCACCGGGAACGGTGACGGACGAGAACTCCCCGACGGAGGACACCTTCGAAAAGCGGCGGCTGGCCCAGGAGACGAAGAACGAGCGCCAGGTCTGGTACTTCCTGGCCTACTTCCTCTTCGGCATCCACTTCATCGCGTTCATCATGATCTACGCGGTACGGCACGCGAAGTAGCGCACGGGCCCATGCGCCGGTCCTGCAGGCCGGGCCCGTGCGCCGGTCCTGCACGCAGGCCCCGCGCGCCGGACCCGCCTAGGCGAACGCCGGCAGGTTCCGCGCGACCCACGCGGCGAAGGGCGCGGCCGGACGCCCCAGGACCGCCTCCACGTCCCCGCTCACCCCGCGCTCGGCCGGCAGCGGTGCGCCGAGGACGTCCAGGGTGCCGGCGACGACCTGCTCCGGCATGAACCGCGCCATCCCCGCGTGCGCCGCCTCACGGGACAGCTCGACGAAGGTCACCTTCTCGCCGAGGGCCGCGGCGATGACCTCGGCCTGCTCGCGCGGACTGATGGGCTCGGGCCCGGTCAGCTCGTACACCCGGCCGGCGTGCCCGTCCTCGCGCAGTGCGGCGGCGGCCACGGCGGCGATGTCCGCCGGGTCGACCACGGGCAGCGCGACATCGCCGAAGGGGGCGAGGACGGTGCGCTCGGCGCGGACCGAATCGGCCCAGGCGAAGGCGTTGGAGGCGAATCCGCCGGGGCGCAGGATGGTGAACTCCCGCCCGGACGCGCGTACCGCGGCCTCGAAGGCGCGCAGCCGGGCGTGCGAGGGCGCGTCGGGCCGGGTGGCGCTGACCTGGGAGGACACCAGCACGATCCGGCCGACCCCGGCGTCCGCGACGGCATCGAGCAGGGCGTCGGGACTCTCCCCGCGGAAGTTCAGCTCGCCCCCCAGGACGAGGAACACGGCGCGGGCACCGTCGAGGGCGGCCCGCATGCTCGCCGCGTCCCCGACCCCGCCTTGGACCCACCGCACCCCGGCCACCGACGGCGCGGCGTCCGGCCGCCGGGACACGGCGACGACCTCCTCACCGGCCCCCGCCAGCAGCTCCACCAGCACACGTCCGACGTTCCCGGTCGCACCGGTCACAGCGATCATCACGAGCCCCCATCTGAGTTAGCCAACTGACTAACTCAGAACCTAGCAGGCCCCCACCCCCGGCTGTCTATAGTCAGTCAGGTGACAAACTCAGTGGATCGGCGGGCGCAGGCGTCACAGAAACGCCGACGACTCACGGCAGCGGCCGCCCGGGTCCTGCACGAGCAGGGCGTCGAACGCACCACCCTCGCCGACATCGCCCGCGAGGCCGACGTCCCGGTCGGGAACGTCTACTACTACTTCAAGACCAAGGACGAACTGGTCCAGGCCGCCCTCGCGGAACACCGGGCCCACCTGGACGAACTCACCGCCGGACTCGATCGGTTGCCCACCCCGCGCGACCGCCTCAAGGCCCTGGTCGAAGCATGGACCGCCCAGCGCGAGACCGCCGCCCGCCACGGCTGCCCCACCGGCACCCTCGCCGTCGAACTGGACAAACGCGCGGACGGCACGCTGGACGCGGAAGCCGGCGCGGTGATCCGCCACCTCCTGGACTGGACCGCCGGCCAGTTCCGCACCTGGGGCATCCCCGACCCCGAGGACCACGCCCTCACCCTCATCGCGGCCTACCAGGGCATGTCCCTCCTGACCAACGCCCTGCGCGACCCCGGCATCATGACGCGAGAGGGAACCCGCCTGCTGCGCTGGCTGGACGCACTGGAGCCGGGGAACGGGCGGGACGCGTAACCCACACGGGCGAACCTCATCGATCACCTCTCCCACCAGTCTCGGGACCAGATGAAGAGGCCCCCGGCGCCGGGGGCCTCTTCACGTCAACCCTTCACACAGATGAACTGCTTCAGCTTCGCCACGACTTCGACGAGGTCGCGCTGCTGCTCCATCACCTGGTCGATGTTCTTGTAAGCACCCGGAATCTCGTCCAGCACGCCCGAGTCCTTGCGGCACTCCACGCCTCGGGTCTGCTCCTCCAGGTCCTTGGTCGTGAAGCGACGCTTGGCCGCATTGCGGCTCATGCGCCGACCGGCCCCGTGCGAAGCCGAGTTGAAGGCCTTCTCGTTCCCGAGCCCCTTCACGATGTACGAACTGGTGCCCATCGAACCGGGAATGATCCCGAACTCACCCGAGCCGGCCCGGATCGCTCCCTTACGGGTCACGAGCAGGTCCATGCCGTCGTACCGCTCCTCGGCCACGTAGTTGTGGTGGCAGGAGATCTCCGGCTCGAAGGTCGGCTTCGCCTTCTTGAACTCCTTGCGGATCACGTCCTTCAGGAGCGCCATCATGAGCATGCGGTTGTACTTGGCGTACTCCTGCGCCCAGAACAGGTCATGTCGGTAGGCCGCCATCTGCGGGGTGTCCGCGATGAAGACGGCGAGGTCACGGTCGACCAGGCCCTGGTTGTGCGGGAGCTTCTGGGCCTCGCCGATGTGATGCTCGGCGAGTTCCTTGCCGATGTTGCGCGACCCTGAGTGGAGCGTGAGCCAGACCGAATCCGACTGATCAAGGCAAACTTCGAGGTAGTGGTTCCCGGATCCGAGCGTCCCCATCTGCTTTTCCGCTCGATCGTGACGGAATTTGACCGCTTCCGCGACCCCGTCGAACCGCCCCCAGAAGTCGTCCCACCCGGCAGTGGCCACCCCGTGGAACCGCCCGGGATCGACGGGACTGTCATGCATCCCCCGCCCCACCGGAATCACCTGCTCGATCCGCGACCGCAGCCGCGACAGATCCCCGGGGAGGTCGTTCGCCGTCAGGGACGTCTTCACCGCCGACATCCCGCAGCCGATGTCCACCCCGACCGCCGCCGGGCACACCGCGCCCCGCATCGCGATGACCGAGCCGACCGTGGCGCCCTTGCCGTAGTGCACGTCCGGCATCACGGCCAGGCCCTCGATCCACGGCAGGGTCGCCACGTTCTGGAGCTGGCGCAGGGCCACGTCCTCGACCGTCGCCGGGTCCGTCCACATCCGGATCGGGACCTTGGCGCCCGGTATCTCCACGTACGACATACGTTCCTCATTCCCCCGGAAATGACAACAAAAGGATTGAAAGCGGAAAAACGCAAAAGCGGCGCCAAGGTCGATGAAAAGGGACAAGGGACCGGCGTCCACGGCAGTGCGTGCGATACACATTGTCTCCAGGGGGCGCCCCGCCGCGGCAAGCGATTAACCAGCGGGGACACTGGAGCACCAGCGAGCGCACACCGTCGAGAGGAGCCCGACCGTGCAGCGGAAGGCGTATGTAACCGGCACCGCCGCCCTCCTCGCGGCGTTGCTGGCCGGCTGCACGAGCGGCTCCGGAGACAAGGGGCCGGCGGACAACGCCAACCCGGGCGACGCCGGCTCGGCCACGGCCGTCGCCCAGCCCGGCAGGTACCGCACGCTCCCCGAGCCCTGCGGGGCGGTCGGCCACGACACCCTGGACGCGCTGCTGCCCGGTATCCAGCAGATCACGGATCCGGCGCAGCGGGACAAGGCGTACCAGGGCGAGGCCGCGCTCACCTACGACACCGAGCGCAAGGTCGGCTGTCGCTGGAAGGTCGAGTCGGCCGATGCCACGGACCGCCTGTCCGTCGACTTCGAGCGCGTGGTGTCGTACGACAACACGGTGAGCGACGACGACCAGGCGCGGAAGTTGTTCCTGGAGAAGGAGACGGCTGCCGATCTCCCGGCACCGGCGACTTCCTCGGCGCCGCCGCCGTCGTCCCCGACGCCCACCGCGTCGTCGTCGGCGTCCTCGTCCTCGTCGGCGAAGGGCTCCTCGGGTGGTGCGGCCTCTCCGGGCGCGACGAAGCCCTCTTCCGGCAACTCCCCTGGTTCCTCCGGGTCCTCCGACGCGTCCTCCGGTGCCACGCCCGCCGATCTCCAGCCGCGCGCGCTCACCGATCTCGGTGACGAGGCGTACCTGGACGACCGGCTCAGTACGTCCGGTTCGACGGCGGAACAGCGGACGGTGACTGTGGTGTTCCGCACGTCCAACGTCGTCGTCACCATCCAGTACGAGGAGCAGCCGATGGCCATGGGGACGGTCCCGGACAGCAAGGAAATGCAGGACAGGGCCCGTAATCTGGCTTCTGGTCTGGACGATGCGCTGGGCGGTTGACGGCCTCAGCGGTCCCCTTGGGCTCTGCCGGCGAAGCGGGCGAACGGAAACCGCACAGGTCCTTCACCGCGTACCGTGGCCCCGCAGGAACCCGCACGAACACCGAGCGTCATGAGTGAAGGAACCATGCAGCGAGCAGCCCAGCGAGACGACCGTGCCCAGCGACACCAGCGAGCCAAGCGCCTTCGCCGCGTTCTTGTCTGCGCGGCAGCCGTTCCCGCGGTTCTGATCACCGCGGCGTGTTCCTCGGATTCCGGTGACTCCAAGGGCAAGTCCGGTGCGGAGAGCAGCCCGCAGTCGGCGGGCGGCAGCAGTTCGCAGCCCTCGGCGAGCGCGTCCCCGACCGTGCAGGCGGCGGCGTACGCGAAGCTTCCGGACGCGTGCGCGGTGCTGTCGAAGAAGACGCTGACCGATCTGGTCCCGGAGAGCGGGAAGTCCGGCAAGAAGGGCAGCTCGGACGAGCCGTCGTCGCGTGCCTCCTGCTCGTGGAACAGCCTGGACAACAACGGCGTCAAGGGCTCCCAGTTCCGCTGGCTGAACGTCTCGCTGCTCCGCTTCGACTCGGATGTCACGCGCGGTTCGGGTGACGAGCAGGCGCACACGTACTACGCCCGGCAGGTGAAGGACGCGCAGTCGGTGGACGGCGCGAAGAACACCAAGGCGATACCGCTGTCCGGGACGGGCGCGGAGGCGACGGCGGTGCGGTACGACCTGAAGAAGAAGGAAGGTCTGTTCAAGCAGCAGACGGTCGTCGCCCGGGTGGAGAACGTCGTGGTGACGGTGGACTACAACGGTGCCGGTCTGGCGGGTGAGAAGACGCCGGACGCCGACGATCTGACGAAGGCCGCGGAGAAGGCGGTGAAGGAGGTCGTGGCGTCTGTGTCGTCGGCCAACGGAGCGGGTGGTGCGGCGAGTTCGCCGGCGTCCCCGTCGAAGTCGGCGTCGCCTTCGGGAGCTCCTTCGAAGTCCCCCTCCAAGTCGGCCTCTGCCGGCGCGTCTGCGTCCAAGTCGGCCGCGAAGGACAGCTGACCGGAGGGCTGTGGCGGCTGACGGAGGGCCGTGGCGGCTGACCGGCACCACGTTCGCCGTACACGTGTGCCACTCTGTTGCGCGCAAGGACACGCAATGGGAGGGGAGTACGAGTGGCCGCGCCACTGCAGCTGACTCGGATGCACCGCGTGCTCATCGGCGTGGTCGTGACCGGTGCGTTGATCATCGCCGGCATCGGCTTCGCCGGTTCGTACGCGGCCGTCCGTGAGCTGGCCATCAAGAAGGGCTTCGGGAACTTCTCGTATGTGTTCCCGGTGGGCATCGACGCGGGCATCTGTGTCCTCCTGGCCCTGGACCTGCTGCTGACCTGGATCCGCATCCCCTTCCCGTTGCTGCGCCAGACGGCGTGGCTGCTGACGGCGGCGACGATCGCGTTCAACGGCGCCGCCGCCTGGCCGGATCCGCTGGGTGTCGGGATGCACGCGGTGATCCCGGTGCTGTTCGTCGTGGCGGTCGAGGCGGCCCGGCACGCGATCGGCCGGATCGCCGACATCACGGCCGACAAGCACATGGAGGGGGTGCGGCTCACCCGCTGGCTCCTCTCCCCGGTGCCCACGTTCCTGCTGTGGCGGCGGATGAAGCTGTGGGAGCTGCGTTCCTACGACCAGGTCATCAAGCTGGAGCAGGAACGCCTCGTCTATCAGGCCCGTCTGCGGTCCCGTTTCGGCCGTGCCTGGCGTCGGAAGGCTCCGGTGGAGTCCCTGATGCCGCTGCGGCTGGCGCGGTACGGCGTCCCGTTGGCGGAGACGGCTCCTGCGGGGCTGGCGGCGGCGGGCATCGAACCGGTCCTGTTGCCCCCGGCCCCCCAGCCGGAGTTGGAGGCGGCGGCACACGGCGTGGTCGCGGGCGGTCGTCCCGCCGGGGCGGTGCCGGTCCCGCGGCAGGCGGCGGCTGCGAGCGAGCAGCGTCCCGAGGAGCCGCCGGTGGACGAGCAGAGCCCTTGGTTCCAGACTCCCCGGGAGGTCGAGTACCACGGCGGTTACGACCCCACGTACGATCCGATGCTCCAGGAGCCCCAGTACGCCCCCGAGGAGCAGTACGAGGACTGGTACGAGGATCAGCCGCCGGAGCAGTTCCAGCAGCCGTCTCCCGAGGAGACCGGCAGTTTTCCGATTCCGGTGGGTCCCAATCGCACCCGTGAGCTGGGTGAGGGTGGCGGTACTCCGGAGCTGGAGCCGACGGAGGAGGATTTCTACCAGGTCTTCCGTAAGTCGATCGACGGTAGTTACCCCACGGGCGCACAGCTTCGGGAGGACGTCGAGGCGACGTACGGTGTGTCGCTCGCCCCGCGTGAGGCCGAGCGCCTGGTCAGGAGCTTCGCTGACCGTCACTCGCGGGAACTTCAGGAAGAGCACATCGCGTGACGGCATGAAGAAGGGGCCCTCCGTCGGCGGAGGGCCCCTTCTTCATGCCGCTTACTCGCCGAGCAGGCGCCGCACCCGGTCCTGCCCCACGGCCAGCAGCAGGGTGGGCAGTCGGGGCCCGGTGTCGCGGCCGACGAGCAGGTGGTAGAGGAGGGCGAAGAAGGTCCGCTGAGCGGTCTTGATCTCGGCGGGCAGTTCCTTGGGGGTGGCGTCGGCGGGGAACCCGGCCTGCACCTTGGGCACGCCGTAGACGAGGTGGGTCAGCCCGTCGAGGGACCAGTGGTCGGCGAGTCCGTCGAGCAGCAGGCGTACGGAGTGCTGGCCGGCCTCGTCGAGGGACTTCAGCAGGTCGGTGTCGGGTTCGTCGCGCACGATGGTCCGCTGGTCGGCGGGCACGTGCGTGTTGATCCATGCCTCGGCCCTGTCGTACCGGGGTCGTACCTCGTCGAGGGAGGTCAGCGGCTGCTCCGGGTCGAGCTCGGAGAGGATGCGCAGGGCCTGGTCCTCGTGTCCGGCGGTGATGTCGGCGACGGACGCGAGCGTGCGGTAGGGCAGCGGTCGCGGCGTCTTCGGCAGTTCACCGGCGGCGGTGCCGACGGCGCGGGTGTAGGCGGCCACGTCGCCGGGCAGGGCGGAGCCTTCGGTGACCTTGGCGGCGAGCTTGTCCCACTCGTCGTAGAGCCGCTGGATCTCCTGGTCGAAGGCGATCTTGAAGGACTGGTTGGGCCGGCGGCGGGCGTACAGCCAGCGCAGGAGCTGCGGTTCCATGATCTTCAGCGCGTCGGCCGGGGTCGGGACCCCGCCCCGCGAGGAGGACATCTTCGCCATGCCGGAGATGCCGACGAAGGCGTACATGGGACCGATGGGCTGCTTGCCGCCGAAGATGCCGACGATCTGGCCGCCGACCTGGAAGCTGGATCCCGGCGAGGAGTGGTCGACTCCGCTGGGCTCGAAGATCACGCCCTCGTAGGCCCAGCGCATCGGCCAGTCGACCTTCCAGACCAGCTTGCCGCGATTGAACTCGCTGAGCCGGACGGTCTCGGTGAAGCCGCAGGCGGTGCAGGTGTACGACAGCTCGGTGGTGTCGTCGTCGTAGGAGGTGACCGTGGTCAGGTCCTTGCCGCAGTTGCCGCAGTACGGCTTGTACGGGAAGTACCCGGCGGAACCGGAGCTGCCGTCGTCCTCGGACGCGGCGCCGGAGCCCTCCTCGGCCTCCAGCTCGGCCGCGTCCACCGGCTTCTGCTGCTGCTTCTTGGGGGTCTTCTTCGTGCGGTACTGGTCGAGGATCGCGTCGATCTCGTTCCGGTGCTTCATGGCGTGCAGGATCTGCTCGCGGTAGGCGCCGGAGGTGTACTGCTCGGTCTGGCTGATCCCGTCGAACTCGACGCCGAGCTGGGCCAGCGACTCGATCATCGCGGCCTTGAAGTGCTCGGCCCAGTTCGGGTACGGCGAGCCCTTGGGTGCCGGGACGGAGGTCAGCGGCTTGCCGATGTGCTCGGCCCAGGCCTCCTCGTCGACGCCGTCGATGCCCTTCGGCACCTTGCGGTAGCGGTCGTAGTCGTCCCAGGAGATCAGGTGCCGGACCTGGTGGCCGCGGCGGCGGATCTCGTCGGCGACGAGGTGCGGGGTCATGACCTCGCGGAGGTTGCCGAGGTGGATCGGACCGGAGGGGGAGAGTCCGGACGCGACGACGACCGGTTTGCCCGGGGCCCGGCGCTCCGACTCCTCGATGACCTCATCCGCGAAACGGGAGACCCAGTCGGTGGTCTCGGT
This sequence comes from Streptomyces sp. Ru62, assembly GCF_002920615.1. Taxonomy (GTDB): domain Bacteria; phylum Actinomycetota; class Actinomycetes; order Streptomycetales; family Streptomycetaceae; genus Streptomyces. The sequence continues at coordinate 11,390 of NZ_PQSU01000058.1, forward strand.
GCTCTGAGCCACGATCGGCACGTCCTTCTTTCTGAACGGGGTGACACTCCATTCTCACAGACCGGATCGCGCCCGGGAAAACGGCTTTACCCCCCGTGGGATACTGGCTGGGTCTATCCATCCCCACGAGGAGAACGGCACCCATTCCTATGGCCTCGGTCACGTCCCTCAGCGACAGCGTCCAGCAGCACCTCGCGTCCGCCCTCTCGGCCACCCTGCCGGAGGCCGCCGGCGCGGACCCGCTGCTGCGACGAAGCGACCGGGCCGACTTCCAGGCCAACGGCATCCTGGCCCTGGCCAAGAAGGCGAAGGCGAACCCGCGGGAGCTGGCGGCCCAGGTCGTCTCCCGGGTGGTGACGGGTGACGTGATCAGGGACGTCGAGGTGTCCGGCCCCGGCTTCCTGAACATCACGATCGCGGACGAGGCGATCACGGAGAACCTGGCCGCGCGGTACGCGGACGAGACGGGCCGCCTCGGCGTGCCGCTCGCCGAGCACCCGGGTACGACGGTGATCGACTACGCCCAGCCGAACGTGGCGAAGGAGATGCACGTCGGTCACCTGCGGTCCGCGGTGATCGGCGACTCGGTCGTCCAGCTGCTGGAGTTCACCGGCGAGAACGTGGTCCGCCGGCACCACATCGGCGACTGGGGCACCCAGTTCGGCATGCTCATCCAGTACCTGGACGAGCACCCGCACGAGCTGGACCACAAGGACGCCCAGGTCACCGGCGAGGAGGCGATGTCGAACCTCGACCGCCTCTACAAGGCCGCGCGGAAGAAGTTCGACTCCGACGAGGAGTTCAAGACGCGGGCCCGGCGCCGGGTCGTCGACCTCCAGGCCGGGGACGAGCACACGCTCGCCATGTGGCAGAAGTTCGTGGACGAGTCGAAGATCTACTTCTTCTCCGTCTTCGAGAAGCTGGACATGGAGATCCGGGACGCGGACATCGTCGGCGAGTCCGGTTACAACGACATGCTGGCCGAGACCTGCCGCCTGCTGGAGGAGTCGGGCGTCGCGGTCCGCTCCGAGGGCGCCCTGTGCGTCTTCTTCGACGACATCAAGGGCCCGGACGGCAACCCGGTCCCGCTGATCGTGCAGAAGTCGGACGGCGGCTACGGCTACGCGGCCACCGACCTCTCGGCGATCCGCGACCGCGTCTTCAACCTGAAGGCGAACACCCTGCTGTACGTGGTGGACGCCCGGCAGGCCCTGCACTTCCGGATGGTCTTCGAGACCGCCCGCCGGGCCGGCTGGCTGAACGACGACGTGACGGCGGTGCAGCTCGCCTTCGGCACGGTCCTCGGCAAGGACGGCAAGCCGTTCAAGACGCGTGAGGGCGAGACGGTCCGCCTGGTCGACCTCCTCGACGAGGCGATCGACCGCGCCTCGGCCGTGGTCCGGGAGAAGGCGCAGGACCTGTCCGAGGAGGAGATCGCCGAGCGGGGCGCCCAGGTGGGCATCGGCGCGGTGAAGTACGCGGACCTGTCCACGTCGGCGAACCGGGACTACAAGTTCGACCTGGACCAGATGGTCTCGCTGAACGGCGACACGTCCGTCTACCTCCAGTACGCGTACGCCCGTATCCAGTCGATCCTGCGCAAGGCCGGCGAGGTCCGCCCGGCGGCCCACCCCGAGCTGGACCTGCACGAGGCGGAGCGCGCCCTCGGCCTGCACCTGGACTCCTTCGCGGAGACGGTGCGGGAGGCGGCGGCGGAGTACGCCCCGCACAAGCTGGCGGCGTACCTGTACCAGGTGGCGTCGCTGTACACGTCGTTCTACGACAAGTGCCCGGTGATCAAGCCCGCACCGCCGAAGGACATCGCCGAGAACCGCCTCTTCCTGTGCGACGTCACGGCCCGCACCCTGCACCAGGGCATGGCCCTGCTGGGCATCCGCACGCCCGAGAAGCTCTGACCGAACGCGGTACGAAGCCGGCGGCCCGTCCTCACTCCGGGGGCGGGCCGTCGGCCGTCTGCGCTTCCAGGAGTTCCCGCGCCCGGCGGACGAAGGCCTCCCGTACGGCGTCCGGGGCGAGGACGCGCAAGGGGGTGGCGAGGCCCAGCAGGTAGCGGGCGAGGCCGTCCGGGTCCGGACCGCCGATGTCGACGACGGTGGTGTCCGGGCCGTCGGCGCGGTGGGTGCCGACGGTGGGGGGTACGACCCGCAGCGCGTCCGCCAGGGGCAGTGGCAGCCGGATGGTGGCCGACATCGGGTAGGGGCCGTTGGCGGTGTTGCGGGAGACGAGCTGGGCGGGGTCCGGGGGGTCGGTGATCTCCACGGGCCGGCCGGTGGGCTGGAGCCGTTCGACCCGGTCGGCCCGGAAGGTGCGCCAGCCCCGGGCCACGTCCCGGGCGACGAAGTACCAGCGCCGGCCGGTGTGGACGAGCCGGTAGGGGTCGATGTCCCGGACCGTGTGCCGGTCCTGTCCGTCGCGGTACGTCAGCCGCGCCCGCTCACCGCGCCGGCAGGCGGCGGCCAGCTCCAGCAGCATGCCGGGCCGGATGCGTGGCTCTTCGGGCCAGGGAAGCCGGACGAGGGCGTCGTCCCACTCCGCCAGCCGGTCGGCGATCCGGGGCGGCAGCACCTGCCGCAGCTTCAGCAGGGCGGACAGGGCCGCCTGGTCGCCGCCCAGCGCGCCGCCGAGCGCCGCCTCCCGCAGCCCCACGGCCACGGCCAGGGCCTCCTCGTCGTCCAGGATGAGCGGCGGCACGCGCGAGCCCGCCCGGAGCCGGTAACCGCCCCAGGGGCCGGCGTCGGAGTCGACGGTGTACCCGAGTTCCCGGAGCCTGGCGATGTCCCGCCGGACCGTGCGGTCGGTGACGGCCATGCGTCCGGCCAGCTCGGCACAGGTCCAGGAGGGCCGGGCGGCGAGCAGCGCGAGCAGGCGGAGCAGACGGGCGGAGGCGCTGAGCACGGGCGGAAGTTTTGCACACGGGCCCGCACAACCAGGACCGTACCTGTCCGGGTTGTGTCCTACGGTCGCCCCCATGAGCACTGACACCGCTTCCGCACCCGTCTTCCGCTACGCCGCCGTCACCTTCGACTGCGCCGACCCGGTGGAACTGTCGCGTTTCTACGGCGAGATGTTCGGCCTCCCGGTCGCCTACACCTCCGACGACTTCGTCTTCCTGGGCGGCAAGGACGGCGCGCCGGGCCTGGGCTTCAACCGCCTGGCCGACTACCGCCGCCCCACCTGGCCGGACCCGGCCCAGGAGAAGCAGGCCCACATCGAGGTGGGCGTGGACGACCTGAACGCGGCCGAGGAGCGGCTGCTGAAGCTGGGCGCGACCAAGCCGGAGGCCCAGCCGCAGCCGGACCGCTGGCGGGTCCTGCTGGACCCGGCGGGGCACCCGTTCTGCATCACGACCCTGGTCTGACACCGGGCCGTACGGCCGGCCCGCCACCGACGTGTGCGCTGCTCAACGGCGTTGTCAGTGGCGGGCTTTACAGTCACCGGTATGGCGACTCTTCCCAACCCGCTGCCCAAGCTGGCCACCGACCCCAGTGGGCGTTCCCTCGGCCTCCGACTGCCTCCCGGCAGGCTGGTGGACGAGACGGACGACGGCCCCTGGCACGAGCCCCTGCTGTGGCACGCGCAGAAGCCTTCCTCGCCCGGCACCTGGAAGGCGCTGGGGGTGCCGGCGTCCCGTGCCGGGCTGCTGCCGGTGCTGGTGGACCTGGCCGGTTGCCGGGCCGGGGTGGAGGACTGGGTGCTGTTGCCGGGCGAGGCGTCGTACCCGGGGGACCACGAGGCCGGGGAGGTGCTGTCGGAGTACTGGGCGGAGGAGACCGACGGGGATGCCGGCGACGAGATCGAGCCGTTCGGCACGCAGTGGCCGGGGCTCGCGTCCGGCGGGCTCCTGGCCGCCGATCCGGAGAGCCGGGCCGCGCAGGTCGCCGACGAGCTGCACCAGGACCTGAGCCGGTGGGCCGAGTGGGTGGAGGAGCCGCACCTGGCGCTCGTGCCGGCGCGCCGGTCCGCCGACATACCGGCGGCGATCGGCTGGACCGGCGCCCTGGAGCACGACGGCGACGTGGCCCGGTTCTGCGCGGTGCTGCGGTCGTGGGAGGACCGCTTCGGGGTCCGGGTGGTGGCGCTCGGGCCGGACGCCCTGGTGGTGTCCGTGGCGGCGCCGCCCACCGCCCTCGACGACGCCGAGGTGCTGGCCGCCGAGCACTACGCCCTGTGCCCGAACGCCGTGGTGCAGAGCGGCCCGGGGAGCGTGGGGGCGTACGCGGAGGAGCTGGTCGGCGCCACGAGCTGGTCCTTCTGGTGGGAGTGAGCCGGAGGCTTCAGTTCGCCTCCGACGCGGGTCGCCATTTCTCGCCGCCGAGGGGGAAGGCGTACGCGGGCCGGCCGTTGTTGCCGCTGGTGCGGAACGGCCGGCCCGCGTCGTCGATCACCAGCGTGCCGTGCCGGTCCCCGCTGGACCAGGACAGCTCCAGGTACCAGCTGACGTCGTAGGCGGACGCGTCCGCGGTGACGTGGAAGACCTCGGGGTCGGACCGGCTGACCTTGAAGGGGAAGTTCCGGTTCCCGGCCTCCGGTAGGGGTGCGGGGCGCAGCGCGTCCAGGGCGACGGTGAAGGAGCGGGTCGGCACATCGCCGCCGCAGCCGACGCCGGGGTAGCCCATGGCGTAGTCGTTCCAGGCGAGCGGGGACCGCTTGCCCGCCATGCGCACGGACAGCTTCTCCAGGACGACGGTCTCCCCGCCGGTGCCCTGCACGGTGAAGGTGACGAACTGCTCCCCGGCCGAGACCGCCTGGTGCACGTCCACCCAGGCGGGCGCGTCCTGTTCCAGCGGCGGCGGGGCGACGGCGGTGGGCGGCCGGTCGATCAGGTAGTGCTGGGAGCAGGGGCTCTGCCAGCTGAAGGGGTGCGTGGTGACCGTGAGGGGCGGGCCGGCCGTCGTCCGTTCGGTCGTGGCGGCGGCCGGGCCGTCCGCCGGGGTTCCGCCGTGGGCGGCGGGGGCCTTGGGTGAGGGGGAGGCCGAGCGGGAGGGCGAGCGGGTGGCGGACCGGTGCGGCACCGGGCTCCCGGCCGTCGGCACCGGCGACGCGCTGTCCCCGGCGGCGGCCTCCCAGGTGGCCGCGGTGTTCCTGCCGTCCCGGCCGTCCCGCTGTGCGTCACCGGAGTGCCCGGAGGGCAGGTTCAGCGCGACCGCCACGGTGCCGAGCAGTGCGGTGACCGTCAGGGCGGCGAGGAGGGCGACGGGGCGACGGCCGCGACGCCGGGGAGCGCCCGGCGCGGCCTCTGACACCGGCCGGGGTCGTTCAGCCGCCGACACCGGCTCAGGTCCGGCCTTCGGCACCGGCACGGATTCGGCCGCCGACACCGACTCGGGTCCGGCTACCGGCACCGACTCAGGTTCAGCCACCGGCCCCGGCACGGCTTCGGCCGCCGACACCGACTCAGGTTTGGCCGCCGGCACCGGCTCAGGTTTGGGCACCGGCCCCGGCACGGCTTCGGCCGCCGACACCGGCTCAGGTTCGGCCGCCGACACCGGCTCAGGTTCCGTCACCGCCGGCGGTGACGGCTCCTTCCGCCCCCGCCACGCGTCCGCCAGCACCCACCGACGGTGCAGTTCCACGAGTTCCTCGGGCGTGGCCCTGCACAGCCGGGCGAGCCGCTCCACGGGCGCGTAGTCCGCCGGTACGGCGTCCCCGTTGCAGTACCGGTGGAGCGTCGACGTACTCATGTGCAGCCGCTTGGCGAGCGTGCCGTAGCTGTGCCCGGAGCGGTTCTTCAACTCCCGCAGCAGCTCGGCGAATCCGCTCTCGGACATGCCTTCCGACACCGTTCCTCCGTCCCCCCTCGTCCCACCCCGGCGTTCCAGGGAGGGGCTGTTCCCGCAGGTCAAAGCCGGTGCGGGCGTTCCAGCGTCCCGGATCCCCGGCCGTTGCTGGCCGCCGGGACGGGCCCGCCCACAGGCTGTGGTCATCCAAGCACGTCAACCGGCCCAGCCCGAAAGAGGACTTGCCATGCGAATGCGCCATATCCGTCTGCTCGCCGCCACCGGCACCGCCGTCGCCGCCCTCGCGCTCACGGCGTGCGGCAACGGGACGGGCACCGAGGACGAGGGCGCCGCCCGGCCGGCGACCCCGACGGCGTCGGCGGAGAAGACCGCGCCGGAGAAGGCCACGGGGAAGGCCGGGTCGGGCACGTCCCAGGCCGGCACCGGCGGCCGTACGGCGAACGGCACGCCCGTGGCCCGTACCCACGCACCCGACGCGCGGCCGAGCGCCTCCACCGCGCGCGGCACCCGGGGCGGCACCGGCACCGGCGGTTCCAGCGGCTCCGGCACCTCGGTGGTGCTGTGCAACGGCGCGAACACGACCGTCACCGCGCAGCCGGTCGCCCGGCCCCTCAACCACATGCTGATCACCGTGAAGAACACCGGCGGCAAGACGTGCGAGCTGCCGTACTACCCGGTGCTCCGCTTCGACCAGATGCAGTGGGTGCCGCAGGCGGACCGGGGCACCCAGCCGCAGGCCGTGGTGTCCCTGGCGCCCGGCGAGTCGGGGTACGCGGGTGTGCTGCTGGCGGCCGCCGACGGCAGCGGCGCCGGCGGGACGACGGCCCGGAAGCTGACGGTGGGCTTCCAGGGCCTCACCCCGAACAGCAGCGGCGATCCGTCCGCGACGCCGTCCCTGCCGGCCGAGGGCGTCTACTACGACAGCTCGCTGAAGGTGACGTACTGGCAGCAGGAGAGGGACGACGCCCTCAGCTGGTGAACGGGGACCGGCGCAGCTTCTGGGCCACCTCGGTGGCCCAGTAGGTGAGGATGTTGCGGGCCCCGGCCCGCTTGATGCCGGTCAGGGTCTCGAAGATCGCCCGGTCCCGTTCGATCCAGCCCTTCTCGGCGGCGGCCTCGATCATCGAGTACTCGCCGGAGATCTGGTAGGCGGCGACCGGCACGTCCACGGCGTCCGCGACCCGGGCGAGGATGTCGAGGTAGGGGCCGGCCGGCTTGACCATCACCATGTCGGCGCCCTCGGTGAGGTCGAGTTCCAGTTCCCGCAGGGCCTCGCGCCAGTTGGCCGGGTCCTGCTGGTAGGTCTTGCGGTCGCCCTGGAGCGAGGAGGCGACGGCCTCCCGGAAGGGGCCGTAGAAGGCCGAGGAGTACTTGGCGGTGTAGGCGAGGATCGCGACGTCCTCGCGGCCGATCTGGTCCAGCGCGTCACGGACGACGCCGATCTGGCCGTCCATCATCCCGCTGGGGCCGACGACATGGGCGCCGGCGTCGGCCTGCACCTGGGCCATCTCGGCGTACCGCTCCAGGGTGGCGTCGTTGTCGACGCGGCCCTCGGCGTCCAGGACCCCGCAGTGCCCGTGGTCGGTGAACTCGTCCAGGCACAGGTCGGACATGACGAGGAGGTCGTCGCCGACCTCGGCCCGGACGTCCCGGAGGGCGACCTGGAGGATCCCGTCCGGGTCGGTGCCGACGGTGCCCCGGGCGTCCTTCTTGTCCTCCTCCGGCACACCGAAGAGCATGATTGCGGAGATCCCGGCCTCCACGGCCTCCAGCGCGGCCTTCTTCAGGCTGTCCCGGGTGTGCTGCACGACGCCGGGCATCGCCGCGACCGGCACCGGCTCGCTGACGCCCTCGCGGATGAACGCCGGGAGGATGAGGTCGGCGGGGTGCAGCCGGGTCTCGGCGACCATGCGGCGCATGACGGGGGTGGTGCGCAACCGTCGGGGACGCGTACCGGGGAAGGATCCGTACTTCGTCATGCCCTCTACGCTACGCCCGCCGGGCCTGCGCCTTTGCCGACGCGGTGTCGGACGCGGCAGCCCCCGAACGGCCCCTCGGGCCCCCGGGGATCCGGGCGCCGCGCAGTTCAGACACCGAGGACCCGTGCGGTGAAGGCGGCGAGCCCCGCCCGTAGTTCCTCCCTGCTCTTCTCCCGGTCCCCGGCGAGGTGTTCGACCAGGTCGGCGCGGACGGCGGCGAGCAGGGCGTGCGCGGCGAAGTCGCCGTCGCCGAGGCCGGGCACCCGCGCCAGCACATCGCGCAGCAGGGTGTGCCACCGGTCGTAGTGGTCCATCCGGTAGGGGCTGTCGCCGGCGGTCGACTCCAGGGCCAGCGCCAGGTGCCGGTTGTCGAACTTGAAGGTCAGCAGGGCGTCCAGCAGGGCGGGGACGCGTTCGAGCGGAGGGGCGGCGGGGCCGAGCGGGGCCGGCCCCTCGGCCACGGCGCGCTCGACCGGTTCCAGCCGGGCCGCGTAGAGGGCGCGGATCAGGCCGGTGCGGTCACCGAACGCGCGGAACAGTGACGCCTTGCCGACTCCGGCGGCCGCCGCGACATCGGCCATCGTGACGTCCTCCGGGTGCGCGCAGCGCGCGAAGAGCTCGTCCGCGGCCGCGAGCAGCGCGGCGCGGTTGCGCACGGCGTCCTTGCGCGGCTTGCGCTCGGCCATGGGGTGTCTCCCGATTGCAATCCGGACCTTGGGTCCGTATTTTCGATTGAAGCGGACCCCGGGTCCGCATCGGCCATCCTACGAGACTGCCACGAGACGGAGACACCCATGCCCGCGACAACTCCCCTCGCCCCCGGCGAGCTCTTCCGCCACGGTCTGCGGCTGCTGCTGGACAAGAAGATCGACGACTGGGTCGCCCTGTGGGCCGAGGACGGCGTCATGGAGTTCCCGTTCGCGCCGGACGGCTGGCCCCGGCGACTGGAGGGCAGGGAGGCCGTCGCCGCCTACATGCGCGACTACCCGGACCACATCGACCTGCACGACTTCCCCGAGCTGCGCGTCCACGAGACCACCGAACCGGGGACCATCGTGGTGGAGATGCGCGGGGTGGGCCGCCTGGTGCGCACCGGCGCCCCCTTCGACATGACGTACATCGCGGTCGTCGAGGTCCGGGACGGCCGCATCACCGCCTACCGCGACTACTGGAACCCGCTCGCCCTCCAGGACCCCGCGGCCGACTTCCCGGGAAGCACCCGATGACGGCCGCGGCCGGCTCCGGCACCACGCTGGTCACGGGTGCCACCGGCACCACCGGCAGCCGTACCGCGGCCCGGCTGGTCGCGGGCGGGCACCGGGTGCGGGCGGCGTCCCGCCGTGCAAGCCCGGTCGCCGGCGCCGACGCGGTGCGCTTCGACTGGTACGACCCCACGAGCCACGACGCGGCCCTGACCGGCACCGACCGCGTCTACCTGGTCCCTCCCGTCGGCGACCCGGCTCCGGCCGCCGTCATGCTGCCCTTCCTGGAGCGGGCCCGCGCCCACGGGGTGCGCCGCGCCGTCCTGCTCGGTTCCTCGGCCATTCCCGCGGGCGGCCCGGCCGTGGGCGCCGTCCACGAGGCGCTGCCCGGCCTGTTCGCGCAGTGGGCGGTGCTGCGGCCCTCGTGGTTCATGCAGAACTTCACCGGTGACCACGCGCACGCCACCGGCATCCGCGAGGAGGGCGTCGTCCGGTCCGCGACCGGAACGGGCCGGGTCGGCTTCGTCGACGCCGACGACATCGCGGCGGTCGCCGCCGTCGCGCTGACCACCGACCCGCCGCCGAACACCGATCTGGTCCTGACCGGCCCGGAAACACTGTCCTACGACGACGTCGCGAGGATCTGCGCCGAGGTCACCGGCCGTCCGGTCGTCCACCGCGCGCTGACCGCCGAGCAGCTGCGGGACCACCTGACCCGGACGGCGGGCATCCCGGCCGAGTTCACGGCGATGCTGGCGGCCATGGACCGCGCCATCGCCGACGGAGCCGAGGACCGCGTCACCGACACCGTCCTGCGCCTCACGGGCCGCCCGCCGCGCACCTTCCGCGAGGTCGTACGACGAGAGGCGGGCGCACGCGGCGAGTCCGCCCGCACGCCCGCCTCCCGGCCGGCCGAGTAGGCCCGGGGCCCCGGGGGGCCGAGCCCCCTGGTGCCTCAGGTGGTCGAGCGCCGCCTGCGCGCCCCCGGCCGGCGCTCGCTCGGCCGGGTCACCGGGTCACCGGCCTCCAGCGCGGCGGCGCGCCGCTTCATGCCGAAGTCCGCCAGCGCCTCCGCCAGCTTGTGCACGGACGGCTCCGGGGCCATGACGTCGACCCGCAGCCCGTGCTCCTCGGCGGTCTTGGCCGTCGCCGGGCCGATGCAGGCGATCACCGTCACGTTGTGCGGCTTGCCCGCGATGCCCACCAGGTTCCGGACCGTGGACGAGGACGTGAACAGGACCGCGTCGAAGCCGCCGCCCTTGATCGCCTCCCGGGTCTCGGCCGGCGGCGGCGACGCGCGCACGGTCCGGTAGGCCGTGACGTCGTCGACCTCCCAGCCCAGCTCGATCAGACCGGCGACCAGGGTCTCGGTCGCGATGTCGGCCCGGGGCAGGAAGACACGGTCGATCGGGTCGAACACCGGGTCGTAGGGGGGCCAGTCCTCCAGGAGACCGGCGGCCGACTGCTCGCCGCTCGGCACCAGGTCGGGCTTCACACCGAAGGCGACCAGCGCCTTGGCGGTCTGCTCACCCACCGCGGCCACCTTGATGCCCGCGAAGGCACGCGCGTCGAGGCCGTACTCCTCGAACTTCTCCCGGACCGCCTTCACCGCGTTGACGGAGGTGAACGCGATCCACTCGTAGCGGCCCGTCACCAGGCCCTTGACCGCCCGCTCCATCTGCTGCGGGGTGCGCGGGGGTTCCACCGCGATCGTCGGGACCTCGTGCGGCACCGCGCCGTAGGACCGCAGCTGGTCGGAGAGCGACGCCGCCTGCTCCTTGGTGCGCGGCACGAGCACCTTCCAGCCGAACAGCGGCTTGGACTCGAACCACGACAGCTCGTCGCGCCGGGCGGCGGCACTGCGCTCGCCGACCACGGCTATCACCGGCCGGCCGCCGTCCGGCGACGGCAGCACCTTCGCCTGCTTCAGCGTCTGCGCGATCGTGCCGAGCGTCGCCGTCCAGGTCCGCTGCCGCGTCGTCGTACCGGCGACCGTCACCGTCAGCGGGGTGTCCGGCTTGCGGCCCGCCGAGACCAGCTCGCCCGCCGCGGCGGCGACCGAGTCCAGGGTCGTCGAGACGACCACCGTGCCGTCCGACGCGCCCACCTCCGTCCAGCACCGTTCGGAGGCGGTCCGGGCGTCCACGAACCGGACGTCCGCGCCCTGCGCGTCCCGCAGCGGCACACCGGCGTACGCGGGCACGCCGACCGCCGCCGCGACACCGGGGACGACCTCGAAGGGCACCCCGGCGGCCGCGCACGCGAGCATTTCCTCCGCCGCGTACGTATCCAGTCCCGGGTCCCCGGACACCGCACGGACGACCCGCCTGCCGCCCCGCGCGGCCTCCATGACAAGATGAGCGGCATCCCGGGCAGCGGCCGGGACGGCGACGGGTGTTGACGTGCCGTCAACGACCGTCAGCTGGGGCGTGCCCGGCGGGGACACCGCGGCGGAGTCCGCGTCCGTCTGCACCACGGAGACGCCCTGCCGCGCGTGCGTCCGGATGACGTCGAGCACCTCGTGCTCGGCGACCAGGACGTCCGCGTTCGACAGCGCCTCCACGGCGCGCAGAGTCAGCAGTCCCGGATCCCCGGGTCCGGCACCGAGGAAGGTGACGTGCCCGTGTTCCGGACCGGCGGGAAGGGTGGTGGGGCTCAATGTGCTCGCTCCCCCATCAGACCGGCCGCGCCCTGGGCGAGCATCTCGGTGGCGAGTTCGCGACCGAGTGCCGTCGCCCGGTCGTGCGTCTGGGGCACGGGACCGGTGGTGGACAGCTGCACCATGCGGGTGCCGTCGGTCGTACCGACGACGCCCCGCAGGCGCATTTCCTTGACAATCTGCCCGTCGGCCAGAAGGTCGGCCAGCGCGCCCACAGGTGCGCTGCAACCGGCCTCCAGGGCGGCGAGCAGTGACCGCTCGGCGGTGACGGCGGCCCGGGTGAAGGGGTCGTCGAGCTCACCGAGCGCGGCGACGAGGTCCGCGTTGCCCGCGGCACACTCGATCGCCAGGGCCCCCTGGCCGGGGGCGGGCAAAACCGTGTCGACCGACAGGAAGTCGGTCACTTCGTCGATCCGGCCGATCCGGTTCAGTCCGGCGGCGGCCAGCACGACCGCGTCCAGCTCGCCGTCGCGGACGTATCCGATCCGCGTGTCGACGTTGCCGCGTATCGGGACCGTCTCGATGTCCAGGCCGTGGGTACGGGCGTACGCGTTGAGCTGCGCCATGCGGCGCGGCGAACCGGTGCCTATGCGCGCGCCCCGCGGCAGGTCCGCGAACTTCAGCGCGTCCCGGGCGACGACCACGTCCCGCGGGTCCTCGCGCACCGGTACGGCGGCCAGGACCAGCTCCTCGGGCTGCGTGGTCGGCAGGTCCTTGAGCGAATGAACCGCGAAGTCGACCTCGCCCCTCAGCAGCGCGTCGCGCAGCGCCGTGACGAACACGCCGGTGCCGCCGATCTGCGCGAGCGCCTCGCGGGAGACATCGCCGTACGTGGTGATCTCGACCAGCTCGACGGGCCGCCCCGTCACCTGGCGGACGGCCTCGGCCACCTGCCCGGACTGGGCCATGGCGAGCTTGCTCCGCCTGGTCCCCAGCCGCAACGCCTTCTCAGTCATGCCGGTCGGTCCTTCGTGTCTGTGCTGTCCCCGGCCCGGGAGACGGCGGCCACCGTCTCGGGGTCGAGGTCGAACAGGGTGCGCAGCGCGTCGGCGTACCCGGCGCCGCCGGGTTCCGCCGCGAGCTGCTTGACCCGTACGGTCGGCGCGTGCAGCAGCTTGTCGACGACCCGGTGCACGGCCTGGCGGATCTCGCCGCGCTGGCGTTCGTCCAGGTCGGGCAGGCGGCCGTCGAGGCGGGCGATCTCACTGGCGACGACGTCGGCGGCCATGGTGCGCAGCGCGACGACGGTGGGCGTGATGTGCGCCGCCCGCTGTGCCGCGCCGAAGGCCGCGACCTCGTCGGAGACGATACGCCGGACCTGGTCCACGTCGGCCGCCATCGGCGCGTCGGCGGACGCTTCCGCCAGCGACTCGATGTCGACCAGGCGGACGCCGGCCAGCCGGTGCACGGCCGCGTCGATGTCGCGGGGCATGGCCAGGTCGAGCAGGAAGAAAAAGGGCGCGGGCCGCTCGGCGACCGGCTCGGGCCTGCGCCGCTCGGGGATCCGGCCGACGGTGGCGGCGGTCGCGGCGAGCGCGGTGATCAGCTCGGCGTCCGCCTCGGGCGTCCGGCGCTCCCGGCGGTCGACGGTGCCTCCCGCGACCCAGGCCGCGTGCTGCTCCAGGGTGGCCGCGTCCATGCCGGCCACGGCGGCCTCGCCCATCAGGGAGAAGCCGGGCTGCACGGCGGCCAGGTCCAGCGGGCAGTTCTCGTCGGCGCCGATGCCGCTGGACCGCACGGGGGTCCCGGGCTGCGCGGCCTCCGGCTGCGCGGCCGTGGCACCGGTGTCGGCGACGGGAGCGCCGGTACGGCCCTCGACCGCGTGCGCGACCGCCTCCGCCGTGAGCACCAGGCCCGTCGCCCCGGTACAGGAGACGACGACGTCGGCACGTGTCAGCTCGGTGGCCACGGCGTCCATGCGCACGGCGCGGGCGGTCACCTCGTTCTCGTCGGACTCGGTGAGGATCTCGGCGAGCCGCTCGGCGCGCTCGAAGGTGCGGTTGGCGACGACGACCTCGGCGACCCCGGCGCGCGCGAGCGTCGCGGCGGCCAGCGACGACATCGACCCGGCGCCGATGATCAGCGCCTTCTTGCCCGCCGCCCAGTCGGTGACGGGCGTCCCGACGGCGAGCTGCTCCAGGCCGAAGGTGACCAGGGACTGGCCGGCGCGGTCGATGCCGGTCTCGGAGTGGGCGCGCTTGCCGACCCGCAGCGCCTGCTGGAACAGGTCGTTCAGCAGCTTGCCGGCGGTGTGGAGCTCCTGGGCACGGGCCAGCGAGTCCTTGATCTGGCCGAGGATCTGCCCCTCGCCGACGACCATCGAGTCGAGCCCGCAGGCCACCGAGAACAGGTGGTGGACGGCCCGGTCCTCGTAGTGCACGTAGAGGTACGGGGTGAGTTCCTCCAGGCCGACCCCGCTGTGCTGGGCGAGCAGCGTGGACAGCTCGGCGACACCGGCGTGGAACTTGTCCACGTCGGCGTACAGCTCGATGCGGTTGCAGGTGGCGAGCACCGCGGCCTCGCCGGCGGGTTCGGCGGCGACCGTGTCCTGGAGCAGCTTGATCTGGGCGTCCGCGCTCAACGCGGCCCGCTCCAGCACGCTGACCGGGGCGCTGCGGTGGCTCAGTCCGACGACGAGGAGGCTCATGCCGGCATCACGGCGGGGACGTCCCCGTCGGGCCCCTGGTCGGCGGAGTCGTCGGCGGCCGCGCCACGGGCAGCGGCGGTGGGCAGCGCGCCGTCGCCCGCGGCGGTCTCCTCGCCGGCCTTGCGCTGCTCGTGGAAGGCGAGGATCTGGAGTTCGATCGAGAGGTCGACCTTGCGCACGTCGACGCCGTCCGGGACGGACAGCACGGTCGGCGCGAAGTTCAGGATGGAGGTCACACCGGCGGCCACGAGCCGGTCGCAGACCTGCTGGGCGGCGCCGGCCGGGGTGGCGATCACACCGATGGACACGCCGTTGTCCTCGATGATCTTCTCAAGGTCGTCGGTGTGCTGGACGGGGATGCCCGCGACCGGCTTGCCGGCCATCGCCGGGTCGGCGTCGATCAGGGCCGCGACCCGGAAGCCGCGGGAGGCGAAACCACCGTAGTTGGCGAGGGCGGCGCCGAGGTTGCCGATACCGACGATCACAACCGGCCAGTCCTGGGTCAGGCCGAGTTCGCGGGAGATCTGGTAGACGAGATACTCCACGTCGTAGCCGACACCGCGCGTTCCGTAGGAGCCCAGGTACGAGAAGTCCTTGCGCAGCTTGGCGGAGTTGACCCCCGCCGCCGCGGCCAGCTCCTCGGAGGAGACCGTGGGGACCGAGCGCTCCGACAGCGCGGTCAGGGCTCGGAGGTACAGCGGAAGGCGGGCGACGGTGGCCTCGGGAATTCCTCGGCTACGGGTCGCCGGTCGGTGTGTTCGGCCAGTTGCCACGGTGCTCCTGCGGGTAGAGCGGGGCTGCAGGCGGTCATACGTCCCCAGACCGCCCCGTCGACAGCAGGCTATGTCTTTGTGAACGCGTGCACAAAGATGGTGTCCGATTTGCCCGGCAGAAGTGACCGGGGTCACGCGCCGTCTGCGCCCTCGCCGGGAACCGGCGCACACGCACCGGTGCTCCTTCGTTACTGGGGGCAAAACCGCACACACTCCTCACGAATCCCGCCCCCGAGATCAAACCGCCGTCGATCCTAAGCGACATTCGGGCCGGTTTGGACTACTCGGTCAGTGCCCGGCGCAGACGCTCCTCGTTCACGCGCCAGAAGGTGTGCTGTTCACCGTCGACCAGTACGACCGGGATCTGCTCCCAGTAGCGGTCGTGCAGCTCCCGGTCCTCGGTGATGTCCTTCGGCTCCCACGGCACGCCGAGGTCGCCGCACACCTTCTCGATCACCGCCTGCGCGTCGTCGCACAGATGGCAGCCCGGCTTGCGGATGAGGGTGACCTGCCGCGCGCGCGGCTCGGCCCTGCGTCGGAAGAGGGGACTCATACCGGCCATTCTCGCGCGCTCGGCGCCCATTCCGGATCGCTTCTTCAACGGCCCGGTCATGCAGAGTTCACAACCTCCCAACCTCCGGTCGCCGGAACCGCGGGGCGGACTGGCTATGCTCACGACATGGCCGCTCTCGGATGGCTCACTCCCCGTAGGCGCTCCGCCACGGCGCGGAGCGTGTTGGCAGGCGAGGCCTCGGCGGAGGCCGCCCGCAAGTCCTCGCAGGAAGCCCCGCGCGCAACGCCGGAGGAACCGGAGTTCCCCGTGATCGGCGACGACCGGGCCGCCGCCTTCTTCGACCTCGACAACACGGTGATGCAGGGCGCCGCGCTGTTCCACTTCGGCCGGGGGCTGTACAAGCGGAAGTTCTTCGAGACCCGCGACCTCGCCAGGTTCGCCTGGCAGCAGGCCTGGTTCCGGCTGGCCGGCGTCGAGGACCCCGAGCACATGCAGGACGCCCGCGACTCGGCGCTGTCGATCGTCAAGGGACACCGGGTCGCCGAACTGGAGTCGATCGGCGAGGAGATCTACGACGAGTACATGGCCGACCGGATCTGGCCCGGCACCCGCGCCCTCGCCCAGGCCCACCTGGACGCGGGCCAGAAGGTGTGGCTGGTCACCGCGGCCCCGGTGGAGATCGCCCAGGTGATCGCCCGCCGCCTCGGCCTCACGGGCGCCCTCGGCACGGTGGCCGAGTCGGTCGACGGCGTCTACACCGGCAAGCTGGTCGGCGAGCCCCTGCACGGACCGGCCAAGGCCGAGGCGGTCCGCGCGCTCGCCGCCGCGGAGGGGCTGGACCTGTCCCGCTGCGCGGCCTACAGCGACAGCCACAACGACATCCCGATGCTGTCCCTGGTCGGCCACCCCTACGCCATCAACCCGGACGCCAAGCTGCGCAGGCACGCCCGCGAGAAGGACTGGCGCCTGCGCGACTACCGCACCGGCCGCAAGGCGGCGAAGGTCGGCATCCCGGCGGCGGCCGGGGTCGGCGCGGTGGCCGGTGGCACGGCGGCGGCGATCGCCCTGAGCCGACGGCGCCGATAACCGCCGCGGCGAGCCCCGCGCGCACGAATTATGCCGCGGCCATTTCAACACGTGCCGCTCCTCACCGAAACCAGCCTCTTTCCGGTCAACAAGCGATCAGCTTGCGAAACTTGACCCACCATCAATCGGTTACGGATGCGACGCAATCGATGATTTGAGCAACTCGGTGTAGCAGGCCCTGCACGAAGCGTTATTCTCCTCAGACGCAAACCGGTACCCCTCCGTCGCTACGACGGGTGAAAGGTCCCGCACTGCACGTGATGGAAGCTCTGCCTCTGGGAGTCCCGTGTACCCACACGTCGGGGTTGACGCCTCGGGCCTGGCTACGCTGCGCGCAACAGTCGCGATGGTGAAAGAGACGCTGCGCGGCTTCGTCCCCACCGCGTACGCCGTCCCCGCCTTCGCCGCCGCGCCCGCCGGCCCGTGCTACGCACTGGCCGACGGCAGCGCCGCCGTCGGCAGACGGGGGCGGGCCACCGGCGCGGCCACCGCCCGCCGTCCGGCCGCCGACAGCGACAGCGCCCGGATGATGGACCTGGTCGAACGCGCCCAGGCGGGGGAGGCCGAGGCCTTCGGGCGGCTCTACGACCAGTACAGCGACACCGTCTACCGCTACATCTACTACCGCGTCGGCGGCCGGGCGACCGCCGAGGACCTCACCAGCGAGACCTTTCTGCGGGCACTCCGCAGGATCGGCACCTTCACCTGGCAGGGCCGCGACTTCGGCGCCTGGCTGGTCACCATCGCCCGGAACCTGGTCGCCGACCACTTCAAGTCCAGCCGCTTCCGGCTGGAGGTCACCACCGGCGAGATGCTCGACGCCAACGAGGTCGAACGCTCCCCGGAGGACTCCGTCCTGGAGTCCCTGTCGAACGCCGCCCTGCTCGACGCCGTACGGCGGCTCAACCCCCAGCAGCAGGAGTGCGTCACGCTCCGCTTCCTCCAGGGCCTCTCGGTCGCCGAGACCGCCCGGGTCATGGGCAAGAACGAAGGCGCCATCAAGACCCTCCAGTACCGCGCCGTACGCACCCTCGCCCGGCTGCTGCCGGACGACGCCCGCTGAGCCAGGTGACCCAGGGCGACGGTCAACTCACCTACGGTGAAAGTCCGTTGCCTTTCCGATCCGGGCATCCGCCGTCCGTAACCCAAGTGCCGCGCCAGTCGTTGTGCGGGATACAGGCTCCCTGTGGTCACGTCCTGGCCGACCCCGATCGCTCGATCGGGTGGAAGTTCCGTGGGCGTGCAACCCTCAGGACCCCCTGGGGAGTCGACCGTCATGACGAGAGGAGGTGCCGCCAGTGATCGCGAACGTATCGGCGCACCGGCGGGCGAACGCCTTCGCCCAGGCCCTGGAGGAGCAGTCCGACCGGGACACGGCGGCCGAGCAGTCCGTAGGCCAGGCGGAATCACCGCCGACCACCGAGGAACGGACCGAGCAGGGCGAACTGCTGGCCCTGGCGGCGGGCCTCGGCGCACTGCCCAGACCGCAGCTCGACCCCGAGGTCAAGGTCGTCCAGCGGGCCCAGTTGGTGGCCGCGATGGAGGCCATGCTCCAGGAGGGCACCGGGGCGACGGACACGTCGGTACCGGAACAACGCTCCCACCGGGCCAAGGGCGCGCACCGGGCGAGCCCGCTGGGCAAGCTCCGCCCGCGCACGCGACTGACCAAGGGTCTCGCGGCCGGCGGGCTCAGTGTGGGCGTGGCCGCCGGGGCCTTCGGCGGAGTCGCCGCCGCCAGCTCCGACGCCCTGCCCGGCGACTCGCTGTACGGACTGAAACGCGGCATCGAGGACTTCAAGCTCAACTACCTGACCGACGGCGACGACCAGCGCGGCCAGACCTACCTCGACCAG
Source organism: Streptomyces sp. Ru62 (assembly GCF_002920615.1). GTDB lineage: Bacteria > Actinomycetota > Actinomycetes > Streptomycetales > Streptomycetaceae > Streptomyces. The sequence goes on from NZ_PQSU01000058.1 coordinate 29,862, forward strand.
GCCTCCACCCGCCTCAGCGAGGCCCGGCGGCTGCTGGAGCGCGGCCGGGGCGGCCATCTGGACCACGAGTCCATCGGCGAGATCCGCCGCACCCTGTCCGGGATGCAGCACGACGTCGCCGAGGGCCACCGCCTGCTCCACGCGGCCTACGAGGCCGACCCGGACTCGCTCGGCCCCATCCAGGCGCTGTCCACGTTCTCCAAGTCGCACCGCCAGGCCTGGAGCGCGCTCAGCGACAAGCTGCCCACGCAGCTGGGCGATGTGAAACAGCAGGTGTCCTCGGTCTTCGACGCCATAGACGAAGAGGTCGCCCCGCTGCAGCCCCTGCTCCCGCAGCCACCCGCACGACCGGGCGACGGCAGACACCCGGGCGGCTCCGGCCCGGCGTCCACCGGCTCCTCCGGCAGCCACCGGTCCACCACGCCCAGTGCCGGGAACACCCCGTCCGCCGGCAAGCACACCGGCACCGGCGCGCCGAGCGGGTCGGCCACCGGCAGCAGCGGTGACGGGCTCATCGGCGGTGACACCGGCGGCCTGCTCGATCCGCCGAAGACCGGGTCCGACACCACCTCCCCGTCCGCCGGCAAGTCCCCCACGGGCCAGCCGGACGTCACGATCCCCCCGCTCATCCCCGACCTGCTCCCGGGCCTGGGTATCGACGGGGAGGACGCGGACTGACGCGGCACGGCTGAGGCATCGAGGGCGCCCCTTTCCGAGCAGGGGCGCCCTCGATGCCGTTCACCGGACGTCTCAGAAGAACACCGAGCGCCGCTGCACCAACAGCTTGTACAGCGTGTGCTGAATCTGCTCCCGCACCTGATCGGTCAGGTTGAACATCAGCATCGGATCCTCCGCCGCCTCCGGCGGATACCCGTCCGTCGGGATCGGCTCACCGAACTGGATCGTCCACTTCGTGGGCAGCGGAACGGCACCGAGCGGACCGAGCCAGGGGAACGTCGGCGTCAACGGGAAGTACGGGATGCCCAGCACCCGCGCCAGCGTCTTGGCGTTGCCGATCATCGGGTAGATCTCCTCCGCCCCGACGATCGAGCAGGGGACGATCGGCACACCCTGGCGCAGGGCCGTGGAGACGAAACCGCCCCGGCCGAACCGCTGGAGCTTGTACCGCTCGCTGAACGGCTTCCCGATCCCCTTGAAGCCCTCCGGCATCACCCCGACCAGTTCGCCCTGCTCCAGCAGCCGTTCCGCGTCCTCCGCGCAGGCCAGGGTGTGCCCCAGCTTGCGGGCCAGCTCGTTGACCACCGGCAGCACGAAGACCAGGTCGGCGGCGAGCAGCCGGAGGTGGCGGCCGGCCGGGTGGTGGTCGTGCACCGCCACCTGCATCATGAGCCCGTCCAGCGGCAGCGTCCCGGAGTGGTTGGCGACGATCAGCGCCCCGCCCTCGGCCGGGATGTTCTCGACGCCCTTCACCTCGACCCGGAAGTACTTCTCGTACACCGGCCGCAGCAGCGACATCAGGACCTGGTCGGTCAGCTCCTCGTCGTAGCCGAAGTCGTCGACCTCGTAGTCCCCGGTGAGCCGGCGCCGCAGGAAGGCCAGCCCGGCCGCCACCCGCCGCTCCAGGCCGCCGTCCCGCCCGCCGGGCTCCACGGCCTCCACCGGCTCCTCCTCGCGGCTCACAGGAGCCTCCTCCCGCGCTCGTTCCCGCCCCGGCAGGGGCTGGACCGCGCCCATCTCCCCCGGCTCCCCGAGCGCACCGCGCCGGCTCCCCCCGCTCCGCCGCCGCGGCTGGCGCTGTGCGGCGCTGCCGCGGGACCGGTCGTCGTCGAACGGAATGACCTTGGCGTCCGCCATCGTTGCCGCTCTCCTCAGTTGGCGCTGTGCGTCTGGGGGTGGCCGCCCGCCCCCGCGGTCAGCGCGGCGACCCGGTCGACGGCCGCCGCCAGGCTCTCCGGCGGCAGCAGCCCGGCACCCTGGCCGCGCGCGAAGTCCGCGAAGGTCTCGGCCGTCGTGTAGCGGGGCGTGAAGCCCAGCGTCTCGCGCATCTGGACGGTGTCCACCACCCGCCCGTGGGTGAGCAACCGGATCTGCTCCGGCGAGAAGTCCGTCATACCGAGCGTACGCACCAGGGAGCCGGCCAAGGTGACCGCGGGCAGCAGCAGCGGCACGGTGGGCCGTCCGAGCCGCCGGGAGCACTGCGAGAGCAGCAGCACGCCGTCCCCGGCGATGTTGAAGGTGCCGCTGTTCAGGGTGCCCCGGCGCGGTTCGTGCGAGGCGATCCGCAGCACCTCGACGACGTCCTCCTCGTGCACGAACTGGAGCCGCGGGTCGTAGCCGAACACAGTCGGCAGGACGGGCAGCGCGAAGTACGAGGCGAGCGGGGTGTCCGCGGCCGGCCCGAGGATGTTGGCGAACCGCAGCACGCACACGGCGACGTCCGGACGCCGCCGGGCGAACCCGCGCACGTACCCCTCCACCTCGACGGCGTCCTTCGCGAAGCCGCCGCTGGGCAGCGACTTGGGCGGGGTCGTCTCGGTGAACACGGCCGGATCGCGCGGCGCGGAGCCGTAGACGTTCGTGCTGGACTTCACCACCAGCCGCCCCACGGTCGGCGACTTCTGGCAGGCACCGAGCAGCTGCATGGTGCCGATGACGTTGGTCTCCTTGACCGTGGCCCGGCTGCCGCCGCCCAGGGCCGTGCCGGTGACGTCCAGGTGGACGACCGTGTCCGCGCCGGTCTCTGCGAGCACCCGGGCGATGGTCGGCTGCCGGATGTCGGCCTGGATGAAGTCGGCGCCGCCCAGGTGGTGCGCCGGCGGCACCGCGTCCACGGCGATCACACGCTCGACCTCCGGGTCCCGCTGGATCCGCCGCACGAACCGGCCGCCGAGCTGCCGGGCGACTCCGGTGACGAGCACGATCCGTCCCAAGATCAGCGCCTTCCTTCCCGCGTAACCGGTATCCCGCGTTCCCCGTGTGCGGCCAACCTAGCCGGTCGATGTTGCGCTGTGATGACCCCTGGTGCGCCCGGCGACGGAAATTCCCCCATCGGTATATGCCTGTGGCCCCCCACCACTGCTGGTGGGGGGCCACAGGGCCACGCTCTCGCGGCGCCGCTTACTTCTTGTTACGGCGCTGAACGCGCGTGCGCTTGAGCAGCTTGCGGTGCTTCTTCTTGGCCATCCGCTTGCGCCGCTTCTTGATAACAGAGCCCACGACTACCCTCGCTCACTTCTCATCACTCGGTTGTTTGGGCGCCATGGGCCCACACGACCTACGAGGGGCTAGCCTACCCAACCGAGCGCCGAGGTCGTAATCGAGGGGTGCCCCCGGGTCACCCAGGGGTCGCCGTCAGGCCGTCTCCACCCCCACATAGCTGTCGCGGAGGTACTCGTGTACCGCTTGTTCCGGGACGCGGAACGACCGTCCCACCCGGATCGCGGGCAGATGACCGCTGTGCACCAGGCGGTACACGGTCATCTTCGACACTCGCATCACCGAGGCGACCTCCGCCACGGTAAGGAACTGAACCTCGTTCAGAGGCCTCTCGCCAGCTGCAGCCATGACACACCTGAACCTTCCGCACTCGACGGCCACCGGCTTCCCCTTCCGGTGACTCTTCGTCGTTGCGTGCTCACTCCCCAGACTAGGGGCGGGTGATGCGAGTGGGGAAGAGGTGCACCCATCGGCGGCCTACTGTGACAGACACGCTCGATTGAGTACGTAGCGGATCAACGGCCGGTAGTGAGCAGACCGCACTGCGTCATCAACCGGAACGGCGACGGACACCCGCCCCTCGGCCTCCCCCACGAACAGCGCGGGATCATCCGTGTCGGCCAGACCGATGGCCTCAAACCCGAGCTGACCAGCACCGCAGACCCACCCGTGGTCCCCCACGACCAGCTGCGGCAGCGGCCCGCCGGCCTCCGCCGCGGCGTCCAGCGCGACCCGAACCGGGAGCGGCGAGTGGCTGTGGGCGCCCGGCTCACAACCGGGGCGCCCGCTCGCCGGTTCCCGCACCAGGGCAACCCCTCGTACGTAGTCGAGGCGATGGGTACGTAGGCCGAACCGGGTCAATATGTCGACACAGCGACCCTGCGCCGGGGTGAGGACCTCACATCCCGCCGCCGACAAAGCGTCCGCGAGAGCGGCGTAGAAACCGAGCAGCGGACCCGGGTGCCCGGTGCCGAGCAGCACGGGCGCGCCACGCCGGGCCACCTCCCGGATACGCCCGGCGAAGGCGTCCAGCGCGGCGAGCGTCCGCTCCGGATCGATCACATCCGGTCCGGAAATGTGTCTGGGATCGGCCGAAACCCCGCACTTCTCCGCCATCAAGCCGAGCAGGTCCCGGACTCCCCATGCACCTTCGGGATCGATCCCGATCAACACGCGTGGATCCCGGGCGGCGAACAGCCGGTAACTCCGCAGGCTGTCCTCCCGCGACGTCGCCACCACCCCGGCCAGCCGGGCGGCCACCAGATGCGCGCGGAGACGGGCGGCGGTCGACACGGATGCGATGGTGGCCCATGGGGGGTGCGGACGGGACGGAAACACCGGAAGTCCGCACGGTTGGCCTAACAGAGCGGCCGGCCGGACCGCGGACGGTGAGCGTCGCACCGACTCGTACGATCAGGCGGTGATCACATTCCCCTTGACCGTCACCCGCGATGTGCTGATGCGTCCGCTGGAGGAATCGGACTCCGGCGGGCTGTACAGAGCCTATCTGCGAAATCGCGATCACCTGCGCCCATGGGAGCCCCGCAGAGGTGAGGAGTTCTTCACCGAGCAGGGGCAGGCCGACCGTGTGCGGAGCCAGCTGCAGGAGCGGGACGCGGGGCGCCTGTTCCCGTGGGTGCTGACCGCCGGGCAGGAGGTGGTCGGAGCGGTGACGCTGTCCAACGTCGCCCTCGGGCCCTTCCGCAGTGCCCATCTCGGATACTGGATCGACGCGGAGTGGGCAGGGCGTGGCCTGGCGACCGAGGCCGTCCGGACGGCCTGCCAGGTGGCTGAGGGACAGCTTGATCTGCACAGGATCGAGGCCGGTACGGTGCTCGCCAACCTGGCGTCCCAACGGGTGCTGGCGAAGTGCGGATTCGACGTGATCGGCACGGCGCCCCAGTACCTGCACATCGACGGTGAGTGGCGTGACCATGTGCTGTTCCAGAAGATCCTTCATGGCCGCCCTCCCTGGTAGCGCGAAGGGCTCCCCGTCGCGGAGGGCGGCGCGGCCCCCGGGAGCCGGGCAGGTCGTGTCGGCGATCGCCCCGCGCTCACGTCGTGGGAGCAGCCGAAGCGCAGCGGTTGCGGCACCTGCACGGCGGGCCGTGGACCGGTCCTCCCCCGATGCCGGCCGACGGGGGGCGGGAGCGGGCGTCAGGGAAGGAGCCCGCGCAGCGGGAACACGGCACGCCGGGTCGCCAGCACGGCCTGGTCGACCCGGTCGGCGGGGTCGTACCCCTCCTCCCAGGACGCCCACGACACCGGCCACAACCCGTCCGTCATCCGCCACGGCCCCGACTGCCGCGTCCGGGCGAACACGTCCTGCCGCCACGCCTCGGGGATCACCGCCTCCGGAGCGACCGGCTTCCCGGCCGCGATCCCCACCAGATGCGTCCACGACCGCGGTACGACATCCACCACCGCGTACCCGCCCCCGCCCAGCGCGACCCACTTGCCCCCGGCGTACTCGTGCGCCAGGTCGTGGCACGCCATCTGCACCGCCCGCTGCGCGTCCAGCGAGACCGCGAGATGCGCGAGCGGATCCTCGAAGTGCGTGTCGGCCCCGTGCTGGGTGACGAGGACCTGCGGCCGGAAGTCCGCGAGCAGCTCCGGCACCACGGCGTGGAAGGCCCGTACCCATCCGGCGTCCCCGGTCCCGGCCGGCAGCGCCACGTTCACCGCGGCCCCCTCCCCCGCGCCCGCCCCGGTCTCCTGAGGCCACCCGGTCTGCGGGAACAACGTACGGGGATGCTCGTGCAACGAGATCGTCAGCACCCGCGGGTCCTCCCAGAACGCGGCCTGCACCCCGTCCCCGTGGTGCACGTCGACGTCCACGTAGGCGACCCGCTCGGCCCCCAGCTCCAGCAGCCGCGCGATGGCCAGCGACGCGTCGTTGTAGACGCAGAACCCCGACGCCCCGCCGGGCATGGCGTGGTGCAGCCCGCCCGCGAAATTCACGGCGTGCTCGGCGTCCCCCCGCCACACCGCCTCGGCCGCCCCCACCGACTGCCCGGCGATCAGCGCGGACGCCTCGTGCATCCCGGCGAACGCTGGATCGTCGACCGTCCCCAGGCCGTACGAGCCGTCCGCCCCCGCCGGATCCGCCGACGCGGCCTTCACGGCGTCGATGTAGTCCTCCCGGTGGACCAGCCGGAGCGTGGACTCGCCGGCCGGCTTCGCCGCGACGACCTCCACCTCCCGGTCGAGCCCGAAGGCACCGACCAGCCGGCGGGTCAGCTCCAGCCGGACCGGATCCATCGGATGGCTCCGACCGAAGTCATAGCCCGTTACTGCCTCGTCCCACATCAGCTGTGCGCGGCCGCTCATGCCCGCCACCGTATCGGTCCGGTTGAGCGGCGAACGACCTGGCGTACCCCAGTGTCACCAGCACCAACACCATCGGCACGAGCATGGCCCCCCGGTAGCTCCACGCGTCACCGAGAGCGCCCACCAACGGAGCGCCGATCAGGAACCCCACGTAGTTGAAGATGTTCAGCCGCGCGACCGCCGCGTCCGAGGCCCCGGGGAACAACCGACCCGCCGCCGCGAACGTCTGCGGCACCAGCACACACAGCCCCAGCCCCAGCAGGGTGAACCCGAGCATCCCGGCCCACGCGCCGGGCGCCACGGCCACCACCCCGAACCCGCCGGCCGCCACCACCGCTCCGAGCCGTACGACCGCCACGGCCCCGAACCGCCGGACCCCGAGGTCCCCGAGGGCCCGCCCCACCAGCGTGGTCACCATGTACACGTTGTACGGCACGGTCGCGAGCTGCTCCGAGCTGCCCAGCACGTCCTTCAGATACTTGGCGCTCCAGTTGGAGACGGTCGAGTCCCCGATGTAGGCGAACATCATCACCAGGCACAGCGGCAGCAGCAGCTTGAAGACGACGGTCCCCTGCTCCGCGGTCCGCTCCGGAGCGGACACGGGCTCCCCGTCGACGTACCACCGGCTCCCCACCAGCGTCGCCGGCAGCAGCACGGCCACCACCGGCAGGTACGACACCCACAGCGCGAGGTGCCAGTGCGCCCCCGCCCAGGCCAGCGAGGCCCCCAGGATGGCGCCCAGACTGTAGACCGCGTGGAAGCTGAGCATGATGCTGCGCCCGTACGACCGCTGGAGGCTGACGCCGAGCATGTTCATGGACGCGTCCAGCGCGCCCACCGCCAGGCCGAACACGCCCAGCGCCACGGCCAGTACGGCCACCTGACCGTGCCCGCCCGTCCCGACGCCGAGCAGCGCCAGCAGCACCGCCGGCTGGGACCAGCGCAGCAGCCGGCTGGGCCGTACCCGCTTCACCAGGTGCTCGGTGCTCACGCTGCCGACACCGGCGAGGACCGGCACGGCGGCCAGGAAGACCGGCAGCAGCGCGTCGGAGACCCCGTACCGGTCCTGGATGGCCGGGATGCGGGTCACCAGCAGGGCGAAGGCGACGCCTTGCGCGAAGAAGCTGAACGCCAGCGAGGCCCTACCGCGCCGCAGCACATCAGTCATGGCGGCGAGAGTAGGGCCCCGGGCTACCGCTGGGTAGATCCAGCCAAAGATGAGTTTCCCTCAACTTCCGTCCGGGCTCCGGCCGGTCCCGGCTTCGGCCTGTCCCGGCTTCGGCCCGTCCCGGCTTCGGCTCGGAGGTCGGGCGGCGAGGGAACAGGTCGCGGGGATCAGGCGGCGACGGCCACCGCGGGTCGCTCCGCCCGGCCGGCCTCCACCTCGGCCGCGAGCATCCGCTCCATCGGCCCCACGGCCAGCCCACCACTGACCACGAAACCGACCGCCATCGCGCCGACCAGGATGACGGAGCCCAGCCACACCATGGTGTCCGCCGGGATGGTGTAGGCACCCACGACCCGTACGACGCACTCGGCCAGCAGGGCCAGCCCCCACACCACGGAGAACACCCGCTCCCTGGACCGGAAGGCCGCGGACTCGGCCGCCGCCCCGGACACCAGCCGCTGCCAGGCGGCTTCCCTGGCCGCGTCGCCCTTGACGACGAAGGGCTTCATGCCCGCGGTCATCATCGGCCTGCCGAGCCGGACGGACACCAGGATGCCGATGGCCACCGTGCTGCTGACCCCGCTGTCCTTGGCCAGCATCAGCCGCGGGTCACCCGAGACGAAACTCAGCAGCAGGGACACGACGTTCACGACGAGGATCAGACCCGCCAGCGCGTTGGTCCTGCGCTCCCTGACCAGTCCCCCCACCGTCCGCACCGCCGGTACGACACTGCTCCAGGCGAGCGCCGCGAAGGTGCTCATCCCGAAGGCGTCCTTGAAGAGGTAGTACGAGCCGAGCGGCAGCGCCACATCGATGAGCAGCGGCTTGAAGTTGTCCAGCACGCTCGGCTTCCGGCCCTGGTTCCCCGTGTTCGTCGTCATGCCCTCAGCTTCGCGTGCGGGCCGGGTCCGGCAGTAGAAACGTTCGTCCGGAGCTCCGCATGACATATGTCAGCCCGCACGGCCGACCGGGGTCATACCAGCAGGTCGAGCAACTGGTCCATGCGTGAGAAGAGTTGACCGGCACCCGCGAGCTTCGCCGCCGGCGTCATCGCGGTGAACCCGTACACGTCCATCCCGGCCGCCACGGCCGCCTGTACGCCCAGCGGAGAGTCCTCCACGACCACGCACCGCCCGGGGGCCACACCCATCCGCTCGGCCGCATACAGGAACAGATCCGGCGCCGGCTTGCCCCGCCCGACATCCTCCGAGCTGAAGACGCGCTCCTCCGGGAACCACCGGTCGAGCCCCGTCGTCCGGTGCCCCACCCGGATCCGCGCGTGACTCCCCGAAGAGGCCACGCAGTACGGCACCCCGTCCGCGGCCAGCTTCTCCAGCACGCCGGCCACCCCGGGCACGGCCCGCAACTCCCGCTCGAACGCGGCGAACACCCGTGCGTGGAAGACCTCGTCGAACTCCGCCGGCAGCCGCCGTCCCGTCCGCTCCAGAACCAGGTCATGGATCCGGTGCATCGCCGACCCCATGTAATCGCGAATGGAGTCCTCGTACGACGTGGGGTGCCCCAGCTCGGTCAGATAGGCGGCCAGGAGCCGGTTGGATATGGGCTCACTGTCCACGAGGACACCATCGTTGTCGAAGATGACGAGGTCATAGCGCATGAGTTCA
>NZ_PQSU01000059.1 GCF_002920615.1 Streptomyces sp. Ru62
GGGAGAGCCCACCCACGCCCCACGCACCCACCGGGAGAGCCCACCCACATCCCACGCGTTCACCGGGAGTGCCCCACGCCTCACGCACCCACCGGGAGGGCCCACCCACACCACCCCACGCGCTCACCGGGAGTGCCCGCCCCCTCCGTGCCCGTCCGCCGGTGCGTTCGACGTCCGGCGGCGCATCGCCTTCTCCGGGGGGCGCTCCCGGAGGGCGCCGTAGGCGATGAAGTAGGCGGGGACGCGGCGCAGCCACGGGGCGTCGCCGAGCAGGCCCGCGAGGCGCTGGGCCCGCTCCGCGCTGCCCAGGGGCGGCCGGCCGTTCAGGACCGGCGCGATGACCCGGGCGTGGGCGGCCCGCTGGAGCGCCTGGGTGACGACCGTGGTGGGACGGCGGCGGCGCTGCACACCGCGTACGTCACGCAGCCCCACGGTGCCGCGGCCCAGAGGCCCGGCCAGGTGGCGGGCGGTGGCCACGGCGTCCTGCACGGCGAGGTTGATCCCGATGCCGAAGACCGGGGACATGGCGTGCGCGGCGTCGCCGATGCACAGCAGACCGGGGCGGTGCCAGCGGCGCAGCCGGTCCAGGTGGACGTCGAGGAGCTTGACGTCGTCCCAGGAGCGCAGGGTGTGCGTCCGGTCGGCGATCCAGGGGACGGCATCGGCGAAGGCGGCCAGGAAGCGGTCCAGGCCGGCGGCGCGGAGCTCGGCGTCGGTGCCCTTGGGGATGAGCGCGGCGCACTGCCAGTAGTCACCGCGGTCGATCATCGCGGTGAGGAAGCCCGCACCGGCGCCGCCGACGAGCCCGCTGGGGTCGCCTTCGCGTCGCGGCAGGCGGAACCACCAGGCGTCCATCGGGCAGGTGAAGTGGTGCAGGCCCAGTTCGGGGAGGGCGCGGGCCAGTGATCCGCGGCCGTCGCAGGCGACGGTGAGGAGGGCGCGCAGTTCGCCAGTGCGGCCCTCGGAGGTGCGGTAGCGCACCCCGGCGACCCGTCCGGACTCGACGATGAAGGAGGTGGCCTCCGTGTTCATCCTCAGCTCGAAGGACGGCTCGCGGCGGGCCTGGTCGGCGAGCAGGTCGAGCAGGTCCCACTGGGGCACCATCGCCACGTAGTTGTGGGGACCGGGCAGCGCGGAGAGGTCCGCGACGGTGACCGGTGCGCGGCCGGCGCCCAGCGGCAGCTGGACCGTGCGGACCCGGCGCTGCGGCAGCCGGGCGAACTCCCCGGCCAGACCGAGGTCGTCCAGCAGCGCCAGGGTGGACGGGTGGACCGTGTCGCCGCGGAAGTCGCGCAGGAAGTCGGCGTGCTTCTCCAGCACGGTCACCGCGATCCCGGCCCGGGCCAGCAGCAGGGCGAGCACCATGCCCGCGGGGCCGCCGCCCACGACACAGCATGTGGTCTTCTCCATGGCGGTTCTGCCCTTCCTCGTCGAGAGCAGTGCTTCGTCACCAGTAATTCATCACACGATGAATAGGATATCCCCCGCGGACCGGACCGTCACGTGTCGCCGGGGTGGACGGGGGAACTCGTTGCGCGCCCTGAGCAGGGCTTCAGGCACACCGGGACACTGGGAGGTCTCATGGCCACGGACGCCGCACGCTACGACGACCAGGGCGAGGTCCCCCTGGGAGGCTATGCCACCCTCGCCTCCGTGTTCCTGGCGGGCACCGGTACCTTCGCGCTGCTGGCCCGGCGCCGGGGCGTCCGTCTGCCGCAGCAGGTGCCGCCCTGGGATGTCGCGCTGCTGGGCGCCGCGGCGTACAAGACGTCGCGGGTCCTGGCCAAGGACAAGATCACCAGCTTTCTGCGGGCGCCGTTCACCCACCGCGCGGACCAGGGCGAGGCGAGCGAGGTCATGGACGAGCCCCGCGGCGACGGGCTCCGGCGGGCGGTCGGCGACCTGGTGTCCTGCCCGTTCTGCGTCGCCGCCTGGGCCACCGGGGCCCTGGTGTGCTCCTACGCGGCGGCACCCCGCTTCACCCGGCTGGTGTGCGGGGGCTTCGGCGCGCTGACCGTGGCGGACTGGCTGCAGTACGCGTGGACGTGGACCCAGCAGGCCACCGAGAGCTGAGGCCGGGCCGCGGCGGTGCCGGCGGTTCGTGGTCCGGCGGGTGCGGGGTACTCGTCCGGTGCCGCTACGCCGGGGGACGGGCGGGCGTACCGTCGGCACTTCGTGCGGAAGGGACCGGTCTCATGCGGCACGACGAGATGATCGGAAAGGTGCAGGCGCTGGCCCAGCTGCCCGACCGGGGGACGGCCGAGCGGGCCGCCCACGCGGTCGTGGCCACGCTGGCGGAACGGCTGCCGGCCGGGCTGGCCCGGCATGTGGCCGCCCAGCTCCCACCGGACATGGCGGCGGCCATGCGGGAGGCGGCCGACGCGTCCGCCGGGCCGGACTCCGGGACGGCGGCCGAGCGGTTCGGGCTGACGGCGTTCGCCGGCCGCATCGCCGTCCGGGCCGGCACCGACGAGGAGACGGCCCTGCGGGAGGCCGCCGCCGTGCTGGAGGTGCTGGACGCCGCCCTCGCCCCGGAGCTGACCGAGCGGATGGACGGGGCACTGCCGGCTGACATCCGCGAACTGCTGCCGGTGGAGCGCGCGGTCCAGGACACGGGGAGGTCGGACTGACGGCGGGGACACAGGCCGACAGGGCATTTGGGCAAGCCTGACCCGCCGGCAGCCGGGGGTGACGGGGGGGGCGGCTCACGACGGACCGTGGCTGACGGAGAGACGGCCCACGCGGGACCATGACTGACGGGGAGACGGCTCACAAGAGGCCGGGCTCACAGCCGTCAGGACGGCGCCGGACGGCGGGTGTCCCGGGCGGGGTGCGCCGCACCGCGGGGCCGTACGGCGTGACCGGAATACGCGGGGCTGGTTCAATTCGTGTGCAAGCGCCCACCGGGGGCAGGCGTAGCAGTGACGCCCCCCACCCGAAAAGGTGCTCCATGGCCTTCTTCGCCCTCTCCCGGCACCAGCCGCTGGTCCTGCTCTCGGCCACCGAGCTGGCGTCGGAGTACCACCGGTTGCAGGAAGAGAACGGGCAACTCCAACGCGCCGTCACCTCACACGCCGTGATCGACCAGGCGATCGGTGCCGTCGTCGTCCTCGGGCGGATAGCCCCGGAGGAGGCCTGGCGTGCCCTGCGGGACGTCTCCCAGCGTACGAACGTCAAGCTGCGCACGGTCGCCGAGCACATCCTGGCCTACGCCCAGGGCGGCACGCTTCCCGAACCGGAACGGATCGAGCTCGGGAGGGCGATCGTCCGCTACCGCCGGCGCGAGGAGCCCGCGGTGCTCGGAGACGACCTGCCCGCGCCGGCGCAAAGTGCCGGGAACGACGGGCCGCCCGGGGCCGCCCCGGCCACCGGTCCCCGGCCTGGTCCGGCCCGTACAGCGACGGACTGAGCACCGGGGGCCGCGGGAGCGCGAGCCTTCCCACCCCAGCCCCGGGTGCGTTCGGCGCGCCCCTTCCGTCTCGTGTGCTTACGGTGCTGTGGAGGTGACCGGCTGTCAGCCGGGGTGCCTCTCAGGGTGCGGAGGAGGTGGGAGCGGTGGTGGGCGATGCGCGCCGGCGGGTGGCCCGGCCGAGCGGCGGGCGCCGGGCCGGGCGCGCGGTGCGGGTCCGCCGGTCGGCGTACTCCGTGCGGCTGCCGTCCGTGACCCGCCCGGTGCCGCCGGTGCCGCCGGCCGAGCGGACGGTGCCGTGGCTGCGGATCGCAGCGGCCTACGCCTGGCGGCTGATCCTCGTCGGCATCGTCGTCTACGGCGTCTTCAGCGTCCTCGGCAGCTTCCAGCTCATCGCCGTCGCGCTGTTCCTCGCACTGGTGGTCACGTCCGTACTGCACCCGCTGACCGATCTGCTGAGCCGGTTTCTGCCCAGGCCGCTGAGCGTGGCGATCGCACTGGTGGGCAGTCTCGTGCTGCTGCTGGGCCTGCTCGCGCTGGTGGGCAGCGCGGTGGCGAGTGAGTCCGCCCGGCTGGCGGGTGAGTTCCGGGGCGGTGTCCACCGCATCGAGGAGTGGTTGCGGCGACCGCCGTTCCGGCTCAGTGCCGACGCCCTCGCCGGGCTCCAGCGTCAGGTGACGCACTACCTCTCCACGCACCGGGCGGCTCTGCTCAGCAGCGCGGTCAGCGAACTGGGCCGGGTGGTCGAGCTGGTCACCGGTGCCGCGCTCGCGCTGTTCGCCTCGGTCTTCTTCCTGCACTCGGGCGAGCACCTGTGGAGCTGGGCGCGGGACCAGTTGCTGCCGAGCGGTGCCCGCCCGGTGTGGGACCGGGCGGGGCGGGCGGCCTGGCGGACCTTCGCCGGATACACGCGCGGCATCATCATCGTGGCCGCCACCAACGCCGTCCTGGTGGGAGTGGTCCTGCTGGCGCTGCGGGTACCGCTCGCGCTGCCGCTGACCCTGCTGGAGTTCTTCGCGGCGTTCGTGCCGCTGGTGGGCTCACCGGTGGCGCTGGGGGTCGCCACGGTCGTCGCGCTCGCCGGGCGGGGTCCGCTGACGGCGGTCGGCGTGCTGGTGCTGATCGTGGTGATCGGCCAGTTGGAGGGGCATGTGCTGCATCCGCTGGTGATGAGCTGGGCGGTGCGGCTGCATCCGCTCGTCGTGGCCGTGTCGGTCATCGCGGGCAGCATCGTCGCCGGGGTGATCGGCGCTGTCGTCGCGGTCCCGCTGGTCTCGGTCGTCTGGGCGGTCCTGCGGGCACTGCGCGCGGTGCCCCCGTGACGGAACACGCGCCGGGTGCCGAGGAGGCCGGGGGCCGCGATCGTGAGGAGCCGTCGTCGTACGGATCAGCGCAGCGCGGCCGCGACCAAGCCGCGGGTCTCCGCACGGCGGACGCTGAGGGGACCGGCCCCGTCACCCCGGGGAGCCGTCCCCGTACGGATCAGCGCAGCGCGGCCGCGACCAAGCCGCGGGTCTCCGCACGGCGGACGCTGAGGGGACCGGCCCCGTCACCCCGGGGAGCCGTCCCCGTACGGATCAGCGCAGCGCGGCCGCGACCAGGCCGCTGATCTCCTCCTCCCGCACGCTCCCACCGTGCACCAGGCGGTCGAAGACCAGACCGTCCACGCAGGTCAGCAGGGTCACCGTGCGCTCCTCCGGGTCCGCGACGCCCTGCGCGGCGAGGAACGCGCGCACGATCCGCCGTCCCTGGTTCTCGCGCGGCACGAGGATCTCGCGCAGTTCGGGGTGGTGTGCGCTCTCGACGGCGCAGGCGAAGCGGGCGAGGGACCGCCGACGCCCCTCGCCGGTGAGCCGTACCGCGACCAGCGCGGCGATGCCCGCCGTCAGTTCGTCGGCGGTCCGCGGTACGGGCGTGGCGGCGCCCCTCTCCTCCAGCTCCGCCTGGTCCAGTGCCACCAGCCGCCGGACCAGTGCGGTGAGGAGGGCCTGCCGGGTGCGGTAGTACGCGGAGGTGGTGCCCGGCGGCAGCCGGGCAGCGCGGTCCACGGCGCGGTGCGTCAGCCCGCGCATGCCGCTGTCGGCGAGCACGGTGATCGCCGTGTCGGCGAGGAGGGTACGTCGGTCTGTGGCCACCCCCTCTTTCTACACCCGCCTTCTACAGCCGTAGAACGGCGCGCTAGGGTGCTTCTACAGATGTAGAAACCCACGGGAGGGGGCCGGCATGGGCGGTACGGCGGTGGTGGTCGGGGGCGGCATCGGCGGGCTGGCCGCGGCACTGGGCCTGCGCCGGATCGGCTGGGAGGTCCGGGTGGTGGAGCGGGCCGCCGTCCTGGCCGACGCGGGCGCCGGGATCTCGCTGCACGCCAACGGGCTGCGCGCGCTGGACGCGGTGGGCGTCGGCGCGGCGGTCCGGGCGGCGGCGCGCCCGCAGTACACCGGGGGTACGCGCACCCCGGCGGGCCGGTGGCTGTCGCGCATGGACGGCACCCTGCTGGAGCGCGAGCTGGGCTCCCCCATCGTCGGCATCCCGCGCGCGGCCCTGCACCGCCTGCTGCGCGCGGCGCTGCCCGAGGAGTGCCTGCTCGTCGGCGCGACCGTGGACACGCTCGACCTCTCGGCCCCCGGCCGGGTGGGCGTGCCGGTCGGGGACGGCGTCCTGGAGGCCGACCTGGTCGTGGCGGCGGACGGGGTGCACAGCCGGCTGCGCGGGCAGCTGTTCCCGGACCATCCCGGTCCGGTGTACGCCGGTTCGACGGTGCTGCGGGCCCTCACCGAAGGACCGCTGGAGGTGGCCACCGACTTCGAGCTGACCTGGGGAGCGGGGGCCGAGTTCGGGCACATCGCGTTCACCGACGGCCGCGGCGAGTGGCACGCGGTCCTCAACGCGCCGCCCGGGGTCCGCCACGCCGACCCGCTCGGCATGCTCCGCCACCGCTTCCGCGGCTGGCACGACCCGGTCCCCGCACTGCTGGCCGCCACCCGGCCCGAGGCCGTGCTGCACCACGACATCTACGAACTGGCCACGCCGTTGCCGTCGTTCGTGGCGGGACGGGTGGCGCTGCTGGGCGACGCGGCGCACGCCATGACGCCGCACCTCGGCCAGGGCGCCTGCCAGGCCCTGGAGGACGCCGTCACCCTGGCCGCAGCGCTGGCCGGGGAGGACTCGGTCGGCGCGGCACTGGTCCGGTACGACGCCGAGCGCCGCCCCCGCGCCCAGGCGGTCGCCCGCGCCGCCCGGCAGGCCGGCCGGCTGGGCCAGCAGCTGTCCCACCCCCTGGCCGTCGCCCTGCGCGACACGGGGCTGCGCCTGGCCCCGTCCCGGGCGACGATGCGGGCGATCCTGCGCCACGCCGACTGGACGCCGCCGAGCCTGGGCTGAGGGGGAGCCACCTCTCCCCGGTCGGACAGCCGGCGGTCCCGCACGCCCGCCTCGGCACCGGTTCGACCGATCAGATCCCGGTCCGCTCGGCCTTCGCGCGGGCGATGGCCGCGCCGGCGGGGTTGCGGGTGCTGATCCGGGCCAGCGGGGTGCCGTCCGGGGCGGCCAGGTACAGCCAGTGGACGGTGGGGCCGTGGCTGTTCTGGCCGTAGGACGTGGTCTCCGTCCGCTCGGTGACGGCCAGTTCGGGCCAGGTGAGGGCGTGGGTACGGGCCACGCCCACGGTCACGACGACGCCCCCGGCGAACACGTGGAGGCGGGTGTCCCGGTGGGTGAGCCGGCCCTCGATGAGGAAACCGGCCACGGGAAGGGCGACCACCAGGACGAGGAGGCCCACGGCGACGGCCTTCACCCCGGGGCCGTAGGGGCCGGTCACGATGCCGACGCCGAAGATCAGGCAGAGCAGCGCGGGCATCAGCGACACGCAGCCCAGGCCGGTGAGCCGGCTCCCGATGCGCTGCGTGTGCGTCCGCTCGCCCAACCCGTGTGAGGCGGCGGCCCGTTCCGCCCTGCGCAGCGCCTCCTCGTCCGCGTCGGCGCTCCGTGTCCCCCAGCCCATCGCCCGGCTCCCCCTCCCGCGGACATCTTCCGGCGAAACCCCTAACGCGCGGTGCCGGACGGCGTCTCCTCCGGCAGGCCGGCGTCCGCGCCGTCGCTCAGGCCGAGCCGCAGGTGCTCGATGTGATAGACGGCCTGATCGAGGAGTTCGGCGACATGGCCGTCGTACAGCGCGTAGATCACCGAGCGGCCCTGGCGGCGGCCGACCACCAGGCCGAGGTTGCGCAGCAGCCGCAACTGGTGCGAGCACGCGGACTGTTCCATGCCGACCTCGGCGGCGAGCTCGGTGGCCGCGCACGGACCCTCGCGCAGCCGGGACAGGATCAGGAGCCGGGACGGGGTGGCGAGGGCCTGGAGCGTGGTCGCCACGCGCGTGGCGCTGTCCGCGTCGAGGCGCGTACGCGGAACCGCCGTCCGCGCGGGAGTTGCTCCATGGCCCATGGCAGTCATCATACAGACGACACTTGAAAGGTTCTTCATATGTACCTGTATGGTGGGCCTCGCTGCCCCGTCGTCCACCCCGCGAAGGGTTCCCTCGTCATGCCCTCCGTCCTCACCGACCGCCGCGCCGTTCCCACCGGGGCCGCGCGCGCCGAGCCCGCCGCGCCCCTGCGCCGCACCCGGGTCCTCGCGCTGCCCGAGGCCCGCTGGGCGGCGGCGGCCACGGTGCTGTTCCTGCTCGCCCTGCCCCTCCAGCTCACCGGCGCGCCCGGCTGGGCCTGGGGCGTGCCGTACGCGCTCGCCTACGCGGCCGGCGGCTGGGAGCCCGCGTGGGCGGGGCTGCGGGCGCTGGCCGACCGGACCCTGGACGTCGACCTGCTGATGATCGTGGCGGCGCTCGGTGCGGCGGCCGTCGGCCAGGTGATGGACGGCGCCCTGCTGATCGTCATCTTCGCCACCTCCGGGGCACTGGAGGCGCTGGCCACCGCCCGGACCGCGGACTCGGTGCGCGGCCTGCTCGACCTCGCCCCCGCCACCGCGACCCGGCTGCGCGCGGACGGCACCGAGGAGTCGGTCACGCCGGCGGACCTCACCGTCGGCGACACCGTGCTGGTGCGGCCCGGGGAGCGGATCGGCGCGGACGGCCGGGTGCTGGACGGGACGAGCGAGGTCGACCAGGCCACCATCACCGGTGAACCGCTGCCCGTCTCCAAGGAGCCCGGCGACGAGGTGTTCGCCGGCACCCTCAACGGCACCGGCGCGCTGCGGGTGCGGGTGGGCCGGGACGCCGCCGATTCGGTGATCGCCCGGATCGTGCGCATGGTGGAGGAGGCGTCCGGGACCAAGGCGCCGACCCAGCTCTTCATCGAGAAGGTCGAACAGCGCTACTCGCTCGGCATGGTCGCCGCGACGCTCGCCGTGTTCGCGGTACCGCTCGCTCTCGGCGCCGCCCTGACCGGATCGCTGCTGCGGGCCATGACCTTCATGATCGTCGCCTCGCCGTGCGCGGTGGTGCTCGCGACCATGCCGCCGCTGCTCTCGGCGATCGCCAACGCCGGCCGGCACGGGGTGCTGGTCAAGTCGGCGGTGGTGATGGAACGCCTCGGGCAGGTGGACGCGGTGGCACTGGACAAGACGGGCACCCTGACGGAGGGCACGCCGCGGGTGACGGACGTCGTACCGCTGCCCGGCGCCGGTCTCGCCGAGCGGGAGCTGCTCACGCTCGCGGCGGCGGCCGAGCATCCGAGCGAGCACCCGCTGGCCCGGGCCGTGGTGGACGCCGCGCGCGCCCGTGGCCTCGCCGTTCCGACGGCCCGCGGCTTCCGGTCCGCACCGGGCGCCGGCGTCACCGCCACGGTCGGGGACCGCACGGTCGCCGTCGGGGCGCCGGCCCGTCTGCTGAACGGGACGAGTCAGAGGCCGGACGACGGCACACCGACCGGACCGTCGCCTGCGGACCGGCACGACTCCCCCACCACCGCCACCGCTTCCCCCGTCACCACCCGGCAGGCCCCCGACCGTGCCGCCGCTGCCCTCGTCGCGCGGCTCGAAGCCGGTGGCCGTACGGCCGTGCTGGTCGTGGTGGACGGTGTTCCGGCCGGGGTGCTCGGGGTCGCGGACCGGCTGCGGCCGGACGCCGCCGTCACCGTCACCGCGCTCACCGCGCTGACCGGGACCCGGCCGACGCTGCTGACCGGGGACAACGCACGTGCCGCCGCCCGGCTGGCCGGCGAGGTCGGCATCCATGACGTCCGGGCCGGGTTGCTGCCCGAGGACAAGGTGGCCGCCGTGCGGGAGCGGCAGGACGCCGGCCGCCGGGTGCTGGTCGTCGGGGACGGCGTCAACGACGCGCCCGCGCTGGCCGCCGCGCACACCGGTGTCGCGATGGGCCGCGCCGGTTCCGATCTGGCGCTGGAGACCGCCGACGCGGTGATCGTGCGCGACGAACTGGCCGCGGTGCCCACCGTCGTCGCCCTCTCCCGCCGCGCCCGCCGCCTGGTCGTCCAGAACCTCGTCATCGCGGCGGTGTTCATCTCCGGCCTGGTCGTCTGGGACCTCGTGGGCACGCTGCCGCTGCCGCTGGGCGTCCTCGGTCACGAGGGTTCCACGGTCCTCGTCGGCCTGAACGGTCTGCGCCTGCTGCGCGAGACCGCCTGGAGGGAAGCGGCGCGAACGGACACGGCTCCCGCCTGACCCGCCGACGCCGTCGACCTGAATCCGGGCGACGCCCACGCCGAGGGGCGCCGGACCACACGCGCCCCGTCCGACCCACCGCAACACCCCCGCACGCACCCCCATCCGGTCGAACGGCGTCCGCCACACCGTTTCCCCGCGGCTCGGTGGCATGAGGCCGGGCGAACGGTGGCACCCGGGGCGCCGTGCGTGGGATACGACTGACCTGGCAAGGAGTACGGCGTGATGTGGCGGGCGCGGCGGGTGCCGTGCGGCGGGCCTGGGCGGGACCGTGCCGGGAACGGGACCTGGCCGTCCAGGCGGTGAAGGCGGCGCTGGCCGCGTGGGTGGCGTGGGCGGTGGCGGGCTGGTGGCTGCGGGCGCCGGTCGCCTTCGTCGCGCCGTGGGTGGCGGTCGTCCTGGTGGAGTCGACCGTGTACCGGTCGATCGCGCACGGCCTGCAACAGCTCGCCGCCATCGCGGCCGGCACGGTCGCGGCGACCGCGGTCGGACTGCTGCTGCACAGCACGGAGGGCGCGATGGCCGTGGTGCTCCCCCTCGTGATGCTGCTGGGCCAGTGGCGTCGCCTGGGCAGTCAGGGCATCTACGCGGCCACGGGCGCCCTGTTCGTCCTGACCAACGGGTCGGTCACCGTCGCCACCTCCGCGGCCCGGCTCGCCGAGGCCCTGTTCGGGGCGGTGGTCGGCATCGCCGTCAACGCGCTGGTCCGGCCGCCGCTGTATCTGCGCGACACCCGTGGCGTGCTGCGGGACGCGACCGAGGAGGCCCACGACATCCTGCGGGACGTGGCCGACGGACTGGCCGAGAGCCGCTGGGACGCGGAGGAGGCCGACGCCTGGCACCAGCGCGCGCTGCGGCTGCACGGGATGGTCGAACGGGCCCGCTCGGCGGTCGAGTGGAGCCGGGAGAGCCTGCGCGTCAACCTGCGCGGGCGCCGCAAGCCGGCCGTGCCGCTGCCCGGGAAGGGGTACGACGACGCGCTGGTGGTGCTGGACTACGCGGCCGTGCACACCGCGGGGGTGACCCGCACGGTGCTGGAGGCCGCCGCCGAGGACCGCTCGGCGCCCCGGCCGCACCCGGGGCTCGCCAAGCGGTACGCGGAGTTCCTGTGCGAGACCGCCCGCGCGCTGCGGCTCTACAGCCACAGCCGGTTCGGCGACGAGTGCGAGGACGAGCTGCGCGAGGCGGTGGCGCGGCTGCGCGGCACACTCGGCGAGCTGCGCCGGGACCTGGTCCGCTCCACGACGGACGACCCGGACGAGGTCGCCACCTACGGCGCGCTGCTCGCCCAGGCCCACCGGCTGGCCGACCGGTTGGCCGCCTCGACCGGGTGAGCGCGGCCCCGGTCAGTCGCCACGCGGGCGGCCCTCCCCGGGGCCGTACTCGCGAGTCGTGCTCACGCGCCGGGCGCGGTGTCCCCCGGTTCGCGCACCCCGAACACGGCGGGGCCCACGGTGAGGAGGCCGTCGGTCAATGGCCGGCAGCGCACTCCCCCGCCGCCGCGCAGGGCGCGCTGGGCGCCGGGCCCGAGGGTGGTGTCCATCCAGGCGCAGGGCCGGGCGGCGCTGCGCACCTCCAGTTCGACCGGGCCGGAACCGGAGTCGAGGAAGACGGTCCTGCCGATGTAGGCGTCGATGTCGACCCCGCGCAGCAGGACGTTGCGCCGGGTCCGCAGCAGGCCGGCCGGGTAGGGCCCCGGCTGTGGCAGTCGCTCGGCGGCCATGAGGGTGATCGACGCGTTGCGGTGGGCGGGATGGTTGAAGTACCGGTCCCCGACGATGCCGAGGCCCGCACGGATCTCGGCCGTCGTCACGAGTTCGCCGGGCGGCAGCTCGGGCGGGCCGTCGCCCGGACGGCCCGCGAGGCGGTGCACCGGGGACACCAGCAACTGGAGTATCTCGACATGCGGCACGCGTCGAGCCTAACCAGCGCCGGCCCGTTCCCGTTCCCCGGCGCCCGCCGGTCCGGCCGTCACCCGGAGGTCAGGACCGTGACGCCGTCCCCGGAGCCGGGTGCCCGCAGCGCCTCCGCGTCCGGTGCGTCACCGGTGGCGAACTTCCGCAGCCCGTCCGGGGAGCCGTTGAAGCGGTCGTGGTCGCCGACCGTCGGGCCGCTGGAGGTGTACTGCCACATCGTGTACGACTTCCAGCCGGCCGGCAGCGGCCCGACCGTCGAGGCGTAGCGCGCGATCCACAGCGGGTTGGTCGCGCCGAAGCCGGCGTAGTCACCGGTGCACTCGATCCACCAGTTGGTCGCCGTGTAGATGACCGCGTCCCGGCCGGTGCGGGACCTGTAGCGCTCCAGGAAGTCCCTGATCCAGCTGATCATGCCGCTCTTGGACTTGCCGTAGCAGGAGTCGCCGTAGGGGTTCCACTCCATGTCGAGGGCGCCCGGGAGCGTCTGGGCGTCGTTGGACCAGCCGCCGCCGTGCTGTACGAACCAGTCGGCCTGGGCGGCGCCGCCGGCCGTGTCCGGGGTGGCGAAGTGGTAGGCGCCGCGGACCATGCCGACGTCGAACGAGCCGTCGTACTGCTGGGCGAAGTAGGGGTTGGTGTAGGACGTGCCCTCCGTGGCCTTGGTGTACGCCCACTTGGTGCCGTCGTTCCACAGCGTCGGCCAGTCGACGTCGCGTTGGTGGCTGGAGACGTCCACTCCCTCGGTCTGGGAGGCACGGGGGTCCGGGGGCGGGTCGCCGGACTCGCCGTCGTGGGCGAGGACGCCGATGCCCATGTAGGCGCTGCCGCGCACGGGTGCGCCCCCGGTCGCGTCGGACGCGGCCGGGGGGCTGGACAGGAACAGCAACAGGCAGGTCAGGGTGCCGGTGAGGCACACGTGGGACCGGCCGCGGGGGCGGAATATGGGGATTCGCACGGAATCCATCCGACCCGGGGCCGGGCCCTCACGCACTCCGGACTGCGCTCAACGAGGCGGTCCGCGGCCGGTTTCAACCCGTGTGGGTGTCCGTCACCCCTCGATGCGGTGCTGCGTCCAGAAGGAGGTCAGGTCCGTGCTCGTGGCCGCCTGGGCCGCCGCCTTGAACTCGGCCGTGGTGGACACGCCGTACCAGTGCGCGCTCGCGTAGTCCTTCAGCAGCTTGGCCATGGCGGTGTCCCCGAGGACGCGGCGCAGGTCGTGCAGGGCGCATTTGCCGTAGCCGTAGACGACGGTGGAGTAACGGGAGGAGCGCGCGTCCCAGTACGCCATCGAGTTGGTGATCTTCTCGGCGCTGGAGGCCCAGGAGACGCCGCTCCAGCAGTTGCTCCCGGTCTTGCCCTGGGCGAGGTCGGTGGCGTAGTCGGTGAACGACTCGTCCAGCCAGGGGCTGCTGTACTCGTCGTCGCCGACGATGCCGTACCACCACTGATGGGCGATCTCGTGGGTGAGCGCGGTGGTGCTGACCACGTCGAGGACGAACCCGGGGTACTCCATGCCGCCGAACCAGTAGTTGTTGTCGATGACGGCGTCCAGTTCGCCGTACGGGTAGGCCCCGAACCGGGAGGCGTGGGCGTCGACCGCGCTCTTGGCGGTGCTGAGCATCGACTGGGCGCTGGTGGAACTGATCCCCGAGACGGAGTAGACGTTCACCGGGACGCCGGCGGCCGAGGTGCCGGTGATCCTGGTGAAGGGGCCGGCGGCCCAGGCGAAGTCGCGGACCTTGGAGGCGGTGGCCGTGGTCACGGTACGGCCGCTGGAGCCGGGCGTGTCCGTGGAGGTGCCGGTGGCCGGGACCAGCAGGGTGCTGGGATGGTCCAGGGTGACCTTGAAGTCGGCGGCCAGGGAGTAGAAGGACTCGCCGTTGTTCGTGTACGGGTCCAGGTGCCAGCCGGCGCTGTCGCGGACGGCGAGGACGGGCAGGGCGTTGCCGACGAAGCTGAATGCGCCGTCGTGGCCGAAGCGGTCGGCGCCGCTGGGCACGGTGATGCCGAGGTCGAAGCCGATGGTGGCGCTCTGGCCCTGGGCGAGCGGGCTCGGCAGGTCGATCTTCAGGGCGGTGCAGGCGACGGAGAGCGCGCCGGCGGTGCCGCCGGTGACGTTGCCGACCTTGACGGGCATCGCGTCGCAGCTGCCGTGGTAGTTGTCCCACAGTCTGAGGTAGACCTCGCCGAGCGCGGTGACGGAGGCGTTGGTGAAGGTCACGCTCTCGTGCCCGGTCCAGACGGTGCCGCTGGTGTCGCTGCTCAGGTTCACGGTGTACGACGGGGCCGCCGGGGTCCGTGCGGAGTCGGCCGGCGGTGGTGTGGTGCCGTCGGAGGTGTCCAGGGCGATGTCGTCCAGGACGAAGCTCGTCTGGAGGCTGGAGTCCTCGGTGCCGGTGAAGGACAGGTTCACGGTCTGGCCGGCGAACGCGGACACGTCGATCGACTTCTTCACGTAGCCGGTGTTCTCGTCCAGGTTCGAGTAGGTGGCCAGCGTGGTGCTGCCGAGCTTGGCCGTGAGCTTGTCGTAGGCGGTGGACGAGGTCGTCTCGGCGGTGTCGATGTGCAGCCAGAAGGTGAGGGTGGCGGCGCCGCACCCGGACGGGACGGTCACGCTCTGGCCGAGGGTGTCGGTGTGGGTGCCGCCGACGCCGTCCAGCCAGGCGTAGGAGCTGCCGCCGTGGGCGGTCTGTCCGGAGCGGCTGGTGATCACGGTGGACGCGGACTGGGTCCACGGTGAAGTTCCGCTCTCGAAGCCGCCGTTGGCGACCACCTGCGCCGGGGTGCAGGCGGCGGCCACGGGAGCCGTGACGGGCCGGGCGGCGGCGGAGGTGCCGGGGAGGAAGAGGGCGGCCAGCGCGGCGGCGGTGACCGCGCCGACGCCGAGGGCCCTGTGGGGGGTCGGTCTCACACGCTGCTCCTTTGCGGCGGCCGGGGTCCGGCCTGCTCGGAAGACCACCCGCCGGCCGGGGTGCGCCGGGGCGGTCGGGGTGGGGTGTGCGCGTTCGCTGTGCGGAGGTGCGGCGCGCGTCCCTGTGGGTCGGGGCGCGGGCTGCCGAAAGACTGACAGATTTGACCGGTCCATGCCAGACCGAGGGGCGGGGGTGCCCGCCGCGTGGAGTGCCACCGGCGCCGCCCGCCGGCCCGCGGGAGGCGCCTGCCGGGTCAGTGGGCGGCGCCTGCCGGGGTCAGAGGGCGGCGCCTGCCGGGGTCAGAGGGCGCGCAACGTCATGAAGACGGCCCGCAGACGGGTGCCGTCGGGGCCCTGCCAGCCGGTCGCCACATGGCCGAGGGCGCCCTGCGGCGGCAGTGGCGGGTTCTCGGCGACGGGGGTGAGGACACGGTGGACGTGCAGGGTCGGGCCGCCGGGCAGCGGGAGGCGGGTGCCGTCCTCGTCGTCGGCCGGCTCGGGCGTGAAGCGGTCCGGGCCGAGTGCCGCGCCGCCGTAGGAGCGGGTCACCTCGTGGTCGGGGGTGTCCGTGACGCTCTGGGCCATCGCCTGCGCCCTGCCCTCGAACAGCGCCAGCAGTTCGGTGACCAGCACCGGGTCGTGGCAGCCGTCGTACACCCAGCGCGTGCCCAGCACCCCGTGCTCCGTCGTACCGACGAGAGCGTGCTCGGCGCCTTCCAGCGGCGCCCCGCGGTAGGTGAACGGCACGAGGTAGGCCGTCCGCCCGGGGGTTGTGGTGTCGGTGGCGACCAGGAACTCGATGCCGACCTCGCCCTCGGGGTCGTCCAGCCGGAAGCCGCCGGACCTCTCCAGCACGGGCGCGTCCGGGCCGCCGCGGTACCAGGGGCGGCCGGGCAGCCAGTCGGCGAGCAGTTCCGTCTTGCTGGGCTTGAGCGTCGTGCGGTGGATGACGGCCATGCGGGTGGTTGCCTCCCGTTGCGCGGATGCGGACCCGCCCAGCCTTCCACACCGTTACCGCCGGTCGCCCCCGGGCTCGACCCGGCTTAGGGACCGGGCGGTTCGCCCGCCGCCGGCCCGTACCCCGCCGCGACCCGCTCGCGCGCGATGTGGACGGCGAGCGGGACGAGGGCTTGGGGACGGCCGTGGAGCAGGGGCGGAGACCGGCCGGCGACAGCAGCCCGCTGGGCCGCTTCCCGGGGTGTGGTGCACACGGCCAGGCGCCACGGCAGCCGTGGGGTCAGCCGCCGTGCGTCCTTTCGAAGACGGCGAAGGCGGCCTCCTGGCCCCATTCCAGGCGGGCCTTGGCGCTGTCGGCGAGCAGGTGCCGGCAGGCCGCGCCGCGCACGGGGAGGCCGGGGCGCTCGGCACGGCAGGCCGGGACCGGCTGGTACCCCTTGGCGGTGGGGTTGCCCTGCCACAGACTCGCACCCGGCAGGAAACCGTACTCCAGGGAGGCGCGAGCCAGGTCCTTCAGCTCGGGGTAGCGCAGGCCGTAGGTGGCGGCGGCGTACTGGTACTCATGGCTGATGTCGATCCGCGACACCCCGGGGTCGTCGGTGGCCAGGACGACGGGGACGCCGTAGCGGCGGTAGGTGCCGAAGGGGTGGTCGGCTCCCTTGACGCCGAGGATCTGGGCGTTGCTGGAGAAGGGCACCTCCACCGCCACCTGACGGTCCGCCATGGTGCGGGCCGTGCGCCGCCAGTCGTCCTCGTGGACCAGGTCGACGCCGTGCCCGACCCGTTCGGTGCGGGCCACGTCCACGGCGTCCCGGATGTGGAACTTCAGGTCCTGCGGCTTGACCAGCCCGGGCCACAGCTCACCCGCGTGCAGGGTGACATGCGCCTTCGGGTACTGGGTGCGCAGATAGCCGACCATGCGCATCTGCAGGCCGTAGTCGCGCAGGGCGCTCTCGGAGTCCTCGGGCTGGACGAGGTCGACGGCGACGAACCGCGGGTCGGCCTCGGCCAGCCGCAG
Source organism: Streptomyces sp. Ru62 (assembly GCF_002920615.1). Taxonomy (GTDB): domain Bacteria; phylum Actinomycetota; class Actinomycetes; order Streptomycetales; family Streptomycetaceae; genus Streptomyces. The sequence goes on from NZ_PQSU01000059.1 coordinate 16,845, forward strand.
GCCGAGGGCGAGCTGGGTGAAGACCCGCTCCGGGGCACTTCCCCGGGACGCCTGGGAGATCCAGCGGACGGTGAGGCCGCACCCGGGTCGCGCCTGCGGGGTGCCGCACCGCTCGGCGGCGCGGAACTCGGCATCGCCGTCGTCCGCCTCGTCGCGGGCCTCGGCGACCAGCTTGTCCAGCTTGCCGCCCGCGACCAGTCTGCGGTGCAGGGCGGCGAGGTCGTCGTCCCAGCCGACCTCTGCGGCGAGCTGCTTCGCGCCGTCGGAGGCCGGGGTGACCATCGTCTCCAGGTAGGACTGGTTGTTGCGGACGACGGTGTCGGCGACCTCCGCGAGCAGCTTGCCCCGGTGCCGCCAGGTGACCTCGCCGAACCTGCCGAAGGTGTCGAAGAAGTGGTCGTGCCCGCTCTCGCCGGGCGGGAAGTCCTCCATGGACCAGGAGCGCACCAGCGCGTCGTGGAAGGCGCGGTGGGAGCGCGCGTCGGCGGCGGGCCGGGTGCCAGGGCCGCAGGGCGGGGTGACCGCGGTCAGCGTCGCGGTGTCGACGCACAGCCCGTCCTCGGCGGCCAGCTCGATCAGGTACTCCGTGGACACCGCGCCGGAGAGATGGTTGTGCAGGTCTCCGCCCTTGGGCAGCTGCCGGAAGAACTCCCTCAGGGCCGCGGGCCGGTCGCCCAGGGAGCGGAGACGGGCGTCCGTGCGCGCCTCCGCGGCGGTGACCTGCCGGGGCGGGGGTGCGGCGGGCCGGTGGTCCCGCTGCGCCGGCTGGGCTGCGGCGGGCAGGGCGGACAGCAGGGACAGGACACTGAGGGTGCCGACCACGGCCGGAACGACCCGCCGGCTCAGGGCACTTCGAGGTTGCAGACTCACGAGGGCATGATCACGGAAAGATCACGGCGACGTGCCCTGATCCGGGGCATCCCCGGCGGAGAGCACCCGACCGGGTGACGCACACCGGCGCACCGCCGGGAACCTCGCCGCCCGGCACCGTCCCCCGTTGCCCTGTTCCGCACGCTTCCCGAACAGACCCGCTGATCCCGGAGTACCGCGGGCCGCGAAGGCTCCGATCGCGGTCCGCAGGGCCGTCTCCACTCACCGTCCCGGTCGTTCAGGGAAGACCCGGGGCATGTGTGGCGGATGCGCGGGTATTCGCGCTGCGACTTCGTACACCGGCGACCCATCAGGGAGGCGGATCGCATGCTCATGGCACATCCCGCGGTACTGGAGGACCTCATCGCCCAGTACGAGGCCCTCATCTTGCTCGGGGCGGAGGAGAGCACACCAGAGGCCCGGCAGCGGCTGGCGGACATCTCCTACACGCTGTGTGTGGCCACCGGCACCCGGGACGTCGACATGGCCCTCATCGCCGCCCGCCACCGCCTCTCCGGCGCCCGCCCGGAGGACGACTCCCTGCTCCAGACGACGGTCACACCGGAGTCGTCGCCCACGCTCCAGGCGCCGATCACACCGGAGTCGTCGCCCACGCTCCAGACGTCGTCCGCGCTCCAGCCGTCCGTCCCCACCGAACAGGTGTCCGCGGTCTGAACCACCCCTCCCCCAGGGCCGTCACCCGCCCATTCCCCTGAACTCGTCGCGTCCCGCTTCTGGTCGGCGGGACCTACCGGGCGGTATACAGGCCCGGTCGAACGCGCGAGGGCCGCTCTGCGGAGGTGCCGCCGCGCGCCGCAGCGGGCTCAGGGGGAGGACTCATGGCGAACGGCACGCATCCGGCGGGCGGGGCGAGAGGCCGGCGGCGGAGCGCCGCGCTCGGGGCGGCACTGGGCGGCTGCGCCCTCGTCGCCGCCGGCACGGCACCGGCCGCTGCGCACCCCGGCGGGCCGGGCCCCGCGACCGCCTATGTCGCGCTCGGCGACTCCTACACCTCGGGCCCCGGTATCCCCCGGCAGGTGGACGCCGACTGCGCGCGCTCGGACCACAACTACCCCTCTCTCGTGGCCGCCCGGCGGCAGGTGGCCGCCTTCACGGACGTGAGCTGCGGCGGCGCGACGACCGCGGAGATGTGGCAGGCGCAGGGCACCAACCCGCCCCAGCTAGACGCCCTGGACCGGCACACGGACCTGGTGACGGTGCAGATCGGCGGCAACGACGTCGGCTTCGGCTCCATCATCGCCACCTGCGCCCGCCTGGCCGCCCAGGACCCGGCGGGCAACCCCTGCGAGCGGTCCTACACGGCCTCCGGCCACGACCAGCTCGCTCTCACCATCGTGCGGACCGCGCCGAAGGTCGACCGGGTGCTGCGGGCCGTGCACGCCCGGGCGCCGCACGCCCGCGTGGTCGTCGTCGGCTATCCGGACCTCCTGCCCGACGACGGCAGCGGCTGCTTCCCACAAGTCCCGTTCGCCCGGAAGGACTTCGCCTACCTGCGGGACACCGAGAAGCGGCTGAACCTGATGCTGCGGCTGGTGGCCGGCGTGAACCGGGCCGCGTACGTGGACACCTACGGCCCCACGGTCGGCCACGACATGTGCAAGGCGCTGGCGGACCGCTGGATCGAGCCGCTGCAACCGGCCTCCCCCGCCGCCCCGGCACACCCCAACGCCCAGGGCGAAGCCGCCATGGCCGCGGCCGTGCTGGACCGCCTGGACCGGGGACGCGGACGGAACTGAGCCCGGCAGGCGGGCCACCCAGCCCGGTACGCGGACGGAACCGAGCCGGGGCGGCGGGGCGGTCTTCCGGGCCGGAAGACCGCCCCGCCGTCCGCTCAGCCGCCGAGCGCTCCCAGCACGACGGACTGGGCCTCCTCCTGCACCCGGGCGAGGTGGTCGGCACCGAGGAAGGACTCGGCGTACACCTTGTAGACGTCCTCGGTTCCCGAGGGGCGGGCGGCGAACCAGGCGTTCTCGGTGGTGACCTTGATGCCGCCGATCGCGGCCCCGTTGCCGGGCGCCTCGGTGAGCACGGCAGTGACCGCCTCCCCGGCCAGCGTGTCGGCGGTGACCTGCGCCGGCGACAACTTGGCGAGGAGCGCCTTCTGTTCGCGGGTCGCGGGGGCGTCGATGCGGGCGTACGCGGGTGCGCCGAAGCGGGCGGTCAGGTCGGCGTAGTGCTCCGAGGGGGTCTTGTCGGTGACGGCCGTGATCTCGGAGGCGAGCAGGGCGAGGATGATGCCGTCCTTGTCGGTGGTCCACACCGAACCGTCCCTGCGCAGGAAGGACGCGCCGGCCGACTCCTCGCCGCCGAACCCGAGGTCGCCGCCGACCAGTCCGTCCACGAACCACTTGAAGCCGACGGGCACCTCCACGAGCCGGCGGCCGAGGTCCCCGGCGACCCGGTCGATCATCGTGGAGGAGACGAGGGTCTTGCCGATGCCCGCGGCGGCCGGCCACCGGTCGCGGTGCCGGTAGAGGTAGGAGATGGCGACGGCGAGGTAGTGGTTGGGGTTCATCAGGCCCGCGTCCGGGGTGACGATGCCGTGCCGGTCGGCGTCGGCGTCGTTGCCGGTGGCGATGCGGAAGCGGTCGCGCTGCTCGATGAGGGAGGCCATCGCGTAGGGCGAGGAGCAGTCCATGCGGATCTGGCCGTCCCAGTCCAGCGTCATGAACCGCCAGGTGGGGTCGGTGTGCGGGTTGACCACCGTCAGGTCGATGCCGTGCTGCTCGGCGATCCGGCCCCAGTAGGCGACGGAGGCGCCGCCGAGCGGGTCGGCGCCGATGCGCACGCCGGACGCGCGGACGGCGTCCAGGTCCAGGACGCTGGGCAGATCGGTGACGTACGTGCCGAGGAAGTCGTACCGCCGGGTGGTGTCCGCGGCGAGCGCGCGGGTGTACGGCAGGCGGCGTACGTCCTTCAGGCCACCCGTGATGATCTGGTTGGCGCGGTCCTGGATCCAGGAGGTGGCGTCGGAGGCCGCCGGTCCGCCGCTCGGCGGGTTGTACTTGAAGCCGCCGTCGGCGGGCGGGTTGTGCGACGGGGTGACGACCACACCGTCGGCGAGGCCCGTGGTGCGGCCCCGGTTGTACGTCAGGATCGCGTGCGAGACGGCGGGCGTGGGCGTGTAGCCGTCCGCGCTGTCGATGAGGACGGTCACCTCGTTGGCGGCGAACACCTCCAGCGCGGTGGCCTTGGCCGGCTCGGACAGGGCGTGGGTGTCGGCGCCCAGGAAGAGCGGCCCGTCGGTGCCCTGGGCGGCCCGGTACTCACAGATGGCCTGGCTGGTGGCGGCGATGTGGTCCTCGTTGAAGGCGCTCGCCAGGGACGAGCCGCGGTGGCCCGAGGTGCCGAACGCCACCCGCTGTCCCGGATCGGCCGGGTCGGGGTGCAGCGTGTAGTACGCCGTGACCAGCCGGGCCACGTCGACAAGGTCCTCGGGACCGGCCGGCCGGCCGGCGCGCTCGTGCGCCATGAGTCGGTTCCTCCTAGATGGGGTCGTTCGCTCACCGCCCATCTTTCCTGTCAGGGGCGTGCCATGCGAGTGCGCCCCCGTCAGCCGGGACACACCTGGCCCGCCTGGGCCTGTCATTCCGGTCCCGCGGTGATCGCCGCGGGACCGCGTCCGCGCGTGCCGCCCTCCCACGGCAGGCAGGCCCGTCAGCGTGGCCGCACCGTCCCCCCCGAGGCTCCTCGGCCGCTCGCCCGTTCCGCTCGGTTCGCCGTCGCCGCGGCGGCCGTCGCGGGCCTCCCCCGGGCGGCGGCGGTGCGTGCGCACCGCGTGCACCCCAGGGCACGCCGGGGCCGGTCACGCGGTGCTCCTCGTGATCCGGCGCGGCACGGCGGGCCGCCGGACTGTGCTCCGGTGCCGGAGTCCGGGCCCGCCGGCCTGCCGCGCGCCGTGCGACGGAGGTCAGCCGATGTGGTAGCTGTCGCCGTAGACCTTCCAGTCGAGCGGGGTGTTCAGGTCGAGGTTGCCCTTGCGCAGGAAGACCCGCTGCGCGGTGTCGACGCGGCTGGTGTCGCTGTGGGCCTCCTCCTGCTTCATGGCCCACACCCGGGCGTCCAGGAAGGCGTTGAGGTACGTCGTCTCGTCGCCGCCCTGGGCCGGCGGCTTGGCGCTGCGCAGGGCGCGCTTGCGAATGTTGCGGAAGCTGGTCGGGTCGTCGCCGTCGCCGTGCATGACGATGGCGTCGTAGTAGATGAACTGGCCGAGCGCGCGCAGCCCGTCCGTCTTGCCCTGGGCGACGGCAGGGTTGAAGTAGACGCGGTCGCGTTCGTCGTTCTGGGCCTGCTGGAAGGCGGTGTCCTGGGCGGCCTTGCGCCAGTCCCTGGGGTAGTTGGGGTCCAGGCCCTCGTGCGAGTCGGTGCCGTTGACCTTCCGCAGGGCGGGCAGGTACTTGGCCAGGACGTTGCCGGGCTTGCGGTCGGCGTAGAGCTGGACGAGGTCGAGCATGTCGCCGGTGCCGGAGCAGAAGCCGATGATGCCGGCCGTGTAGCCGCGGCCGTCGCCGATGTCCTCGATGTACTGGTACTGGGCCTTCCAGTCGAGCGAGGAGTTCTCCGCGCTCGACACCAGCTTCATGGCGATCTCCTTCTTCGCCGGGTCGTCCAGCCCCGGCGCGGCGGCCGAGGCGGTGCCGGCGCGGGAGACTCCGAGCAGGGCGCCCGAGGCGACGGCGCCGAGCGCGGCGACGACGGTCCGACGGGAGAGGCGGAAGGGGCCGGCGGGGCTCGCGGGGGCTGCCGCTTCGCGGTCTGCGTACACCACAGGGGCTCCAAGGGAGAGTGGGGGGTGGGGAGTTGGACCGTACCGATACTGGTAGGAAAGTTTCCTATCAAATGCGGGGCGGGCCGGTAACCCGGCGGACCAGAAGTTCGTAGGATCGGACAAGCCCCCCGACTCGGCCGTGGCTCAGCCGTGCCGCGCCTTCCCTCGTTCCAGCGCGTACAACTCCCGGGACGTGGTGATGAGTTCGCGCCTCTCCTCCCGCGAACCGACCATCGGCCGGGAGCCCTTGAGCGGGACCTGGGCGCTCTCAGGCAGGAACCGGACGGTGAGCAGGCCGATGGCGCCGGCCAGCATCAGGTAGTAGGCGGGCATGAGGTCGTCGCCGGTGACGTCGACCAGCGCGGCGGTGACCAGCGGGGTGGTGCCGCCGAACGCGGCGACGGCGATGTTGAAGCCGATACCCATGGCCGCGTAGCGGACGGCGGTCGGGAACAGGGCCGGCAGGGTGGCCGCACTGGGGGCGGCGAAGCAGGCCAGCAGGGTGGCCAGGAGCAGCACCCCGAGGATCGGCGGCCAGGTGCCGTGCGCCTTGATGAGCAGGAAGGCGGGGACGGCGAGCACGATCATCGCGGCCGCCGCGACGGCGTAGAGCGGGCGCCGGCCGACCCGGTCGCTGAGCCGGCCGAGGAAGGTGATCAGGACGACGATCCACACCATCCCGACGAGGACCAGGACGTCCGCGGAACCGCTGGAGCGGTGCAGGGTCTCGGTCTGATAGGTCGGCAGATAGCCGGTGACCATGTAGTTCGTGACGTTGTAGAGCAGCACCAGGCCCATGCAGACGAGCAGGGACCGCCAGTGGTTCCTGACGATGTCCTTGAGCTCGCTGCCCGCCGACTCCTGCGCCAGCGCCTTCTCGTGTTCGTCCAGTTGCTGCTGGAAGGCCGGGGACTCCTCCAGCTTCAGCCGCATGTAGAGGCCGATCACGCCGAGCGGTCCGGCGATCAGGAACGGCACGCGCCAGCCCCAGGAGAGCATCTGGTCGTCCGTCAGCGCCAGGTTGAGCAGGGTGACCAGGGCGGAGCCGAGGGCGTAGCCCGTGAAGGTGCCGAAGTCGAGCCAGCTGGAGAGGAAGCCGCGCCGGCGGTCCGGGGAGTACTCGGCCACGAAGGTGGTGGCTCCGCCGTACTCGCCGCCGGTGGAGAAGCCCTGGACCATGCGGGCCAGCAGGAGCAGCACGGGCGCGGCGATGCCGATGGTGGCGTAGCCGGGGATCACGCCGATGGCGAAGGTGCCGGCCGCCATCATGATCATGGTGGTGGCGAGCACCTTCTGGCGCCCGATCCGGTCGCCGAGCGGGCCGAAGACCAGCCCGCCGAGGGGCCGTACGACGAAGGCGGCGGCGAAGGTCGCGAACGAGGAGATGACCTGGGCGGCCGGGGAGGCTCCTGGGAAGAACACCTTGCCGATGGTGGCGGCGAGGTAGCTGTAGACACCGAAGTCGAACCACTCCATGCAGTTGCCGAGCGCCGAGGCGCCGACGGCGCGCCGGAGCAGCGGGGGCTCGACGACCTGGACGTCGTCCGCGCGGAAGGCCCCCCGGTTGCGGCGCAGCCTGCGCGTCAGGTCCTCGCGGACCTGACGCGGCAACCGCGCCCCCGCCCCCGGTACCCGCCGCCTGTCCCGGTCCTCCCGTTCCCCACCGGACCGCGCACCGCTCATGAGCGCCTCCTTCCTCTCGCTCCGTTGATCACCGCCTGCCCCTGTGTCCGATTCAGAAACGGAACCGCTCAATCCCATCCCGGACGGCGGTTGGACTTGCGCGGCGCCACGGAGCAGGGTGGACGGGCCCGCGCGCACACGCGGGGCACCCCTACGGCACCACCCGGAGAAGACCCGATGACGTACGTCGCGGACCCCGCTCGCTACGACGGCACCATGCGCTACCGGCGCACCGGCCGTTCCGGACTGGACCTGCCGGTCCTGTCCCTGGGCTACTGGCACAACTTCGGCGACGACCGCCCGTTCGAGACCCAGCGCGAGATCGCGCTGCGCGCCTTCGACCTCGGGATCACCCACCACGACCTCGCCAACAACTACGGCCCGCCCTACGGCGCGGCGGAGCTGAACTTCGGGCGGCTGCTGAAGCGCGACCTGGCGCCCTACCGCGACGAGCTGGTGATCTCCACCAAGGCCGGCTGGGACATGTGGCCCGGCCCCTACGGGCAGGGCGGCGGCTCCCGCAAGTACCTGCTGGCCTCCCTCGACCAGTCGCTCGGCCGGATGGGCGTGGACTACGTCGACATCTTCTACTCCCACCGGCTGGACGCGAGCACGCCGCTGGAGGAGACCATGGGCGCGCTCGACACGGCCGTCCGCCAGGGCAAGGCGCTGTACGTCGGCATCTCCTCCTACGACGCCGAACGCACCCGGCAGGCCGCCGCGATCCTGCGCGAGCTCGGCACCCCGCTGCTGATCCACCAGCCGTCGTACAGCATGCTCAACCGCTGGATCGAGACCGACGGCCTGCTGGACGCGGCCCAGGAGGAGGGCTTCGGCGTCATCGGCTTCACGGCGCTCGCGCAGGGCCTGCTCACCGGCCGCTACCTGGACGGCGTCCCGGCGGACTCGCGGGCCGCGCGGGGCACGTCCCTGGACACCGCCTGGCTGACGGACGACCTGCGGGGCCGGCTGCGCGCCCTGAACGACATCGCGGCCCGGCGCGGGCAGACACTGGCCCAGCTCGCGCTGGCCTGGGCGCTGCGGGACGAGCGGGTGACCTCGCTCGTCATCGGCGCCTCGCGGGTCGAACAGCTGGAGCAGAACGTCGCCGCGCTGGAGAACCCGTCCTTCAGCGACGAGGAGCTGGCCGAGATCGACCGGTACGCGACCGAGGGCGGCGTGGACCTGTGGCGCGACGCCCGGCTGGGGAACCTCGGCTGAGGAGGCGGTGGCGGGCTCCCGGCCGGGACCGCCCGGAGGACATCGCGCGGTGGCACTCGATGACATCACAGGGGCACCCCATGACATTTATCACTGACATGGGGGAATAAGTAGGACATAATGGACGTCATTCACCACGCACCGCCCCCGCGCACCACGCCCCGCGACCGCAAGGAGCCGCTCCCCGTATGGCGCACGGAGCCCACCGCAATCCCTTCCTGCCTCTCCACCCCGACCTGACCCTCGCCCGCGACTGCGAGCAGTGCCTCGGCTGGGGAACCGTCGTCACCCGCGACGGGGACCACGAGCTGTGCCACTCGTGCCAGCCCGATCCCGCCGGCGACCAGGGCACCGCGACCTCCGGTTCCTGACGCTCCGCTCCCGCCCGCTCCGGCCCCCTCCCCCGGACGATCACGCTCCGGGGTAGGGTTCGGTTAAAAGTTTCACCAAGAAACATTCAAGCCGGGCAGGGGGGCAGCCATGAGCGCCGCACGCACCAGCAGGACACCGTTGCCGGGAATCGGCGTCCGGTACGACCTGACGACCCGCGAACACCGCCACCTGTCGGTGGTGGCCCACCGGGACGGTTCGCGCACGCTCAGCGCCTACCGGCGTGACGATCCGGACGCCTGTGCCCTGTCGGTCCATCTCACCGGGCAGGAGGCGGAAGCGCTGGTGGACGTGCTGAAGCCGACCCACCACAGCGCCACGCTGCTCTCCACCACCGAGCTGGGCCTGGTGGCCGAGCGGATCGAGCTGTCCGGGGCCTCGCACTGGAACGGACGGCTGCTCGGCGAGACCCGGATGCGCACCGACACCGGCGTGTCGATCGTGGCCGTCCTGCGCCGCGCCGAGGCCATCCCCTCCCCCGGCCCCGGCTTCCGGCTGGCCGGCGGGGACACGCTGATCGTCATCGGCACCCGCGAGGGCGTCGACGCCGCCGCCGCGATACTCGGGCGGGAGTGATCCGGATGCACTCCTCCGCGGTCTTCCTGATCGAGTTCGGCGCGATCATCCTGGGCCTCGGGCTGCTGGGCCGGCTCGCCGCCCGCCTGCGGTTCTCACCCATCCCGCTGTACCTGCTGGCCGGACTCGCCTTCGGCGAGGGGGGTCTGCTGCCGCTCGGCACCAGCGAGGAGTTCGTCGCGATCGGCGCCGAGATCGGCGTCGTCCTGCTGCTGCTCATGCTGGGGCTCGAATACACGGCCGGCGATCTGGTCTCCAACCTGAAGACCCAGTACCCGGCCGGGATCGTCGACGCCACCCTCAACGCCCTGCCCGGCGCCGCCATGGCCCTGCTGCTGGGCTGGGGCCCGATCGCCGCCGTCGTCCTGGCCGGCATCACCTGGATCTCCTCCTCCGGTGTCATCGCCAAGGTCCTCGGCGACCTCGGCCGGATCGGCAACCGGGAGACGCCGGTGATCCTCAGCATCCTGGTGCTGGAGGACCTGTCCATGGCGGTCTACCTGCCCGTGGTCACGGCCCTGCTGGCCGGGACCGGTTTCGCGGCCGGCAGCGTCACGCTGGCCATCGCGCTCGGCGTGGCGGGCCTGGTGCTGCTGGTCGCGGTCCGCTACGGCCGGCACATCTCCCGGTTCGTCTCCACCGACGACCCCGAGAAGCTGCTGCTGGTGGTGCTCGGGCTGACGCTGGTGGTGGCCGGTGTCGCCCAGCAGCTCCAGGTCTCGGCGGCGGTCGGCGCGTTCCTGGTCGGCATCGCCCTGTCCGGGGAGGTCGCCGAGGGTGCCCACAACCTCCTCGCCCCGCTGCGGGACCTGTTCGCTGCGGTGTTCTTCGTCTTCTTCGGGCTGCACACCGATCCGGCGAGCATCCCGCCGGTGCTGCTGCCCGCCCTCGCCCTGGCCGTCGTCACCTCCCTCACCAAGATCGCCACCGGCTACTGGGCGGCCCGCCGCGCGGGCATCTCGGCCCGGGGCAGGTGGCGGGCCGGCGGCACCCTGGTCGCCCGCGGCGAGTTCTCCATCGTCATCGCGGGGCTCGCCGTCACCTCCGGCATCGACTCCGACCTCGGCCCGCTGGCCACCGCCTACGTGCTGCTCCTGGTCGTGCTCGGCCCGCTGACCGCCCGGTACACCGAGCCGCTCGCCCGGCGCCTGACCGGCCGCCGGGACCGGCGCACGGCACCACAGGCCGAGGCCGGCCCGGACGCCGCCGCACAGGACCAGCGGGACGAACGCGACCAGCAGGACCAGGAAGCGTCGGTGAGCCGGCCCTGATCGCCGCACGGCCGCGCCGACGTACCGTGGAGGCATGTCGCCTCCGCTTCCGGGACCGCTGGCCCAGCTGGAGCCGCTGCTCGGTCACTACGGCTACTGGGCCGTGGGAGCGGTGGTCTTCGTCGAGGACTTCGGCGTCCCCGCGCCCGGCGAGACCATCCTGCTCGCGGCGGGGGTGTACGCGGGCACGGGGCGGCTGAACGTCGTGGCCGTGGCGGTCATCGCCTTCGTCGCGGCCGTCGCCGGCGACAACCTCGGCTACCTGATCGGCAGGGTCGGCGGGCGGGCCTTCGTGCACCGGTGGGGCAAGTACGTCTTCCTGACGCCCAAACGGTTCGAGGCCGCCGAGGCGTTCTTCACCCGGCACGGCGGCAAGATCGTGACCGTGGCCCGGTTCGTCGAGGGCCTGCGCCAGGCCAACGGCGTCATCGCGGGCACGACCGGCATGCACTGGCGCCGCTTCCTCGCCTTCAACGCCCTCGGCGCGGCCCTGTGGGTCGGTCTGTGGACGACCCTGGCCTACCTCGCGGGCAACCACATCACCACGATCTACGACGAGATCCGGCACTACCAGCTCTACGTCGTCATCGCCGTCGCCGTCCTCCTCGCGGCGTTCGTCGTACGGCACGTCGTGCGGCGGCGCGGCCAACGCTGACCCGCACCATGGTTTGGACGGCGGCGGAGCGGCAAGTCGGATGGCGACCAGAGACCACGTCTATGTGGGGATGTGACACGTGATGGCCGGCAATCAGAAGGCCAAGGCCAAGGCGGAGCAGGCCAAGGGCAAGGTCAAGGAGGCCGCGGGCCGCGCCGTCGGCAACGAGAGCGTGGAGGCCGAGGGCCGCATGAAGGGCGCCGAGGGCGACGCCCGGCAGGCCAAGGAGAAGATCAAGGACGTCTTCAAGCACTGAGCGACCGAAGGAACGATCCGGCCTCGGAGCGGGCCCGGAGATGCCGCGCGAGCGGGTCCCCGGGCCCGCTCCGGCGTGCGCCCGCGTCGCTCCCGCCGCCCCTCAGCAGGCGTTCGTGGGCACCCGGAGGATTCCTCGGGGACGTCCCCTTGACCGGCAGCCCAGCGGGTAACCGAGCAGGGACGGCAACGACCCCCCTGTGCACAGGAAGGGCCCCTGACCCCAGAGGAAAAGGGCAACGAGGTATGGACATCCCGCTCAGGACCCACGCGACGACGCAGGACCGCGCCGCGCCCCTGCGCTACAGCCGCACCTGGGACACCGGCGTCTCCAGCATCGCCGAGGCGAGAGACGCCGTCGCGGCCCTGCTGGCCCGGGCACGGCCCGCACCGGGTCGCCGCCCGCTGCAGGATGCCCAGCTCGTCGTCAGCGAACTCGTCACCAATGCGGCCAAGCACGCGCCCGGCCCGTGCGCGCTGCACCTGGAGCTGCTGCCCGGCGCCACCGGGCTGCGCATCTCCGTCACGGACACCTCCGAGGAGCCGCCGCGGCGGCGTCCGCCCGATCCCCGTCGGGTCGGCGGCCACGGTCTGCACCTCGTGGCGATGGTCTCCCGCGGCCTGGAGGTGACCTGGCTGTCCCACGGCAAGCGGGTCACCGCGACCGTGCCGCTCGGCCCGGCGGCCGCCGTCTGACCGGCCGGGCCGCCGGCATCAGGCGACCCTGATGCCGACGATGCAGGTGTCGTCGTCGGTGTCCGACCTGCTGTAGGTCAGCAGCCGGTCCAGTTGCTGGTCCAGGGTGCTGGGCGCCGCACGCGCCGTGTCCAGCAGATGCGACAGCGACTCCTCCACCGAGCGGTCCCGGCGCTCGATCAGGCCGTCGGTGTACATCAGCAGGGTGTCCCCGGCGGCCAGCTGCACCTCCGTCTCGTCGTAGCGCGCCTCCGGGACGGCGCCCAGCAGCAGCCCCTTGACCGGGGGCAGCGCGGTGGCGTCCGCCTCCCGTACCAGCACCGGCGGCAGATGGCCCGCCCGCGCCCAGCGCAGGGTCCGCCGCTCGCCGTCGTACAGGCCGCACACGGCGGTCGCGGTGACGGCACCCGTGAGATGGTGGGCGACGATGTTCAGCCAGGACAGCAGCTGCGCCGGCCCGGCGCCGGTCACCGCGAGGCCGCGCAGCGCGTTGCGCAGGACGACCATGCTGGTCGCCGCCTCGATGCCGTGCCCGGCGACGTCGCCGACGCACAGCAGGACCAGTCCGGAGGGCAGCACCACGGCGTCGTACCAGTCGCCGCCGACCAGGTGCTCGGTCTCGGCCGGCCGGTAGCGCACCGCCACCTGGAGGCCGGGCACCCGCAGCGGGGCCTGGGCCGGGGGCATGATGGCGTGCTGGAGCTGGAGCGTGAGGCGGTTGCGCTCCACGGCCTGCTGCTCGGTGTGGGCCAGCTGGTCACGGGTGGCCGCGAGGGCGACCTCGGTCCAGTGCTGGGCGGAGATGTCCTGGTAGGCGCCGCGGACGCCGAAGAGCTGGCCACCGGTGTCGAGGACGGGTTCGGCGACCACCCGGATGTGCCGGGTCACGCCGTCCGGGCGCAGCAGCCGGAACGCGGCGGAGGCGGGCCTGCGGTGGTGCAGCAGGGTGCGCAGGAAGCGGCCGAGGATGACCGCGTCGTCCGGGTGGGCGTGGGCCGGCAGGTCCTGGAGCGCGACCGGGGGGCTCGTGGGCGGGCGGCCGTACAGGGTGAACAGCTGGCCGTTCCAGGTGATCTCGCCGGTGAGCAGGTTCTCCTCGAAACCGCCGATCCGGCCGAGCCGCTGGGCGTGCTGGAGCAGACTGGCCAGCCGCGCGGTCTCGTCCTCGATGCGCCAGATCAGCAGCACGCCGGAGCCGTGCCGGCTGATGCTGATGTCGGCGACGGCGGACAGCGGCACCTGGTCGACCAGGGCGGTCAGCCGCATCCGGTGGGCGCGGAACGGCTCGCCGGTGGCGTAGACCCGCTCCACCCGCTGGAACAGCTCGCTGTCGCCGGCGGCCATCGGGTAGGCCTCCAGCAGCAGGGCGCCGCCCACGACCGCCCGGGGCCGGCCCGCCGGGTCCAGGAAGCGGCTGTTGACATGCTGGATGCGGAAGTCGACCAGCTGTCCGGTGTCGTCGAGGTGCGGCACGAGCACCAGGGCCGGGTCGTGCAGCCCGTCGGCCAGGTCCATCAGCTCGACCACGTCGGGCAGCAGCCCGGGTTCCGGTCCGGTGCCGGGCGGCGGCACGAAGCTCTCCAGGGAGTGCGCGCACAGCTCGGCGAGGGCCTCCACCTGCCGGACGACGGGGCGCGGCAGCGGTTCCTCCGGCTTGGGCCAGGCGATCTCCAGGACGCCGTGGATCCGGCCGCCCGCGCCGGCGGGTACGGCGATCCGGGCGCCGTCGGCGTACTCGCGGCGGCCGATCGTGGGCAGCCCGGACCCGGCGAGCGACGGCAGCCACTGCCCGTCGGGCTCGGTCAGGCCCCGCCGGGCCACGGTGGCCACGTCGGGCGGGACGTAGTGCCAGCGGGCCGCCTCGCCCGGCGGGAAACCGGCGCTGCCCGCGAGGGTCAGCGAGCCGTCCGAGCCGGCCGACCAGATGGCGACGGCGACCGCGCCCAGCGGGCGCAGGGCGTGGTCGAGCAGGGAGTCGGCCATCGCCTGGGTGTCGTGGGCGGCCAGCACTCCGCTCTCGGCGGCGCGCAGCCGTACCGCGGCGGACTCCGCGACGGGCCCGGAGGGGTCCGCGGCGACGGACAGGAACGCCTCGGTGACCTCAGCGACGCGGTCCCGGGCCGCCTGGTTGATGACCTCCACCGCGAACTCCAGCGGGGTCATCTGCGCCTGCTCGGTGAGTTCGGCGAGCTGGCGGGCGGCCTGGGCGGGGCCGCAGCCGAGGCGTTCGACCAGGATGCCCTTGGCCAGTTCGATCAGCGCCCGGCCCTCCGCCTCGGCCTGCGCCACCTGTACCTCGCGGCGCAGCCGCTCCACGGTGGCGGCGAGCCGGCCGACCGGGGAGGTGGCGGGTACGTCGGACGACACCGCGTCCGCGGCGGGGAGCTGGGCGGGCACACCTGCCGGCGTGCCCGGTTCGTACGCGTTCACCGGATCGGTACTCCTCGGCCTGCGGTGGGGCGGGCGCGCTGTGCCCTGCTCATGGCCGTGCTCATGCGGGGAGCCAGCGCCGGACACAGGCGATGAGGTCATGGGTGTCGACCGGTTTCGTGACGTAGTCGCTGGCGCCGGAGGCGAGGCTCTTCTCCCGGTCGCCCTGCATGGCCTTGGCGGTCACGGCGATCACCGGGAGGTCGGCGTACTGCGGCATCTTGCGGATCTCGGCCGTGGCGGTGTAGCCGTCCATCTCGGGCATCATCACGTCCATGAGGACGAGTTCGACGTCCGGGTTGTGCAGCAGCGTCTCGATGCCCTTGCGGCCGTTCTCCGCGTGCAGGACACGGAAGCCGTGCAGTTCGAGGATGCCGCTGAGCGCGAACAGGTTCCGGGCGTCGTCGTCGACGACGAGGACGGTACGGCCACGGGTGTGCTCGTCGATCAGGTGGGGCGCGGTGTGCTGGGTCTCGTCCCCGCGGACCAGGGTGAGCACCTCGCCGGGCTCCTCGGCGGACAGGTGCAGCGCGATCCGTTCGCGCAGCTCGTCCAGGCTGAACAGGTACTCCAGCGAACCGCCGGCGGTGTCCTCGGCGAGGGGCTCGGTGCGGTGCGAGCCGTGCACCAGCACCGGGACCCCGGTCAGGGCCGAGTCGGCGCGCAGCGCCTCCAGGAACCGGGCCGACTCCCCGTCGGGCACGCCCAGGTCCACGACGACGCAGTGGCAGGGTTCGGCGGCGAGGGCACCGGCCGCTTCCTGGGCGCCGACCGCGGTGATGATGTCGACGGGTGTGCCGTCGCCGTCGGTGCGGCCGGTCTCCAGATCCCGGACCACGCTCTCGGCGACGAGCGTGAGCAATCCGCGCGGGCGCTCCTCGACGACGAGCAGACGGCGTGGCCGCTCCCGCCGCGCCAGGACCGGCGGCCGCTGCTGGACGGGGCCGTCCGGCTCGTCCGTGCTCTCCTGCCCGGCCTTCGGGACGGAGCGGCCGCTGCGCAGGAGTTCGTCGAAGTCCGGCCGGGCCACGGGCAGGAAGAGGGTGAAGGTGCTGCCCCTGCCGGGGGTGCTGTCCACGGTGACGGCGCCGCCGAGCAGGTGGGCGATCTCCCGGGTGATGGACAGACCGAGCCCGGTGCCGCCGTACTTGCGGCTCGTGGTGCCGTCCGCCTGCTGGAACGCGCCGAAGATGGTCTCCAGTTGCTGTTCGGGGATGCCGATGCCGGTGTCCTTCACCCGGAAGGCGACGACCGCGCCGCCGCGTACGACGCCGGCGGGCACCTCGTCGTCGCCGACGGGTTCGACGCGCAGTTCGACACCGCCCTGCTCGGTGAACTTCACCGCGTTGGAGAGCAGGTTGCGCAGGATCTGCCGGAGCCGGGAGTCGTCGGTGAGCAGGTCGGCGGGGGCGCCGGGGGCCGTGGTGACGGTGAAGTCCAGGCTCTTCTGGGAGGTCATCGGGCGGAAGGTGGCCTCGACGTAGTCGATGAGCTGCCGCAGCGGGACCCGCTCGGGGCTGACGTCCATCTTGCCGGCCTCGACCTTGGACAGGTCCAGGATGTCGTTGATGAGCTGGAGCAGGTCGGAGCCGGCCGAGTGGATGATGCCCGCGTACTCGACCTGCTTCGGGGTGAGGTTGCGGGAGGGGTTCTGGGCCAGCAACTGGGCGAGGATGAGCAGGCTGTTGAGCGGGGTGCGCAGCTCGTGGCTCATGTTCGCGAGGAACTCGGACTTGTACTTGGAGGCGAGCGAGAGCTGCTGGGCGCGCGCCTCCAGTTCCTGCCGGGCCTGTTCGATCTGGAGGTTCTTCGCCTCGATGTCCCGGTTCTGCTCCGCCAGCAGCGAGGCCTTCTCCTCCAGTTCGGCGTTGGAGCGCTGCAGTTCCTCCTGCCGGGCCTGCAACTCGGCCGAGCGGGACTGCAGTTCGCTGGTGAGCCGCTGCGACTCCTGGAGCAGTTCGTCGGTGCGGGCGTTGGCGACGATGGTGTTGACGTTGACCCCGATGGTGTCCACGAGCTGCTGGAGGAAGTCCCGCTGGACGGCGGTGAACGGGGTGACGGCGGCCAGCTCGATGACGCCGAGGACCTGCTCCTCGAAGACGATCGGCAGCAGCAACAGCGCGGTGGGCTCGACCTGTCCGAGCCCGGAGGAGATGGTGACGTATCCGGGCGGCAGTTCGTCCACGGCGATGGTACGGCGGCTGCGCGCGGCCTGGCCGACCAGGGAGCGGCCGAACGCGATGCGGACGGGGCGGGTGTCGTCCTCGGGCCGGCCGTAGGAGCCGACGAGCCGCAGCTCGGGCCCGGAGTCGGTCTCCTCGGCGAGGTAGAAGGCGCCGTACTGGGCGGACACCTGCGGCACCAGCTCGTCCATGATGAGTTCGGCGACGACGGGCAGGTCGCGGTGGCCCTGCATGAGGCCGGAGATCCGGGCGAGGTTGGTCTTGAGCCAGTCCTGCTCCTGGTTGGCCCGGGTGGTCTCGCGCAGGGACTCCACCATGGAGTTGATGTTGTCCTTGAGGTCGGCGACCTCACCGGAGGCGTCGACGGTGATGGAGCGGGTCAGGTCGCCCTCGGCGACGGCGCTGGCGACGTCGGCGATGGCGCGAACCTGCCGGGTGAGGTTGCCGGCCAGTTCGTTGACGTTCTCGGTGAGCCGCTTCCAGGTGCCGGAGACGCCTTCGACCTCGGCCTGTCCGCCGAGTCGGCCCTCGGTGCCGACCTCGCGGGCGACTCGGGTCACCTCGTCGGCGAAGGCGGAGAGCTGGTCGACCATCGTGTTGATGGTGGTCTTCAGTTCGAGGATCTCGCCGCGGGCGTCGACGTCGATCTTCTTCGACAGATCGCCCTTGGCCACGGCGGTGGTCACCAGCGCGATGTTGCGGACCTGGCCGGTGAGGTTGTTGGCCATGGAGTTGACGTTGTCGGTGAGGTCCTTCCAGGTGCCGGCCACATGGGGCACGTGCGCCTGCCCGCCGAGCCGGCCCTCGGTGCCCACCTCGCGGGCCACCCGGGTCACCTCGTCGGCGAACGCCGACAGGGTGTCCACCATGGTGTTGATCACATCGGCGAGGGCGGCGACCTCGCCCTTGGCCTCGACGGTGATCTTCTGGGAGAGATCGCCCTTGGCCACGGCGGTGGCGACCTGGGCGATGGAGCGGACCTGGCCGGTGAGGTTGGAGGCCATCACGTTGACGTTGTCGGTGAGGTCCTTCCAGGTGCCGGCGACCCCGCGCACCTGGGCCTGCCCGCCGAGCCGGCCCTCGGTGCCCACCTCACGGGCCACGCGCGTGACCTCGTCGGCGAACGCGGAGAGCTGGTCCACCATCGTGTTGATGGTGTTCTTCAGCTCCAGGATCTCGCCCCGCGCGTCCACCGTGATCTTCTGCGACAGATCACCCTGCGCCACCGCGGTGGCCACCTGGGCCACGTTGCGCACCTGCGCCGTCAGGTTCCCGGCCATGAAATTGACCGAGTCCGTCAGGTCCCGCCAGGTGCCCTTGACGCCCT
>NZ_PQSU01000060.1 GCF_002920615.1 Streptomyces sp. Ru62
TTCTATTTCCTGGCCCATCGCCATGCATGTGGGTGCCCAGGGAGTCAAACGGGCGTCACGGCCGACAGTCCGCCCTTTCAACCCGGTCGCTCCAGCCTTCGCCAACACCCTGCTCGACGCGACCGGCATCCTCCTCGGCCAACTCCCGCTCAGTCGCGACCGGGTGTGGCTGGTCGTGCGAGACGCGGGCCTGACGGATCGGCAGGTGGGCGACTCGTGGTGGAACGCTCCCTGTCAGCCGACCTGCTGCACCTTGATCGCGTCGCTCACCAGAACCGCCCCGGCTGCAAGGACGTCCAGGTAGACACCGAGCACGATGCCGGGATCCGCCGGGAGTTCATGGACGACGGTCGAAGTACGCGTCAACTGGCCCGAAGACCGACCGCCAGCGTCAGTTCAAGGACTCGGTGTGGCGATGCGAGGTCCGGAAACAGCTCCCGCAGCTGCGACATCCGGTACCGGACTGTCTGGGGATGGACGAACAACGCCGCCGCCACCTCGTCCCGCCTGCCCTGGTGCAGCAGCCACGCCCGCAACGTCTCCTCCAGCCGCCGGGCGGTCGCCAGGGGCAAGGTGTGCAACGGTGCGAGGGCTCGGGCACGCAGGTCTGCGAACGCGTCCACGTCGGCGCTCAGCACCAGCTCGGGCAGGTGGTCCTCGGTGTCGCGGATATCAGAGGAGAGGGAGCGCGCGCGTAGGGCTCGTGCGTACGAGGCGGACGCACGGGTCCATGGCCGGGTCGGGCCGACCACAGCGGTGCGGTCGGTCAGCTGCCGCAGGAGATGTGATCGGTCGGCATCGGGGACGAGCAGCACACCGGTGGCGTCCGGCAGATCGTCGAGGACGAGGGTGCTCGGGTCGAGCGCGCGGTAGGCAGGCCGGGCCTGGGCGGCGGGCAGCAGGACCGCCGTCAGCGAATCCGGAGGCTGCCATCCGGCCCGTTGAGCAGAGGCCAGCAGCACGTCCGGGCTCGCGCCGGCGAGGAGGTCGCGGGCCAGGTGTTCCAGGTGGCGCTCGTGGGCCCTGCCCCGGGCGGCCAGTTCGTCGGCGTGGCCCGCGGCGCTCGCGGCGGAGAGCTCGTCGATGTAGGCGAAGGTCAGCTCGGCGAACTTGGCGACCTCGGCGGCGGGCAGACCTGCGGACACGGCGCCCGCTGCCAGGCATCGCCAGGCCACGCGGGCGCCGACGCGGTAGGCGCTGAGCAGGGCGTCCATCGAACGGCCGTCGCGCACCTCGCCGCGGCCCAGCTCGTAGGCCGCGTCACCGGCGTCGCCGCCTGTGGCATTCCCACTCGCGAGGTCCAGGTAGTGCCCCAGCGCGGTGCGGACGGCTCGGCGGATGGTGCCGCCCATGCTGCCCGAAAGAGCGTTGGCGTAGGAAGGGACCTCGTCGATGATCGCCTGGACGACCTCGTCGGCGGTGGTCTTCAGCGCGGCCCGAAGTGCGGTGACCGTCGTCTCATCCAGGGCCAGTTCGCTGGCCCTCCGGATTGCATGGCTCACGTCCTTGTTCCCTGCGAACAATTCAACCGACCAGATTCACGTCCTGCGGTCAGGACTTTACGCCCTGAGGCGCAGCAAGCTGGAGTCATGACGAGTGCAACCCTCCGCAGCAGGGCGTGGAAACTGCTGGAGATGGTCACGACGCCGCTGCTGCCGTCGGACTACCTCGACCTGGTCAGCCCACTGCGTGCGGGCGCCGATCTGCGGGGGCGCATCGAGGCCGTGCACCCTGAGACGGGTGACGCCGCGACCATCGTGATCAGACCGGGTCGGGGCTGGCGCGGCCACAGGGCCGGTCAGTACGTGCGGATCGGGGTCGACGTCGACGGGGTGCGCCTGTGGCGTGCCTACTCCATCACCTCGCCGGCAAAACGCCAGGACGGCCGCGTCACGATCACTGTGAAGGCGATCCCGGACGGCAAGGTCAGCAACCACCTGGTCCGCAGGGCGAAACCGGGCACGCTGATCCAACTCGACCAGGCGACCGGTGACTTCGTGCTGCCGCAGGCCACGCCCGCCAAGGTGCTCTACCTGACGGCCGGCAGCGGCATCACACCCGTGATGGGCATGCTGCGCGACACCGAGTTCGACGACGTCGTCATGGTCCACTGCGCGCCACGGCCGCAGGACGTGATCTTCCGCAACGAACTGCACGACCTGGTCGCGGACAAGAAGCTGCGGCTCACCGAGGTGCACACCGTCACAGCCGGCATGCTCGACATCGCCCGTCTCGACGAACTCGTGCCCGACTGGGCCGAGCGCGAGACCTGGGCTTGCGGGCCCGCGGGCCTGCTCGACGCCGCCGAAGAGCACTGGAGAGAGCACGGCGTCCAAGAGCGCCTGCACACCGAACGCTTCCGCCCCGGCATCGTCGTCGCCGGCGACGGCGACGGCGGCGGCGGCGGCGGCGGCGAGGTTACGTTCAGCGCCACCGGCAAGACCGTCGACGCGGACGGCGCCACGCCGTTGCTGGACGTCGGCGAGGAGGCCGGCGTGCTCATGCCGTCCGGGTGCCGCATGGGCATCTGCTTCGGCTGCGTCACGCCGCTCAAGGCGGGCGCCGTCCGAGACCTGCGTACCGGCGAGATCACGGAGGCCGAGCCGGGCGTCCTCATCCAGACCTGTGTGTCCGCCGCGGCGGGCCCTTGCGACATCGAACGGTAGGAGCACCTTGACCGCCATCGACCCCACCGCCCATCTGACGGCGGAGCAGATCGAGGAGCTCGGCCACGAGCTGGACGCGATCCGCGACGAAGTGATCGCCGGACGCGGTGAGAAAGACGCCGCCTACATCCGTAGGGTCATCTCCGCGCAGCGCAAGCTCGAGCTGGTCAGCAGGGGCGTGCTGCTGTTCTCGATCTTCCCGCCGGCGTGGCTGCTCGGCACCGCCGGTCTGTCCGTGGCGAAGATCATGGACAACATGGAGATCGGCCACAACATCCTGCACGGCCAGTGGGACTGGATGCGGGACCCGAAGATCCACTCCACCACCTGGGAATGGGATCACGTCTCGCCGGCCGACCAGTGGAAGCACTCGCACAACGAGCTGCACCACACGTACACCAACGTGATCGGCAAGGACAACGACCTCGGCTACGGCATCATGCGCGTCGACGAGGACCAGGAGTGGCACCCGTTCCACCTCGGCCAGCCGCTGTGGAACTTCATCAACGCCTGCTTCTTCGAGTACGGCATCGCAGCTTACGACCTGGAGCTCGGCAAGAACCTGAACAAGCGCCGCCGCAAGACCCCGGAGTTCCGCGCGCGGGCCAAGGCGGTGGGCCGCAAGATCCGCAAGCAGGTGCTCAAGGACTACGTGATCCACCCGCTGCTGTCGGGCCCGTCGTTCCTCCCCACGCTCGCCGCCACGTTCACCGCGAACCTGGTCCGCAACATCTGGTCCCACTCCGTGATCATGTGCGGGCACTTCCCCGAGGGCGTGCAGGTCTTCGAGCGCCGGTCGATCAAGGGCGAGACGCGCGGCCAGTGGTACCTGCGCCAGATGATGGGCTCGGCGAACATCAGCGGCAGCAGGGCCATGCACTTCATGACCGGCAACCTGTCGCACCAGATCGAGCACCACCTGTTCCCGGACCTGCCCAGCAACCGGTACGCCGAGGTCGCTGTGAAGGTGCGCGCGCTGTTCGAGAAGTACGAGCTGGAGTACGTCACCGGACCGCTGCCCAAGCAGGTGTTCTCCGCGTGGCGCAAGGTCTTCCGGCTCTCGCTGCCGAACAAGAAGCCCGAGGTCAAGACGCCGGACCGTGAGCAGGAGCTCGTCGCCGCCTGATTGTTACAACCGCCTGGCTCACGAACCCGAGGTCAGGCGCCCTTGTCCGCAGGCTCCAGAATCGCCGCGCACTCCACGTGCGACGTCATCGGAAACACGTCGCAAGGTGTGTGGACGGGAGGAGAATCTGCAGGTCACATGGGGCTTTCCTGCCTTGGGCGCGGGCTGTGAGGCGGCCGGAGCGTCAAATGAGCGTCATGTCTGACGGTTCTCTCCTCCTTTGGCCGGTACACCGGGCTGTCCGCGTTTCTGACGCCCGTGGCCGTCATGTTGCTGCTCGGGCGGCAGGTCAGCTGCTGGAGGTGCTGCGGGATGCCCGGCGCAGCGCTCGCCACCGGGCCGCCCGGCCTGACCCGGTGGGCCGGTGATGAGGCTGGACATCAGGACCGACTCGTCGCCGGGTTTCACCTCGTGCACATCGGCGTCCGCCCCCGGACGCCTGCCCGGGTGTGGCTCAGGCGTCGATGATGACGGGGATGATGAGGGGCTTGCGGCGGTGGGCGCGGAACGCCCAGTTCGCCACGGCGCGGGCGAGGAGCTGTTCGAGTTGGCGCGCGTCCCCGACGCCTTCCTCGGCCGCGGTGGCCAGGGTCTTCTCGATGACGGGGATGACCGGCTCGAAGGTGCGACTACCTGGAGGGCCGGTAGACACCTGCGCCAGGTTCCGGCGCCCAGGGACGGTCACAGAAGGCGGCCGGCCGGATCTCCGCCGGGGTCGTCGGCCAGCACGATGGCGGCCCTGACCCGCTTGCCCACCGGCTCGCGGCGCACCTCGAAGCTCTGGCACACGGCCATGATGATCTCCAGGCCGTACTGCCCGACCCGGCCCGGGTCTGCGGGGCAGGCCGCGGGCAGTGTCGGGTCGGTGTCCCAGACGCTGATCTGGACGGCGCCTGCGCTGACCTCCAGGTCCAGCAGGCAGGGGCCGGGCGCGTACTTGTAGGCGTTGGTGACCAGCTCGCTGACGGCCAGTTGCACGGTGCCCATCGCGCGGTCGGAGACCAGGATGCCGTGTACTGCCTGTACGTCGGTCAGGAAGCGGCGGGCCGCGCTGCGGGCCTCGGCGATCGGTTCGCTGCCCTCGAAGGCGAGGGCCGACAGTATCGGGCGGCGGGCCAGCGGCTGGTCCTCGCTTTCGTGCACCACTGGGCCCACATCGCCACCCTCATTCTGAGCAACCCGGGTTGAGACGCACGAATACCCCCGAAACGGCATGGCACGCATCCGCACCACCGGCCCCTCGCCCGACGTGACTCCCTGTGGCGGCCACCGCAGGCCCAGTTGGTGGCGAGACCGACGTCGACGGACGCCGCGACGGGCAGGCTCTTAGCATGATCGGATGGTTGCCGATGACGCCCAGAAGAACGGGACAGGACGGGAAGTTGTGTCTGGGGACGCCGCAGCCGGTCTCTCCGGCGGATCACATCATGGCAATGCCGGGGAGGAGTTTCACCCGGTTGCCGACCTGGTCGAGTGGGCGGCCGACCTGGTCGAGCCGGTCAAGCCGAAGCTGCGTGGCTGGCTCCATGCCGCGATGGTCCCCGCCTCGGTGAGCGCCGGCATCGTCCTCGTCTGCCTGGCTCGGACCCAGCAGGCGGCCCTGGCCTGCACCGTGTACTCCGTCACCGCCTGGCTGCTGTTCGGGACGAGCGCCGTCTACCACCTCGGTACCTGGGGGCCGATGGGCGAGGCCGTCCTGCGTCGCCTCGATCACGCCAACATCTTCCTGATCACCGCCGGGACCAGCACCCCTCTGGCCGTGCTCCTCCTCCCTCCCGACCGGCGAAACCTGCTGCTGTGGATCGTATGGACGGGTGCGCTTACCGGTATCGCCTTCCGCGTGCTGTGGGTCAACGCTTCCCGCTGGCTGTACACCCCCTGCTACCTGGCCCTGGGATGGGCACCGGTGCGTTACCTGCCCGACTTCCTGCACACCGGCGGTGCGGCCGTGGTCACCCTGACAGTGACCGGCGGTCTCCTCTACAGCGCGGGCGCGGTGGTCTACGCCGTCCAACGCCCCGACCCCTCGCCCCGCTGGTTCGGCTTCCACGAGGTGTTCCACGCCTTGACCGTGGCGGCCTTCACCGCGCACTACATCGCCATCTCCCTCGCCGTCTACTGACGGTGGAACCGTTCGGACACGAGCACCATCTCTGCGCGCCACAGCCCTGCCACGCGCGGGTGTGCCAGCCCGCCGGTGTCGGCGGGCCCGCTCACCTCAGGCTGTGGCCGATGGACTGGACGATCCGCCGGTGCGGCGGTATTCGGCGTTGATGCGCCGGGCTTCTTCGAGCTGGTCTTCGAGGATGATGATCCGGCATGCGGCTTCGATCGGGGTGCCCTGGTCGACGAGCTCACGCGCGCGGGCCGCGATGCGCAGTCGGTAGCGGGAGTAGCGGCGGCGTCCGCCCTCGGAGCGCAGTGGTGTGATCAGCCGCGCTTCGCCGATGCCGCGGAGAAGGCCGGGAGTGGTACCGAGCAACTCGGCGGCCCGGCCCATCGTGTAGGCGGGGTAGTCGTCGTCGAGACGGCTTAGCGACTCGTCTGCTCTCATCTGGAACGCGTGGAGGGGCCTTGGTGCCGCTTGGCACCAAGGCCCCGAAGGAACTGCAACACCATCTGCCGGCCCTAGTGCTGCGCCGGCCTTCTGTTTCCGCCCAGCCGCCTGATACTCCGACGGGGGTGCGGGGATCGCGGATGCGTGACCGGAGACCACCTACCTATCGATGTCCTGCGGTACCCGGGCTCGCGTCTTCCGCCCGGGCGATCCTGATGGTGCTCGACTCCTCCGTCCTTCCCTCGGAACCAATCACTTGCAAACAGGGACTGCGTACCCCTGGTGCTGCAACCGCGTCAACTGCGGTCCTGCTCATGGCGGCCCCTCATCACTTCGGGCCACCCGGTCCGGTCGTCAGTCCCGTCACCGTCGTACAACAACCTGGCTTCGGAACTCCACCACCGCACCGTCATACGTGCACTGCTGCCCGGCAGTTCGTGTCTGCCGGGCCTTGCTCGATCTCGGCTACGAAAGAAACCATAATCACTGAGACAGCGAATATCTACTCCAGCGAGCATAGATTTGCTGCGGCTCGACGATGAGGTCTCCTGCTGAAGCGCACGCGATACCGCACAAGCGTTCGTCGAAGACCTGCGGCAGCCGAACGGCAGCAGACCAACGCCTCGAAGCACGCCCCTGGCTCGCAGCCGCCGCACATGCGCACCCCGGCCTGTCGTGCGGCATCAGGGGAGCCGTAGGCGCCCGTCTCGCCCGGTTGCGCCATCGTCCGAGCCGCCCGGGCGGGCCGGTGCATAGAATCCGACCCCATGCCGAAGCTTGACGAACTGCTCGTTGCGATAGCTGCCCTTGTGGAGTCCGGGCAGAGCAATCAGATGTCCCTGACCGTGGTCACCAGTGGTGCTGTCATCACCGGTCGGCTGGCTCCGGAAGCCATGTGGAGGCAGAGGGTGTCTGAGGTGCTGACGGGCTCCGCCGACCTGGGCGAGTTCTCCGCCGTCTTCGACACCCCCGCGAGGAAGGACGAACCGCCCAGGCATCTACATTTCCACGTCGCCCGGATTCTGCAGGGTACGGTGGGGATCCCGGAGACAGGCGGGATGTACCGCGTCGCGATCGAGGACGTCAGTGCCTGGACCGTGGGCGACTTCAGCTACTCCGACCACTGACTCACCGACCCACTTCCGTTCTAGTGGTCGTCGCAACACCCCGGTGCAAGGGGTGCGATGGACTTCGCTACCTGGAAGGATCTGCGGCCTCAGGGGCCCAGGAGGTCGGACCCTGAGCGGGAGGAACACCTTCGGCTCGTGGATCTTGGAATAGGGAACACGGAAGCCTGCCGGATCATCGGCATCAACCGCCGCACCGGCAAGCGTCGGCTCTACGGCCGGCAGGCATCCGCGAGGTACAGGGCAGCCCCGCCCGTCGTGGACACGGGGGCCTGCCCTGGCAAGGACCCGAACCCCCGGCTCGCCCTGAGGAACCCGTCGGCCCGTCGCGCTACCTCACCGAGGCCGACCGCATCCACATCGCTGACCGGCTCCGGGAGAAGCCGTCCGTCCGGGCCATCGCGGCCGAGCTGGCCGCAGCCCCTCCACCGTAAGCCGGCAGATCCGCCGCAACCACGCGCTCATGTCAGGCGGCGGCTGGTCCTACCGTCCGCACGCAGCCCAGTGCCGCGCGGGCGCCCGCGAACCGCGTTGGGAGACCCCAGCCGAGCGTCTGTCCTAAGTGCTCACCGTTTGATCAACTCACCTCAGTGTTGCTACGCCCCCTGAATTCGCCCACGCCGGTGGGGCCTCACTGCTCGGTTCGGCTCACACCTGTCCGTACGTCAGGCGGACAGGGGGAGCGCCGAGCGTTGCGGAAGCCGGCCCGTACGGGCCGGCCAGGGGCGCAGATGCGGTGGTAGGGCGGGTGCGGCAGGTGAAGCCGAGTCGGGTCATGGCCCTGAGGACTTCGCCGGTGCTGAAATCACGCCGGTCCTGGCGGGTGACGACCTGGCCGACCTGCTTGGCGGGGTAGTGGCGTCGTCCGATGATGACGAACTCACCGGTGACCGGCTCGGGTCTCACGCCCTTCATCGATTCCACCACGCCGCTCTTGGTCAGGTCGAACGGGAAGCGGGCGATGACACAGCGCATGATGCCTCCAGGGAGAGAGAAGACGGGGCCGCGTGGGGTGAGGGCGGCTCAGCGGGAAAGGGCGAGGGCGCTCAGAGCGTTGCCGTGTCCGTCGGCCACGGGCGCGGCCCCGAGCCGGCGGCAGCACATCGCACGCTCGGCTTCGGCCCCAGTGGTCAGCAGTGGGGCGAAGGGCCCGATGACGTCGGCGATGTCACGCAGGCGGATCCGGTCCGTGTATCCGGAACCGTCACGAACGGCCGTGAGCCGGTCCCGGGTGACCAGGCCGGTGCACGTACCGTCCTCGTCGCAGACGACCAGCTGACCTGTACGGGCGGCGGCCATCACGGACAGTGCCACCTCCACGGTCATGTCCTCCCAGACCTGCGGTCCGGCCGCGTCCGCGGGATCGGCCGCGGTGTGCACGGCGTTGGTACGTGTTGAGCGGAACTGCGTCTGGTCCAGCGTCAAAGGGTGCCTCCTGTGAAGTCGGGCGGGCTTCCTGACAGCGGGTTCTATGCCGCCGCACCGGCGGTGGACTGCCGTACGGGCGCGCGGCGGGCCGCCGAGACGGGGCGGCGTCGGCCGCGTGAGGTGGCGCCGCGCTTCTTGGGGCGTTCGACCACCGGTGCGGTGATGACGACCGGGATGCCGGAGGGGGCCTGGGCGCCGGTGATGCGGTGCAGGGCCTCTTCGCCGACGCGGACCTGGGTGGTCTGCGGCACGATGCCGGCCGCTGCCATGAGGCGGGTCATGCCGCGGCGCTGGTTGGGGGTGACCAGGGTGACGACGCTGCCGGACTCGCCGGCGCGGGCGGTACGGCCACCGCGGTGGAGGTAGTCCTTGTGGTCGGTCGGCGGGTCGACGTTGACGACGAGGTCGAGGTTGTCGACGTGGATGCCGCGCGCCGCGACGTTGGTCGCTACCAGCACGTTGACGTGTCCGGTCTTGAACTGTGCCAGTGTGCGGGTGCGCTGTGGCTGTGACTTCCCGCCGTGCAGGGCGGCGGCCCGTACCCCGCTGTTCAGGAGGTGTTCGGTGAGGCCGTCGACGGCGTGCTTGGTGTCGAGGAACATGATCACGCGGCCGTCGCGTGCGGCGATCTGGGTGGTTGCCGTGTGCTTGTCGGCTCCATGAATGTGGAGCACGTGGTGCTCCATCGTCGTGACCGCGCCGGCCGAGGGGTCGACGGAGTGCACGACGGGGTCGCTGAGGTAGCGGCGCACGAGCAGGTCGACGTTGCGGTCGAGAGTGGCGGAGAACAGCATGCGCTGGCCTTCGGGGCGGACCTGGTCGAGGAGGGCGGTGACCTGCGGCATGAAGCCCATGTCGGCCATCTGGTCGGCCTCGTCGAGGACGGTGATGGAAACCTGGTTCAGCCGGCAGTCGCCACGGTCGATGAGGTCTTTGAGGCGTCCCGGCGTGGCGACGACGATCTCGGCGCCGGCGCGCAGCGCGCTCGCCTGTCGGCCGATCGGCATTCCGCCCACCACCGTGGCCAGCCGCAGCCTCACGGAGCGGGCGTACGGGGCGAGCGCGTCGGTGACCTGCTGCGCCAGCTCACGCGTGGGTACGAGGATCAGCCCCAGCGGCTGCCTGGCCTCGGCGCGCTGCCCGGCCGTACGGGCCAGCAGTGCCAGCCCGAAGGCGAGGGTCTTGCCGGAGCCGGTGCGGCCACGGCCCAGTACGTCGCGGCCGGCGAGTGAATTCGGCAGGGTCGCGGCCTGGATCGGGAAGGGTACGGTCACGCCTTGCGAGCTGAGCGCGCCCAGCAGCGCCCCGGGCATGTCGAGATCGGCGAAGCCCTTTACGGCGGGGAGCGCGGGAGTGATCGTCTCGGGCAGCGCGAACTCCCCCTGGACCGCGGCGGGCCGGCGGCCGTAACCACCGGAACGGCCCGGCCCGCCGGAGCGGCTCCTGGCCGCCGAACCGAATCGGCTGCCGCCCCTTCCGAATTCGGCACTGCCGTTACGGGTGCGGTTGAAGCGGTCGTTCGTGCGTGTGCGGTTCATGCGGAACCTTCCTCGATGCGGCACATATCAAGGAATTCCCCCAGCAATGAGCAGCACGGAGAATCGCAAGAATGGACCGGTGGAATGCGAAAGCGAATCTGACCGACGGAAAATCCGTGCGGGCACAGGAACTGGAATGAGTGGCGCGAAGCGGACGCAATGTTCGGGCGTCCGTCGCGATGAAGCTATGAAGGGATGCGTGCACCCCTGAAGGATGCCCCGTATGCGGTGAGCCTACGGGTTTCCTGGTTGTCGTCCGCAGGCGAAACCACTGCGGAAAATGCGAGTAGCTGGGGCCCGCACCCCGAAGGACGCGGGCCCCAGCTACAACTACGCGACAATCAGGTCAGGCGAGAACGATGTTCTCCGCCGTGGGGCCCTTCTGGCCCTGCGCGATGTCGAAGGTCACCTTCTGGCCCTCGACCAGCTCACGGAAGCCCTGGGCGGCGATGTTCGAGTAGTGGGCGAACACATCAGCGCCGCCACCGTCCTGCTCGATGAAGCCGAAGCCCTTTTCCGCGTTGAACCACTTCACAGTACCAGCAGCCATATCATTTCTCCTTTGGGGCAGTGCATCGGGATCCGCACTGCACGGACCCCGTGTCGCCGCGATGATCACCCCGCCGGGAAAAGACCGGACAACAAAAGTGCTTCCAGTGGCACAAGCGCCGACCGGAGGGCACTTGAAGTTTTGGGAACCACAACTGCAACTGAGATCGACAGTAGCACGCCGAAGCGGCCTGTGTACGGTGAAGCATCCCACCCCACGTAATGCGGTAGAGAATCTGTCTGCCTGCCCCGTTGAAACCTCAGCTCGCGGGCACAGATTTTGACCCAGCCGGAGCGCAACGTTTCGGGAAGTTTTGGTGGCGCGCCCAGCGTAAGGGCTGCTCCCCCAAAAGATGGTGCGGGCGGGCGTGGAGATCAGGGTGGCTCCGGCAAGCGTCACGGCCCGTCTGCGGCGCACGCACGGAAGCGGCCCTATCGAAGACCAGCAAGGACCAGACCGTCGATCAGCTCGGTGGAAACAGCAGCATCCTGGTGCGGCAACGCCGTGAGCACGGGGAAACGGCTGCTGACGGATCAGTACCTGACCCTCGACGACCCTCGCCAGCGGGACGCATTCTGAAGCAGGCGGTACAGCTGGTCTTCAGTCGTGCCTTCGTGGAAGAGACGGTGCCGTGGCCCGCCGTACGAGCCTCGGGCCCGGACGGCGAGGAACTGACGACAGCCGCAGTCGTTTTTCACAGCGGTACAGGGGCACGCAAGGCGCGCAGCACCGGCCGCGTACCCTCGGACAGGGCAGTGCTCATCCCGGAATTCCAGTTCGGCGGCGCCACCGACCCGAACCAACCGCATCTGGACCATTGCCCCAGGCGAGTCCGCCGGCTACGCCCCGCCCGCAACGCGCACACGGGCATGCGCACGTCGCGGGCCACTGCACGGGACACGCGAGTGGATAGCGCGAGTGCCGGTGCAGCGGTTGGATCGCGGGACTCACCGACTCAGCCGCCGCTCTTGCGCCTGAACGACCGCTGGCTCGCAGCCGGGCCGTGCGCCGAACGCACCTTCGACGCATCGGACTTGGCGGCAATATCAGCGGCGTCCGCCTGCGCACCACGCTTGCGCGCCAGGGCTTCGCGGAACTTGCGCTTGAGGTCGTAGTTGCCGTCGCTGTCCGGCCCCAGAGGGGACGTCTCGGGGACAGCCGGCTCCGAACCTTCCGTAGATACGGGCTCTGCGGTCATGGTGATCTCCTGGGTTCGGGGGTGGGCAAGCACAGCTTGTCATGCTGGGCGCAGTGCGAGGCGCCGGCAACGTCATCCTGCTCCGTTTCGGCGGGTATCCCTCTCGCGGCCAAAGGCGCTGACTTCGTAGGTGAGGCGCGCATGACGGCTTCGGGCCGGGCCGAGGGTTGTCGAACCCGTGGCCAGGCTGCCAGGGCAACGGCTTCAGCCGTTGCGACGCACGAGGGCGGCCCTGCGGGCCTCGGCGAGCTTGCGGGCCTCGCCGGCCTTTCGGGACTTGCCGCCGGCGCCGTGGGAGGTGCCCTTGCTGGTGCCGAGGCCGCGGAAGGGAGCGTTGGTGTTCTTGGGCCGGGGGACGGCGGGCCCGCCGTCGAGCGGGAGCCCGGAGGGAGTCTTGGCGCCGGTGATCCGGCTCAGCTCCGCCTCGCCCGAGCGCACCTTGGTGACGGTCGGCTCGATGCCGGCCCCGGCCATCATGCGGCTCGTCTCACGGCGCTGGCCCGCCAGCACGAGCGTGACCACGCTGCCGGACTCACCGGCGCGGGCGGTGCGGCCCGCCCGGTGCACATAGTCCTTGGG
This sequence comes from Streptomyces sp. Ru62, assembly GCF_002920615.1. GTDB lineage: Bacteria > Actinomycetota > Actinomycetes > Streptomycetales > Streptomycetaceae > Streptomyces. Next base: position 12,770 of record NZ_PQSU01000060.1, read on the forward strand.
GTCGGTGGGCGGGTCGACGTTGACCACGAGATCGAGGTCGTCGACGTGCAGGCCACGGGCCGCTACGTTGGTCGCCACCAGAACCGTGATGTGGCCGTTCTTGAACTGCGTCAGGGTCCGCGTGCGCTGTGGCTGGGACTTGCCGCTGTGCAGGGCCCCGGCGTGCACCCCGCTGGCCCGCAGATGCCGGGTGAGCTGGTCGACGGCGTGCTTGGTGTCGAGGAACAGCAGTACGCGGCCGTCGCGGGCGGCGATCTCCGTGGTGACCGCGTAGCGGTCGGGGCCGTGGACGACCAGGACGTGGTGCTCCATCGTCGTGACTGTGCCCGCGGACGGGTCGACCGAGTGGACGACGGGGTCGTGGAGGTATCGGCGGACCAACTGATCGACGTCCCGGTCCAGAGTGGCCGAGAACAGCATCCGCTGGCCGTCGGGGTGTACCTGGTCGAGCAGGTCGACGACCTGCGGCAGGAATCCCATGTCGCCCATCTGGTCGGCCTCGTCCAGCACGGTGATTCTCACCCGTCCCAGGCGGCAGGCGTTGCGCTCGATCAGGTCGTGCAGGCGTCCGGGGGTGGCGACGACCACCTCGGCTCCCTGGCGCAGCGCGGCGACCTGCCGGCCGATCGGCGTTCCGCCGACGACCGTGGCGATCCGTAGTCGCAGTGCCTCGGCGTACGGCGCCAGCGCCTGGGTGACCTGTTGGGCCAGCTCCCGGGTGGGCACCAGGATCAGAGCAAGGGGCTGCTTCGGTTCCGCGCGCCGCCCGGCCGTCCGTGTCAGCAGCGGCAGGCCGAAGGCGAGCGTCTTGCCTGATCCGGTGCGCCCGCGTCCCAGGATGTCGCGTCCCTCCAGGGCATCGGGCAGTGTGGCGGCCTGGATCGGAAAGGGTTCGCGCACCCCGAGTTCGCTCAGTGTCCGCAGCAGCTCCGTCGGCAGTTCCAGACCGGCGAAGGTGACGGCCGGGGGCGGCGCCGGAGCCGTTGCCCCAGACTGGGCGGGACTGCCGTGAGCGATGCCGGAGTCATTGGGATGCTTCATGAACAGCCTTCCGCAAGGGAGCGTACCGAGGAAGGCCCGGCAGGTTTGAACAGCCCACGCACAAGCCGAGCGGAGCAGGCAGCATCGCCCACCGCGACGACCACGCAAACGCGTGAGACTAACACATGGCATAGCCTCGCGCCGCTGATACCGGTCGCCCCTGCGTACAGGTGCTGGCAGCGGGTCGGCCTGGAGCAGGCGTTCCCCTTGAAGAACGGCCCCACTCCACGGGGGAGCTGCCGAGCCACGCATCGAGCCGTACGAGCGGAGCGCCGGGCGGGGCAGCAGACCCCTGCTGCGGGTGCAGGTCAGCAAGCCGGACGCCGTCCGGCCCTGGCCGAGGTCACCACCCTGTGACGGTCTAGGAACTGCGCCTGCGAGCCCTGGAAGAACACCCCGGCGAGCGCATCGCGCTGCACCCTGCCGCCCAGGGAGTGACGTCGTGTCAGCAGATGACGAGCATCCCGACATCCCGCTCCCGGCTACCGTGACGGGGCACACCCTCCAGATCTGCTTCGAGCTGACCACGCTCTATCCCGCCGTGAGCGCCGCGATCCGGCCCCGACGTGATGCTCGACCTGAGGGAAACGACCAGCCGGATCGCAAATCCAGCGTCCTCGAGCGCATCGTGGGAACACGAACTGCATGAGGAGCCGAGCGCGTCATGCGCGCAAGCGCAGTCGAGTTCTAGACGAAGCCCCACCGGAGTGATCCGGTGGGGCTTCGTCCAGTGGCTCCGGACAGAGGCCGCGCCAGAATGCTCCCCGGCGCGGCCTGGCCCTATCACCGGCCTGTCACAGACGCCCCTATAACGCGGGGGCGCGGCAAACCGGTCTGACCAGGTTGAAGACCTCGCGGGCGGCATACCGCTTGAGGCATCGGATGATCTCACGCCGGGTCTTGCCCTCCTGGGTGCGGCGTTCGTAGTACGCCTGGTGCGCGGGTCGTGGCGCAGGCGGGTGAAGACGATGCGGTGCAGGGCGGCGTTGGCCTGCCGGTCGCCGCCGTAGTTGAGCCGGCGCGTGCTCCGACGGCCCGACGAATACTCGACGGGGCTGACTCCGCAAAGGGCAGCAAAGGACGCCTCGGTGCCCAGTCGCTCGGGGTTATCCCCCATGGTGATCAGCAAGGTGACTGCGCTGTCCGGGCCGATGCCCACCGGTACGAGCAGCTGCGGGGCGTGACGTTCGACGAGCCGGGTCAGGCGTTGGTTCAGCTCATTGATCTGCCCGGTGAGCTGTTCGATGCGCTCGGCGAGCATGCGCAACGTCAAGTGGGTGGCCTGGGTCACTGCGTCCTCGTCTCCCCCACCGCCGGGTAGGCCGAGGCGCGCGCAGGTGCGGAACAGCTCGCGGTTGCCCAGGCTGGACAGCCGTTCCCGCAGGGCGGGGTCGGCGATGACGAGGACGGCCTTGAGCTGGTTGATCGCCTGGGTACGGGCCTTGACCGCGGAGTCCTTGGCGAGTTTCAACATCCGGGCGCTGTGCACCGGACCGTCACCGGACTTGGCCCGGGCCCGGGCGCGACCGCTGAGCACGGCCCGCGCGGCGGCCTGCGCATCGAGCGGGTCCGACTTCCCCAGCAGCCGGCGGGCCGACCGGTCGGACCGGTTCACCTCATATACCTCGACCTGCTGCGCCAGCAGGTAGCGGGACAGGCCCGCGCCGAAGGTGCCCGTGCCCTCCACACCGGCCCGGCGCACCGTACCCCGCTTGCGGGCCCACACGAGCAACTGTCGGTAGCCAGCCGCTGTCGCCGGAAAGGACGCGGTCCCCAGGATCTTCCCGAGCGGGGAGATCACGGCGGCGACGTGAACCTCGCCGTGCGTGTCCACGCCCAGCACGACCTCGCGCCGAACGGGCGGATCCGTGCTCGAGGAGGTGCTGCGCTGTCTGGTCGTCATGGTGGTTCTCCTCCCGCGTGGTGACGTGCTGGGTGGATGACACCGGCCTGCTCGGGCGGTCTGAACCGTGATGGCGCCTGAACTCGGCAAGGCCCCTATTGGGACACGCCCTGTGGCTCGGTGGCAGGCAGCATCCCGCAACGGCAGTCGACAGGTCCGTGACTGGACACTTCGGTCATAGATCTCACGAGTCAGACCTCCGCCCGGGACGGCACTGCACAACCGTCCCATCGATCCCGGTACAGCAGCATGGCTCGATCGCTACCGGATGACTTCGGCCGAACCGATACTCAACCTGACTGAACGAGCTGACAAGGCGTTGGCTCTCGTCCACTCCTGACCGGGTATTGGCAGGGAGACGTCACGCAAGGAAGTGGTGCTCACCGGCTGCGGCAGCTGCCGCTCCTCCCCCATGATCAGCACCCCGATGGCCCACTCACCGGAAGAGGACTCCTGGATCAGCTTCGACTGCGGATCGACCCACGAAGGCGTCTGTACCTTCATGTACAGCGACTGGTACCAGATCCGCCTCGCAAAGTTCTGACCTCGACGTGCAGCCCCGGCTCGCTCGCCACCAGGGCCACCACGCCGATGATCAGGCCCAGCACGTCGACGGCGACGGAATTTCCTACGCCTGCCTGCACCGAGCTGCTGGTTCCATCGACTCAGGGGGACTTGGTGTGTCAGCGCAGCCCTCTATGCTGCTGTGCGGCCCCAGCCGGGGCCGGTACTCACTCCGACACGGAATAGACCTTGATTTCGCCCTGCGCTGTCCCCGCCGCAACAAGAGTGGTTCCATCGGGCTGATCAAGCGCGGCCACCGATACACCGGACAGCGAGAGGTCTATCAGCTCACCGGTGTAGGCATGCCAGGTCCGAATAGTTCCGCTCGCCCCCGCGGCCAACAGCAAAGGTGTGCCACTAGGACAAGCGGTGGCCAGGAGGTGCACGTCAGACGTGGTCGCCAATGGCTCCCCTACCCGCTCACCTGTTACCGCGTCCCAGCGAGAAATCTCACCGTGCGCATCACTCGAGGCGAACAGCCTTCCCCCCCCAGTCGTAGCCAGATGAGAGATAGCCCTTACCGCCGACGAATGCCCTTCGACCGGAAGGCCGATGGCGGCACCGGTCACAGCATCCCATCGTCTGAGGTAACCGGCATCGTCTCCGGACACGATGACGGAATCTGTAGTCGAGAGGCGAATGAACTCTACAGACAGAACGGACGTGTTGTGGCCGCGGAGAGGAGCACCTACCTGTTCGCCAGTTGCGAGGTCCCACCGATAGATAGCGTGGTTTTGCCCGGCACCTAGAAGTACCGTGCGATTATCCGGAAAAGATGCTGACTTCATACCCCAGATCGTCCAATCCGACGAATCCAGGAGGTCCAGAGGATCCCCGGTGAGCGCGTCCCAGCGTTCAACGCCGTCTTCCGTTGACACGGCTAGAATGCGTCGCCCATCCGGAAGTCCCACCAGCACTGCGTCGTTGCAGTCGGGAAGCTCTTCCATGGAGGACCACAACGATGCACCGGTACTAAGGTCCCAACCACGGATCACCGGCTCCGCTCCCGCTATCGAGACAAGGAGAGCCGCCCCGTCCACACCGGGACCCATTATGGGACGCACCGCGTTCGGCCGTCCCGTATCGATGGCCAACACCTCAACAGCTTTCAACAGGGGTGAACCTTTCTGCGGGCACGAGCCGGGAAATTCTACCATGGAACGTTCACCTCCTTCGCCGCTGATTTGGCTCGTCATTTCTCGCCTTCTTCGGCACCTTCCTCGATCAACGCCTGCGGAGTAACGATCGACTCCAGGGACTGAGTAACCACCCGCATCGCGGCCCCTCGTCCCGGCTTGAGCCCAAGTGCCTTCCTCGCAGCGTTCAGGTATCCTTTGTCCACCACCTTGCCGAGCAGCATTCCATTCGTGTTCTCCAAGGCCTCAGATTCCTCTTCCCCCAGACCGATGAACCTCCCGAGAGCCTTTGCACAGTTCGGACCACATACACGAGTTGTGACGTACGCACTGCGAACCTTGGTGATTTCTCCACCCAGTTCGTCTTCTTGCAGCGCCTCATTCTCCCGATAGGCAGCCGCCACTTGCTCGGCGTGCACACCTTTTTGCTCGGACTTGACGACTGCCACACCAAGATCTTCAAGCTGCTGCTCAAGATCCTTCTTTATTCCTGAGCTAGAGAAAACCAGGTATCGAATCCCGACGGGATCCTCACCCAGAGGCTCATCCACCTCAACCTGTGCCACGACAAGGGTATAATCCCCATTCGCCTTACCCGCCGGGCTATTCGCCGCAGCATTCTCGCGATACTGATTCACGTACCACATGAGCTTCTGATACATCATCATCGCGAATCCGAGGGGAACTGCCGACTTTTTTGGCGCGTGAGAGACCAGAGTTATCGGGTTTTGGGACGAGCCGCCGACGCCGGTCAACATCGACGCCGCCCTGGTGCGCGGCGGCGAGGCGGCCCTGTCGCGCACCGAGGAACGCCTGGTCGAGATGACCAACGGCTGCATCTGCTGCACCCTGCGCGACGACCTGCTTCAGGAGGTCGACCGGCTGGCCCGCGAGGGCCGCTTCGACTACCTGCTCATCGAGTCGTCCGGCATCTCCGAACCCATGCCGGTCGCCGCGACCTTCGCCTTCGCCCGCGACGACGGCGCCACCCTCGGCGAGATCGCCCGCCTGGACACCATGGTCACGGTCGTGGACGCCGCGAACTTCCTGCCCGAGCTGGCAAGCGGCGACGAACTCGTCGAGCGCGGCCTGGACCAGTACGAGGACGACGAACGCACCGTCAGCCCTGCTGATGGACCAGATCGAGTTCGCCGACGTCATCGTCCTCAACAAACTCGACCTTGTCGACGAGGAGTCGGCCGACCGGCTGCGGGCGACGCTCACCCGACTCAACCCGGCCGCACGTGTCGTCCCGGCCGTCCACGGCTGCGTGAAGGTGAGCGACGTGCTGGGCACCACCCTGTTCGACCTGGAACGCGCCCAACAGGCCCCCGGCTGGTTGCGGGAGCTCAACGGTGACCACGTCCCCGAGACCGAGGAGTACGGCATCTCCTCCACCGTCTTCCGCTCCGGACTGCCGTTCCATCCACATCGGTTGTGGAGGTTCGTGACCGAGGAGTTCGACAGCGGCGCATACGGACAGATCCTTCGCTCCAAGGGCTTCTTCACCCTCGCCAGCCGCCCGCACGTGACGGGCCTGTGGTCACAGGCCGGTTCCGTCGCACGCTTCGAGCCCTCCGCTGCACGCGGCACCGACAACCCCGAGTGTCAGGAACTGGTCTTCATCGGCACGCACCTCGACGCGGACCCACTGCACGGGGCACTGACCGACTGCCTCATGGCCGACGGCGAGAGCCCGCCACCAACGGACCCGTTCCCCACCTGGGACACCTACGGCATCGACGACACCTGCGGCCACGAGCGTCCCGAACTCGTTGCGGGTGCCTGAGGACCCCGGGCCGGGCGGTGAACGCAGCCACAGCGCCGCCCGGCCCGGTACGGACAACATGAGCTCCGGAAAAATGCGTTGGGCCGACCGGCCCCCGCTGATAGCGTCCGGGCAGCCGTGAGAGAACGCGAGGAGGTGAGACCCATGAAGGCGGTATCCATGTGGGTGCTCCCCCATGTCGTCACGGTGGGCGATTGACGCAGGTGTCGCCCGGGAGCGCCTCAGACAAGGCACTCCTGAGAGGCAACACCTATGAACTTCGCGCATTCCACTCCGGGCACGGACAACCATCCGGTTCTGGTCACACGGGTCTCGGAAACGCAGTGGCACGCCGTGGAGGACGACCTGACGGTCGGCCGCGGCGACGCTTCGCGCCGACCCGACGGGCGACTCTTCATCAGCATCGACGCGTGGCACAGCGCGGTCTTCGACCGCATCGCCGACGCGATGCTGAAGGACCTGCCGACACCGCTGTACACCGTCGTCGCCGAGGCCGACCACGACTCGAGGTCCGCCTGGGAGCGGGCCGGCTTCGCCGCCGCACGCCGCGAGTGGGACTATCTCGTACCGACCGACTCACAGATCACCGGGCTCGGCTCGGTACGGCCCCCGTCCGGCGTGACGATCATGCCCGCCGGCGAGGCGGAGGAGGGCCCGCTGCGCGCCCTGGACCGCATCATCCGCGACGAGGTCGAGGCCACCGTCGGATGGCGCACGATGCCGGCCGAGGTGCTGCCCCGCCCAGCGGGGACCACCGTGCTCGACCCGTCGAAATACGCGGTGGCAAGGCACGTGAACGAGTACGTGGGACTGGTCCGAGTGGCCCCGCTGACCCGGCAGCCACGGATCGGGCTGATCGCCGTCCGGGCCGACAGACACCGCCGCGGCATCGCCCGGGCGCTGCTGGCCGACGCGCTGGGTTCGCTGCACCACTCCGGGACCGCTACGGCATGGGCCGAGGTGAACGAGTCCAACGCGGCGGCCACCGCCCTGTTCGAGAGCATCGGGGCACAGCGCACGGCCAGCACCCTGGAACTCGTCCGCCGCTGACGCTCCGCCGCACAGCACCGAGCGAAGCCGATTACACCGCCGCAGAACGAAAGAAGTGAGAGCCATGACAAAAACAGCAGGGGGCGTAGAAGCCGAAGGCACCGTCGTCGAGTGCCTGCGCAATGCCACCTTCAAGGTGGAGCTGCAGAACGGGCACACGGTGCTCGCCCACATCAGCGGGAAGATCCGGAAGAACCGCATCAAGATCCTCCCCTACGACCGAGTGCTCGTGGAACTCAGCCCCTACGACCTCACCCGCGGCCGGATCCGCTACCGGTACAGGGCGTAGCGGCAAGTGCCGGTGCCTCCGAGACCACCCGGTACGACAAGAAGCCACGGTGACTCTGCCGCCTCCGGCGGGTGGCCATGGCCCTATCGGGAGCTATAGGGAAGGAGCGCCATCTCTCGTGCGTTCTTGATGGCCTGCGCTATCTGCCGCTGCTCCTGACGCGTCACGCGGGTCACCCGACGGCTGCGGATCTTGCCGCGGTCGGAGATGAACTTCCGCAACAGATCGGTGTCCTTGTAGTCGATGTAGGTGATGCCGGCGGCGTCCAGCGGGTTGGTGCGCTGACGCTTGACGGTCTGACGCCGGATGCTTGTGCGTCGAGTCATGGTGAGGTCGGCCCTCTCCTTCAGGTCACGGGGTCGAGCAAGTCGTCAAATGCGTGCGGGAGTTGCATCCAGCGGTTCCTGCCCGCCGCGTACTCGTCATCGGTGAGCAGGCATGAGTCGAGCAGGGCCGAAAGGCCGTCGCGGTCCAGACCGGGCGAGGTGAAGGTGAGGTACTGGCAGCGGTCGCCGTGTTCCGGGTGCCACTCCACGGAGGCGGCGAGGCGGCGCTCGGCGGGCACCATCTCCCAGGCGGCGTCGGGCAGAGCTGCCAGCCATGGCCCGGCCGACTCCACGCACAGCGCGCCGCCGGCGGCGTCCCAGGACAGCAGTGTGTCGGGGCGGTCCGCCAGCCAGAACCGCCCCCGGCTGCGCACGGCGGCACAAGTGAGGTCCTCAAGCGCCGTGTACAGGCGCTGCGGATGGAAGGGCCGCTCGCGCCGCCAGACGAAGGTGCTCACACCGTGCTCGTCGCACGACTGCGGGAGCAGCGCGCACGCAGGATGCACACGGGCGGCGGCCGCTGCCACGCTGAACCCCGCCGACAGCGCTGCCACAAGGGCACCGTCGCTCTTCACCCGTACCTTTCGTGCGCCCGGTGTGAGCTGGGCGAGCAGCGCGTGGTCGGTGTCGTCTGCGACCTTGTCGCAGGAATCGTCCTCTCCGAGGGCGATCACCGTGGGGTACTCCAGCTGCCGGGCGAAGGTGTCGGCGACCGTGCGCTGGTCGGTCGGCGCGGCGGCGAGGCCGACGTCGGCCAGGTCGTCACCGTTGGACAGGTACGGCAACACGAGTGCGGGGTCGACCGCGGTGGCGACCCCGGTCAGGGCCAGCGGTGCGCCCGCGGCGGCGATGACTCCGGCCATGGCCTGGGGCTCGACGGAGTCCCACAGTTCCACGACGGCGAGCCGGTGCCTTCCCTCCGCTGCGAGCCGCAGCAGTTCGGGGACGAGATCCTCGCGCAGTGCGCAGCACGCGCAGTCGTTCACCAGGGGTGCGTCGCCACTGCCCAGCAGGCCGTCGGCGTCGCGCACCGTGCGGTGCACCGCGCTGTCCACGGCGGACGTCAGGTCGTGGTGCAGCGCGACCGATCCGGGGACCGCACGCAGGATCTCCTCGACGGCGGCCCGGCGGGCGTCCGCGTGCAACCCGCCGACGATCGCCACCGGCAGCCGCGCCTCGTCCCGGTTCACGGCTTGCTCCGTCCGCGCCCGTAGCGCCGCTCGAAGCGCTCGACCCGCCCCGCGGTGTCCAGGACCCGCTGGGTACCGGTGTAGAAGGGGTGGCTCGCCGAGGAGATCTCGACGTCGATGACCGGGTAGCTGTTGCCGTCCTCCCATTCGATGGTCTTGTCGCTCGTGGCCGTGGACCGGGTGAGGAAGGCGTAGTCGGCGGCCCGGTCACGGAAGACGACCGGGCGGTATTCGGGGTGGATTCCGGGCTTCACGGCTCTCAGCGCTCCTCACGGAAGTCGACGTGGCGGCCGGCGACCGGGTCGTACTTGCGCAGGGTGAGCCGGTCGGGGTTGTTACGGCGGTTCTTGCGGGTCACGTAGGTGTAGCCGGTACCGGCGGTGGACCTCAGCTTGATGATCGGGCGCAGTTCGTTACGGGCCATGGACAGACCATACATGAGATTGGTTTTCATTTTCATCTGGCGCTAGTGTGCTGCTGCATCCACTCCCAAGGAGGAACAGCCATGTCCGCCCACTGCCAACTCACCGGCCGACAGCCCGGCTTCGGGCACCACATCTCCCGCTCGCACCGGCGGAGCAAGCGCCGTTTCGACCCCAACGTCCAGAGCAAGCGCTACTGGCTGCCGAGCGAAGGCCGCCACGTCCGGCTCACGCTCTCGGCCAAGGGCATCAAGACGGTCGACACGATCGGCATCGAGGCCGCGGTGGCCCGCGTCCGCGCCCGTGGAGGGAAGGTCTGATGGCGAAGAAGAGCAAGATCGCGAAGAATGAGCAGCGGCGGCTCGTCGTGGCCCGATACGCCGCGCGCCGCGCCGCGTTGAAGGCGATCATCGCGTTCCCCGGAAGCTCCGACGAGGACCGCGCCGCCGCCCAGCGGGAACTACGCCGACAGCCTCGCGACGCCAGCGCCACCCGCCTGCGCAATCGCGACTCCGTGGACGGCCGCCCCCGCGGCTACCTGCGCACCTTCGGCCTGTCCCGCATCCGCGTACGCGAGATGGCCCACGCGGGCGAGCTCCCTGGAGTGACCAACAGCAGTTGGTGACCCGGCACGCCAGGGGCTCACAACGGGCGCGTCGGCGACGCAGCCCGAATCTGTACCCGGTTCCGGAACGCGCTTCCGTCACTTTGAACGGGGGTCGAAGGCCTTCTGCGTGTACCTGGAGTTGTGGTTGAGGTTCGAGTACGTCGCCAGGGTGGTCGAACCGGCGGTCACCGTCAGCTTGTCGTATGCCGTGCTGCTGGTGGTCTCCGAGGTGTCGATGTGCAGGTAGAAGGTCAGCGTGGCCTTGCAGCCCGCAGGGATCGTCACCGACTGGAACAGCGTGTCGGTGTGCGAGGAACCATAGCCGTCGAGCCAGGCGTAGTACGAACCGCTGTGGGTGGCCTCACCAGTGTCGTTGGTGATGACCCCACTCGTCGCGCTCCAGCCGGTGCTCCCCGACACGAAGCCCGGGTTGGCCAGCAGCTGGGAGGACGCACAGCCACCGCCGCCGGAGCCGACGGTCCAGGTGGAGGACGTCGAGCCGGAGGCGCCGGTGGAGTCCTTCGCGGTCACCGTGACCTGGTAGGTGCCCGCGGTGGACGCCGTACCGGAGATCAGGCCGGTGGAGCTGTTGATGGACAGGCCCGTGGGAAGGCCGGTGGCGCTGTAGGTCAGGGCCGCACCGCCGCTGTCGGTGGCCTTGATCTGCAGGCTGACCGAGCTTCCGGTGGTGGCGGACTGGCTGCCGGGGTTGGTGACGGTCACCGTGTTGCCACCGGTGGAGCCGGAGGTGAAGGCGGCGGTGCCGATCGGGGTGCCCCAGCCGGTCGGACCGTCGTAACCGGCGCCCGCGGTGCAGAAGTACGACGGGGAGCAGCTGCCGTCGTTGCCGCTGGTCACGTCGTACAGGTTGCTCGTGTGCTGGTACGGGTACGTCGCCGGGTAGTCGCTCGCGCCCGGGGTCCCCGCGAGGGCGTAGACGCTCGCGATGATCGGCAAGGAGGCGCTGGTGCCGCCGTAGACCGCCCAGCCGGAGCCGCCGTAGGTGTCATAGACCGCCACACCGGTGGCCGGGTCCGCGACGGCGGAGACGTCGGCCTCCATGCGCTTGGAGCAGCCGGTGTCGGTCATGCTCGCGGAGTCGGCCTCGACCAGGATGATGTCGCAGTTCGGGCAGACCGCGCTGACCATGTCGATGTCGAGCATCTCTGCACCGGCCCAGCCGGTGTCGTTGGTCGGCAGCGAGGTGGTGGAACCGGTCTGGCTGACCTGCTTGAAGCAACCGTTGGTCTTGGTGCAGGACGACAGGCCGTACGTGGAGCGGTAAGTGGCCAGGTCGGACTCGGCATTGGGGTCGTTGTAGGCGTCGACGACGCCGACCGTCATGCCCGAACCGGCCGACGTGGGCAGGTTGTAGGCGCGGTGCAGGTTGGCCGGGGAGAGGCCGGAGGGCACGGCGGCGGCGAGCGCCGAGGCGAGCCGCTGCTTGATGTCCGTGCGGCGCTGGGCGAAGCAGGACGCCTGACCGGGCTTGGCGGTGGCGCACAGGTGCTGGGTCGGCACCTTCTGGCCGGCCTTGCCGGTCGAGTGGTAGGTCTGCCGCTCGGGGGCGGTCAGCGCCTTGTCGTTCTGCGTGACCTTGGAGGTCTGAGGGTGGGTCGCGGCAGGTTGGGCGCCGGCCGTCGGCACGGCGGTGAATCCGGCGACGGTCAGGGAGAGGGCGGGGAAGGCCACGGCGACGGGTCTTCGCAGAACCGGTCCCCTGCACTCCGGCTGACCGGGAGAACCTCGGTGCCGATCGCTTCCCCCGACCCGACGGCTCATCGCGTACTCGGCACCGACCGCACGGACGGTCAGAACAGTGACGGCGCCCATTCGGCAAGCCCCTGTCGAGACAGACCCCCGCATCAGTAACGCATCATCTCGGCCAGCGTCGGCGGTGGCGAGTCGTGTCGAGCGCTCAGATCCCGCAGGCAATGGATCACCCTGCCCCGCTCTCCGGGTACCGTCAGGGTATGAGTCATCCACACCCCGAACTGAAAGCCGCCCCGCCCCTTCCTGAAGGAGGGCTGCGGGTCATCGCCCTGGGCGGCCTGGGGGAGATCGGCCGCAACATGACCGTCTTCGAGCACGCGGGCAAGCTGCTGATCGTCGACTGCGGCGTGCTGTTCCCCGAGGAGACCCAGCCCGGCGTGGACGTGATCCTGCCGGACTTCACCTCGATCCGGGACCGGCTGGACGACATCGTGGCCGTGGTACTCACCCACGGCCACGAGGACCACATCGGCGGTGTGCCGTACCTGCTGCGCGAGCGCTCCGACATCCCCGTCGTCGGCTCCAAGCTGACGCTGGCGTTCCTGGAGGCCAAGCTCAAGGAACACGGCATCCGGCCGCGCACGGTGCGGGTGCGAGAGGGCGACCGGCGTGGCTTCGGGCCCTTCGACTGCGAGTTCGTGGCGGTCAACCACTCCATCCCCGACAGCCTCGCGGTCGCGATCCGCACCCGGGCCGGGCTGGTGCTGCACACCGGCGACTTCAAGATGGACCAGTTCCCTCTCGACGACCGCATCACCGATCTGCGCGCCTTCGCCCGCCTCGGCGAGGAGGGCGTGGACCTGTTCCTCACCGACTCCACCAACGCCGAAGTGCCCGGCTTCACCACCTCCGAGCGTGAGCTGAACCCGGCGATCGAGCAGGTGATGCGGACCGCGCCGCGCCGGGTCATCGTCTCCAGCTTCGCCAGCCACGTGCACCGCATCCAGCAGGTCCTGGACGCCGCCCACCAGCACGGCCGCAAGGTCGCCTTCGTCGGCCGGTCGATGGTCCGCAACATGGGCATCGCCCGTGACCTGGGGTATCTGAAGGTTCCCTCCGGTCTGGTCGTGAGCACGAAGGAGCTGGAGAAGCTCCCGGACCACAAGGTCACTCTGGTGTGCACCGGCTCCCAGGGCGAACCGATGGCCGCGCTGTCACGGATGGCCAACCGCGACCACATGATCCGCATCGGCAAGGGCGACACCGTCCTGCTCGCCAGCTCCCTCATCCCCGGCAACGAGAACGCCATCTACCGGGTGATCAACGGACTCACCCGGTGGGGCGCCCACGTGGTCCACAAGGGCAACGCCAAGGTCCACGTCTCCGGGCACGCCAGCGCCGGCGAACTCGTCTACTGCTACAACATCGTCAAGCCCCGCAACGTCATGCCCGTGCACGGCGAATGGCGCCACCTGCGGGCCAACGCCGACCTCGCCATCCGTACCGGTGTCGACCCCGAACGGGTCGTCATCGCCGAGGACGGCGTCGTCGTCGACCTCGTCGACGGGCGCGCCTCCATCACCGGCAAGGTCCCCGCCGGCAACGTCTACGTGGACGGCATGGAAGTCGGCGGCGCCACCGAGGCGTCCCTCAAGGACCGCCTCACCCTCGCCTCCGAAGGCGTGCTCACAGTGGTGGCGATCGTCGACGCGGACACCGGGGCCCTCGCCGAGGCCCCCGACTTCCTGGCCCGCGGCTTCGTGCACGACGACACCACCTTCGAGCCGGTCATCCCCGTCATCGAGAAGACCCTGGCCACCGCGGCCGAGGAAGGCGTCGGGGACGCGCGCCAACTCGAACAGCTCCTCGCCCGCGCCGTGGCGAACTGGGCGTTCCGCGCCCACCGCCGCAAGCCCCTCATCATCCCCGTCATCATCGACGCCTGAGCCACAGCCCGGCAGCACTGTCCCGTTCCTGCACGGGGGCCGGGGAGGTGGCAGCGAACGGTGGTGCCGTCGGGGCCGGTGAGGCACGGACGAGGTGTGCCCGAGCCGGCGCCGAGGACGACGCTGTTGGTGGTCAGCTGCGCCACCGCGCTCAGGAGTCGAGGCTGAGTTCGGCCCAGACCGTCTTGCCGGGGTGACCCGGAGTGACGCCCCAGCGTCGGGCGAGTCGGTCGAGGAGTTGCATGCCAAAACCGCCGGGCTCGGTGTTCGCCGTGGCGCGTTTGCGGGGCCAGCGGTCGCTGGAATCGCTGACGGCTATGCGCAGCCACCGCCCGTTCCAGGTGAGCTGGATCAGGGGCGGGCCGGAGCCGTGGCGGATGGCATTGGTGACCAGTTCCGAGACGAGCAGTTCGGCGGTCTGGATCACCCGGTGCCGGCGCAGCGGGCCGCCGAAACCTTCCACGCAGTCGCGGACCCAGTGCCGGGCGGCCGTGATGCTCGCCGTGACCGCGGGGAAGCACGTCTCGCAGGATGGAGTGGTCGATTCGCCGTTCACCAGGTTCCTCCAGCGCGGGTGGCTCTGGGCCGCCGCCGACCGGTTCTCTGCGCAGCCGGTGGGAGCCATCTGTCGGGTTACCCCTGCCTGCCCGCTGAACCATCCGTGTCTGCCGGATGACCGGCACGCCCCGCGAAAGTCGTCCTCCGGGAGTTCGACAGTGCCCGGCGCGTGCTGGATGAGTGCGCTGCAGCCCCCTCGACGCCTTCGGCACCGGGATGGACGACGACACCGCCGTCCTGGCCGTTCCCGCACCCCGCCCCGATGGCGAAGCACAGCTGTGAGCGAGATGCCCGCCGACACGAGGCGCACTCCTTCCGGGTATCACATCCATGGCCGGCCTGGTCTGATCCGTCGATGCGCCTGCCGGCAGGACGGCAGGCTCACCGTGTCAACGGATTGCCTCCTCGTGTCAGATCCCGATTCCGTGAGCACGGTGGCTGAGGCGGCGTACGGCGTCGGTGCGGCCCAGTGCGTTGTCGCCTTGTACGACCGCGGTGCCCTGTTCGCCGAGAACCAGGAGCGAACCGGCACACACGCAGTGAAGGCCCGGTGGATACCGGGCCTTCACGTTTGAGTAGCGGGGACAGGATTTGAACCTGCGACCTCTGGGTTATGAGCCCAGCGAGCTACCGAGCTGCTCCACCCCGCGTCGGTACGGTGAACTGTACGGCACCGATCGGAATCGGCCCAATCGACCTGCGTCTGCGCTCGGAGAGGGGTCCGATTGCTCATGATCGACCGACGTGGCCACTGCTCACCCGGTCCGCATCTGGATTCTGAGTTCGGGTGCCGCCGGCGTACGGGCACCCCTGGGAGATCTCCAGGCCGTGCTGCCCGACGCGGCCTGCGTCCGAGACCCGCGCCACCGGCGGCACCGGGTCGGAGTCCCACACGACGACCTCCACCACTTCCACCACTTCGCCCATGATCCGCAGTTCCATCAGTACGGGTCCGGGCGCGTACTTGCGGGCGTTGGTGACCAGCTCGCTGACCACCAGCTGGGTGAGGTCCACGGCACGCTGCGAGACCGGTACTCCTTGCACGCCCCGGGCATGGGCGAGAAAGCCTGCCGCCAGATGGCGAGCCTGGGCGATGCAGGCGCCGTCCCCCTCCAGCGCCACGGCGGTCTGCAGAACACGGGCGTCAGGCGCGGTGTCGTCCGCGGTGCCGCCCTCCCCCACCGGGCCTGGCCCCGTCCCAGCCGCCGTTCTTTCGCCGTTTGCAACGCCCGCACATACCCCCGCAGCCGAGGTCCACGCCTGGCCCGCCTTGTTGACTGTGCCACACAAAGACTCCGCCCGTAGCATGCCGGGCGGCACCGCGTACGACGGTGTGAATATGCCGGGATCACTTATATGGCTGAGGCGGAGATGACCGACAACGGACCCACTGAGCCGTCAGGCCGGCTATCGGTCGTGTCCACGACCGTCGACGGCATCCGCGTAGTGACCCCTGCCGGAGAGATCGACCACCACACCGGCGACACGCTCCGCCAGGCCCTGGACGCCTCCAGCACCCCCCGCCCCCGCGTCGTGGTCGACCTGCACCAGGTCACCTTCATAGACTCCAGCGGCATCAACATCTTCATCGCCGCTCACCGCACCCTCGGCGAAGCCGACGGCTGGCTGCGTCTGGCCGCACCCCGCGAATCCGTGATGCGCACCCTGAACATCGTCGGCGTCGACACCCTCATCGACTGCCGGGAAACGCTCCACCAAGCCCTCAGCAACTGACGCTTCGGCATCGGCCTCTCCATCCGCGGGAAGAAAACGGCCCGCAGAGGTGGCGGGGTGTGGCCGCCTCGACGGCACGGCTGACGGAACCGCCTCCGGGGGGCCGCCCGGTCCCTTGGGAGACGGCCACATCCACTGGTGGGACGGCCGACACCGCAGGGTCGGCGACCGCCATCTGGGTGAACGTCCTGCGGGCCGCCCGTCGTCTGACAGCAGCTCTGCCGCCGCTGCCAGGGCCCCCCGGGGAGGCCGGGCGGAGGAGGCGAAGATGGGCGACCTCGACTTCCTCGACCTGGTGCTGTCCGAGGAGCCGGCCGTCCGTGACGACCGCCGCTTCCGTCACGGCCTGCGACTGTGTCGATCCATCACGCTAAGTGGCCGTGAGGGAGCGAACCGAAGTGCTTGATCGGCGGACTGGGCTCTACCCGTCTTCACGCTGCGGACCGTGCCAGTCCAAGACGAGGACGGTGGCGTCGTCCCTGAGGTTTCCCCGACAGGCATCCAGCACCGCGGTGGTCAGGGTGCGCACGGCCTCCCTGGGGTGTGAGGCGCGGGTGTCCCACATGAGGGATGCCAGGTCGACGGCTCCGGCGCCGCGTTCCTGCATGCCGTCAGTGAGCAGGACCAGACGGTCCCCGGGGAGGAGCTGGAGTTGCTGGACACGGTAGGAGCCGGGGGCCGCCACGCCGAAGGGGAGGTTGGCCGCGAGCTGCACCTCTTCGACCTCGGTGGCGCCCTTGCGCAGGCGCAGCGGCCGGGGATGCCCGGCGTTGACCAGTTCGCAGGTCCCCGTCGCGAGGCTGATGCACAGCAATTGACCGGTGGCCAGGCCACGACTGTGGGTCAGCAAGGCGTCATGGGCGCGTCGGGCCTGCTGGAGCGCGTCACAACCGCTGCGGCGAGCGCCGCGCAGAGCACCGACCAGGAGCGTGGCGAGCAGCGCGGAGTGGGTGTCGTGACCCATGGCATCGGTGATGGACAGGTGCAGTGTGTCGCGGTCGAGCGTGAAGTCGTATGTGTCCCCGCCGATGTCGTCGGCCGGCACCAGCCCCGCGGCGAGGGTGAACTGGGGAGCCTCGCAGCAGGAGGCCGAGGGAAGCAGCTGGTGCTGGATCTCGGCGGCCAGGCTGGTCCGGGTGGTGCGCCGGCCCGCGTGATACAGGTCGGTGAAGCGGCGGTCGGTGACGATGATGTAGGCCAGTGCGTGCGCCGCGTCCTCGATCTGGGCGAGCACGGTGTCGTCGGCGTTCTGCAGCGTCAACTCCAGCAGACCGATGCAGTCGCCGCGGTTGGTCACCGGCGAGATCACACGCCGCCCGCCCAGGCCGTCCGGTTCCACGTGCTGGCGCTGGCTGCGCAGGACGGCGTCGTAGACGCTGCCCTCCAGGTCGATCCGCTCGGCAGCGCCCCCGCCATCATCGGCCTGTGTGATCAGGCGCAACAGCCGATGGCCCACGAGGTCGACGAACAGGAAGGACACGCGCTCCGCCCCGAAACGCTTGCGCAAGTCGTTCGCGACCACCTCCACGGACTCCCCCGGCGGTGCCGCCTCCGCGGCAGCCAGAAGCTGCCCCAGTTCCAGATCCCCGCCACCCATGGCAACCTCCTGTCCGTTGCCGCTCCTTCTTCCCCGGGATCGCCCGCCTTCACCCAGTACATCCGTCGCGCGCGCTCACGGTCTTCTCTTCCGTCGGGATCTGGTCGACGCGTTGAGCCCGCCTGAGCTGCGGAACGGCGGTGGGGTCTCCCGGTCGCCTCCTCCGCCAGCGGCACATCGGTTGCCTCGGGTTCAAGTGGTCCGATCAGGCTGATCTCTCCGGCTGAGGCTGGCTGCCCTCGGCGCGCAGTCGCTCGTTGATGCGCTGGGCCTCTGCGAGCTGGTCTTCGAGGATGACGATGCGGCAGGCGGCCTCTATGGCGGTCCCCTGGTCGACGAGTTCGCGGGCGCGGGCGGCGATGCGCAGCTGGTAACGGGAGTAGCGGCGATGTCCGCCCTCGGAGCGCAGCGGGGTGATGAGACGGTGTTCGCCGAGGGCCCGGAGGAAGGCCGGTGTGGTGCCGAGCATCTCAGCGGCCCGGCCCATGGTGTAGGCGGGGTAGTCGTCATCGTCGAGAGGGGCGACGGGACGGGAACCGGCAGGCGGCATATACCTCTTCTTTCGGGGACGCGTCGGGGGGCCCGGGTGCCAGTACCGGCACCCGGGCCCCGAGCTTTCAACACCATCTACCGGCGCACTGCGCCGGCCTTCTTGTTCCGCAGGGGCCGCCTGAGATAGCGGGGCTGCGGGGATCGCGAATGCGTGACCGGGGACCACCTTCCAATCCGGGGCCTTGCGGTACCCGGGGGGACTGCTTCCTCGCCCGGGCGATCCTGATGGCGTTCTGCTCCTTACCTTTCGATTGCGTGGATACCGCGGATGCTGCTCACAGCCCCGCTGGGGCCGTGTCCTTCTGGTCTACCTGCACAGCCGTACCTGCTGTGCCCTTTCGACTCCTGGGTACGTAGACAACGCTAACCCTGCGGCGTCAGAGTGTCTACTGCCGCCACGACAGTTTTTCTCTACGGAGTACACGTGAGCTTCTACCGCAGACACACGCTCGCGAACACGCGCCCGGCCCCGCCCGTGTGCACTTGTGCCTGGTCGGCACGGCGACGTCACTGCCTGTCACCCGGCCGTTGTGGACGCCTCGCCTCCCCGGCCTCGGGGCCGTGGCCTCTGATGCGGCTGATGCCCGCCACGGCTGCGGCGGGCATCAGCGGAACGCGGACGACCGGCTGTCAGCCAGTAGTGAGCAGGCCCTCGCGCAGGCGGGTGAGGCAGCGGGACAGG
>NZ_PQSU01000061.1 GCF_002920615.1 Streptomyces sp. Ru62
TCCGGTGCCCCGGATCCGCCTGCGCTCCTCGTCCTTCAGCGTCAGCAGGTCCCGTCCCTGGAACAGGATCTGCCCCTGGGTGATCCGCCCGGGCGGCATGTCGAGGATGCCCATAACGGCCTGCGCGGTGACGGACTTCCCCGACCCCGACTCCCCCAGCACCGCCAGCGTCTCCCCCGCGTCCACCTGGTAGTTGACTCCGTTGACGGCGTGGGCGATGCCGTCGCGGGTGTGGAACTGCACGTGCAGGTCGCGTACGTCGAGCAGCATTGCGGACGTCACCTCAGCTTCGGGTCGAGGGCGTCTCGGACGGCGTCGCCGAGCATGATGAACGCCAGCACCGTCACCGCCAGGGCGCCCGAGGGCCACAGCAGGGCGTGGGGGGCGTTGCGGATGTAGGGGGAGGCGGCGGAGATGTCGATGCCCCAGGAGACACTGGGGGGTTTGAGGCCGACGCCGAGGTAGGACAGGGTCGCCTCCAGGGCGATGTAGGTGCCCAGCGCGATGGTGGCCACCACGATCACCGGGGCGACGGCGTTGGGTGCGATGTGGCGCAGCAGGATGCGGGAGTCGGAGGCGCCCAGGGCGCGGGCGGCCTGGACGTAGTCGTTCTGCTTGGCGGTGATGACCGAGCCGCGCGCGATGCGGGAGATCTGCGGCCAGCCGAGCAGCACCATGAACCCGATGACCGGCCAGACCGTATTGGAGGTCACCACGGAGAGGAGGACGAGTCCGCCCAGGACGACCGGGATGGCGAAGAAGATGTCCGTGATCCGGGACAGCACCGCGTCCCACAGGCCCCCGAAGTAGCCCGCCAGGGCGCCCAGCACCGACCCGAACACCGACACCCCGAGCGTGGCCAGCACCCCGACCGTCACCGACGTACGGGCCCCGTACACCGTGCGGGTGTAGACGTCGCAGCCCTGACCGTCGTAACCGAAGGGATGCCCGGGAGCCGAACCGTCCTGCGCCTTGGCCAGGTCGCACGAGAGCGGGTTCCCGGAGGCGATCGCCGACGGCCAGACCGAGACGAACACCAGGAACAGGATGACCAGCGCGGAGACGACGAAGACCGGGTTACGGCGCAGGTCCCGCCACGCGTCCGACCACAAGGAGCGCGGCCTGCCCGTCGGCCCCGTGCCCTCCGGTCCGCCCGGTGTCCGCTCCAGCGTGGTGGCCTCGCTCGCCGCGAGGTCCATCGCGCCGCCCATCCCGGTACCGGCGATGGCCCGCTCGGGCTCGTACGGCGACTGCTCAGGCATAGCGGATCCTCGGGTCGAGCACGGCGTACAGGAGATCGACGAGGAGGTTGGCGACCAGGAAGACCAGCACGAGCACGGTCACGAAGCCGACGACCGTCTGGGTGTTCTGGCGCAGGATGCCCTGGTAGAGCTGGTAACCGACGCCGTGGATGTTGAAGATCCGCTCGGTGACGATCGCCCCGCCCATCAGCGCCCCGATGTCCGTCCCGATGAACGTGACCACGGGGATGAGCGAGTTGCGCAGCAGATGCCGGGTGATTACCCGGCGCCGGGGCAGACCCTTGGCGATCGCCGTACGGACGTAGTCCGCGCGCTTGTTCTCCGCGATGGAGGTGCGGGTCAGCCGGGTGACGTAGGCCAGGGAGACCGAGGCCAGGACCAGGCCCGGCACGATCAGCTCGCCGAAGGCCGCGTCCGGGGAGACGGACGGCCTGATCCACGCCCACTTCACGCCGAGCAGCAGTTGGAGCAGCAGACCGGTGACGAACGTGGGAACCGAGATCACCACCAGGGTCAGCAGCAGCACGGCGGTGTCGACCGGCCGGCCGCGCCTGAGGCCCGTGACGACGCCCAGC
This sequence comes from Streptomyces sp. Ru62, assembly GCF_002920615.1. Classification (GTDB taxonomy): domain Bacteria; phylum Actinomycetota; class Actinomycetes; order Streptomycetales; family Streptomycetaceae; genus Streptomyces. The sequence goes on from NZ_PQSU01000061.1 coordinate 1,838, forward strand.
GTGACGCCGATGACGATCTCGAACAGGATCGCCACGATCGTCAGCCGGATGGTGACGGGGAACGCCGTGCCCATCAGCTCGGTGACCTTCTGCCCGTTGAACGCCGTACCGAAGTCGCCGCTGAACAGGTGCCCCATGTAGGTGAGGTACTGCTGCCAGACCGGCTTGTCCAAGCCGAACTCCCGCTTCAGCTGCGCCGCCGTCGCCGGATCGCACGCCCGCTCCCCGCACAGACCCGCGACGGGATCACCCATCACATTGACCATGAGGAAGATCAGCAGCGTCGACCCGACGAAGACCGGGACCATCTGGAGCAGTCGCCGGACGACATAGCGTCCCATGGCGGCTCAGCTGACCTTGATCTCGTTGTAGACGGGCACGCTGAACGGGTTGAGCGCCACGTCGGACAGCCGCTCGGAGTAGCCGGCGCTGCCGTTCTGGTACCAGAGCGGGATCGCGGCCATGTTGTCCCGGACGACCCCTTCGGCCTGCTGGAACAGCCTCACGGCCTTGGTCTGGTCGCTCTCGGCGTTCGCCCGGTCGACCAGCTTGTCGAAGTCCTTGTTCGACCACTTGCCGTCGTTGGAGGAGGCGTTCGTGTAGTACAGCGGCTGCAGGAAGTTCTGGATGAGGGGGTAGTCCATCTGCCAGCCCGCGCGGAACGGCCCGGTCATCTTGTGCTGCCCGATGCGGTTGCGGAAGTCGGCGAAGGTGCCGACCGGGTTGCCGACGCACGCCTTGTCGTTGCCGAGGGCGTTGTTGATGGAGTTGCACACGGCGTCCACCCACTCCTTGTGCGAGCCCGTGTCCGCGTTGTACGTGATCTTCACCTGGCCGCCGGGGATCCCGCCGCCCTCCTTGATCAGCTTCTTGGCGTCGTCCGGGTGGTACTCGCAGGCCCTGCCGCACAGGCCCTCCTTGAAGCCGCCGGCCACGCCGAGGACGGGCGAGGTCCAGTCGGTGGCCGGGGTACGGGTCCCGTGGAAGATCGTCTCGGTGATCTGCTTGCGGTTGATCGCCATCGACAGGCCGGTGCGGACCTTCTCCGAGCCCGGCTTGTCCCACGCCTTGTCGTAGTAGGGGAAGGCGAAGGTCTGGAGGATGCCGGCCGGGGTGTTGATGTAGCGGTCGCCCAGGTCGGTCCTGACGTTCTTCAGCTGGGCGGCGGGCACGTCGTCCACGAGGTCGAGGTTGCCGGACATCAGATCGGTGTAGGCGGTGTTGCTGTCGGTGTAGACCTTGAGATCCACACCGCCGTTGCGTGCCTTGTCCGGGCCCGGGTAGCCGTCCCACCTCCGCAGGGACATCTGAGAGCCCTTCATATAGGAAGCGACCGTGTACGGACCGTTGCCGACCGGCTTCTTCAGCCAGGCCGCGTGATCCGTGAAGAAGGCGCGCGGCAGCGGGGCGAAGGCGGCGTAGCCGAGCGTGTCCGGGAAGGTGGAGAACTTCTGGTTGAGCCGGACGGTGAAGGTGTGGTCGTCCACCACCTTCAGCCCGGACAGGGTGTCGGCGGTCTGCCTGCCGCCGCTGGGGTGGACCTTGTCGTAGCCGTCGATGTAACCGAAGAAGAGGGCGTTCTTCTGGTTGTTCCTCAGGCTCGCGCCATAGTTCCAGGCGTCCACGAAGGAGCGGGCGGTGACCTTCTCGCCGTTGGAGAAGGTCCAGCCGTTCTTGATCTTGATGGTGAAGTTCCGCGAGTCGTCGGTGTCGATGGACCGGGCGAGCATGTCGGTGGCCTTGCCGGTCCTCGGGTCGTACTTCTTCAGGCCCCGGAAGATCATGTCGAGGACCTTGCCGCCCTGCACCTCGTTGGTGTTGGCCGGCTCCAGCGGGTTCTGCGGGTCGCCCCACGAGGAGCTGAGCACCGCGCCGGCGGTGCCGCCGCCGCCTGAGCCGCCCCCTCCGCAGCCGGTGGCGGCGAGAGCCAGCGCCACCGCGCACACGGCCCCTCGGGCATGCGTGACTCCGCGCATGGCGTGCCTCCTCCGCGACGTTGATCCACTACCGGCCAATATCGGCATATGAGGCATGTATCGCATGTCCGCCGCCCGATTGAGCGGCCTTTGGGGGGAGACGTCATCCGAATGCAGGCACGACCCCCTCCACCGCCTCGATGATCTTGGGTGGCGAGCGCAATAGATCTTCGCGTAACGATGCCGAAACGTTGGATTGAGACGGGCCGATGTACGCATGTCGACACTCCACCGTCCGCATATCGAACTCCTTGCCCGTTTAGTCCAATTGGCCCGATGTGAAGCACGGATTGATTACGGCGCGCTACCCGCGTAGCTACGGAACGATCAAGGACAAGTAAAGAAGGTAAAGAGACAACCAAGGCGACCGAGAATTTATTGACCTTGAATGAATTGCGTTGAAAAAGTCCGGCGTAGCCCGTAGGGGAGCGCCCTGCGGAGTCATCAGACCCTCCCTTGGGCCAGGAGCACCATGACCCCCCCAACTCCATCCGCGGCTGCCCCGCTTGAGGTGACCGACGAGACCGTCGAGAAGTCGATCACTTCGGACGGCTCGAAGGGCAGCGAGAGCAGGTCCCCCGGGCAGCTCGCCTGGCGCCGCTTCAAGCGGGACCGCGTGGGCGTCGCCTCGGCGATCATCGTGATCCTCTTCTTCGTGATCGGCCTCGCGGCGCCGCTCATAGCCAAGCTGTACGGCAAGGACCCGTACACGACGTACGGGATCAACACGCCCGGACTGCTGGGCGACAACGGCCTCCCGGCGAAGCCGAACGGCGGCATCGACAGCGAGTTCTGGTTCGGCATCGACCCGCAGCTCGGCCGTGACGTCTTCACCTTCCTGCTGTACGCGGTCCGCAACTCGCTGCTGCTCGCGACGGCGATCACGGTCCTCGTCATGATCGTCGGCGTGGTGATCGGCGTCACCGCCGGCTACATCGGCGGCAAGACCGACTGGATCCTGGGCCGGGTCATCGACATCCTGCTCGCCTTCCCGCAGCAGCTGTTCTTCGTGGCGTTCACGCCGGTGGTCCTCAGCCTCTTCGTGGCCAGCAACGAGGACACGCCCACCTCGATCGTCGTGATCTCCCTGATCACCCTCCTGGTCCTCTTCGGCTGGGCCTCCATCGCCCGGCTGCTGCGCGGTCAGGTGCTGGCCCTGCGCGAGCGGGAGTTCGTCGAGGCCGCGAAGGTCACGGGCGCGTCTCCGGCCCGCATCATCTTCAAGGAACTGCTGCCCAACCTGTGGACTCCCATCCTGATCCAGGGCACGCTCCTGCTGCCCGCGATGGTCACCACGGAGGCGGGCCTCGCCTTCCTCGGCGTCGGCATGCAGGACCCGACCCCCGACTGGGGCGTCATGATCGGGTATGCCGCCGGCTTCTACCAGGACGACTTCACCTTCCTGCTCTTCCCCGGCATCTCGATGGTGATCTTCGTACTGGCGTTCAACCTCCTCGGCGACTCGGTGCGCGACGCGCTCGACCCGAAGACCAAGCGCTGACTCCGGCCCTCCTCAGGACCACGGCAAGGACGCCGGGGTGCCGGGCTTCTCTCATCAACCCACTTCAAGGCAGGATGCGATGTCCTTCTCGCGCAGAAACTTCCTGATAGCCACCGGTGTTGCCGCCGCCTCCAGCACCGTGCTGAGCGCGTGCAGCAGCGGCAACTCCAGCAGCACCGGCACCGGCAAGCAGGAAGCGGCCAAGGCCCACACCACCACCGTCAAGATCGGCACGGCGGCGGACTCGCAGGGCCCGGCTCCGGAGGTCCCCGGTGCCAAGAAGGGCGGCAAGGTCTACCTGCTGAACGACGACGACTTCTCGCACCTCGACCCGCAGCGCGTCTACTACGCGTGGAACTCGCTGGCCGTGGTCGTCCTCGCCCGCACCCTGACCGGTTACAAGGTCGCCGACGACGGCTCCATGACCCTGGTCGGCGACCTCGCCACCGACACGGGCACCATGAAGGACGGCGGCAAGACCTGGTCCTTCACCCTGAAGGACGGCGTGAAGTGGGAGGACGGCTCCGACATCACCGTCGACGACGTCCGCCACGGCTTCGAGCGCGCCTTCGCCAACTTCATCACCGAGGGCGCCGTGTACGCCCAGACCTGGCTGACGGGCACGCAGGAGTACCGCAAGTCCTACCCGGGTCCCTTCAAGGGCAACAAGCACCTCAAGTCGATCACGACGAGCGGGAAGACCATCACCTTCCACCTCTCCGAGGCGCGTCCGGACTTCAACTACGTCGTCGCGATGCACTCGTACGCGCCGACCCCGGTGAAGCACGACACCAAGCAGGACTACGACAAGAAGCCGTTCTCCAGCGGTCCTTACAAGATCAAGTCGCACCAGACCGACAAGTCGATGGTCCTGGTCCGCAACGAGCACTGGGACCCGAAGACGGACCCGATCCGCAACGCCTACCCGGACGAGTTCGACTTCACCTTCGGCATCGAGGCGGAGACCGCCGCCGACCGGCTGATCGCCGACTCGGGCAACGACCAGTACGCCGTGTCCTGGCGCACCGTCCCGCAGTCGAAGGTCCAGCAGGCCACCGCCAAGGCCAAGGACCGCCTCTTCGAGGACCTGAGCAGCGGCACCAGCGTCTACTGGATCAACCAGACCCGCGTCACCGACATCAAGGTCCGCGAGGCCATCATCAAGGCCTGGCCGACCGCCGGCATCCGCTCCATCCAGGGCGGCGCGCACCGCGGTGACTACGCGACCGGCATCATGAGCCCGCTCGTCGCCGGCTACAAGTCGCAGGACGTCTGGGGCAAGCTGAAGAACCCGGCCGGCGACCCGGCCGCCGCCAAGGCGGTCCTGAAGAAGGCCGGCAAGCTCGGCACCAAGGTCGTCTACGCCTACCAGCAGGACCCGATCAACGCCAAGGTCAAGGTCGTCGTCGAGAACGCCCTCAAGGCGGCCGGCTTCGACGTCGTCACCAAGGGCATCGACTCCACCACCTGGTACGACCAGATCGGCAAGCTCGACAACGAGTACGACATCTACTGGGGCGGCTGGTCCGCCGACTGGCCGACCGGTTACTCGGTCTTCCAGCCGCTGTTCGACAGCCACAACGTGGTGGACCAGGGCACCAACTACTGCCACCTGAAGAACCCGGACGTCGACGCGGCCATCAAGGCGGCCACGGCGGAGACGGACCAGGAGAAGGCCAACGCGATGTGGGCCGCCCTGGACAAGCAGGTCACGGAGCTGGGCGCCTTCATCCCGGACGTCTACATGAAGCGCCTGTACATCCACGGCTCGAAGCTCGGCAACGTCAAGATGGACCCGAACTTCGACGGCTGCATGCTCTACAAGATGTACGTCAAGGCCTGATCCACACCTGAGAGGTGGGGCGGCTCCAGGCCGCCCCACCCTCGGCTCGTCCACCGGGCCTCCGGTCACCCCGGCCCGGCCCGTTCCGCACGACGGCCCTCCCAGGAAAGCCAACCCCCATGCTTCGCTTCCTCGTCCGCCGGCTCCTCGGCGCCGTGGTCACGCTGCTGATCATCAGCGCGATCACGTTCATGCTCTTCTACGCGGTGCCGCGCGACCCGTCCCGCATCGCCTGTGGCAAGGTCTGCACTCCGGAGACGCTCGACGTGATCCGGCACAACATGGGGATCTCGGACCCGCTGCCGGTCCAGTACTGGCACTGGCTCGAGGCCATTTTCGTGGGCCGTGACTACCCGGGCTTCGGCCACTGCGACGCACCCTGCCTGGGCTACTCGTTCATCAACCGCGAGCCCGTCCTTGCGACGGTGTGGGACCGCTTCCCGACCACCGCCTCCCTCGCCATCGGCTCCTCGGTCGTCTTCCTGATCTTCGGTATCGGCACCGGCATGCTCGCCGCGGTGAAGCAGGGCAAGCCGCTCGACAAGATCGCCAGCTCCGCCTCGCTGGTCGCCTCCTCGATGCAGATCTACTTCGTCGGCCCGGTCGCCCTGTACCTCCTCGTCTACCAGTCGCACCTGCTCAAGCAGCCCTCCTACACCCCGTTCAGCGAGAACCCGGGTGCCTGGTTCACCGGTCTGCTCGTGCCCTGGCTGGTGCTGGCGCTGATCTGGACCGCCAACTACACCCGTATGACCCGCTCGCAGCTGGTCGAGACGCTCACCGAGGACTACGTCCGCACCGCCCGCGCCAAGGGCATGTCCCGGCGCAACGTCTTCTTCCGCTTCGCCTGGCGCGGCGCCATGGGCCCGATCGTCACCATCTTCGGCATCGACATGGGCGTGCTGCTCGGCGGCGCGATGATCACCGAGAAGACCTTCAGCCTCCAGGGCCTCGGCATGCTCGCCGTGAAGTCGGTGACCAACAACGACCTGCCGATGCTGCTCGGCGTCATGATCATCACGGCCGCCTTCGTGGTGATCGCCAACATCGTCGTCGACGCCTGCTACGCCCTGATCGACCCGCGGATCCGGCTCGCCTGACCCCGCCCTCCTCCGCCAGCTACCCCGCATCACCCCCCTCTGGAGCGTCCCCGTGACGAGCACCGATTCGCAGCCCTTCCTGTCCGTCAAGGACCTGAAGGTGCACTTCTCGACCGAGGACGGCGTCGTCAAGGCCGTCGACGGCCTCTCCTTCGACCTCGTACGCGGCAAGACGCTGGGCATCGTGGGTGAGTCGGGGTCCGGCAAGTCGGTCACCAACCTGGCCATCCTGGGCCTGCACAACCCGGACAGCACGAAGATCGACGGCTCCATCGAGCTGGACGGCCAGGAGCTGAACGGCGCCTCGGAGAAGACGCTGGAGCACCTCCGCGGCAACAAGATGGCGATGATCTTCCAGGACGCCCTGGCCTCGCTGTCGCCGTACCACACCATCGGCACCCAGATCGGCGAGGTGTACCGCAAGCACACCGGCGCCTCCAAGGCCGAGTCGCGGGCGCGGGCCATCGAGATGCTGAGGCGCGTCGGCATCCCCCAGCCCGACCGGCGGGTGGACAACTACCCGCACGAGTTCTCCGGCGGTATGCGCCAGCGCGCGATGATCGCGATGGCGCTGGTGTGCGACCCGGAGCTGCTGATCGCCGACGAGCCGACGACCGCGCTCGACGTGACCGTGCAGGCCCAGATCATGGACCTGCTCAAGGACCTCCAGCAGGAGTTCGGCACCGCGATCATCTTCATCACGCACGACCTCGGCGTGATCGCGGACATCGCCGACGACGTGCTGGTGATGTACGGCGGCCGGTGCGTGGAGCGCGGCTCGAAGACGGAGGTGCTGCGCACCCCGCAGCACCCGTACACCTACGGTCTGCTCGGCTCCATGCCGAGCCTGGACGGCCCGGTCGACGTACCGTTGAATCCGATCCCGGGCTCGCCGCCGTCGCTGCTGAACCCGCCGACCGGCTGCCGCTTCCACCCGCGCTGTGCCTTCGCGGACAAGGTCGCGGACGGCAGGTGCTCGAAGGAGCAGCCGCTGCTGGAGATCGTGGACGGTCGCGGCAGCGCCTGCCATCTGACGGACGAGCAGCGCAGCGAGTACCTCGCCGACACGGCCGCCAAGGCCCACTGACGTACAAGAGACGGAATTCACCAATGAGCGACACCACTCCCCTCCTGGACGTCTCCGGGCTGACCAAGCACTTCCCGATCAAGGGCGGCTTCCCGATCCGCCGCACGGTCGGCGCGGTGCAGGCCGTCGACGGGCTCGACTTCCAGGTCGCCGCGGGCGAGAGCCTGGGCCTGGTCGGCGAGTCCGGCTGCGGCAAGTCGACCACCGGCCGGCTCATCACCCGCCTGCTGGAGCCCACGGCCGGCAGGATCAGCTACCGCGGTCAGGACATCACGCACGCCAACCGCAAGCAGCTCGCACCGATCCGGTCCGAGATCCAGATGATCTTCCAGGACCCGTACGCCTCGCTGAACCCGCGGCACACGGTCGGCAAGATCATCTCGGGCCCGATGGAGATCAACGGCATCAACCCGCCGGGTGGCCACGAGAAGCGGGTCCGTGAACTCCTGGAGATCGTCGGCCTCAACCCCGAGCACTACAACCGCTTCCCGCACGAGTTCTCCGGCGGCCAGCGCCAGCGCATCGGCGTCGCCCGCGCCCTGGCCCTGAACCCGAAGCTGATCGTCGCCGACGAGCCGGTCTCGGCCCTGGACGTCTCCATCCAGGCCCAGGTCGTCAACCTGCTCCAGAAGGTGCAGCGGGAACTCGGCATCGCGTTCGTCTTCATCGCCCACGACCTGGCGATCGTGCGGCACTTCTCACAGCGCGTCGCGGTCATGTACCTGGGTAAGATCGTCGAGATCGGCGACCGCGAGGACCTGTACGACAACCCGCGCCACCCCTACACGCGGGCCCTGCTCTCCGCCGTGCCCGAGGCCACGGTGGACGAGGAGCCGCGCGAGCGCATCCGCCTGACCGGCGATGTGCCGTCGCCGATCAACCCGCCCTCCGGCTGCCGCTTCCGCACCCGGTGCTGGAAGGCGACCGAGAAGTGCGCGACGGAGGCGCCGCCGCTGGTGCAGGCCGAGGGCAACAAGCCGGGCCACCTGACGGCGTGCCACTACCCGGAGACGGAGGCCACGATCCCGGCGCAGCGCCTCTCCAAGGACCCCGAGGCGGCGGCCTGACACACCCCTTTCCGTCAGCCGCCCCCTTGCGGATCGGACTTTCACGGCCCATTGACCCGAGCCCTTGATCGTCCGCTCCAGGGGACGAGGGCCCGCGCCTCCCCAGGCACGGGCCCTCTTCTGCGTTCCGGGCGTCCGCTGTCCGCGGGTCCGCCTTCCGAGTGGCCTCGCGTCAACGGTCCTGTCGGTACGAGGACTTCGCGAAGTCCCCGGTTCCTGACCCACCGTTCAACACCGTGTGTCAGACTGCCGCGGTGGTGGATCACGTCTTTGCCGATCTCACGCTCGCCGCGCTGTACGACAGCCTCAATCCCTGGGGACCGGGTGACGACTTCTACCTCGGTATGCTGCGGGACGCCGGCTCCGTGCTGGACATCGGGTGCGGCACCGGCCGGTTGCTGCGGCGGGCCCGGGCCGAGGGGCACCGGGGGCGGCTGACGGGCCTCGATCCGGCCGCCGCCATGCTCGTCCAGGCGCGGCGCGCCCGGCCGGACGTCGAGTGGGTGCTCGGCGATGTGCGGGTGCGGCGGTGGCGGGAGGAGTTCGACCTCGTCGTCATGACCGGGCACGCCTTCCAGGAACTGGTGACGGACGAGGAGATCCGGGTCTGCCTGCGCGCCGCCCGCGCGGCCCTGCGGGACGGGGGGCGGCTGGTGTTCGAGACCCGCAATCCGGATGCCCGCGCCTGGGAGCGGTGGACCCCGGACCGGGTGCACGAGATCACCGCCGCCGACGGCACCGCGGTGCGGGTCTGGCACGAGGTGCGGGGCGCGGACCCGGACCGGGGCCGGATCCGCTTCACCGAGACCTACGCCGGCCCCCACTGGCCCGCCCCCCGGGTCAACCACAGCGTCCTGCGCTTCCTGGACGGCGGGACGCTGGAGGCCTTCCTCGCGGAGGCGGGCCTGACGGTCACCGAACAGTACGGCGACTGGAACCGGGGCCCGCTGACGGACACGTCCCCGGAGATCATCACGGTGGCCCGCCGGGCCGAGGCCCCCTCAGACGAAGGGCCCTAACCCGCCTGGTCCTCCTCCAGCGCCGCCAGTGCCGGGTCCAGGACGATGTCCTCCTCGCGGGCCTCGATGGTCGGTTCCTCCGGGAAGTGGCAGGCCGTCAGGTGGCCGTCGCGGTTGCCGGAGAGCCGGAGCAGCGGGGGCTCCTCGGCCGCGCACTTGTCCTGGGCCTTCCAGCAGCGGGTGCGGAAGCGGCAGCCGGAGGGCGGGGAGATGGGGGACGGCACGTCGCCGGCGAGGCGGATGCGCTCGCGTTGCTGCGCCTCCCCTTCCGTCAGGGTCACCTCGGGGACGGCGGAGAGCAGGGCGTGGGTGTAGGGGTGGCGCGGGCGGGTGTAGATGGAGTCCCGGTCGCCCACCTCGATGATCTTGCCGAGGTACATCACCGCGACGCGCTGGGAGAAGTGGCGTACGACGGCCAGGTCGTGGGCGATGAACACGAAGGCGATGCCCAGTTCCCGCTGCACCTGCTGGAGCAGGTTCACGACCTGGGCCTGGATCGACACGTCCAGCGCGGAGACCGGCTCGTCGGCGACGATCAGCTTCGGCTCCAGGGCCAGGGCGCGGGCGACGCCGATGCGCTGGCGCTGGCCGCCGGAGAACTCGTGCGGGAAGCGGTTGTAGTGCTCGGGGTTGAGGCCGACGATCTCCAGGAGTTCACGGACCCGCTTCTCGCGGCCGCCCTCCGGATCGATGCCGTTGATCTCCATCGGCCCCGAGATGATCTTGCCGACCGTCTGCCGCGGGTTCAGCGACGAGTACGGGTCCTGGAAGATCATCTGGATCTCGGACCGGATCGGTGCGAGCTGCTTGCGGTTCGCGTGGCTGATGTCCCGGCCGCGGTAGGTGATCGTGCCGCTGGTCGGCTCCAGCAGGCGGGTGATGAGCCGGCCGGTGGTCGACTTGCCGCAGCCCGATTCGCCGACCAGGCCGAAGCTCTCGCCCGCGGCGACCTGGAAGTCCAGGCCGTCGACGGCCTGCACCGCGCCGACCGTCCGCCGGATCGGGAAGCCGCCCTTGACCGGGAAGTGCTTGACCAGCCCCGAGACCTTCAGCAGCGGCTCCGGCGCCGCGTCGTCACCGGCCTCGCGGGTGGTGGGGAGGACGAGGTCCTCTTTCATGACGGTTGTCCTCCTAGCCCAGACGGGGCCTGATCTCTTCGATGAAGATGGTGCGCTTCTGCTCCGTGCTCAGGTGGCACGCCGAGGAACGGTCCGGTCCCAGCAGCGGGCGCTCGGTGACGCACCGGTCACCCTCGACCCGGTCCCGGAAGGTGCACCGGGGGTGGAAGCGGCAGCCGGTCGGCGGGGTGAGCAGGCTCGGCGGGGTGCCGGGGATCGGCGAGAGCGGGGTGCCGAGGTCGGAGTCCAGCCGGGGCATGGAGTTCAGCAGGCCCCAGGTGTACGGGTGCAGCGGCGCCCTGAGCACCTCGTCGACGGTGCCGCGCTCCACCGCGCGCCCGGCGTACATGACCATGATGTCGTCGGCCATGTCGGCGATGACCCCGAGGTCGTGGGTGATGAAGACGATCGCCGTGCCGAACTCCCGCTGGAGGTCCTTGAGCAGGTCCAGGATCTGGGCCTGCACGGTCACGTCCAGCGCCGTGGTCGGCTCGTCGGCGATCAGCAGGTCCGGGTCGCAGACCAGTGCCATGGCGATCATCGCGCGCTGGCGCATACCGCCGGAGAACTGGTGCGGGTAGTCCCGCGCGCGCTCCTTGGGGTTGGGGATGCCGACCTTGGCGAGCATCTCCACGGCCCGCTCCCAGGCGGCCCGCTTCGAGGCGCCCGTGTGCTTCATGTACGGCTCGGCGATCTGCCGGCCGATGGTGTAGAAGGGCGACAGCGCGGTGAGCGGGTCCTGGAAGATCATCGCCATCCGGTTGCCGCGGAGCTTCTCCATCTCCTTCTCGGTGGCGGTGATCAGTTCCTTGCCGTCGAGGAGGATCTCCCCGTCGATCGTCGTGAACATCGGGTCGTGCAGTCCGAGGATCGTCAGGTTGGTGACCGACTTGCCCGAGCCCGACTCGCCCACGATGCCGAGGGTCTTCCCGCGGTGCAGGTCGAAGGAGAGGCCGTCGACGGCCTTGACCGGGCCGTCCTCGGTGGAGAACGTCACCTGGAGATCGCGCACCGAGAGGAATCCGTCCGGCCCGGTCGGGGCCGGTGCCCCCTCGGCCTTGGTCACTGTGGTCACGATGGCTGGTTCTTCCTAGGAGAGCCGGATGCGGGGGTCGATCCACGCGTAGGTGATGTCGGTCAGGATGTTGATGATCAGGATGAAGAAGGCGCCGAACAGCATGACCCCCATCGTCAGCGGCAGGTCCTTGTTGACCGCGCCGTCCACGGCGAGCCGGCCGATCCCCTGGAGGGAGAAGGTCAGTTCGGTGACGACGGCGCCGCCCAGCATGGAGCTGACATCGATGCCGAGCACGGTGACGATCGGGATGAGCGAGCCGCGCCAGGCGTAGCGCAGGAAGACGTACTTGCGCGACATGCCCTTGGCCCGGGCGGTGCGCACATGGTCCTCGGCGAGCTGTTCGATCATCGAGGAGCGTGCCATACGGGTGTACTGCGCGGTGAAGATCGTCGCCATCACACAGACCGGGATCGACATCCCGACGAACCAGCCGACCGGGTCCTGGGTGAGGGGCACGTACTTGGGGTCCTCCATCCAGCCGGTGCTGTAGACGAGGACCGTCAGCACGATCGGGCCGAGGAAGTAGATCTGGAACGAGCTCAGCACCATGGACGCGCCGGTGGCGACCTTGTCGACCAGTGTGCCGCGCCGGTAGGCGGCGATCATGCCCGCGCCGACGCCGATGACGAGGAAGACGATCGCGCCGCCGGCGGTCAGGGTGAGGGTCAGCGGGAACCGGTCCATGATGGTGCTCCAGACCATGTCCCCCGAGTAGAACGACACGCCCAGGCAGGGGGCCGAGCAGTGCCCGGTCGGGAAGTCGCGGCCCGTCACGATGCCGGACATGAAGTCCCAGAACTGCTGGGCCAGGGGCAGGTTCAGCCCGAGGGCCTCCCGGATGTCCGCCAGCCGCTGGGGCGAACAGTCCTTGCCGCAGGCCAGGGAGGCGTAGTCGGAGGGTGCGGCCACGAAGAGGAAGAACGTCGCCGCCCCGATGAGGAAGAGCGTGACGAAGGCGCCGACCGTGCGCCGGATGATGAACTGAAGCATGGCGGGCTGGCTCTCTGCGGAGACGGTGGGTAGGGGGCGCTCGGACAGGGGGCGCGCTCGCTGCGGAGCGCGCCCCCTTGGTCAGCCGCGGGTCACGACTTCAGGTACAGCCGGGTGATGTCGATGAGGCTGGACACCGAGCCGTAGCGGGCACCGCCCACGTTGGAGCCGGAGATCTGGAACTGCTTCGTGTACCACAGCGGCGCCGCCGGGATGACGTTCTCCAGCAGGTAGTGGTGCGCTTCCTTCCAGGTCTTGGCGGCCTCGGTCGGGTTCTGCGTCAGCGCCTTCTTGATGAGGGCGTCGACCTTCGGGTCCTTGACGTGCGAGTAGTTCGCGGAGCCATCGAAGACCTGCGAGCCGTCGTAGATCGGGGTGACGACCGTGCCCGGGGACGGCCAGTCCTGGCCCCAGCCGGTGATGTAGGCGTCGTACGGGTTCTTGAGCTTGCCGATCTGCTCGTAGTAGCTCGCCGCGTCGACCTCCTTGGCGACGACGTCGAACCCGACCTTGGTCAGGGCGTCCTCGATGGCGACCTTGCGCTTCTGGCCGGCCTCGCTGTTGGCGTAGGCGAAGACGATCTTCTTCTCGGCGGCCGGGACGCCCTTGAGGATCTCCTTCGCCTTGGCGATGTTGCCCTGCGGGGTCTTCAGCCGGCCGTAGGGGTCGTAGCTCGGCTCGTAGCCGGGCAGCGTCGGAGCGAAGTAGTTCGGCGCGACGTCACCGCCGTAGGCGCCGCCTTCACCGGCGATGAGGGACTTGGAGTTGACCGCGTAGGTGACGGCCTCGCGGACCTTCTTGTCCTTGACCCGGTCGAGGTTGAAGGTCAGGGTCATGACGTAGGGCTGGTAGCCCTTGACCGTGCGCTTGCTGGCCTCCGGGTTGTTGATGACGTCCTGGATCTGCGTGGCCTCGACGCCGTTGGTGAGCTGGATGGCGTTCTTGTTGTCGCCCTCGTCCGCGATCAGGCGCTTGGTCTGCGTGGACTCGGTGACGCCGAACTGGATGGTGAAGCCGTCGACGTACTGGTGGCGCACGGAGTCGGTCTTCGGGTCCCAGTTGGTGTTCTTGACCAGCTTCAGCGTCTTGCCGGCCTTGTTCTCGGCGATCTTGTACGGGCCGGTGGAGACCGGCTTCTTCTCGTACCTCTCCTTGGTGTCGCCCTTCGCCGGGACGACGGCGTAGCCGGCCATGGCGAGCGTCTGCGGCAGGTCCGGGCGCGCCTGGTCGAAGTGGAAGACCACCGTCTTGTCGTCCGGGGTGTCCAGCACGGAAGCCGGCAGGTGCTTGCCGTCGAAGCCGCCGCCGGGCAGGGCCTTGCGGTACTCGGCGCCGCTCAGCCAGGTCTGGAGGTAGGTGGGGCCGTCGAAGATGAACTTCGCGTACTGACGCTCGACGGTGTGCCGGACGTCGGCCGACGTGATCGGGTTGCCGTTCTCGTCCTTGATGCCGTCCTTCAGCGTGAAGGTCCAGGTCTTGCCGCCGTCGGAGGACTTGCCGGAGTCGGTGGCGAGGTCACCGACGACGGACACGTTGCCCTTGTCGTCCTCCTGGAACTGGGTCAGGCGGCGGAAGAGCAGGTTGGCGACCTGGCCGGCGTCGGAGACGTAGATCTGGCTGGGGTCCAGGTGGGACAGACCCGCCTCCTGGTACACCGTGATCGTGCCGCCGGGTTTGGCACCGGGCACGTCCTTCGCGGGTCCGGTCGAACCCGCGGCGTCGACATAGGTGACCGCCTTCGACTGGACCGCCGCTTCCTTCTGGTCCTTCTTGGAGTCCTTGCCGGACTTGCCGCCCTCGTTCTTGGAGCAGCCCGTGAGAGCCAGGGAGCCGGCCGCGATGGCGATCACTACGGCACGCGCTCCGCGGGCGCGATGAGACATCATGTGGCGAATCCACCTACCTGTCGGTTGTTATCCGTGAGATCTGCCGGGCGCCGGCCGGGTGCGGGCCGGCGGGGGCGGCAGCCACCCCCACCCAACGGACGACCTACCGCCCGGACTTGGGGTCGAACGCGTCCCGTACGGAGTCCCCGAGGAGGTTGAAGCACAGGACGAAGATCACCAGCGCCACCCCGGGGAAGAACATGAACGCCGGGTCCTGCTCGGCGTACCGGGCGCCGGCGGCGAAGAGGCGTCCCCAGTCGGGCGTCGGCTCGACGAACCCGACGCCCGCGAAGGACAGGAAGGCGATGCTGAGGATGGTGCTGGGCAGTTGGTACGTGAACTGCACCAGGATCGGGGTGACGACGTTGGGCAGGATCTCCTTGCGCACGATCCGCCACGGCGAGGCGCCCGAGACCTTGGCCGCCTCCACGAACTCCCGTTCGCGCAGGGACAGTACGGTCGACCGGACCAGTCGGGCCATGCCCATCCAGCCCAGCAGCCAGAGCACGATCAGCATGGCGAGGGCACGGAAGTAGGTCGGCGTCTCCTCGCGGGGATCCACGAAGAAGGACGTGACGACGGGCATGAAGGCGATGAAGAACAGCTGTTGCGGGAAGGAGAGGAAGAAGTCGGTGCCGCGGCCGATCCAGTAGTCCGTGCGCCCGCCGAAGTACCCGCCTACCAGGCCGATCACGACACCGGTGACCATGAGGAGGACGGTGATCCCGAGCGCCATGTACAGCGAGGTGCGCATGCCGTACAGCAGCATGGCGTAGAGGTCGCGGCCGTACTGCGGTTCGACGCCGAACCAGTGGTCGCCGGAGACGCCCCCCAAGTACCCCAGCGGAAGCCCGAATTCATCGAGGACGGGCTTGTCGGCGTAGGTGGGGTCCTGGCCGTACAGGGTGTACGGATCAGTGCCCGACAGCTTCGTCAGCAGCGGTGCGAGCAGGGCGACTACGAAGTAGCCGATCACCACCACGGCGCAGATGACGCCCGTGCGGTCACGCTTGAAGCGCAGCCACATCAGCTGGCCGGGGGACCGGCCCGCGAGCTTGACGGGTTCGCTCTTCGTCTCCGGCCCTGGTGCGCCGTCGACGACGACCGAAGCCCCGCCGCCCTCTATATCGATAGGACTTGTCACGGTTCGTCCGTTTCACAGGTATGAGCGTGAGAGGTGTCCGCGTACTCCGAGAACGCGCGTGACCGCAGTCGGACGCGCGTAGTTACCGGGGTTCCCTCCTCATGACTTCACGTGTTCACCAACTGGCGAGGGTTTCCGTCTTCCCTCCGACACCCCTGACGGAGGGTCAGAAACCCCGTGGTGCTCGTGAGTCGGCGCTGTCCCCACAGCGCGAGACCCATTGACCCGAGCGCTACGCGGCTAACTATCTGCCATGGGTCGACCACCGACCACTGCCCGTAGATCTCAATTCAGTCACAGCTCACGCCTACACCTTCCAAAATCTGGACAAACTGTTCGCCAGAAGAAGGCGCGAAACGGACTTGTTACATGGGTATCGGGCAGTGATCTCCGCATGTCGGACATGGGGCGCCCGAAAACCGGTTGCAAAAAGCCCGGGTTCCCCCACGATGGGGGAACCCGGGCTCAGGTGGCCGGGAAGGTGGCCTGGAATCAGCTGTGCTTGGCGCGGCTCGCGGCGCGCGCCCGCTCCCGCTGGTCGAGCACGACCTTGCGGATGCGAACGGCCTCCGGGGTCACCTCGACACACTCGTCGTCGCGGCAGAACTCCAGCGACTGCTCCAGCGACAGCTTGCGCGGCGGCACGATCGACTCGGTCACATCGGCCGTCGAGGACCGCATGTTGGTGAGCTTCTTCTCCTTGGTGATGTTGACGTCCATGTCGTCGGAGCGGGAGTTCTCGCCGACGATCATGCCCTCGTACACCTCGGTGCCCGGCTCCACGAAGAGCACGCCGCGCTCCTGAAGGTTCGTCATCGCGAACGCGGTGACGGCACCGGAGCGGTCGGCGACCAGCGAGCCGTTGTTCCGGGTCTGCAGCGGGCCGGCCCACGGCTCGAAGCCCTCGTGGATGGAGTGGGCGATGCCCGTGCCACGGGTCTGCGTCAGGAACTCGGTGCGGAAGCCGATCAGACCGCGGGAGGGGACGACCCACTCCATGCGGACCCAGCCGGAGCCGTGGTTGGACATGTTGTCCATGCGGCCCTTGCGCACGCCCATGAGCTGGGTGACGGCGCCCATGTGCTCCTCGGGCACGTCGATCGTCATGCGCTCCATCGGCTCGTACGTCTTGCCGTCGACCTCCTTGGTGACGACCTGCGGCTTGCCGACGGTCAGCTCGTAGCCCTCCCGGCGCATGGTCTCGACCAGGATGGCGAGCGCCAGCTCACCACGGCCCTGCACCTCCCAGGCGTCCGGACGCTCGGTCTCCAGGACACGGAGGCTGACGTTACCGATCAGCTCGCGGTCCAGGCGGTCCTTGACCTGGCGGGCGGTGACCTTGCGGTCCTTGACGGCCGCCTTCTTGTCGGCGCCCTTGCCGGTGGCGCCACGGCCGACCAGCGGGGAGGTGTTGGTGCCGATCACCATGGAGATCGCCGGCTCGTCGACCTTGATCAGGGGCAGCGCGACCGGGTTCTCCGGGTCGGCCAGGGTCTCGCCGATCATGATGTCCGGGATACCGGCCACCGCGCAGATGTCACCCGGGCCCGCCTTCTCGGCCGGCTTGCGGGTGAGCGCCTCGGTCATCATCAGCTCGGAGATGCGGACGTTCTGCACGGAGCCGTCGCGCTTGATCCAGGCGACCGTCTGGCCCTTGCGCAGCTCGCCCTGCTCGACACGGAGCAGCGCGATACGGCCGAGGAAGTTGTCGGCGTCCAGGTTGGTGACGTGCGCCTGGAGCGGGGCGCCCTCCTCGTAGGTGGGGGCCGGGATGTGCTCCAGGATGGTGGAGAAGAACGGCTCCAGGCTGGTGGAGTCCGCCGGGACCGTGCCGTTGTCCGGCTTGGTCAGCGAGGCGATGCCGTCACGGCCGCAGGCGTAGACGATCGGGAACTCGATCTGCTCCTCGTCCGCGTCCAGGTCGAGGAAGAGGTCGTAGGTCTCGTTGACGACCTCGTCGATGCGGGCGTCCGGGCGGTCCGTCTTGTTGATGCACAGGATGACGGGGAGCCGGGCCTGGAGCGCCTTGCGCAGCACGAAGCGGGTCTGCGGCAGCGGGCCCTCGGAGGCGTCCACCAGCAGCACGACGCCGTCGACCATCGACAGACCGCGCTCGACCTCGCCGCCGAAGTCGGCGTGGCCGGGGGTGTCGATGATGTTGATGGTGATGGGCTCCCCGCCGTCCTTCGGGTGGTACTTGACCGCCGTGTTCTTGGCGAGGATCGTGATGCCCTTCTCACGCTCCAGGTCGTTCGAGTCCATGACGCGGTCGTCGACCTGGTCGAGCTGGTGGGCGGCGAAGGCACCGGCCTGCTTCAGCATCCCGTCGACGATGGTGGTCTTGCCGTGGTCGACGTGGGCGACGATGGCGACGTTGCGGATGTCGTGACGCGTAGAAAACGCAGTCATATTGTGGCGTACTCCCGGAGTGTGCGGACTGCCCTGCGCGTACGTCCGTGTCGCGCGGGCCCTGCCGGGCTGGACACGCCACGGCCTCACCCCATGGTACGTGGCCGCTGCCGCAGGAGCTCGCCGGGATACGTCGGTGCAGCTCAGGCCGCCTCCCACGCACCCGGCGGCGGCTATTTGGCCGGGCTCGGCGAAACCTTCGCCCCCTTCTTCAGGAAGCCCATGTCCTCGTAGACCGGCGTCCGGAAGCCGAACGCCCCGGCGTTCACCACGTTCTTCCGGACCCCCACGAGCTGGGGCCGCTGGTAGAGCGGGATCGAGCCGGCGGCGGCCCAGATGCGGGCGTCGGCCTTGCGGATCAGGGAACGCGCCTCGTCCTCGTCGAGCGTGGTCGCGGCCTGGTCGAAGAGCTGGTCGACCTGGTCCGTGCCGACCCGTGTGTAGTTCTGCTCGACGTTCACCGAGCCGTCCGCCGCCGCGACCGGCTTGGCGTAGATGGGCCGGGCGTCGGTCGCCGGGAACGCGGAGGAGGGCCAGGAGTACAGGGCGAGGTCGTAGTCACCGGCGGCGATGTGGTCCTTGAAGTAGCTCTCGTCGGAGACCTTCGTGATCGTCGTGCGGATGCCGACCTGCTCCAGCATCGCGGAGATCCGCTCGGCGACCGAGTTCAGCGTGTCCGAGCCGGACCCGGAGGGCAGGACGAAGCGCAGCGCGAGCGGCTTGCCGTCCTTCGCGAGCGGTCCGGCGGGCGCGGCGGCCGGGGCGGCCGTGCCCTGGGGTGCGTACGCGCCGGGCGCGCCGCCGTGCTTGCCCTCCCGCACGAGATGCTGGTCGGGGTGCTCCTGCTGGTCGCCGGCCGACTCGTGGTGCTTGCCCTTGCCGTCGCCGTCCGAACCGCCGTGGCTCCCGCCGTCGCCGGGCCCGTCGTCACGGCCCTTCTCGTCGTCGTCCTCCCCGACGATGTACTCGCCGTCCTTGCCGCCGTTCGACACGTCCTCGGCCGGGCGCTCGGGGCCGGCCGCCTTCTCCGCCTTCTTCGGCTCCTTGATCGGGCCGCCGCGCACCCAGCCGGCGTCGGCGAGCAGCGCCTGCGCCTCCTTGGCGTCCTGGCCGCCGATCGCGCCGCTGCCGTCGGCGTAGGCGGCCTGTCCGGACAGGGCGAGGTGGCTGCCGACCGGCACGGCGGGCAGCCCCAGCGGGGTGAGCACCAGCCGGGCCAGCTCCACGCGGTCCAGGGCGCGGGCGACGGCCCGGCGGACCCGATCGTCGGCGAGGGGACCGGTGGCGCCGTTGAGGGCGAGCTGGGTGTAGGCGGGCTCCAGGGACTTGCGGACCTCGACGTCCCGCAGCGCCTGCTGCTGCTCCAGGTACCGGGTGATGGCCTTGCGCAGCTTCTGCTTGCCGGCGTGCACCTGGTCGGAGTCGAAGCCGTGTGCGAGCGCCCAGTCGCGCAGCTTCTTCGCGGAGGTCTTGCCCCCGGCGCCCTGGAGGGGGGTGCCGGTGCCCTTCGCGCGGCCCGCGAGGCCGATCCGCTGGGCGTCGGCGGAGTCGATCTCGGCGAGGTCCACGCTGCCGTCGGCGAGGGCGGCGGCCCGCTTGTCGCGCGCCACGGCGTGCAGCACGATCCCGTTCAGCTTGGCGGGCTTCCCCCACCAGCGCGGGTTGCGGGTGAGGACGACGTCCTTCTTGGCGGTGTCGACCTTCTCGACCTTGAAGGGTCCGGCGGTGACCTTCAGCTTGCGCCGGGCGCCGTCGTTGAAGGCGTCCGGGGTGCCCATGACGTCCTTCGGGTACAGCGGGGAGAACAACGACTTCCAGTCGGCGTAGGGGCGGGAGAAGGTGACCCGGACCTGGAGGTCGCTGGCGCCGCGCTCGATCTTGGCGATGCGGTCGTAGCCGGCGTTGCGGGCGGTCCAGAAGGCGCTGTTCCTGCCGGACAGGGCGCGCCACTGGGCGACGAAGTCGGCGGCGCCGATCTCCCGGCCGTCGGTCCAGACGGCCTGCTGGTTCAGCTTGTACAGCACGACCTGGCGCGGCTCGGTCTCGATGACCTCGGCCGACTCCAGGTAGGCCGGGTTGGCCACCGGCCGCCCGGCGGCGTCCAGCCGGAACATGGACGGCAGCACGGCCTGGGCGACCCGGCTGGTGCCGGCGTCGGCGTCGGCCTGGAAGGTGTTCAGGGTCTCCGGTACGGCGTCCACGGCCCACTTCAGGGTGCCGCCGTCGGCGACCTTGTCGCGGGTGACCAGGGCGATGTCCTGCGGTGCGAGCGGGGTGCCCGCCTCGTCGTCCTCGCCGCAGCCGGCCAGGAGTGGCACGGCGAGGGCGCTCGCGCTGAGGAGGGCGAGGGCCCGCTTCACCCGCCGGGACCGGTCGCCGGCCGTCTGCGGGTGCGTCGCGGCTGGTCGCGCCCCGCGGCAGAGCCGCCCGTCGATGGAGCCTCGCACCCCTTCGGGGCGCTGCCCAACGCCGTCGTAGGACATCTCTGCTACCTCCAGGAAGCCACGGGCCTTATGCTCGCATTTGTCGGTATATGGAGCTGATCACGTTTGGCGGTATATGGAGCTGATCAGATCTATGCGGCCACTGAAGAGGAAAGGATCCGGCCACGGTGGGCGACACGGCGACGACGGCCGGTAAGCCCACCCGTGCGGCGCAACACACCGGGCGGTGCATCCGTACGCCTCGGCCAATCGCTGCACATCCCTTCACACCGGCGGGCGCGAGGCGCAACACTCCAAGGCGCATGAACGTTGCCGCCCATGACCGCCGGACCCGCGGAAGCGAGGGCAAGTCATGTCCGTGCACGACGACATCAACGCCGTCCAGCGCTGTCTCGACGACCTCAACCGGTCGGTGAGCCGCCTGGAACACCAGCTCGGCAGCGCTCTGGAGATACGCCGGGTCCGCCTGGACGCCGACCATCTGCGTGAGAGCGTGGCACTGCTGCGGGAGGCCGCCGCGGCCCCGGCCACGCCGCACCGGCCCGACCTCGTCACCATCTCCGACGCGCCGTACGACATCAGCCTGTGGACGGACTCGGACGACGAGGGCCTGGGCGCCCGCGACCGCCGCGCCCCCTGACACTCCCCCGAACCGACCGGAGTCCCCCTTGGCCACTGGTACGGAACCCCGACAGAACAGCGGTGGCGTACGCACCCGTACGCGCGCCGCGATCGCCGCCCCGCACCTGCGGACCGACCGCTGGTGGCTGGCGCCCGCCGCCACCGCGGCCGGGCTGCTGGCCTTCGTCGTCTACTCGACCTGGCGGGCCTTCGCGAACGCCCACTACTACGCGGCCCCGTACGTCTCGCCGTTCTACTCGCCGTGCCTGGCGGAGAACTGCCGGACCATGCGTGCCGGGCCCAACGCCGACCTCTTCGGGGGCTGGTGGGGCATCTCCCCCGCCGTCATCATCCTGATCTTCCCGCTCGGCTTCCGGCTGACCTGCTACTACTACCGCAAGGCGTACTACCGCGCCTTCTGGGCGTCCCCGCCAGCCTGCGCGGTGGCCGAGCCGCACCGGACGTACAGCGGCGAGACCCGCTTCCCGCTCATCCTGCAGAACATCCACCGGTACTTCTTCTACGCCGCGCTGCTGGTGGCCGGCGTGCTGACGTACGACACCGTGCTGGCCTTCCGGGACGAGCACTACCGGTGGGGGCACATGGGCCTCGGCACCCTGGTCTTCCTCGCCAACATCGCGCTGATCTGGGCGTACACCCTCTCGTGCCACTCCTGCCGGCACATCGTCGGCGGCAAGCTGAAGCACTTCTCCCGGCACCCCGTGCGCTACCGCGCGTGGCAGTTCGTCGGCCGGCTCAACGCCCGCCACATGCAGCTCGCCTGGGCCTCGCTGCTGAGCGTGGCGCTCGCCGACTTCTACGTCTACCTGGTCGCGTCCGGGGTCTTCGACGACCCGCGCTTCTTCTAGAGATCCAGTGAGGGACTGACTGATGTCCGTGGTCGACCGGCAGGAGTGGGACGTCGTCGTGGTCGGCGCCGGGGGCGCGGGCCTCCGCGCGGCGATCGAGGCGCGCGAGCGGGGCGCCCGTACGGCGGTGATCTGCAAGTCGCTGTTCGGCAAGGCGCACACGGTGATGGCCGAGGGCGGCATCGCGGCGGCGATGGCCAACGCCAACGAGCACGACACCTGGCAGGTCCACTTCCGTGACACCCTGCGCGGCGGCAAGTTCCTCAACCAGTGGCGGATGGCCGAACTGCACGCGCAGGAGGCCCCGGACCGGGTGTGGGAGCTGGAGACCTGGGGCGCGCTGTTCGACCGTACGAAGGACGGCCGCATCTCGCAGCGGAACTTCGGCGGGCACGAGTACCCGCGCCTGGCCCACGTGGGCGACCGTACGGGCCTGGAGCTGATCCGCACGCTCCAGCAGAAGATCGTCGCGCTCCAGCAGGAGGACTTCAAGGAGACCGGGGACTACGAGTCCCGGCTGAAGGTCTTCCAGGAGTGCACGGTCACCCGGATCCTGAAGACCGTGCCCGACAGCGGCTCCGCCGCGGACTCGCGCGTGAGCGGCGTCTTCGCCTACGACCGTGAGACCGGCCGCTTCTTCGTCCTCCAGGCGCCGGCCGTCGTCCTCGCGACCGGCGGCATCGGCAAGTCCTTCAAGGTCACGTCCAACTCGTGGGAGTACACGGGCGACGGCCACGCGTTGGCGCTGCTGGCGGGCGCCCCGCTGCTCAACATGGAGTTCGTGCAGTTCCACCCGACGGGCATGGTCTGGCCGCCGTCGGTGAAGGGCATCCTCGTCACCGAGTCGGTGCGCGGGGACGGCGGGGTGCTGCGCAACTCCGAGGGCAAGCGGTTCATGTTCGACTACATCCCGGACGTCTTCAAGGAGAAGTACGCCGAGTCGGAGGACGAGGCCGACCGGTGGTACGAGGACCCCGACCACAACCGCCGGCCGCCCGAACTCCTCCCCCGCGACGAGGTGGCCCGCGCCATCAACGCCGAGGTGAAGGCGGGCCGGGGCTCCCCGCACGGCGGGGTCTTCCTGGACGTGTCGACCCGGATGCCGGCCGAGGTGATCCGGCGCCGGCTGCCGTCCATGTACCACCAGTTCAAGGAGCTGGCGGACGTCGACATCACGGCCGAGGCGATGGAGGTCGGGCCGACCTGCCACTACGTGATGGGCGGCATCGCGGTCGACTCCGACACGGCGGCGGCCCGCGGGGTGCCCGGGCTGTACGCGGCCGGCGAGGTGGCCGGCGGCATGCACGGCTCCAACCGGCTCGGCGGCAACTCCCTCTCCGACCTGCTGGTGTTCGGGCGCCGGGCCGGCTGGCACGCGGCGGAGTACGCGCGGGAGCCGGCCCACCGCCGCCCGCCCGTGGACGACGCCCAGGTCGGCACGGCGTCGGCGGAGGCGCTGCGGCCGTTCTCCGCCGGGGCGGAGGGCGAGGCGGGCCCGCCGGAGAACCCGTACACCCTGCACCAGGAACTCCAGCAGGCGATGAACGACCTGGTCGGCATCATCCGCCGCGAGGGCGAGATGGAGCAGGCCCTGCACAAGCTGGCCGAGCTGCGGGTCCGGGCCCGGCGGGCCGGCGTCGAGGGCCACCGCCAGTTCAACCCCGGCTGGCACCTCGCCCTGGACCTCAGGAACATGCTGCTGGTCAGCGAGTGCGTGGCCCGGGCCGCCCTGGAGCGCACCGAGTCGCGCGGCGGGCACACCCGCGAGGACCATCCCCGGATGGACCGGTCCTGGCGCAACGTGAACCTGCTGTGCACCCTCGCCGACCCCACCGGCGGCCTCGCGGCGGCCGACCCGGCCCGCGGCCAGATCCGCCTCACCCGCGAGACCACCGAACCCATCCGCCCGGACCTGCTCGCCCTCTTCGAGAAGGAGGAGCTGGTCAAGTACCTCGCCGAAGAGGAGCTGTACGAGTGAGCAGCTACGAAGCCCGCTTCCAGGTGTGGCGGGGCGACGAACAGGGCGGCGGCCTGGAGGACTTCACGGTCGAGGTGAACGACGGCGAGGTGGTCCTGGACATCGTCCACCGCCTCCAGGCCACCCAGGCGCCCGACCTCGCCGTGCGCTGGAACTGCAAGGCGGGCAAGTGCGGTTCGTGCTCGGCGGAGGTCAACGGCCGTCCCCGGCTGCTGTGCATGACCCGCATGTCGGTCTTCGACCCCGCGGAGACGATCACGATCACCCCGCTGCGCGCCTTCCCGGTGATCCGGGACCTGGTGACGGACGTCGGCTTCAACTACCAGAAGGCACGCGAGGTCCCGGCCTTCGTGCCGCCCCCCGGTCTGGGCCCCGGCGAGTACCGCATGTTCCAGGAGGACGTGGACCGCCCGCAGGAGTTCCGCAAGTGCATCGAGTGCTTCCTGTGCCAGAACACCTGCCATGTGGTGCGCGACCACGAGGAGAACAAGCAGGCGTTCGCCGGCCCCCGCTACCTGATGCGCGTCGCCGAACTCGACATGCACCCGCTGGACGCGGCCGCCGAGACCGGCCTGGACCGCGGACGCGCCGCCCAGGACGACCACGGCCTCGGCTACTGCAACATCACCAAGTGCTGCACCGAGGTCTGCCCCGAGGGCATCAAGATCACCGACAATGCCCTGATCCCGCTGAAGGAACGCGCGGTGGACCGCAAGTACGACCCGCTGGTCTGGCTGGGTTCGAAGATCAGGAGGCGGTCGGGGGCGTAGCCGCCCAGTCCTCCCGGTACGCCCGCCAGTCCGCCTCGGTGGCAGCGAAGTCCACGTAGAGGGCGACGCCGAAGCGGGCGCGGTCGGCGTCCGTGCGGCTCAGGCCGAGGCGGACCCCGCGCACGGCGGCCGGGACCGTCTCGGCGTGGGCCCAGTGGCCGAACCGGTTCTCGTGGTAGAAGGGCAGGCCCATCAGCAGGTCGGTGCTCTCGGGGGTGACCTCCAGGGCGAGGCTGGTCTGCTGGGCCACATAGCCGCCGTACAGGCTCTGCAGCGGCTGCATGGTGTCGTACGACATGACGGCGATCTGGTCCACACGGCGGGCCACCTGTCCGAAGTACGCCTGCGACCACCACTTGGGGTGGCCGGTGGTCGTGCCCCAGAAGGAGTGGAAGGCGGGCAGCGGGTCGATCTGGTGGGCGGCGACGGAGAGGACGGCGCCGCGGGCGTGGGTGAGGTCGCGCAGGTCGTCGAGGAGGGACAGGTAGTCGCGGTCGCCGGAGTGCAGCGGTTCCAGGTCGAAGTGGGTGCCCTCGAACCCGGCGGCGAGGATCTGCCGGGCCGAGGTGACGATCGCCGCCCGGGTCGCGGCGCGCTCCAGGCGCAGGCCGTCCGGGCTCTCCGTGGCCAGCTTGTCGCCGAGCCAGGCCTGGACGCGGACGCCGGGGAGTTCCCGGTGGACGGCCGCGATCAGCCGGCGGGCCTTCGGGTACGCCGACGCCGGAAGGGTCCCGTCGTGTTCGAGAGGCCCCGCGTGGACGTACAGGTCGCGGATCCCGGTGCCCCTCAGCCGGCGGGCGAGGGCCTCGACGTCCCGGTCGGTCCTCCGTCCGTCCACCCAGGCGTGCCCGAGCCAGAGGGCGTCCTTGTGGCGGGTGAGGGTGCCGGGGGTCGGATCGCCGGTGTAGTTGAGCCGGAGGGCCGTCTCGGCGGTGAGGAGGGGGAGCAGGAGGAGGGCGAGGAGACCGGCGGCGATCCGCAGGAGACGGCGCGTGCGGGGGCGGAGGCGGGGGCGAGGGGTGGGCTGGGTGGCGGGGTCGCCGGGGTGAGGGGGCTGCCGCTCGGCGCGGGGCTGTTCCTCGCGTATGGGTGCGGCGCCACGTTGCTCGTCCCGTGCTTCGTCGGTCTGGTCTTTGCCGGTCCGGTCTGTGTCGGTCCGGTCTGTGTCGGTCCGGATGCCGTCGGTCCGGTTCTCGTCCATCGTGCCCCCCTGTCCGCCTGGTCCCCCACCCGTATCCATCCCGCTCGCGGAGCCGTCTACCTGCCCATACGCTCCGAAATGTGACGTCCTCCCTGTTCCGGGGCCGGTCCCGGCGGGCCACCGCACACATACGGGTGCGGGTGGCGCATGCCGTGCTGGGCGCCCTGGTGGGAGCCGGGTGGCTGATGTTGCCGGTGATGACGGTGGATGCCCGTGATCCGGTTCCCGTGGCCCCCGCCGGCGCGGTGGCGAGCGCTGCGGCGCCGCAGCAGGCCGGCACGTCGGCCGCCGACCTCGTGCTGCCGCTCATCGCCGGGGTCGCGGCCGTCGCCCTGGCCGCATACGGCTGGCTGCGGCGCACCCGCCGGGCCCGGACCCGGACGACCCCGGGGATCGTCTCCACGCATCCGCCCGTGCCCGCCCCGGCCGACTCCGAACGCCAGGCCAGGGCGGCACTGCGGCTGGCCGACGACTGTGTGCGGACCAGCCGGGAGGAACTGTCGTTCGTGCGGGAACGGTTCGGGGAGCAGCGGACCGAGGCGTTCACGCACGCGCTGCGGGCCGCCGAGACGGAGCTGTCGGCGGCGTTCGCGATCTGGCGGCGGTACGAGGAGGGCGTCCCGGAGGAGGCGGGCGCCCGGCGCCAGGCGCTGGTCGGGGTGATCGGCCGCTGCGCGGAGGCCGGGCGCCGGCTGGACGGGGAGGCGGAGGCGCTGGACCGGTTGCGGGGCCTCATGGCGGACGAGGAGGGGATGCGCGCGGCGCTGGAGGTGGCCGAGGAGCGGTTCCGGGAACTGGCGGCGCGGACCATGGCCGCGCAGAGGACCCTGGCGGGGCTGCGGGAGCGGTACGCGCCCTCGGCCACCGGCTCCGTCACCGGGTACGTCGAACAGGCCAAGGACCGGCTGGTGTTCGCCGGCGCGCGGCTGAACGAGGCCCGGCAGGCCGCCGATGTGGGCGAGACGCTGAGGGCCGCGTGGCAGTTGCGGGCGGGCGAGGGTGCGGTGGCCCAGGCGGGGGTGCTGGTGGGCGGGGTGGAGCGGCTCGCGGACCAGGTGCGGGTGGCGGCGGGGCTGGTACCGGCCGCGCTGACCGGCGCGGAGGCGGAGTTGGCGACGGCCCGCGGCACTGCGCCGGCACCGGCCGAGCCGCCCGCCCAGCCGACGCCCACCGGCGAAGGGCCGGCGGCGGCCCGCCCCGAGACCGAACAGGCCCCGCCGACCACGGACGAACCGCCTGCCCGGCCCGCCCACGTCGACGGGGTGCTCGCGGCGGTCCCGCGCACCTCACCGGCCCCGGATGAGCCGCCCGCCCAGCCGACGCCCACCGGCGAAGGGCCGGCGGCGGCCCGCCCCGAGACCGAACAGGCCCCGCCGACCACGGACGAACCGCCTGCCCGGCCCGCCCACGTCGACGGGGGTGCTCGCGGCGGTCCCGCGCACCTCAC
>NZ_PQSU01000062.1 GCF_002920615.1 Streptomyces sp. Ru62
ACGTCGCCAGATACATCGTGCCGATCGTCTTGTGGTCGGTGGTCGTCAGCCACTTCACCACGACATTGCCGGGCTGCTTGCGCCGGACCGGCAGCTCGTCGGCGTGCGAGCCTTCAGCTGCCGCGGCACCCTGGGGTTCGTTGAGGATGCTCACAGGATGTTCGTCCTCTGGTTCTTCTCGTGGCTCGTCTGCGCGATGCCGGCCGGAATGTAACCGGTCTGCCCCTTCTGCGCGAGCTCCTTGAGGTGCTGCGCGTAGCGCTCCGGGGAGACGACCTTCACGTTGAACAGCATCCGGGAGTGGTCGACGCCGCAGAGCTCGGCGCACTTGCCGAGGAAGGTGCCCTCCTTGTTGGGGGTCACCTGGAAGGAGTTGGTCCGGCCGGGGATGACGTCCTGCTTCATGAGGAACGGCACCACCCAGAAGGAGTGGATGACGTCACGCGAAGTGAGGACGAAGCGGACCGTCTTGCCCTTGGGGAGCCAGAGCGTCGGACCGGGGTTGTTCGTCTGGGGGTTCCGCGTGCCGGGCGTACCGACGTCGTAGACACCGCCGGCGTTCGCCGGGAACTGCTTCCGCAGCTGGTCCGAGATGGCGGTCAGGTTCTTGTCGGTCCTGGCGTCACCGGTGGAACCGGGAACGTTCTCGATGTAGTTGAAGCCCCAGCTCCACTGGAAGCCGACCACGTTGACCGTGACGTCGGGCTTCTTGGACATGTCGAGGAGCTTCGACTCGTCCCGGGCCGTGAAGTAGAACAGCACCGAGATGATGATGATCGGGACCACCGTGTACAGGGCCTCGATCGGCATGTTGTACCGGGTCTGCGGAGGGACCTCGACCTTGGTGCGGCTGCGCCGGTGGAAGAGGGCACTCCACAGGATCAGGCCCCACACCAGCACGCCGACGGCGAGCGCGGCAGCCCAGGAGCCCTGCCACAGGGAGAGGATCCGCGGAGCCTCTTCCGTGGTCGGGGTGGGCATGCCAAGGCGGGGGAAGTCCTTGTATGTGCAACCGGTTGCGGTCGCCAGGACCAGGCCCGCGGTCAGTGCCTGCAGCAGCTTCCGCCGCATCGGGCGCCGCGGCGAGCGGTCGGAGCCGTTGGGACTCACGTAGCGCCTTCCCGAGAGTCTCGCCCGCGCGGTCGGCTGCGGCCTTCTCGCTGGTCGGTCGCCGCCCTGCGTCGGGCAGGGGTTTGGATGTTTATGCGGACCAAACCCTAGCCCACCCTCTCCGAGGGTTCGCGGGGAGGGGTGCCTACTGACTCGGGTGGTTCGCTGGATTGGCGGCTGCGGGTCGATCGTGGCTGGTCGCGCCGTTCGCCGCGGCCCCTGGCCGGCTGCCTCCGCAGGGGTCTTAACGTTGCCGTATGGCCTACTTTGACGCTGCCTCCGCCGTTCCTCTCCATCCCGTCGCCCGTCAGGCGCTGTTGGCCTCTTTGGATGAGGGATGGGCCGATCCGGCCCGGCTCTACCGGGAGGGACGCAAGGCCCGGATGCTGCTGGACGCCTCACGGGAGGCGGCCGCCGAGGCCGTGGGCTGCCGGGCGGACGAGGTGGTGTTCACGTCGTCCGGCACCCGGGCCGTGCACACGGGGGTCGCCGGGGCGTTGGCCGGGCGGCGGCGGGTGGGACGCCACCTGATCGTGTCGTCCGTAGAACATTCCTCCGTACTCCATTCGGCGGAGGTGTTCGAGGCGGACGGCGGGGTTGTCACCCGGGTGGCCGTCGACCGGGCGGGAGCCGTCGACCCGGCGGGCTACGCGGCCGCGCTCCGGGCGGACACCGCGCTGGCGTGCCTCCAGTCGGCCAACCACGAGGTGGGGACCGTACAGCCGGTGGCCGAGGTGGCGGAGGTGTGCCGGGCGGCCGGGGTGCCCTTGCTGGTGGACGCGGCGCAGTCGCTGGGCTGGGGGCCGGTCGAGGGCGACTGGTCGCTGCTCGCGGCCAGCGCGCACAAGTGGGGCGGGCCGTCGGGGGTCGGGCTGCTCGTCGTGCGCAAGGGCGTGCGGTTCGCCGCCCAAGGGCCGGTGGACGAGCGGGAGTCGGGGCGGGCGCCCGGGTTCGAGAACATCCCGGCGATCGTGGCGGCCGTCGCGTCGCTGCGCGCGGTGCGGGCCGAGGCGGCCCAGGAGGCGGTACGGCTGCGGGGGCTGACGGAGCGGATCCGGGCGCGGGTGCCGGAGCTGGTGCCGGACGTGGAGGTGGTCGGCGACGCCGTGCGCCGGCTGCCCGGGATCGTCACGTTCTCCTGCCTCTACGTCGACGGCGAGGCACTGCTGCACGAGCTGGACCGGGCCGGCTTCTCGGTGTCCTCGGGCTCCTCCTGCACGAGCAGCACGCTGACCCCCAGCCATGTGCTGAAGGCGATGGGGGTGCTGAGCGAGGGGAACGTACGGGTGTCCCTGCCGCCCGGCACGGCGGAGGCGGACGTGGAGCGGTTCCTGGAGGTGCTGCCGGAGGCGGTGGCGGGCGTCCGGGAGAAGCTGGGGGCGCCGGCCCCGGCAACGGCCGTCCAGGCGGAGGAACTGATCGTCGACTCCCTCGGCAAGCGCTGCCCGATCCCGGTCATCGAGCTGGCGAAGGTGTTCGGCCGGGTACCGGTGGGCGGGACCGTCCGGGTCCTCTCCGACGACGAGGCGGCCCGCCTGGACATCCCGGCGTGGTGCGGGATGCGGGGACAGGAGTACGTCGGGGAGGAACCGGCGGAGAAGGGAACGGCGTACGTGGTGCGCCGGGTGAGCTGAGCGGTCCCGGAGGGGCGCGGGGCCGCGTCAGCTGAGGTGGGCCCGCACCTCCTGGCCGGCCTCGTCGCCGTACGCCTTCACGAACCGCTCCATGAAGTGGCCCCGCAGCAGCCGGTACTCCTGCGTCCCCACGGTCTCGATGACCAGCGTGGCCAGCATGCAGCCCACCTGGGCGGCGCGCTCCAGGGAGACGCCCCAGGCCAGTCCCGACAGGAAGCCCGCGCGGAAGGCGTCGCCGACGCCCGTGGGGTCGGCCTTGCGCTCCTCCTCCGGGCAGCCGACCTCGATCGGGTCCTCGCCGCTCCGCTCGATGCGCACGCCCCGGGAGCCGAGCGTGGTGACCCGGTGGCCGACCTTCGCGAGGATCTCCGCGTCGCTCCAGCCGGTCTTGGACTCGATGAGCCCCTTCTCGTACTCGTTGGAGAAGAGGTAGGTCGCGCCGTCCAGCAGTATCCGGATCTCCTCGCCCTCCATCCGGGCGATCTGCTGGGAGAAGTCGGCGGCGAACGGGATGTTCCGCGAGCGGCACTCCTCCGTGTGGCGGAGCATCGCCTCGGGGTCGTCGGCGCCGATGAGGACCAGGTCGAGGCCGCCCACGCGGTCGGCGACCGTCTTCAGCTCGATCAGCCGGGCCTCGCTCATCGCGCCGGTGTAGAAGGAGCCGATCTGGTTGTGGTCGGAGTCGGTGGTGCACACGAAGCGGGCGGTGTGCAGGGTCTCGGAGATACGGACCGACTCGGTGTCGACGCCGTGCCGGTCGAGCCAGGCCCGGTACTCGTCGAAGTCGAAGCCGGCGGCGCCGACCAGGATGGGCTCGGTGCCGAGCTGGCCCATGCCGAAGGCGATGTTGGCGCCGACGCCGCCGCGGCGTACGTCGAGATTGTCGACCAGGAAGGAGAGCGAAACCGTGTGCAGCTGGTCCGCGACGAACTGGTCGGCGAAGCGGCCGGGGAAGGTCATGAGGTGGTCGGTGGCGATGGAGCCGGTGACAGCGATGCGCACGACGGAATTCTCCTGCGGAAATAAGAAGGTGCGCGCGTGAGCGCTCGTTGGAAGGGCGGTGGTGGGAGACGGGAGGGCGGATTGACAGTTCACGCTACCCGGTCGGAAGCCGCCACTGAAGCTGGCAAAACTACCCGATAGTAGCCCTTTTGCCGCAGCCCGGGCCGTGCCTACGGTGCGGGCATGACGAACCTCAAGGTCACCTCTTCCGCCCCGGCCGACCCCGACGGCGACCTCGCCGCGCTGCGCGGCGACTGCGCCCGGATGGCGCCGCACTGGGCGGTCCCGGAGCACGCCGAGTCCCGGCCCGTGCCACCGTCCCTCATCCACGGGGTGCGGGTGCCGGCGCGGTCCGCGCGGCTGCTGGACGCGATGTCGGACTACGGCGACTGACCGCGGGGCGCGAGCCCGGGAACCGCGTGCTCCCCTCCCGCGTCCCATCGCCGTCCCCCGCGCAGGGGACGCGGGACACGACGCAGCGAGGAGCGATGCGGTGAACACCGAGCGGTCTGAGAACTCCGGCGCCCCCGAGGGGCGCGACCCGTCCCCCGCGGACCCGCGGTCGACGACGGCGGAACCGGGGCGGACGGATGGCCGACGCCCCACCGCAGTCATCGTCGCCGTCGCCACCGCGGCCGTCCTGCTGATCGGCGGCGGTGGCGCCTACCTCGCCGCGGGCGACGGCACCGACGGCCGTACGGGCGATCCGGCCGCCCCCGGCGCAGCCCACGGCACTCCCCCGCCCCTCACCCTGGACGGCTGGGCGCGCTCCGGCACCGGCGGTGTCGCACCGGGCGAGCCGGACCCGTACGGCGCCCGGTACGTGGCGCGGGGCGAGCTGCCCGACGGGCCCGGCTCGGCGCCGGTGTACGAGCCGGGGGCCGAGGTCGGCCGGGAGCAGGTGGTCCGGCTGGCGAAGGCGCTGGGGGTCGACGGGGCGCCGGTGGCCGAGGGGCGGATGTGGCGGGTCGGCGGGCAGGACGGCTCCGGGCCGCGGCTGACGGTGAACCGGGACGCGCCGGGCGGCTGGAGCTTCGACCGGTACGCGCCCGGCACCGACAACTGCCGGAAGGTGACCGTCTGCGCGCAGGACCCGGGCGCTCCGGCCGGCGACCCGGTGAGCGTGGCCGACGCCGAGAAGGCGGCGGCACCGGTGCTGGAGGCGGCGGGGCTGGACGACGCGAAGCTCGACGCGAGCCAGGTCATGGGCGCCCGGCGGGTGGTCAACGCCGACCCGGTGGTCGGCGGGCTGCCCACGTACGGCTGGACGACCGGCCTGACCGTCGACCGCGGCGGCGAACTGGTCGGCGGCCACGGGCTGCTGGCGACGCCGGTGAAGGGGGACACGTACCCGGTCGTGGGCGCCGCGAAGACGCTGGAGCTGATGAACGGGTCGGTGCGGGACGGCCACCGGATGGGGATCGGGGGGTGCGCGAGCCCGGAGCCGCTGAAGGACCGGCTGGAGCAGCCGTGCGGCGCGTCCACGGGGGCGCCCAAGGCGGCCCGGGACACGGTGACGGTCGAGAAGGCGGTGTTCGGGCTGGCCGCGCACTCCGTCGGCGGGCGGCAGACCCTGGTGCCGTCCTGGCTGTTCCAGGTGCGGGGGTCCACGGCGGGCGGCGCGTTCACCGTGACGTATCCGGCGGTCGACCCGGCCTACCTGACCTCGGCGTCCGCGTCCCCGGCGCCGCGGCCCTCCCAGCCGTCCCGGGCGCCCGGGAAGAGCCGGAGCGTGAAGGTGAACGGCTACACGGTCGACGGGCGGACGCTGAACCTGAGCTTCTACGGCGGGGTGTGCGCCGACTACCGGACGTCGGCGCGGGAGAGCGGCGGCCGGGTGACGGTGACGGTCACCGAGCGGCCCTGGCCGGGCCGGGTGTGCGTCCTGATCGCCAAGGAGTACGTGAAGACCGTGACGCTGGACGCGCCGCTCGACGGGCGGACGGTGGTCGGCACGGACGGCAAGGCGGTCCCGAGGGCGAAGCCGGGCTCGCTGCGGCCGGATGCGTCCGCGCAGCCGCGCTGACCCCCGGTGGGACAGCCCGGCGCAGCCTCGCCGGCCGGGCGGGAAAGGTGAAGGCGGCGGCCCCCGGAAGGGGACCGCCGCCTTTTCCGGCCGTCAGACCGTGTGGCTCTGCCGGCCGTCGGCTCAGCTGAAGGAGTCGCCGCAGGCGCAGGAGCCGGTCGCGTTCGGGTTGTCGATCGTGAAGCCCTGCTTCTCGATCGTGTCCACGAAGTCGATGGT
The DNA here is from genome assembly GCF_002920615.1 of Streptomyces sp. Ru62. Classification (GTDB taxonomy): domain Bacteria; phylum Actinomycetota; class Actinomycetes; order Streptomycetales; family Streptomycetaceae; genus Streptomyces. The sequence continues at coordinate 5,992 of NZ_PQSU01000062.1, forward strand.
GGCACCACCGAGGTACGGAGCGCTCATCCGGTCCGTGACGACCTTGACCCCGCCGAAGTCCTTCTCCACGTCGCCGTCGAGCGAGCGCTCGTCGAAGAAGAGCTGGTAGCGCAGGCCGGAGCAGCCGCCGGGCTGGACGGCGACGCGCAGCGCGAGGTCGTCGCGGCCTTCCTGGTCGAGCAGGGCCTTGACCTTGGCCGCGGCGGCGTCGGTCAGGATGATGCCGTCGGTGACGGTGGTGGTCTCGTCCGATACGGACATCTACATCTCTCCCGGGTTGTACGGAGACTGCTTGCCGACGAGTGCAACCGGCGCTTCCGCGGATTCATTCCGGGCCGGGCATTCGCGTTGTCGCGTTTTTCCTTCCGACTTCATGCTCGCACATGGTCCTCGGCGCCGACAGCGGCCCGTGGAGGGACCGGAGCGGGATTCACGTCACATGGACGCTATGGCCATCGTCAAAGTGACGTGAACCAGTTATGATAGATAGCGTCAGTTAGACGAAAAGTAGAAAGGGTGCGTGTCGTGACCACCGCCCAGACCCCGGAGCTCGACGTGCAGCCGACTCCGCTCGCCCTGCTGCTGCTCGGCCGCGAGGCCGACCCGAAGAGCGAGCGGGGCGTCGAGTGTCCCGGAGACCTCCCGTCGCCCTCGGACCCCGACCTGGTCGAGCGCGCCCGCGCCGCCAAGGCCCGGCTCGGCGACAAGGTCTTCGTCCTCGGCCACCACTACCAGCGCGACGAGGTCATCCAGTTCGCGGACGTCACGGGCGACTCCTTCAAGCTGGCCCGGGACGCGGCCGCGCGCCCGGAAGCCGAGTACATCGTCTTCTGCGGTGTGCACTTCATGGCCGAGTCGGCGGACATCCTGACCTCCGACGACCAGAAGGTCGTCCTGCCCGACCTCGCCGCCGGCTGCTCGATGGCCGACATGGCGACGGCCGAGCAGGTCGCGGAGTGCTGGGACGTGCTGACCGAGGCGGGCATCGCCGAGCAGGTGGTCCCGGTGTCGTACATGAACTCCTCCGCCGACATCAAGGCGTTCACCGGCAAGCACGGCGGCACGATCTGCACCTCGTCGAACGCCAAGCGCGCCCTCGACTGGGCCTTCGAGCAGGGTGAGAAGGTGCTCTTCCTGCCGGACCAGCACCTGGGCCGCAACACCGCCGTCCGTGACATGGGGATGTCCCTGGACGACTGCGTGGTCTACAACCCGCACAAGCCGAACGGCGGGCTGACGGCCGACGAGCTGCGGGCCGCGAAGATGATCCTGTGGCGGGGGCACTGCTCGGTCCACGGCCGCTTCAGCCTGGACTCGGTCGACGACGTGCGCGCACGCATCCCCGGCGTGAACGTGCTGGTCCACCCCGAGTGCAAGCACGAGGTCGTGGCCGCGGCGGACTACGTCGGCTCGACGGAATACATCATCAAGACACTGGAGGCGGCCCCGGCCGGTTCCAAGTGGGCGATCGGTACGGAGCTGAACCTGGTGCGCCGGCTGGCGAACCGTTTCGCGCCGGAGGGCAAGGAGATCGTCTTCCTCGACAAGACGGTCTGCTTCTGCTCGACGATGAACCGCATCGACCTCCCCCACCTGGTCTGGGCGCTGGAGTCCCTGGCCGACGGCAACCTGGTCAACCGCATCGAGGTCGACAAGGAGACGGAGGCGTTCGCCAAGCTGGCGCTGGAGCGGATGCTCGCGCTTCCGTAGCGACGCGCGCTTCCCCGGCGCACCCGAAAGGGCCGGGCCCCGTGCGGGACCCGGCCCTTTCGCCATGCGTCAGACTCCGGCCGGCTCCGGCGCCTTCTCCGCCGCCGGCTGGTTCTTCGCCGCCCGCTTCCTCGCCCGGCGCTCCTTGCGGAGCTCCAGCATCGCGTAGAGCGTCGGGACCAGCAGGAGCGTCAGCAGGGTCGACGTGATCAGGCCGCCGATGACGACCACGGCGAGGGGCTGGGCGATGAAGCCGCCCTCGCCGGTGACGCCCAGCGCCATGGGGAGCAGGGCGAAGATCGTCGCCAGCGCCGTCATGAGGATGGGACGGAGCCGGTGCCGGCCGCCCTCGATCACGGCCTCCACCACGCCGTGCCCCTGCGCCCGGTACTGGTTGATCAGGTCGATCAGCACGATCGCGTTGGTCACCACGATGCCGATCAGCATCAGCATGCCGATCATCGCGGGCACGCCCATCGGGGTGCCGGTGGCGACCAGCAGACCGATCGCGCCCGTCGCCGCGAACGGGATGGAGACCAGCAGGATCAACGGCTGGGCGAGCGAGCGGAACGTCGCCACCAGGAGCATGAAGACGATCGCGATGGCGGCCAGCATGGCCAGCCCCAGGTTCTTGAACGCGTCGTCCTGGTCGGAGGAGACCCCGCCGATCTCGGCCGTGGCACCCGCCGGCAGCTTCAGGTCCTTGATCTTCGACTGGAGCCTGGTGCTGACCGCACCCGTGTTGTCACCCGTCGGCCTGGCCGTGATCGTGGCGGCGCGCTGCCCGTCGATGCGGGTCATGGACACCGGCCCGTCCACCAGCTTCACCGTGGCGATGTCACCGAGCTTCACCGGACCGAGGCGCAGCGCCTTGAGCTGGGCGAGCGTGGTCGCGGGCTTCGCCGACCGCACGACGACGTCCCGCTCGGTGTCGTCGAGGACCGCCTTGGCCGCTGTCGTACCGCGCACGGCCTGCGCCACCGCGGCGCCCAGCTTCTGGTCGTCGAACCCGGCCGCCGCCGCCTCGGCGTTCGCCTTGACCGAGATCCGCGGCACGCTCTGCGCGAGGTCGCTGGTGACGTCCGTGACGTGGTCGAGGCCGGCGACCGTGGAGCGGACCTGCTCCGCCGCCGTCCGCAGCACCTCGGCGTCGGACGCCTTGACGACCACGCTGAGGTCCTGGTCGCCGAAGCCGTCACCGGCCGACACGGTGGTCGTACCGATGCCCTTGAGCTTCTGCAGGCCGTCCTCAAGCTGCTTCTGCACGTCGTCGTAGGAGGCGGAGTCCTTCAGCATCACCTGGTACGACGCCTGGTTGGAGTCGGTGCCACCGCCGAAGGCCGCCATGAAGCCGGAGGAGCCGACGGTGACCTGGTAGTCCTTCACGCCCTCGGTGGAGGCGAGCAGCTTCTCCACCCGCTTCGCCTGCGCGTTCGTGGCGGCGAGGCTGGTGCCGGGCTTCAGCGCCTGCTTGACGGTGAGGACTTCCTGGTCGCCCTGGTCGAAGAAGTTCGTCTTCAGCAGGCCGGACATGCCGAACGTGACGACCAGGACGACGATCGCGATGAGCACGCTGGTGAGCCGGCGGCGCGTCGCGAACCGCAGGACGGGGACGTACGCCCGCTGGAGGCGGCTGCCGGCCTCCTTCTCCTCGGCCCTGCGCCGGGCCTCCGCCGCGTCCTCGGGGGTGCCCTTCGGGGCGCGCAGGAACCAGTACGACAGGACCGGCACGACCGTCAGCGACACGAGCAAGGAGGCCAGCAGGGCCGCCGTCACCGTGAGGCTGAACGAGCCGAACAGGGCGCCCACCATGCCGCCGACCAGGCCGATCGGCAGGAACACGGCGACCGTGGTGAGGGTGGAGGAGGTGACCGCGCCGGCCACCTCGCGCACCGCCGTGAGGATCGCCTCCTTGCGCTCCTCGCCGTAGCCCAGGTGCCGCCTGATGTTCTCCAGGACCACGATCGAGTCGTCGACGACCCGGCCGATGGCGATGGTCAGGGCGCCGAGCGTGAGCATGTTCAGGGACAGCCCGCGCGTCCACAGCACGATCAGGGCCAACACCACCGACAGCGGGATGGAGACCGCCGTCACCAGGGTCGAGCGGACCGACGCCAGGAAGACCAGGATCACCAGGACCGCGAAGAGCAGGCCGAGCGCGCCCTCCGTGGTCAGGCCCTTGATGGACTTGGACACGGCCGGGCCCTGATCGCTGACGACCGTGAGCTTCGCGCCCGCGCCGAGGTCCTCGCGCAGGCCGGGAAGCTTGTCCTCGACCGCGTTCGAGATGGAGACCGCGCTGCCGTCGTGGTCCATGGTCACGCTGACGGCGAGGCTGGGCCGGCCGTCGGTGCGGGTGAGGGAGTCGGCCGGGGCCGGCTGCTCCTCGACCGTGGCCACGGTGCCGAGACGCACCGGCCGCTTCGCGCCCTCGCCGGTGACCATCAGGTCCCTGATCTGCTTCAGCGACGTGAAGCCGCCGCCGACCTGGACGGTGCGGTTGGCGCCGTCCTCGTCGAAGGAGCCGGCCGGTACGGTCGCGCCGCCCGCCTGGAGGGCCTGGCCGAGCGCGGCCGGGGTCAGGCCGGCCCGCGCGAGCTTCGCGGCGTCCGGGGTGACGGTGACCTGGAGGTCGCGCACGCCGGTGACCTGGACGCGGCCGACGCCGTCGATGTCCTTCAGGGCCGGCACGACCGTCGTGTCCAGCTGGTCGGCGAGCGCCTGCTGGTCCTTGTCGGAGGTGACGGCGAGCACCACGGTCGGCATGTCGTCCGTGGAGCCGGAGACGACCTGCGGGTCGACGTCGTCCGGGAGCTGGTTGCGGGCCCGGTTCACGGCCTGCTGGACGTCGGAGACGATCCGCTTGGTGTCGTTGCCGTAGTCGAAGGACGCCATGATCACGGCGTTGCCCTCACTGGCGGTGGAGGTGACACCGGTGACGCCGTCGACGCCTTGCAGATTGTCCTCGATGGGTTCGACGACCTGCTTCTCGACCACGTCGGGCGAGGCGCCCTGGTACGGCGCGATCACCGACACCATGGGCAGTTCGATGGTGGGCAGCAGCTGCTGTTTGATCTGGGGTATCGCGATCAGCCCGAAGGCGAGCGCGATGAGGGACACGAGCCCGACGAGGGCCCGTTGCGCGAGGCTGAATCTGGACAGCCAGGACATGGGTCAGGGTCTCTCTTCGGTGAGCGGCAGAAGTCTCCACCACCCTGAGCCATCCCGGAGGGCCGTTCCGTAGGCCCCAGGTCCCGTTCCTGCACCGGCCCCTACTCCGCGCGCAGTAGACGTGGGTGGAGATCAGTCCATCCTCGGACGTACCAGCCCCGACTCGTACGCGATGACGACGAGCTGGGCCCGGTCCCGCGCGCCCAGCTTCGCCATGGCCCGGTTGACGTGCGTCTTCACCGTCAGCGGGCTGACCGCCAGCCGCTCGGCGATCTCGTCGTTGGAGTGGCCGCCGGCGACCTGGACGAGGACCTCACGCTCCCGGCCGGTGAGGGCGCCGAGCCGCTCGGAGCGGGCGGGGTCGGGGCCGTCGCCGTCGTCGCCCCGGGCGAGGAAGCGGGCGATCAGGCCCTTGGTGGCGGCGGGAGACAGCAGGGCCTCCCCGCCGGCCGCGACCCGGATGGCGTTCAGCAGCTCGTCCGGCTCGCTGCCCTTGCCGAGGAAGCCGGAGGCACCGGCGCGCAGCGCCTGCACGACGTAGTCGTCGACCTCGAAGGTGGTCAGGATGACCACGCGGACCTGCGCGAGGGACGGGTCGGCGCCGATCTGCCGGGTGGCGGCGAGGCCGTCGGTGCCGGGCATCCGGATGTCCATGAGGACGACGTCGGGGCCGTGCTCCCTCGCCAGCCGGACCGCCTCCGCACCGTCCGAGGCCTCCCCGACCACCTCCATGTCGGGCTCGGAGTCGACCAGCACCCGGAACGCGCTTCGCAGCAGTGCCTGGTCGTCGGCGAGCAGGACGCGGATGGTCATACGGGCTCCCCCTGGGCCGTCGTCGTCTTGACGGGCAGGATCGCATGGACGCGGAAGCCGCCGCCGTAACGGGGTCCGGTGGTCAGGGTGCCGCCGAGGGCGGTGACCCGCTCGCGCATGCCGAGCAGGCCGTGCCCGCCGCCGTCCTCGGACGCGCGGCCGGCCCCGGGACCGCCGGGCTTGCCCGGGCCGTCGTCCAGGACGGTGACCTCGACGTTCGGCCCGACGCGTACGACGCTCACCTCGGCCTCGGCCTCGGGGCCCGCGTGCTTGCGCACATTGGTCAGGGCTTCCTGGACGATCCGGTAGGCGGCCAGGTCGACGGCGGCGGGCAGTTCCGCGCCCTGGTCGGCGCGGGCCACGGACACCGGCAGGCCCGCGCTGCGGAAGGTGTCGGCCAGCTCCTCCAGGCGGCTCAGGCCCGGGGCGGGTTCGGTGGGGGCCTCGGGGTCACCGCTCTGGCGGAGCAGGCCGACGGTGGCGCGCAGCTCGTCGAGCGCGCTGCGGCTGGCCTCGCGGACGTGCGCGAGGGCCTCCTTGGCCTGGTCGGGCCGCTTGTCCATGACGTGCGCCGCGACCCCGGCCTGCACGTTCACCAGGGCGATGTGGTGGGCGACGACGTCGTGCAGATCGCGGGCGATCCGCAGCCGCTCCTCGGCGACCCGGCGGCGGGCCTCCTCCTCCCGGGTGCGTTCGGCGCGCTCGGCCCGGTCCCGGATGGCCTGGACGACCGCGCGGCGGCTGCGTACGGCGTCGCCGGCGGTGGCGCCGATGCCGGTCCAGGCGAGGACGCCGAGGTTCTCCTGGGCGTACCAGGGCAGCGGCCCGGCCAGCATGGCGGCAGCCGTCAGCACGGTCATGGTGAGCAGGCCGAGGCGCCAGGTGGTGGAGCGGTCGGTGGTCGCGGCGACGGTGAACAGCGCGATGACGGCGGACATCGCGACCGGGGCGCGGGGGTCGCCGGTGACGCACTCGACCAGGGAGACCGTGCCGGTGACGGCGAGGACCGTCTTGGGCGCCCGGCGCCGGAAGACGAGCGCCGCCGCGCCGGCCAGCATGAGGACGAGGCTGAGGACGGCCGGGGTGCGGACGCTCCAGGTCAGACCGTGGTGACCCTGGGGCGCGGCGAAGGAACCGGCGAGCATGCAGGCCAGCACGCCGGCCGCGAGCGCCGCGTCCGCCGCCAGGGGGTGCGCCTTGAGGCCGCACCGGGCGCGTTCGAGAGTGCTCACGGTGTGCACAGTACGGGCCCGGCACCGGCCGACGGCAGGGCGCCCGGTGCGGGAGCCGGCCGAGCGGGGCTGCTGGGAGGCGCCCGAAGGGCCGTGGGGAACTACGCGAAGAGGCGCGCGGGAAGCGCCCGAAGGGGCGCGGGGAACTGCGCGACCAGCCACGTACGACCCGCAGCCGCGAGACCGCGTGACACCCCGAGCCAGACCGCGCGACCACCACGGAGCCGCACGACCACGGAGCCCGCACGACACCCAGGCCCCCGAGCACCCCGGCTCCCCGCCCCAGGGGACCGTCAACGCTCAGCCCGGGATCAGCCCGTCGTCGCTCAGCATCTCCCGGACCTCCTCCAGCGTCGCGTCCGGCGCCGGGAGGATGAGCTCGGAGGGTTCGAGCGCGTCGTCCGGCAGCGGGGTGCCGAGCCGGCGGACGGAGTCGAGGAGGGCGCCGAGCGTGCGGCGGAAGCCCTCCTCGTCACCGCTCTCCATCTCCTCCAGCAGCTCGTCGTCCAGCTTGTTCAGCTCGACGACGTGGGAGTCGTCCAGCGTCACCTGGCCCTCCCCCATGATCCGTACGATCACGTCGGCCTCCTCGGCTCGGGCCCCGGCGCCGGGCTACTGCTTGTCGAAGCGCGGGGTGTCCTGCGGCTGCTGCTGGGACTGCCCCTGACCGGTGCCGCCCTCGATGGCCTGCTGCGGGGAGCCCCCGGCCAGCTCGGCCTTCATGCGCTGCAGTTCCAGCTCTACATCCGTACCACCGGAGAGCCGGTCCAGCTCGGCCTGGATGTCGTCCTTGTGCATGCCGGACTGGTCGTCGAGGGCGCCGGAGGCGAGCAGTTCGTCGATGGCGCCGGCCCGCGCCTGGAGCTGGGCGGTCTTGTCCTCGGCGCGCTGGATGGCGAGGCCGACGTCGCCCATCTCCTCGGAGATGCCGGAGAAGGCCTCGCCGATACGGGTCTGGGCCTGGGCGGCGGTGTAGGTGGCCTTGATGGTCTCCTTCTTCGTGCGGAAGGCGTCCACCTTGGCCTGGAGGCGCTGGGCCGCCAGGGTGAGCTTCTCCTCCTCGCCCTGGAGGGTCGCGTGCTGGGTCTCAAGGTCCGTGACCTGCTGCTGGAGGGCGGCGCGGCGGGACAGCGCCTCCCGGGCCAGGTCCTCACGGCCGAGCGCGAGCGCCTTGCGGCCCTGGTCCTCCAGCTTGGAGGACTGCTGCTGCAACTGGTTGAGCTGGAGTTCCAGGCGCTTGCGGGACGTGGCCACGTCGGCGACGCCACGGCGGACCTTCTGGAGCAGCTCCAGCTGCTTCTGGTACGAGTAATCGAGGGTCTCGCGCGGGTCCTCGGCCCGGTCAAGGGCCTTGTTCGCCTTCGCGCGGAAGATCATCCCCATACGCTTCATGACACCGCTCATGGGCTTCGCGCGCCCCCTTCTGACGGACTCCAGCTCACAGATCCTGCGACAGGACCCACAGTACGGGCCCTGCTTCCATTACCGCACTGTTCGCGGGGTGATGCGCTCATCCCCGAGGACGACTGCGGACCGTTCCGCTCCGGCGCAGGGAGTAGGTGATCCCCCCTGATGCCGCCGGAAGCCCTCTGCGTGTCCCCTCTGTCCCCCTAGAGACGTCCGGTGTTGCCGGATCGTTCCCCACCGGACTGGGGTCCATGCCGGTGCAGCCCTTACCCTTGGGTTTTGTGTTCCGTAGCCGTGCCAAGGAAGAGAAGGCCCCGACCGCCGACAAGGCGCCGGTGACCCTCTCCAAGCAGCCCCGCGACCCGCAGGCCCCGAAGGGCAGGCCCACTCCCAAGCGCAGTGAGGCCCAGTCCCAGCGCCGCAGCGTCGCCCGTACCCCAACGAACCGCAAGGAGGCCGCGAAGCGCCAGCGCGAGGAGCGGCGCCAGGCCCTGGAGCGGCAGCGCCAGGCGCTGGCCAGCGGCGACGAGCGGTATCTGCCGGCCCGGGACAAGGGCCCGGTCCGCAAGTTCGCCCGGAACTGGGTGGACTCGCGGTTCAACGTGGCGGAGTTCTTCCTGCCGCTCGCGGTGGTCATCCTGGTGCTGAGCGTGGTGCGGGTGCCCGCGATCCAGAGCATCGCGCTGCTGCTGTGGCTGATCGTGATCGTGCTGATCGTGCTGGACGCGGCGGTCAGCGGCTTCCGGCTGAAGAAGCGGCTCCAGGAGCGCTTCCCGGACGAGAACACGCGCGGCGCGGTCGCCTACGCCCTGATGCGGTCCCTGCAGATGCGCCGGCTCCGGCTGCCGAAGCCGCAGGTCAAGCGCGGAGAGCGGCCCTGAGCGCTGACGCTTTCACCGGGGGCGCGGCCGATGCCTGGCTGGACAGGCTGGGCGGCCTGCGGGATGTCGTACGCCAGGAGCTGGTGGCCCGGCAGCTCGACGAGCAGATAGCCGGGCGGTTCCCGGTCGGGCAGCGGCTGCGGGTGCTCGACGTGGGGATGGGCCAGGGCACGCAGGCACTGCGGCTGGCCCGGCTCGGCCACCATGTGACCGGGGTCGAGCAGGACGCGACGATGATCGCCGTCGCGCGGGACGCCGTGGCCCGGGAGCCGGAGGGCATCCGGGAGCGGGTGCGGCTGGTGCAGGGCGACGGGCGGGACACGGGTGTGCACTTCCTGCCGGGCAGCTTCGACGTGGTGCTGTGCCACGGCGTGCTGATGTACGTGGAGGAGCCCGACCCGCTGGTGGCGGGGCTGGCCCGGGTGCTGGCGCCCGGTGGCCTCCTCTCCCTCCTGGTCCGCAACGGCGACGCGCTCGCCATGCGGCCGGGCCTGTCCGGGGACTGGTCCTCCGCCCTGGCCGCCTTCGACACCACCGCGTATCGCAACCGCCTGGGCCTGGACGTCCGCGCCGACCGGCTCGCGGCCCTCACCGCCACGCTCGACGGCATCGCCGCCCCGCTGCACGCCTGGTACGGCGTCCGGGTCTTCACGGACACGGCGGCGGACGGCGCGGCGCTCCCGGACGACCTGGAGACACTGCTCACGGTCGAGGAGCGGGCCGGGCGCACGGACCCCTACCGCGGGGTGGCGGCGCTGCTGCACCTGTGCGGGGTACGAGGCTGAGCACGTTCGGGGGAACAGCGCGGGACGGGTGATCACCGCGCGGTGAGACTCGGGACATGGACGCTTCCCGTACTCGCGCACGTGCCCCCCGAAGAGCCGTCCCGGCCGCCGCGCTGGTGTGCAGCGCGGCCCTCGCCGCCGGCTGCACCGCCCCCGCCGCCGAGGCCGGGCGGGACACCACGGCGGCCACCGGGGCGGCCCTGCCGATGGCCGCGAACGACCTGCAGAGCCAGTACCAGAAGGTGATCCGCGAGGTCCTGCCGTCGGTCGTGCAGATCCAGGCGAGCCGGGACCTGGGCTCCGGCGTCGTGTACGACGACAAGGGGCACATCGTCACCAACGCGCACGTGGTCGGGTCGGAGAAGACCTTCCAGGTGACCACGGCCAACAACGAGGAACCGCTCACCGCGAGCCTGGTCTACTCCTACCCCGAGCAGGATCTCGCCGTGGTCCGGCTGGACAAGGTGCCGGACGGGCTGAAGCCGGCGGTGTTCGGGGACTCCGAGAAGGTGCAGGTCGGCAAGATCGTGCTGGCCATGGGGTCGCCGCTCGGGCTGTCGTCCAGCGTGACCCAGGGCATCGTCTCGGCGACCGGACGGACCGTCAGCGAGGGTGATTCGGGCGGCGGTACGGGTGCGACGATCGCGAACATGGTGCAGACCTCGGCGGCGATCAATCCCGGCAACAGCGGTGGCGCCCTGGTCGATCTCGATGGGCAGGTGATCGGCATCCCGACGCTCGCGGCGACCGACCCGACCTTCGGGAACAGCGCGGCGCCCGGCATCGGGTTCGCGATCCCGTCGTCGATGGTGCGGACGGTTGCCGACCAGATCGTCCGGGAGGGGAAGGTCGTCGAGTCGGGGCGGGCGGCCCTCGACATCACCGCGCGGACGGTCGTGAACGACCGCTACCAGCCGAGCGGGGTCGCGGTGGTCAGCGTCCGCGCCGGCGGCGCGGCCGACCGGGCGGGTCTGCGCGCCGGCGACATCATCACCGCGGTGGGTGACCGGCCCGTCACCACCATCACCTCGCTCGCCGAGGCGCTGGCGGACGGCAAGCCGGGGCAGCGCACCACGGTCACCTACCAGCGGGACGGCGCCGAGAAGACGGTCGAGGTGACCCTGGGCGAGCAGTGAGGAGGGTGCCCCCTCCTCACCCCGTTCACGGCCGGGTCACGCGTCGGCGTGCAGGCTCATCGGGCCGTAGATCTCCGCCGTCTCCTCGAACAGCCGCACCTGGTCGGCCCCGCCCTCCAGCAGCGCCTTCCAGTGCTCCCCGATCCAGGACTCGGCATCCCCCTGCGTGGTGAACTCCTCGGGCTGCACCGCCGGCTGGACCTCCGTCCCGTCGGCCTTCTCGAACCGCCACGTCCATGCCGTCATCTGGGCCTCCTTTGATCCAACACCTGCCCCCGCAGCGTATGCGCTCCGCCGGGTCGGCCGTTAGAGGCGGTGGATCATCCGGGTGGCCGGTCGCGCGAGACCTCGGGTGGCAGGCGAAAATCGGTCCGTGGAAGTAACTCTGCTCGGTACCGGTGCCCCGGCGGGACTGCCTCGCCCCGACTGTTCCTGTGCCGTGTGCGCGACCGCGCTCGGGCCCGACGCGCGGGCCGCGACCGCGGCGCTCGTGGACGGGACGCTGCTGCTGGACCTGACGCCGGGCGCGGCGTTCGCGGCGGCCCGCGCCGGGCAGTCGCTGGGCGGGGTACGGCAGGTGCTGCTGTCGCATCCGCACGACGGCCCGGCGGTGGAGGTCCCGGCCGGGCTGCCGCAGCCCGGCCGGGTGCCGGACGGGCGGGAGTTGGCGCTGCTGACGGGGCATCGGGTGCGGGCCGTGGCGATGGACGCGGGCGGCACGGGGTACGCGGTGACCGGGCCGGACGGGCAGCGGCTGCTGTACCTGCCGCCGGGCGGGGCGCCGGCGGGGCTGGAGGAGGCGACGGCGGAGTCGTACGACATGCTCCTCGCGGATGTCGTGGGCCGTCCCGACGCGCTCGCCCGGCTCCGCGCGGTCGGCTCGGTCGGCCCCACCACGGATGTGCTCGCCGTCCACCTGGACCACGACGTGCCGCCCGGCGCGGAGTTGCGGCGCCGGCTGGCGGCGGCGGGTGCGCGGGCGGTTCCGGACGGTACGACGCTGGTGGTGGGGGCGTACGAGGAGGTGCCGGACGTGCCGCGGCGGACGCTGGTGCTGGGCGGGGCGCGCTCGGGCAAGTCGGTGGAGGCGGAGCGGCGGCTGGAGACGTTCCCGGAGGTGCTGTACGTGGCGACGGGCGGCACGCGGGACGGGGACACCGAGTGGGCGGACCGGGTGGCCGTGCACCGGGAGCGGCGGCCGGGGTCGTGGCGTACGGCGGAGACGACGGACCTGGTGCCGGTGCTCGCGCAGGACGGGCCGCCGGTGCTGATCGACTGTCTGTCGCTGTGGCTGACGGACGTGATGGATTCCGTGGGGGCGTGGGACGACGCGGAGTGGGCGGGCGGGGGTGAGAAGGCGTTGCGGGAGCGGGTGCGGGAGCTGACGGCCGCGGTGCGGGGCACTCGGCGGACCGTGGTGGCGGTGTCCAACGAGGTCGGCTCCGGCATCGTCCCCGCGACGGCTTCCGGCCGCCGCTACCGGGACGAACTGGGCCGTCTGAACGCGGCGTTCGCGAACGAGTGCGAACAGGTCCTGCTGGTGGTGGCGGGCCAGGCGCTGGTGCTCCGCGGCTGACGGGGGTGCCCTGTACCGGTGTCGGCCGGGCGTGGTCGGCTCATCGGCGCCGAGGGTGCCGCCGCGCCCACCCGTGCCGCCCCGGCGGCACGACTGCCCGCAGCCACGAGCGCCCCGCAGGCACGCGGGGCTGTGTCCGTATGCGGCTCCGCCGCGCGCGAGCGGCGGCGACGGGCCCGCAGCCGGCGACGATGCCCCGTCATCCCCCGTCCTTGCGCGCCACCACCCGGTACGCGTTGGAGAAGCGCGTGCGGCGGAACAGCGGCGCGCACCCGTGGTCCAGCACCGAGGCCAGGGCCTGGACGGGGACCGCCGCGAGTTGGACGACCGGGTGGGCCTGGGCCACGGCGAGGGCGACGGCCGCCGAGAGGTCGTACGGCACATGCGGGGTGGTGCGGTCCGTGACCAGGACCGTGCAGCCCAGGGACCGCAGTTCCGCGTGGAGGTTGGCGAGCGGCACCAGGTGCAGGTGGCGCGGCTGGCCGTACGGCAGCCACCACCTGCCCAGCAGCGCGGCGAACAGGCAGCGCGGGTCCGGGACTTCGACGACCAGGTGGCCGCCGCGCCGCAGCACGGTCAGCGCGGCGCGCAGTTCGGCTCGCGGGTCGGGCGCGTGCTGCAGATGGTGGAACATGGTGACGACGTCGTAGCGGGCGCGCAGCCGGGCCGCCATGCCGGGAGTCGTGAGGTAACCGCGGTGCGCCTCCTCCACGCGCCCCTCCAGCAGCGCCTGCTGCACCCGGGCCGTCGGGTCCAGCCCGTCGAAGCTGGTGTAGGGGAAGAACTCCTTCGCCGCCTCGGGGAACCGGGCGTGGCCGGTGCCGACGTCCAGCCAGCTCTCCGGTTCCCGCAGCGCGGACAGCCGCCAGGCGGTGGCGCGGTGCCGGCGGCGCACGGCCCGGGCGGGGAGGACCTGCGCGGCGAACTGCTCCAGGTGTCTTTCGTAGAAGTCGCGGTGGAAGAAGGCGAGCCCCTCCGCGCTGAGCCGGGGGTTCTGGAAGGCGTGGCCGCAGTCCCGGCACGCGTCGAGGACGAACCTGCCCGACCGGTGCCGCAGCGGGTCGGGCGCGCGCAGCCGGGTGCGCAGGCGGGGGGAGCCGCACCAGGGGCAGTCCTCGCGGCGGGGCTCCTGGAAGGGGTCGTGGGGGGTGGTGATCTGCGGGGTGAGGGGCGAGGTCGGCATGGGCGTGCTCCCTGTGCGACATTCCGCGGCAAACCGGAACGTATGGGATCACGCTCTGAGGTGCAAAGACGTCGTGGGGGTGTGGTGGCGATGTGGCGCGGGCGCGTTCGCTCGCTGGCGGTACTGTTCGGCGAATGAGCAGCCTTAATCTGGACGACTTCACCGATCTGATCGAGCGCCCGGACGGGGGCGTACGCCGTGACGCCGAGGCCCGGCGGGAGCGCCAGATCGTGCCGCCGGGAGCGCTGGGCCGCCTGGACGAGCTGGGCGAGTGGCTGGCCGCCGCGCGCGGCACCGTGCCGGTGCGGCCGGTCGAGCGGCCCCGGGTGGTGCTGTTCGCCGGCGACCACGGCGTGGCGCAGCTGGGCGTGTCGGCGCGGCCCGCGGGGGGTGCGGAGCGGCTGGTGCGGGCGGTGCTGGAGGGCGCGAGCCCGGTGGCCGTGCTGGCGCGCCGGCTGGAGGTGCCCGTACGGGTCGTGGACATGGCCCTGGACTGCGACCCGGACGCCCTGCCCAAGGACGTGGTGCGGCACCGGGTGCGGCGGGGCAGCGGCCGTATCGACGTCGAGGACGCGCTCACCCTGGAGGAGGCCGAGGCCGCGCTGCGGGCGGGTGTCGCGGTCGCCGACGAGGAGGCCGACTCGGGGACCGATCTGGTGGTGCTCGGCGACGTCAGCGTGGGCGGGACCACGGCGGCGGCGGTGCTGGTCGCGGCGCTGTGCGGGACCGACGCGTCCGTGGTGACCGGACGCGGCGGCGAGGCGATCGACGACCTGGCGTGGATGCGCAAGTGCGCGGCGGTCCGGGACGCGCTGCGGCGGGCCCGGCCGGTGCTCGGGGACCAGGTGCAGCTGCTGGCGGCCGTGGGCGGGGCGGACCTGGCGGCGATGACCGGGTTCCTGTTGCAGTGCGCGGTGCGGAAGCTGCCGGTGATCCTCGACGGAGTCGTGGCCGCCGCCTGCGCCCTGGTCGCGCAGCGGGTCGCGTTCCGGGCGCCGGACTGGTGGCTGGCCGGACACGACAGCGGGGAGCCGGGTCAGGCCAAGGCGCTGGACCGGATGGCCCTGGAGCCGCTGCTGGAGCAGGGGGTGAGGGTCGGCGAGGGCGTCGGCGCGCTGCTGGCGCTGCCACTGGTGCGGAGCGCCGCCGCGCTGGCGGCGGAGCTTCCCGAGCGCCCGGAGGCCGAGACGGGGCCGGACACCGAGACGGGGCCGGACACCGAGACGGGGTCGGGCACCGAGTCGGAGAGGTAAGACCGATGCCGCCAACGGCTTGAAAAGTGCGGTTCGCCTGAGCCGCACCCATATGATCCTGCCCCATGGGAGATGTCCGGATTGCCGTGGAGCAGCGAGCCGAGGCGGCGCGGACGGGTGAGCGGGCGCGGCGGTCCACCGGGGCTTCCCGGCGGGCCGCCGCGTTCGCCGTCTGGTATCTGCGGACCGTCGCCTTCGTCAACTTCCTCAGCGCGGTGTGGGTCTCGCTCGGCCAGGACGTGCGCCGGCACAACCAGGACGACTTCTTCACGCCGTACCTGCTGACGGCCGGCTTCGCCGCCGGTCTGTTCACCGCCTTCCTCGCGATCACCATGCGGCGCCGCAAGCGGGCCGCGTGGATCCTCAACCTGGTGATGAGCGGGCTCTTCCTGGCGCTGTTCGCGTTCGCCATGGCGTTCCCGGAGATCCGGCGGTACCCGCAGAACTGGGTCTCCCTCGCCCTGACCGCCGCCTTCGTCGGCGCGCTGCTCGTCGGCCGCCGGGAGTTCTACGCCAAGGGCGACCGGTCCAATCCCCGCCTCGCGGCCACGGTGGCCGTCGGCGGCGGGCTGCTGGCGAGCCTGCTGGCCGGGCTGCTGGTGACGGTCACCGACCAGGCGCCGGACGCGGCCCGGTCCACGTTCCCGGAGCGCTGGCACTACGGCACCCTGCGCCTGGTGTCGGTGGCGGCCGACGAGTCCCACTTCCCGGGGATCGACCCGCCCAACTGGGCCAACGTGGCGATCAACGTGCTCAGTACGGCCCTGGTCCTCGCCGTGTTCTACGCCGCCTTCCGGTCCCGGCGGGCCGTCGACCCGCTCACCGAGGGCGACGAGAAGCGGCTGCGCGAGCTGCTGGAGCGGCACGGCGACCGTGACTCGCTCGGCTACTTCGCGCTGCGCCGGGAGAAGAGCGTGGTGTGGTCGCCGACCGGGAAGGCGGCCGTCGCCTACCGCGTGGTCGGCGGGGTGAGTCTCGCGTCCGGGGACCCGATCGGGGACCCGGAGGCCTGGCCGGGGGCGATCGCCCCGTGGCTCGCCCAGGCGCGGGCGCACGGCTGGATCCCGGCGGTCATGGGCGCGGGCGAGGAGGCCGGGACGGTCTACTCCCGGCACGGTCTGGACGCGCTGGAGCTCGGCGACGAGGCGGTCGTGGAGGTCGCCGAGTTCACGCTGGAGGGCCGGGCGATGCGCACCGTCCGGCAGGCGTACAACCGGGTGGGGCGGGCCGGGTACCGGGTGCGCATCCGCCGGCACGAGGACATCCCGGCCCACGAGATGGCGCATCTCGTGGAGCGCGCCGACGACTGGCGGGACGGCGCCACCGAACGCGGCTTCAGCATGGCGCTCGGCCGGCTCGGGGACCCCGGGGACGGCCGGTGCGTGATGCTGGAGTGCACGGACGCCGAGGGGCGGCTGCGGGCGCTGCTGTCCTTCGTGCCGTGGGGGCCGCACGGGCTGTCCCTGGACCTGATGCGGCGGGACCGGGACTCCGACAACGGGCTGATGGAGTTCATGGTCATCGAGCTGCTGCGGCGGGCCGACGAGATCGGGATCACGCAGGTCTCACTCAACTTCGCGATGTTCAGATCGGTCTTCGAACGTGGCGCGCGCCTCGGAGCCGGACCGGTGCTGAGGCTGTGGCGGTCGCTGCTCAGCTTCTTCTCGCGCTGGTGGCAGATCGAGTCGCTGTACCGCGCCAACGCCAAGTACCGGCCCGTCTGGGAGCCGCGGTTCCTGCTCTTCGAGAAGAGCGCGGACCTGCCGCGCATCGGCCTCGCCTCGGCCCGCGCGGAGGGGTTCCTGGAGGCGCCGGGACTGCCCAAGTGGCTGCATCGCAGGCACCTGGACACGCACCGATGACACACGCACGACGGGGGAACGCTCGATGGCCACGACGCTCGACGGAGGAACGTTCGAGGAGGGGCGTCCGTTGAGGACGCCGGCCGGCTGGGCCCGGGCCGAGTGGGGGCCGCTGTACGCCGCCGTGCGCGGTCCCCTGCGGCGACGGGGCCCGGCGGCGGCCCCGTTGACGGCCGCGGCGGTGGGCCTGACGGCGTTGCTGCAGTACGTGCAGAACCAGCCATGGGGGTACGGGCTGGTGCAGGACCTGGGTGCCGTACGGGCCGACGACCCCCTGTGGCTCGCCCTGCTGCGCACCCCCCTGTCGCTGTTCGTGCCCGCGCTGGACCTGCCGGTGTGGGGGGCGCTGGCGCAGATCCTGCTGGTGTTCGGGATCGCCGAACTGTGCCTGGGCTGGTGGCGGACGCTGACCATCGCCTACGTCGCCACGCTCGCCGGAACCCTGTACGCGCGCCTCGGCATCACCCTGGGCGCGCACGCCCCCTTCGGGCTGCCCTGGACCGACGGGCAGGTGGTGGACACCGGGCCCTCGGCGGCCGTCGTAGGGCTCGCGGTGTTCGTGAGCTGGCGGTACGGCGCCTACGCGACGGCGGGCGCGGTGACGCTGGCGATGGTCGTCGAGGTGCTGCTCAAGGAGAACCTGGCGGGCAAGGAGCACCTGGCCGCGCTGATGGCAGTGGGGCTGCTGTGTCTGCTGGCGGCAGCGCGGCACCGAGGCACGCCCCCGGCCGGTCGGGCCCGCGGTCAGCGGTGGCCGGGCAGGCGTGCCGGGCGGGGGTCGGGCTTGCCGCCGATCCAGTCCTGAACGGCGCGGCTCGGCCGCGCCCAGCGGCGGTCGTGCCGGTAGGCGCGCAGGGCGGCCCTGGCACGGGCGCGGGGGCGGCGGCCGTAGAAGCGGCGGGCCCACGGGGAGCCGGGGCGGGCGAGCCGGACCGCGCCGACGAGCGCGACCAGCGGCACGATCACCCCGAAGAGCGCGGTGCGGGCCTTGCCCTTGTGCAGGGCGACGAGGGAGAAGAGGAAGTTCCCGACGATGTTGGAGACGACCGTGCCGCGGTCGGCCAGCTCCTGCTGGGAGAGGTCGTTGACGCCGAACGGGACGAAGCCGGCGAGCAGCAGGCCGACCAGGGCGGCGGTGAGCACGACGACCTCGACGCTCTTGCGGCCCTCCTCGGTCCAGTAGACGTCGTCCAGGTGCAGGATCAGCGCGAACTCGTCCAGGACCAGGCCCGCGCCCATGCCGAACAGCACGGCCGAGACGATCCCGCCGGCGCCGTGGCGGTCGCTGGCCACCGCGCCGAAGCCGCCGACGACGGTGAGGACGACCCCGGGGACGACGTGGTGGATGTGCAGCCCGCCGGCCTTGACATCGGCGAACGGGCCCCTGCCCGCCCGGATCAGCCGGGTGATGACCCGGGTCACGACGAACGTCAGCACGAAGGCGGCGAGCGCCAGCAGCAGCGGAAGCTTGCCCGGCTCGACGATGTTCCGCACCCACCAGTGCCCCATGTGCGCACTTTATCCCTCCAGGGAATGGGCAAGGACGCGCGTGGGCCAGGGGCCGACGGCCGGGTGGAGCCCGGGAGTTCCGGATCCCGGGCGGGATAGCCTGCGCCGGTGTTCACGTCCTCCCCCTCCTCGCCCTCCTCCCCCTCCTCCCCGCCCCCTGCGTTCTCCCTGCGGGACGGACTCCGGTTCGCCTTCGGCACGCTCACCGTGCTGCCCGTCCGGGTGCACCGCTGGGACCGGGGGGCCGCGCGCGGGGGCATGGTGTGCGCACCGGTGGCCGGACTGGTCGTCGGCGGGTGCGCGGCCGGGCTCGGCCTGCTCTTGCTCCTCCTCGGCGCCGGCCCGCTGCTCGCCGCCGTCGCCTCGGCCGCCGTACCGGCCGCACTGACCCGTGGGCTGCACCTCGACGGGCTCGCCGACACCGCCGACGGGCTGGGCAGCGGCAAGCCCGCCGAGGACGCGCTGCGGATCATGAAGCAGTCGGACATCGGACCGTTCGGGGTGCTCACCCTCGTCCTGGTGCTGCTCGCCCAGGTCGCCGTACTGGCGCAGCTCTACGGCGGCTCCTGGGCCCGGGGTGCCGTGGCGGCCGTGGTGTCGGCGGTCGCGGCCCGGCTGGCGCTCACCCTGGCCGCCCGCGCCGGGGTGCCGGCGGCCCGCCCTGAGGGGCTGGGGGCGGCGGTGGCCGGGGTGGTTCCGAAGGGCACGGCACTGGCCGTGGCCTGCGCCGTCGTGGCGGCGGCCGGGGCGGCGGGTGCCGGTCTCGGCGGGTACGACGGCGTGCGCACCGCCCTCGCGGTGGCCGCCGCCGTCGCCGTCGCCGACCTGCTGCTGCGCCGGTGCGTCCGCAGGTTCGGCGGGGTCACCGGCGATGTGTTCGGCGCGGTCGCGGAGACGGCCGCGGTCACGGCGCTGGTGGTGCTGGCCCTCGGTCGTTAGCGACGTGGCGGCGCGGGGTGGTACCCCTTCGTCGGCCGTGGGTGCGTCGTGGCCGGTCCTCCCGCGGCGAAGCCGCGCACCGCGCACGGCCTCGCGCCCCTTCGGGGCGCGTCGGCAACGGGCGTAGTCTCATCACGGGTGTTCGCCGACAGGGTGAGGCCCCGGTTGCCACCAGCGCCCGGCCCTGGGCCTAGGGTCGGCTCTCGGGCCCGGTCGACCCACCCCACATCGGCCACAGCGAACTTCACATCGGAAGCGAGATTTCACCACCGTGACTGCTCTGACTCTCAGCACCGCCGCGGCGCCCGGCCTGCGGGCCGACGCGATCGTGATCGGTGTCGCCAAGGGCGCCCAGGGGCCCGTCGTCGCGCCGGGCGCCGAGGCCGTGGACAAGGCGTACGACGGCAAGCTGGCCGGCGTCCTGGAGACCCTCGGCGCCTCGGGTGCCGAGGGCGAGCTGACGAAGCTGCCCGCGCCGGCCGGCTTCAAGGCCCCGCTCGTGGTGGCGGTGGGCCTCGGCGCTCAGCCCGCCGACAAGGACGGCGAGGACGGCGAGGACGGCGGCCCCGGCTACGACCCCGAGGCGCTGCGCAAGGCCGCCGGCGTGGCCGCCCGCGCGCTCGCCGGGTCGAAGAAGGCCGCGTTCGCGCTGCCCGTCGACAGCCCCGGCGCGATCGGCGCGATCGGCGAGGGCATCCTGCTCGGCGCCTACTCCTTCGACGCCTACAAGGGCAACGGCCAGAACGGCGGCAACGGCAGGGCCAGGAACGGCAAGGCGCCGCTGGCCGAGGCCGCGCTGCTCGGCGGCAAGCCGCGCGACGCCGCCCACAAGGGCGCGGTCGCCCGCGCGGTCGCGGTCTGCGAGGAACTGAACCGCGCCCGCGACCTGATCAACACCCCGCCGAACGACCTCACCCCCGCCGCCTTCGCCGGCATCGCGCAGACCGCGGCCAAGGAGCACGGCCTCAAGGTGCAGGTGCTCGACGAGAAGGCCCTGGTCAAGGGCGGCTACGGCGGCATCCTCGGCGTCGGCGGCGGCTCCGCGGCCACCCCCCGCCTGGTGAAGCTGTCGTACACGCACCCGAAGGCGGTCAAGCACCTGGCCTTCGTCGGCAAGGGCATCACCTACGACTCGGGCGGCATCTCGCTGAAGCCGGCCGGGCACAACGAGACGATGAAGTGCGACATGAGCGGTGCCGCCGCCGTGTTCGCCGCGGTCGTCGCCGCCGCGCGCCTCGGCCTGGAGGTCAATGTCACCGGCTGGCTGGCGCTGGCCGAGAACATGCCGTCCGGCTCCGCCGTGCGCCCGGGTGACGTGCTGCGCATGTACAGCGGCAAGACGGTCGAGGTGCTCAACACCGACGCCGAGGGCCGGCTGGTGCTCGGCGATGCGCTGTGGGCGGCCTCGCAGGAGAACCCGGACGCGATCGTGGACGTGGCCACGCTGACCGGCGCGATGATGCTGGCGCTGGGCAGCCGGACGTTCGGTGTGATGGCCAACGACGACGCGTTCCGCTCCGCGGTGCACGAGGCGGCGGAGGAGGTCGGCGAGCCGGCCTGGCCGATGCCGCTGCCGGAGCACCTGCGCAAGGGCATGGAGTCGTCCGTGGCCGACATCGCGAACATGGGCGAGCGGATGGGCGGCGGCCTCGTCGCCGGGCTCTTCCTGCGCGAGTTCGTCGGCGAGGGGATCACCTGGGCGCACCTCGACATCGCCGGGCCGGCGTTCAACGAGGGCGGGCCCTTCGGGTACACGCCGAAGGGCGGCACGGGGACCGCGGTGCGTACGCTGGTCCGTCTCGCGGAGCTCACCGCCGCGGGTGACCTGGGCTGAGCCGCCTGACGACTCGGTCCGGTCGGTAGTACGTCGTCCGCAGGAGCGTGGGGGCTGTTCGCGCAGTTCCCCGCGCCCCTGCCCCCGCGCGCCTTCGTTTTCCAGGGAACGTGGGACGTCTCACACACCGGCCCCGCGTCTCGATCGCCTCCGACAAGTGCAAAGATGGAGCCCGGCAGGACAGGGCCCCCACCGAAGGGCCGAAGCATCAAGCGGCCGGACACCAGCCGACCGGCCGGTCACCTCCCGAAGGGGCAAGGGTGCCCGGCGTACGGCGCACATGCATGGAGGACGTGACGTGGCGAACGACGCCAGCACCGTTTTCGACCTAGTGATCCTCGGCGGTGGTAGCGGTGGTTACGCCGCGGCCCTGCGCGGGGCGCAGCTGGGCCTGGACGTCGCCCTGATCGAGAAGGACAAGGTCGGCGGCACCTGCCTGCACCGGGGTTGCATCCCCACCAAGGCCCTGCTGCACGCGGGCGAGATCGCCGACCAGGCCCGCGAGAGCGAGCAGTTCGGTGTGAAGGCCACCTTCGAGGGCATCGACGTCCCGGCCGTCCACAAGTACAAGGACGACGTCGTCTCCGGTCTGTACAAGGGTCTGCAGGGGCTCATCGCCTCCCGCAAGGTGACCTACATCGAGGGTGAGGGCTACCTGTCCTCCCCGACCTCCGTCGATGTCAACGGCCAGCGCATCCAGGGCCGTCACGTCCTGCTGGCGACCGGCTCCGTGCCGAAGTCGCTGCCGGGCCTGGAGATCGACGGCAACCGCATCATCTCCTCCGACCACGCCCTCGTCCTGGACCGCGTGCCGAAGTCCGCGATCATCCTGGGCGGCGGTGTCATCGGAGTCGAGTTCGCCTCGGCGTGGAAGTCCTTCGGTTCCGACGTCACGATCATCGAGGGCCTGAAGCACCTCGTCCCGGTCGAGGACGAGAACAGCTCGAAGCTTCTTGAGCGCGCGTTCCGCAAGCGCGGCATCAAGTTCAACCTGGGCACCTTCTTCCAGAAGGCCGAGTACACCCAGGACGGTGTGAAGGTCACCCTGGCCGACGGCAAGGAGTTCGAGGCCGAGGTCCTGCTGGTGGCCGTCGGCCGCGGCCCGGTCTCGCAGGGCCTGGGCTACGAGGAGGCCGGGGTCGCCATGGACCGCGGCTACGTCCTCGTCGACGAGTACATGCGCACCAACGTCCCGACCATCTCCGCCGTCGGTGACCTCGTCCCGACGCTCCAGCTCGCGCACGTCGGCTTCGCCGAGGGCATCCTGGTGGCGGAGCGTCTGGCGGGTCTGAAGGTCGTCCCGGTCGACTACGACGGTGTTCCCCGGGTGACGTACTGCCAGCCGGAGGTCGCCTCCGTCGGTATCACCGAGGCCAAGGCCAAGGAGATCTACGGCGCGGACAAGGTCGTCGCTCTGAAGTACAACCTGGCGGGCAACGGGAAGAGCAAGATCCTGAAGACCGCGGGCGAGATCAAGCTCGTCCAGGTCAAGGACGGTGCCGTCGTCGGCGTCCACATGGTCGGCGACCGCATGGGCGAGCAGGTCGGCGAGGCGCAGCTGATCTACAACTGGGAGGCGCTGCCGGCCGAGGTCGCCCAGCTCATCCACGCCCACCCGACGCAGAACGAGGCGCTCGGCGAGGCCCACCTGGCACTGGCCGGCAAGCCGCTGCACTCCCACGACTGACCCTTCGGTCAACGGGCGCGACGACACAGACTTCCGCAATTCGTTAGGAGCAACCGAAACCATGGCGGTTTCCGTAACCCTTCCGGCGCTCGGTGAGAGCGTCACCGAGGGCACTGTCACCCGCTGGCTGAAGGCCGAGGGCGAACGCGTCGAGGCCGACGAGCCGCTGCTCGAGGTCTCGACCGACAAGGTCGACACCGAGATCCCGGCCCCCGCCTCCGGCGTGCTGGCCTCCATCAAGGTCGCCGAGGACGAGACG
>NZ_PQSU01000063.1 GCF_002920615.1 Streptomyces sp. Ru62
CCCCGACCGCCACCCAGGCGACGGACGAGGGCGCGTACGTCACCCCGCTGGTGCGCAAGCTCGCCGCCGAGAACGGCGTCGACCTGGCCACCGTCAAGGGCACCGGCGTCGGCGGCCGTATCCGCAAGCAGGACGTCATCGCCGCCGCCGAGGCCGCGAAGGCCGCCGCCGCTGCCCCGGCTCCGGCCGCTGCCGCCGTGACTGCCGCGGGCCCTGCCGCCGCCAGGAAGGCCCCGGCGCTGGAGGTCTCCCCGCTGCGCGGGCAGACCGTCAAGATGCCTCGCATCCGCAAGGTCATCGGCGACAACATGGTCAAGGCGCTGCACGAGCAGGCCCAGCTGTCGTCGGTCGTCGAGGTCGACGTCACGCGCCTGATGAAGCTGCGCGCCCAGGCGAAGGACTCCTTCGCGGCCCGCGAGGGCGTCAAGCTCTCCCCGATGCCGTTCTTCGTCAAGGCCGCCGCGCAGGCGCTGAAGGCCCACCCGGTCATCAACGCCAAGATCAACGAGGCCGAGGGGACCATCACCTACTTCGACACCGAGAACATCGGTATCGCGGTGGACTCCGAGAAGGGCCTGATGACCCCGGTCATCAAGCACGCCGGCGACCTCAACATCGCGGGCATCGCCAAGGCCACGGCGGAGCTGGCGGGCAAGGTCCGGGCCAGCAAGATCACCCCGGACGAGCTGTCCGGCGCGACCTTCACCATCTCCAACACCGGTTCGCGCGGTGCCCTGTTCGACACGATCATCGTGCCGCCGGGCCAGGTCGCGATCCTCGGCATCGGTGCCACGGTCAAGCGTCCGGCCGTCATCGAGACCGAGGAGGGCACGGTCATCGGCGTCCGCGACATGACCTACCTGACCCTCTCCTACGACCACCGCCTGGTCGACGGCGCCGACGCGGCCCGTTACCTGACGGCGGTCAAGGCGATCCTGGAGGCCGGCGAGTTCGAGGTCGAGCTCGGCCTGTAACTGCTGTCCCTGCGGCACCCCGTCCGGAGCTTCTCCGGGCGGGGTGTTCGTGTTTGTCGGCATACGGAGCGTGTAAGCCTCGTCTCACCTGCACCAAAGCACCCCGACGCGCCCTACCCGCGGAGCGAACCGGCCTTATTGTCTAAACGTCAGCCCTCCCTAAGGAGCCCTCATGACCGCGCCCGTCGTCCACTCGCTGCGCGAGCAGATCCGCGAGCACATCGTGGAGGGGATCGTCAGCGGGCGCTGGCAGCCGGGCGAGCGCATCGTGGAGCGGCGGATCGCCACCGAGCTGGAGGTCAGCCAGACCCCGGTCCGCGAGGCCCTGCGCGAGCTGGAGTCCCTGCGCCTGATCGAGTCGGCCCCCAACAAGGGCGTCCGGGTACGGAACCTGACGGCGGCGGACCTGGAGGAGAGCTACCCGGTCCGGGCCGGGCTGGAGGCCATCGCGGCGGAGCTGGCGGCCGACCGCCTCGCGGAGGACTGCTCGGCGCTGGAGCCGCACGTCCTGGCGCTGTACGAGGCCGACCGGGAGGCGGACGGCACGGCACAGGTGCGGCACACGGTCGGCTTCCACCGGGAGCTGGTCCGGGCGGCCCGCAACTCGGTGCTGCTGCACACCTGGGAGGGCCTGGGCATCGAGGTGTTCACGGCGCTGTCCATCCGCTGGCTGGGCACCGTGCAGCAGTCGTACGCGGAGGAGCACGAGGAGCTGGTGCAGGCGTTCAGGCGCCGGGACCCCCGGATCGCCGAGCTGGTGAAGGCCCATGTGCTGGGGTGCGCCCCGCGCGCCTGACCCAGTCGAGCATCCCCACGCTCACCTGCGAAAACCAGGAATTTCAGCGTCACCGGGTGCCATTCGCAAAGGCACCGCGTGCCGACTTTCTCCAAATCAAGAGGTTTTGGCCCTCAACCCTTTGATCGATCATCGATCAGGGAGTTACAGTCACCGACGGACGCACGACGGAGTCGCACAACGACGCCGCCTTCGAGGTCCGCCTGCCCTGTCCTGCCAAAGACCAAGGGCACCCCCGAACCCTTACCGATGAGGGAACCCCTTCGACTGAGGAAGGCGGCGACATGACCGACCCCAACGCCATCCAGCCGAGCGCGCTCGACCAGCTCCCGGACCGCGACCCGGAGGAGACCGCCGAGTGGCAGGCCTCCCTCGACGCCGTCGCCAGGGAGGCCGGGCCGCACCGCGCCGCGTACCTGATGCGCCGCACGCTGGAGCGCGCCGAGGCGGGCGGCATCGCGCTGCCGAAGCTCCTCGAGACGGACTACGTCAACACCATCCCCACCTCCGCGGAGCCGGCGCTGCCCGGCGACCCGGAGATGGAGGCCCGGATCACCGCCTGGAACCGCTGGAACGCGGCCGCCATGGTGACCCGCGGCGCGAAGTACGGCGTCGGCGGCCACATCGCCACCTTCGCCTCCGCGGCCTGGCTGTACGAGACCGGCTTCAACCACTTCTTCAAGGGCAAGGAGGGTGACGGCTCCGGCGACCAGCTCTACATCCAGGGCCACGCCTCCCCCGGCATCTACGCCCGCGCCTTCCTCGACGGCCGGCTCAGCGAGCAGCACCTGGACAACTTCCGCCAGGAGGCCGGCGGCAACGGCCTGCCGTCGTACCCGCACCCGCGCCGTCTGCCCTGGCTGTGGGAGTTCCCGACGGTGTCGATGGGCCTCGGCCCGCTCTCCGCCATCTACCAGGCGCGCTTCAACCGCTACCTCACCAACCGCGGCATCAAGGACGTCTCCGCCTCCCACGTCTGGGCCTTCCTCGGCGACGGCGAGATGGACGAGCCGGAGTCGACGGCGGCCCTCGCGCTGGCCGCGCGTGAGGAGCTGGACAACCTCACCTTCGTCATCAACTGCAACCTGCAGCGCCTGGACGGCCCGGTCCGCGCCAACTTCAAGATCGTGCAGGAGCTGGAGGCCCAGTTCCGCGGCGCCGGCTGGAACGTCATCAAGACGCTGTGGGGCTCGGCCTGGGACGAGCTGTTCCAGCTCGACACCACGGGCGCGCTGGTACGCCGGCTGCGCGAGGTACCGGACGCGCAGGTCCAGACGTACCAGACCCGCGGGGCCGCCTACATCCGCGAGGACTTCTTCGGCAAGGACCCGGCGCTCGCCGAGATGGCGAAGCTGCTGAGCGACGACAAGATCCTCGACTGCTTCCACTTCTCCCGCGGCGGTCACGAGCCGCGCAAGGTCTACGCCGCGTACAAGGCCGCCGTCGAGCACAAGGGCGCGCCGACCGTGATCCTGGCCCAGACGGTCAAGGGCCACACCCTCGGCGAGGGCTTCGCGTCGAAGAACGCCAACCACCAGATGAAGAAGCTGTCGGTGGACGAGTTCAAGGCGATGCGCGACCTGCTCGGCCTGCCGATCAAGGACAGCGACTTCACCGACGGCGTGGTGCCCTACGGCCACCCGGGCGCCGACTCCCCCGAGGTCCGCTACCTCCAGGAGCGCCGCGCGGCCCTCGGCGGCCCGGCCCCGGCCCGCCGCACGCACGCGCTGGCCCCGCTGCCGGCCCCCGCCGAGAAGGCGTTCGCCTCCTTCGACAAGGGCTCCGGCTCCCAGAACGTGGCCACCACCATGGCCTTCGTCCGCCTGGTCAAGGATCTCGTCCGCGACAAGGAGACGGGCAAGCGCTGGGTGCCGATCGTCCCCGACGAGGCGCGCACCTTCGGCATGGAGAGCCTGTTCCCGTCCCTGGGCATCTACTCCCCCAAGGGCCAGACGTACGAGCCGGTCGACCGCGACCAGCTGATGTACTACAAGGAGGCCAGGAACGGCCAGATCCTCAACGAGGGGATCACCGAGGCCGGTTCGATGGCCGACTTCATCGCCGCGTCCACCGCGTACGCGACGCACGGCGAGGCGATGATCCCGTTCTACATCTTCTACTCGATGTTCGGCTGGCAGCGCACCGCCGACCAGATGTGGCAGCTCGGCGACCAGCTCGGTCGCGGCTTCCTCGTCGGCGCGACGGCCGGCCGTACCACCCTCACGGGTGAGGGCCTCCAGCACGCCGACGGCCACTCCCCGGTCATCGCCGCGACCAACCCGGCCGCGCTGACGTACGACCCCGCGTTCGCGTACGAGATCGCGGTGATCGTCCGTGAGGGTCTGCGCCGGATGTA
Source organism: Streptomyces sp. Ru62 (assembly GCF_002920615.1). GTDB lineage: Bacteria > Actinomycetota > Actinomycetes > Streptomycetales > Streptomycetaceae > Streptomyces. The sequence continues at coordinate 4,127 of NZ_PQSU01000063.1, forward strand.
CGGCGAGGCGAAGCCGGGCGAGGACCAGGACGTCTTCTACTACCTGACGGTCTACAACGAGCCGCTGCCGCAGCCGGCCAAGCCCCAGGGCCTCGGCATCGACGAGGGCATCGTCAAGGGCCTGTACCGCTTCAACACGGCCGAGTCCGCGGGCGTGTCCGTGCCCGCCAACGCCCCGCGCATCCAGCTGCTGGGCTCGGGCACGGCGATCCACTGGGCTCTTCAGGCGCAGAAGCTGCTGGCCGAGGAGTGGGGCGTGGCCGCGGACGTGTGGTCGGCGACCTCCTGGTCGGAGCTGCGCCGGGACGCCATGGAGGCCGACGCGGCGCTGCTGCGGGGCGAGGAGCGGGTGCCGTACGTCCGCCAGGCGCTCCAGGGCGCCGAGGGTCCGGTGCTGGCGGTCTCCGACTACATGCGCCAGGTCCCGGACCAGATCGCGCAGTGGGTCGAGCAGGACTGGTCCTCGCTGGGCGCCGACGGCTTCGGTCTGTCGGACACCCGTGAGGCCGCCCGCCGCCACTTCGGCGTCGACGCCCAGTCGATCGTCGTCGCGGCCCTGGCCCAGCTCGCCAGGCGCGGCGAGGTGAAGGCGACGGCGGTCAAGGAGGCCCGGGAGAAGTACGGGCTGTAAAGGACCGCGCATCATGCAAGAGGCCCCCGCTCCGGCGGGGGCCTCTTGCATGATGTGGGCATGCGCGCCGCACGTCTGATCAAGATGGTCCTCCTCCTGCAGTCCCGGCCCGCCATGACCGCCGCCGAGCTGGCACGCGAGCTGGAGGTGTCGGAGCGGACCGTGACGCGGGACGCGCAGGCGCTGTCGGAGGCGGGGGTGCCGGTGTACGCCGACCGGGGCCGGGCCGGCGGGTACCGGCTGGTCGGCGGGTACCGGACGCGGCTGACCGGGCTGGCCCGGAGCGAGGCGGAGGCGCTGTTCCTGAGCGGGGTGCCGGGGGCGCTGCGCGAGATGGGGCTTCAGGACGCGGCCTCGGCGGCCCGGCTGAAGGTGTCGGCGGCGCTGCTCCCCTCGCTGCGGGACGCGCCGGACAGCGCCGCGCAGCGGTTCCACCTGGACGCCCCGGCCTGGTTCCGCGAGCCCGAGGCACCCGCGTGGCTGCCGGTGATCGCCGAGGCGGTGTGGGAGGACCGGCGGATCGACGTCGGCTACCGGCGTGGCGACGGGACCGTCGAACGGCGGCTGGAGCCGTACGGGCTCGTGCTGAAGGCGGGTGTCTGGTACCTGTGCGCGCGGGTGGCCGGGGCCGGTGCCTTCCGGACGTACCGGATCGACCGGTTCGCCGCGGTGGCCGCGCTCGACGAGCGGTTCGACCGCGACCCGGGGTTCGACCTGCCCGGTTTCTGGGCGGAGCAGGCCGAGCGGTTCGCCCGGTCGATCCTGCGCGCGGAGGTGGTCGTGCGACTGTCCCCGGAGGGCGTGCGCCGGTTGCCGCACGCCGTGGATCCGCTGGGTGCGCGGGAGGCGCTGGCGGGCGCGGGCGCCCCGGATGCCGAGGGCTGGGTGACGGTGACGCTGCCGGTGGAGTCGGAGGAGGTGGCGCACGGCCAGCTGACCGCGCTGGGGCCGGAGGCGGAGGTGCTGGCTCCCGCGAGCCTGCGGGAGCGCTGCGCGGCGGACGCGGCCCGGCTCGCCGCGCTGTACCGCCGTGACGACGGCTGACGACGGCGACGACGGCTGACGACGACCCGCCGTACTCCGCGTGCGCCCCACCGGCCGAGGCCCGATGCTGGTGGCGTGATGGACGAGACGGAGTTCTGGGAGCTGATCGACGCCACCCGCGAGGCCGCCGGGGGCGATCCGGAGGAGCAGGCCGACGCGCTCGTGGAGCGGCTGCTCCAGCTGGAGCCCGATCTCGTCCTGGACTTCGCCCGTCACTTCGAGGCCCGCTACAACCGCGCCTACCGCTGGGACCTGTGGGGCGCCGCCTGGCTGCTGCTGGACGGGTGCAGCGACGACGCGTTCGACTTCTTCCGGTGCTGGCTGATCGGCCAGGGCCGGGAGGTCTTCGAGGGCGCCGTGCACGAGCCGGACGCGCTGGCCGAGCTGCTGGACGACTTCGACGAGGAGATCGACGGCGACGGCGAGGAGCTGGGGTACGCGGCGGACGAGGCGTACGAGCAGCTGACCGGCACCGTCGCGCCGGACCTGGGCATCGCCCCGGCGCCGGCCGAGCCGGAGGGCACGCCCCTGGACCTGGAGGACGACCGGGTGCTCGCGCAACGCTATCCCCGCCTGTGGCAGCGGTTCAGGGGGTGAGGGCGGTGCCGGGTCCCGTCATCACGTTCCCGTCCCTCCCGCGGGCCCCGGGGCCTGTGCCCGGCCGGCCTCGGCCGCGTGGTGCGCCGGGGCCGCGTCGGCCCGGTCGAGGGCGGACGCGGTGACGGCGGCCGGGCCGAGGACGACGGTCGCGACCGCGCGGACCAGTGCCCAGGGCCCGCGGACGGTCCGGGACCGGCCGGCCCGTTCCCGCCCGGACTCGCCACGGCCGTCGGTACGGACGCGGCCCATGAACCTCACCTGTCCCCGCCTGCGATCGGTTTGTGCCGTGCACGACCGTAGGGCGGGCGGCTCGGTGCGGACCGCGTGCCGCCTGTGGCCTCCCTGTGCCCCGGTGCGACCGCTCCCGGACCGCCGCGCGTGCCCGCGATGTGCGCTGTGCCACCCGGTGGAACCATCGTCCAGGTCCGGGTCGTTTCCGGTGGTACAGACGTACGTGACCGGTTCCGCCACCCGGTGGCTGCCTCGCGTGCGCGTGGCTGATCAGCGGACCGGTCCCGTCCGTAGTAAGAGGTTGAGAGAGAGGCGGCTCGGTGGACCTGCTCGACCTGGTGCTCGTACTGGTGATCGTCGTCTACGCGGTGTCCGGATACCGCCGCGGACTGGTGGCGGGATGTGTCTCGCTGGCCGGGTTCGTGGGCGGCGCGGCCGTCGGTGTGTGGGTCCTGCCGTGGGTGACGGGCCAGGTGGAGCGGGGCACGGCGACGGCCACGGTGCTCGCGGTGCTGACGGTGCTGGTGCCCGCGGTGGTGGGGCACGAGCTGGCGGGCCGGCTGGCGCTGCGGCTGCGCGGGGAGCTGGACCGGGGGCCGCTCCGGGTGGCGGACGGGATAGGGGGCGCGGCGGCGAACTCGGTCGCGGTGCTGATCGTGGCCTGGGTGGCGGCGAGCGTGCTGAGCGCGGCCCCGTCCCAGACCCTGACGACGGCGATACGGAACTCGACGGTGCTGGGCGCGGTCCAGGAGGCGATGCCGCGGACCACACCCGCGTGGTTCTCGCGGGCCACGTCCGCGCTGACCGAGGCGGGCTTCCCGCAGGTGTTCAACCCGTTCGAGAACGAGTCGACGGCCCGGGTGGCCCGGCCGACCGGCGACAGCGTCACCCCTGCCGCGACGAACGCCGCCAGGCTGAGCACGGTCAAGATCGAGGGCGCCGTGGGCACCGAGGGCCGTGAGGGCAGCGGGTTCGTGTACGCGCCCCGGCGTGTCATGACCAACGCGCACGTGGTGGCCGGCATCGACCGGCCGAGCGTGCGGGTCGGCGGGGTCGGGCCGTCGTACGCGGCCCGGGTGGTGCTGTTCGACCCGGACCGGGACGTGGCCGTGCTGTACGTTCCGGATCTGCGCGCCCCGGTGCTGCGGTTCGACGGGGGTGCCGTGCGCGGGGACTCGGCGGTGGTGGCGGGCTATCCGCAGGACGGGAGCCTGAACCTCCAGGCGGCGACGGTCGGGAACCGGGTGCGGGCGACCGGCCAGAACATCTACAACGACCGCACGGTCACCCGGGAGATCTACGCGATCCGCTCCACCGTCCGGCCGGGCAACTCCGGCGGCCCGCTGCTGACCACGGACGGCCGGGTGTTCGGGGTGGTCTTCGCCCGCTCCACCTCGGACGCCGAGACGGGGTACGTGCTGACGGCGGCCGAGGTGGCGGGCGACGCCCGGCGCGCGGCCACGGCGACGGCGACGGTGGACACGGGCGAGCTGGTCAGTTCGTAGGCACCGCGGGGCTCACAGGGCGCGGCCCATGCAGATGTCGTCGACGTACGCGCCGTCGAGGAAGAACTCCCCGGGCAGCACGCCCTCGACGGCGAAGCCCTCGGACTCGTACAGCGCCCGGGCCGGGGCGTTGTGCCCGAGCACGCGCAGGGTGAGGCGCCGTGCGCCGCGCCGCCGCGCCTCGGCGACGGCGGCCCGGACCAGCGCGCGTCCGACGCCCCGCCCGCGCGCCTCTTCGGCGACGGCGAAGCCCTGGATGGCCAGGACGTGCGCGTTGGAGGCGAGCGGGGTCGGGGGGGTGAGCCGGATGTAGCCGAGGACGCGCCCGTCGGCCTCGGCGACGAGGTACTCCTCCGGCGGGTGCCGCTCGTCGAAGAAGGGCGGGTACGGCGGCTGCGGCTGGGGCATCACCGCGTGCAGGGGGGACCAGGTGGCCCGGTCGAGGACGGCCAGCGGCTGCTCGTCGGCGGCTCGGGCGTTGCGTATGTACGGCTCCGGCATGGCGATCACCCTACGGCGGGCGGTCCGGGCGGCCCCAACGGGTTTCCGGCCCGCGGTGCGGTCATGCTGGGGCCATGGAACGTTCACGTATCGCGGTGGCCGGCGCGTCCGGTCTCATCGGCAGCGCTCTGGTGCGGTCCCTGACCGCGGACGGGCATGAGGTGGTCCGGCTGGTGCGCCGGGAGCCCCGGGGCGCGGACGAGGTCCGCTGGGACCCCGAGCGGGGCCACGTCGACGCGGCCGGGCTGACCGGGTGTGACGTGGTGGTCAACCTGGCGGGGGCCGGGGTGGGCGAGCGGCGCTGGACGCCGGAGTACAAGCGGCTGCTGCGGGACAGCCGGGTGCTGGGCACGGCCGCGCTGGCGGAGGCGGCGGCCTCGCTGCCGCGGCCGCCGCGGGTGTTCGTGAACGGCAGCGCGATCGGCATCTACGGCGACACCGGCGACCGGGTGGTGGACGAGGGCGCGCCGCCGGGTGACGGTTTCCTGTCCGCGCTGTGCGTGGAGTGGGAGGAGGCGGCGGCGCCCGTGGCGGAGGCGGGGGTGCGGACGGTGTTCCTGCGCACGGGCCTGGTGGTGGCCCGGGGCGGCGGGGCCTGGGGGCGGCTGTTCCCGCTGTTCCGCGCGGGGCTCGGGGGGCGGCTGGGCGACGGGCGGCAGTACTGGTCGTACATCGCGCTGCACGACGAGGTCGCCGCGATCCGGCATCTCATCGACGGCGACGGCCTGTCCGGGCCGTTCAACCTGACGGCGCCGCAGCCGCTGACGAACGGTGAGATCACGGAGGCGATGGCGCGGGTGCTGCGCCGGCCGGCGGTGTTCGCGGTGCCCGCCCCGGTGCTGCGGGCGGCGCTCGGGGAGATGGCCGGTGATGTGCTGGGCAGTCAGCGGGTGGTGCCGAAGCGGCTGCTGGAGTCGGGGTTCCGGTTCGCGTTCCCGGGCATCGACGAGGCGATCCGCGCGGCGGGGTGAGCCGGATGACAACTCCGGCGAACAAAAGTGACCGTATGCGACCTCCATGCGACCGTGCCCCTATTGATGCGCGACTGTCTCTGACCGATCACGCTCCTACCCTCGACCCGAACCCGGGTATCCCTTGCGCCAGTCGGGGGCATGACGTCTCCACCGGTCGCGCAACCACAGGAGGGGCCTCGTGCTTGAGCCCGCGTACCAGGTGGACGTCGTCATCGTGGGAGCCGGAATCGCCGGTCTCTCGGCGGCTCATCGGCTGACCAGCGCAGGAATCACGACCGCGGTCCTGGAGGCCGCCCCGTACGTCGGCGGCCGCATGTCGACCGAGAAGGTCGACGGCTTCCGGCTCGACCGCATCGGACAGCTGCTGTCCACGTCCTACCCCGAACTCCGCCTGAGTCCGGGCCTGGACGCCCTGACCGTGCGCCGTTTCGCACCGGGCGTGCTGCTGCACCGCGACGGCCGCACCCAGCGCGCCGGCGCACCGGCGGGCGGTGGGAGCGCGCGGGGCGCACGGGGCGCACTTCATGTGGTGCGCGCCCTCGCCAACGCCCCCCGGGGTACGGCGGCCACGCCCGGCGCACCGGTGGGCGGCGCGGTGGACCAGGCCCGGCTGGGCGCGGCGCTCGGCCGGATCGCCGCGACCCCCGTCGAACGCATCCTGGCCCGCCCCGAGATGCCGGCCGCGCTCGCCCTCGCCCAGCGCGGGGTCCCGGCGCGCACCGTCGACGGCTTCCTGCGCCCGCTGCTCGCCACGCTGCTGTGCGACCCGGAGCTGACCACCTCCAGCAGGTGCGCCGACCTGGCGCTGCGCGCCTTCGCGAGCGGGCGGCTGTGCGTGCCGGAGGGCGGCGCCGAGGTGCTGCCGGAGCTGCTGGCCGGGGGGCTGCCGCCGGGCACCGTGCACACCGGGGTGCGGGTCACCTCGGTGTCCACGACCTCGGTGACGACCGCCGAGCACGGGGAGCTCCGCTGCCGGGCGGTGCTGCTGGCGACGGACGCGCGCGCCGCGGCCGAACTGCTGCCGGGGCTCAGGGTGCCGGACTTCCACCCGGTGACGGTCGTCCACCACACCACGGACGAGCCGGCGGCGGCGTTCCCGACGGGCACCTCGCTGCTGCTGGACGCCGACCGGGGCGGGCCGGTGGCGCACACCGCGGTCCTCAGCAACGTGGACCCGAGCCGGGCACCGGCCGGCCGCGTCCTGATCTCCTCGACGGTCCTGGGCACGCCACCGGAGGGGGTGGACACCGCCGTCCGCATCCACCTCTCCCGCCTCTACGGCACCTCCACCCGCCGCTGGGAGACGCTGGCCGTGCACCACACCCCGGAGGCGGTCCCGTCGATGCGCCCGCCCCACGACCTGCGCCGCCCGGTACGCCTCCTGGCCGGCCTCTACGTCTGCGGCGACCACCGGGACACCAGCACGGTCCAGGGCGCCCTGCACTCGGCCCACCGCGCCGCGGCAGCCATCCTCGCGGACCTGGGAGCGGCGGGTTCGATGCACAGCGCGGACCCGGTTCCGACGATGCCGAGGGCGGCGTGAACGCGCCCGAAGGGGCGCGGGGAACTGCGCGCTCCGCCACATCGGCGCGGCACCCGACGAACCACCGGAACTACCCCAACGCCGCCACCTTCTCCCGGTACACCCGCACCGGTGCCGCGTCCCGATAGGGCTCAAGCCGCCGCTCGAACTCCTTCACGTACTCCACCGCGCGAGCGCTCCGCATCTCCGCGGCCTGCCCCGCCGCCTCCGCGGCGATCGCGCACGCCTGGTCGAGTTCGCCGAGGCCGAGGCGGGCGGTGGCGAGGACGACCCGGCAGAACAGGCGGCTGCGGGCATAGGTGGGCGCCCGGAGCTGGAGGGACCGCTCGGCGTGCTGCGCGGCGGCCCGGAACTGCTGGAGATCCCGGTGGCAGTGGCCGAACTCGTCGGCGAGCTGCGCCTCGTCGAAGAACCCGGCCCAGTAGGGCACCTCGTCCCCGGGCCGGGCCGCCTCCAGGGCGCGTTCGGCCCGCACGAGCGCCGCGGTGCACGCCCGCACCTCCCCCAGCACGCCGTGCGCGCGCGCCTCGGACGCGTGCAGCAGCGCCTGGACGACGGGCGGGGCGCCCGTGCCGACCCCCTGCTGGGCGACCCGGGCCAGTTGCACGGCCTCCCTGCCGTGGCCGAGGTAGACGGCCTGGCGGCTCATGGTGACCAGGACGTAGGAGCCGTAGGCCCGGTCGCCGGCCGCCTGGGCGAGCCGCAGGGCCTGCACGAAGTACCGCTGGGCGAGCCCGTGCGCGGCGATGTCGTACGACGTCCAGCCCGCGAGCCGGGTCAGGTCGGCGGCGGCGGCGAACAGGCGCCGGCCGGTCTGCTCGTCGTAACTGCCGCGCAGCATCGGCTCGCACTCGTGCTCCAGGTAGCGCACCAGTGCCTGCCGGGCGTGACCGCCGCCGAACCGGTCGTCGAGGGTGCGGAACAGCTCGCCCACCGAGTGCAGCGCGGCGATGTCACCGCCGGTGACCTTGTGGCCGGGGGCGCGCTCGGCGTGCGTCCGCAGCCGCGGCGGGACCAGCGGCGCCGGCTGCTGCGCCCTGGCCGCGGCGGGCCGGCCCTGCGGCGGCACCCGGGGTACCGGCTCGCGGGCCACCCGGTCGTCGGCCTTGCCGATCAGCCAGTCCCGGCTGGGCACCACGAGCCCCGCCGGGGTGAAGGCGATCTTGCGCAGTTCGGCGTGGCTGCCGGAGTCCTTGCGCCACAGCCCGCTGACGATGTCGACGGCCTCCTCGGGGGTGGCCGCGAACTCCAGCCCGGCGTACACCGGCGCACACGCGTCCAGGCCGAGATCCTGGGCGGTGAGCCGGCGCCCGAGCCGGCGCGTGAAGACCTCGGCGATCAGGGCGGGGGTCGTACCGCGTGGCTGCTGGCCCCGCAGCCAGCGGGTGACCGAGGTCTTGTCGTATCTGAGGTCCAGCCCGTGTTCCAGGCCGAGCTGGTCGACGCGACGGGCCAGACCCGCGTTGGAGAACCCCGCTTCTGCGATGAGCGCGGCGAGCTGGCGGTTGGGGGTGCGCTGCGCGGGTCGGTCCGTCATCTGCGGTGCGGTCTCCTGCCTTCCGGGCCGGTCGATGTGCCCGGATTGCCTTTGAGCAGCCCTTATGGCCTCACGAACGGCGCGAATGTAGCGGAGAGTGAGCAGACGATCGCACCCTTCGCCGTGCATTCATCCGATCGTGTGAGGAACGCCCGCAGGGCTGACGTACTCCGGTCGGACGTACAGTGGCGAGGGCGCGTCACGTGCCTGACACACCGGTCGCTGAGGGAGGCGCTTGCCGTGAGTGAGTTGCGGTTCGTCCGCATGGGGTTCGGTGCGGATGCCGTCGATTACCAGGAGGCGTGGGACGAGCAGCGCCGGGTGCACGCGGCCCGGTTCGCCGACGAGGTCCCGGACACCGTGCTCCTCCTGGAGCACCCCCCGGTGTACACGGCCGGCCGGCGCACGGAGGACAGCGAGCGCCCGCTGGACGGCACCCCGGTCATCGACGTGGACCGCGGCGGCAAGATCACTTGGCACGGCCCCGGTCAGCTCGTGGGCTACCCGATCCAGAAGCTGCCCCGCCCGGTGGACGTGGTCGCGCACGTGCGCCGGCTGGAGGAGGCGATCATCCGCGCCTGCGCCGAGTTCGGCCTGGAGACCACCCGGGTGGAGGGCCGTAGCGGCGTGTGGGTGCTCGGCGACCCGGTCGAGCAGCGGCCGGCGCTCGGGGGGCTCTCCCTGGACTTCGACCCGCGGCTCACCGACGAGGAGTTCGACCCCCGGCTGAACGGCCCGGAGTACGCCCCCTCCAACGCCGGCCAGCGGCGCGAGGACCGGAAGATCGCCGCGATCGGCATCCGGGTCGCCAAGGGCGTCACGATGCACGGCTTCTCCTTCAACGTGAACCCGGACAACGCCTGGTTCGACCGGATCATCCCGTGCGGCATCCGGGACGCGGGCGTCACCTCCCTCGCCAACGAGCTGGGCCGGGACGTCACGGTCGAGGAGGTCCTGCCGGTGGTCGAGAAGCACCTGCGGGACGTCCTGGAGAACGCGGACCTGAAGCCGCGGGTGATCGAGAAGGCGTCCGCCTGATCGTCCGCCGGGGGAATGCGCCCTGCGACAGCGGGGTTGGCCTCAGCGGCAGGGCGCACACAGTACGGGCGTACCCTGGGGTACGCCGAAGAATCGAAGTCACAGGGAGCCGGTCGTGTCCGCAGTCGCACCCGACGGACGCAAAATGCTGCGCCTGGAGGTCCGCAACAGCCAGACCCCCATCGAGCGCAAGCCCGAGTGGATCAAGACCCGGGCGAAAATGGGCCCCGAATACACGAAGATGCAGAACCTCGTGAAGAGCGAGGGGCTGCACACGGTGTGCCAGGAAGCCGGCTGTCCGAACATCTACGAGTGCTGGGAGGACCGCGAGGCGACCTTCCTCATCGGCGGCGACCAGTGCACCCGGCGCTGTGACTTCTGCCAGATCGACACCGGCAAGCCCGAGGCGCTGGACCGCGACGAGCCGCGCCGCGTGGGCGAGTCCGTGGTCACCATGGACCTGAACTACGCCACCATCACCGGTGTCGCCCGTGACGACCTGGCGGACGGCGGCGCCTGGCTGTACGCCGAGACCGTGCGCCAGATCCACCAGCAGACGGCGGACCGCGAGGGCGGCCGGACCAAGGTGGAGCTGCTGGCCCCGGACTTCAACGCGGTCCCCGAGCAGCTCGCCGAGGTGTTCGCATCCCGCCCCGAGGTCTTCGCGCACAACGTCGAGACGGTCCCCCGGATCTTCAAGCGCATCCGCCCGGGCTTCCGCTACGAGCGCTCCCTGAAGGTCATCACCGAGGCCCGCGACTACGGCCTGGTGACCAAGTCGAACCTGATCCTCGGCATGGGCGAGACCCGTGAGGAGGTCAGCGAGGCGCTGAGGCAGCTCCACGACGCTGGCTGCGAGCTGGTCACCATCACCCAGTACCTGCGCCCGTCGGTGCGCCACCACCCGGTGGAGCGCTGGGTGAAGCCGCAGGAGTTCGTGGAGCTGAAGGAGGAGGCCGAGCAGATCGGCTTCTCCGGTGTCATGTCCGGTCCGCTGGTGCGCTCCTCCTACCGCGCCGGACGGCTTTACCAGATGGCCGTGGAGAAGCGTGGGGCGTTCATCGCCGCCCAGGCGGTGTGAGCCGCGCGTGTGAATTCGCGCACAAGTTCCTACTGGCCAGTAATGGCCGAGACGACGCGGTCCCGACCGTCCTCGCAGATGAGGGCGCCGACGGGGCCGCGTCGGCGTTCCAGCCGGTCACATCAAGGCTTCATCCGTGTTTGACCGGTCGGTCACGCCCTGGTAACACCAATCAGTGACTCTCATATCACGCCCCGTATCTCCATCGCTCAGAGGGGGGACCTCGATCATGCAGGCCGCACCCGTACGCGCCACCGCCATCCCGTCCTTCACCGGCGCCCTGCGCGCCGTGGAGTCCCTGCTCATGAGCGGCGGTCAGCGCACCGCCCGCCGCAACGCCTGGACCTCCGTCCTGGAGGACCGCCGCCGCGCCAAGGACCGGGTCGAGGCCCAGCGGTTCCTGGACCAGGCCGCCGGCCAGCCCTGACGCCGCCCACGGCGGGCGCGTCCCGGCCGCCGGACACTGCCGTCGTCCGCGCTCCCGGGGGCACGTAGACTTCGTGGCATGGCGAGGAAGGAAACCGCGGCGGACGCCGCGAACGCAGGGCGACTGAAGCAGATCGCCCTCACGTACAAGATGACCCGCAAGGCCGACAAGAAGATCGGTCTTGTACTCGCGGCCGTCGGCATCGGCACCCTCGGTGTCTTCCTCGCGATCGGCTTCCTGATCGGGCACCCGGTCTACCTGGGCATCTTCGGCCTGCTGATCGCCCTGCTGGCGACCGCGATCGTGTTCGGCCGCCGCGCCGAGCGGGCCGCGTTCGGCCAGATGGAGGGCCAGCCGGGCGCCGCCGCGGCCGTGCTGGACAACATCGGCCGGGGCTGGACGACGACGCCGGCGGTGGCGATGAACCGCAGCCAGGACGTGGTCCACCGGGCCGTCGGCAAGGCTGGCATCGTGCTGGTCGCCGAGGGCAACCCGAACCGGGTGAAGAGCCTGCTGGCCGCCGAGAAGAAGAAGATGAACCGCATCGTCGCCGACGTACCGGTGCACGATCTGATCGTCGGCAACGGCGAGGGCCAGGTGGAGCTGAAGAAGCTCCGCACGACCATGCTGAAGCTCCCGCGCGTGCTGACCGGCCCCCAGGTGACCGCCACCAACGACCGGCTGCGGGCGCTGGGCGACCTGATGAGCAACATGCCGCTGCCGAAGGGGCCCATGCCGAAGGGCATGAAGCTGCCCAAGGGCGGGCCGCGGGGCCGCTGACCGCCCCCTCCGGCTGCGGCGCCGGCACGACTGGCCGCGCGGGCCCCGCGTTCCCTTCGGAGCGCGGGGCCCTGACACGCCGCCGAACGGAGTATCCGGCCGGTAATCGGCTCATGCGCTCCTAGCCTTCGGAATGTGACAAAACGACACATTGCGTACCTGGCATGCGCCACGACCCTCGTCGGCACGATCATCGGCGCCACTCCGGCGTCCGCTGCCCACAGGACCCTCGTGGTGCATCCGGGTCAGTCGATCCAGAAGGCGGTCAACGCCGCCAAGGCCGGCGACACCGTGTTCGTGCTCGCCGGCACCTACCGTGAGAGCGTCACGGTGAAGACGGCGGGCCTCACCCTGCGGGGCGCGGGTCCCGGCACCGTGATCCAGCCCCCCAAGAAGAAGACCAAGCCCGCGCCGCACGGCAAGAAGGCCACCATCACCTGCCTCTCGGACGGCAACGGCATCTGTGTGGTCGGGGGCAAGAACAAGCCCGTCAAGGACGTCACCGTCTCCGACCTCAAGGTGACCGGCTTCGCCAAGTCCGGCGTGTTCACCATGGGCACCGACCGGCTGACCGTGAAGCGCGTGATCGCCGAGCACAACGGCCAGTGGGGCATCGCCCAGGAGCACTCCACCCGTGGCGTGTTCCGGTACAACACCGCCCGGAGCAACGGGGACGCGGGGATCTTCCTCGCCAACAATGTCAAGGCCGAGCAGGGGGCCAAGGACAGCAAGGGCGCGGTGATCGACCACAACCGGCTGGAGGACAACCGGATCGGCATCACCGTCCGCCGGCTGCGCAACCTCGCCGTCACCCGCAACTACGTCCTCGGCAACTGCGCGGGCGTGTTCGTCGTCGGCGACGAGAACAAGCCGCGGGCCGGTGCCCTCACCGTCAGCGACAACCTGGTCGACCGGAACAACAAGTACTGCCCGAAGACCCCCCGGCTGCCCTATCTGAAGGGCTCCGGCATCGTGCTGACCGGCACCGAGAAGGCCCTGGTGACGCGGAACAGGGTCACCGGTCACACGGGCAGGTCCCCGCTGTCGGGCGGCATCGTCCTGTTCAAGAGCTTCGTGGGCGCCACGAGCGAGAAGAACCGGATCACCGGCAACCGGCTGGCGGACAACTCCCCGGCGGACCTCGTCAACCAGGAAGCCACCAAGACCGGCAACGCCTTCACCGGCAACTCCTGCCGGGTCTCCAGGCCCGCGGGCCTGTGCTGACCGGACGGCCGTACCCGATCCACGCAAGGAAGGAAGGCGGCACATGACCGCACCATCCGGCGCACCCTCGGCTCCCCCGGAGCCGGGGGCACCCCCCTCCCCTCCCCCGTCGATGCGGCTGCGCGAGCTCGTGTTCGGGGCGGCCTGCGCCGCCGCGGTCCGCGCCGCCGCCCGGCTGGGCGTCGCCGACGCGCTCGGGGACGCCCCCATGACCGTGGAGACCCTGGCGACCGCGGTGCGCGCCGAGCCGAAGCCGCTGCGCCGGCTGCTGCGCGCCCTGTCCTGCTACGGCGTCTTCGCCGAGCGGCCGGACGGGACGTTCGCCCACACCGAGATGTCCCGGCTGCTGCGCGAGGACGACCCGAACAGCCTGCGGGCCATCGCCATGTGGTGCACCGAGCCGTGGACCTGGGACGCCTGGCCGCTGCTGGACCGGGCCGTGCGCACCGGCCGGAACGTCGTGGAGGACCTCTACGGCAAGGAGTTCTTCAGCTACCTCAACGAGGACGCCCCCGAGTCCGCGGACGTCTTCAACCGCGCGATGACCCGCTCCAGCGAGCAGTCGGCGCGTGAGGTGGCGGCCCTGCTGGACCTGTCCGGCAGCAGCTCGGTCGCGGACCTCGGCGGCGGCCAGGGGCATGTGGTGGCGTGCCTGCTCGACAAGTACCCGGCGATGCGCGGCAGCCTGCTCGACCTGCCCCGGGTGGTGGAGAACGCCCTGCCGCGGCTGCGCGAGGGCGGTGACCTCGCCGACCGCGCGCGGATCGTGCCCGGCGACGTCCGGGAGGCGGTCCCGGTGGAGGCCGACGTCTACATCATCAAGAACATCCTGGAGTGGGACGACGAGTCCACGGCCCGGCTGCTGGGCAACGTGGTCGAGGCGGGCGGTCCCGGCACCCGGGTGGTGGTGATCGAGAACCTCGTCGACGACACCCCGTCGATGCGGTTCAGCACGGCCATGGACCTGCTGCTGCTCCTGAACGTCGGCGGGGCCAAGCACACCACCGACAGCATGGTCGGCCGACTGGAGGCGGCGGGCCTGGCGGTCCGCGACATCCGGCCGGTCAACCCGTACCTGCACGCGTTCGACTGCGTCGTCCCGGCATGACCGGCTCCCCGCGCCCCGAAGGGGCGCGGGGAACTGCCTTCGCTGCCGTTCCGGCGGAGCGCTCAGCCGGCGTCGCGCTCCCAGATGTAGAAGCGCTCAGCCATGGCGTCCTTCGGGGACCGCCAGGTCTCCGGGTCGTACGCGCTGACGTACGCCGACAGCCGCTCGCTGACCTCCTTGAACTCGGGGTGGGAGGTGACCTTGGCGATGGCCGGTCCCGGCTCCCGCTCGGACTCGATCAGGTGCATGTAGACGTCGCCGAACTGGAAGAGGCTGCGCCGGACGACTCCGACGAGGTGCGGCAGCTCTCCGCGGTCGGACTCCGCGAACACCTTGGCGATGTCGGGGGCGGAGCCCGGGGCCATACGGGCGACGATCAGGGCCTGGTGCACGGTCGTCTCCTGTCGTCCGGCTCAGTCGGCCAGGGCCGGGGCGGGCCGCTCGCCGGCCGCCGCCTTCTCGATCTTCTGCCGGATCAGGTCCAGCTGGATCTTCGAGTTCTTGTTGATGTTGTCGGTCATCCAGTCGTCGTCGACCGGCGCGTCCGGCTTCATCGCGAAGTCCTGGGTCCAGACCATCCGGGTGCCGGCGGGGACCTCCTCGTACCGCCAGTGGATGTCCATGTGGGCGAAGGGCCCGGTCTCCACCCGGCGGGCCTTGACGGTGCGGGTGGCGCGGTCCGGCTCGCGCTCGGAGACCCAGCTCCAGACGGTGCCGTTCTCGTCCGGGTGCATGGTGAGCCGGAACGTCGTCTTCTCGCCCTCCTTCTTGAGGACCTCCACCGAGGCGTACTCGCTGAAGAGCTGGGGCCAGCGCTCCAGGTCGTTGGTCATGTCCCAGACCAGGTCCAGCGGGGCGGCGATGGTGATCTCGTTCTGGGTGTGTCCTGCCATCTCAGGCTCCTGCCATGAGGGTGCTGTTGACGAGGTTGAGGAACTGCTGGGGTGTCTTGCAGCGCTCGGCGTCGACCGGCATCGGGGTGCCGTGCGTGTTCTCCAGCTCCCCGACGATGCCGAGCAGGCCGAGCGAGTCGACACCGAGGACGTCGAAGCCGGTGTCCGGCTTCTCCTGGAGCTGCTGCGGGCTGACGGTCACGCCGGCGGCCTTCTTCATCAGCGCGGCGAGTTCTTCCACGGTGATCTGGGGCATGTGCTCTCCTCCTTCTCTGTACTCACTGCGCGGTGCCGCGTCGCAGCACCAGCGCCGAGTTCGACCCCATGAGTCCGCGGCTGAGGATCAGCGCCGTCCGCAGTTCGGCGGCGCGGGCGCTGCCGGTCACGAGGTCGAGGTCGTGGCAGACGTCGAAGACGTTCGGCGTCGGCGGGATCAGGCCGTGCTCCATCGCGAGCACGGCCGCCGCGGTGTCCAGGACGGGGGCCGCGCAGTACCCCCGGCCGATCCCGGTCTTCGGTGCGGTGACCGGTACCCGGGTGCCGTGCTCGCCGAGGGCGTCGGCGATCGCCAGCGCCTCGGCCCGGTCGGCCTCCGGTACCCCGAGGGCGTCGGCGAAGACGACGTCGACCTCCTCGGGGGCGCACCCGGCCTCCGCCAGGGCCTGGCGGACTGCCTGGGCGAGCCCTTCCCGGGACCGGTCCCAGCGGGAGGCGCCGGTGAAGGTGGCCCCGTGGCCGGCCACGACGGCCTTGATGTCGGCGCCGCGGGCCCGGGCGGCGCAGGCCGCCTCGATCACGAGCATCCCGCCGCCCTCGGCGGGCACGAACCCCGAGGCCGCGTCCGTGAACGGGCGGTAGGCCCGGGACGGGTCCGTCTCCCGGCTCAGTTCCTCGTAGCCGAGCTGGCAGACCATCGAGTACGGCGCGAGCGGCGCCTCGGTGGAGCCGGCCACGATGACGTCGGTGCCGCGCCGCACGGCCCGTGCCGCGTGGGCGAGGGCGTCCAGACCGCCGGCCTCGTCGGAGGCGACGACCGAGCAGGGTCCCTTGAAGCCGCGGCGGATGGACACCTGGCCGGTGCTCGCGGCGTAGAACCAGGCGATGGACTGGTACGGCCCGACGAACCGGCTCCCCTTGCCCCACAGTTGCTGGAGTTCGCGCTGGCCGAACTCGCCGCCGCCGGACCCGGCGGCGGTGACCACGCCGATGGAGTACGGCGCGTCGGGAATGTCGGCCAGGGCGAGCCGGGCGTCGTCCAGTGCGAAGTCGGCCGCGGCCATGGCGTAGTGCGTGAACCGGTCGGTCTGGACGAGGAAGCGCTCCTCGATCGTGTCGGCCGGTTCGAAGGCGCGGACCTCACCGGCCACCTTGAGGGGAAGGTGCTCACAGCCCTCGCGGGTGACCCGGTCGAGGACGCTGAGGCCCTCCTGGGTGGCCTTCCAGAAGGTGCCGGTGGTGGTGCCGTTGGGCGCGACCACCCCGATGCCGGTGATGGCCGCGTGCCGGTCCTGCGGTTCGCTCATCGTGTCCTCACTCCCTCGGCCGGGTCAGGATCACCGCGGACTGGAATCCGCCGAATCCGCTGCCCACGGACAGCACGCTGGTCAGCTTCCGTTCGCGGGCGACGCGCGGGACGTAGTCCAGGTCGCACTCGGGGTCGGGGATCTCGTAGTTCGCGGTCGGCGGGACGACCTGCTTGGCGAGGGCCAGGACGCAGGCGACGAGTTCGATGGCGCCGATCGCCCCGAGGGAGTGCCCCACCATGGATTTGATGGAGCTCATCGGGGTGTCGTAGGCGTGGTGGCCGAGCGCCCGCTTCACGGCCGCCGTCTCGTGGCGGTCGTTCTGCCGGGTGCCGGAGCCGTGCGCGTTGACATAGTCGATCGCCGTGGGGTCGAGACGCGCCTGGTCGAGGGCGTTGTCAATGGCCCGCGCCATCTCCAGTCCCTCCTTGGTCAGGCCGGTCATGTGGTAGGCGTTGCCGAAGGTGGCGTAGCCGCCGAACTCGCAGTACACGTGGGCACCGCGGGCCCGGGCGTGCTCCAGTTCCTCCAGGACGAGCACCGCGCCGCCCTCGCCCATGACGAAGCCGTCACGGTTGTTGTCGAAGGGCCGGGAGGCGTGCGCGGGGTCGTCGTTGTTCGGAGAGGTGGCCTTGATCGCGTCGAAGCAGGCCATGGTGATCGGGGAGATCGGAGAGTCCGAGGCTCCCGCGATGCATATGTCGGCGCGGCCTTCCTGGACGGTGTGGAAGGCGTACCCGACCGCGTCGAGTCCCGAGGTGCAGCCGGTGGACACGGTCTGCACGGGACCCTGGGCGCCGAATCGTTCCGCCACCGCGGAGGCCACGGTGCTCGGCGAGAACGCCCGGTGCAGCTGCGGCTCCGCCTCGGTGTGGTCGACGTCCCAGCGCTGCCCGCGATGGCTGACCAGGACGTAGTCGTGCTCCAGCCGGGTGGTGCCGCCGACGGCGGTGCCCACGGAGACGCCGACCCGCCAGGGGTCCTCCCGGCCGAGGTCGAGACCGGAGTCCCGGACCGCCTCCTCGCCGGCGACCAGGGCGAACTGTATGTACCGGTCCGCCCGTTCGACCTGCTCGGCGTCCAGGCCGTACGCGGCGGGGTCGAAGTCGCACTCGGCGGCGATCCGGGACCTGAGCCCGGTCGGGTCGAAGAACGTGATGCCCCGCGTCGCGGTACGGCCGTCGGCGAGCAGATCCCAGAACGCCGGTACGCCGATCCCTCCCGGGGCGACGACGCCTATGCCGGTGACCGCCACGCGCCGGTTCATGAGCGGACCTGTGCCCGGTCGGCCGGATCGGCGGCGACGGCGACGGCCTCCGTCTCCTCGGTGTCGACGTGGCCGAGGGCCGGCCGGGGGGCCAGCGGGCCCAGGTGGAAGACGATCCGCGCCTCCACGTTGCCGACGTTGCGGAAGCGGTGCCGCATGTTGATGGGGATCATCAGCCCCTGCTCGGGCTTCAGCGGGTGCGGCTCACCGTCCAGGTCCACCTCCAGCTGTCCGCACAGGACGTACACGAACTCCTCGGAGTAGGGGTGGTAGTGCTCACCGATGCGGTCGCCGGGCTGCACGATGGCCACGCCCATGAAGCCGCTGGTGGAGCCCACCGTGGCCGGGGTGAGCATGGCGCGCAGATCGCCGCCGCGCCGGGTGTTGGGCTCGATCTCGCTGAGGTCCACGATCTTCGGAAGGTGTTTGATCACGACGTTCCTCCGTTGGTGTGCTGGCCTGCCGGGCTCAGGCGTCCGGCGAGCGGCGGTCGGTGACGAGGTCCATGCCGACGGGCTCGCCGTCCAGCAGGGTGCTCAGCGCGGCCTGACGACCGGGCTCCGGCAGCAGGGCGCGGGCGCCCGTGCCGGGACGTACGTCGATCAGCCGGACGACGACGTCGTCGCGCTGGAAGATCGTGCTGCGCAGCACCGGGCTGTCCGGGTCCTCCGCCGCCGCCTCGTCCTGCTGGGCGAGCAGCTCCGCCAGCCGCATCCCGCAGTCCGGCCGGGCCGGGTAGTACAGCGCCTGCCGCTCGCCCTCGGCGAGTTCGTCCGCGGTGACGTGGTGCACGGCCGGTAGCGCCGCCCGGGTGAAGAACACCCGCGCGGACTCCTGGTCGTTGAGGTCGCGCTCCTGCTCCAGGTAGGGGTTGATGGCCTCCTCGACGGCCCGTACCTCGGGCTGCCGGGCGACGTGCCGCAGCGCCGCGAGCAGGTCGCCGCGCACCTCGATGGCCCGCACGACCCGGTTGCCGTGCATGAACAGGGAGGTGCGGCTCAGCCGGGTGGTCTCGTCGACCCGCGCCTGGGGCGAGGCGTAGTCCGCGAGGATCTTCGCGACCTTCTCCTCGCTGCCCGGCCTGACCGTGAAGGTCAGCGCGTGCCGGATCACGCCGTCCCCGATCCGCGGGGACGACTGGAGCCGGCGCCGTGACGCGGCCCCGGCCGGCTCGCCGCCCGTCTCGCGGACGATGTGGAACCGCAGCGACCGGGTGTCCCGGACGCAGCTGTGCAGCGGTTCCACCATCCGCACGTGCTCCTCGCTGTTCACCCAGGTGAGGAACGGCGGGGCGCTCTCCCACTCGCTGGTGATGAGCCATTGGGAGGGGTTCTCGATCGACTGGCACAGCTGGTCGCTGACGTGGCCGGGCACCCGCGCCACCTGGTTGCACAGCTGCTCGTAGGCCTCCAGGAACTGCTGCTGGGCACCGTCGTTGACGTCCACGAGCAGGACGACCCGGAGACGGGAGCCGTCGAACACGGACTGGGAGACCTTCTTCGACACCTGACGCGTCGACTGGTCCGACATCTTTTCCGACAAGGTGGTCATGCTGCGCATCTCCTTCACGGGGGCAGAGGCGAACGCCGGCCGCCGATGACGCGACGTCAGCGCTTCTTGATCCTGTGCCGCTTCCCGCACAACGCGCGACTCGCGTGAACCACGTGGGTGATTGAGCACGCGAAAGCCGTCCCAGAGGGCACAGAAACAGCAACGCGCCTCACATCCCGACACCTGCCTCTGGAGCCTTGATGCAGCACAAAGCCGATCACCAGGTGCCCGTCCTCGTCGTGGGCGGTTCGCTGGTGGGCCTGTCCCTCTCCCTGTTCCTGGGCCGTCTCGGCGTACCCCACATGCTCGTCGAGCGGCACTCCGGGACCTCGATCCACCCGCGTGGCCGCGGCAACAACCTGCGGACGATGGAGCTGTACCGGGTGGCCGGCATCGAGCCGGACATCAAGGCGGCGGCCTCGCTGCTCGCGGCCAACCATGGCATCCTGCAGACCCCGACCCTGGTCGGCGACGCCGGCGAATGGCTGTTCAAGCACATCGACCCGGGCGGCGGACTGGCGCGGTTCAGCCCCACGGCCTGGTGCCTGTGCAGCCAGAACGACCTGGAGCCGGTGCTGCTGAAGGGGGCCCGCGCGCTCGGCGGGGACCTGCGGTACTTCCACGAGATGGAGGGCTTCGAGCAGGACCCCGAAGGAGTGACGGCGCTCGTCCGGGACCGGGACAGCGACGAGCTGTACAGGGTCCGCGCGGACTACCTGGTCGCGTGCGACGGCCCGCGCAGCCCCGTACGGCGCCGGCTCGGCATCGGGCAGAGCGGCCCCGGCGACCTCTTCGCGAACGTGAGCGTCACCTTCCGGTCCAAGCTGCTCGCCGATACGGTCGGCGACCGGCGCTTCATCTGCTGCTACCTCACCAACCCCGAGGCCGACGGTGCCCTGCTGCCGGTCGACAACAAGGAGCACTGGGTCTTCCACGCGCCCTGGCACCCGGAGCAGGGCGAGACGCTGGAGGAGTTCACCGAGGAGCGGCTCCAGCGGCACATCCGGCTGGCCGTCGGCGTCCCCGACCTGGACATCGAGATCACCGGCAAGGCGTCCTGGCGCGCCGCCGAACGCGTCGCCGAGCGGTACACGGCGGGCCGGGTGCTGCTGGCCGGCGACTCCGCCCACGAGATGTCCCCGACCGGCGCCTTCGGCTCCAACACCGGCATCCAGGACGCCCACAACCTGGCCTGGAAACTCTCCGCCGTCCTCGACGGCTGGGCCGGGCCCGGCCTGCTGGAGACCTACGACACCGAGCGCCGGCCCGTCGCGCTGGCGACCAGCGCCCGCGCCTCCGCCCGCTCGGTGGAGCACAGCCACCCCGGCTTCGCGCCCACGCCCGGCGTCGGCGGCGGCCCGCGCAGCGGCATCCTCCCCGTCGTCCTCGCCTACCGCTATCTGGAGGGGGCCGTCGTCGGCGCCGACCCCGCCCAGCCGGTGGTACCCGACGGGGTGCGGCTGACGGCGGACCCGGGCAGCCGGGCGCCGCACCTGTGGCTGCGCCGCGCGGGCGACCGGCTGTCCACGATCGATCTCTACGAGCGGTCCCTGGTGCTGCTCTGCGACGCCGGGTCGGCCGCGGGAGGGGACTGGCACGCCGCCGCCCGGGGGATCGCCCGCACGGACGGCGTACGACTGGAGGCGTACCGGATCGGTACGGGCGCGGACGCCGACCTCACCTACGACGGGGACGGCCCCGGCGGCGGCACCGACTGGGCGGCCCTCCACGGCACGACGCCGGACGGGGCGGTGCTGGTCCGGCCGGACGGATTCGTGGCCTGGCGCGCGACAGGCGCCGCGACCGATGCGGAGGCGGAGCTGCGGGCGGTGCTGAGGACGGTGCTGCGGAGGGGATGAGCCTGGAGGTGGTCCCGGTGGCCGGCGACCGCCGGGACCACGCGGTGGGACGCCTACCGCAGCCGTCCGGGGTCGGGTGCTCACCTCGGCCGCCCCGGCGGT
>NZ_PQSU01000064.1 GCF_002920615.1 Streptomyces sp. Ru62
AAGGAGCACACCAAGAAGCTGATCGACCTGTACCGGCAGCGGTACGCGCACCACGGTCACGGCACCCCCGAACAGGCCATTGTCGGACTCGGCGGTCACGTCTACATGCGTCCGAACTCCCAGGACGCCGTCCGGGAGTTCCGCCCGTTCTTCGACCACTCACCGGTGATGGGAGGCGGGATCCCGATGGAGGAGTACATGGAGCAGACCCCGCTGACCGTCGGCACACCCGGGCAGGTCGTCGAGAAGACGCTCACCTTCCGTGAGCACTTCGGGGACTACCAGCGCCAGCTGTTCATGGTGGACGGCGGTGGCATACCGCTGGAGACCGCGCTGGAGCAGATCGAGATGCTCGGTGCGGACGTCGTACCGGTGCTGCGGAAGGAGTTCGCGAAGAACCGGCCGGCCGACGTGCCCGACGCGCCCACCCACGCGTCCCTGCGCGCCGCCCGCGACGCGGAACGCGTGCACACCACCGGCTCGGCGGCCTGAGACCGACGCACACGGCAGCCCCACGGCAGAGGAGAACGAGGAACGATGACCGACAACTTCACCGGGTACACGGCGGGCGACGGAGTGGCGCCCGACCGGTGGGCGAGCGCCCTGCACCTGTTCGACAACGGCGCCGGCGCGCCGCGCGAGGAGACCACCACGGAGCGCTGGGAGCGTGCGCAGCTGCTCTTCGAGGCCAAGGACTACATCGGGGCCGCGCGGCTGCTCGCCCTCGTCGTGGAGGAGGCTCCGGAACAGACCGGCCCCCGGCTGCTCCTGGCCCGTGCCTACTACCACTCCGCTCAGCTGCGGCGTGCCGAGGAACAGCTCCGCGCGATCATCGAGCGCGATCCGGTGGAGCACTACGCCCACCTGATGCTGGGCCGCACCCTGCAGCGCCAGGGGCGCCAGGAGGAGGCCGAGCCCTTGCTGCGCATGGCCGCCGCGTGGTCGGGCGAGTTCCCGGAGGACGACTGAGCGAGGAGGCGGGGAGATCCCTCCCTTCCGTGGGCTCCGTCCGGGGTGTCCAGGATGAGAGCCCTGGGCACCCCGGCGGCTCGGTGCACGGGCCCTCCGGGGCGGATGCCGACGGCGAGGTCCTGCGGTCAGGCGCTCTGAGGTGCCCGACGTGTGATCGCGTCCACGAACGCCTCCAGCACCCGCGCCACACCGTCCTCGTCGTTGGAGGGCGCGCGGTGACGCGCGGCGGCCAGGACGTCCGGGTGGGCGTTGGCCATGGCGTAGGAGTTCCCCACCGCGCCGAGCATGGGCAGGTCGTTGGGCATGTCACCGAAGGCCGCGATCTCATGGGTGCCGATGCCGAGCCGGCCGCTCCAGGTGACGAGGGTGGTGGCCTTCGTGACGCCGGGCGCGCTGAACTCCACCAGCGACAGCCCGGTGGAGTGGGTGGTCTCGGCGTCCGGGCCCGCGGCGTGGCGCGCCTGCTCGTAGAAGGCGTCGAGCGGAAGCTCCGGATGGTGGGCCAGGATCTTCAGCGGGGGTCTGCCGGGGCCGGGGGCGAGGATCTCCTCGGCCGTGCCGATCAGTTCGACGGCCTCGTCCCCGAACGACCAGGCCGGGTACGTCGGTTCGTGACCGAAGGCGCCGTCGAACTCCACCGCGAACGAGACGCCCGGGATCGCGGCGCGCACGTGTTCCACGAGCCGGATGGCCTCGGCGGCCGGGAGGGGGAAGGCGTGGGCGACGGTGCCGTCCGGTGCGTGCACCGCGGCGCCGTTGGCCGCGATGACGGCGTGGGGTCCGACGCGCTCCAGCAGGTCCGGCACGCTGCGTGGCGGACGGCCCGTGACGAGCACGACACGTATTCCGGCTCCCTCGGCCGACGCCAGCGCCGCTCGCGTGCGCCGTGACAGTGTGCCGTCGCTCCGGAAGAGGGTGCCGTCCAGGTCTGTCGCCACCAGCTTCGGCGGTGTGACCAGCGGCGGGGCGGGGGTGGGTGCCATGGGTGCCGGTACCTCCTGCGACGTTCGACGAGTATCCACCAGGCATACACGGTGCCTCACGGTGATCCCGCAGGAGGGTCGCGGCCGGATGGTGCACCGGGGAAGTCGACGCAGCACCCGGCCGCGCGGGCTCGCAGGGCGGGCGCATCGCGCGGTCGGTCCTCGCCCGCCAGGACCCCGCGCTCGCGGTACGGGCGATCAGCCGCGACCCCGCCTCGCCCGCCGCCGGGCGACTCGCGGCGCTCGGCGCCGAGCCGGATCGCTCCGGTCCGTCCCCTGCGACGTCCCACGCTCCCTCGACATCCGGCCCGCCGATGGCACATCCGTACGCGCCGGCGCGGACGGGCCGTGGGACGGACCCCCGGAGAGGTTCAGCCCACGGCACCCCGGCGTCACCGCGTACGGGCGGTCAGCCGCGCCAAGGACCGGTCACCGCGAACGTGGTGCCGGGCGTGTAGCAGTTGACGTACATCGTCTCGCCGTCGGCGGAGAAGGTGACCCCCGCGAACTCGCCCCACTCCGGCTCCTGCGCCGTACCGCCCGGGAGGACCTGGCGGCCCCGGGCCATCGGGTACACCTCGCCCTTGCGGGTCACGCCGAAGACGTGCTGGGCCCCGTTGCCGTCCTCGCACACCATCAGGCCGCCGCCGGGGGCGAGGCAGATGTTGTCCGGGGACTCGCCGGGCAGCTGCACATCGGTGTCCGGGCCGAACACGACGACCAGGGTCAGCCGGCGGCGCGCCGGGTCGTAGCGCCAGATCTGGCCGTAGTGGTCGGCCGCGGAGCCGTCCGCGCTGCGGGCGAAGGACGACACGAAGTACACGCAGCTGCCGCCCCAGTAGCAGCCCTCCAGCTTCTGCGCGTGGGTGATGCCGCCGGTCCCGTAGTCCTGCAAGCGGGTGGGCGTGGAGGCGGCCAGCGGATCGGGTACGTCCACCCACTCGACGCCGTCGAAACGAGTCCCCGGCTCCTGGACCGGGGAGAGGTCCGCCACGCCGGGCACCCGCATCGCCTGGAGCCGGCCGCCCGCGCGCAGCGAACCGACGCCGCCGAGCGGCTTGGCCGGCAGGAAGCGGTAGAAGAGGCCGAACGGCTTCTCGAAGGCGTCCTCGGTCTCGTAGACGATGCCGGAGCGCGGGTCGATCGCCACCGCTTCGTGCTGGAAGCGGCCCATCGCGGTGAGCGGGACCGCGCCGGTGCGGTGCGGATCGGTGGGGTGGACCTCGAAGATGAAGCCGTGGTCCTTGGTGTAGCCGTTGGTGCCCGCCTTCTCCTCGGTCTCCTCACAGGTCAGCCAGGTGTCCCAAGGGGTGCGGCCGCCCGCGCAGTTGACGGCCGTACCGGCGATGGCGACCCGCTCGGACAGCACGCGCTGGTGCGCGTCGACCGTGAGCGCCGTACAGCCGCCCTTGCCGGCGGGGTCGTAGGTGAGGCCGCTGACGGTCGGGACCGGGATCGGCGCGTTGACGCGGTTCTCGTGGTTGCGGACGAGGTGGGTACGGCCCCCTCGGCCGGCGAAGGCGGCCATGCCGTCGTGGTTCGAGGGGACCCGGCCCTCTCCGGAGCGGAGCTGGTCGCCCTCGCGGGAGAGCACGGTGTAGCGGAAACCTTTCGGCAGGTCGAGCAGGCCGTGCGGATCGGGGACGAGCGGGCCGTAGCCGGTGTGGCCCAGGTCCTGCGCGGCGGCGGTGCCCGCGAAGAGCTCGGACAGGGCCCCGGTGAAGGCGATGCCCGCTCCCAGGGCGCTCGCTCGGGCCAGGACCTGACGGCGTGTTGCAGACATGCGGCAGCAACCTTCCTGCTGGCGGACAGGAACTGTGATCCCGCCGTGTCTATCACCTGTCGCGGGCCACGGGAACCACGCGTGTACCACGTGTCACGCGTCGTGACGCGTGTCGGGCCCGCGTCCGCGGGACCGGCCGTGGTCTCCGGCCGGGCCGCCGCCGAGCACCCGGTATTACAATGTTCAAGCGCAGTCGGGGGAAAGGGTCGGACATGTCCGGACGGGAGAGCGCGTTCGGGCCGTTGCTACGCTCGATGCGACGGGCGAAGTCGTTGACCATCGAGGCCCTGGCAGAGGCATCCGGGGTCAGCGAGCGGGGCATCGGCGACCCGGCGGGACGCTCGTCCTGGTGACCAGCCGCCGCATGCTCACCGGACTGGACGACGTGCACCGGCTGACCCTCGGCCGGCTCGAACCCGACGAGTCGGCCGCCTTCCTGGCCGCCCTCGTCGGCGAGGACCGCGCGACCGCCGAACCCAAGGCTCTGGAGGAGGTCGCCCGGCTCTGCGAGCACCTGCCGCTCGCCCTCAGGATCGCGGGCAACTGGCTGGCGACCCGCACGGGGTGGACCGTACGCCGGCTCGCGGACCGGCTGGCGAGCGAGGAACGGCGGTTGGACGCGCTGTCCGCCGGGGACGTCCGGGTCGCGACCGCCTTCGACCTGTCCTACCGGCAGCTCACGCCCGCGGCCGCCCGCCTGTTCCGGCGCCTGTCCCTGGTCCCCGGCCCGGACGTCGGCGCCGCCTGCGCCGCCCGGCTCACCGGCCAGGACGTCCACGACACCGAGGACACCCTGGAGGAACTGGTCGAGGCCGGCCTGCTCGGCAGCGCCGAGAACCGCTACCGGCTCCACGACCTGCTGTGCCTGTACGGCCGTGGCCGCCTCGTCGCCGAGGACGGCGAGGCCGGCATCGAGCGGGCCCGCCGGTCGATGTTCCGCTGGCTGCTGGAGACGGCCGTCGTGGCCGGCCGGTGGTACGAACCCGGCCATGGAGCCCCACCCGCCACCTGGCGCGGCACGGTGGACCTCTCCGGCGCCGACAAGGCCCGCGAGTGGCTCCAGGCCGAGGCCGCCAACTGGCTGGCGGCCCTGCACGCCGCCGCGGCGGACGGCGACCACGCCACCGTCGTGGAGGTGGCCGAGTCCCTGCACTGGTTCTCCGACCAGTGGATGTTCTGGGGACACTGGCCGGAGGTCTTCGGCGCCGCCGTCCGCTCCGCCGAGGCGCTCGGCGACCCCCTGCTCGAAGCGACCCAGCTCAACTACTACGCCTGGGCCGTGCTGGTCTGCGAGGGCCGGCCCCGGGACAGCCTCCCGTACACCGCCCGTGCGCTCGCCGCGGCCCGGCGGGCCGGTGACGCCGGGCAGCAGGCATGGGCGCACGCGTACGCCAGCTGGGCCCACCGTGTGCTGAGCGAAACGGGCCCGGCCGCCGAGCACAGCGCCCAGGCCGTCGCGCTGTTCGAGGCCGCCGGCGATCTGCACGGCATGCTCCAGGCCCTGATGTCCCACGCCATGGTGCTGGAGAGCGCCCGGCGCGACGAGGAAGCGATCGAGGCATACCGGAAGGTCCTGACCCGACTGGACGAGGCCGGCGACCGGGTGGAGCCGCACATCGCCGCCTTCACCCGGGGCAGCGCACTGGCGGGCCTCGGGAACTGCCACGGACACCTGGGGCGCTGGGAGGAAGCGGTGCAGTACCTGCGGACCTCGGTCGAGCTGTCCCGGACGGACGGCAACATCGCCCTGGAGAGCCGCTACCTCCTTTCGCTCGGGAACGTCCTGCTCGAAGCCGGCCGTCGCGCCGAGGCCCGTGAGGCGTTCACGCGGTGTGTCGCCCTCGGCAGCGACGCGGACCCGCAACGGGTCGCCGAGGCCCGCTCCCGGCTCGCCCGCCTGGACGACGGACGACGCCCCACGCTGCCCGGCGCCGGCGTCAGGTGAGGGCCGGACCCGCCGGTTGCTCGCCCTCGCCCCGCTCCAGGTGCAGGGTGCGCCACTCCCGGGGGGAGAGCCCGTACGCGGCGCGGAACGCCCGGCTGAAGTGGGCGGGATTGACGAACCCCCAGCGCCGGGCCACCGCCGAGACGGTGGGCGTCACCCGCCCGCGACGGGCGAGTTCACGCCCGCACGCCTCCAGCCGCCGCTGCTGGATGAGACGGCTCACGGTGACACCCTCGCCCTCGAAGAGCCGGTGCAGATAGCGGACGGAGATGTGGTGGGCCCGGGCGATGGACTCCGGCGAGAGGGACGGGTCGCCGAGCTTGCGGTCGATGTGGGCCCGGATGCTCACCACGAGATGGTCGCGGCCGTCGTCCGGGTCCCGCAGGGCCTGATCGGTGATCAGGGTGGCGAAGAGGTCGACGACATGGCCGGCCAGCCGGTGCCCGACGGCCGCCGGGTAGGAGGGGGCCGCGTCGGCCAGCGTGGCGAGGAAGGGCCGCAGCACCGCCCCCAGGCCCTGTGCCGTGTCGATGGCGGTACCCGTGACCCGCCTGATGTCACTGTCCGTGACGCCCAGCACATGGCGCGGTAGCTGGAAGACATGGGTGGCGAACCGCTCCGGATAGGTGAAGGAGAACGGCCGCGCGGTGTCGTAGAACACCAGGTCGCCCCCGCCCATCTCGGCCCGCCGGCCGTCCTGGATGAAGGTGGCGCTGCCCGACACCAGGAGGCCGGCCGCCACGAGGGCCTCGGGTGAACGCTCGATCAGGGCCGGCGTGCGGCTGACCCGCCCCGCGTCGGCCTCCATGCGCGAGACCCGCAGGTACCCGAGGGAGTCGCTGGCGATCCTGCCGTCGAACCGCCGGCCGTCGCGGGGGGCCACGGTGACCGGCACCAGTGCCCTGCTCACCGCGTCGTTCCAGTACGCGACCTTCTCCTGGTCCGGCACCGTGTCGGTCGTCAGCACCAGGCTCAACTGGCTCTCCCTTGGCATGCGTGGCACCGGGGCGCCGTACTGGTTCTGTTCCCCTCCCAGCCAAGCAGGAGGAACCAGGAACCACCAGGAAGAAAGCAGGCAGAAATGGTCAGGTGAAGTGCCGCCACAGCGCGGCGACCGCGGGTGACGCCTCGCCCGGAGGGCGCACCAGCATGATCTTCCAGCGGGGCGCGTGGTGCCGGAAACTGTACGCGGTCAGGTCGGGGAAGCGGTCCGCGATCGACCTGGGCAGGATGCAGATCCCCAGGTCGTTGCGGACCAGCTCGGCCGCCGCCACGATGTCGTTCACCTCGAACGTCGTGGTCCGGTCGACGCCCGCGGCCCGGAAGGCGCGGTCCACCGAGTGACGGATCGCCCAGCCCGGGCTGAAGTCCACCAGCGGCAGCCGGGCGGCATCGGCGAGTTCCACCTCGCCCTGGGGCGTCGTGGCGCCCACGACCCGGCGCGGCGAGGCGACCAGCACCATCTCCTCCTCGGACAGCAGCCGGGTGGTCAGCCCGCGCTGCTGCTGGCGGTCCAGCGCCACCACGGCCAGGTCGACCGTGCCCTCCCGCAGCGCCTGCCGGATGTCCGAGACCGCCGCCTGCCGCAGCTGCACGCCGAGCCCCGGATGCTCCGCCCGCAGCGCGGCCAGGGCGTGGTGGAGCCCGGCCCAGACCCCCTGCATCGTGCCCACCGTGATCCGGCCGCGCAGTTGCCCCCGTACCGCGTCGACCGCCTCCCTGGCGGCTTCCGCGGCCCGCAGGGCGGCGCGCGCCGCCGGCACGAACGCCTCGCCCGCCGGCGTCAGCGCGACGCGGTGCGTGGTGCGGTCGAAGAGCGGCGTGCCCAGCTCGCGTTCGAGTGCGCGGACCGTGCCCGACACCGCCGACTGGACCACGTGCAGCTGTCGCGCCGCCGCTGTGAAGCCGCCCGCGTCGGCCACCGCGACGACGACCTCCATCTGCCGCAGATCCATCGTGTGCTCCTTCGGGCGGGTGCGGGGTCGGTCGCAGCGGGCGGGACCCGTGCCGCATCGTAGGGGTGCGCCTGACGGGGGGCGGTCCGTCAGGCGCCTGCGAACGGTTGTGTCGGCCGGCCGTGGCCGGCGTCTTCAGTCGAGGGTCTCCCCGGCCGAGGCCCGCCGCGCCGCCCGGGGCCGCTCGAAGGCCCAGTAGACGAGCGCGGCCAGCGGGAGCGCGGCGCCCAGGACCGTGAGGCCGGCCCAGCCCCCGGCGTGGTACACCATGGACCCGAGCTGCGAGCCGGCCGCGCCGCCGACGAAGAACATCGCGATGAAGGCGCTGTTCAGACGGGCCCGGGCGCCGGGGTCGAGCGCGTAGATGGTGTGCTGTCCGAGGATGAGCGTCGCCTGTACGGCCATGTCGATCAGGATCGCGGCCAGGGCTATCAGCACGATGCTGTGTCCGCCCAGACCCGCGAGCACGAAGGCCAGCGTGGCGACCACGAACGCGGCACCGGTCATGGGACGCGTGAGCCCCCGGTCGGCCCAGTGGCCGGCGAACGGGGCCACCGCCGCGCCCGCCGCGCCCACGAGCGCGAAGATGCCGACGCCGATCGGCGAGTAGTGGAAGCGGGGACCGGTCAGGACGAAGGAGACCGTGGTCCAGAACGCGCTGAACGCGCCGAACATCGCCGCCTGGTACAGCCCGCGGCGCAGCAGCGCGGGATGGGTGCGCACCAGCCGGACCGTGGACCGCAGCACGTGGTGGTACGGGACGGAGGTGGTGGGGGCGTGTTCCGGGAGAGCGACGCGCAGGGCTACCGTGAGGACGGCCATCAGGGCGGCGGAGCCGAGGAAGACCACCCGCCAGCCGGCGACGTCGGAGACCAGGCTGCTCAGGGTGCGCGAGAGCAGGATGCCGGTGAGGAGACCGCTCATGACCCGGCCGACGACCCGGCCCCTGGAATGGTCCGGGGCGAGGCTGGCGGCGAAGGGCACCAGGATCTGGGCCACGACCGAGGTGGCGCCGCTGACCAGCGCGGCGATCAGCAGCACGGGGAAGTTCGGGGCCAGTCCCGCCACCACCAGGGCCGCCGTCGTGACGATCAGCAGGACGGAGACCAGATTGCGTTTCTCCAGCCGGTCGCCGAGCGGCACCAGGAAGATCATGCCGAGGACGTAGCCGATCTGGGTCAGAGTGATCAGCGTGCCGGCGGTGGCCTCGCTGATCCCGAACACGTCGCTCAACGACGACAGCAGCGGCTGCGCGTAGTAGAGGTTGGCGACCGTCATCCCGGACGCGACGGCCAGGAGCGCGACCAGCCGGCCGGGCACGCCCTGGGCCTCCCGCACGGAGCCGGTCCCACGGCGGCGATCAAGTGGTGTGGACATGTGCACCTTCTTTCGTCATGCGGTCACAACGACCTGACCGCCGGCCGGCTTCCTCACTCGGCGCGATCGTTCGGGATGTCAGTCATCTCCCATCGAGATGACCGCGCAGGCGCCGGGTGTCTACCCTGGACGCGGGCGGACGGTGCTCCTTGCCGGGCGACGCACGCGGCGATGCCTCACCGCGCACGGCTCATGCCCCTGTCCGCACGGAACGCCGGACGGCCCCCCGCGGCCCGCCCAGCCGCTCCAGGCCGGCATGCGTGGGCTCCCCGCCGGACGTCCACCGCCGGACCGTCCCGGCGCGGAACCACCGTTTCGACCAGGGGATCCCATGAACCCGATGCCCCGCCCACCGCAACCGGCAGCTCCGCCGGCCACCCCCGTACCCGGACCTGACCCTGGCGAGCGCCCCGGTGCCCGCGCTGACACGCACCTTCCTGCCCGCCCACGTCCGTGCCACCGGACCGGCACAGGTCCGCACGCTCGGTCTCCTCCAGGTCAGCACCTACCGCGAAGCGGCACGGTCCTTCGTCCGCCCCGTCGAGGACACCACCGGATCCCATCTGACGCTGGGCGTCCACTCCTCCGGCAGGGCGACCCTGGTCCGCGGAGACCGCACCGCGGCCTGCCGTCCGGACGACCTCTTCGTCTGCGACGGAGCGGTGCCCTTCCTGCCGCACGAGTCGCTGGACTTCGAACTGCACCTCGTCCGGATCCGACGGGGCGCCCTCACGCTGACCGGCCGCCAGGTGCGGGCGCTCAGCGCCCGGGCAACCTTGGCCGACGGCCCCGTGGCGCCCCTGCTCGGCCCCCTGCTGCGGACGTTCCTCGACGCCCTGCCCGCGTACCCGCCGGCGACGCCGCTCCGCCTGGCCACGACCGTCACGGCGTTCGTCGGCTCGCTCGCGGTGGAGGACGCGGAGGACGCGGCGGGTCCCGTGGACGCGGCGCGGACCGCGGACGCGGCGGGCGCCGGAACCGCCTCCGGACCGGGGCAGGAGCAGCAGGAGCTCCTGCTCCGCGTGCGCGCCCACGTCGACGCGCGGCTGTGGGACCGCACCCTGAGCCCCGCCACGATCGCCACGGCCCGGCACATCCCGGTCCGCTATCTGCACAAGCTCTTCGAGGGTCAGGGCAGCACGATCGGCCGGTGGATCCAGCACCGCCGTCTGGAGGAGGCGCGGCGCGAGCTGGCCCGGCCCGAGGCGCCGGACGTCGCGGTGGGGGCGGTGGCCAAGCGGTGGGGCTTCGCCAACGCCACCCACTTCGGCCGGAGTTTCCGCGCGGCCTATGGCGTGTCACCGCGCGAGTGGCGCAACCGTACCCGGCCGTCCGAGGACTCCGCCGGCGGGAACGGCTGACGTCGAGAACTGTGCACGCAGCGGCAAGTATCCGTGGCACGGTGCCGCCCGCATCAGGTTCGCCGCGCCCTAGGCTGGGCAATCGTGCCGGTGGAGCCGCCTCCGGCGCCGCACGCCTGCCTGCCCGGTCACGGGGGAGGGGCCGGCACCCTTTCCGACGGTCCGGTCCTCCGCACGGCCGGGCCCCCGCGCAGGAGTTCTCTTGCAAGATGACGTTCCCGCCCCTCGGGCCGCGCCCGTCCTGGAGCGGTTGGCACGCGCCTTCGTCGAGACGTACGCACTGCCCGCGTCCTCGGACCCGGACGCGGTCGGCGCCAGGGCGCGGGTGGCGTCCTTGTGGACCGGTGACGACGGTGACGAGCCGGACATCGAGGAGGAGTGGCTGGCCCTGCCCGGCGGCGACGGCCACCGCGTCCGGGTGCGCATCCTCCGCCCCGCCGGCAGTGACGAAGCGCTGCCGGTGGTGCTGTACCTGCACGGACTGGGCTGGATGCTGACCGATGCGTACGCGCACCGGCACCTGGTGACCGACCTCGTCCTCGGAACGGACGCCGCCGTGGTCATCCCGGAGTACGACGCGCCGGAGGACGTCCGCTACCCGGGCGCCGTGGAGCGGGCGTACACCGTGGCCCGGTGGATCGCCCGGCACGGCGGGGGATGCCGGCTGGACGGGAGCAGGATGGCCGTCGTCGGTGTCAGCGCGGGCGCCCAGCACGCCGCCTCGCTCGCCCTCCTGGCGCGGCAGCGCGGTGGCCCGGCCCTGCGGCACCAGGTGCTGCTCTGCCCGGTGACCGACGCCGCGATGGACACCCCTTCCTACGACCAGTTCGCCGACGGCTACTTCCTCAGCCGCGCGGCCATGCGCGACTACTGGGAGCAGTACGCACCCGACCCGCGGATCCGGACGCACGACACCGTCTCCCCGCTGCGCGCACCCACCCGGTCGCTGCGCGGCCTGCCGCCGACGCTCGTCCTCACCGCCGAGGCGGACGTGCTGCGCGACGAGGGCGAGGCCTACGCCTCCCATCTGAGGGAGGCGGACGTCCCCGTGGTGTCCATCCGCTACCACGGGACGATCCACGGCTTCGTGCTCTTCGACCCCCTCCGCGGCACCGACGCCTCGCGGGCGGCCCGCATCCAGGTGACGGACACGCTGCACACCGCGTTGCACGCCGCCTGACCGGTCCGCCCGGGCCGCCGACACGTGCGGCGGGTCCGGGTCACCCGGCCGCGGCCATCGCCTCCTCGCGCCGCAGCCGCCGCCACTCGCTCGGTGCCGCCCCGTACGCCGCCTGGAAGCGCCGGCTGAAATGGCTCGGGCTGCTGAACCCGCAGCGGGTGGCGATCGCCGCCACGGTGAGGCGGTCGTACCGGGGGGCGGCGAGCATCTCCCGTGCCTTGCCGAGGCGCTCGGTGAGGAGCCACTGCTCCAGGCTGAGCCCCGCCTCGCTGAGCAGCACGTAGCCGGCGCACGGAGATCGCGTGCTGCGCCGCGATCCGTTCGGGCGTCAGATCGCGGTCCGCGAGGTGGCGCCGCGCATGGGTCATGATCCGGGTGAACAGGGTGTCGTCCATCGCGGAGCGGACGGCGGCGGACTCCTCGGCGTGCGCGGCCGACACGAGCAGCGCACGCACCAGATCGGTCGTCGCGGACGCCAGGTGCGGCGCGCCGGGGCCGGCTTCCAGGCCGTCCGGGTCGCGCCACAGCCCGCGCAGACGGGTCAGGACCAGGTCGTGCAGCGGACTGGCACGCAGCCGTTCCGCCGCCCGCACCACCACGTCCACCGGCAGGCCGAGCCGGTGCATGTCGAACAGCACGGACCGGGACGCCCCGTCGCCGGACCGGCCGTGCACCCGAGGCGACAGCTTGTGGAAGACACAGATGTCGTCCGGACCCGACGACCGTCGCGCGCCGGAGGCTTCGGCCACGGTGCACCCCCTCCGTCTGGAGCGAGACGGAGATCACCGGGTTGCTCCGGTGGTGCCGGACGTGCCGTTCCGTGCGCCGCACCTCGAAGCCGGAGCTGCGGGTGGCGAAGAGATACAGACGGCCCACCCGCCACATCTGCATACGGGCGTGGCTGCCGGACGCGGGCTCCTCGTGGACCACGTCGTCGGGTACCGACGAGTCCGTCCACGCGTGGTGGAACGCGTCACCCGGTCACGTGGAGCCACGGTGGCGAGATCGAGCAGCAGCACACAACCCCCCGGATCGACTGTCTGGATGCCGCGATCCGACGATACGGCGCCCCCGGACGGGCCGGCGGCCGGTGAGCGCGCACAGGCCACAGACGGTGCGCACACAGTCAATCCGCCCCGCCGCGCCCGCCCTAGGGTTTCGGACGTACCGGAGGTTTCGCCCACGGCGTGGTGGCGCGATCCACGCGCCCACCGGACCACCGACGGGTCCGGACGCCTCACGGCCCCGGCACCCACCCACGAGCCACCCACCCGCCCGGCAGCCGGGCGAGGGCCGGCACCCCACCCCAGTGACCAGGGAGTATCCCCATGTCCCGTCCCGACCGTCCGACCGTCGTCCTCGTCCACGGGGCCTTCGCCGACGCCTCCAGCTACGCGGAGGTCATCCCCCGGCTGATCGCCCGCGGCTTCGACGTCGTCGCCCCGGCCGTGCCCAACCGCAGCCTCGTCGGGGATGCCGCCTACGTCGCCGCGATCGTCCGTCAGATCCCCGGCCCCGTCGTGCTGGTGGGCCACTCCTACGGCGGCGCCGTCATCACGGTCGCCGGCACCGAGGACAACGTCAGCGCGCTGGTCTACCTGGCCGGTTACGCCCTGGAGGAGGGTGAGAGCCTCGGCGAGCTGCAGGGCCGCTTCCCCGACTCCGACCTGGCCGCCGCCCTCGTCTACACCCCGTTCCCCGTCGAGGGTTCGGACCAGCCCGGCACCGACGTGTCGGTCCAGCCCGACAAGTTCCCGGCCATCTTCGCCGCCGACGTCGACCCCCGCCTCACCTCCGTCCTCGCCGTGTCCCAGCGCCCGCTGGCCGCGCAGGCCTTCACCGAGGCGGCCCCGGCCGCGGCCTGGAAGACCAAGCCGTCCTGGGGCCTGGTCGCCTCCGCCGACCACACCATCAACCCCGACGTGGAGCGCTTCGGCTACCGGCGCGCCGGCATGACCGCCGTCGAGGTGGACTCCTCCCACCTGGTCATGCTCGCCCACCCCGAGAGGGTCGTGCACCTCATCGAGGACGCCGTCCGGGCCACCTCAAGCTGACCCCGGCCCGCACCCACCCTCCACCCCTGACAGAGAGCGAACGATGAACCCACCGATCTCGCGCCGCACCGTGACCACCTCCCTCCTGGCCGGCGCCGCCGCCCTGGGCACCGCCGGAATCGCGCACGCCGCGCCGGCCGCCGGCCGTCCGGCCACCGGACACGGCCGCCCGGCCGACCCCACCGTCGTCCTGATCCACGGCGCGTTCGCCGACGGCTCAAGCTGGAGCGCCGTCGTCCAGCGCCTGCTGCGGCAGGGCCACCGGGTGCTGGCGCCCGCCCTGCCCCTGCGCGGACTGGCGAGCGACGCCGCCTACATCCGCAGCGTCCTGGAGAGCGTGAGCGGACCGATCGTCCTGGTCGGGCACTCCTACGGCGGCGCCGTCATCAGCGAGGCCGCGGCCGGTCTCCCGAGCGTCAAGGCGCTGGTCTACATCGCCGCCTTCGTCCCCGAGATCGGGGAGAGCGCGCTCCAGCTCACCGACAAGTTCCCCGGCAGCACCCTGGGACAGGCGACCGTCACCCAGCACTACCCGCTGCCGGACGGCGGCCAGGGCGAGGAACTGGTCATCAGGAAGGACCTCTTCCGCAACCAGTTCGCCGCCGGTGTCCCCGTGCCGACCGCCCAGGTCATGGCCGCGGGCCAGCGCCCGATCACCCTGGCCGCGCTCCAGGAACCGGCCACCGCCGCCGCGTGGAAGAAGATCCCCAGCTGGTACCTCGTGGCCACCGAGGACCGCAACATCCCGCCGGCCGCCGAACGCTGGATGGCCGAGCGCGCCCGTGCCCACACCGTCGCCGTCCGCGCCCCGCACGCGGTGTCCGTGAGCGACCCCGGACCCGTCACCGACCTGATCCTGCGCGCGGTCCGGTCCGTCCGCACCGGTCACTGACCCGGCCCGCCGCCCGTCACCGCGCCGGCCCCGTGCCGGCGCGCACGCGCGCCACGGCGCCCGTGACCCCCGAGGAAGAAGCACCAGCACCATGTCGCTCCGTCGCATCCTGCCCGCCGTGCTCGCCTGCTGCGCCCTGCTGTCCGCGTGTACGGGCCACAGCGCGGACGGCACCTCCGGGGGCGCCCCGCCCGCGTCCGCCGCCGCCACCGGTACGCCGTCGTCGACGCCCCCGGGCCACGCCGGCGGCGACACGCCCAGCCCCTCCGGGCCTGCCGGCACCGGTACGGCGGCGGCGTCGCCCGCCGCACCGGCACCGGAACGCTGCCGCACCTCCGACCTGAAGGCGTCCCTCGGGCCCGACCACCCCGGGGCCGGGCAGGAGAACTTCGCCCTCGTGCTGACCAACCGGTCCCAGCGCCCGTGCAGCCTGTACGGCTTCCCGGGCGTGGCGTTCGTCGACGGAGCGGGCGACGCCGTCACGCCGGACCCCGAGCGGGCCGCCGACCAGCCGCTCCAGCGGGTGACGCTGGCTCCGGGGGCCGACGCCTGGTCGGCGCTGAGCTACACCGATCCGGCGATCACCGGCGTCACCACCGTCACGCCGCGGACCCTGCTGGTCACCCCGCCCGACGAGACCGCGCCGCTGTCCGTGCGCTGGACCGGCGGCAAGGTCTCCGACACGGGTAAGGCGTCCGTCCCCCGGGTGAGTCCGCTCAGGCCGGGCAGCGGGGCCTGACACACCCGTCCCGGCCCCCGCCCCGCCCCGTCCCGTCCCGTCAACGAGTGCGTCAGGAGCAGTGTGTCCCGCACCCGCCTCCGCGGTTTCTCCCGGTCCGACACCACCCGCGCGGAGGCCTTCAGCGACGGCGTGCTGGCCATCGCCGTCACGCTGCTGGCCCTCGGTCTCGCCGACCCACCGCACCGGCCGGGCGGCCTCGGCCACGCCCTGCTGGCCCAGTGGCCCGCCTACCTCGGCTATCTGGCCTCCTTCGGATACGTGTCGGTCATCTGGCTCAACCACCACCAGGCGTTCGTGCGGGTCCGCGTGATGGACCGGGGGCTGCACGCCGCGAACCTGCTGCTGTTGTTCAGCACGGCGGCGCTGTCGTTCCCCACCGCGGTCGTCGCGGACGCGCTCCAGGCGGACCCGGACGGCTCCGACGCCCGGGTCGCCGTCGCCCTCTACGCCGGTCTGGCGGCGGTGATGTGCCTGAGCTGGGTGGCCTTCTACCACCAACTGGCCCGCCATCCCGAGCTGTTGACCCCGGAGGTGGAGAGCGCGTACGTACGGCACGGCCGCCTGCGCTCCTGGGCGGGAGCGCTGGCGTACGGCGCCGCAGGGCTCCTCGGCGTCCTCGTCGCGCCGCTGGCGGCCGTCGCCGTCTTCGTCGTGCTCCCGGTGTTCTACTTCATCACCAGCGACGGATTTCCCGAGGGACGGTGAACCCACCCCTCCCCGTCAGGCGGCGGGTTCGATGGCGGGATCCCGCGGGGGCCGGGCCGGGAGGGTGAGCACGGCCAGGAAGGCCAGGACGGCCACAATGGCGAAGAAGTAGAAGCCCCAGGGGTGGCCGATCCCGGCGGAGACCAGGGCGCCGGTGATCGACGGGCCGACGATGGAGCCGATGCGGCCGATGCCGGACGCGGAGCCGAGCGCGGTACCGCGGACGGAGGCCGGGTAGTAGTGCGTGACGTAGGCGTAGACGAGCACCTGCGCCGAGAAGACGAACACGCCGGTGAGGAAGACGACGGTGTCGAGCAGCAGGTCGCTGTCCATCCTGACGCTGAGACAGGCCAGCATGCCCACCGAGACCGCGAACCAGCCCAGCGTGGTGAGCTTGATGCCTCGCCGGTCGGCCACGAAGCCGCCCAGCACCAGGCCGGCCACACCGCCGACGTTGAGTATGAGGAGCTGGGTGACGGCCGTGGGGACGGGGTATCCGGCGTCGTTCATGAGCTTGGGCAGCCAGGTGTTGAGGCCGTAGACCAGCAGCAGGCCCATGAAGGAGGCGACCCATATCCCGATGCCGGCGCGGAGGTGGACCGGCTTGAGCAGTTCGGTGAACGGAACGCGCGCGGCACCCGGTGCCTCCTTGGCGTGGACGAACGCCTCCGACTCCGGCAGACGGAACCACTGGACGACCGCGACGACCAGTCCGGCGATCCCCAGGACGTAGAAGAGGACCTCCCAGTGGTCGGTCACCCGCAGCGCGAGCAGGGAGGTGATCACGGCGCCGGTGTGGTAGCCGGTCATGGTCAGCGTGCTGGCGCGCGCCCGCCGGTCCGCCGGCATGTGTTCGGCCATCATCGTCAGGGACACGGGCATGCACGCGCCGAGTCCCAGACCGGCTGTGAGGCGGAGTACGGCGAACATCGTGACCGAGCCGGCGAGCGGCACCAACAGGGTGAAGACCGAGAACAGCACGACCGAACCGATGAGCAGCAGGCGCCGGCCGAGCCGGTCGGCCAGCGGACCGACCAGCACCGCGCCGATGGCGACGCCGACGAGCGACAGCGTGGCGACGGTGGTCGCGTCCCCCGCTGTCATGCCGAGGTGACGCGTCTTGAGCAGGGTCGGGATGATGGCGCCGAGGACGACGAGGTCGTAGCCCTCCAGCAGGACGGTGATCCAGCACAGGACCACCGTCCAGAGGTTGCGTCCGGCGGTGCCGGTCCCCGAGGTGGTGCCGGACGCGTCGGACGAGGCGATGGATGCCATGGCGGTGTTCCCCCTGTGAGCGGCTGCGGGAGATGGAGATGGAGATGGAGATGGGGAGGGTGCGGAGCGGTGGTGCCGGACTGCGGTTCAGAACGGGTACTCGGCGATGTCCGGTCGCACGGTGAGCCACTGCGTCTCGGTGAACGCCTCGACGTTGGCGGCCGCCCCGCCGAACCGGGAGCCGGTGCCCGACGCCTTGACCCCGCCGAAGGGCGCGTTGGGCTCGTCGCTGACCGTCTGTTCGTTGATGTGGACCTTGCCGGAGTCGATCCGGTCGGCGAGCCTCATCGCCGTGCCGACGTCACCGAGGATGCCGACGGACAGCCCGTACTCGCAGTCGTTCACGATCCGCGCGGCCTCCTCCGGCGAGGAGAAGCCGATGACGGGTGCGACGGGTCCGAAGATCTCCTCGCGCCACGCCGGCATGTCGGTGGTCAGGCCGGTCAGTACGGTGGCGCGGTACCCGGCGCCCACGATCTCGCCGCCCGCGGCCAGGGTCGCGCCCGCCGCGACGCTCTCGGTGACGATGCGGTGCACCCGCTCCAGCTGCCGCCGGTCGATGATCGGGCCGAGCGCCACGTCCTCCCGGGCCGGGTCGCCGACGGGCAGCGCCCGGGCCTTCGCGGCGAGCGCGGCGGTGTACTCCTCCAGCAGAGACTCGTGCACGATGTGCCGGCCGGTCGTCATGCAGATCTGCCCCTGGTGCAGATACGAGCCGAACGCACCGGCCGAGGCCGCCTTGCCCACATCGGCGCCGGGCAGCACCACCAGGGCGTTGTTCCCGCCCAGTTCGAGATGGGCCCGCTTGAGCAGACGGCCGGCCCGCTCGCCGATGGCCCGCCCCACCGGTGTGGACCCGGTGAACGACACGACCCGCACCTCGGGGGCCTCGACGACCGCCTCGCCCACCGAGCCGTCACCGGGGAGCAGATGGAGCACACCGGGAGGCAGCCCGGCCTCCTCGAAGACCCGGGCGATGACGACTCCGCCGCTCACCGCCGTACGCGGATCCGGCTTGAGCAGCACCGCGTTGCCCAGCGCCAGCGCGGGAGCCACCGAGCGCAGCCCCAGGATCAGCGGGAAGTTGAACGGCGCGATCACGCTCACCACCCCGGCCGGGCGGCGCCGGGCGAACGACCAGCGGGGCTCCTCGGACGTCAGCACCTCACCCTGCGGACACGTCGGCAGCGCCGCGCACTCGAAGCACTCGCCCCGCGCCAGCCCCACCTCGAAACCCGCCTTGGCCCGGACGGAGCCCGCCTCCCGCACCAGCCAGTCCTCGATCTCGGCGGCGTGCTCGGTGAACAGCTCGCCCGCGCGGCGCAGTACGGCCGCCCGTTCCTGCGGAGACGTGACCGCCCAGGCCCGCTGCGCCTCGGCGGCCCGGGCGGCGGCACGCCCCACCTCCTCCACCGTGGCCAGGCCCACGGTGCCGAGCCGGTCCCCGGTCGCCGGCTCGACGACCGGCTGCTCGCCGGTGGCGTCCTTCCAGCCGTCGCCGAAAAGCCTCTTGCTCCAGACGTCGCTGTCCAGGAGTGTCATCGGATTCCCTTCGTGAAGCCCGCGGAACGGGCGGGCGTTCGGTCGCAGCGTGCTCAGGAGGGCGTGGTGAGCGCCGTGTCCACCTGGACGAGCCGGGGGCCGTCCGGGCGTTCGGCGAGGACCGCCCGCAACTCGTCCACGCCGTCGGCGTGCAGGGCGGGCACCCCGTAGCCCTCCGCGATACGGGTGAAGTCCAGGCCCGGGATGTCCAGGCCCGGAGCGTCCGGCACGCCGAGGAGGCCGCCGAACCAGCGCAACGCGCCGTACGTCCCGTTGCGCAGCAGCACCACCGTGAGCGGAACCCGGTGCTGGGCGGCCGTCCACAG
This sequence comes from Streptomyces sp. Ru62, assembly GCF_002920615.1. Classification (GTDB taxonomy): domain Bacteria; phylum Actinomycetota; class Actinomycetes; order Streptomycetales; family Streptomycetaceae; genus Streptomyces. Next base: position 19,093 of record NZ_PQSU01000064.1, read on the forward strand.
GGCGGTGATGCCGTAGTTGGCCGAGCCGTCCCCGATCACCCCCACGACCGGCCGGCCGGGTTGGGCCATGGCGACCCCGACCGCGCCGGGCAGGCCGAACCCGAGACCGCCCGCCGCCGGGAAGTAGTACGAGCCGGGACGGCGCAGGTCCATCTGGCGCCACCACGAGGAGTTGGTCGAGGTCGACTCCACCACGTACGCCGTGTCGGCGGGCAGTTCTTCCCGCAGGGCCGCGAAGACCTCCTCCGGATGCAGGCGCGGCCCCTCCGCGGAGCGCGGCGCCGGCACGGGCCGGTAGTCGCCCGAGGGCACCTCGGACGCGTCGAGCGCCTGCGCCAGCAGCTCGATCACCGCGCCGGGGTCGGCGACCAGCGCCTCGCCCATCGGCGCCCGCGCGCCGGCGGAGGCGTCCTCCGTCACCTGGATCAGCCGGGTGCCCGCCGGCAGATACCGCCCGGGGAGGTGTTCGTGGTAGCGGAACACGGGGGCGCCGAGCACCAGCACCAGATCGTGGCCCTCGAAGGCCCGGCAGACCGGCTCGATGCCGGCGGGGAGCACACCGCGGAACAGCGGGTGGCGGTTGGGGAAGGGGAGCCGGAAGAGCGAGGGCGCCGCCCACACCGGGCCGCCGAGCCGCTCGGCCAGCCGTACCGCGTCGTCGAAGCGTCCGGCCGTGTCGATGTCACCGCCCAGGACGAGCGCGGGCCGCCGGGCGCCGGCCACCGCCTCGGCGAGCCGTCGACCCTGTTCGCCGGCGGGCACCCCGGCGCGCTCGACCCGCCGGTCCAGCACGGCCGACGCGTTCTCTCCCGCGTCGGCCGCCCAGTCGTCGTAGGGGACGGAGAGGTAGGACGGCCGGCCCTGCAACCGCGCCTCGAAGACGGCCTGGGCGAGCGCGCGCGGCACGTCCTGGGCGCACGCCGGCTCGGCGGCCCAGCCGACGAGCGGCCTCATCAGCGCCGGGGCGTCGACGCTGGCGAGGTTGGCCTCCGGCCCGATGGCCGGCCGTACCTGCTGACCGGCCACGATCACCAGCGGCGTCCGCGAGGCCACGGCGTTCGTCAGCGCCCCCATCGCGTTGCCGGAGCCGGAGGCGGCGTGCAGATTGACCAGCACCGGCCGGCCCGTCGCCTGGGCGTAGCCGTCGGCCATGCCCACGACGGCCCCCTCGTGCAGGCCCAGGACGTACCGGAACCCGTCGGGGAGGTCGGTGAGGAAGGGCAGCTCGTTGGAACCGGGGTTGCCGAAGACGGTGGTCAGCCCCTGGCGCTCCAGGAACTCATGGGCGATGCGGCGCACGGACGGCACAGGCGTTCCTCTCGGAAGTGACGCAGCACACGCTAGGGAGCGCGCGACCTGGCCACCAATAGATGTTGGCGCCCCGCGATATAGACTCCATCGATATGAGCAGCTTCGACCTCAACCTCGCCCGGGTCTTCGTGCTGCTCTACGAGACGGGCAGCGTCACGGCCACCGCCGAGACCCTCCACGTCACCCAGCCGACGGTCAGCTACAGCCTGGCCAAACTCCGCCGGCACTTCGACGACGACCTCTTCCGCCGCACCGGCCGCGGCCTGACCCCGACCGCCGGCGCCCGCCGCCTCTACGAGCCGCTGCAACGCGCCCTGGCCGACATCGACGGGGCGATCCGCCAGGGCGACGACTTCGACCCCGCGACCATGGCGGGCCGCTTCACCCTCGCCCTGTCCGACCTGGGCGAGGTCACCCTGCTGCCCCGTCTCGTGGCGGCGGCCCGCGCACGCGCGCCCCGGGTGTCCTTCACCGTCCGCGCCCTCGACGTCGACGACGCCGAGGGCCAACTGCGCCGCGGCGAACTCGACGCGTTCGTCGCCACCCCCGTCCTGACCTCCCACCGCACCGTGCGCATCCCGCTCTTCCACGAGCGCTACGTCGGCATGGTCGCCGCCGACCACCCGCGCGTCCGGGGCGCGTCCGTCACCCTGGCCGAGCTGGCGGCCGAGCACCACGCCACGGTGTACGGCCCCAGCGGTCACGTCGTCCCCCGGTCCGTGCTCGCCACCTACGGGCTGCTGGACCGCGCGGCCGTGGACGCCACCCGTTTCTCGCTGCTGCCGTACCTGCTGGAGCGGACCGACCTGATCGCGATCGTCCCCGAGTACGTCGGGGAGGTCTTCACCGCCTCCCACCGCCTGCGCCTGGTGCGTCTGCCGTTCGAGACCGAGCCGATCGAGGTGGCGCTCTACGCCCGGCACGAGGCCTCCCGCAGCCCGTCCCAGCGCTGGCTGGTGCAGTTCATGGCGGAAGTCCTGGGCGAACGGGTCAGTCCGGCCCAACTGCCGCCCAGCGCTCAGGAATCGGGGGACGGGCGGGCGGCCGGTCAGCCGCGGGCGCCGGTCCCGGAGTGGTAGCCGAGTTCCAGGTACCGGGTGCGGGTGCCCCAGGAGCCGAGGTCGGGCGTGTCGGCCAGGACGTCGTGCCAGCGCCGGGCGCCGGAAGCCGCCTCGCCGGAAGGGGCGTCGTCGCGCGCGGGCGGCGGATGGCCGGGGCGCCCGGCCCAGAGCCGTACTCCCGACCGCGCCTCGGACTCGCGGACCGGCTCCCAGAAGCCCGCCGAGAACATGCCGGCGAGCTGGTGCACGGCGATGAAGCTCGCCACTCCGTCCTCGGGGTCCGTGGGGTCCGGGCGTTCGGTGAGGGCGTGCCACAGGATGTACATGTTCGGTAGCCGCACCTGGGGCTGGAAGCGGTACACGAGCCGCTCCAGCCTGATCGAGCCGATGCGCGGCAGCCGCGTCCGGGTGAGCGGGACGACCTCGCGCCGGCCACCGGTCCAGGTCAGCGTCTCGTTGCGGCCCGTGTAGCCGGGCTCGCTGAAGACCGTGGCCCAGAGGTGTTCCCTGCGATCAGGCCGGCGGTTGTGCAGCATGCCCGCGCCGGCGACGGCACCGCCCACGGAGGCCAGGCCCGCCAGGAGGATTCTGGTCTTGCGGTTCATCGGGACGCACCACCTCGCTGCCGACGGGACGGGCGCCTCCATCATGCGCCGCTAACGGCTTTTGATCCACCGTCAGACCGGTGGCGAGGAGAACCCCCCGTCGACCCCCGCGACATCGGCAGGGTACGAACGCCGGCCCCCGGTCCCGCACCGGGTGCGCCGCCGCCCGGCCGGTCACGCCGGCCGGGCGGCGGGGGCCTGCCGTCTGCCGCTGCCGCTCACCCCGCGGGATCGAGGACGACCGGCAGCTCCGCCAGGCCCCGGAAGGCCGGGAACGGGACCTCCAGCCACCGCGGTCCACCGGTGGGGTCGGCCAGTGCCATCCGGGGGAACCGGTCGAACAGGCGGGTGAGGGCCAGTTGGGTCTCCAGCCGGGCCAGCGGGGCTCCCAGGCAGTAGTGGCTGCCGTGTCCGAAGCCGAGATGGGCGTCCTGCGCGTTGCCCGGCCGCCGCACGTCCAGCTCGTCCGGCGCGTCGAACTTCCGCGGGTCGCGGTTGGCCGAGCTGAGCGCGATCTGGACCAGGGCGCCCTTGGGGATCAGTGTCCCGCCGTACTCCACGTCCTCGGTCGCGTAGCGGAACGTCGCGCTCTCCACCGAGCCGTCGTAGCGCACCAGTTCCTCGACCGCCGCACGGATCAGCTCCGGGTCCTCCCGTACGGCGCGCAGCTGGGCGGGGTGGGACAGCAGGTGGTGGACGGCGTTGCCGATGAGGTAGGCGGTCGTCTTGTGCCCCGCGAACATCAGCAGGAACGCCGTGGAGACCAACTCGCTCTCCGTCAGCCCGCCGTCGTTGTCGCGGGCCGCGATCAGCGCGCTGAGCAGATCGTCACCCGGACGCTCGCGCTTGGCGTTGATGAGGTCGGTGAAGTAGGCGTGCAGACCCTCCTCCGCCTGCTGCTGGGCCCGTTTGGCCTCCTCGCCGAAGCCGGTCTGCGCCACCGTGGTGGACAGGTGCTGCATGCGCTGCCTGTCCTCGGGCGGCACGCCCAGCAGATCGCAGATCACGATGATCGGCAGCGGGAACGCGAACGCGGGCAGCAGGTCGAAGCGCTCCCGGGCCGGGCACTCGTCCAGCAGGTCCCGGACGATCTCCTCGATCCGCGGCCGCAGCGCCGCCACGCGTCGCGGGGTGAACGCCGAGTTGACCAGCCGGCGCAGCCGGGTGTGCTTCGGCGCGTCGGAGTTGAGCATGTTGTCGTCCAGCGCGACGGACGAGTCGCCGAAGATCCTCCGGTAGGCGTCCATGGCCCCGTACATGTCCTTGCTCAGCCGTGGGTCCGACAGGGCGGCCCGCGCGTCCTCGTACCGGGTGATCAGATACGTCTCGTTGCCGTGCGGGGGTCTCATGGGGCAGACGGGCGCCGCGTCGCGGAGATGGGCGTAGACCGCGTGCGGATCGCGGCGGAACTCCGGGGTGCACCGCTCGGCCGCGGCGACGGCCTCTTGCGTGGAGGTCACGGACGGCTCCTGAGGTCGAAGAGGGTCTGGGCGTTGCCGCCGAGGATGAGCCGCTGGGCCGCCTCGTCGACCGGCAACTTCTCGATCATGTGGATGAAGTCCTCCAGCGGCGCGGCCATCGGCGGCGAGTCGGTGCCGAACAACATCCGCTCCGGGCCGAGCACTTCGGCGTTCAGGCTCAGGTGCGCTGCGCTGAACGGGCTGGTGTCGACGTACATGCGCCGCAGGGCGGCGGCAGGGTCGGCGGCGGGCCGCACGGCCTGGGCCGCCGGCCGGCCGGCCGCTCGCTCCCCGGCCGCCCGGTCCTCGGGCGCCCGGCCCTCACCCCCCGGTCGAGCGGAGCCGGGCTCAGCGGCCCCCGGCCGCCCGGAGGGCGGCGCGCCCCCGGCCCAGTGCCGGGGGCG
>NZ_PQSU01000065.1 GCF_002920615.1 Streptomyces sp. Ru62
CGGGCTATGTACGGGAGGCGCACGAGCGGTTCGAGAAGATGCAGGAGCGGATCCACGGCGGCGAGGCCCCGCCGAGCGACCGGGTGATGGCCGAGCACGACGAGATGTTCGGCCGCGAGTACCGCGTCCAGACCGAGGGCGAGCACCCCGACCCCGCCCAGCGCGAGAAGTGAGGCCGCCCGCGATGTCCGAACTGCACACCCCCCAGGCCGGTGACGACCGGGCCCCCGACAGCGACGTGGTCGCCCTCCTCATGCGCCAGCACGGCGACATCCGCAACCTCTTCGACGAGGTCGAGGCCGCCTCCGGCGAGGAGCGCCGCGACGCGTACCGCCGCCTGGTCCGTCTGCTGGCCGTGCACGAGACCGCGGAGGAGGAGGTCGTGCACCCCTTCGTCCGACGCGCGGTGGAGGGCGGCGAGCAGATCGTCCGGGACCGCCTCGCGGAGGAGAAGTCGGCGAAGGAGACGCTGGCGGCCATGGACGAGATGGACACCGACGACCCCGAGTTCCTGCCCCGGCTCATGAAGCTGCGCACCGATGTGCAGGAGCACGCCCGCGCGGAGGAGCGGTACGAGTTCACGCACATCCGGCGCAGCACCGACGTCACCAACCTCGCCGCCATGGCCAAGGCCGTCAAGGCGGCCGAGGCCATCGCCCCCACCCGGCCGCACCCCGGCGTCGAGTCCGCCGCGGCCAACGTGGCCCTCGGCCCCGTCGCCGCCCTCATGGACCGCACCAAGGACGCCGTCCGCAAGGCGATGGGCAGGGACTGACGGGCAAGGAGGGGCGGGCAGGGGCGGGCAGGGACTGACGCGCACGCACTGAGAGGCGGGCGCGGTCGGCAAGGGCTCGCGGGATCACCGGCTCCGCCCGGGTGGTCCCGCGAGCTCACGTCTGGTCGCGGAACAGGGTCAGCCGCGACCGGGTGCGTACGACGCCGGCATGCCGCGCCGTGCCTCGGACGACTCCGCCGCCCGGGCGGCCGCGCTGGCGGCCAGGGCCAGCAGGAGGGCCAGCGCGCCGACGATGACGTTGTTCACGATCGTCTTCGTCGTACTGACGTCGCCGGCGACCACCCACGGCGCGATGATCGCCCACAGGCCCAGAGCGCAGGACGCCCACGCCATGCTGTGGGTGCGTTCGTAGGCACGGCCGAATCCGCCGCTCATCAGGACCGCGTAGGCGATGCCGGTGAGCAGGTTGGTGACGGCCAGGGTGGACAGGGCGTTGAAGCCCGTGATCCACGGCGACGCCGCGAGGTACAGACCGGTGAGCAGCGCCATGGTCTCGATGGCCTGGCCCTTGGGCGTGCTGGTGGCGCGCTCGGCCATCTCGTGCCGAAGGCGCATGTCGACGATGTCGGGGTGCGTCTCCATGGACGGCCTGGGAGAAGTGGTCATGGTCCTCACCTTCGGAGGGTGTAGTACGTCCGGACTTCCGCGAGTACCCCGATCCGAGGGTGCAATCTTGGGTAAAAGGGTCGATATGTCGCCGGGCGCATCGGGCCGGTTCCAGAGGTCCGACGGTCGTCAGGAGGCCGCCCCCGTCAGGCCGAGGAATTCGCTGCGGGAGCGGGCGTCGGAGCGCAGCAGGCCGAGGAGGGTGGAGGTCATGGTGCTGGAGCCGGTCGCCTGCACCCCGCGCAGGGTCATGCAGGAGTGCTCCGCCTCGATCACCACACCGACCCCCTTGGGCTCCAGGTGGTCCTGCAGCCAGTCGGCGACCTGTTTGGTGAGGCGTTTGTTCGTCGTAGCCCTCGTCGTTGGGGAAGGTGGTCAGGTCGAAGGGGCGCGGGGTGAAGAGTTCGGCGTAGGCGCGGGCCATCCGGCCCGGTGTGCCGCGCAGGCTCTCCGAGGCGGTGGAGATGCCGAGCGCGGCGAGGAACCGGCCGGCCGCGGCTTCGGCGGCGGCGAGGTCGATCCCCTCGGGCTCGTGGACGACCCGCAGAGCGGGCCGCCCGGGTATCGCCTCTTCCTCCTCTAGGCGGCGAGCAGACCGTGGGCCACCACGACCGGCACCGGGAAGCGGCGCTCGGCGGGGACGGAACCGTCGGCTCCAGGACCCCCCGCCGCCGCTGCCGCGCCGGCCGTGGCACGCTCACGGTGGACGGGGATCCAGCGGGCCAGCATCACGAAGCCCAGCAGGGCGACGGGCAGCAGCAGACCGAACGCGCTCCAGGCCACCGCACTGTTGTCGGCGACGACGTAGACGATCCACACCACCAGTCCGATCGCGGCCAGGACGAAGTGGCCGAAGACGACGGGTGCGGGCAGGCGGCTGGTGCCGGTCTGCTGCTGGCGGATTCCGCCGCGTCGGATCCAGGTGCCGAGCATGTAGAAGCCGCCGAGAGCGGTGATCACCCAGGTGATCAGTGCGGCCGGAGCCCGGGGAGTGCTGCGTCCGCCTGGGCCCGAGCGACCCCGACCACGAGGACGAGGGGGCACAGGACCACTGTGGTCGTCCGGGAACCGGCCACCCCAGGCCCTCAGGCGGGGTTCAGCCGTAGTCAGTCGGCGGCAGGGCGGGTGCGGGCCAGCAGGAGGGTGATGTCGTCGTCCACCGGTCCGTCAGGGACCAGGGTGTCGATGACCGACCCGCACAGCTCGTCCAGACTGGAGACGCGGCCGGTGAGAGCCGTGCGCAGCCGCTGCAGGCCGCGGTCGATGTCGTGGTCCGTCTCGATCAGACCGTCGCTGTACAGCCCCACCACGCTGCTGTCCGCCAGCTCCACCTCGGTCGACTCGTAGGCGCCCAGTCCCACCCCGATGGGCGCGCCTGGAGGTACGTCGGCGAAGTCGACCGATCCGTCGGGGGAGATGATCGCGGGCGGGGGGTGGCCGGCACTGGACATGGTGCAGCGCCGGGATTCCGGGTCGTACACACCGTAGAAGCAGGTGGCTCCGAAAGCCGTTGGCATGGAAGGGCCGTCGTCGAAGCGGTCCTCGGCGACATCGAGGGCGAGTTCGTCCATGAGGCGGAGCAATTCGTCCGGCGGCAGGGCCAGTTTGCTGAGCGCACGGGTCGTGGCGCGCAGGCGTCCCATGGTCACGGCCGCGTGGATGCCGTGACCGACAACGTCCCCCAGGACCAGGGCCACGCGGGCGTCGGACAGTTGGATGACGTCGAACCAGTCGCCGCCGACGCCGCCATGGGTGTCCGCGGGCAGGTAGCGGGTGGCCACCTCGACGGTGCTGCCCCCGGACAAGTGGTGCGGCATGAGGTCGCGTTGGATGGCGAGCGCCGCTGTTCGCCCTCGCGTGAAGCGCAGGGCGTTGTCGATGATCAGTGCGGCCCGGGCCGCGAGTTCCTCCGCGAGAGCGAGGTCCGCCCCGCTGAACGGGACCGGGTTCTCGCTGCGCACGAAGACGGCGATGCCGAGCATCGCACCGCGCGCCTGCAAGGGGACGATCATGAGTGAGTGCATTCCGGTCTGGTGGATGACGCGGGCCCGATCCGGGTCGTCGTCGAGCCACGTGCCGGGGGAGGTGTCGAGAACAGGCTCGAAGTAGGACCTGCGATGGTCGAGCACGATGGTGAACGGGGACGCCGGCGGAACGTAGACCGGTGTTCCGCGTGCCCAGAGGGACTCGCGGAGATCGTCGTGGATGGAAGCGGCGCCGGCGCGGTAGAACCCGGGGATCCTCGAATCGGTGGACTTGAGGCGTCTCAGGGGCTCCTTGTCCAGCGGCACAGCCTGGACGAGGTCGATCGTCACGTAGTCGGCGAGGTTCGGTACCGCCGTCTCCGCCAGACTCTGACTGGTGACCAACGGGTCCAGATCCGTGCCGATGCGGCTCTTCGCCTCATTGAGCAGACGCAGTCGCCCGCCTTCCTGCCCGGTGCCGGCCTGGACGGCCACGGAACACACGCCCAGCGGCCGGCCGTCCGACCCCTCAAGACGGACCAGGGCGACGCGGTAGCAACGGCCGGGAGGGCGCACCTCGGCCGGCCACAGTTCATGCCCGAGCAGCGGCTCGCCGCTCCGGAAGACGCGCGCCATGGCTCGTTCCAGGAACTCCGGGTGACGGGCGCGGACCACCTCGGTGACATGACCGCCCAGTTCCGGCCCGGAGCCGTAGAGGTCCTGATGGTGCGCGCTGTCGTTGAACCAGACACAACGCAGTTCCCGGTCCCAGATGGCCAGACTGATCGGCGAGTGGTGGAGCAGCGCGTCCACCGCGGCCGGATCCAGGCCAGGCCGGTCGTACGCGCTCGGCCCCCACACGAGCCAGCCCGCGCCGCCGTCGGCGTCCAGAGGAGTGATCCGCAGGTACGCGGTCGCCTCACGGCCGTCGCGGCGGCGGATCCGCACCCGCCCCGACCAGGGGCCGCCGGCAAAGACACGGGGAACGTCCGGGTCGCTCGGAACCAGCAACCTCTCGGCGGGGCGGTGGAGCACCTGGTCGCCCGCATAGCCCCACAGGCGCTCGGCGGCCCCCGTCCACACGCAGACCGTCATGTCGGCACTGAGCACTGCCAGGACGTCACCCGCTTCCACGGCCCGCTCTTCAGCCGAGGATCTCCCAGCGCGATCCGTGGACATACTGCAACTATGCCGCGCGCGCGCCGCACCCTGCCACGGCAGCGGGGTACGGCGGCTTCCCGGGGCACGGGGCCGTCGCGGACCCTCCGGCGCGCTGAAGCGGGGGCTCCCGAGTAGCGTGGGACCCACGACGTCCTCACCGGCCGCCTTCCTCTACGGGCCTGTCCGTCGTCCCCTGCGGCACGGGCATCCCCCATGCGGCTCGGGCACGGAACCCTCGTGACCGTGCGAATCACCGTGCGATTTCCGTGCGAATTCCGGACAAGGCTGAAGGGGCGACCATGGCCTTTGCCACCGCCAAGGACGGCACACAGATCTACTTCAAGGAATGGGGGTCGGGCCCACCCGTGGTCTTCTCCCACGGCTGGCCACTGATCGCGGACGCGTGGGACCCGCAACTGAAGCTGATGGCGGACAACGGCTTCCGGGCCGTGGCCCACGACCGGCGCGGGGGCGGACGCTCGGGCCAGCCATGGCAGGGCAACGACCTCGACACGTACGCCGACGACCTGGCCTCGGTCATCGAGACCCTCGATCTCCGCGACGTCATCCTGGTCGGTCACTCGACCGGTGGGGGAGAGGTCACGCGCTACATCGGCCGGCATGGATCGGACCGTGTCGCCAAGGTGGTCCTGCTCGGGGCGATCCCCCCGCTGATGCTCAAGACGGAAGCGAACCCCGAGGGGCTGCCGATCGACGTCTTCGACGAGATCCGGAACGGCGTGCTGACCGACCGCTCCCAGTACTACCAGGACCTCAGCGCTCCCTTCTTCGGCGCCAACCGCGAGGGTTCGACCGTCTCGCAGGGGACCCGCGACGAGTTCTGGCTCTGGAGCATGACCGTGGGCATCAAGGGCGCCCACGACTGCGTCAGGGCGTTCTCCGAGACCGACCTCACCGAGGACCTCAGGAAGTTCGACAAGCCCACGCTGATCATCCACGGTGACGACGACCAGATCGTCCCCATCGTGGCATCCGCCGAGAAGTCGTCGCAGATCGTCGAGGACGCGACCCTCAAGGTGTACTCGGGTGCTCCGCACGGCTTGTCGATGGTCCCCGAGTTCGCGGAACGGTTCAACGCCGACCTGCTGGAATTCGTCCGGGGCTGACCGGCCGGCCTGTCCGGATGCGGGTGACTCATGGCCGGACCGGGGCGGCGCCGGGCCCGGGGTGGTCGGCACTGTGGAAGGCGGACGGACCGTCCACGCGTAGCTCACCGATGCCGGAGACCTTATGCAAGCCATCACAGTCCGAGACCGCGACGCCGGAGTCGCCGGGATGTCCCTCACGGACGTGCCCCACCCCCATGCGGCCGAGAACGACGTCATCGTGCGGGTGCACGCCGCCGGCTTCACCCCCGGAGAGCTGGACTGGCCCGCCACGTGGACCGATCGCGCCGGCCGCGACCGGACGCCGAGCGTCCCCGGGCACGAGCTCTCGGGCGTCGTCGTGGAGCTGGGGTACGGCACCACCGGCCTGAGCGTCGGACAGCGGGTGTTCGGGCTGGCCGACTGGGCCCGCGACGGCACCCTCGCCGAGTACACCGCGGTGGAGGCCCGCAACCTCGCCCCGCTGCCGGCGGACATCGACCACACCCTGGCCGCCGCACTGCCGATCTCCGGGCTCACCGCCTGGCAGGGCCTGTTCGACCACGGCCGTCTCACCACGGGCCAGACCGTCCTGATCCACGGTGCCGCGGGCGGCGTCGGCTCGATCGCGGTGCAACTCGCCCGCGAGGCCGGCGCCCGCGTCATCGGCACCGGCCGGTCCTCCGCCCGGGAAAGGGCGCTCGCCCTGGGCGTCGACACCTTCCTCGACCTGGAGACCGACAAGCTGGAGGAGGCCGGCGAGGCCGACGTCGTGTTCGACGTGATCGGCGGCGACATCCTCGACCGCTCCGCCGCCCTGGTCCGCCCCGGCGGCACGCTCGTCACCATCGCCATGCCGCCCACGGCCCGGCCGAAGGACGGACGGGCCGTCTTCTTCGTCGTCGAACCCGACCGCGCCCGGCTCACCGACCTCGCCGCGCGGCTGAGGGACGGCCGGCTCAAGCCGGTCGTCGGTGCCGTACGGCCGCTCGCCGAAGCACCCTCCGCGTTCGCCCCCGGCAAGCGCACCCCGGGCAAGACGATCATCCGCGTCACGGAAGACCGAACAGGAGACCGATCATGATCGGAATGCGGATCGCCGGCGGCTTGCTGGCCGTGGCCGCGCTGGCCACGGCCTGCTCGACCTCCGACCGGCCCGCCCACGCCGAGCGGCCGACCCCGGGCGTGGTGTCGCCCGCGGCCATGGCGTCGACGCGCCCCACCGAAACCCTCAGGCCGCTGCTCCAGCAGGCACTTCCGAATGTGAAGGGCAAGACGTTCACCTCGGTGATCGTCGACTTCCCGCCCGACGCACGCGCGATGCCGCACCGCCACGGCCATGCGTTCGTCTACGCCTACGTCCTCGAAGGCACCGTGCGCAGCCGGCTCGAAGGCAAGCCTGTGCGCACCTACCACCAGGGCGAGAACTGGGTCGAGGAGCCGGGCGCCCACCACGTCCTCACCGAGAACACCAGCTCGACCGAGCGGGCCGAGCTCCTGGTCGTCTTCGTGTCCAACACCGGGGAAAAGCTCAAGGTCGACGACCGGACGCCATAGAACGGAGGGCCTCGACACCCGCGCGGTCCGGGGCCGGCCGAGGAACCCCGGAACCGGCAGGCACCGGGCGGGACCGGGGCGCGCGGTGATCTCCGTGATGCCGAGCGGCCGCAGGACGTACTCGGTCACCGACGCCGCGTACGTCGTCCCGGAAGCAGCGGTCAGAGCGGCGCCGAGCACGGCGTAGCCGAGGTTGGAGTACTCCACCCGCATTCTCCGTCAGCGGTACGGGTGCGGTGTCCTCTTCCGGCGCGGTCACTGGGAGACGAAGTGCTGCCTCAGCTCGCCGATGCCCTCGATGGAGCTGACCAGTTCGTCGCCGGGGGTGAGCCACCGCTGAGGGTTCCGTCCGAGGCCGACACCGGACGGCGTACCGGTGTAGATGACGTCTCCCGGAAACAGCTCCAGCACGTGCGACAGCTTCGAGACGAGCGCCGGGACGGAGAAGATCATGTTCCGGGTGGAGTCGTGCTGCACCTCCTCGTCGTTGACGCTGCACCGCAGTTCGAGGTCGTCGGGGTCGTCGAACTCGTCGGGGGTCACCAGGCACGGTCCCATGGGTGAGAAGCCGGGGAAGGACTTCGCCAGACCGAACTGGGGCGCGGGGCCGCTCATCTGCAGAAGGCGCTCCGAGAGGTCCTGTCCGACGGTCAGCCCGGCCACGTGGTCCCATGCGCCGGCCTCCGGGACCCGGCGTGCGGTCCGGCCGATGACGACCACCAGTTCCACCTCCCAGTCCGTGTGGCCCCCCTCGGGCAGCACCACGTCGGTGAGGGGACCGGTGATGCTGCCGGCGAACTTGGTGAAGACGGGCGGCATGCCCTCGGGCCTCGTGAATCCGGCCTCGTCCACGTGCTCGCGGTAGTTGAGGCCGATGGCGAAGAGCTGGCGGGGAGCGGGCGCCGGGGCGCCGAGGCCGGCCGGGTCGTAGGGAAGACCGGGCACCGTGCCGGCGTCGGCCCAGGCGCGGAACTCGTCCCAGCGCTCGTAAACGGCCTGGGGGTCGGGCGGGAAGCGGCCGTCACTGGCGTCGTGGACGTCCACCGCCCGCCCGTCCTTGAGCAGGGTCAGACGTCCGGACAGGTTGGCGATGCGCATGACGGGTTCTCCTGTGCTGTGCGTCGCGGGCGAAGGCGGTGGTGCGGGAGCCTGGCGGCCGACGGGGTCAGGCGGGTCTGGTGACCCGTTCGAGGAGCAGCAGCACCGACTGGTAGGGGCGGCCGGTGACGTGCTCCATGCCGATCTCGCAGGTGCGGTTCGCCGAGAGGTAGGCGTCGTGGTGCCCCGCCAGCACCTCCTCGGCCTCGTGGGCCGTCGCCGACTCGGTCAGTTCCCTGTGCAGCATCCCGCGGTCACCGGCGAAGCCGCAGCACTCCGCGTACACCGGGACGGTCACCCGGTCGGCCACGAACCGCGCCAGCTTCTCCAGCTGGGCCACGTCACCGAGGTGGTGCATCGAGCAGGTCGGATGGATCACCGCACTACCGACCGTGGCGACCGCGGTCAGGTGCGGCATCAGTTCCTCGGCCGCCCAGACCAGCGAGTCGACGACCTGGAGCCGCTCGTGCCGGCGCTTGTTCTCCGGTGTCAGGTACGGGACGATCTCGTGCCCGATGCCGAGCGTGCAGGAGGAGGCGTCGACCACGAGCGGCAGTTCGCCGCCGCCGGTCCACTCCCAGGCCCGTTCGACGGTGCGGTTGGCCATGAGCGTGTTGCCGTCGTCGTACCCCTTGGAGTGCCAGATGGTCGCGCAGCAGGAGCCGCCCAGGTCCGGCGGCACCCACACGGGGCGCCCGGCCCGCGCGGAGAGGGTCACGACCGCCTCGGGGAGGGAGAGGTCCTCGCCGCCTGCCGGCCCCGCGAAGATGCGGTTGACGCAGGCGACGAAGTAGACGGCGGCGGCGTCCTCGCGCCGGGTCCGCGGCAGCCGCTTGCCGGCCGGACCGGGGATCGCGCTGATCCACTCCGGCACGAGGTCCGGTGAGACCGCCTTGCGGGCCAGCGAGGTGACGCCGCGCAGGAGACGGTCGTCGACGTGCTCGGCCATGCCCAGCGCGGCGCGGACCGAGGTCTCCACGGCCGCGAAGCGCTCGGCGGCCCGCTCCGCGTTCCGTTCGGCCCGTCGACCGTGGCGCTGGTGCCGGAAGCGCTTCATCATCGCGCCGGTGTCGATGCCGACCGGGCACGCGATCCTGCAGCTGGAGTCGCCGGCGCAGGTGTCCACGGCGTCGTAGCCGTAGGAGTCCAGCAGGTTGTCCGTGACGGGCGAGTCCGCGGACTGCCGCATCATCTCGCGCCGGAGGACGATGCGCTGCCGGGGCGTCGTCGTCAGGTCCCGGCTCGGGCAGACGGGTTCGCAGAAGCCGCACTCGATGCACGGGTCCGCGACCGCCTCGATGGTGGGGATCGTCTTCAGGTGCTTCAGGTGGGCCTTCGGGTCGCGGTTCAGCACCACGCCGGGAGCGAGCACGCCGTGCGGGTCCAGGGCCTGCTTGACCCGCCACATCAGCTCGGCGGCCCGTTCCCCCCACTCCGCCTCCAGGAAGGGCGTCATGTTCCGGCCGGTGGCGTGCTCCGCCTTGAGGGAGCCGTCGAACCGGTCGACCACCATGGCGCAGAACTCCTCCATGAACGCCCCGTACCGCTCGACGTCCGCGGGCCGTGCGGCATCGAAGGCGAGCAGGAAGTGCAGGTTGCCGTGGGCCGCGTGACCGGCCACCGCGGCGTCGAAGCCGTAGCGCCGCTGCATCTCCAGCAGGGCCGCGCCGGCCTCGGCCAGCCGGGAGGGCGGTACGGCGAAGTCCTCGGTGATCAGGGTCGTCCCGGTGGGCCGGGCCTTGCCCACGGCGGTCATGAACGCCTCACGGGCGTGCCAGTAGGTGTGCACCACGCCCGGATCGGTGACGAACGCGTTCGTCACCGACGCCACGGGGGCGACCAGCTCCAGCCCCTCGGCGACGGCGCGGGCGGTTCGCTGGTCGGCGAGGTGCTCCTCCGGTGTGGAGGCGCGGAACTCGACCAGCAGCGCGGCGTTCTCCTGCGGCACGTCCCGCCAGTCGTCGGGCACCCCGTCCACGGCGGCGCAGGCGCGCAGGGTGTTGCCGTCCATCAGCTCGACGGCCCGGGCCCCGGCGCTGTTGAACAGGGGCACGGCGGCGGCCGCCGCGGGCAGGTCGGGGAAGAACAGCAGCGCGGTACAGGTCATCCGGTCCAGGGGGACCGTGTCGAACACGGTCTCGGCGATGAAGCCCAGCGTGCCCTGGGAGCCGACCATCAGACCGCGCAGGATCTCCACGGCGGTCGTCCCGTCGAGGAACGCGTCCAGCCGGTAGCCACTGGTGTTCTTGAGCTCGTACTTGGCGCGGATGCGGGCCACGAGCGCGCTGTCCGCCTCGATCTCGGCCTTGAGCTCGGTCAGGGCCGCCACGAGGTCCGGTTCCGCCGCCCGCAGCCGCTCCTCCGCGTCCGGAGCGGCGGTGTCCACGACCGTGCCGGAGGGCAGCACCATGGTGAGGGAGGACAGCAGCCGGTAGGAGTTCCGCAGGGTGCCGGCGGTCATGCCGGACGCGTTGTTCGCGACGACACCGCCGACCGTGCACGCGAGGGAACTGGCGGGGTCGGGTCCCATCAGACGGCCGTGACGGGAGAGCGCGATGTTGGCCCGCCCGATCGTCGTACCCGGCCTGATCCGGGCCCGCACACCGTCGTCGAGCATCTCCAGCCCGGTCCAGTGACGGCGTACGTCCACCAGGATGTCGTCGCCCTGGGCCTGGCCGTTCAGCGAGGTGCCGGCCGCGCGGAAGACCACGTGGCGGCCGTTGTCGCGGGCGTGACGGAGCACGACGGCCACGTCCGCGGTGGTCTCGGCGACGACCACGACACGGGGCACCAGACGGTACGGGCTGGCGTCCGAGGCGTACCTCACCAGGTCCGAGATCTTGTGCAGGACCTTCTTCGGGCCCAGTTCGGCGACGAGGGCGTCCCGCAGGCCGTCCGGCGTACCGGAGGCCCGGTCGTCGGGGACCCGGTCGACGGAAGGACCGTCCACCGGGTGCGGGCGCAGCGCACCCGGCTGCGGATCGAGCAGCGGCATGTGTGCTCCTTCGGGTGGGCGAGCATGACGAGGTGGGTGGAGGCGACCTCCACGGAGATGTCGGTGATGCCGGGGTGTCGTAGCCCTCGACGGGGAAAGGGCGCGTGCCGAGGTCCGCGTGCTCAGCCGTTCCAGCCGTCCAGAAACGCCAGCAGCTCCGCGTTGACCACCTCTGGCTTCTCCTCCTGGCAGAGGTGACCGCACTGCGGGATCGGGACCCCGCGGACGTCACGGGCCATGCCCTTCCACACGTCCAGCACGTCGTAGGCCTGGCCGACGGCGCTGAAGTCCTCGCCCCAGATGGTCAGCACCGGGCAGTCGATGGGCTGGTCCTCGTCCTCGCGGTCCTGGGCGACGTCCTCGGGGGCCGCGCGGTAGTCCATGCACGACCCGCGGACCGCCCCGGGCTGCTGGTAGGCGCGGACGTAGACGGCGATCTCCTCGGGCGTCAGCATCTCCGGGTCGTACGACCAACCGCGGTAGAAGTGCGTCAGCCAGGTCTCCTCCTTGCCGGCGATCAGCGCTTCGGGCAGGTCCGGCACCTGGAGGAAGGTGAAGAACCAGTACCCCTGCCGCGCCAGGGCCACGTCGTAGGTGTCGGCGATCACCCGGGTCGGGATGTTGTCCATCGCGACGAACCGGTCGATGCGCTCCCGGTGGTCCTTGGCGAAGCGGGTGCCCACCCGCGCGCCGCGGTCGTGGCCGACCAGCGCGATCCTCTCGTGGCCGAGGTGGTCCATCAGGGCGAGGACGTCCCGGGCCATCGTGCGCTTGTCGTAGCCGGACGCCGGCTTCTCGGTGTCCCCGTACCCGCGCAGGTCGGGCGCGATGACGGTGTACTTCTCCGCGAGGACCGGGATCTGCTTCCGCCAGCCGTACCACGTCTCCGGGAAGCCGTGCAGCAGATAGACGGGCGGACCCTGCCCGGCGCTGACCCAGTGCTGGTTGATGCCGTTGAGCACCTTGGTGTGGTGTGTGATCTCCGTGGTCGCTGTCATGTCGGCTCGCTCAGGTCGGAGGAAGGTCGGAGGAACAACCGCTGTCCACTCTGTGCCGGTTCTCGTATGCGCCTTGTCCGGCAGCGCACGCCTTTGTGCGCTTCCGTGCCCTGCCCTGTTCGGTTGCCGGCACGGCGGCCACGGCGCTGTCGTTCGGCGGGCACCGCTCCGGACGCCGTACACCTGCCGGGAACGCCCGGCGAGAGACCGGCGTCCGAACGGCCCCCCGGCGGCGATCAGCCCTCGAAGACCTCGCGCAGGCGGGCTTCCTGGTCGCGGTCGAGGTTCGAGCGGATGAGTTCGGCGTGCTGGGTGGGGAACGCCTCCTTCACCCGGTCGAGCACCTCGTCCCGGGTCAGCAGGAACAGCGCGGACGTGCCGCGGGTCACCTGCGCCTTCACCGACTCGATGAAGTCGTCGTCGATGCCCACGTCGGTCAGCTTGCCGCCCAGGGCGCCGGCGGCGGCCCCCACGGCGGCGCCGAGCAGCGGCATGAGGAAGATGAGGCCGAAGAGCAGCCCCCAGAAGGAGCCGGACAGGGCACCCGCCCCGACCAGATCGGTCAGTTGCTTGGTCTTGGGCTTCTTCGCCTTCTCCGGCCAACTGACGGTGGCGGCGTCCACCACGGTGATCAGTTCCTGCTTCTGCAACCCGAGCAGTGTCTGCTCCACCTGCTCCGCACTCTCCGGCGTGTCGAATTTCCAGACCGTCAGCGTGGCCATCGATGAACCCTTCCGTTCGCGGCTGTGTGTTCCGGTGAAGATCCGCCCGTGGCGTTCCCAGGCACGGGCGTCGGCGAGGCGCTGCCGATCCGCGGCGGACCGAGGGCGACGCGTGTCGGAAGGCGTCGCGGGCCTCGTCCTCGCGACCGGCGGCGAGGAGTGCTCGGCCGGGTCAGCCCAGCTGGTCGGCCCAGTCGGCCGGCACCCGTCCCGCGGGTCCGGGAACGGGCTGGTCGGCCGGATGGCTGTGCGGCGGCGCGAGCTGCGGCCCCGTCTCGTACAGGGTCGACGTGTCGTAGTCCCAGAACCACTCCTCGCCGGGTTCGAAGCTCTGGATGACCGGGTGGCCGCTCGTCCGGGCGTGGGCGGTGGCGTGCTTGGAGGGGGAGTCGTCGCAGCAGCCGATGTGACCGCAGCGCGCGCAGCGCCGCAGGTGGAACCACCAGGCGCCGGTGGCTTCGCACTCCACGCAGCCGGTGCCGCTGGGCGGGACGTCGGGGGCGATGCTGTCGGATGTCGTCAATGTGTCTCCACGGGGTGCGAGCCGGGGGCCGAGGGGGAACCGCGGGGCGGGCGCGGCGGCCGGCCGGACGGCGAGAGGCGGCCGACCGGCCGGCCGCCTTCGCACGCAGGCGGTACCCGCTCCGTACGCGCCGTCCCGTCCGCGGTCAGCTGTTGTGCAGAGCGGTGTGCAGGGTGCGGGCCGCCAGGGTGATGGCGAGCTCCGCGCCGTGGGTCTCCCGCAGAGCGTTGAGCATCACGAAGTCGTGGATGACGCCTTCGACGCGGACAGCGGAGACGGCGACGCCGGCCTGGCGCAGCTTGGACGCGTACGCCTCGCCCTCGTCGCGCAGCACGTCGGCCTCGGCGGTGATGACCAGGGCCGGGGGCAGACCGGTGAGCTGCTCGGTGGTGGCGCGCAGCGGGGAGGCGGTGATCTGGGCGCGCTCGGCCTCGTCGGTGGTGTACTGGTCCCAGAACCACTGCATGCCGTCGCGGCGCAGGAAGTAGCCCTCCGCGAACTGGTGGTAGGAGCCGGTCTCGAAGCTCGCGTCCGTGACCGGGTAGAACAGCACCTGCTGCACCAGGGGGACGTCACCGCGCTCCTTGGCCATCAGCGTCAGCGCCGCGGCCATGTTGCCGCCGACCGAGTCACCGGCCACGGCGAGACGGGACGCGTCCAGGCCCTTGCCGGCGCCGTCCTTCACGATCCACTGGGCGACCGCGTAGTTCTGCTCGATGGCGACCGGGTAACGGACCTCGGGGGAGAGGTCGTACTCGGGGAACACCACGGCCGCGTGGGCGCCGACGGCGAGTTCGCGGACCAGGCGGTCGTGGGTGTGGGCGTTGCCGAAGACCCAGCCGGCGCCGTGGATGTAGAGGATGACCGGCAGCGGGCCCGCCGCCCCGGCCGGCTTGACGATCCGGGCCCGCACCGAGCCGGTCGGACCGCCCTCGACGGTGATCCACTCGTCGTCCACCGCGGGCTTGGCGATGTCGCCGGACTGCACCTCGTCGACCGTCTTGCGGCCCTCGACCGGGCCCAGGTCCGCCAGGTACGGCGGCTTGTCGGTCGCCTCGGCGAACGCGGCCGCGGCGGGCTCCAGCACCGGCTGCACCGGCTCGTACACGTACGACATTGCACACTCCTGAGACGTCATGGATGTGCCGGTGGTCCCGGCGCGGCCATGCCCACCGGATGCGGGATCCACTGGACTGCGGCCACGTTACGGCCGCTGCCACGTCCGCTCTTGCGTGCGCGCGCACTCGCTCTGACCAGCCCGTGCACAATGAGGGGGCGGGAGGGGCAGGCGAGGGCCGGCACCATGAGACCGCCCACCGGTCACAAGCGCCTGATCGCCCTTCCCCCTCTGCCTTCGTCGTCCTGCGGATCGTCCTGGGGGCCGCCGGTCGGGCGACGCCCGGCGGCCCGGACCGGCCAGGCCCCGGCCGCCGCACACGACGACCGGGACGGCCCGGTGCTCGGGATTGCGCGGGCACGGGCTCCCTCCGTTGTGCCGGATGCGGGCGCGGTCAGCGGTGCTTGACGCCGGGCCGGGCGCCGGGGGCGAGGGTGGGTCCGGTGACGGGGGCGTCGCCGAGGGCCTGGTCGACGGCCGCCAGCAGGTCGTCGGAGAGCTGTACCCCGGAGGCGGCGGCGTTGGCGTGGACCTGCTCGGGGCGGGAGGCCAGCCGCCGACGAGCGGGCTGTAGGTCATCACGTCCATGCCGTGCCGGGCGGCGGTGGGCAGGACATCGGCCTCGATGCCGCGCACCAGCATGGAGTACGGCGCCTGCTCGGACACGAACCGCTCCAGACGCCGGTCGCGGGCCGCCCACTGTGCGTCGACGATCTGGCTGCCGGGGAAGGTGGAGGAGCCGATGCAGCGGACATTGCCCTGGCGCACCAGGTCCGTCAGGGCGTCCAGGGTCTCCTCGGTGTCGGTGTCGGTGTCGGTGTCGGGCGAGGGCCGGTGCACCTGGTGGAGGTCGATGTAGCGGTTCCCAGCCGGCGCAGCGAGTCCTCTACGGCGCGCATGATCCAGCGACGGGAGTTGCCCCGCTGGTTGGGGTCGTCGCCCATCGGGTGGTGGAATTTCGTGGGAGTAGACGTCGGCGGTGTCGATGAAGTTGATGCCGGCGTCCATGGCGCGGTGGATGATCCGGGTGGATTCTTCCCGGTCGAGGACCGGTACGGCCGAGCAGACGGTGTTCCACGATCGCCTCCAAGGGTCGGCTACGGGGTGCACGGAGCCGTTCAGGCCCCGCCGGCAGCCACGAAATCAGCGGCGACGCCCTGCGGACAGTCACGCTTGCGAGGGGTGACAGCAGGGACCCCCTCACAGCGAGATCGGGAGTGACAGCGGTCCGTGATCGCCTGCCTCGGAGGCGGAGAAGTCCTCTCCCAGAGGTCGGGGCGGAGTGCCGTCGAGTTCCGGCCTGTCGTCGTGGGCTGGATCACACCCGGCGGATTGAGTACGGTCCCCCGTGGAGGTCCGTACCCACGCACGACGACCGGAGTCCGGATGCGAGGATGAGGCGCCATGACAGCAGGGTGGTGTGCTCGCGCGACACGGGCCGCGGTGTTCGCGGCCCTGTGCGTGCTGCTCGCTGCCCTGGGCCACGTCCTGATGTCCGGCAGCGACGTGCCCGCGTGGGCGCTGGCCGCCGGCGGGGCCGTGACCGGTTCCGTGGGCTGGTGCCTGGCGGGGCGTGAGCGGGGGCTGCCGTTGATCGCGACGGTGGTGGTCGCCGCCCAGGCGGTCCTCCACGAGGCGTTCTCCTGCGCCCAGTCCATGTCCGGCACGTCCGACGGCTCGGCCTCCAGGGGCATGAGCGGCATGGGCTCCATGGACAGCTCCATGAGCATGGGCTCGATGCGGACTGACTCCATGGACATGGGCTCGATGCGCATGGACTCCATGGACATCGGCTGGATGCGGACGGACTCCATGGACATGGGGGCCCCGCACATGGGCCACACGGGCATGAGCCCTGTGCATCACATGGGGCACTCCATGGACGGCGGTTCGTCGTCGTCCGGGATGCTCGCCGCCCACCTGCTCGCCGCGATGCTGTGCGGCCTGTGGATGGCGTACGGCGAGAAGGCCACCTTCCGGATCCTGCGGGCGACGGCCGGATGGCTGGCGGCGCCGCTGCGGCTGCTGCTCGCCCTGCCCGCCACCCCCGACCGCCCCCGCCTCCACATGCGGCGCCGCCGCTCGGACCGGTCGCCGCGTCTTCTGCTTCTCGTCCACGCGATCACTTCTCGGGGTCCGCCCGTGGCAACAGCTGTCGTCTGAGGACAGCTGGTTTCCCGAGGCCGCACGGCTCGCCCGTGTGCGCCTCGGGCCAACGGCCGTACGACCGCACAGGCGCTGGAGCGCCGTAGCGACGCCGTAGGGCCGTCCTGCCCACCTCACCGGACCGCGCGCTTCGGCGCGCCCTGGTCCGGATCACGGTTGACCCGAGAAGGACACCAGGTGATCACCTCTGCCCTGCCCACCTCGCGCACCCGCAGTGACACTCCGGCAGTGCTCGACGAATCGATCACCGCATGGGCGCTGGCCGCCCGGGGCGGTGACGCGGTCGCGGTCGAGCGGTTCGTGGGTGCCCTGCACCGGGACGTCCAGCGCTATGTCGCCCATCTGTGCGGCGACCCCCAGGCCGTGGACGATCTGGCGCAGGACACGTTCCTGCGCGCGCTCGGCAGCCTGCACCGCTTCGAGGGGCGTTGCTCGGCGCGTGCGTGGCTGCTGTCCATCGCCCGCCGCGCGGTCATCGACAGTCACCGGTACGCCGCCACCCGGCCGCGCCTGACCGACGTACCGGACTGGCAGTTGGCCGTCGAGCTGGCCCAGCCCCGTGACCTGCCGGGCTTCGACGACGGCATCGCACTGCTGGATCTGCTGGCCGCGCTGCCCGACGACCGCCGGGAGGCGTTCATGCTCACGCAGTTGCTCGGCCTGCCGTACGCGGAGGCCGCCGAGGTGAGCGACTGCCCGATCGGCACCGTCCGCTCCCGCGTGGCCCGCGCCCGCGCGACGCTGAGGGACCTGCTGGACGAGGGGGGCACCTCCCACACCCACAAGGCAGCGGGGGAGGACACGCCGGCCACGCTGGCGGCCTGACGCTCCGGCAGGGTGCCGGCGCCGGGTGGAAGACCGGCTCCGGCACCCTCGCCGCCGCAGAACGGGGAGCGGTTCACCTGAGCCGGATCGCCGACCGGCCGCGAACGCACGGCGCCTTCGCTCCGACTACTGGACCGGGTGGCGGAGGTTCGCCCGTGTACCGAGGGGATCCGGAGTTGTGCGATGCGTTCTCATGTCGCGGGCTCTGCGGCAGTCTGCTGCCGGCGGGCTGCGGGCATGAAGCCGATGTCGGCCGGGTTCCTGCCCGCCTTCTTCGCCGCGTCCCGCATCTATCGGGCCAGGTCTCGGGCCGGACGGTGACGCCGTCCTCGATCGCCCCGCCCGGCGCGGCGACGACCACGGAGGCTGGTCCTCGACGTGCAGGACGTCAAGGCCGGTCGGACGGACAGGAGTCGCGCCGCCGAGCAGGCCCGGTTCGCAGGCACCGCTGTGGATCAGGGAGATCACCTCGTCGGAGGTGAAGGCGGCGTGTGTGCTGACGGTCATGGACGGGTGCGGTGCGGCGAAGCGGTGGATGAGAGCGGTGAGGACTCGATGCCGGGCGAGGGCATGATGGCGACCCCGACCGTGCCGCCGTGCAGTCCGGCGAGAGCGGCGGCAGTGTCCCGTACGGCGGCCAGGTCGCGCAGCACGCGCCGGCTGGGATCCAGCAGCTTCTGGCCCGCCTCGCTCAGGACGACGCCCCGGCCCACCCGGTGGAAGAGGGCCACCGAGATGGTCCGAAGCCTCAGGCGCTACGCGGCGGGAGATCTTCCACCTGCTCGGACCCATGCAGACGCAACCCCCCCGGCATGGGGAGCGGTGCGGGAATCCTGTCCGAGCAGCCGACCCGCCGCATGGCGGCACGCCCCGGTGCGAAATACTCTCCCGATGAGTTCACGCACTTCCCCGATCAGCCAGCCGATCACGATACGGAGGGCCGTAGCGCGGGATGCCAAACGGCTCACGCGGCTCGTGCGTAACTCAGGCGCCTACCAGGGTAAGTACGCATCCGCGGTAGCGGGCTACCGGGTCGGGCCTGATTACATCGAGGCCCACCGCGCGTTCGTGGCCGTCGGTGCCGACGAGCATGGCGGCCGGGTCCTCGGGTTCTACTCGCTCGTCCTGTCTCCACCGGAGCTCGACCTGCTGTTCGTCGCCGATGAAGCGCAAGGACGGGGTATTGGACGGCTGCTCGTCGCGCACATGCAGTCCGAGGCCCGTGCCGCCGGGCTCGACCGTGTCAAGGTCGTGTCGCATCTTCCGGCCGAGGACTTCTACCACCGCGTCGGCGCAGAGCGGATCGGGACCGCGCTCGCGAACCCGCCCGCCGTGCTGTGGGACCGTCCCGAATTCGAGTTCCGCATCCCTTCGGAATGACGCGTCGTGCCGGTTCGCACGGCACCGGCGGCCCCTCCCGCCGACTCCCTCGCCTCGCCTGCCGCACCCTTTCCAAGGCCCCGCCTCTGGGTGCACTCGGCTCGTTGCAGCACGCATCGCGATGCTCGGCACCCCTGTGCCGGTCCGACCGGTAGCCCGATCGGGCCACGCCGGGTGCAATGAGTCCGGGCCGTCGATCCGCACACGCGGCGGCTCAGTAGCTTCGGACTGCGGCTCGGCCGAGGGCAATGACCCCAGCAGCCCGTTTTCGGGTGCCGTCGCCTGTGACCGACCTCGCCCCCGCCCCGCAGGCGCCCCGCGTCGAGGCGGCTCGCGTCGACGGAGGCGCTCCGCAGGGACGGATGGTTTGTGCCGGTGTGCTGTGAGACCTCCGGAACGGGTGAAGGAGCACAGGAGCACACACCTTTGTTCACGCTCCTGTGTCAGGCAGGTTCTTGGGAGCGTCCTGGGGCGGGTGTGGTGCGGCATGGTGTGAGGAGGCCCTTGCGACCTGCTTGAGCGCGGATGCCGTGGTGGGGTCGCCGACCTTGGCCGGTTGCTCATGCGGGTGATCTGCGGGGCGGTCCTGATGGAAATGGGAGGGTGCCAGCCTGTCGCCGGCACCGTAGGATCCCGGGTCGGCGGTTTCCCTGGGCGTGGTGCCGGTGTCGGCCACAGCGGACCGCATGCCGCCCTTTGCCAGGTCACTCGGCGGGTGCTCGCTTTGCCGGGGGTGTGGCTGGGTCAGCCAGGCGACGGCCGCCCCGGTGAGGGCCACGGGCCATTCCACCACTCCGGCGAAGCCGAGGACCCCGGCTCCGGTGTAGACCGCCACCCGGCGGCCGCGTGGAGAGATGACCCCGATCCAATCCAGTGCGCTGTCGGCGACCTTGCTCACCTGCTCTGCTCCGGGCAAGCGGCGCAGTCCGGAGCCGATGACCCGCAACGGCTGAGGAAGACCGGATGAACTCTCCTCGATCTGGTTCATGTCGAGCTCCCTCCGTCGGTCTGTCAAGGAGTGCCAGACCCGAGTTTCCCGTTGCCACACCGCCTATGCCGTGTGGCAACGGCGAGGTCTCACTCCTTTATGTGCCGCTGTCGGTCATACTTCAGCCGCCTGCTCCCCATCTGACGCCTGCCCCTCGATCGTGTGGTGGCAGGCATGGGTGTGAGGTGAGGGGGTAGTCGCGGGTCGTCGGCCGTTTCACGGCGGGCCGTGGAACGAGTTCGAACCGGGAGGGGACCTCATGGCGCTCATGAGCAGGTGGGACACGCAGATCGCCGAGCTGCCCGAAGTGGCCGACCCTTCCCGCGTGGCGCCCAAGGACGCCCGCGAACTCTCCCGCTTGTTCTTCGAGCAGCTTGCGGTGCTGGAGGAGGGCACGCCCGAATACAGCTACGCCCGTAACACGCTGATCGAGATGAACATGTCCCTGGTCCGCTACGCGGCCGGCCGCTTCCGCAGCCGTGGACCGGAGGAGATGGAGGACATCGTCCAGGTCGGGATGATCGGCCTGATCAAGGCGATCGACCGGTTCGAGCTCTCCCGCGAGGT
>NZ_PQSU01000066.1 GCF_002920615.1 Streptomyces sp. Ru62
GTGGCGGCGACCGGCAGGCGAACGCGGCCCTGCACCGGATCGTGCAGACCCGCCTGCGGGTCGACCCATGCACCCGGGACTACTACGAACGTCGCAGCAAGGAGGGCAAGACCCGGCGCGAGATAGTCCGAACGCCGTACGGGTGCCGCGCCCTGTCCCTCGTGCTCTGCCCGTCGCTGGTTTCTTCACGCGTGCAGGGGAGACGCTCATGCGCTCGGGGGCCCTGCCAGTCGGCCGCAGCGAAACCATGCCGTCAGCCATCCGGCCTGCATGGCCGCGTCCAGCAGGTAGGTCGGGCGGATCCGGCGCCGGGGTACGCACAACAGGTCGATCGCGAGCAGGGTTACCGCGGTCCCCACGCCGGTACGGCGCGCCTGCCGGAGCCCTTCGGGGGTGCCCGGGCTGAGCAGCATGCTGCAGCCTGCCGTGGCGAGCAGCCCGGCGGTCGTCTGCTGCAGCCATTCCTCGGCTTTGGGGCCGAAGACCCACTCGAAGCTGCGCAGGTGCAGCAATGGCCAGCCGCCGCCGACCAGGTTGAACAGCCCTTGTGATCGGGCGACCCAGACCGGGTTCATCCCTGCCTCCTCGGCTGCTGCCGCACCGGCCTTGAGAGGCCGAGGCGAACCTTGTGTACCCCGTCGGAGAAGTGCACCAGGGGCTCAGCGGCGGGGGCCGGCAGCCCTGCCGCACGGGTCACGCTCTCGGCGAGGTCGTCGAGACGCGCCGCGCGCAGCGGCCAGGGCTCGTGCTCGACGGGCGTCTCCCACACAGCGCCCGCGCTCTGCGTGAACGCCCGCCATCGGGACGCCAACCAAACATCCCGGTGCGTGGGGCGGATCGGCGGGCCCGGTCGTACGACCATGCGATAAGCCGGCCCACCACCCCACCTCGATCCGGCGTACGTCACGCTTTCACCGTTGCGCGCCAGCCGCAGCCGGCCGAGGTGGTACGGCGCCCCGATGGCGCGGGCCGCCAGCATCACCGGGCTGGCCACCTCGATCGACAGGAACCACAGCCCTTCCCGGCCGCCCGGTCCCCGCACATAGGTGCGCAGATTGGTCTCGGGAAAGGCGGCCAGTGCCACAGGGGAGCCGGGAGGGCGCACGTCGGCCATGACGAACGGTGTCAGACCCACCCAGGCATGCCCGTCATAGGTGTCCACTGTCAGTCCGTCGGGCAGCAGGCGTTGGATGGCGTCCGGAGCGTAGGCCCAGTGCAGAAAGCTCTGGGTCAGCCAGCCGGCCCGCAGCGCCGGCATGCGCACGCGATGCTCCGGCCCGTATGTCACCACCTGCCTCGCCTCCCTTAAATGACCATGTCCGGACTGTGTATCGATCGCTCACGTCACCGGTTGGATCGTCCGCCGCGCTGAAGGGAGCCCGTTGTGAACGCATCGCGTATCCGGTCGTAGAGGCTCAGCGGTACGCCCAGCATCGCGTTGGCCGGTGGCCGCCGGGGGACGACGGGGTGAGGATGGGTCGGCGCGGTTCGCCGTACCGCCTCCCATGCGATGCCCAGGCGCTGGAGCTGCGCGGTGTCCGTCGCGTCCTGCAGTTTCGGCAGCAGGAGGTCTTCCTCGTCCCTGATGTCCTGTTGGACCAGGGCGAACGCCCGCTGCACCTTGTCCTCGCGTTCCGTATCGCCGGAAGGGAGGCGTTCGATGTCGGACACGAGATCGTTGATCTGCTGGTGTTCCTCCTCGACCCGGGCGGTGAGCTCCTCCCCGTCCGGTACGAAGCGCCGGACAGCCGGCCAGAGCACGGTTTCCTCAGCGAAAGCGTGGCTGAAGACCAGCTGAATGACGTCTTTCAACGCTTGCTGGCGTTCTCGGCCGATACCGGTGCGGTAACGGTCCATGAGGCGGTCGATCTCCGCGTGATCACGGCGCTGCCGCGCCAGTACGCTGCCTTGGCCGCCCAGCTGCTCGAGTGTCTGGTCCTTGATGCTCGTCGGCATGGTCGCTCCTCGACTGAATTGATCATGGACGCGAGCTGAACGCGTCGCGGGCCCGGTCCAGCAATGAGGCGAAAGGGCCCAGCGTCCACTGCAGCACGGGCGAGCCGGCGGCGGTGGGGTGCGGGTGCGTCGGAGCCGCCCTTTCGGCCGTCACCAAGCGACTGCCCATGGTCCGCCGCTGCTCCGGGGTACAGCCGGCTTCCAGCGCCGGGAACTCCATCGCCTCCTCGCGTCCGGCGTGGGCGAGCACATCCTGCTGGAGCTGCGCGAACTGAACGTCGAACTCCTCACTCGAGAGATCCATCTTCTCCAGCTCGGCGAGCACCTTGTTGGCCTTCCGTTCCTCAGCATTACGGGCGTGGGCCTCGTCCTCACCCGCGGTGTCCTTCGCGACAGGGCGCACGATCATCTCCTCGGCCGTCTCATGGACGGCCAGCAGTCCCCGCAGCTCGTTGAAGGCATCCTGCTTGCGGGCGCCCTCGGCCCCTCGTACCTCTCCGAACAAGGCCCTGATGCGGGCGTGCTGCCGCAGGAGGATCGCGACGACGTCGTCATCGGGCAACCCCGCCGCCTTCTCACGTCGAGGTTCGTCATCCATCTCGGGGAACTGGGCGCTCATCGCATGTCCTTTCCGCCGGTGACAGCCACCGGGTCACCCACCTCCGCGGCGACAAACGACTCACCGTCCCACAGCACACCCGGCACCCGGGCCGTCGCGCGGTGAGTCATCGAGCCCGGAGCTCGCCTCCGCCGCGCCGGCCATCCCACGGCTGACGGAGCCGAGTGCCAGCCGGCAGCCTCCACGCGTGCGCGGCACTCGTACCGTCCGCAGGTTCCATGGATCGTGACAGCTGGGGTATGCGGAGGTCCGTGGATCACGTGGTGATACCGGGCGTCTACGCCCCCCAGGAGGACACGGCCCTGCTGGCTGTAGCTCTGTCCGAGGAGCCGTTCCCGCCGGGCGCGGCCGTTCTCGACGTGGGCACCGGTACCGGTGCTCTGGCCCTTGCGGCGGCGCGCCGGGGCGGCCGGGTGACCGCAGTGGATGTGTCGCGGCGCACTGTGTGTAACGCCCGGCTCAACGCCGCACGGGCTGGGCTGCGGGTCCGGGTACGGCGCGGCAATCTCTTCGATCCGGTGCGCGGTGAGTCGTTCGATCCGATCCTGGCGAATCCGCCGTACGTGCCCGCACCGGGTGGGACCTGTCCTCCGCGGGGTGCCGCCCGGGCCTGGGATGCCGGCCACGACGGCCGCATGGCCCTGGACCGGATCTGCGAGGAGGTGCCCCCCTACTGCGGCCCGCGGGGGTACTGCTCCTGGTGCAATCTGCGTTCAGCGATCCGGAGCGGACCGTGACGCGTCTGCGGGCGCACGGCCTGAAGGCCGCCGTGAACCGGAGACAGCGGATCGCGTTCGGGCCCGTGGTGCGCGGCCGCGCTCCCTGGCTGAGGCAGCGGGGTCTGCTGTCCCTGACCGAGAATGAGGAAGAACTGGTGGTCGTCCGTGCGGAACTTTCTCTCTGACAGCCCCGGCGCCGTCACCGTTCAGGGTCACGGACCGGTGCTGGTGGAGGGGAGCCGGTCGAGGCGGAACTGGGGGACGGGGGATGGTGTCCTCGTATCGTCTGCGACTCGCCCTGTGCACCTGCCGGCGCGGCGATGCCAGCACCCCGCTGTCACGCCCCCGGGTCGTTGGGGACACAATCGTCTGTCGGCCGGGCGTGGTGCGCGGTGCGATTCCTTCGCGAACAATGGCCCTGCCCTGTCGGCTCGGCCGACGCGAGTGGTGGGCGCGGGTACGCCATTGACGTGAGCTGAACGTGGATCCGATCGGCCCTGACCACTGGGGCTGCGGGTCCGCCGCACCTCTTCTTCCTCCCGCCCCGGATCACCGGCAGCAAGGCGTTCGATGTCCGCGACGAGATCGTTGATCTGGTGACGTCCTCGCTCCTTGTGCTCACGGCGTTGTCGCGCCAGGGGCTGCTGCTTCCACCGAGCTGCTCGACGGTCTGGGACGGGCCGCGGCGCTTTCCGGCGTCACTCGGACCTCCTCGCGCGCCCGGGTACCCGGAGGTAGCTCCGCACAATGCCGCACGACGTTTCCGGGAAGCTGCCGCGGTACCCGTGACGGCGGAGACCGACCCGAGGAGGGAAACGGTGCCGCAGACCGACGATGAACTGCTCGCCTTCGAGACCAGTGACCTGGAGGACTGGGACGAGCAGCGTGCGCGAGCCGCCCTCGGCGGAAGGTACGGCGCCTTGTACCGCAACCACCTGCGCATCGCTCTGCACCTCGATTCCTGGGCGGAGGCCGAGGGCGGCCGGACCGATGTCGACGCACACTACAAAGCCGGATACACGCAGGCCCTTCAGGACATGGCCGCGTTCCTCAGACAGACCTACTACCTCCCCCGCGGCCCGGACTAAAGCACGCTGACGCCGGGCTCCGCGCTGTGCGTCGCTCGCACGCGGGGAATCCCCGGCAACGAAGGAGGCTGCAGATGGACGCCCTTCCGTCTTCCGGCGCGACCCAGCGCCGCCCCACCGGACGAAGCGCCGACACGAAGCTGCTCGGCATCTATCTCAACGACCACCTCGCCGGCGCCACCGCCGGCACCGAACGCGCCACCCGCCTGGCACGCACCGCCCGCGCGTCCGCCCTCGGCCGCGCGATCGAGCCCGTAGCGGCCGAGATCGCCCAGGACCGGAAGGCGCTGCTGGACATCATGCGAGACCTCGGCATCCCCGTGCGCCGCTACAAGGTGTGCGCGGGCTGGGCGGGCGAGAAGCTGGGACGGCTGAAGCCCAACGGCCACCTGGTACGCCCCTCCCCGCTCGGCACCGTACTGGACCTCGAAGCCCTGCGGATCGGGGTCGAGGGGAAGGCGGCCGGCTGGCAGACCCTGCGCCGGCTCAGCGCCGTCGACGAGCGCCTGGACCCGGCCCGGCTCGACACGCTGCTCGAACGAGCCCGGCAGCAGCAGGAAAGGATCGAGGAGTGGCGCGTCCGCCAGGCCGAGGAGGCCCTGGCCACCACAGTCGACTGAGCTTCTGCGTCAGGGAGTCGCAGCCCACTCAGCGAGATCATGGTGGGGACGTGTGGCCCCGCGTGTTCGAAACGTCACCAGTGTGTGCCCGCTGGAAGGTCCCGTACAGCAGCCACAGGGACGGAATCAGCAGCACCGCGCCGCAGGCCAGGGCGATGAGACAAGCGGAGAGCACGGCGGGCTGGGAAGCGGCCTGGTCCACGGTGAGACTGCCGACCAGCATGGCCGGGTACTGGGCCGCGCCCCACGCCCACAGGATCGCGGCGACGGCCAGCGCAGCCGCTCCCCGGGCCGCGACGTATCGCCGCCGCGTCAGCAGGCTGAGGCCCACGACACCGCTGATCGCGCTGAGAACGACGAGCGGCAGCGCCCGGTGGGTGAGGCCGTGGAACAACTGGGGAGCGTCCGCGTGCAGTACCGCGATGCCGGCCAAGGCGACCGCTCCGCTCGCCAGCCCGCTGGCCACCGCACGGCGGGCGAAGGCCCGCGCCAGTTCCGTGTCGTCCTCGCGGTCGGCGTCCGCGCACAGGTAGACGGCGGCGAGATGCGCGCAGGTCAGGACGGCCAGGACACCGCCGAGCGCGGAGGTGGGGTTGAGCCAGCTGGTGATGACGTCACCCGTGGCGAGGCCGGCCGGCACCCGTCCGGAGGCGACGCCGCCGGCGACGGCGCCGAGGAAGAAGGGGGTGAGCAGTGACGAGATGGCGAAGCATGCGCCGAAGAGCCGGCGTTGCCACAGTTCGGTGCTGGCCTTGCGGAAGGCGAAGGCGGCGCCGCGGGCGATGATGCCGAGGGCGGCGAGGGTGAGCGGCAGGTAGAGGGTGGACATCACGGCGGCGAAGACGGGTGAGAAGCCGGACCAGAGCAGCACGATCACGAAGATGAGCCAGACGTGGTTCGCTTCCCAGATCGGGCCGATGCTGTGCTCGATGAGCCGTCGCTGTGCATCGCCCCGGCGTGCGCCCCCGGCGAGCAGATCCCACACACCGGCACCGAAGTCGGCGCCTCCGAACAGGGCGTAACACGTCAGCCCGAGCCACATGACGGCGAGGGCGGTGTCGGCGAGCACGGTGCCTCCAAGGACGGCTACGGTTCGCTGGGCGGTGGCGGTGGGATCGAGGTGGGGGTCGAGGGATCATCAGTCCGGCGAGTCATCACGCTGCTCCGTCAGACCACGGGATACCCCCGCACGTCCGCTTCCTGCGGTGCGGCCGGCACGGCCGTCGCACGTGCCAGGCGGCGCAGCACGTACACCGTGGCGACGGTCATGGCGGCGTACACCACCAGCACCAGCCACAGGCCCGCCATCAGGCCGGGTGCGGGGTTCACGGCGTCCCGTACGCTCATCACCCCCCAGACGATCCACGGCTGCCGCCCCAGCTCGGTGACGGTCCAGCCGCTCTCCAGCGCCACCACGGACGCCGGGCCGGAGAGCGCGACGAGCACGAGGAGCAGACGGCTCCCACGCCGGTCGAGGAGTTCACCGCCCGAGCGCTGGGTGCGCCGCCACGCCAGGAGCAGCCACAGGCCGAGGGCCAGCAGGAAGAAGCCGACGGCGACCATGAGGTCGAAGGCCCAGTGGACGCCGGTGACGGCGGGCCACTGGCTGCGGGGCACCGTGTCCAGTCCCTTGACGACCGTGTCCGTCCGGTATCCGACCAGTAGGGAGAGACCGTCGGGGATCTCCAGGCCGTACTTGAGTCCGTCCTGCCCGGCGACGCCGCCGATGGTCAGCGGGACGTGGGAGCCGGTGCGGTACACGCCCTCGATGGCCGCCAGTTTGACCGGCTGGTAGTCGGCCGGGAAGCGGGCGGCCCAGTCGCCCACCACGATCTGGAAGGGGGCGACCACCGCGCCGAGGGCGAACGGGATGGCGAAGCCGGCCTTGTGGTAGGCGTCGCGCCGGCCCCGCAGCAGGGCGACGGCGTACACGGCGGCGGTCAGGAACGAGGACACCATGAACGCGGCGAGGATCATGTGCACAGTCTGCGGCGGGCTCGCCGGGTTCAGCATGGCCGCCCAGGGGTCCACGTGGACGACCTTGCCGTCGCGCAGGGTGAAGCCGCGGGGCTGGTTCATCCAGGCGTTCGCGCAGACGACGAAGAACGCCGAGGCGGTGCCGGCGATGACGATGGGAACGCCCATGAGCAGGTGCGTGCGGGGTGCCAGCCGGTCCCAGGCGTAGAGGTAGATGCCGAGGAAAATGGCCTCGATGAAGAAGGCGATGCCCTCCAGTGCGAAGGGCAGCCCGATGACCTGGCCGAAGCGTCCCATCAGCCCGGGCCACAGCAGCCCCATCTCGAAGCTGAGAATCGTGCCGGACACCGCGCCGACGGCGAACAGCACGCCCATGGCCCGCGCCCAGCGCCGCGCCAGCAGCTGCAACGCCGGATCGTTTCTGCGGATACCCAGCCACTCCGTGAGAAGGGTCAGCGCCGGCAGGCCGACTCCGAGGCAGGCCACCACGATGTGCCAGGCCAGTGAAAAGCCCATCTGCGCCCGCGCCGCCGACAGGTCACCCTCCGTCGCGGCACGCGCCAGGACCAGGACGGGATACGAGCCGGCGGCAACAACGATGTCGTTCACAAGCACTCTCCCGCGCACCCGCAAGACTGTCACCGCAGGCTTCCCGGTATCACCGGCATCAGCCCGCGGCCACCTCGGGGTAACCCACCCGTGTCATGGCAAACCGCATGAGCGGCTCGCTGCCGGGAACGTGAGTCCCGGGCGGGACCACGGACGTGGGCCGCGGCCCCCGGAGGTTCCTACGCTTGCACCAGGGCCGGAGGCCCGCCAGTGGAGACAAACCACATCCCCGTTGCCAGGAAGGACCTCGCGCCCATGCCAAGCCGGCGACTCGGGCAGTGAAGCGAAGGACAGCGGGACGGGAGCGCCGACGGGCGCTGACTGCTTTTCCCGCGGTATCAGCCGGGGCCCTCCTCGGACTCTGCTCGTTCCTTCAGGGTCTCGTCGGTGGCCCCGCCGGACGTGTCGGGCTCGGGGCGTCCTTCCTCCTCCGGGTGGACGTCCCGCTCGTCCGTCTCCTGCTCCAAAGGCGACGCGTGTTCGCGCTTTTCTTCTCCGGAACTGCTCATGGCTGCCTCCCTCAGGGCGCCGCTGGGACGTACCGGGTTCCCCGGTGCATGGCGTGAAACGAGGCAGGGCGAGGCTGAGCTGAAGCTCGCACGTCGGTCTTGCGGTAGGAGAACCGTCCGACATGCTCTGCGGTCCGTACGCCGGATGATGTTCGCGGTGGCGTGGCAGGCGACGCCTGGTCTTGGGTACTCGTGGCGGCGGCAGTGGCCGGGTGACGAGTCGGGCGACGCTCGTCCTCAATGGTCGGTCATGTTCGCGGCGAGAGTCGGCGTCCTACGGCGGTTGGGGGAGTGCTGTGCTCGCCCACCCTCGGGGAAGGGAAGGCCCGGAGGTGAGCAGTGGTGGTGGATCGGACGGTAGGCCGGCAGCGGCCTTTGACCAGGGTCACCACGGCTGCCACGGCCGGACACGTCTTCTTCGAACTGGCCGCGGGGGTGGGAATGCCTCTGGCGTCCGTGCTGGGACCGTTCACCGCGGCGACCGCGTGGGCCGCCGGTACGTGGACAGCCTGGCGTGCGGCGGCCACCCGCCCCGCCCGCGATGATCCGCTGTTCGCCGTGCTCGACAGCGTGAGCCTTGCCGCGGTGATCGCCCACCTGGCGGGCTGGCCGAAAAGGCCCACGCGGCTGGGGATCCCGTGGCTCACGGACTGCGAAGGACTCGGCCCGCGTCTCATGCCCTACTACAACCCGATCCTGTACATCTCCGGTGCTGCCGCCGCGGCGGCCGTGCTGTTGGAGAACCGCTCTGCTCCCCGGCGCCTGCCTCTGCTGTCCCTGCCCCTCGTTCCTCTTCTCGTTGTAGCCCAGCGCGCGGAACACCGTCGGCTGAAGACGATCGCGGAAGCACATCCCGCCTGGTGGAACCGCCGCCTCATGGCGACAGCACGGTCTGAAAGCGAACGGCGCGTCCGGCACCCCCGACTGATCGAGGCCACTAGGTGACGGCTCACGGCCGACCGAATTCTTCACAGATCCGCAGTACTGCGCGGCGACTCTCCCGCGAGCCACGCCCGGACACCGGGCAGATAGCGGAAAGGAGTTGGGGTACTCGCCGCGCACAGGCGCTCGCCGTCCCCCATGGTGCGCGCTCACTCGTACGACTTCCGCCTCTCGAGGATGTGACCGCGCATGAGTGCCGCTGGGAAATCGCTGACGGTGGCCACCGCCGGGCTGGCCGCCGGGGCCTTCGTCGTCATGCGGCGAGCGAAGGCACGACCGCCCCGCGCAGCCGCCGGGGAGCGCTGGCTGACGGTGACGGTCAACTGCGCGCCGCACGACGTGCAGGCCGACAAGCTGCCGTCGCCGCTGCAGGAGTACGCCGACCGTATCGAGACTCGCATCCGTCCGGCGCCCGGTGACCGAGGCACGGAGCTGGGTGTGCGCCTGAAAGAAACCGAGCCGGACGCCGCGTACTCGGTGCCCGCGCGGCTCGCCGGCGCCGACCCGCGCCAGGACCTGCGCCGTGCCCTGCGCGAGGCGAAGGCGCTGCTGGAGGCGGGAGAAGTGCTGCAGCCCGACGCACCGCCCACCACGCACGACACCCCGGGCGGCAAGCTCGTGGGTCTGCTCAGCCGCCGCGCCGGTGGGGAGGGAGTGTTGTGAAGGCCCTGTGCTGGGAAGGCGTCAACAAGCTCTCCGTCGAGCAGGTCCCGGACCCTGCGCTGCGCAACGACCAGGACGTGATCGTACGGCTCATCGCCGGCACCACCTGCGGCTCGGATCTCCATCTCATCGGCGGCTACATCCCGTTCATGCGCGCCGGGGACGTCATCGGCCACGAGTTCCTCGGCGAGGTCGTCGAAGTCGGTTCGGCCGTGCGCCGGCACAAGGTGGGCGACCGGGTGGTGGTCTGCTCGTTCGTTGGCTGCGGCCGCTGCTGGTACTGCACCCACGACCTGTGGTCCCTGTGCGACAACACCAACACCAATCCCGGCATCGGTCAGGCCCTCTTCGGCGCCGACACCGGCGGCATCTTCGGCTACTCCCACGCCATGGGCGGGCTTCGCGGCAGCCACGCCGAGTACGTGCGCGTCCCCTTCGCCGACTACGGGGCCTTCCCCGTCCCGGAGGGCGTCGACGACACAAGCGCCCTGTTCGTGTCCGACTCGGTGCCCACCGGATGGATGGGCGCCGATCTGGCAGGGGTGAAGCCCGGCGACGTGGTCGCCGTATGGGGATGCGGGGCCGTCGGCCAGATGGCGGCGCGCGCCGCGATCCTGTTGGGCGCGGAATGCGTGATCTCCATCGACCGGATCCCCGAGCGTCTGGAGATGACCGAGCGGCACGTCGGCAGCGAGGTCATCGACTACACGAGCACCGACGTCGGGGCGGAACTGCGCGAGCGCACCGGCGGCCGCGGCCCCGACGTGTGCATCGAGGCCGTCGGCATGGAGGCCCACAGCGACAGCCCCGTTCACCTGTACGACCAGGTCAAGCAGCAGCTGCGGCTCCAGAGCGACCGTCCCACCGCCGTACGGCAGGCCATCCACGCCTGCCGCAAGGGCGGTACGGTCTTCATTCTGGGGGTGTTCGCCGGCGCCGTCGACAAGTTCCCCCTCGGCGCGGTGATCAACAAGGGCCTGACCGTGCGGGGTGCCCAGCAGCACGGTCAGCGCTACATCCCGATGCTGCTGGACCGGCTGGCGGCCGGAGAGCTGAGCACGGCGCACCTGGCGACCCACACCGTGTCCCTGGACGAGGCGCCGCGGGCCTACGAGATGTTCAAGGAGAAGGAGGACGGCTGCGTGCGCGCGGTGATCCGGCCGGGCGACTGACCGCTCCGTTTGCCGTCCGCGCAGGTGGGGACCCGGCCGACCATGAGCACTACGCCACTCCGCCGCCCACGGATGCGGCAGAGCCGCCTCCTGTGGCTGCTGGACCGCCTGGAGCGGGAGCCCAGGGCCGACGCGCTGATCGCCACGGTCCGCAAGGGGGTGCGGGCCCTGCCGCTCGGCGACGGTCGGGACCTCCTGCACGGCAGGTGGTTGGGACACCCGGTACATCCGCTGATGGTGCAGGTGCCGATCGGCAGCTGGCTGTCGGCGGCGGTACTGGACCTGTACCCCGGCCGCTCCCGCGAGGCGGGCCTCCTGGTCGGCGTCGGCCTGGCCTCCGCCGCTCCCGCCGCCCTGGCGGGCTGGGTCGACTGGGCGGAACTGCACCGCCAACAGCAGCGCGTCGGACTGGTGCACGCCCTGGCCAACTCCACGGCTGTCGGCCTCTACGCCGCCTCGCTCACCTGCCGCGCCAGGGGACGGGACGCCACGGGCCGGGTCTATGGCTTCCTCGGCCTGACGGCGGTCGCAGTCGGCGGCATGCTGGGCGGTCACCTGGCCTACCGCCAGGCATGCGGCGCCAACCACGCCGAAGAGATCCCGCACGTCGTCACCCAGGGCTGGCACCGGATCGGAGCCGTGGCCGAGTTCCCGGTCGACCGGCCGGTGCGGCGCAGTGTGGACGACGTCCCGGTCCTGGTCGTCCGGGAAACCGGCGGGGCGATCCACGCCCTGGCCGAGCGGTGCAGCCACCTTGCCGGACCGCTCTCCGAAGGCACGATCAGCGACGGATGCGTCCAGTGCCCCTGGCACGGCAGCGTCTTCCGGCTCTCGGACGGCTGGAACGTCCGCGGCCCGGCCACCGCACCCCAGCCCTCCTTCGACACCCGGATCACCGACGGCCACGTCGAGATACGCCTGCGCCAACAGGACCGGGACGGGCAGGCGCCGGACGCGGCCGGCGAGGGACAACGGCGTAAGGAGACGGGAACCCATGAACACCGCAGCTGACAGCCGCCTCGCAGGACGTCTGCACGGCCTGCTGCGGCGGACCGGCAGGCAGTACGCGGCAGGGCACGACCGGCCGCTGGGCGGCTACCTCGCAGCCATGGCGGGCTTCGCCACCTATACGACGGCCTGGGCCACCGCCGTACGGCTCTGCGGCCGGCCGCTGCCCGACCGGCCCGAGCCGTGGGACGTGGTCCTGACCTCGGTCGCCACGTTCCGGCTCAGCCGGCTGCTGACCAAGGCGTCGGTCACCAGCCCGCTGCGCGCCCCGTTCACCAGGTACGTCGCCCCGCAGGGCCCGGCGGAACTGCACGAGGAAGCACAGTCCGAGGATGCCAGGCACACCGTCGGAGAATTGGCGACCTGCCCCTTCTGTATGAGCGTCTGGGTGGCCTCCACCCTGACCGCAGGCCAGCTGCTCTGGCCGCGCGCGACACGCACCGCCATGGGCGCGCTCGCCGCTCTGGCTGGCGCGGACACGCTGCAATTGGCCTATAGCGCGCTCGTCGAGAAGACAACCGGCGAGTGACCCGGCAGCGGACCGCGGTGGGTCTGCACTCCTCGGCCCGGAGCTGGGCCGAGGACGGACATGCCGGAGGGGCAGGCGTGCTCACGCCCGGTCGCGGCGCGCCGCGTGACGGCCGGCGCCACACCGACGAGGGGCAGATCGGAGCGTGGGGCCCAATCCCTGCCCTGGGCAGAGGCGGTCTTCGACCGCCGCCGATTGGCTTTTCTGGGCGTCCGCTCGGTGCGGGGCACCGACCACCCGGGTGAAGGCGGTCGTAGCGGGTACCCGCCGGGACATGCTCAAGCGCGCACTGTGGCAGGGACTGCTCGCCGGTACCGCCGGGGGAGTCGTGATGACCGTCGGTGAGAAGATCGAGCAGGCCGTCACCGGCCGCCCCGACTCCCATGTGCCCGCGCGCGTTCTCCAACGGCTGACCGGCCTGCCCGAACGTCCCGGCAGACAGCCGCTGCCGGTCAACTGGGCCATGCACTACGGACAAGCGGCCCTTCTCGGAGTGCTGCGGTCGGTCATGGCGCAGACCGGACTGCGCGGACCGATCGCCTCCGCCAAGTTCACCGTCGTCCGCCTCACCAACGACCAGATCCTCGAAAACGCGACCGGCGTCGGCGCCCCGCCGGCCACCTGGCCCCGCCAAGAGCTCGTCGTGGACCTTCTCCACAAGGCCGTCTACGCCTTCACCACCGGCGCCGTCGCCGACGCCCTCGCCGCCCGCAGCGGGCCCGGCCCCGGACAGCGCCACGCTGCAGCCCGCCCCGGCCGCCGCGCCGGCTTCGGCCCGCTGCCCCGTGGACACGCCTACGGAGCAGACGGCGGAAAGTAGTGGGCGTCGAGTGGTTCCACCTAGAATCCGGCCCATCCGCTCATCCGCTCGTGCTCGTCCGCGTGGCCTGCGGCTCCTTGCCCCAGTGCAGGTCTGCCGGGAGTAAGGAAGGCTGTCTCACACGCCACGGGACGAAGGGCGTGGTGAGCCCGAGCAGTACCTGCCTGACGCCAGGGGGCCGCGGCAGGTCAGGGCATGCTCCTGGCGGTGATCAGATCGGTGACGGCGGGGAGGCCGCCTTGGGCCAGGGCGGCGCGTTGCCGATCGGCGCCGGTGCCGCCCTGCAGCAGCCGGTGGACCAGGGCCGTCACCTGCAGGTCGTCGCCGGACACGTCCAGCGCGGGAGCGACGTAGCGCAGCAACTCGTACAGCATCTCCCCGGCCCGGCGCTGCCGGCCTCCGGGATCGACCAGGGTGCTGCTCAACCCGTGGCGGGCGGCGTGCCACATGCTCGCCTGCAGCAGTTCCTGGTCGCAGTCGAGCGCGGGAGCGCCGGCGGCGGCCTCCGCCAGCGCGCTCTCCACGAGGGCCCGCACCAGGCCCGTGAGCATCACCGCCTCGTCCGCGCGCAGCTGCACGTCCAGGCACCGCACCTCGATGGTGGGATACCGCGCCGAGAGCCGGGCCTGCCAGTACAGCTGACCGGTGTCCGAGATCAGACCAGCGTCCAGTAGCTGCTGAACGCGCCGGTCGTGGTCGGCGATGTCGGCGAAGCGCGGGGGCATGCCGCTGACCGGCCAGCGGCTGAAGATCACGGTGCGCCAGCTGGCGAAGCCGGTGTCGTGACCGTCCCACAGCGGAGAGTTCGCGGACAGCGCGGTCAGGGTCGGCAGCCACACCCGGATCCGGTTCAGGACCTGCACGCCGGTCTCCCTGCTGGGCACGCCGACGTGCACATGCATGCCGTTGACCAGCTGCTCCGCCACCAGCTGGGGCGCCTGGGTGAGCATGGCCCGGTAACGGGCCCGGTCGGTGACCGCCACGGGATGGC
Organism: Streptomyces sp. Ru62; assembly: GCF_002920615.1. GTDB lineage: Bacteria > Actinomycetota > Actinomycetes > Streptomycetales > Streptomycetaceae > Streptomyces. The sequence continues at coordinate 14,223 of NZ_PQSU01000066.1, forward strand.
CGTGGCGCAGCGGCGGTGTTGCGCAGGCCGCGATCCGGCAGCCGTGCGCCTCGGCAGCCGCTCCGACCGCGTGCCGCAGCCGCAGCAGGTGTCCCCCGACCTCCTCCAGCGTGCCGCACACCGGGGTGGCCACCTCCACCTGCGCCTGCAGCAGCTCGCAGTGCACCTCCTGGTCGGCCACCAGACGCCCCAGGCCGGCCGCGGCCCGCACCTTGTCCGCCATGGGTACCGGCAGACCCGTGACCGGGTCGAGCAGCAGGTACTCCTCTTCCACACCGATCGTCGTCATCGATCGCCTTCTGTTTCCGTCCGACCATGCCACCGGACTGGCTCCCGATGCGCCTCTGCCAGTGCATCGCATGGCGAGGACTCGTCCGAGGTCACTCGCGGTGCCCGAGTGCCGCGCCCTCTTCGCGGTAAACCATCACCCGCCGCCGCCGACGACGAGCTCGGCGAGGACCTGCTGGCGCGGTACCGTCCCAGCAGGTCATCGCCGAGCGACATTCCTCCCGGATGCCCATGCGTCGATCGCTCGATGGTGGCCCGGAGACTCACTTCTGACGCCAGCCCGTTGCAGCCCTGTCTCGTGGCGCGGCTGGCTGTCGCGTTCGGCGCATACCGGCCGGCAGTCCTCGAGCCCCCTTGGCATTCTTGAGGCGGCCCGACTTCACGGCTCCGGCATGTCAGCTCTGCCCCATGGCCTTGCGGACGGCGTCTTTCGTCCGGTCCATGAGTGCGGCCACCGGCCCGAGGGCCACATTGGCGGTGGCCGACTCTACACCGGGGTGGGGCCGGGTGGGAGCCATCGCCTCGGCGGCCTTGACGGCCTTGGCCATGGCGGCGAGGTTCGTGACATCGGTGCTGCGGCGGATGTGGGAGAACTCGTAGCGTTCCTCCGCCCTCGCGTGCTCCTGCACCTCGGTGCGCAGCTGCATCAGCCGGGGCAGGAACTTGGGGTCGTCGGTGTCCATGTCGTCCAGGGCGGCGAGGGTCTCCTTGGCCGATTTCTCCTCCGCGAGACGGTCTTTGACGATCTGCTCGCCGCCCTCCACCGCGCGTCGGACGAAGGGGTGGACGACCTCCTCCTCCGCGGTCTCGTGCACGGCCAGCAGACGGACCAGGCGCCGGAACGCGTCCCGGCGTTCCTCACCCTGGCTCTGCTCCACTTCGTCGAAGAGGTTGCGGATGTCGCCGTGCTGGCGCATGAGGAGGGCGACCACGTCGATGTCGGGGGCCCGGTCATCGCCGGCCTGGGGGGTGTGCAGTTCGGACATCGCGGGCGGCCTCACTTCTCGCGCTGGGCGGGGTCGGGGTGCTCGCCCTCGGTCTGCACGCGGTACTCGCGGCCGAACATCTCGTCGTGCTCGGCCATCACCCGTTCGCTCGGCGGGGCCTCGCCGCCGTGGATCCGCTCCTGCATCTTCTCGAACCGCTCGTGCGCCTCGCGCACGTAACCGG
>NZ_PQSU01000067.1 GCF_002920615.1 Streptomyces sp. Ru62
AACGCCGCCTCGGTGCCAGCCGCCGCGCGCGGCTACGACGGCGGCAAGAAGGTCCCCGGAAGACGCCGGCACGCCACCACTGACTGCCTGGTCCTGCTGTCGATGGTGCTGGTGTGTGCTGCCCACGTCACCGACCGCCAGACCGCCCGCATCATGCCGCCCCGCCTGCGGGCACGGTTCCACACGATCACGCAGGTATGGGCCGACGGCGGCTACAGCAGCCGCCAGGTCCCCTGGGCACCGGGAGAAACTCCAGCTCACGATGTGGATCGTCAAACACAGCGATGAAGGGATCCGTGGCTGCCGAGACGCTGGGTAGTAGCAGGCACGCCGGGATGGCTGCTGCGCTCGCGCCGCCTGGTGCGGGACTTCGAGAACAAGCCCGCCAGCAGCGAGGCGTTCATCTACTCCTCGCGAGCCATGCTCATGCACGTCGCCTCGCACGCCCGACATCTCGCGGCTGCCAGAACAGTCACGGTGGGGTTACGCCGCGTGAACCGCCCGGTCGGCGACACGGCCAGCCCGCCTCGCTCGGCTAGGTTCTGTCCGGCGGATCATGTGACCTTCCGACCGGTCGCTCGTTGGTTCGGTCATGGGTCGGGGGGATCTGACGAATCGCGAGTGGTCGTTGCTTGAGCCGCATCTGCCACCGTTGGGTGGCCGGGGCGGCCGGTGGAACGACCACCGCACCGTGGTCAACGGGATCCTGTTCCGGATCCGGACCGGTGTTCCCTGGCGTGACCTGCCGGAACGCTACGGCTCGTGGAAGACCGTCTATGAGCGGCATCGCCGCTGGTCGGCGGACGGAACCTGGGACCGCATCCTGCAGTCGGTCCAGGCCGACGCCGACCTGGTGGGGCGGATCGACTGGTCGATGGTGGGCGTCGACTCGACGTCCTGCCGGGCCCATCAGCACGCGGCCGGCGCCCGCAAGGCCCGGCCGCGGGTCCCGAAAAAAGGACGACGCCCCGGCACCACCGCCCCGACGAGGGACTCGGACGGTCCCGGGGCGGCCTGACCTGCAAGATCCACCTGGCTGGCGAGGGTGGCTGCCGCCCACTGGCCCTCCTGCTCACGCCGGGCCAGTGGGGCGATGCCCCGCAGATGATCGAGGTCCTGGCCCGGATCAGGGTCCCTCGCCCGCTGGGCGGGCGGCCCCGGACCCGGCCCGACCACGTCAGCGGCGACAAGGCATACAGCTCACGCCGCAACCGCCGCTACCTGCGAAGACGCCGCATCCGGCACACGATCCCGGAACCGAAGGACCAGCGGGCCAACCGCCGACGCAGAGGCAGAGAAGGCGGCAGACCCACCGCCTTCCAGCGCGACCACTACCGGCGCCGCAACGAGGTCGAGCGGACCATCAACCGGCTCAAGAACTCCCGCGCGGTCGCGACCCGTTACGACAAGCGGGCCTACGTCTTCCACGGCACCGTCACCGCTGCAGCGATCCGGCTCTGGCTTCGCCAGTGATCCGCCGGACAGAACCTAATACTCCAGCTGTAGATCGCGATCTTTATGTCTGGGCGGCTTGTCGCTGGTAGTGGCTGGTCTGGGATCGGGCCTGGTGGCGGCGTCGCCAGTGGGACCAGCGGAGCCGGTAGGCTGCCTCAGGTGCGGGCTGGACGATGAGCGCGGTGAACAGGTGCTGGATCTCGTTGCAGGTCAGCGGTATGAGCCCGTCCGGCGTCGGGTCGCGGGCCTGTTCGTCGGCGCGGACGACGGTGAGGAAGGCGTGGGCGAGCATTGCGAGGGTGACCCAGCGGTGCCAGGACGTCCAGCGTCTGACCTGGTCTTCGTCCAGTCCGGCCAAGCCCTTGCCGGACTGGAAGGTCTCCTCGACTGTCCATCTGCGTCCGGCGACCCGCACCAGGGTGGACAGCGGCACCTGGGTGGCTGAGTAGCAGCGGTAGAAGCCGAGTTCACGGGTGCGCCGGTTGCGGCGGACGAGGAGCTGGTGGTGGCCGGGCCGGTCGTCGGCGATGTCGGTCAGGGCCCAGTCGCTGTACTGGCGCTGCACCCCAACCGTGAGCGTGCCTTTCTTCAGGTCGCCGGTCTCGTCCACGACCAGCACCGCCTCCTGATGGTGCAGGCGCTCGACGACGAAGCTGCGGATGTCGTCGCGTACCGCGTCGGCATCCCACCTGGCTCTCGACAGCAGATGCTGCAGACCGTAGGGGGTCGTATCCCCGGCATACTCGGCGAGCGTCCAGCAGTTCTTGCGCGGCAGGTCCGACAGCAGCCCGAGCACGAACGCCCGTGCCCGGCGCCGAGGTTCCACCCGCACGAACCGCCCCGCGATACGGCCCATCAGCACCTCGAACGTCTCCTGCCAGCGGCCAGGATCTATGCTGTGACCTGCGGCCACCGTCTGATCTTCTGTCTTCACACACCGATGATCACCGGTGGCCGCACCCGTTCCCGGACCAGCCCCGACCAGCAAGATGAGGATCTGGGCCCGAGCACCAACTCTGGAGTTGAATCGGCTGATGGACATGTCCTCCCGAGAGATCCGCATGCCCCTCAGCGAGGTCGTCGCAGTACTGCAGGACCTGAACGAGTTCGTCGTTTCCCTCGACCGACTCGGATCCCGCCAGGCATCGGGAACCGCCGATGAGTACACCGTCGGCACATTCATCGCCGACTGGGATGTCGCTCGGCGACTGGCCCGCGCCCGACGCGTCATCAGCGTCGCTCTGGACGCACAACTGAGCGAGGAAGACAACGCCGAGATCGACGCCCTGTGCGACCAAGGCCGCTTCTACGGCACGGACAGCGCCATCAACCCCTCCACTGACCAGTCCAGCTGAGACAACAAGCGCATCGGACCGGACCAATCGAGGCGGGGATCAGTTCGGCACGGGACCTGGCACTCGACCAGCAAGATCACGATCTGCAACTGGAGTACTAGGCGCCTCGCTTTGGACCGCACCCCCTCGACCTTCGCGGGCACCAAGTCCAGCCCCAGCCCGGACGCGATCTCATTCGCCGATGCGGGACTGCCTCGCCAACATTGTCTTGCTGTGGCCGAGCCGGCCGCGTTCGGGCAGGTCGCCTCAGACCCGACGATCTCCCGGCTGATTGCCAGACTCGCCGCCTTGGGCGAGAAGGCACTGACCGCGATTCACGCCGCATTTGCCGGAGTGGGGGAACGTATATGCGAGTTGGCCGACGGGCAGGTGACGGTGAACCTAGACGACGTCCTCGTCGTCGCCCACTCCGAAAAGCAGGACGCTGCCCCGACCTGAAAGAAGACCTACGGCCACCACCCGCTCACGGCGTTCCTCGACCACGGTCCGGGAGGAACCGGCGAAGCGGTCGCCGACCGCTCTCCTGCGCCCCGACAACGCCGGCACCAACCGGTCGACGTCCTCCCGAATCTGGGGACGTCGCCTTCCTTCCAGGAAGGTAAGTACAGGCTTCTACGGCGCACCACCTGCCATTCAGGGACGAAAAATCGTCACTCAAGTGTGAAATGGTTTGCGGCACTCCCTGGAAGGGAATGAATGCTCAATTTTGGCGGGAGGAAGTGAACGGCATCCGCCGTTACCTCGCTTCATGCTCTTGTGCGCCAAGAACCTGCGACGTAGGCTTCCAGAGCCGGTTCCCCGAGGTGTTAATCCAATTGTGTGACAGCGAGAGGAAATATACGCAAAATGAAGAAGCATCTTCGTAGAATATTCCTTCCCATCATCGCCGTAATAGCCTCCTGGTCGATTGCCGCTACACCTGCTTTCGCTTACGACGAGAGCATGCATACGAATGATGGCGACCCGGGCGGAGTCGTCTACTGGACCGCCTACGGCGACAAGTTCGAGGTTTGCGATATCGAAGCGGATGGTTGGGCCGTAGTCGGGAGTATTGACACGTCGAAATATTATGACGGACCTTACGATGGTGGGTATTCACTGACCGTCGGCGGAAACGGAAAATGCGTTTATCGTGACGCTGGCGATGGGGGGGCGTACGACCTTCCGGAAAATACGTATGTCCGAGTCTACGTTTGCCTGTATAAAGACGGTGGTTATGGGGAATACTGCGATCTCTCCGTCTGGCTCAACAACTGAAGTCCCGGGGCGGTCGCAAACCGCAAAGGTTTGATCATTCATAGATCTATCGTGTGATTGGCTGCAGAAGTGAAGGCAGGGGCCCGGCGGCACGTCTTGCCGCCGGGCCCCTGCGGCCACCTTGCCAAAATTGCAGGGGCTCGATAACCGCCGTCCCAGACGCGGCGGCGGCAACCGCCTGCACGGCCTCGGCTCCGCGCGGGCCCTCACCGCCACCTGCCGAGCCCGGACCTGCTCCTACTCGTCTGCCTGGTCATCGCACGACGGGCGTACTTGGACCTCATTTCTTATGGCGTGATCACTCGTTGATCCGTGCATGACGGATCTGATTGAGCGGTTGGTCCCGGACGAGTTGTGGACGCTGTTTCGGCGGGTGGTTCCGCCGATACAGGTCATACGCCCGCAGGGTGGTGGGCGACGGCGGGCCGGGGACCGTGAATGCCTGGCGGCGATCGTCTTCGTGGCCACCTCGGGCTGCACCTGGCGGCAACTGCCTCCGGTGTTCGGGCCGGCCTGGCCCACCATCTACCGGCGCTTCGCCCAGTGGAGCCGGGACCGTGTCTGGGCCCGGCTGCACCGGGTCATCCTGTATGAGCTCGGTTCGCGAGGCGAGTTGGACTGGTCGCGGTGCGCGATCGACTCCGTCAGCGTCCGGGCGGCAAAGGGGGGCCACTGACCGGACCGAATCCGACCGACCGCGGCAAGCCGGGATCGAAAATCCACCTGATCAGCGATCGCAACGGACTGCCCCTGTCGCTGGGTATCTCCGGCGCCAACACCCACGACAGCCTCGGCCTGAAACCGCTGGTGCGGGGTATCCCGCCCATTCGCTCCCGGCGCGGCCCGCGCCGCCGACGCCCGGCCAAGCTCCACGCCGACAAGGGCTACGACTACGGCCATCTGCGTCGCTGGCTGAGCGAGAGAGGAATCCGCCACCGCATCGCCCGCAAGGGTATCGAGTCCTCGCGACGGCTGGGTCGCCACCGCTGGGTGGTCGAGAGAACGGTCTCCTGGCTCGCCGGCTGCCGACGTCTGCACCGCCGCTACGAGCGCAAGGCAGAGCACTTCCTGGGGTCGGCATCGCCGCAGCCCTCATCTGCCACCGCAGACTCAGCGGCTGAGCTGGCCCAGCCTGCTGTGTCGGTGGCAACCCATAAGGTGCGGTCTATGAGGAGGAGGTTCCGTGGGATTTTCGGGGCACGTGCTTTTTGCTCGCAGCAAGTGTCCGCTGCTGGAAGCACCCGTGTTCGACAGCATCGATCAGGAGCTGAAGGACACCGTGCGGGCGTGGTGGCCGCGACCGGGCGGTTGGCAGACCCTCCAGTTCGATCACGGACTATGGGAGGACGACTACCTGTCCGCCCTGGTCGAATGGACCGGCACACCAGCCTGCGTCGCAGACGTCTCTGATAGCGACATCGGCCTCGTGACCGGGCTTGGTACGAACGGGCAGCGTTGGCAAGCGTGGCTCAACCTGGGCATGGCCGCGGCACTCCTCGTCGAGGAACCCGAGGACCTGGACGACGTGAGCCTGTGGGTGAGCACACCCGAGTTCGACGAGGCTGTGAGGCGCAAGCGCACGGAGCTCCGAGCGGATGTTCCAGCTGACGCTGAAGGCGCTCTCCTTTGGGCTGCAGCGGCTGGCATCCCCGCCACAGCCGAGCAGTCCCGGATCGAGGAACTGCTGTGCTCGCAGGAGACCTTCGCGGAAGACCTCTTCAGCGCGCTGCTGGACGAGTTGGGCTTTCCCCAGGCCACCCCGCCAGCTCCAGAGCCATAAGAAACGACGTCTTACAGGCCGTAGGAAGGCGTGGGCGAGCATCGCGAGGGTGGTCCAGCGAATCCAGGAGCGGTAGCGGCGGACCTGGTGCTCGTCGAGTCCCGCCAGCCCTTTCTCGGCCTGGAAGGTCTCTTCCACGCGCCACCTTGAGCCAGCGGTCTTGACCAGCACTGTCAGCGGGACTGGCTCGGTGGAGTGGCAGCGGTAATAGGCGAGTTCGCCGGTGGTGCGGCTGCGGCGGAGCAGGAGCTGGTGGCTGCCGGCGTCGGGTCGGCGAAGTCGACGACGGCCCAGTCGTAGAACCGTTGTCCCTTCGCACCGCGTCCGGCCGAGAGCTTCTGCCAGGCTCGCTTCGGCACCTTCTTCACCAGGGCATCGGCGCGGAGCCTCCCGGCACCCGTGGCTATTTCGGCCGAGCAGGCCACGGCAGAACATAGCCGATGCCGCGCTCCTCCAGCGCCGCGCGCAGTCTCGGGTTGCTGCTGCCGTAGACCTCGTCACCCGTGACCCAGTCGACGCGGTGTCCGGCATCCCGAAACCGTTCGATCATCCTGAGGGCCAGGTCCGGCTTGGTTGCGAAGACGGTGTCCTCGCTGAGCCCCGCCGCCCGGCAGCGATCCGGATCACCCAAGAGCGCGGAAGGTACAACTCTCGGTTCACCGCCGCGTGTCCCCGGGCGTAGACGAGGCAGACCGCGACCTGGGCATTCTCAATCCGTCCGGCCGTGCCGGTGTACTGGCGCTGGACCCCGACAGTGTGGATGCCCTTTTTCACGTCGCCGGTCTCGTCGACGACGAGCACCGCGGCTTCGTCGCGGAGGTGCTCGACGACGTATTCGCGCACGTCGTCGCGGACTGGTCCCAGCGGGCAACGCAGCAGGCTCTCGCCGTACTGCCTGAGCAAGCTGGCCGAGTACCTCGACCAGGGCCCAGCCGCCCACGGCTGGGTGGAGGACCAGGCAGACCGCTGCGAGGGTAGCCACGCTGATCGGCCGGAAGTTCCACGTCTATTACAGCGTGTCCGGGGCCACCCGTCTCATGCACCGCCTCGGGTTCAGCCCGCAGATGCCGACACGGCGGGTGGCCGAGCGTGACGAGCAGGCCGTCGCGGCGTGGAAGGAGACGATCTGGGCGGAGGCAAAAGAGCGCGGGCGGCCTGCGAGGGATGGATCTGTTTCGAGGACGAAGCAGGGTTCACCCGCTGGCCGCCCCGAGGACGGACCTGGGGACGGCGCGGGATCGCCCCGGGCGTGACGGTCAGCGGCCGCCGTTCCAGACGGCTGTCGGTCGCTGGCCTGGGTCACGTCCGCTGGAGTGGTGTATCGACGGCCACTCGGTGATCTCGTCTTTGAGGCTATGCGGTGAGTTCGGTGGGCAGGACGGTGTCGTCGGTTTCTGACTCGATCGGGTGGAGTCGGGCCTTGGCGAGCAGGTCGAGCCCCATGTAGCGGCGGGCTTCGGTCCACTCGTCGTTCTGCTCGGCCAGGACTGCCCCGACGAGCCGGATGACGGCGGTGCGGTCGGGAAAGATGCCGACCACGTCGGTGCGGCGGCGGATCTCCTTGTTCAGCCGTTCCTGCGGGTTGTTCGACCAGATCTGCCGCCAGATCTCCCGCGGGAAGGCGGTGAAGGCCAACAGGTCGTGCTGGGAGGCGTCCAAGTGGGCTGCGGCCTTGGGGAATTTGGCCTCCAGCGCGTCCAGGACGTGCCGCATCTGTGTTTGGACCGCGTCGGTGTCGGGCTGTTCGAAGACCGTCCGCAGCAGCGTGGCCACCCAGGGCTGGGCCGACTTCGGGACCTGGCTCAGCAGGTTCCTCGCGTAGTGGGTGCGGCAGCGCTGCCACGAGGCGCCGGGCAGCACCGCACCGATCGCGTCGACGAGGCCGGCGTGGGCGTCGGAGATGACGAGCTGGACGCCGGACAGGCCACGGGCGATCAAGGAACGCAGGAAGGCCAGCCAGCCGGCGCCGTCCTCGGTGGTGGCGACGTCCAGGCCGAGGATCTCGCGGTGGCCGTCGGCGTTGACGCCGACCGCGATCAGCGCATGCACGTTGACGATACGGCCGCCCTCGCGGACCTTCTGGGTGAGCGCGTCGACCCAGACGAACGAGTACGGGCCGGCGTCCAGGGGCCGGTTGCGGAAGGCGGTGACCTGCTCGTCCAGGTGCTTGGCCATCGCGCTGACCTGGGACTTCGACAACTGCGTCACCCCGAGGGACTCGGCGAGCTTCTCCACTCGGCGGGTGGAGACACCGAGCAGGTAGGCGGTGGCGACCACCGAGATCAGGGCCTGTTCGGCCCGGCGGCGGCGCTCGAGCAGCCAGTGCGGGAAGTAGCTGCCCTGCCTCAGCTTGGGAACGGCGAGCTCGACGGTCCCGGCGCGGGTGTCCCACTCGCGCGGGCGGTAGCCGTTGCGGTGGTTGACGCGTTCGTCGCTGACCTGCCCGTACTCGGCGTTGCAGAGCGCGTCGGCCTCCGCCGACATGAGCGCGTCGGCGAACGTCTTGACCATCGCGCGCAGCAGATCGGGACTCGCCGCGGCAAGGTTCTCCTCGGCGAGGGCGTGCAGGGGCAGACTGTCAGGTGCGGTCATCGTGCTAATCTCCTTCGAGCTTCGACAACTCGAAGATCAGCCGGTGGCCGTTCTCATATCCGGGCCCTCACTCCGACGCCAGGCCAAACAGCCGGATCAGGTGGGAACCCGTACACCACTTCCCAGGGCGCAACCTCGTGGGGCGCCGCCGCACGGGCGTCGGGGGTTTCGTAGAGTCGCCTGGCTGGTCGAAGGGGTGGAGGACCATGCGCATCGCCATTGACGGGACACACATCGGAAGCCAGGCGGACCTGCATCGGTTTCTTGCCGGGCCCTTGGACTTCGGTCCGTACTACGGGCACAACCTGAACGCCCTGTGGGACCGCCTGAGCAGGGATGTCGAGCGCCCGGTCGAGATCGTCTGGGAGAACGCCGAAGCCAGTCGTGGCCGCATGGGTGACGAAGCGTTCGAGGCGATCGCATCCGTACTGGTCCGAGCTGCCAAGGAAGACGAGTCGAACGCGCCGGACGAGAGACTGACCGTGCGTTTCACCTGATGCGCAGTCCAGCGGGGATCGGTCAAACTTCGCTGCGACGCCGTCAAGGTTCGTTGAGACGGGTCAACGGTTCTCGTTGCGGATCATGCGGCGGAGGCTGGTGCGGGCAGCGGCGAGGTCGTCCTCGAGCTCGGCGACTCGCTGCCGGAGCTGTGTGTTCTCTGTGGTTGCCTGCCGTTCCGCCGTGGAGAGTCGCAGGTTCTCCTCGGTGAGCTCCTTGATGCAGTCGAGACCAGGGCGTGGTTGCCAAGCTGTTCGACCTGCTGCCCCAGATGAATGCGGGCTTGTTGCCGCAGCTGACCGTTCTCGGTTCGGAGCTGTTTGATCTCCTGTCGGGCGAGAAGCAGGTCGGTCTGCTCGCTGGCGGTGGAGACCTTCCGCCCGCTCTGCTGGTCCTGGTGGCCTTGGGCGGCCTGGCGGGCCCGTGCCTGATCGATGCGTTCGCGCAGGCCAGGGGCATAGACGAGCCAGCTGGAGACGCCAGCTTCTCGGGCGACCGCGGCGAAGGTGATCCGGCGGTTGTCGCGGAGCATGTCCTGGACGGTCTTGAGGACGCGTCCTCGTTTGTCGGCGCTGTCCCGTTGACGTGCGGCTTTGAGGATCTCTGCGGGTGTCCTGGAGGGCTTCTCGGACGTCTCAGCAGGCACCCGAGGGCGTCCTTGCGGATCACGGTCAGCGGCAGCAGCTTGTGGTCCCGGGTCGCGCGGACCTTCCGCAGGACCGCGCTGGCCTCCTCGATCTCCTCGCGCTCGTCCGTGGGAAGCTTGCTGAGCCGGTCGCGCATGGTGTCGGCGACGGTCGTGAAGGCGGTGATCTGGTCGGTGAGGTTGCGGACGACGAAGTCGTCGGCGTCCATGGCCTTGGCGGTCTCGCGGTCGGCCCGCAGGTCGTTGACGTGCTCGTCGATCGCGGGCAGGTAGGACGGGTCGGGGCGAAGAAGCCGCAACCGGCGCACTGGAAGCGGATCACGCAGGCTTTGCCGCCGGCCTTGGCGTTGCTGGGCTCGCGGCAGTTGCCGAACGGGACAGCGACCGACTGAGCCGCATAGTCGGCGGTGCTGGTGAACGGTGCCGGCCGTCCGGAACGGTCGATGGTGTGCTGCCGCATGGTCGTGATCGCTTCACGTTCCCGCTTCAGGGACACCTGGTAGTACGACATCGTGGTGACGATCGACCGGTGGTCCATAAGCTCTTTGAGCACGTCAACGGGGACGCCGGCGTCGGCGTAACGCTGGGCATAGGCGTGCCGGAACGCGTAGAGGAAGCTCAGCGAGCGGTCGAACGGCAGCCTGTTGCCGTGCTCGTCCAGTTCGTCGCTCAGCAGCACCGGGATGGCCGCGACCCAGTCCCGCATAGCGTTGGCCAGGTTGGACCCCACGTGCGCAATCCCGCTGCGGCCGGTGATCGACGGGAACTGGTACTTCTGGCTGCGGGAGGGAACCTCCAGCTGATGTCGACGGGACTGCCAGGTCCTGATCACCGCCGCGGTCTCGCGGGTGATCGGCAACTTGCGGCCGTAGCGGCGCTTCTTGACGTTGTCCCAGATAAGAGTGTCTTCGACTCCGCGGGTCTTCACGCACTCCAGCCGCAGGCTGGCGATCTCGACGGGACGGCGGCCGGTATCACGCAGGACCAGATAGGCCGTCTGCATCATCAGCTCGACGTCGGCCGGCTCCATGTCGCCGTAGCGGAAGCCCTCCCCCATCAGGGCAAGGTGGGCATCGAGCTGGGCAATGACGGGTTCCGGGACGGCCCGGCCTGCAGCGTCCTCCTCCAGCTGGCCGGCGCGGCGGCCGCTGTCCTGGAAGTAGACCTCACGCAGCGCGTCGGCGGCGATCTGCTGGAGCTCCTGGTCGCTGGCGCCGGCCTCCTGGGCGTCGAAGAGACGGGCGGCGTACTGCGGGGGCAGCGGGCACCGGCTCCGCACGCGTCTTCCAATGCAGGGCGCAGGCTTCCGTCCGGCCAGCGCTCGCCTGCGGCGATCACGCCGACCGGTCGTTCGGGGACTCCGTAGCCGTGGGAGGCGAGCCCTCAAGGGGCACATACGCAGCGTGCTCTCGCACGGTGTGCATATTCCACTGAGCCGCTGCGACGGGGTGCCGACTGCTGGCAGGATGTGCGGTCATGACGACGCCGGATGAGTTGGGGAGCGCCGCTTACCCCACGACGCCTGGTCTCACGATGCCGCAACCGTCGTCGGGCCGCCCCTTTGACGACTTGGTCAGGCAGCTCAAGGACGACTGCAAGGCTCTAGGGGTAGGGACCCCGGTATCTCTTCGCGTCCGAGTCGCGTTGAGGCGCCGCCTACAGCTCCGCCTCTGGAAGAGGATCCTGCTGCTCGGCGTCCTGTATTTGTTTGCGCTGACTGCCGCTAGCGCTACCCTCTATTGGGCGCTGCACTTCGGGCCGTGGCGAGGCGCCGTGGAAGGCAATCGTGTGATCTATTGGCTAGCGGGGGGGAACCCGCGTCGCGCAGGTAGCAGCCACTCCCTTTCGCCAGCGTGGGAACAAGCTCTCCAAATTGCAGGGGCTGCCGGTATCCTCATGTTCATTATCTTTGTGTTGCTTGGTATGTGGGCTGAGGTGCAAGTCGGGGCTGGCCGGGTTCGCTCGCAGTTGGCACAAATTTCCCTCGCGCGACGGTACGCGATCGTCCTAGAGTGCGCCGAGGTGATCCATGCTTGCGCACTCTCCCGGGCAGGTGGGGAACGGCGGCCGGCGCGCTTCAAGAGGATCTCGAAGCAGTTGAGGGCAGTGCGCCGTGCTGTGCTCAACGCGCACAGCAGCCGGGGGAGCGTGCCACTCTTCTCTCCGCGCAGAAGACGCGTGAAGTTGCATCAACGATGCGTGGCCGCCGCTTTACTAGAGATCGAGGCCAAGCTGGACCGTACTCCTAGCGATGCCCTACGCGAACTCGCAGAAGCCCTATTGACCATCGCTGATCGGTATTGCCAAGGGCGGGTGGGTGAACTCCTCGACGAAGAGCAGCTTACGGGCGTGCCGCATCAGCGGAACTGGGATGTGCTGCGATACCTCATCGCCCTGGTGCTCGCTGGGGTCGCTATCACGGGTGTGGCGATTACTGGTGTAGTCCCTGAAAGCGCGGAGACTTATGTTTACGGAATCTTGCTGGTCGCTGCCTTCGCTATTGTCCTCGGCCGTCACTTCAGACGCGCTTTTGATGTGCTCACCGTAATCACGGGTGGCCCGTAAGCATCGGTGTCGGCGGGGTGCAGTACTGCCCCGAGGGCTGCAGGTGCGAGCGCCCCGACCCTGCCGACCGTTGACCTGCTGCCGTCTGATGTACGCGGCAGGCCGGGCATCGGCGCACTGATTTGCTTGAAGGTTCCGATCGGGGGCGGCTGCTACAGGTCGAACTCGAGGTGCTCGATGTCGGTGAAGCGGACCTCCTCCAGCTGGCCGGCGCGGCGGCCACTGTCCTGGAAGTAGACGTCGCGGAGCGCGTCGGCGGCGATCTGCTGGAGCTGCTGGTCGCTGGCGCCAGCCTCCTGGGCGTCGAAGAGGCGGGCGGCGTAGCGGGGCGGAAGGGCGACGGTCAGGTGCCGGAGCCGGTCCTCGTCCGTGGAGCCGATCGGCGCGGTGTAGCCGATGCGCGCGCGGTGTCGATGACGATGCCGCCGGTGGTTGCCGCCTGCTGCCGGGCCCTGGCACGGATCTGCGGCTGCCAGCGCTTCTTCACCTCGCGCTCCAGGCGCGCGGCGAGGTCGGGGCGGGGTTTCTTGATTTGGTCCTTCACGTACCGTTCGACGGTGCGCTGGGAGATGCGCAGCATCTGGGCGACCGGTTTGGTGCCCTTGAGCTGCTTGACCAGGTAGCGCATCTGGGCGCCCGCGCTCTTGGGTGCCGGGCGGGTGAACGCCTTTTGCACCGCGGCTTCCAGGCCATCCCCGAACAGGCTCATCGCGGCCTACTCCCCGCTGCTGTGGTGGTCGGTGATGTGGGTGATCTCGATGTCGGCCCATCCGTCGGCGGTGTAGTGCCAGCTTCCGGCGCTGCGGGCCTGGCGTTCGGCGAGGAGTTCCAGGCGGGCCAGGAACCGGTTCCAGGGGCCGTCCAGGGCGTCGCCTTCGTCCTCGGTGAGGTTGGCCAGTGACTGCTCGGCTGCGTTGGAGACGGTGGAGGCGAGTTCCTGGAAGGAGGTGGCGTGGGTGGTTCCGGTGGTGACGCCGGATGCCGTGGTGAACGACCAGCGGGCCGCCCAGGGCCGTGTGTCGGCCTGCATGGTTGCGTCCCTGCCTCGCATCTCGTCTCCTACTCTCCGTTGTCGATGTCGGTGACGGTGCCGTCCTTGATGTAGCGGGCGAGGTTGAGTTCCGGGGCGTTGAACCGCTCGCGGACCTCTTCACCCCACAGAACCGTCTGGGTGCCCTCGTGCTTGACCAGGCCGGGGTTGATGCCGAGCTTGAAGCCGCCGGGCAGCGGCTTGCCGTCCCGGTAGGGCAGGAAGTCCAGCGGGCTGGTGCCGTTGGCCGCGTAGACGACGCAGTCGGACAGGATCGCGATGGGGTACTGCCCGGTGAACGCCGCATGCTTGACGATCTTGCGGTGGAGGTTGATCCGAGTACGGGAGATGACCGCCGCCCGGATGTCGGGCCGCCATGTCGGCCGGGACAGTGCCCGCCACGGCTGCCCCGGTCGCCAGCCCTCACCGCGCGGGCGCTCGCGGAGCTTTCCGATACCGCCCTTTACGGTCGCTTTGATCGCTGAGACGACGATCGCGAGGTCCGGGTCGCGGTCCTTGTAGCCGTCCATCGCCGCGAGGAAGTCGGCCGGCTCCATGTCCGCGTGGACGCCGAGGTCGGCCATCGTGGCGAGGTAGGCGTCACGCAGCCGGTTGTACCAGCCGTCCAGGTAGCGGCCGCTCTCGTACCGCACCCAGGCCTCGATCGGCTGCACCTCGTAACCGAGCTCCACCGCGTAGGCGACGGTGGGGGTGGCGTACCAGGCCGGGCCCTCGGGGCGCTCGCCCTTCGGCGTGAACGGGCTGGGCAGCAGGCTGCCGTCCAGCTCCACCCACTTGTCCTTGCCGACCTTCACCCGCGACAGGTCGACATGAGAGAGGTCCACCAGCCAGGAGCCGGGCAGCTTCGCGTCGAACACCGGGTTCTTGACGTGGGTGGGCGCGCCGAGGCCGACGACGAGGCCGTTGGCGCCGGCGGCGAAGGCCATGTTCACGTCGATGCCGACCAGGTGCCGCAGCGTGCACTCGGCATCCGTCATCGGCCGCGCCCAGTCGTACGCCTCCTCGAACAGCTTCTCCGCCGGGCCGCGGACATGGAACCGGGGCAGGTCCTTGAGGAGCGGGTGTCCGTCGGGCACCTCGCATGGCGCCGGGTCGACCGGGTCCTTGCCCAGCGAGCCGGGGTTGTGCTCGGGGTGCCGGCGGCCGTCGGCGTCCGGCTCGGAGGCGCGGGTCGGCGGGTGCAGGGCGGTCATCAGCTCCAGGCCGGTCACGGCGGTGGAGCCGCGCGGCGTCATCACCCGGGACGCATAGGTGCCCAGGAGCCGGGCGAGGTCCGCCGGCGGAAGCTGCCCGGCCTCGCCCCAGTGGCGGGAGTCGAGCGCATGCCAGGACGGGATGCACAGCTGCACGCAAGAGCGCTCCGAGCCCGAGGCCGGGCGGTAGATCCGCGCCCACGGGCCAAGCCCGCGCTTCGTCAGCTTCCACTCCGCGCGCGCCAGCTGCTTGACGACCTTGTGGCCCTCGGGGAGCCGCCCGGCGAGCCGTTCCTCATCAGTGAGGGCGACGGGGAGCCCGTAGCGCTCCAGGGCAGACTCGGTGAGCACGAGCAGCGGGTCGGCATCCTTACCCGGCCCGGACAGCTTCGACTGCCCCAGCTTCGCCTCCTTGAGCGTCCACTCCACCAGGGACGGCAAGGACTTACAACGGCTAACACAATGAGTTCAGTTGTCGGTGGGTGATCAGGCAGCAGGCGAGTCTA
>NZ_PQSU01000068.1 GCF_002920615.1 Streptomyces sp. Ru62
CCAACAAGCAGGAGACTACCACCCCGACACCCCACATGACAGCAGAACAAACCAATCTGACGAACCTTCCGCAACCGTCGTGCGTCATGACGCACCTCCAGGATAGAGTCTGGGCTTAGCACGCACCCCCTACCCCGGCTCCTCCCCTCACCATAGCGGAGGAAATACCGGTCCGTCAGTTCCACTGCCGCCAACGGAAAACTTCCGTTCGTCACCTCTTCACAGCAGAGCAGAAAGCGGGTCTCTGAATGCCTCACTTGGAATTGCGACCGCATCAGCCGGAAGCCGTAGACGCCGTGGTGAAACACCTTCAGGACCCACCCGGAGGACGCATCCCCCCGGAGGGACTGCGAACGCAGGTAATCGCCGCTACCGGATCGGGTAAGACGCTGATCGCCGTGGAATCCGCGCGGCGGCTTTCCGCGCGGCGCGTGCTGGTCCTGGTGCCGACGCGGGACCTGCTGACCCAGATGGCCGGCGCATGGCGCCGGGGCGGCAGGCGGGGCGCGATGGTCGGGGTGTGCGACTTGCGGCCCGAGGAGTCCGACGGCATCCCGTGTACCACCGACCCGGATGAACTTCTTTCGTGGGTGCGGGACCTGGAGCAGGTGACGGTGTTCGCGACCTACGCGGCGGTGGGGCTGGGCAAGCTCCAGCGGGCGCACGAGGCGGGGTTGCCCGTGTGGGACCTCATGATCGTGGACGAGGCCCACAGGACAAGTGGTGACGGCATGAAGCCGTGGGCGGCGGTGCACCATCAGTCGCGGATTCCAGCGGTGCGACGGCTCTACATGACCGCCACGCCCCGCGTGTGGGAGGCCGAAGGGGAGCAGCCCCGGCTGGTGGCATCGATGGACCGGGACTCGCCTGTGTTCGGGCCCGTGGCGTACGAGCTCAAGCTCAGTGAGGCGGTCCGGCGGGGGATCGTTGCGCCGTATCAGGTGGTGTGCCTGGACATCCGCGACCCCGCTCTGTACGCCGCCCTCACCGACGAGGCCGGCGGCTCGGATCGGGTGCGCGGGGCGCGGCTAGCGGCCCTTCAGACCGGCCTGCTGACGGCGGCCGCGCAGGAGCGTATGCGGCGCATCCTGACCTTCCACAGCCGGATCTCGGAGGCGGAGGCGATGGCCCGGGGCGTTCCGTTGGTGGCAGCGCGGCTCGCCGAGGACGCCCCGGAGACCTTCCCGCCGGCTGAGCGGGTCTGGGCAGACTGGCTCTACGGGGACCACGCCCCGGGATATCGGCGTGAGGTGCTGGCCGAATTCGCCTCCGATTTCATCGGTGGTGCCCGGTCGGATATTCGTGCGGCGGTGCGTGTTCTCAGCTCTGTGAAAGTGCTGGGGGAAGGCGTGGATACGGCGCAGTGTGACGCGGTCGCTTTCTGCGATGCGCGGGGGTCTATGGTCGACATCGTGCAAATGGTCGGGCGTGCCCTGCGCTTGAGTCCGGGAGAGGGGAAACTGGCTTCACTTGTGGTGCCGGTATTCCTCGGTGAGGATGAGGATGTCGATGACCTTTTGACGTCGGATGCCTACGGGACCCTGGCGAAGGTGCTTGGGGCGCTGCGGGCGCACGACGCGGACACGATCGAGGCTCTTGCCGATCCACGGCAGCGCAGCGGACGCCGGACCGGTGACGAGTACACCCAAGTGCCCCTGTCGGAGCTGGATTTGGGGGTTGATGGCGCCGAAGGCGAGGACCAGGCGGACGAGGACGGGGACCAGGGCGCCGGGGACGATCGCGAGGCGGACGAGGGCGGCGGGGATGACGTGTGGGTGAGCCAGGCAGCGGCGGGCCTGCTGCGGTTCAGCAGTCCGCGCGATCCCGCGTTGGTGGCGCAGTTCGTGAGTCTGCGGGTGATCGATCCGGAGAAGGCGTATTGGCGGCGTGGGATCGCGGCGGCCACGCGGTGGCGGAGCGAGAGGGGCGGCGGGCAGTTGCGGGTGCCGTACGACTACGTGATGCCCGAGGATGAGTCGGCCGGCGCGGCCGCGGGTTTCCCGCTGGGGCGGTGGGTGGCCGATCAACGCCGGTACTACAACGCGGGGACTCTGGAAGCCTCCCGCGTCAAGCAGCTGGAGAAGCTGGGCATGGTGTGGTCCCACTACGACGTCGCGTGGGAGGAGGGTCTCACGGTCGCCCGGTCGTGGGCCGCCGCGCACTCGCACTTCCTGCCCCCGGTCCAGGCGGTAGGGGATGGCGGTTACCCGATCGGGGTGTGGGCCAAGAACAGGCGTGCGGAGGCCCGTAGGGCCATGGAGAACGCCGAGCGGCGCGCTGCCGGGGAAACGGTTCCTGTGGGCGCTGGGGAGCTGTCAGAGAGCCGTCTGGCGGCGTTGGAGGCCATCGATCCGGCGTGGTGCCCGCTGGGGTGGAGCGTGGCGTGGCAGCGCTGTTTCACCCTCGCCCGCATCCACGTACAGGCTGGGGGCACCCTGCCCGAGGTGGCCGGTGAACTCGTGGTCCAGGGCGAGGATCTCGGGGCGTGGGTCGTTGCGCAGCGGCAGGGGTGGGACAAGCTGTCCCCCGCGCAGCAGTGGCTCCTCTGGAGCACGCTCGGGCTGGAGCCCGCCGGCCCCGAGGCCCGGCCCGGCAAGTTCACCGCAGACGACAAGTGGGCGCTCAACCTGCGCGCCGCGCGGCAGTTCCACGACCGCGAGGGACACCTGCGCCCCGCCCGCAAGCACATCGAGCGCCTGGACGTCGACGGCGAAGCGGTCGACATCAAGCTCGGGACGTTCCTGGACAACACCCGGCGCCGGGCCGACAAGCTCACCCCCGAACGACGCGATGCGCTGGACCAGCTCGGCATACGCTGGTAACCCCGACCGAACATGGAATCGAAAAGGGGGTAACAGGTGGTTGACCGGGTATGTCTGGTCCGGGTCAGCGCAGACGCGCCGCGTCTGGTCTGGGAGTTGCGCACGCAGACCGAGCGGGTCGCTTATCTCGACGCCCTGGACGGCGACCTGCTGTGGGTGAGCCATATCGGAGTCGATCCGCGCTACCGGCGCCTTGGGCACGCCACCCGGCTGCTGCACGCCGTGCTGGCGCACGCTCCAGGCACACCCGTTGGTCTGGCGGCAGCACCCTTTCCCTCCTGGCGTGAGCCCGGACCGCTGCACGACGACCTGCGCACTTGGTACACACGACACGGCTTTCATCCCGAGCCCAGCTCGCTGGATCCCTACCGGATGATCCGACCTGCCTTGTCGCCTGAGGCGGCGCGCGACGGTTGCGGCTGCGGCGAGAGAGAAAAGATCGAACTTCGGGCCGGGGAGCGAGGGCGGCGGGCGTGAGCCGCCGGGCATCGCGGTGCTTGCCGACCGACGCACGGCGCGGACAGCACGGCGGTCCGGCCGGCAGCCGGGGCGCGGCCCGGCGGGCCGCGGGCACGCGGACGGCCAACGGCACGGGGGCTGGACAGCGGCACGCGGGCTGGCCAACGGCACGCGGACGGACAGCGGCAGGCGGCGGCGCCCAGGGAGGCGGGGGCGGACGGTGGAGGGGCCGGACCGTGCGCGGCACGGCCTCCCGGCACAACACCGCACGCCCCGCCAGGCCCAGCGCGGGCGGGACCCGCCCGGGCGGCACAGTGGCACGCGGCCCGGCCGACGAGCGCAGACGCGGGCACAGCGGCCGGACGGCGGGGGCCGCGGGGCGGGCAACCGGGCGGCGGCCGACCGGGCCGGGCAACGACCCAGCAACGGAGCACGCGTTGACGGACGGAGCGGCGCGTCCTGTGGTGTCCACGCTCAGATGCCCCCTCGTCGCGGCCCCGCCGCGGCAGGCGCGTGCCGGCGCGCCCCGGCCCCTGCCGGCGAGCGCTCCTGATCGGGTCCAAAGACGTCACCGAGCGCAGAGGAACAGCGCCCGGCCCGGGGCCGCAGCCGTCCGCGGCGGCGGGCGCGCGGGGACCGCGGATGAGGCCACCGCCCGCCCGGGCCTGTGGAGCTCGCGCGGCTGCGCGGCCGACTGCGGGCCACGAAGGGGCGGCCCACCTTCCACTCCCCCGCGCGACCAGACGGCCCCCGGGGCATACCCGTCTCGGCAAGCACCCTGCACCGCCCCCCTGAACGGACGCAGCCGGACGCAGGCCCAGCCCGGCGGGACGGGGCGCGCGGGCCGGTACAGCGCCGCGGTGGCACTGCGGCCGGGGCACGGGGCGCGGGGCATGACGGCCGGGGGCGAGGCGCGGGGCGGGCATGGCGCGAGCGTGGCGTTGCCGGGGGCGACAGGACGGCAGGCACGGGAAGTACGGCGGCGGGCGCCGACGGCGAGGCGGCCGGGCCGGGCAACGGGCCTCCGGGCACGGCACCGCACGGCCGCCGGGCGCAGAGGGCGCGGGGTCAAGGCCCGCGCGAGCCCCGGCCGGTGTGAGGCGGTCCAGCGCGCGGCAGGCGGCCCGGCGCGCGGCCGGGAGGCCGGTGCGGGCACGACGCAGCCCGGCGAGACGGCCTGGCGCGCCGCCGGGAGGCCCGGCGCGAGGCTGGGAGGCGTGCGGGCACGACACGGCCCGGGGGCCCGGTCCGATGCGGAGAGGGCCGGACGGCGGGCGGCGGTGGCCGCCGGACCTGCCGAAGGCGACTGCAAGGAAACGGCACGGTGGCGCAGCGGCACGGCGCGGGCGCAGCAACGGCTCGGGCGGGGCCGGGCCGCGGCGGGCGGACGCGCGGCGGGCGGGACGGCGGACACAGGCCAAGGCCGCCGGGACGGGCGGGGCACGGCCACAGGACGCGGGACGGCTGATCGGCCCGGCCTCCGCAGGTCGGCGCAAGCCTCCGGGCGGCCAGCGACCAGCGCGGCGCGGTGGCCGGCGGAAGCAGGAGGGACGGGCCAGGACGAAAGCACGGCACCGGCGGCCGGGCGGACGGTGGCGACAGGAACCGGCAGGCACACGAGCCGGCAGCCGATGGTCCGACGGCTCACGGCCGACAGCCGACGACGGGCGACGCGGGCCGCGGCGGCCAGTAGCGGCCGGTGGCTGACGGCGCAGGCGGTGGCGGCCGGACTGCCGAGGGCGACCGGGAAGACGCGGGACGGCGGCGCGGCGCGGCTCGGGCGCAGCGGCGACCCGGGCGGCCGGACAGACGGCGGGCGGGACGGCGCACGCAGGCCCAAGGTCGGCGGGATGAGACGCCGCAGGCCGGCACAGCGCGGCGGCCCGTGCACGAGCGGGCGGGGAACAGCGCGCCCCGGCGCGGGCGGGAATGCACGAACACGGCGGGACGGGCACGGGCCCGCCAGGCGACCGGGGAGCGGCGGGGCGCGGAGGAGACGGCGGCGGGCGCGGAGGCGGCGCGGCCGGGCCGGGCCGGGCCGGGCCGGGCCGGGCAGTCTCCGGGTCCGGCAGCGCACGGCCGCCGGGCGCAGCGGGGGGCCGGGCGGGCCTGCGCGGGCCCGGCCAGCGGCCCGGCGAGACGGCCTGGCACGCGGCCGGGAGGAAGCGGGTCGGCGGCCCGGCGCGGGCGCGGCAGCGGCTCGGGCGCGGCAGCACACGAACGCCCAGTTCTTCGGCCAGCTCCCGCGCGGCGGCCTGTTCATAGGACTCACCGACATCCACGGCGCCACCGACTACGGCCTCGTAGAGCCCGGGGAAGCGCGACAGATGCTCCGACCGCCGGTGGACGAGGATCCGCCCACGCTCATCACGACACACCGTCACGGCGACCCGGTGTAGCCAACCCTCCCGGACGGCCTGCCGACGGCTGACCACCACCCCCAGCACACGATCTTGCTCGTCGACACGCTCCACCAGTTCGTCCACGACGCACACCCTGGCAGAACCCACTGACAACACCGCTTCTCGGAGCCCCGTGGAGACCGACCCGGGAGGACCCGC
Source organism: Streptomyces sp. Ru62 (assembly GCF_002920615.1). Taxonomy (GTDB): domain Bacteria; phylum Actinomycetota; class Actinomycetes; order Streptomycetales; family Streptomycetaceae; genus Streptomyces. Next base: position 5,843 of record NZ_PQSU01000068.1, read on the forward strand.
ACCAAGAAGCTGGATGGTGGGCGGCGGCGGGCGGCCGCAGGCCAGGGGACGGCAGGCGTCGGGAGTCTGGGACGGCGAGCAGGCGGTGGCGGCTCAACGGGGCGCAGCAGACCGGCACAGCACGGATGCCGGGGCCCGGGCGGGATGCACCAGCACGTCGGGACGGGCGCAGGCTCTCCGGGCAGCCGGGGCTCGACGCGGAGGCGCGGAGGGCGGCGGCGGGCACGGACGGGAGGAGGCGCAGCCCGGCGCGGGCTGCGGCACGGCAGGCAGTGGCGGGACCGGCACAGCCGGCTCGGCCCACGCGGACGGGACACGGGCGGAACGCGGGCGGGGGCAGAAGGGAGGCGGGCGGGACGAAAGCACGGCACCAGCGCGGCCGAGCGGCGGCAACCGGGAAACCGGCGCGCAGTCGCAGCGATGCGGCCGGCCTGCCGGCAGCTCGCCGCCCCCAGGACTCCCGGCAGGCAGCGGGACGGCGCAGCCGAGGACCGACAGCGGGGCGGCGGCGACAGGCGGCACGCGCGCGCGGCGGCGGGTACGGGCGAACGGTGCCGACAGGAACCGGCGGGCGCCCGACCCAGCAGCCGACGGCTCACAGCCGGCAGCCGACGACAGCCGACGTAGCGGCCGGCCCGCGGCGGCCAGTAGCGGCCGATGACCGACAGGGCGAGCGCGGCCCGGGGTGACAGCACGACGGCCGACAGGCAGGACGCGACGGCGAGGGTGAACCAACCGGCGGCGGCGAGCGCGCCTGGCGCAGCCGCGCGGCGGAGGCAGCCGACGGGCGGGACGGCCGACGACGGCCCAGGGCCGAGGAAAGGCAGAGGCGGCCGTGGCGGGCGCGGTAGGGGGACGGCCGGACATCAAGCCGGCGGCGAAGGCGACTGGGACAGGCCGCCCAGGGCGTCCATCGACGCGATCCCCGGCGCGTACCCCGAGGTCGACTGGGCGCAGCTGCGCGTGGTGGAGAAGGCCGGCGCTCCCCCTCGCCGCGCTGGCGAAGCAGGCCTCCCTGGCCTGACCCGGGCCCGCCTCTCGTACCGGAGGCGGTCAGTTCAGCTGGCGCGTGATCAACGGCAAGCAGAATGAAGAGGGCGGCAAGGCCCTTGGCCGCTTCTACCTCTGCAACCGGGTCCTGGAGAAGGATAGGTTCCTCGTCTGGATCAAGCCCTGACCACGTCTTCGATCACCCAGGAACACTCCATGAGCGACCAGGCCGAGCAGGGGCGCCAGCTTGTGCCCGTGCAGTACCACCAGTTCCAGATCAGCGACGAGGACGGCCCCGCCGGCCCCGATCTGCCTCGCGAGCACAACGGCCTGATCGAGGTGCAAGACGGCATCGCCACCATCCACACCGGCATTCACACCGGGGACGTCGACGTCACCGTCACCTGCCACACTCAAGCCCCGCAGGCGGGGGACGAAGTGTGGGAGGAGATCGTCGAGGTGTCCCTGCACTCGGTGTCGGGAGAGCTGATGGTGCGCGGGCTGATGGACGACCTGGACGAGGCGCTGCCGGTGCTCTCCTTCGCCGGCCCTGGCGACTACCGGCTGCGCATCCATGCCCGCGGCCGGGACACCGCCATCGACCTCGCCCCGGACGAGGTCACCGAGTGGTACCTCATCGAGGTATGGCCGGCACCGCCACAGGACGTGGCCGTACTCCGCCAGACCGACACCTACGGAGCCTCCGTCCGAGCCCGCTGAGAACTCGCTCTCGCCCCTCCCCCGCCCTGGCGATCGGCGAACCTTCCCGGCAGCTCTGGAAGGCGCCCAAGCAGTGCAGCGGTAAGGCCTCGCCGAGAGCTGCGGCAGCAGGGGAGTTACGGACCGTGGAACGCCCTGACCATGGAGCTCAGCGACGAATGGGGTCCGCACTCAAGCCCTCGCGCACCTGTGAAGGCAGCACCCTGTGTGCAGCGAGCGTCCCCTGGACTACGGCGCGCAGGCCTTCGCCGTCGACGCCCCGTCCAGGCTCGGGCCTCGGTGGCAGCGATGCAGCCGTCTGCGGACCGCGTTGGCGCCCTCGCGCCGCAGCACGGTCATCAGCCGTGTCCGGCACCGGTGGACCGGTGCTTTCCGGCGCACCCGTGCCAGGGCCGCCTGCTGGGACCGAGCTCGCGGCGGCCGCGGTGATCGGCGGCTGACACGGCTCACCGAAGCACCAATGAGGGCCGTCACGGGCGACGTCGACGCCGACCTTCACCCCCATCGGACCAGACGTCGCCCATGCTCCAATGTGGCGTGCGGACAGCCCAGTTGGATGCCCTATCCTGGTCGACAAGGTCTGCACCGGACCGAGGGCTCAAAAAAAGCCCTTCGGGTGTGACCTTTCGCATACCAAGCAGATAACAGCCTGGTGACAGGCGCACATTCGAAGGGCCTCAAGCGCAGGGGCCTTCGAAACTGGCCCCCTGGATCGCAAAGGGCCTCAGTGAATCTGCACATCGACCCCGTGAACGGCTTCGTTGTGGCGATCGGCTGCCTCATCGGCTACCTCGTGTACCGCAAGCCGCTCATCAGTGCCGGCGTCGATCGTCAGCCGTCCGGCGGTGACCTGGCCGGTGGTATCGCGGCGGCGTTGGCTGCCGTCCTCATCCTGGCTTTCCTCTTGGGCGTCGGGGACGGCAAGAACGCCGGCACCCAGGACGGAGGGCGTAAGCCCACCCCTGTGGCGAGCGAGAGGACAGTACGCCCGTCACCGGACGCACCAGACGAGTTGGCCAACAGGCAGGACCGCCCATAGGGGGGCCCGCGCGGCACGTTCACTGGAAGGTGATACCGCCGCGCGGCCTCGCTCCGTTGTCGCACTGATCACTCACGCCAGCATCGGCGCCATCCATCAAAGGTGGCTCACCTCTTAAGCGGTGAGCCGGGTGCGGCGCAACGCAACGCGCCCGGGCATCACCGTCGTTACCCTGGACGGCAGGGTGCGGCGCTTCCCCGTGGCGCCGCACCCTAACACGACGGTCAGCCTCCCGAGCCGGGTCCGAATGGCGGGACGTCGGTGGCGGAGAGGTCGTGGCGGGCCCGGTACCACCGGGCGGGGTGCCGCCAGCGGTCGGCGCTGTCTCTGGCCAACGTCGACCCCCACTACCACGACCATCTCGGGCAGTACGAGGGTGACATACGGGGTTTCGCGGGTGCCCCACGCGGCGCTGAACGACCATCCCGTCCAAGGGTTCAGCGTCCGAACGCCGTCGGCCCCGCTGCCGTACTACGACCCGCCTCGCGGGCCGCGGCGAGGACCTCGGCGTACAGGCGGACCGCGCGGCCAGCCTCGGCCGCAGCGCCGTGCAGGGTGCCCGACGTCTTGCCGCAACTCTTCCGTGCCGCCCGCCGACTGTTCGGTGCCGAAATCGGGCCTGCCCAGCTCACGGCGGTCCTCGCGACGGCGTCCCTCGGCGGTGGCACCCTGCCCTTGTAGACGTCCGTCCTCTGCGGCTGCGCCCGATGGCGCAACCGGGGACCTGCCGTGGTCGGGGCCGTCGGGCCCGTGGTGAGGGCGTGTCGCCGGAGTAGCAGAAACGGCAGCTCACGCCCGAGCCGGGTGTGCGGGGTCCGCCGGGGCGCGGGTCGTACAGGGCGCGCCCCCCGGGGAACCGCCCGAGCGGCGAACGGAGCGGGGGTGCCGCGCCCCGACAGGCCGTTAGGCGAGGACAGGCAGATTGGATCCGGCTGGGCCGGCAGTTCGCCAATTCCCCTGCTTCGCACACCTGGACAGGTGTATGGTCCTGCCCATCGCCGCCGCCGAGGGCGGCCTGCTGCGCAGCCGGTGAAGACCGCGGTCTCCATCGTCAAGACCCGAGTACGCCGCCCGCACCTCACGGGGCGGGTACCTGGATCCGCCTCCAGGCCACCGAAGCGACGCCGGGTCAACCCAGCGACGGACCGCGGTCCTCACCGGGGCGGGCACGGGTGCGTTGTGCTTCGATGGCGCTCTGCTCGCGTACGCCGATCACCGGCCGCGAGCCCGCCTCGCGCCGGCTCACCAGATTGAGGCCATGTGAGCACCATCGAAACCCCCGACGACCTGCCCGAGGTCCAGGTCATCGACATCCGCTCCGGCGACCGCTCCACGCCGTTCGAGCACCGCGTCGTACCGGTCAGCCAGACCGCCAAGGCGATCAAGGCCCTCAAGAAGGATCGGCCTGGTGTCCAGCTCACCGACGACGCCATTCTCCGGATCGCGTACAGCGCGGTCGAACCGGACCTTCTCGCCGACCTCCGCCCGGAGCTCCGCCGAGTCGAGACCGGCTGGCTGACCGTCATCAACTACCGCGCGTACACCCTGATGCTGTCCCCCGCGATCGAGAACGACCGGCTCCTCGACGAGGCCCAATACGCGGCCGACCCGAATACCGGTGCCCGGCAGCGGGTCCTGTCCATGCCCACCGCGCACGAGACCGACGCCGCCCTCGTATACACCGACTCCATGGACGCCCTCCTCGACGCCGTCGACCGGGCATCCAAGAAGGTGAAGGAGCAGAACAAGCAGGAAGTCGGCCGGCGCATCGTGGAACGGACCCTGACGGCCGTCCCTGTCGTCTTCCTCAACCCCGAGCGCCACCCTGCCGAAGACCTGGGCATTGTCGACGGCAACAGCCGCTGGGCATCCTGCACCGCCCATGTCCCGGCCCCGACCGGCCTGATCGGCCCGGCCAAGGACAAGGAACGCCCCTCGCTGCTCCCGTCGTACCTCATGAGCCTTCCCCTCACCGACCGGCGCAGCCTCGTCCGGGAGGTCATCAAGAAGGCGTACCGCGACATCGAGGCCGCTTCCGGCAGGAGCAAGGCCGCCCGCGCCAAGCGCGACCAGGCCGCCGCGCTCCTCAACGCCATGACCGTCCCCGTGGAGGTGGTCATCGGCTACACCGACGACGACCCGAGCATGAGCATGCAGCGCTTCCCCGCCGCGGTCCGCTCGCTGCTGATGCGCATGAACATCGGGGTGAAGGAGTTCGTGGGTGCCTCGAAGAACGGCATCACCGCCGAAGAGACCGTCACCGCCCTGTTCGACGCCGGGGAGCTCGGCGACAACGACCAGGCCGTCAAGGACGTTCTCCTCGGCCGTGTCGACATCACCGACCCCATGAAGACCCTCGGCCTCACTGCCCTCCGCGACCTTCGCTTCGCGATCATCGCCCAGCAGCTCACCCGCAAGGAGCCCAGGCTGAACGCGATCATGGCCGCCAAGCTCGACAAGCGCAGTCTCCAGCTCGCTGGCCGCAGCGGCCTGGTCACCGAGCTCGGCCTGCGCTCGTACTCCGCCTTCCTCGGAGAGGGCATCAAGCCGGTGCGCACCGCGCTGGAGAGCGGCTGCCTGTGGAAGGACCTCGTCGACCACGAGTGGGCCGTCGAGAACGTCGACAACGACCAGGCCGTGGACGACCTTCTCCAGAGTGCCGAAAACGGTGACATCCCCGCCAAGCTGCTCCTCGGCGTGCTCGCCATGGTCGCGCTCGTCACCAGCGGGAACCTCCTCGCCCCCGGCGGTTCCGCCGAGCAGATCGTCAGCCACACGGTCATGCGCGCCAGCGTCGGCACGGTCATCAAGGCCGTCCTCGAGAGGGAGGAAGGACCGCAGGTCCTCGCCGACGCGATCAAGCGGATCCGGGGCGGTCTGCGCCCGCGCTGGTGGACCAACGGACGTTTGGTCGAGCACGACGACTGGAAGGGCAGCGACTTCAACGCCCACCTCCGTCTCGCCGCTCTCCACGGGTTCAACCCCGAGGGGGGGACGAGCGGGCTCTCCAGCACCGCTCGCGAGGAGAGGGCTCTCACGGACTTTCAGGCGTCCCTCACCGTGTCCGCCAACCGCCTCGACGACCTGATCACGCTGCGCAAGAAGAACGGCACCACCGACAAGCTCTCCTGGGAGACCGTCGAAGCCTCCGCTAACCACCTCCAGTACATGGCCGAGGACTTCGGGGAAATCTGCGAGCGGAAGCCGCGCGGATGACCGTAAGCACCTGGACGGGCGTCGTCGCCATCACTGACACTCGGTACGCCATGCTCGCCCAGCTCGCTGGCCAGTGGCTCGTCGAGGAACGGCCAGAGCCGATCCTCGTCGGCGGGAACTCCGGTTACGAGGTCAAGGCCATCTACATCGTGGTCAACCGCGAGGGCCTCGCCTGCTACTGCGGAAGGACTGCTCCGACCAGGTTGCTGACCCGGGGAGCCGCCGCGACCAGGCTCAACCAGCACGTCAGCCGCACCAGGTCGAAGAAAGAGGAGTGGGCCGAGTACTGGGTTATCCCGCTGAGCAGCGCCACCCCCGACCACGTCGTCTCCGACCTGGAGAGAACCGTGGCCGCCCGCCTCGGCATCCCCCTCGTGCACCGGGCGCGCATTGCGCGCCGGCGTGCCTGACGGCCGACGTCCGAAGCACCCCTGGGCCCCGCACTCTCACCCGGTGCGGGGCCCGCCAGCAGGCCGCCGCCGGTCAGCGCAGGCCGCGGACGGCCCCCTGGGGGCCGTCCGCGCTGGGTGGGATCGGAGGGCGGCAACCACCAGATGCTGAACGGCACGGCACATGTGAACCGCTGGCCTGGGCGGATGTGTCATGCCGGAACGAAGCGGCAGTGATCGGGTTGGAGTTCGAGTTCGATCGCCCGGCCTGGCGCGGGGCCGGTGAGCTGGCGCAGGGTGGCCGCGGTCGAGGGTGTGTGGGTCCAGTAGACGCCTGGCCGGTCAAGGACGAGGACCTGCTCGCTGTACTTCGCCATCCCGGCCGGCAGGTGCGTGGCGGTGACGGGCTCGTCCGGGTCTTCGGTGACCACCCTGGATGTGACCAGGAGGGCAAGGCCGTACTCGGAAGCCAGAGAGCGGAGCTCCGCCATGGTCGCGGCGGTGTCCGGACCGTCGTCGGTGAGGTCACTGAAGTGCCATACGGAGTCGACGATCCACAGTTTCAGCTTGCGGTTGGCGCCTGCGGCGGCCAGCAGGCCGCGGCGGAGGCTGTCGCGCACGCTGCTCCGTGCGCGTGCGCCGTGCAGGGCCAGGGGCAGATCCTTCATCTCGGAAAGCACCGTGGCCTTGAAGGCGGCCCAGCCGCCAGGCGGTTCCTGCCGGCGGACATCGACGCCGTATCGAGCGGCGAGGACTTTGTGCTGCAAGGAGCGGAAGGAGATCTCTCCCGAGGTGAACAGGGCGTGAGTGCCGGCCTGGGCGTGGTGGAGAGCGATGTTCAGGGCCAGCGTCGAACGGCCGGCTGTCGGAAGGGACACCAGACCCGTCACCGTTCCCGGGGCGAGGGAGGCTGGTGCAGCCCCGCCGGCCCAGGACAAGGCGCCGGGTGCCGACGGCGGTTGCGGGGGCTGCGGCGCGGGCTGTGTCCGGGTCGCGGCGGCGGTGACCGCGGTGGTGACGGTCTGGGCCAGGAACTCGACGGCTGCCGCACGTCCCGCGGCATCCAGCCGGGCGGGCAGCCGGCCGGCCGCGTCGGCCTCCCGGACACGCCGCAATGCCTCCTGATAGCCGCACCCCACGCTGTGGTGGAGGGCTTTGGCGATGCGCTGCTGGTGGGTGATGTTCGGTTTCGTCATGACTGCTCCAGTGCACCGGCGGTGCCGTCCCACCACGGCGTGCCAAGTGCATGGACGTCACGTGCGTTCCCGAAGCACCATCCATCCTCTGCGTCTTCCGAGCGGCCGCTCGGTTCGCTCTCGGCCCGGAGGTGGGTCCCGGCCGCAGCACGCGCAAGACGAGGCACGTGAAAGGTGAGGATAGCCACCGCACTTCGTGCTCGGAAGACGAAATCGCGTCACTGCTCCGTCACAGAGGCACCGGAACAGCGCGACGGGTGTCTTCGCGTGCATACCTGCTGGCTGGGTACGCTGTTCACTGCCAGGGAGGAGTGGGCGAACCGTCCGGGTCCAACCCGTACAGCCACCATATCCGTGTGCTGCCGTAGACAGGTTTGCCAGCGTCGGCGAGCTGACGGTAGAGGATCTCGGCGCCTTTCCGTTCTCCGGCCCAATGCCGCAACCTCGCCAGCTCGGCCAGCGCACCCGTGTCACCCGCGGCGGCAGCCCGGCACGCCAGAGTTTCGGCGCCTTCCCGATCCCCCGCCTCCTCCCGCATCCGCACCAGCACCGTCAGCGCACCCGTGTCACCCGCGGCGGCAGCCCGGCGGGCCAGGCTCTCGGCGCCCTCCCGATACCCCGCCTCCTCCCGCATCCGCACCAGCA
>NZ_PQSU01000069.1 GCF_002920615.1 Streptomyces sp. Ru62
GCCGCCCGCCCAGCCGACGCCCACCGGCGAAGGGCCGGCGGCGGCCCGCCCCGAGACCGAACAGGCCCCGCCGACCGCGGACGAACCGCCTGCCCGGCCCGCCCACGTCGACGGGGTGCTCGCGGCGGTCCCGCGCACCTCACCGGCCTCGGAAGAGCCGCCCGCCCAGCCGACGCCCACCGGCGAAGGGCCGGCGGCGGCCCGCCCCGAGACCGAACAGGCCCCGCCGACCGCGGACGAACCGCCTGCCCGGCCCGCCCACGTCGACGGGGTGCTCGCGGCGGTCCGTGCGGAGCTGACCGGTGGGCCGTACGACCCGGTGGACGCGCTGCGCCGGATCACCCGGGCCGTCCAGCGGCTGACGGGGGTGCGGTCCGGGGTGCTGGAGACGGCGGCGCTGCTCGTGGCGCGCAGTTCGGTCGCCGGGGCGGAGGAGTTCGTCGGGGTGCACCGGGGGGTGGTGGGTACGGAGGCCCGGGCCCGGCTGGCGGAGTCGGTACGCGAGCTGGGCGCGGACAACGCGGGGTGGGCCGACGTCGTGGCCGGACAGGCGCGGAGGCTGGCCGACCGGGATGTGCGGGCCCACGGCACCGAGGGAGACGCGGCCGGCCTCGCCGGTGCGCTCCTGGGCGGCGTCCTCCTCGGAGAGGACCCGGACGGCGGCCCCCCGCCCGCGTTCGGCGGTCCACAGACGCGCTCCCGGCTGCACAGGTAGGCCGGCCGAGACGCTCCCGGACGGGCACGGAAGCGCGGGCCCCCGCAGAGCCCGGCCGGTCAGAACAGGCTCAGGAGTGCCTCTGCCGGGTCGGTGAGGTTGCCCTCTCCGCCGGGCAGCGGCAACTCGAACCAGACCGTCTTGCCGCGGGGGGTGCGCCGGGAGCCCCAGGCCGCGCTGAGCAGCCCGACCAGCTGGAGTCCGCGTCCGCCCTCGTCGGTGTCCCGGGCCCGTCGGCGCCGGGGCTGGACCAGGCCGGAGTCCCAGACCTCGCAGACCAGGGTGCGGTCCAGCAGCAGCCGTAGCCTGATGTCCCCCTCGCCGTACCGGAGCGCGTTCGTCACCAGCTCGCTGACCAGCAGTTCCGTCGTGTCGACCAGCGGCTCCAGGTCCCAGGACAGCAACTGTCCGCGGGCGTACTCCCGGGCCCGGCCCACACTGCGCGGCTCGCGCGGCAGCGTCCAGTCGCCGACCGACTCGGCGGGCAGCCCCTGCACCCGGGCCATCAGCAGGGCGATGTCGTCCTCGCCGTGGTGGGTGTCGAGGGTGTTGAGGACGTGGTCGCAGACGTCCTCCAGGGGCCGGCTGGGGTCGGTGAGCGCGCCCACGAAGGCTTGCAGGCCCTCGTCCAGCGGGTGGTCACGGGATTCGACGAGGCCGTCCGTGTAGAGCGCGAGCAGCGCGCCCTCGGGGAGTTCGACCTCGACCTCCTCGAACGGCTCGCCGCCCACGCCCAGCGGCATACCGGGCGGCACGTCGAGCATCAGCGCCGCCTCACCGGGCTCGACCAGCACCGGCGGCAGATGCCCGGCGTTGGCGAACGTACATCGTCTGGTGACGGAGTCGTAGACGGCGTACACGCAGGTCGCGAGGTACACCTCGGAGAGGTCCGCGTCCCGGGGCTGACGGGCCGTACGGGTCGCCTGCTGGACACCGCCGGGCGTGCCGAGGCCCCGCGCGATCTCGTCCAGCGCCGAGAGGACCTCCGCCGGTTCCAGGTCCAGCAGGGCCAGCGTGCGTACGGCGGTGCGGAGTTCGCCCATCGCCACCGCCGCCCTGAGGCCCCGGCCCATGACGTCCCCGACCACCAACGCCGTGCGGTGACCGGGGAGTTCGATGACGTCGAACCAGTCGCCGCCCACCTCCGTCGCCGCGTTGCCGGGCAGATAGCGGCAGGCGATGTCCAGGCCGGACGCCTCGGGGTCGCCGGGTGGGAGCAGGGAGCGTTGCAGTATCAGCGCCCGTTCGTGTTCCCGGCGGTACAGGCGCGCGTTGTCGATGCAGACGGCGGCCCGAGCGGCCAGTTCGACCGCGAGGTCCCGGTCGCGGTCGCCGAACGGCTCGCTGCCCTTCGTCCGGGCGAACTGCGCGAGTCCCACGACCGTGTCGTGCGCGACCATCGGAACGGCCAGCGTGGACTGCACGAGGCCGCCCTCCTCGGCGGGCACGTGCTGCGGACGGGCGGTGCGCAGGGCGTCCGCGCAGGGCGAGGTGAACGGGAAGTGGTGGACCGCGCCGACCTCCACGGGTTTCCCGGAACTGTTGAAGGGTGCACCGGAGACGGCGCTGGCGTAGGCGACACGGCGCAGTTCGGCGCTGCCGTCGGCGAGGCCGGGCGGGGCCTCGTCGCCGGTCAGCAGGCCCTGGTAGAGATCGACGGTGGCGAGGTCGCAGAAGCCGGGGACGACCACGTCGAGGAGTTCGCGGGCCGTGGTCTCCAGGTCGAGGGAGTTCCCTATGCGGGCGCCGGCCTCGTTGAGCAGGGCGAGGTTGCGCCGGGCGGCGGCGGCCTCGCGGGCGGCGGCGCGACGGGAGGTGATGTCGGTGCCGAGCCAGGCGATGCCGATGGGCCGGCCGCTGCCGCTGTGCACGCGGTAGAGGTTGACCGACCAGTGCCGGCGTTCCTCGGAACCCGGGACGAAGCCGGTGACGTGCATGTCGGTGATGGACTCGCCGCTCTCCAGCACCCGCCGCAGGGTGGCCGAGACGCGCTCGGCCTCGCCGCGCGGCAGATAGTCGTGAACTCCCTTGCCCCGGTGGTCGTCCGGGGTGCCGCCGAAGACGGAGACGAACCGCAGGTTGGCGCGGCGCACCCGCAGGTCCGTGTCGATCAGCAGGAAACCGAAAGGGGATTGACCGAAAATCGCCTGCGAGGCGGCGAGGTCGGTCTCGATGCTGCGTAGGGTGCGGACGTCCACGACGATGCACACGGCGGCCTTGTCGCCCTCGGCGGTGCGCGTCGGCATGACGTACACCTCGGCCAGGCCCTCCTCGCCGCGCGTGCCGTCCGGCCCGTCCGGCATCCGGAACGGCACCACTCCGGTCCACTCGCGCCCGTCGAGGATTTCGGCCATCTTCCGCTGGCCGCGCTCGCGCAGGTCCGGATCGATGAAGGCCTCTATCGGGTCCATGCCGACGGCGCGCGTGGCGGGGATGCCGAAGAGCTGCTCGGCGCGCAGGCTCCACTGGTCGACCAGCCCGCCGGGACTGATGGAGAAGGACGCGACCTTGATGTAGTCGTAGATGGAACCGGGCGGACTGCTCTGCCACATGGCGTCACCGGGTGCCGCGGCGGCCTCCGCGGCCTGCCTCCTCGCGCCGTCCGACGGGTCCTCGGACTCCGTGGCCTTCGCTGGTATCTCGCTCACGCGAACCGTCCCCTCCAGCTCACCGCGTCCGGCACCGGTCACCGGGGGCGGCTGCCCGCAGTATCCAGCACTACGGCGCCGCACGACACGGTGTTCACGATCACAGCTCAGTCCAGGTGCTTTTCAGACCGGTCCGTGACAACACTTCCACTCTTCTAACCAGGGAACACACCGCCGAATCACACACCGCGGGACCATGTGCGCCCCCGGCGCGCACCATGGACGGCACGCCGTCGGCTGTACACCCCGTGCCCCTGTGTGTGCCGTGCCGTCACCCGGGCACCGCGAGTTCGAACCAGACGGTCTTTCCGTTCGCCCCGGGCCGGGTGCCCCAGCTGAGCGAGGAGCCGGCGACCAGCTGGAGGCCGCGTCCGCTCTCGTCCTCGGGGTGGGCGACGCGTTCGCGGGGCAGGTCGGGGAGCGGGTCGGAGACCTCCACGCGCAGCCTGCCGTCGAGCCCGGCAGGGCGGACGAGCCGTACGCCGATGGGACCGGTGGCATGCCGCAACGAGTTGGTGACCAGCTCACTGACCAGCAGCGCGGCGAGGTCGGCGACGCAGTCGAGGTGCCAGCCGTGCAGCTGGGACCGGACCGCCGCGCGGGCGCTGCGCACGGCGCCCGGTTCCGCGGGAAACGTCCACTCGGCGCAGTCGCCATCGGTGTCGATCACGCCGATCACTTCCCAGGCCAGGGAGCCCACCCATGTCCGGTTTCATGGGGTTAATGGGCACATACCCGATATCCGGGTGGCAGTACCGCGCGAGAGGGCGCACTGTGGCACGAACGGGCGCGCTCCGCCCGGGGGCCGTGCACCTACACCCCGCGCCCGATCGTGGGCGCCACCTCCCGGACCGCCGGGACGTCCTGGTCGAGCCAGTCGACCTCCCAGATCCGGTCCGGTGTCAGCCAGCGCAGCTCGTCGTGGTCCTGGAGCGGCCGGGGCGGGGGCGAGCCGGGGCGCAGGCGGGCGGTCCACACATGGAGGACGTACGGCGTCCGCAGCGGCCACTCGCCGGGCACGCGGTCGACCGGCTCGGCGTCGACGCCCAGTTCCTCATGCAGCTCACGCACCAGCGCGTCCTCGGGTCGCTCCCCCGCCTCGACCTTGCCGCCGGGCAGCTCCCAGCGCCCGGCCAGGTCGGCGGGCGCGCTGCGGCGCGCGGCCAGCAGCCGACCGCCTCGAAGCAGGGCGGCTCCCACCACCACGATCCGTTCCGCCTCGGGAGTCGTACGCGTCATGGGGCGGAGCCTACGGGAGCACGCGACCGGTCAGTTCTGCGTGCCGTCCCCGTTCTGACCGATGCGCTCGACCCAGTAGAGCTGTTTGTGCCCCCGGTCGTCGAGGCTGTCGGCGATCTTCTGCGCCTCGGCGCGGGTCGCGTACCGGCCGACTCGGTAGCGATTGCCGTTGTCGTCCTGCCGTATCACGATCCAGGGCAGGGACACCGTGCCCTCACTCATGGCCCCCACCGCCCGCGTTCCTTCTCGCACCGCCCCGCCCTCCCCCGGGCCCGGGCCCCCGCCGGGCCCCGTCTAAGGAAACCGCAATCCGCATATGCCCGAGCGTACGCCCAACCTTCACGCTGCGAATACGGCTTTTCACAAAGAGGTACGCATCGAGCCAGAACGCCGGGGGCGCACGGGACCGAACGCGCCGTCGGGAACGCGGCCGCCCCGGTTCGGGGGCATGCCGGAGGCACCCCGGGCCACCTGCGAAAACGGCCGGATCGATGCGGCTCGTGCGGCGTCGGCGGGGGCGGCACGGCGCCGGTGACGGCCCGGGCGGCGCATCGGGGTGTGCGCTACCTCACGCGGAGGGGCGCGCGGACGGCCGCCGGGCGGGGGCGTTCACTTGACGGGCAGGTGGTAGGCGACCCGGTAGCGGTCGGCCGGGATGACCACGTCGGCGGTCTCCACCGGGCGCCCGGAGGCGAAGTAGGTGCGCTGGACGACCAGGACCACGTGCCCCGGGACACCGCCGAGCAGGTGCAGTTCCTCGGCGAGACCGGGGCGGGCGCCGACCTCCTCGGTGACGTTGTCCACGATGATGTCGATGGCGCGCATGCGCTCGACCACGCCCATCCCGCCGAGCGGCCCCTCCTCCGGCAGCATCACCGGGGTGCGGCCGGTGACCGCGAGGGGTTCCCAGGAGGTGGAGAGCATCATCGGCTCGCCGCCCTCCCGGAACAGGTACTTGGTGCGCATGACCCGGTCGCCGGTCTGGATCGCGAGCCGCTCGGCGATGGCCGCCCCGGCCTCGGTCTGCGCGCTGCTGGACTCCCAGGTACCGCGCACCGAGGCGTCGGCCTGCTCCTGGCGGAACGGGGTGGCGCCGCCGGCCGGGCGGTATCCGGAGCGGGCGACCCGCCGGGGCACGGGCCGCTCGCGCACGTACGTCCCGGAGCCGGAGCGGCCCTCGACCAGCCCCTCGGCCATCAGCACCTTGCGGGCCTCCAGCGCGACCGTGTCCGAGACGCCGTACTCCTCGCGGATGCGGGCCTGGGAGGGCAGCCGGGTGTGGGGCGGCAGTGAACCGTCGACGATCTTCTTGCGGAGATCACCCGCGACACGCAGGTACGCCGGCTGCTCACCGAAAGTCACTGGCCGCTCCCATCAGGTTGTACAGACAGCAACAGCCTGGCAACCCTGGGTTGAGCCATGCAAGCAAAGGCCAGAGAATCACTCGATGTGATGACAAAAGCCCGGGGAGGGCTTTACCCAGGCGCTTTCTGCCCCGTATAGGCGCGCTCTCACACCTCCAGGCTCGCGCCCGCCCCGTCCTCGCGCAGGGGCACGGTGGTGGACAGCCCCAGTGCCTTGCGCGCGGCGACCGCCTGGGACGGATCGATGAGGTCGTAGCCGGTGTCGTAGTGCTCGTAGAAGGCGTCCGCGTCCTCGGCCTTCGCGGCCTTCGCCCACTGCGCCCGCGCCTCGTCCAGGCCGGCGGCCAGCTCGGCGACCGGCCCGCGGGCGCCGGCCGGCCAGTCGTGGGCGCGCAGCATCCGGGCCTGTTCGCCCAGCGCGGCCGACACCCGGCCCGCCCAGGCCCTGTGTCCCGGCAGGTCGTCCTCGACGTACTCCTCGTCAGGAGCGGTGTCGAGCGCGGCGTTGAGGACGTGAGCGGCCTTCAGATAGGCGACCTGGTCGGCGTCGAGGACGGTCTCGTCGTTGCGCAGCGACCCGGTCAGGTCCTCGCCCTCGGCGGCGCTGCCGAACACGCAGGTGATCTCGCGGTCCCCGGCGGCCCAGCTGTCCTCGGTCGGCGTCAGGAAGTACACGTCGACGTCCCGCGGGACCGCCCAGCCGTCCATCGCGTAGCCGTCCTGGAGGCTCCAGCAGCGCTCGTCGGCGGTGTCGGCGACCGCGTCGTCCCCGGGGTAGGAGCCGCCGGGGAGCGTGACGGTCGCGAACACCTCGCCGTCGTGCGCGCCGGCGCACGAGACCTTGTCCACGTCGTACGTGTCACCGCTCAGTGCGCCCCCCGGCGTGTCGAAGCACTCGCCCTCGGCCAGCGCGAGGGTCCTGCCGCCGCGTGCGCCGTCCTCGAACCCGTGCCACAGCGCCGAGGCGCCGCCCGTCGCGAGCAGCACCCCCCACAGCACGAGCCCGACCCCGGACAGCACCGCGCCGCCCACGGCCAGCCCCGTGCCGCGCTCGCCGCGCCGGCGGATCTGGCGCAGCCCGGCCAGCCCGAGCACCAGCCCCACCCCGGGCAGGCAGCACAGCACCCCGAGCACCAGCGAGGCGATGGCGAGGCCGTTGACGGGCGCCGGGTGGTTGTAGGGGCGGTAGCCCTGCGACCACGGCTGGTAGGCCGGCAACCCGGGGAAGCCGCCCGGCTGTTGGGGGTACGGCGACGGGCCGTACGGTTCCGGCGGCTGCGACCGGGGTGGCTGGAACGGCTCCTGCGGCTGGTGGGGGCCGGAAGGCGGGGGGAGGGACACCGGTACCGTGCTCCTGGATCGGGCGGCGGCGGCACAGGGGACCGGCGGCCGGCCGGCGGCTGGACTGACGTACGACTGGCCGCATGGTAAGCGTGACCGGAACGGGGGCGGAATGCGGGTGGAGACGAGCCCGGTGGGCGGGGAGACCGTCCGGCGTGTGAACGGGCTGACGGCCCGGTGGGCGCAGGCCCTGAACGGCGAGGGCACGGTGTTCTCCGCGCCGGGTGTGTGGCCGCTGCTGGCCTTCCTGGCCGACGGCGCGGCGGGCCCTGCGCGGGCGGAACTGGCCGGCGCGCTGGGCGTGCCCGCCGAGCAGGCGGCCGGTGCCGCGCGGGAGTTGCTGGCCGGGCTGGCGGGGGTCACCGGCCTGGACGCGGCGCTCGGCCTGTGGACGCACCACGGGCTGGCCCTGCGGGAGGAGTGGCGGGCCGGGCTGCCCGCCGGGACCCACGGGGTCTTCGGGGACGACCTCGTCACCGCGCAGGAGCGGCTGGACGCCTGGGCGGCCGAGCGGACCGGCGGGCTGGTCGAACGCATGCCGGTGACGCTGACCCGGGAGGCGCGGATGGTGCTGGCCACCGCCCTCGCGCTGCGCACCGAGTGGCGGCAGCCGTTCACGGAGCGGCCGTTGCGGCCCGGCTCCGGCCCCTGGCAGGGCCGTACCCTGCGCGGCCTGCACCGGCGCAGCGTGCGACCGGACCGGGTCGGGGTGACGGGCACGCCGGACGGCTTCGTCACCGCGCTCACGGTGCCCGGGGACAACGGCGTCGATGTGCACCTGGTGCTGGGCGAGGAGCGGATGACGCCAGGTCAGGTGCTGGCGGCCGGGGTGGGGGTCGTGGAGCGCGGTCTGCCGCTGACCGGGGGCGGCGCGCTGCCGCACGGGCACGTCGGTCCCGGACTGTACGTGGAGCAGCAGCCGGCGACCGCTCCGCAGCCGACGACGCTCGACGTGACGACGGTGGCGTACGAGGTGCGCGCCGACCACGATCTGCTCGCCCTGCCGGGCCTCTTCGGCCTCGGCGCGGCGACGGACACCGCGAGCGGTCACTTCCCGGGGGTGAGCCCCTACCCGTTGGCCGTCGGAGAGGCCCGCCAGTCGGCCGTGGCCCAGTTCGGCGCCCTCGGCTTCCGGGCGGCGGCGGTGACGGCGGTCGTGCCGGCGCCGGCCGGCGGGGTCCCGCAGTACCGCTACGAGACGACGGTCGTCCGCGTCACCTTCGACCGTCCCTTCGCCTTCCTCGCCACCCACCGCGAGTCCCGCCTGGTGCTGGCGGCGGGCTGGGTGACGGAACCGGCGCCGTACCCGGTGCCGTCCCACGCCCCGTGAGGCGGCTCTGCCCTCCTGCCGGCGGCGCACGGCGAGCGGGACCCGGACGGGAACGGCGCGGGAGGTGAACAGGGTCGTGTGCCGGGATTCTGACCGGGACACACGTCTGCAGAAGGAGGATGCCGTGAAGCGTCCGGAGTACAGCCCGGCCGACGACTCGGTCCTGCACCGCATCAACCAGGAACTCGCCCGCGTCGGCAGCCTGGGGTCCCGGGGAACGCGGACGCTGCCGGAGGGCACCGAGTTCCTGATCACCACGGTCACCGAGAGCGGCATGCACCAGGTCGTCGCGGTGGACGCCCGGCGGCGCGGCGGTTCCGAGCCGTCGGAGGCCACCCCGGACGAGCAGGTCGAACTCCGTTCGGTGGTACGGGCCCTGCTGGACATGGCCGGGCACGGCTCGGGGACGGTCCGCACGTCGGTGGTCCTGCTCCCGGAGGGGCCGCGGGTCGTGGCGTGCACCGGACTGGTCCCCGCGCCACCGAAGCAGTAGCCCCAGCCCTAGCCGGGCGGACGTGCCGTTCCCGTGGGGTCATGGTTCCCGGTATCACCGGAGGAACGGTCCGGGAACGGCTCCCAGCAGCATCGGTGGTGTCGAGAACGGGACACCACGAGGGGGAAAAGACGATGCGTGACAAGCTGGCGGGTCTGTTCGGAATGGTCGCGATGGCGCTGGCGTTCGGACTGGGCGCGGCGGCCCAGCAGAGCGCGGCGGCCGACCGGCCCGCCGGGCACCATGTGACCGCCGAGAACCAGGGCCCGACCGTCATCACCGCGTCCTCCGCCGGCTGACCGGGGCCTCCCGCTCGGGAGAACCCGGTGCGGGAGCCGCGCGCCGCGGTGCCTCAGCGGCTCCGGCCGATCTCGGGTACGCCCATCGTGTCGAACAGCCCGGCGGCGGCCCCGGCGTGCTGCCGGGCCGCCGCGTGGTCGCCGAGGGCCTCGCAGGCCCGGGCCAGGCCGGCCAGTGCGTGGGCCTCCTCGATCCGGTAACCGATGCCCGAAGCGGTCTTCAGGGCGCTCGTGTGCAGGTGGAGCGCCTTGGCGGGATCGCCCTGCCGGGTGCACAGCCGGCCGAGTATGTTCTCCGTCTTCACCTGCCGGATCGGCACCACGCTCGACCGGACGAGTTCCAGGGCCTGGTCCGCGAGGCGCGCCGCGTCGGCCGTGTCGCCCAGGCGGTGCTGGACGTCGGCCGACAGGGCGAGCAGGACGCCGACGTTGCCGGGGTCGTGGGTCTGGTCGCCGATGCGCCGGGCGCGTTCGAGGCACTGCTGGGCCTCGGTGTACTTCTCCAGGCCCAGCAGCGCCAGGGCGAGGTCGGTGACGGACACGATCTCGTTCTCGCGGTTGCCGAGCTGCCGGTCGAGTTCGACGGCCCGCCGTGCCGCCTCCACCGCCTCCGGATACCGGCCCCACTGCTCGTACAGGGTGCTGAGAATGGTCAGGCTCTCGGACTCCGAGCGCGCGTTCCCCAGCTCCCGGCCGAGGTCGACGGCCCGGACCAGGTGCGGCAGGGCCTGGTCGAAGCGGCCGAGCACGCTGTTGAGCAGGCCGAGGGTGGACTCCGAGTGGGCCTCGGTGTCCCGGTCGCCCAGCTCGGTGGCCACCTCCAGCGCTTCCCGGGCCACTTCGACGCCCTCCTCGAAGCGGCCCAGCTTCCAGCAGGCGACCCCCAGGTTCGACAGGCTCACGGCCAGCAGCACCAGATCGCCGAGCCGGCGGGCGACGTCGACCGCGCTGCGGCTCAGGTCGCGGAACTCGCTGATGTGGCCGCGGGCGTTGAGGTAGAAGACCACGTCACGGGTCAGCCACACCGCGTGCCGGTCGTGACCGATCGTCCGGGCCAGTGCGACGGCGCCGCTGAGCGCGGTGTGTTCCCGCGTGAACCAGGTCAGGGCCCGGTGGGCGTCACCCAGGTCCGGCAGCTGCGCGCCGGTGGCCGGCAGACCGGTCGGACGGCGGCGCCGCCCGGGGAAGAGGACGTCGCAGGCCCGCGCGGTGGCCGTCAGGTAGTAGTCGAGCAGCCGCCCGACCGCGGCGTGGTCCTCGTGTTCCGTGGCCGGTCCGCGCAGGCTGAGCGCGAAGCTGCGTACGAGGTCGTGGAAGGCGTACAGGCCCACGTCCGGCTGCTGGAGCAGGTGGACGTCGAGCATGTGCTCAAGGATGTCCTCGGCGTCACGGATGTCCGTGCCCAGGAGGGCCGCGGCCGAGTGGACGTCGATGTCGGAGCCGGGGTGCAGCGCCAGCAGCCGGAAGGCGACGCGGGATTCCGCCGCCATCGTCTGGTACGACAGGCGCAGGGTGGCCGCCACGCTCCGTTCACCCAGGCTCAGTTCGTCGAGCCGGCGCGTCTCGTCGCACAGGCGGTCCACCAGGTAGCCGACCGTCCAGCGCGGCCGGTTGCGCAGCCGGGCGGTGGCGATGCGGAGGGCGAGCGGCAGATGGCCGCAGAGCCGGGCCAGCTCGGCCGACGCCTCGGGTTCCGCCGCGACCCGCTCGGCGCCGAGCGTCTTCGACACGAGCAGCACGCTGTCGTCACCGGACATGACGTCGAGTGAGGTCCAGTGCGCCCCGTCGAGGTCCAGCAGCCGGCTGCGGCTCGTCACCAGGACCAGGCAGCCAGGGGACGGGGGCATGAGGAGGCGGACGTCGGCCGCGTCGACCGCGTTGTCGAGCAGCAGGAGCAGCCGCCGGCCCATCAGCGCGGCCCGCCAGGCGGCGGTCCGGCCTTCCAGGTCGTCGGGGATCTGGTCGCCGGAGATGCCCAGCGCGCGCAGCAGGGTGGCGAGCGCGGCCGCCGAGGTCACCGGCTGCTCGCCCGGTGTGTAGCCGCGCAGGTTGATGTACAGCTGGCCGTCGGGGTACGCGTCGGTCAGCCGGTGCGCGACGCGGACGGCCAGGGCCGTCTTGCCGCAGCCGCCCATGCCGTCGATGGCGACGATTCCGGGGGCGCAGGTGACGGACCGTTGTGCGCAGTCGAGCAGCTCGCGCTGTTCACGGTCGCGGCCGGAGAAGTCGGCCAGGTCGTAGGGCAGGGTGCAGGGCGCCTGGGCCGGCACCGGGGCGGCCGGCGCGGGGGACGAGGGCGGCACCGGGGCGGCCAGCTCGGGGCTCTCCCGGAGGATCCCCTCGTAGACCTGGGTGAGTTGCTGGCTCGGATCGATGCCCAGCTCCTCCACCAGCAGGTCCCGGACCCGGGCGTACTCCTCCAGGGCCTCGGCCTGCCGGCTGGAGCGGTACAGCGCGAGCATCAGCTGGCGGCGCAGGTTCTCCCTCAGCGGGTACTTCGCCGTCAGGTCGCGCAGGTCGGCGACGAGTTCGGGGGCCTGGCCGAGGCCGAGGCACAACTCGAAGAGCTGCTCGGCGGCGGCGAGGCGGCGCTCGTCCAGCGCGGCGGCCGCGGCGGCGATCACCGGGCCGGCGACATCGGACAGGACAGGTCCGCGCCACAGTTCCAGGGCCGTCCGCAGTGCCTCGACCGCCTGGGCCGTGTGGTCCTGTCCGGCCGCGGCCTTGGCCCGGCGGACCAGAGCGGTGAACTCGGTCAGGTCGAGCTGGTCCTCGGGGACGGCGACGCGGTAGCCGGGGCCGTCGGTGATGACGACCTGGCTCCCGCCGGGTATGCGGCGCCGCAGGTCGGCCACCGCCTTGCGGACCTGGTGGGACGCGGTGGCCGGCGGCTCCTCCTCCCACGCCGCCTCGACGAGCCGGGAGACGGGAACGAGTCTGCCCGGCTCAAGCAGCAGGGTGGCGAGCACCCGCTCCTGGACCAGTCCGCCGAGTCTCAGCCGGGTGTCCCCCGCCCAGACCTCCAGCGGCCCCAGAACGTTGAAGCGCAGCCGGTCTTCGGCATGTTGTCCCAGCAAGCCTCTCCCCCTTGATTCCGGCCCCCCGGGCCGCCCCGACCAGCCGGGGGAACCGCGGCCAGGCGCGCGGACACCGGCGGCAGCGCCGGAACGCGCTCCTTGAGGGCACCGCCGAGGCACGGGCGGTGTCCGCCCGACCGGCCCCCCGGCGGACCGGGCGGCACGGCGGACGAGCCGTGCGCCGTCCTGTGCCGGTGCTCGCGGGCACCGGCCAGGCCCCGCGCCCGACGGGCGCCGCGGACCGGCAGGACCCGGCGGGACCCGGCAGCCGTACTGCCCACGGCGTTCGTCACGCCGTTCCGCACCCGCTCGGCCGCCATCGGCTCCCCACCCCCCGCGCCCCCGGTTCACCCGGCGGGCCCCAAACCCACGGAAGCATAACGCCTGGCGGCGCGAAGACCCCGTGCC
>NZ_PQSU01000070.1 GCF_002920615.1 Streptomyces sp. Ru62
GTGCGCCGGATGCGTGCGCCACCGGCCCTGCACCCAGATGCTCACTGCCGGCATCGACTACGACGGCGGCTGGGCCGAGTATGTGATCGCCCGCGAGGACACCCTCATCCCCATCCCCGACAGCCTTCCCTTCGACCAGGCCGCGATCATCCCCGATGCGGTCTCCACCCCCTACGCCGCCGTCGTCGCCACCGCGGGCGTCCGTGCCGCCCAGTCCGTCGGCGTCTGGGGAGTCGGCGGAGTCGGCGCGCACAACGTACGCCTCGCCCGCCTGGTGGGCGCCGCCCCGATCATCGCCGTCGACCCGCTGCCCAGCGCCCGCGAGCGCGCCCTCGCCTTCGGTGCGGACTTCGCGCTCGACCCGGCAGCCCCCGACTTCGCCGACCAGGTCCGCGCGGCCACCGGCGGACGCGGCCTCGACTTCGCCTTCGACTGCGCCGGCGTCCCCGCCGTCCGCGACCAGGCCGCCTCCGTACTCGGCCTGGGCGGCTCCCTGATCCTGGTGGGCATCACGCCCCGGCCCCTGACCATCACCGAGGGCCTGACCTTCAACTACCTGCAGAAGCAGGTGCGCGGCCACTACGGCGGCTTCCCGGAGTCCGTCTCCGAGCTGGTGCAGCTGACCGCGGCCGGTCGCCTCGACCTGGCCCCCTCCATCACCGACCACATCCCGCTCGTCGAGGCCGCCGACGCCGTCCACCGACTGGAGAACAAGATCGGCGACCCGATCCGCCTCATCCTCGTCCCCTGACGCCCGTCAGCAGGACGACAAGCCACCCTGGGCAGGGGTGAGTGGGCGCCGGTGCGTGAGGGAGCACCGGCGCCCACGGCTTTCCGGCAACCGTGGAGAGACAGAACCATGCAGACGACCGACGCCCCGGGCCGTACTCCGCAGCGCAAGGACGCCCACTCCAACCGCAGGCGCATCCTCGCGACCGCCCGGCAGAAACTGCGGAACGACCCCGACACGAGTCTCGACAGCATCTCCCGGGCGGCCGGCGTCGCCCGGCGCACCCTCTACGGACACTTCCCCAGCCGACATGCGCTGATCGCCGACCTGACACAGGAAGCAGGCCATGAACTCCGGCAGGCGTTCGCCAGAGCCCGTACCGCGGATGCCGACCCGATCGAGGCGATGACACGGATGGTGCTGGCGGCATGGACGGTGGGCGACCACTACCGCATGCTCATCACCTTGGGACGGCGCCACCTGGGAGAGGACGCGATCCGTACCACTCTGGCACCGGCCCGCGCAGAAGCCGTCGCAACCCTACGGCGCGGTCAGCGCGAAGGCGTCTTCGCGGACCACCTTCCAGCACCCGTCCTCGCCCAAGCACTGGAGGCACTCATGCTGGCCCTCGCCGAGGAGAACGCCGCAGGCCCGTGGGCGGACCGCACGGGCGAGGCCGCGGCAACCGCGTTCCTCGTCGCCGCCGGCGTAGCACCGCAGAGGGCCGCGCTTCAGGTGCAGGAGGTCATCGGGCGAGATCGGGCAGCGGCCGACGGGTGACCTCGTGGGCGTCGTCCGCACCGAGGCCGAGCATGCGCAGGACCATCTCGGCCAGGTCGGAGGCGGCCTCGTCGCCGTCGAGATCCGGGCGGTCCAGCCGCAGAGCGACCAGGGACAGCAGGGTGCCGCCCAGGGCGGACAGGGCGGTGGTCGCGTTGCCGCAGGTGAAACGGCCTGAGGCGATGCCGATCTCCAGGTCGCGCAGGGCGCGCGGGGCGAGGCCGCGGTCGGAGTGGATGTGGGCCAAGCCGCGATCGCGCAGGATCCGCAGGAGCTCCGGATGGGAGTCGGCCATCCGGGCGGTGAGCCGGAAGCCGGCCGCGACCAGCTCGGCCGGGTCGTCGATGCCTTCCACGCGCTCGTCGATGACCTGCCCGAACTCCTCCAGGGCGTCCGACACCGCCGCGTCGAACAGCTCCGTCTTCGACTCGAAGTGGTTGTAGAAGGACCCGAAGCCGACGTCGGCGCGCTCCGCGATGGCCTGGATGCTCGCGCTGGTGTCCCCGGTCTCCGCGAGGATCTGCCGGGCCGCGCGGACGAGCGCCTGGCGGGTCTCGGCACGGCGCCGTTCGAAGCGGTTCTTGGGCGGGGCTGACGTCGGCATGCGGCCCAGTGTAACCGCCGCCACGATGACTCTGCCATTACTGATGAGATCCTCAATTATTTGGGCGACGCCTATTGACGATGCGAAACAGCAGAGTTGATGATTTCCTCATTACGGCAGTGTTGCTTGGAGGACACCATGTCCCACATCCCCGTTAACAAGGGCGGTCCTCTGACGCCCCACCAAGACCTCCACAGTGAGCAGGGCGCCCTGCGCGGTGAACATCCCGGACGAGCCCGGAATCCGGTGATCAAAGTGGCGGACCTGGCCTGGTTGGAGTTCGAGAAGCCGGACCTGGACCGGGCCGAGGTGTTCGCCCGTGACTTCGGCTTCGCGATCGCCGCCCGCACCGATCACGAGCTGTGGCTACGCGGCACGTTCGCGGGCCCACCCTGCATGGTCATCCGACGCGGCAGTGCGTCCCGATTCATCGGGCCGGCGTTCCGCGCGGCCGAGCGGACCGATGTGGACCGGCTCGCCGCCGCCGTCGGACACACCGTCCGGGACATCGACGTCCCCGGCGGCGGCCGGTCGGTCGCCCTGTTCGATCCCTCGGGACTCCCGGTCCGGGTGGTGCACTGCGCCGAGCCGCTTCCCGCGCTGCCCGAGCAGCCGCCGCTGACCCTCAACACCGGCACCGGGCCCCGCCGCCGTACGAACGCCACCCAGCGCCCGCCCCGCGAGCCGTCCCGCATCCAGCGCCTCGGCCACGTAGTGCTGGAGACGCGGACGTTCACCCGCACCCTGGACTGGTACCTGGACACCCTTGGCATGATCGTGTCCGACTTCCTCTTCCTGGACGGACAGCGCCAGCGCGGGCCGACCATGGCGTTCATCCGCTGCGACCAGGGCAGCCTGCCCGTGGACCACCACACCCTCGCCCTGCACCTCGGGCCGGGAACCGGCTACGTCCACTCCGCCTACCAGGTCACCGACCTCGACGCGATCGCCGCCGGCGGGGAGTACCTGGCCGAACGCGGCTACCAGCGCAGCTGGGGCATCGGCCGGCACATCCAGGGCAGCCAGCTCTTCGACTACTGGCGCGACCCCGACCGCTTCATGCTGGAGCACTTCGCCGACGGCGACCTGTTCTCATCCGACCTCGAACCCGGATGGGCGCCGATGTCGGCGAGCGGCCTGGCCCAGTGGGGCCCGCCCGTCACCCGCGACTTCCTCGGCGCCAACCCGTCCCCCGCCAAGCTGCGCGAGGTCATGACGGCCCTGCGCGGCGACAACGAACTCGACCCCGCACGCCTGCTGGGCCTGATGAAAGCGATGAGCTCATGAGCACCAACGTTCTGCGCACCGCCGACGGCTGGTGGGCCGTCCGGGACGATCGCGCCGTCCGCATCGAGACCAAGGCGGTCACCACCGCCGAACTGCTCGCCGACAGGGCCGCCGTCCGGGAGGCCGCCGCCTCCGGCGAGCGCGGCACACCCGTCGCCGACCTGGTGGCGCTGCCCCCGGTCACCACCCCCTGCCGGGTGGTCGCCCAGATGGTCAACTACCGCAGCCACGCCAAGGACTCGGGCTTCACCGGCGACATACCGCCCACCTTCTTCCGCAAGGCGTCCGGCTCCGTCACCGGCCCGCACGACACGATCGTCCGCCCGGCGCACGTGAACTTCCTCGACTACGAAGTCGAACTCGGCCTCGTCATGGGCGCGACGCTGCCGGTGGGCACAGTTGTGGAGGAGCAGGACCTTCCTTCGTACGTCGCCGGGCTCGTCCTCACCAACGACGTCAGCGCCCGCGACGTGCAGCTGACCAAGACCCAGTTCTACGAGAGCAAGTCCTATCCGACCTTCACGCCGACGGGCCCGTACCTGGCCCTGCTGGAGACCGACGACTTCACCCACCTGCTGAACCTGCGGCTGCGGCTGAACGTCAACGGCGTACCGCGCCAGGACCGCACCCTCGCCGACATGATCGTACGGCCCGCCCAGGCGCTCACCCTGCTCGCCCGCTTCCAGACCCTCGACCCAGGCGACCTGCTGCTGACCGGCACCCCCGGCGGCACCGCACTGAAGGCTCCGCCCGCACCGGTCGCGAAGATCAGTGCGCTGCTCCCTCCCGCGGTGAAGTGGAAGGCGTTCTTCAAGAGGCAGGAAAAGAACCCCCTCTACCTGCGTGCAGGTGACGTCGTGACCGCAACGATCGCCACCCCGGACGGGCGGATCGACCTCGGCGAGCAGCGGACCCCTGTGGCGGACGCGAGGTGAGCGCCGCAAACCGAAGGCCGGTGGTGATCATCGGCGCGGGGCCCGTGGGGGTCACCGCCGCGCTCCTGCTCGCCCAGCGCGGAGTGCCCAGCGTGCTCCTGGAACGCCACCGGGACATTTACCCCCTGCCGCGCGCAGTCGTCGTGGACGACGAGGTCCGCCGGATCCTGCAGGGCATCGGTGTTCACGAGGAGTTCGCCGCCGTGGCGCGCCCGGCACCGGGCCTGCGGCTGCTGGACCCCCGGCGCCGCGTGATCGCCGAGTTTCCGCGGTCCCTGCAGGGCCACCATGGATTCCCGCAGACCAGCATGTTCGACCAGCCCGAGCTGGAACGCCTGCTGCGCGCCGCCCTCAAGCGCCGCCCCGAGTGCGAGCTGTGGGGCGGGGTGGAGGTCGTGTCGGTCACCCAGGACACCGATGGATCACACGCTCCGACGGGTCCGGTCCGGGTCACTTTCCGCCGTGACGGCAGCGACGAGGAGGAGCACCTGTGGGCCGATGCCGTCCTCGGCTGCGACGGGGCGGGCAGCATCACCCGTGACGCCATCGGCGCCGTATGGGAGGACCTGCACTTCGAAGAGAGCTGGAGGGTCATCGACGTCCGCACCAGCCTTCCGGTGCGCACCTGGGAAGGCGCCGAGCAGGTCTGCTGCCCCACCCGGCCGGCCACGTTCATGCGCGTCGGCGAGGACCGCTACCGCTGGGAGTTCCGGATGGCCGAGGGCGAGCCCCTGGACGGCCCACAGGGGCTGGAACGGCTGCGCGAGCTGGTCGCCCCCTGGGTGGACCTGCCGTCCGGCAGCCCCCGGGACGACGACTTCGAGGTGATCCGGCAGGCGCAGTACACCTTCCGCGCCCGCCTCGCCGACCGGTGGCGCCGCGGACGCGTCTTCCTGCTCGGCGACGCCGCCCACCTCACCCCGCCCTTCATCGGGCAGGGCCTGTGCGCGGGTCTGCGCGACGCCCGCAACCTCACCTGGAAACTCGCCCGCGTCCTCCAGCAGGGCGCGGACGACCGGTTGCTGGACACCTACCAGCAGGAGCGCAAGCCGCACGCCCGCCACGTGATCCGGGTCGCGGTCGCCGTCGGCTGGGCCATGACCGGCGGACAGGACCGCGGAGCGGCCCTCCGCCGGGCCGTCGTGGGCGCGGCATGCCGCATCCCCGGCGTGACCGCGGCGGTGAGCCGCGACCTCAGCCCCGCACTGACCGCCAATCCGCTGGTACGACGCCGCCCCCGGCTGACCCGCCGTTCACTGGCCGGCACCTTCTGCCCGCAACCCTGGGTGCTGTGCGACGGCAGGCGGGAGCGCCTCGACGACATCCTCGGGGAGTCCTTCGCCGTACTGACCGCCCTGCCGCCCACGGCACGGATGACGGGCGTGGCCACGGCCCTGGGCGCATCCGTGATCCATGTCGGCGGCCTGGAAGACGACGGCACGCTGGCCGCCTGGCTGTCACGCGGCCGGGCGGACGCCGTCCTACTGCGCCCCGACCGCGTCGTGATGGACACCGTGCCCACCGGCACCGGCGACTTCACCGACGCCGCCGCCTGGGCTCCCCTGCTGCACAGTGCCCGCCGCCCCGCCGAAGCCCGGCCCGTACCCTGACGAGGAACACCACACCATGACCACCCCGCACGCCACGCCCTGTCCGGAGCCCTTCCTTCCGCCCGACCCTCAAGCGGCCGCCGGCAGCCGCATCGCGGACTTCGCCCGCTGGGCCACCCGGCACCAGGGCGCCGAAGGGATTTTGCACCCGACCGACTACCAGGCCCTGCACCGCTGGTCCGTCACCGACCTGGAAGGATTCTGGGCCGCGGTGTGGCAGTACTTCGACGTCGACGCCACCACTCCGTACGAGCGGGTGCTGGCCGAGGAGGCCATGCCCGGCGCCCGCTGGTTCCCCGGCGCCACCCTCAACTACGCCCACCACGCACTGCGCAGGCTGCGTCCGGACGCGCCGGCGATCACCGCACTGGACGAGACCGGGAGGGGCCACGAGATCACGGGCCGCGAGCTGCGCGCCCGGGTCGCCTCCGTCGCCGCCACCCTGCGGGACCTCGGCGTGAGAGCCGGCGACCGGGTGGTCGGCTACCTGCCCAACACCCCCCACGCCGTCATCGCCTTCCTCGCCACCGCCAGCCTGGGCGCGGTGTGGTCCGTGTGCGGACAGGACTACGCGCCCAAGGCCGCCGCCGACCGCTTCGCCCAGCTCGAACCCACGGTGCTCATCACGGCGGACGGCTACCTCTTCAACGGCACCCGACACGACCGCCGCGCCGCCTCCCTCGACCTCGCCGCCGCCCTTCCCACGCTCAGGGCCACGGTCCTCGTGGATCACCTGGGCCTTGCGTGGCCCGCGACCCGGGCCGCGAAGCTGACGGTTCCCTGGGAGGACGCGGCCAGCCGCACCGAGTACCTCGCCATCACCCCGGTTCCGTTCGACCACCCGCTGTGGATCGTCTTCTCCTCCGGCACCACCGGCCTGCCCAAAGGCATCGTCCACGGTCACGGAGGCGTCCTGCTGGAACACCTCAAGACCCTCGGCCTGCACTGCGACCTGGGCGTCGGGGACCGCCTGCTGTGGTACACCACCACCCACTGGATGATGTGGAACCTGGTCGTCTCCACCCTGCTGACCGGCGCCACCATCTGCACCTACGACGGCAGCCCCGCCCCCGAGGCGCGCCCGGACGTCCTGTGGCAGCTGGCGGCCCGCCACAAGGTCACCGTCTTCGGCACCAGCCCCCAGTACCTGCTGGCCATGGCCAAACTCGGCGTCGACCCCGCCGTGCACGACCTGTCGGCGATCCGCGTCATCGGCTGCACCGGCTCCACCCTGCCCGCCTCCGCCTACCCCTGGGTCCGCGACCACGTCGGCGCAGGCGTCCAGCTCGCCTCCACCAGCGGCGGCACGGACGTCGTCTCCGGCTTCGCCGGCAGCGCCCCCACCACCCCCGTGTGGGCGGGCGAACTGTCGGCCCCCAACCTCGGCGTGGCGCTCGCGGCATACGACGGCGCGGGACGGCCGGTCACCGACCAGGTCGGCGAACTGGTCGTCACCCGGCCCATGCCGTCCATGCCGCTGTACTTCTGGAACGACCCCGACGGCAGCCGCTACCACGACGCCTACTTCACCGCCTACCCGGGCGTGTGGCGGCACGGCGACTGGATCACCCTCACCTCCCACGGCTCGGTGATCGTCCACGGCCGCTCCGACGCCACCCTCAACCGCAACGGCGTACGCCTGGGCAGCGCCGACATCCACGACATCGTCGAACGCCTCCCCGAGATCACCGAGGCCCTCGTCATCGGTGCGGAGGAACCCGACGGCGGCTACTGGATGCCGCTCTTCGTGGTCCTCGCCGACGGTGTCGGTCTGGACGAGTCCCTGTGCGAGAAGATCCGCGACGCGATCCGCACCGGCGCCTCCCCCCGCCACGTCCCCGACGAGATCCTCGCCGTACCGGCCATCCCGCACACGAAAACCGGCAAGAAACTCGAGGTCCCGGTCAAACGCCTCCTCCAGGGCGCCCGCGCCGACCAGGTCCTCAACCCCTCCGCGGTCGACAACCCCGACCTGATCGCCTACTTCGCCGGCCTGGGAGCCGAACGCCGCCAGGCCCCTTGTCCGCACACCCCCGAGGGCGTCTCGTGATCCTCTCCGCCTCGCTGACCTGTCTCATCGCGTTGATCTTCGCCCTGCTGGGCGTGGCCAAGATCCTGGCCCTGGGTCCGATGCCCGAGCTCGCCGCCCACGCCGGCTTCACCACTGCGGCCTACCGGGTCATCGGCGGGCTGGAGCTGGCGGGCGCCATCGGCGTGGCCCTCGGCCCGGTCCTCCCGCTGTGCGGCGGCCTGGCCGGCATCGGACTGCTGATGCTGCTCGCCGGTGCCGTGACCACGCACGTACGCAAGGGCGACGGGCTGACCAAGCTCCTCCCCGCGGTGACATGCACGGCCCTGGTCGCCTGGTACCTCGTACTCCTCGCCGGCCTCTGACCCGTTCCTGGAGACTGTCGGCGGCCACTCGTCCTGTTAGCGAGCCCACGGCGGGGCTGGCAGACTGACTCTGTGGTTCCGCTGATGGTCGCGGCGGATCAGATCGCGTCCTCATCGCTTACCGGCGCCAGTGTGGTGTCAGTCTGCGCACTGCTCTTCACCGTCGCGTCGTTCTGGTGGCTCAACGCCCGACAGGGACGCCTGCAGGCGTGGGAACCTCATTCCTTCGCGGCGATCGTCCACGGTTCCACGGCACGCCTACGACTGCCGCTCGTCCTGCACAACACCGGTCCCAAACCGATCGTCGTGCAGGACCTCATCCTGACCTTCCCCGATGAGCCCGCCTCTCATCTGCCCCTCCTGTGGGTGTCCTCCCCGTCCCGGCTCCAACCGGGGCCGGACGAGGAGACGAAACTGCCGGCGGGGTTCGTCGTGCTCGGCAGGGAAGCGCAACAGCTCTTCCTCGAGTTCGAGGCACCATTTTCCGGATTCCTCCCGGAGGCCCGTGACTACAAGGCCCAGATACAGGTGCGGGTCGGCCACCGCAAGGGGTGGCGGCCCCTGCTGACGTTCAGCTTGAGGGCCGCCAACATCATCGATCCAGATCGCTACACCGTTTACAACAACGCACCGGTCGAGCTGACGAAGGAAGACCAGAGGAGAGCGGATGCCGCGCTTCTCGAACTGCTGGAAGAGCACGGGGACGGCTCCCCTCCGGGCGGCAGGAGCCAGAGGGATCCGACTGATGACGGCGACGCCGACACAAGCGGCTGATGACGAGTCCCCAATCGGCGCGGCGGGCATTCTCTCCCTGGTCATGGTCCACCGCCGAGAACCTTTCCGAAGCTGGGCGTAGCGTGAAGGGACGGGTGCCTGTCCGGACTCGTACTGCAGCGAGCGGGTCCGGGCACGGGGCTCGGCAAACCGGTGAGCCCAGAGCCCTTGCATGATCACCTCGGGTGATCCGGTCAAGGGTCTGGGAGAGTCCAATGCCGATCACAGCCTCGGCACCGGCCAGGGCGTCGACCCCGGCATCGCTCTGCCTGGAGCGTCCGCCAGGTTCCTCGTGGACCGGGAGACGAAAGGCCACTCATGCCTCGATCCATGCGCGCGCTCGTAGCCGTAGCGGCCGGCGAGCCCACCGATGTCCTGCGGCTGGAATCACGGCCGGTTCCCACGCCGGACGCCGGTCAGGCGTTGATCCGTGTGAAGGCGACCCCGGTTCACGCGAGTGATCTGCACGTACTGCGCGGCCGCTACGGCTTCTCGCCGGAGTTTCCCGCCGTCGGGGGCAACATGGAGTGCGTGGGCCGTATCGCAGACCTGGGCCCGCAAACCGAGGGGCTGGAGGTCGGTGAGCGCGTGGTGGTCGCCGCTATCCCGGCTGTACCCGGGCCCCCTGTGGCAGGCACCTGGCAGGAATACCTCGTCGCCGACACACACAGGCTGCTGCCGGTCCCCGACCAACTGAGCGACTCCAGCGCCTGCCAACTCGCCGTCAATCCATTGACCGCGCTCCTCCTCGTCACGCGCGAACTCGACATACAGCCGGGCGAATGGCTGTTGCAGACCGCCGCGGGCTCCACCGTCGGCCGGCTCGTGATCCAGCTGTCCCGGCATCTGGGGATTCGTACGATCAATGTCGTGCGCCGACGTGCTGCTGTCGAGGAGATCAAAGCACTCGGCGGCGACGAGGTCATCTGTACGGAGGACGAGGACCTAGTGCAGCGTGTCGCTGAGATCGCGGGACCGGTCGGCGTGCGGAAGGCCATCGACTGTGTCGCGGGCCCCGTCGGCGCCCAAGTGTCCCAGGCACTGACTCCGCGTGGAGACCTGGTGGTGTACGGCGCGCTCTCCACCCACCGGCAGACCGACCCGGCGGCGCTGACCATTCCGCTCCAGGCCCGCTCGGTCATCTACGAGACCAAAACAGTCCGTGGGTTCTGGCTGAACCGTTGGTTCGGCAGCGCCTCACCGGAGGACGCGCTGCACGCGCTGGCCCAGGTGCGCGGTCTCGTCGCCGACGGGGTGCTGAGCATCCCCCAGGGCCGGCCGTTCCCGCTCGAAGCCTTCCCAGAAGCCGTCGCGCTCGCCGAAGCACCCGCACACGGCACCAAGCCACTCTTCGTCTTCGACGAGGGGCGTAACGAAGGTGATGGGTAGGAAGCCGCTCCGCCGATGCGATGGCGGTGCGGCACAAGCGGGTCAGCACCTGCGCCGGTGTTCCGGAGAGCCCTTGTACATCATCTCGGAAGCTGCGCTGTGTGGACTGGTCGCTGAACGTGAAACGACAGCCTGGGCATGGACGCCGCCCAGGCACGACGGGCGATCAGCGAGGCAGGCATCGCCTTGGACACCTAGAGGCATTCGACTTTGCGAAGGCGAAGGCTTTGACCTGTTGGCCACCAACGGCCCCGGGCCGATCTACCGCAGGCGTGCGTCATCACTACGCCCTCGCGTCAAGTGCCCGGTGGAGGAGAGCCTGTGGGGACGGTGCCACCGCCGGAGCTGCAGCACAGGCGCTCGGGAGCCCCCGCCGGTCGCGTCTGCAGGGGCTTGCCGTCGAACGCCTCTCTCACAGGCACTGTCACACCTCTGTCACCAACTACGCCGACTCCCCCGGACCGCGATGCCCTGACCTGCCACTACCCACCCGCCCTGGACTGACGTGGACGCCCGAAGACGGTTTCTACAACATGTGCCATGTGGTACCCAGTGAGGGACCCAGGATCAGGACCGGAGCGTCTTCTGGCCCGTCAAAGCGGTATTGCAGGGTGTTCGGGGGTGTCTCACTCACGCCCCAGACCCTCTCACGTCTCACGACTGCCCCTATAACGAGGGTTACGACTGCACAGGTCTGACCAGGTGAAAGACCTCCCGGGCCGCGTAACGCTTGAGGCTTCTGACTATCTCGCGCCGGGTCTTGCCCTCCGGTGCATGGGTCGACGCGCAGGCGGGTCTGCACGATCCGGTGCAGGGCCGCGTTCGCCTGCCGGTCGCCGCCCC
>NZ_PQSU01000071.1 GCF_002920615.1 Streptomyces sp. Ru62
AAACCCACACGGGAACGTTTCGAGAAGGAACTCGACCGCGGGGCGCTGTTCGTCGGCTCTCCTCAGACGGTCGCCCGCAAGATCGCCGACGTGGCCCGCGACCTGCGTCTGAGCCGCTTCGACCTCAAGTACGACATCATGCACCTGCCCCGGCAGGCCCGCGCCCGCACGATCGAGCTGCTGGGCAGCGAAGTCGCCCCACGGGTGCGGGAACTGCTCAGCAAGGAGTCCGCCCATGTCTGATCTCATGTTCGGCCTGGACACGTTCGGCGAGGTACCCGAGGACGACTCCGGCGTTCTCGTCTCCCACGCCCGGGCGATCCGGCAACTGGTCGAGGAGGCCGTGCTCGCGGACGACCTCGGCGTGGACGTCCTCGCGCTCGGCGAACACCACCGCCCCGAGTACGCGGTCTCGACGCCGGAGACCGTGCTGGCCGGCATCGCCACCCGCACCCGCCGCATCCGTCTCTCCTCCGGAGTGACCGTGCTCAGCTCGGACGATCCCGTGCGGGTGTACCAGCGCTTCGCGACGGTCGACGCGCTCTCCGGCGGCCGGGCCGAGGTCATCCTCGGCCGCGGCTCGTCCACGGAGTCGTTCCCCCTGTTCGGATTCGACCTGAGTGACTACGACACGCTGTTCGAGGAGAAGCTCGACCTCTTCGTGCGGCTGCTGGAAGAGAAGCCCGTCACCTGGAAGGGCACCGTGCGGGCCCCCTTGGAGAACGCGGAAGTCTTCCCCACCACCGAGTCCGGACACCTGACCACGTGGGTCGGCGTCGGTGGTTCCCCGCAGTCGGTCGTCCGGACCGCCCACTACGGACTCCCCCTCATGCTCGCCGTGATCAGTGGTCCGGCCGAGCGCTTCGCTCCCTACGTCGACCTCTACCGGCGCGCGGCGGAGCAGTTCGGCACCACCGCCCATCCGGTGGGTCTGCACTCCCCCGGCTTCGTCGCCGACACCGACGAGGAGGCCCGGGAGGTGTTCTGGCCGCATTACCGCGAGATCCGGGACCGGATCGGCGCGCTGCGGGGCTGGCCCCCGGTGCGCCGGCGGGAGTTCGACGCCGAGATCGAGCGCGGTTCCCTGTACATCGGCTCACCCGAGACGGTCGCGCGCAAGATCGCCGGCGCCATGCGCGGGCTCGACGTCGCCAGGTTCGACCTCCTGTACACCGCCGGCTCACAGCCGATCAGCGCCCGCCTTCGCGCGGTAGAGCTCTACGGATCGAAGGTCATCCCCATGGTCCGCGACATGCTCGCCGGCTGAACCGGTCCGGCGCCGGACCGGAACACGCCGGCCAAACCGCGCCTTCGTGCACGGCGACCGCGGTCCGTCGGCCGCCATGCCCACACGGTCCACGAGAGGAACCCGATCACGGCACCGCCGCAAGGCGAGGAGCTGCAGACGCTTCTGAAGCGGCAGGAGGAACTGAGGAACCAGCACCTCGCACCGGCGGCGGGACGTGATGGGCTGCCCGCTGGTGGAGCGACAACCGGGACTGTCCCGAGCCACCCGCACCCGGACGACATCCGGAACCGGTCTTCTCCGCCCCTTCGAAGGAGCGGACGGTGGTCCGGCCGCGGGAGGTGGCGACCGTGACCTTGTCACCGGTGATCAGCGTGACGGTGTGGGTGCCGCCCGTGTGATCGGCTGCTGTACGACGTCGGTGGGGTGGGCGGCGGTCCGGGGTGCGGCTGCCGCCCCGGTCTGGGACCGGACGAACTGAGCAAGAAAACTCCTCTTCGAGCGGCAGGAATCACCTGCCGCGCAGCGAGCGCACGTCCACGCCATGTCCGACAAGAACGGACAGATCAGAAGGATGTGCGAATAATTTACTGTGCAAGCAATGTGCCGCCTTTCAAAGTCCTGGTGAATAACAAGTCGAGAGTCGCGAGGCAGGACCTCTCCGGCGTCGCCCCTTCGAAGGCCTCGTCCGCCAGGGGTGGTTGGCGCGCCGAACGGACCCGGGGCACCTCGGCGGCCAGGACGGCCGGACTCGGCGCCACCGGGCCGCCGTCAAGGCCGCACACCGTCGGCTGCCGAGTGATGTGCGCGACACATGAAGCGACTTGACTGATTGTCAGACACTTGCATCTACTTGACAAGACAATGACTTGTTGGCACGACGAGTCATCAAAAGCGATCGAGCGAAGGCATTAATGAACCAGGAAGACCTTTTCTCCGGGACGGAGAGTCCCTCGCGAACGCCCTCGCCCGAAACGCTTGCTGCACACGTCCACAGAATCCGGAGAACGCCGGCGGACCGGCACCAGGCCCGGCCGTACGGACGCAGATTCATCATGTCCACGTTCGGGGTCACACCCGGCCAGGCCGCCGGGCGGTCCTCCCGGACCCGCGCCCGCACCCCGCACACCATTCCCAGCGTCACCTATTTGACGAGTGACGCACGGAATGCCAGAGTGTCACCTGTTCAGCAGGTGACGTCCGCGGTGCTCCGCGACGCGACACCCTCGTCCGCACGAATGAAGGCGACCATGGATCTGAAGCTCGAAGTCGTAGTGCTGCCCGTCTCCGACGTCGACCGTGCCAAGGAGTTCTACGAGAAGGCGGGATTCCGTCTGGACGTCGACTACGTGGCCGACGACAGCTACCGCGTGGTACACCTGACGCCGCCCGGCTCCGAGTGCTCGATCCTGTTCGGCACGGGAGTCACCACGGCGGCACCCGGCTCCGTCCAGGGCCTGCACCTCATCGTCTCGGACATCGAGGCCGCCCACGCCGAACTCGTCGAACGCGGCATCGAGGTGGGCGGGATCTTCCACGACGCCGGAGGGGTGTTCCACCGCGGCACGGAGGAGGGACGGGTCAGCGGCCCGCACCCGGAGCGCGCCAGCTACGGCTCCTTCGCCGCCTTCAGCGACCCGGACGGCAACGGCTGGGTTCTGCAGGAGGTCACCACCCGGCTTCCCGGCCGGTGACGACGAGACCGCTCGCCGGACACGGCTGAAGCGATGCCGGCTCGGGCCCCGCGGTGGAGCCCGGAGCACCCCCCAGGACAGGAGCATGTGATGGACGAGACCTCCCGCGCCTACGACGTAGTGGTCATAGGCGCGGGCCCGGTCGGCGAGAACGTGGCCGACCGGGCCGCCGCCGCCGGGCTCAGCACGGTGATCGTGGAACGGGAACTGCTCGGAGGCGAATGCTCGTTCTGGGCCTGCGAACCCAGCAAGGCTCTGCTGCGGCCGGTGACGGCCCGCGCCGACGCCCTGCGGGTGCCTGGGCTGAGCCGGGCGGTGCGGGGACCGCTGGACGTGGACGCGGTCCTCGCGCACCGCGACCGCATGGCCGCCCACTGGAAGGACGACGACCAGGTCGACTGGCTCGACTCGGTCTCCGTCGACCTCGTACGCGGTCACGGCCGGCTCACCGGTCCCCGTGAGGTCTCGGTACAGACACCCGACGGGGACACCGTCCGGCTGACCGCGCGGCACGCCGTCGCGCTCTGCACCGGCACCGGCACGGCCCTGCCCGACCTTCCCGGACTGGACACCGTACGCCCGTGGACGAACCGTGAGGCCACCACCGCCGACCGCGTACCCCGGCGGCTCGTCGTGGTGGGCGGCGGGGTGGTCGCCGTCGAGCTGGCCACGGCCTGGCAGGCGCTGGGCTCCCGGGTGACCCTGCTGGCACGCGGCGAGACCTTGCTGAGGAAGATGGAGCCGTTCGCCGGTGAACTGGTGGCGGACGGACTCCACGAGGCCGGCGTCGACCTACGACTGGGTACCCGTGTCGCCTCTGTACACCGCGAGAACGGCGGAGACGGCCCGGTACGGATCACCCTGGCGGACGGGGCGGAGCTGACCTCGGACGAGATCCTTTTCGCCACCGGCCGCGCGCCGCGCACGACGGACGCCGGCCTGGAGACCATCGGCCTGACGCCCGGCGACTGGCTCACCGTCGACGACACCTGCCGGGTGACCGCCGTCCCCGACGGCTGGCTCTACGCCGTCGGCGACGTCAACGGGCGCGCGCTGATGACCCACCAGGGCAAGTACCAGGCCCGGATCGCCGGAGCTGCCATAGGCGCCCGCGCCGGGAAGGCGCCCGTCGACGACGTCCGCTGGGGGGCGCACGCCGCGACCGCCGACCACGTCGCCGTCCCGCAGGTCGTCTTCACCACGCCGGAGGTGGCCTCCGTCGGGCTCACCACGCGTGAAGCCCGGCGCACCGGCCGCCGGGTCGAGGTGGTGGACTACGACCTCGGCCGTCTGGCGGGCGCCCAGCAGTACGCCGAGGACTACCGGGGCCGGGCCCGCATGCTGGTCGACGCGACGAACGGCACCGTGGCGGGCGTCACCTTCGTCGGGCCCGGAGTCGGGGAACTGCTCCACTCGGCCACGATCGCCGTCACGGGCGAGGTCCCGATCGAGCGGCTGTGGCACGCCGTCCCCGCCTTCCCGACGATCAGCGAGGTGTGGCTGCGACTGCTGGAGACGTACCGGGAC
Source organism: Streptomyces sp. Ru62 (assembly GCF_002920615.1). GTDB lineage: Bacteria > Actinomycetota > Actinomycetes > Streptomycetales > Streptomycetaceae > Streptomyces. The sequence goes on from NZ_PQSU01000071.1 coordinate 4,468, forward strand.
GCCGGCGGGCGGTAGCGGACGCCCCGGCGAGGTGACGGAACATGCCGCCGCCGAGAGTCGGGAACCTCTCCTCGACCGGCCCACCGGAATGAAGACGACCGGCCATCTGTTGGCTCTCACGTCCTCACGGCACCTCGTTCCTGCGGCGAGTCGGCCGGCCCGCTGGCGCCCTCGCGGCGCAGCGCCTGAGCGAATGAGCAAGATATGAGTCATCACTCCACCCATGGCCCCGGTCCGGCGTCCTCACCACGGCCGGGCACCAGCTGCCGCTGTGAAGGCACCGTCCTGCTCGACGGTTCGGTCACCGTGCCGGTCACCCTGTCCTTCCACTACGCGACCGACGAGCCGTACGCCGTGCGGATGGTGGTGGACTCGGGTGTGACACCACCGGTGGAATGGGTGTTCGCGCGTGATCTCCTCGCGGAGGGGCTGTCGAGGCCCGCCGGTCTCGGAGACGTGCAGACCTGGCCCGCACCGCGTCGCCCGCACCGGCTGCGGGCGGGACGGGGCGCGCTGTGCATCCGGATCAGCTCGCCGACCGGCACCACGATCGTGTCCGCGCCGGCCGCCGCGCTGCGGCGCTTCCTCGACCGCGCCTACGGCAGCGTGGCGGCCGGCGCCGAGAGCGGCACGCTGCGGCTGGACGAGTCCCTCGCCGGGCTGATGCGCGGGACCGGTCGCAGGACGGAATGACCCCGGATCCCTTCCTGGCCCCCGGCTGCGGCACGGCGGAGGACGCCGCCGCGCCGCGGACCGTCCGGGCGGTCTTCCACGCCCGTGTCCGCGGCCGGGGCGTCCACCAACTCCGGCGGAGTCGACTGGGCCCGGCGAGCCGGCTCGGTACCGGGGTCCGGACCCCGGCCCGTCCGGCGGGTCGCTGCTCGGGAATGACACCGGGAGCCATCGACACGATGTTCCGCCTGCTGCGCCCGCCGCCCGCCGGTGCTGCTGGGAACCTCAGCCGGGGACACGTGCCGTGGACCGCTCCGCACATGTACCGCCGGCGGGGGCCAGGTCGTATTCGGTGACCGGTGCGTTCCGCCCGACCGCGATGTATCGCCGTCGCGCCGGAGACACGCCCCTTCTGGGGCAATTGCTCGACCAGTGACGATCGCTGCGCCACGCGCATCGCGCACATGCGCACCGCGCATTCAGCAGGAGCCCCGCCCCCGGTGCCCCCGGCACGCACACCTCATGGACATCGTCGCCCTGGCCGCCCACCTCGTCGCAAGGTGCCGACGATCACGATCGACGCCGAGCGCGACACGTTCACCGCGCCGGGCAACGGGGCCTCGCGCGCGACCGGCGTCGACCACGTCCGCAGCCGCCGGGCGGCGGAGGTCACCTCGGCCGATCAACCCGCCGACCACGGGCAGACGGCTGACTTCACGGCCATGTTGTCCCACCTGTCGCCGGGGCGGCGTCCTATCGTCGGTCGCCGGGAACACGCAGCCACCCATCTCTCTCCGGAGCATCTTCATGAGCAACCCCGATCAGAGGGTCGCGGTCATCACCGGCGCGTCCCAGGGCATCGGTGCCGGCCTGGTCGACGCCTACCGCGAGCGCGGCCACGCGGTGGTGGCCACCTCCCGCGGCATCGCCCCCTCGCAGGATCCGGACGTCCTCGCCGTCCGGGGAGACATCGCCGACCCGGCCACCGCCGAGCGGGTCATCTCCGCGGGGCTCGAGCGTTTCGGCCGCATCGACACCCTGGTCAACAACGCCGGCGTCTTCCTCTCCAAGCCCTTCCACGCATACACGCAGGCCGACTACGAGATGGTCACGGGCATCAACATGTCCGGGTTCTTCCGCATCTCCCAGCTGGCCGTCGAGCAGATGCTGCGCCAGGGCCGCGGGCACATCGTCCAGATCACCACCAGTCTCGTCGACCACGCCAGCTCGGCCACCCCCGCGGTGCTGGCCTCGCTGACCAAGGGCGGTCTGCAGTCCGCCACCAAGGCCCTCGCCATCGAGTACGCCGGGCGGGGCATCCGCAGCAACGCGGTCGCACTCGGCATCATCAGGACGCCCATGCATTCGCCGGAGTCCTACGGCGCGTTGGGTGATCTGCATCCGATCGGCAGGGTGGGCGAGATCCAGGACGTCGTCGACGCGGTTCTTTATCTGGACGGCGCTCCCTTCGTCACCGGCGAGATCCTGCACGTCGACGGTGGCCAGAGCGCCGGGCACTGACGACGGTCGGACACGTGTCTCCTGGAACTCGTGAGGGACGGGAATCGACTTGTCATACGGGCAGGGCACTAGTTTCCCCTGCAATTTAAGTCGACCGGTCGCTTTCTGTTTTCCGATTTCCTTTTCCGTGACCGGAGTCCCGGATGTGAACGGGTACGCACCGGTCTGCGACAGGGTTCCGGCATTTACACTGACGCCATGGCAGACGTGACAACCATCAAGCCCTTGAGCCGCGACGAGGAGGCCTTCCTACGGGCCTTGGGGAAAGTAATTACACTCCTGCCCCGGGTCGTGGACGGGGACATGCTGGAAGAGCATCCGATTTCGGGTACCGAGTACATGGTCCTCGTGCACCTCTCGGAGGCACCGGACAACCGGATGCGGATGAGCGAACTGGCCGGCATGTGTGGGCTGTCACTGAGCGGCATGACGCGGGTGGTGAACCGGCTGGAGGCGCAGTCGCTGGTCACCCGTGAGAAGTCACCCGACGACGGGAGGGCCTGGCTCGCCGTTCTCACCAGTGCCGGGTGGACGCAGCTGAAGCAGGCCTGGCCCACCAATCTCGCGAGCGTACGACGCCATGTGTTCTCGCGTCTGGAGGGCTGCGACATCGCCGCCGCCGCGGAGGTTCTGGAGCGCATAGCGTCCGGCTGACGCTGTCGCCCGAGCGACCCGGCCGGCTCATGCCGGGGGCTTCGTGCCGGAAGGGGACGAGGGATGGCTGACGGGATGGTCCGCCGCTCCCCCGGATGGCACCGCCACATGGCGCTCGCCACGGCCAACCACGCCTGCTTGACGGCCCGTTCCACGACTGCACGCCGGCACAGCGGAAACGGAACCTCCCGGCTCATCCACCTCAGCCTCGCCGGGATACGCCATCTGCTCACCCGCTTAACCGCCGCAGAACCGCACCAGTCACTACCAACGACGCGAACACAGCCTCCGACCGGGTAAGGACAGTGGCTGCATCCCTGAGCCGCGGGACTGGGTGGCGGCCGTCGACTGCGCGGACACCCCTCAGCCGCCGGTGACGCCCAGCAGCTTGCGGATCACCGAAACGGCCAGGTTCCTGCTCTTGAGCGCCGACGTCGCCCTGTTGCCGAGGACGAGGACGTCGTGGCCGAGTGCCGGGAGGAGGGTGGTGCCTCCTTCGGGTCCGAAGGGCACGGAGAAGATCCTGACCGGCGCGGGCTTGTACGGGCGTGGCCGGCCCGCGTGCTTGCCGTGGTCGAGGTACGTGCGGATGTTGTGCGCCGCGGCCTCCCCCTGTGCCACCGCCGAGGGGCTGAGCTTGGCCTCGGACACGTCGTTGACGTCGCCGACCGCGAAGACGTCCCTCTGTCCCAGCACCCTCAGGTGTGTGTCCACCTTGACGTGACCGCTCCCGTCGAGCCAGGTGCCGAGTCCCGCCAGGCGAAGCCACAGAGTGTTCGAAGTGGTGCCGGTCGTCCAGAACACGACGTCGGCGGATGGGGTGTTGCCCGCCTGGTCGCGCAGCCGGGCGCCGACGCCGTCGGCGGAACCGACGAAGGTGTCGAGCAGGATGCGCACGTCGTGCCGCTCCAGCCAGGCCCGCGCCTGACGGCCCATCCGGCCGGTGCCCTGGTGGTTGAGCAGGCGGGGGCCGCGGTGTGCGAGGGTCACCGTGGCCGACGGGTTGGCCAGCCGCAGTTCCGCCGCCAGTTCCACGCCGGAGGGGCCGCCCCCGATGACCAGGATGCTACGGGCACCGGCGACGCGTCGCTGATGGCTCCGGAAGGACTCCGCCGCTTCCTCGACGGTGCTGCCGGTGAAGCGCGCCGGTTCCTGGTAGTCGGCGCCTGTCGCGATCACCAGGGCGTCGTACGGCACCCGGTGGCCGGTGGCGAGGATCACCTCACGTTCCACGGTCGCTATGCCGACGGCCTTGTTGCGCACGACACGGCCGCGGGCGAGAAGTGAGTGGTACGGGACGGGGCGTACGTCCATTCCTCGTCGGCGCTGGCCCGTAGCGAGGCGACGCGGTGGAAGAACGCCTCCTTGAGGTCGATCAGCGTGACGTCGGCGTCCGCGTCGAGTTCGCGCGCCAGGCGTACTCCCGCGTACCCCCCACCGATGATGACGACCCGTCGCAGGGTCGTGACTATGGCCGTGATGAGCTCACTTCTTCGCACTCCTGCCGAGTCTCCTCGGCAGACAACCGATGCCGCCCGGGCAGGGGCCGCCTCTCGTTGAACGCGCGGAGGGACGTGCGGGGTTCAGAGGGGCTCCCGTGCCGTGCGAAACCTCTCCATGCGGGCACGTGTGTGAAGAACTCGTGTGCACTCGGCCGTCGCGGTGCGCGGGCCTGCCCGCGGCGACGGCGTCAGCCGGTGGCCGGGGCCGGGTGACGCAGCAGCGTACCGGCCCTCTCCTCGAGCAGTGCCACCGCCAGCAGTTCGCCGTCGACTGGCCCGTACCGTTCGAGCGCCTCCTCGTGCAGGCGCCGGACGGTGTCCGCGACGGCGTGCGGAGTGCCGCACCGTTCCGCCAGAGCGGTGATCGCGTCCAACTGGTCGTAGATGCGGTCCAGGCCGTACGCGGGGAGGTAGTCACCGGCGAGCAGCGCGGGCAGGTCCCGGCGGATGAAGGCGGAGGAGGCGGGGCCCGCGGCCAGGACGTCCGTGAGGACGCCCAGGTCCATGCCGGCGCGCCGGCCCAGCAGCAGCGCCTCCGCGGTGGCGACCGCCTGACCGAACCACAGGAGGTTCACCAGAAGCTTGGCGGTGTAGCCGGTACCGGGTCCGCCGACGTGGCTGATGCGGTCGGCGACCGCTGACAGCAGGGGACGGTGACGTTCCAGGAGGGTGGCGTCGCCTCCCACGAAGAGCCGCAACCGCGCCGCGGCGGCGTCCGCGGGCGAGCCGCCGATGGGCGCCTCCAGGAAGCCGACACCGTGTGCGGCGGCCCGCTCCCGGCAGGGCTCCGCGGCCGTCGGCGTGTTGCTGCTCATGTCGACCCACGTGGCGTTGGCGGCCAGCGCCTGGAGGAGGTCGTCCCGCACGGCCGCCGTGACCTCGGCGGCCCCGGGCAGCACCGTGAGGAGCACGTCCGCCCCCGACGCCGCGGCCACCGCCGAGTCCGACCACCGGGCCCCGCACGACCGGACCGCCGCCCGGCGCTCGGGCCGGATGTCGTGGGCCCGCACCTCGTGCCCGGCGAGGACGAGACGGCGGCACACCGGCTCGCCCATCCGTCCCACACCTATCAGGCAGATCGTCGACATGGGCGGATGCTATCCCGTCGCCCTGCGGCCCGGGGGGGCGAACCACGTGTGCCACCCGGTCCTCGGCGTGTGCGCGTGACACGGCCGGAGCTCTCGACGGCCGACGGGCTGAGGAGGCGCCGCCGCGGGCGCGCACGGGGGACGCGGTCGGCGCTCCCGGCTCCGCCGGACACCGGAAGCCGGCGGAAACGAACGGGCGGCTCCCCCGTTGTCCCGGCCACGGACGGACCGGCGCGGTCCGTCCTCGCCTCGTCACCCGCAGGGCCGTACCGACCGTGACCGCCCCGCCCGGAGTACAGGACTTCGGGACCCCGGAGGCGCTGTACCCCGGCCGCATCGACTCGGGCTGGGGTGGCCTCTCCGGGCGGGTGACCGGCAGACCCCGCGTGCCCTGCGCCGCGACCCCGCGTCCGGGGACACCTCCCCGGAGGACGTCCTGGAGTCGCGGGGTATCCGACCGGCTGGTCCCGCCTCCCGGTGGCGATACGACTCCGCACCGGCCCACCGACGCGCCGCCGTACGTCCTCGGCTCTTCTCTCCCCCGGGCGGGCCTCGCGGCGGTCCTCGGACGCCCTTCGCCGACGACGGAGCCCCAACGGCCGTCACGTGAAGCCCCGCCACGTCCGCGTCCCCCCGCGCTCACCCCACCCCGCGTATTTGACACGTCAAGCACTCGGGCTAATACTTGACGGGTCAAGGATTTGCGGGACGGTCGTGCCGGCGGAGGAGGGATCATGAGCGCCAGCCCCTTCACCATCGGGCTCAACTCCTTCGGAGAGGTCGCGACGGACGACGGCCGTGTCCTCGACAGCGCGGAGACGGTTCGCCTGCTGGTCGAGGAGGCCGCGCTCGCCGAAGCGTCGGGACTCGACGTCTTCAGCGTCGGCGAGCACTACCGTGCGGGCCATGTCGACAGCGCCACTCCGGTCCTGCTCGCCGCCATGACGACGGCCACGGAGCGGATCCGCCTCGGCACGTCGGTGACCGTCCTGAGCACGAACGATCCGGTACGGCTGTACCAGGAGTTCTCGACCCTGGACGCGGTGTCCGGCGGCCGGGCCCAACTGGTCCTGGGACGAGCGTCCGCCACGGACTCGTTCCCGC
>NZ_PQSU01000072.1 GCF_002920615.1 Streptomyces sp. Ru62
GCGCAGCTCGCAAATGTGTACATGCGATCGGTCCAGCCCTCCCCAGGGCGACCGCGGGATGCTGATGCGGGCTCGGCGGGCCCGCCGGGAGGGGCCCGCGTACTTCTTGGCCTCGGCCAGGAAGTACGAGCGCCGTCGTCCGGGCGGACGGGTCCACCTCCCGGGAGGCCAGACGCTGCTTGCCGCGGGCGCCGTCGGTGCCGTAGGTGCCGGCGGCCAGCCACCACGGTGTAGGAGGCGTAGGCGAGATGGGTGTCGGGGACGGGGCGGCCGGTGACCGAGGACGTCCAGTGCTCCACCGTCTTCGGGCCGGTGTAGCCGCCCGCCGCGTCCGGGCCCTTGCGCGTGGGATCGGCGCAGAACGTCTCCCAGGTGCCGTACACCGTCATGCCCGGCGGCCCGGATGCGCCGATATCGGAGCCGGCGGCGTGGCCATCGCTGTCGGGGATCGCGTAGCCCGGTCCGAGCGTGTCGTCGCGTCCCGTCGGGTAGGCGGGTGCGCTGGTGGAGCCAGGAGTGCAGGGTGTGCGCGCGCAACTGAAGGTCGTCGCCGAGGACTTTCGCCGCACGGGAGGACGGGGCGAGGGATCAGGTGTCCGCTGGCCGCGTCCACGGCGAGGGCCACCAGCTTCATCACCGTGGTCCTTCCGGCGCCCGCCGGGCCGGGACCTGCCAGCAGCAGTCGCTCGGACAGGACGAAGGAGGAGGCGAGCGCACGCTGCCCGGCGTCCATCGGACCGCGGTGGAGAGCGGCGACGCGGGCGAACGTTGCTCGGCCCACCGGCGGGATCACGCTCGTGCGGGCGGCGGTCAGGCGCCGCACGGTCGGGCACGGCCGGCCGCCAGGACGCCGCGCAGCGGGCGGATCGCGGTGGTCGGCCGCGGCGGGACCACCAGCGCCGCCGCTCACCCTGCTCCTGGCGGTGGCTATCGCCCGTGTCGGGCGCGGCCGGGGCCATGGCGGGGGTCGGCATCGGGACTGGGGGGTGGCCGCGAGGAAGCGGGAGGGCGGCGTGGCGCGGGCGCGGCGGCCGGGTTCCGGGCGCGGCGGCCGGGTTCCGGGCGCGGCGGCCGGGTTCCGGGCGCGGGCGAGCATGGCGCGCGCGGCGTTGCCGTGGCGGCCACAGGACGGCAGGCACAGGAAGTACGGCGGCGGGCGCGGACGGCGGCGGGGTGGCCGGGCGGGCAACGAGGCGGCACCGCACGGCCGCCGGGCCCAGCGGGGGCTGGGTCGGGACCCGCGCGGGCCCGGCCTGCGGCAGACGGCCCGGCGCGCGGCGAGACGGCCCGGCGCGTGGCCCGGAGGCTGGCGCGGGCACAGCGCGGCCCAGGGGTCCGGTCCGATGCGCGGAGAGCCGGACGGCGGGCGGCGCAGGCCGGTGGCGGCCGGTCTGCCGAGGGCGGCCGGGATTGAGTGGGACGGCGGCGTGGCGCGGGCGCGGCGGCGGCTCGGACAGGCGGCGGGCGGGACGGCGCACGCAGGCCCAACCGGAGGGACGGGGCGTAGCAGGCTGGCACAGTGCCGGGGGCCCGTGCACGAGCGGGCGGGGAACACGGCGCCCCGGCGCGGGCGGGAACGCACGAGCACGGCGGGACGAGCGCGGGCCCGCCAGGCGGCAGGCGGGCCCGGCACGCGGCCGGGGAGCGGTGCGAAGGCGCGACGGGAGGCGGCCGACGCGGTCGCAGCGTGGCGCGGCGTCGGTGGGCGGGCCCCCGACGGGCGGCGGGAGGCCGGGCACGGGCGGCCAGGGGCGCGGGCGGGGCTACGGCGGCCGGATGGCGGCAGGCAGCCTTCGTGCACGACGCCGCACGGCGCCGCGGGGCCGCAGCACGGCGAGGGTGCGGCGGGGCGGCGCGGAGGCGCGGAGGCGCGGGGAGTACGGCGGAAGGCCCGGGCCCAGGACGGCCGGGCCCAGGGCGTGCCCAATCCGGCCGCCGACCCAGGGGGCCGGTGCGGCGGGGGGCCGGCCCCAGGCCAGCGAGCACGAGCGGGCCGCCGGTGGGACAGCCGGGCGCGTGCCGGCCCGGGGGCGGAAGACGCAGCGGGTCCCGGCCGGCGGCATACAGCCCGACACGGCCCGGTGGACAGGGCCACCATGTGGGACAGCCGGACGGCGGACGGCCAGCGGGCGGGGACAGGCCCCGGAGGGACAGGCGGCGCAGCCCGGCGCAGGCTCAGGGGACGGCCAGATGGAGGCGGTAGCGGGATCGGCACAACCGCCCCGGCCCACGCGGGCGGGGACAGGAGGGACGGGCCAGGAGCAGAGCACGGCACCGGCGCGGCCGTGTGCCGGGGCGACCGGGAGACCGGCGCGCGACCGCAGTGGTGCGGCCGGTGCATCGTGGCGGTCTGCGAGCGTGCTTGTCCGGTCCGGCTGCGTGGTCCGTTCAGGTTCCAGGTGCGCCGGCATCTGATGGGGCGCGGGGAGCGGGCAGGCCGCGGGACTTCGCTCTGGCGCACCAGAGGCTGATGTGCGTTGGCCGGAACACGCGAAGGCGGGCGCTGGCCGGCCGGAAGGTACGAAGGCGGGCCCTGGCCGGTGTGGGCTGTGGACGGCTTGCATCGGTCAGGTACCGCCTGGTTGTTGTGCGCTATACGGGCTGGGCCGTGGGCAGGATGGTGAGCTCGCTGATGTTGATGTGCCGGGGGAGGGCGGCGATGAAGGCCACGGTTTCTGCGATGTCGGTGCCGTGGAGGCATTCGATGTCGTGGAGCAGGGTGGCCATCAGGGCGCTGGCGTCGGGGTCGGTGACGTGGTCGGGTAGTTCGGTGTCGACCATGCCTGGCTCGATGGCGCTCACTCGCACGTTCTTCCGGCCCAGTTCGATGCGGATGAGTCGGGTCAGGTGGCTGATGTATGCCTTGGTACCCGAGTAGATCGAGAACTTCTCCAGGATGCGTGTCGCCGCGATGGAGGAGGTATTGATCAGGTCGGCGGGCTTTCCGCGTTCGGCGGTGGCAGTCAGGTGCGGGAGGAAGGCGGCGATCACGTTCATCACTCCGGTGACGTTGAGATCGATCTGCCGCTGCCAGTCGTCGACCTTGAGCTCGTCGATGGCGGAGATCAGCTGTACGCCCGCGTTGTTGAACACCAGGTCCGCCGGCCCCAAGGCGTGGGCCACCTGGTCGGCGGCGGCGCGGACGGCGGTTCGGTCGGTGACGTCGACGGGCAGGTGTATGGCCTTTCCGCCGGCCGAGGCGATGTCGGCGGCGAGGGCGGAGAGCTTTTCCTGGCGGCGGGCGACGACGGCGACAGCGGCGCCGAGTTCGGCGAGCCGGCGTGCGGTGGCTGCGCCCATTCCGCTGGAGGCGCCGGTGATCACGGCGACGCGGCCGTCGAGTGGCCGTCCGGTGAGCAGGGATGTCATGGCCAGGGGGTTTCCTGTTCCTTGAGGAATCGGTGGGGGTGGTCAGGCGGCGTCGTGGCAGGCGGTGGCGGCGGACTTGTCCTGCCAGGCCGCGAGGTCGTCGTGAAGGTTGCGGATCTTGGCCAGTTGGCGTTCGATCGCGTCGCGGCCCAGAGCCAGATGCCCGGGGAGTTTGTCCCCGCTGGTGACCTCGTAGATCAGGGCTGCGCCCTTGACGGGGTCGCCGAGCTGGGTGTGGTTGGCGGTGTCGATCCAGTCCAGGGTGGCGTGGGCGGGGGTGCCGTCGTAGGCGGGGATGCGCTGCGCTGCGGTCGACAGGGAAGTGGTGTCGAGGAAGTCGGTGCGGAAGACGCCGGGCTCCACGATCATGCTCTGGATCCCGAACGGCTCCAGCTCTGCTGCGAGCGCCTCGCTGATGCCGGCCACTGCGAACTTCGAGGCGCTGTACATGCTGACCCCGGGCTCCCCTCGAATCCGGAGCGGGAGCCGATGTGCACGATCTTTCCTGCTCCGGCTGCCCGCATGACGGGCAGGACGGCGCGGGTCATGTTGATCAGCCCGAAGACGTTGAGGTCGAACAGGGAGCGTGCTTCGGCGTCGGTGATCTCCTCCAGCGCTCCGAGCAGGCCGCGGCCCGCGTTGTTGACGAGGACGTCGATGCCGCCGAAGTGCTGCACGGCCGTCTCGACGGCAGCTGTGATCTCCCCGCTGCGCGTGACGTCGAGTGCGACGCCGAGGACTCGGCCGGAGTGCTGCAGGTCCTGCGGCAGGTTCTGCGGGTTGCGGGCGGCGGCCACGACCGTGTCGCCGCCCCGCAGCGCGGCCCGCGCGATTTCCAGCCCCAGTCCGCGGGATGCGCCGGTGATGAACCACGTCGCCATCAGATGCCTCCATTGTGTGTGGGGAAAGTGGCCCGGCCGCCGCTCCCGGCGGCCGGGTTCCGGTTTCCACTGAAGCAGTTCCGAGCAGGCGGAACAGGCCTCAGACCGGCCCGCCTGATCGGGGGACGGACTGGGCCACCCTCACGCCGCCGGATCCCCGGCAACCGCGCGATCCTGGAGGGATGGACCGTGAGCACCCCGACAGCACACCCATGGCGGAATTCCTCCGCTCCGCCCGCTCGCGCCTCACCCCGGCCCAGGCCGGGCTCGACGACCCGGGCCTGGGCCGACGCCGGGTATCGGGCCTGCGCCGGGAGGAACTGGCCCGGCTGGCCGGTGTGAGCGTGGACTACTACACGCGCCTGGAACAGGGCCGCAGCCGCAGCGCCTCGGCAGAGGTCCTCGACGCGCTCGCCACCGCCCTGCACCTGGACGACGCCGAACGCAGCCACCTGCACACGCTCGCCCGGCCCCGGCCCCGGCCCGCCCGGCGCCGCCACCCCCGTCCCCAACGAGTCCACCGCGCCACCTGGGACCTGCTGGACGCCCTCCAGCAGACCTGCCGGCCCGCCTTCGTCCTCGGGCGGCGCCTGGACGTGCTCGCCCACAACCAGCTCGCCGCACGCCTGATCACCGACTTCCACGCGCTGCCCGCGGCCGAGCGGAACCAGGCCCGCTTCGTCTTCCTCGACCCGCACGCGCGCGAACTGTACCGGGACTGGACCCGCGTCGCCGCGGACACCGCCGCCATGCTCCGCCTCGACGCGGGCCGCCACCCGGACGACCCCGCCCTGAGCGCCCTGGTCGGTGACCTGTCCATACACAGCAAGGAATTCCGCCGCTTGTGGTCGGACAACAAGGTCCACCGGCGCACCACCGGCACCAAGGACTACCACCACCCGCTCGTCGGCGACCTCACCGTCACCTACCAGGCCCTCACCCCCGCAGACGACCCGGACCAGATCCTCTTCGTCTACGGCACCGAACCCCACAGCCCGTCCGAGACCGCCCTGCGCCTGCTGGCCCAATGGAACACGGCGGCAGCCGATACCGGCCACATCACAGCACACCCCCCAAACGCACACGACTGACACACCCCGCCGAGCCGGGCCGGGGACCGCGCGCGGCCAGGCACTCACGATGCGGCACGGGCACAAACCCCGACCGCCTGACCGGCCTTCTTCGGCGGTGCCTGCCACACCGCCGAACAGGCCTACAGCCAGGGCCTGCTGGGAAAGTGGCCGAAGATGCCGGGTACGGTTCAGCAACTGCACACGCCCAGCGGCCAGGCCGGCTCCGCAGGAACCCCAGCAGATCACTGAGCCGTCACCGTCGAGCTGACCCATGAACCACTCGCCGTCGTCCTTCACGACGCACCCCTCGTGGAACGCAAACGATCACATCAGACCGACGCGGTTCACAGCCGCCCTGAGCGACCACCTCCACGACTACCAACCGCGACACCCAGCACGACAGCGCCCGGGCCGCCCCCCGTGCCGATACCGCTGCCCGCCAGACCGGTACTCGGAACCGGGCGGGACCCGGACAGCAGCGAGCCGGGAACGGGAGAAGCCCGCGCTCCAGCGGGACCACGACGCGACCGGCACAGCCAGAGGGCCGGACGGAGCAGACCGGCAGGCGGAACGAGCGAGACGAGCCGGACGAGGCGCTCACCGCCCCCACGCCGACGACACAACACGTGTCCACTGTCCTCGATTCCTCCGCTCAAGGGGAGCAGCATCACGACCCGGGACAACGTTCCCGCGCCCACCCCGCCACCCGACCCCGCGCCCCGCAGCAACCCGCATGGGCACCCGCCTGACCGCCGCGACAGGCCAAGACGCCGTTCAGGGTGCCATCCGGTCCATCACGGCCCGGCCAGCAGACAAGTCCCTCACCAACCCGCCCGACTGACTCAAGGACCTGCGGCACGCGCTGCCGAGGCCCTGGGAGTCACCGCCACGGCCGGGCAGGACAGCCCTGCCCGGCCGTGGTCTCCCACCGCACGTCAGCCACGCAAGCGGAAAAGCCAGGTGCCGCCCGCCTTCTGCTCGGCCCCCGCCAGACCGTGCTCCGGGTGCTCGCGCCCGGCCTGCTCGGCTCGGCGCTCGGCGGTGATGGCACGCTGCTTGCAGCCGGCGCACAAGTGCGGGTAGCTCTGGCGGGGGGCGTCCCACGCGGCGGGCCCGATGGCCCTCCACCGGTCGTCGGTGAACCGGGCGCCGCAGCCGGCGCACACGGAACAGCAGGCCACCCGCTCGGCCTTGTTCTGTGCCGCGATGCGGCGCAGCTGCCCCTTGCACTCCCGCTGACGGGCAGCGAACCCGGCCTGTTTGCGGGCGTCGCGGGCTTCGCGGCGCGGGTTGCCGACGCCCACGCGGAGCGTCTGGTTCTATGGCCGGCCCAAGCGCCGGAAAACCACCCCGCCCGGGCCGTGCTCCTTGAGGCGCTTCATGCCGGTGACCACGATCGGCAGCCTGCCGTCGTACATGTGGAAACCGTCCTCGTACCGTCCCGCACACCACTGACACCCGAAGGGGAAACGCGCCCGGACGGATGCACCGCATCGTCCCGGCGATCTCGTCCACTCCCGCACGATGTCGTCCACTCTCTCCACCCGGCGGACCCCACCCAGCGGAGTGGAGACCGAGCACGGCGACGACCACTCCCACCCGGTGGAGCCCACCCGGTGGAGCCCACCCGGTGAACCCCACCCGGTGGACCCCACCCGGTGGAGCCCACCCGGTGGAGCCCACCGGGTGGAGTGGAGGCGCGGCATCGCCGGTGCGATGCACAGCACCGGATGCGCGGCATCAGATGCGCTCAGCGGCCGGCCTCCCGGCCTCGGGGCGGTGCGGGCTGCTGCCGCGTTCTCCGAGATGGACGAGCGACATGGCGGACAGCACGCTCGCAGCGCCCTGGTCACCTACCTCCGCGACGACGTCGCCTCGCTGTGCCGGGCCCGGTCCGCACCGACGCGGTCCGCCAGCAGATACTCTCCGCCGCCAGCCGCGGCGTCCATCTGCTGGGTTGAAGTCCTACGACGCCGGGCAACAGGGCTTGGTACAGCGCTACTACCTCCAGTCCTACGCCCTGGCCACAGAGTCCGGCCTGCGGGGACACGACGGCTTCGTGATGCACACCATGGCCATGCAAAGTCTCAAGCTCCACCGTCCCGAGCACTGCCTGGGGCTAGCCGAGACCGGATTGAACCGGGCCAAGGGGCACGTGGATGCCCAGACTGAAGCCCTCTTCCGTGTCGTCTACGCCCACACGCTGGCCAAGAGCGGCAAGCGCCGCGCGGCCCTGGCCGAGGCCGAACAAGCCCGCACTCTGCTGACCGGTGCGCCCGGCGACGAGGCGCCGTTCTGGGCGCTGGCCTGGGGCCCGCCCGCCGCGTCCGTGTACTCCCGGACCGCCAAGGTCCACGAGACCATGGGCGACCACCGGGCCGCAGCCGAGCAATACGCGCTGGCCGCCACAGCCCGCCCGGCCGACACCTACGCGCGGATCGTCGCCCTGGACTTGGTCGCGGGCGCCGAGATGCACCTCAAACGCGGCAGCATCGAGCAGGCGTGCGCCACCTGGCACCGGGCCATGGACCACATGGACGGCGTCCGATCCGTCCGCACACGCAAGGCCGTCTCCCGCATGCGCAGTGACCTGGCACGGTTCCGGGCCCGTGGCCTGCGATGTGTGGCCGAACTCGACGAACGGGGACGCGACTTCCTCGCCGGCAGCTGAGTCCAGCCGGACCTCAGCCGTGCCCGGAATAGCGGCGGACGATCGGCTCCAGGTAGTCCGCGTGCGGACCGGCCAAGCCGGTCAGCTCACCCGGTGAGCGCACCAGGACCATATCGTCGAGTTCAGGGGCGCGGCCCTGGGCGCGATCGGCCTCCGCTGCCGCGGTGAATCCCGCGCGCAGCGCCGCCTCAGGCAGCACCGGGGCCAGGTAGGTCAGGCCGACACTGCCGTTCTCGCCACGGGTGACGACCCACAGCCTCAACTCCTCGGCGGCCACGCCGATCCCCACCTCCTCCAGCAGTTCCCGCGCGGCCTGCCCAGCCAGTGCTGACTCGTCCAGCGCCTCCCCCTCCCGGGGCGGCTCCACAGACCCTCCCGGCAGCTGCCAGCGGCCCGGGGCGGCCGTGTAGGGCGACATCCTCACCGCCAGCACACGGCCGTCAGTGGTCGGTTGGACGATGTTCACAAACAGGCAGGGCAGCGCGGCCGCGCCCGCAACCCGGCGCAAGGCATAGTGCCGATACGTCACACGCACCCAGGTCAGGCGAAGGACGCGCGCTCCCACCCACTCCAGCCCCCACAGGCCACCACCGGACCGTCGAAGAGGCTGGGGTTGGCCCGGACCGCCGCCCCCCACACCCGGTATCGAGCCGCCACTTCCTGGGGAGACAGGGGCGGCTCCACGGACTCAACCAGCACAAGCTGTTCGGCATCGAAGAGGTCAATGCCCACAGGGGGCAGCGTTTCGGTCACCCGCTCATCGTAGGACTCACCGCTCAACTGACCGGGAACAGTCGCAGTACTCGAAGATGCCACCGGCTGGGCCGCCGCGCTGGCCGTACAACAGGACGGCACCACTGCCCTCATCGCC
>NZ_PQSU01000073.1 GCF_002920615.1 Streptomyces sp. Ru62
AAGAACCCCTAACGAAGTGAGAGGTTGACCAGTCGGCGCCAGCAGATGATGCCGCAGGCCAGGCTGAGGAAGCTTCGCGGATGTCGCCGCGGATCTCCCAGCGGATGCGCAGTCGGCGGAACCAGTGCAGCAGGGCAAAGCTCTGCTCGACCACCCAGCAGTGCACGTTGGTCGCGGAGGTGTTCGCCACAGATGAAGGTGCGGCCGGGAACAGAGCCATCAAGGCGTCGTCGCGAGTGTGGTCGGGTAGCCGGAGACCATTGCTGGTCTCCGGCTACCCGACCACAGGGGCCTCCTGGGGACTGTCGCGGAGATCCGTCGCGTCGATCCAGGAGATCGTCGCGACCCGGTCCGGCGCCACGTCCACCGCCTCCGCCGCCAGCAGCGCCCAGTCGCGACAGAAGGCAACGGTCTCGGGCCAGGGGCCGTCGCGGTCGACGTCCCAGTCGATGCCGGGGCCGCTGACCCAGCGGCGGCCACCATCGGACGTGACCTCCCAGATCTGGAAGTAGAGCACCGCCTGTCCATGGTCGGCGAGGTCGCGGATGACCTCGGCCAGATGTTCCGCCAGCCAGAGGCGACCGGGGGCCTCACCAGGCCACATCAGCGCGGCGGACCGAGGAGGCAGGACCTCCTCGCGGCCGCCCAGTTCGGTGAGCGCCCAGCGCAGCCCCTCGCCCTCGCTGTCGTCGGGTGCCTCCCCGCGCCGCAGGAAGGCGTCGTACGCCTGCCGCAGGCGTGGCACGGCGCGCCGGACGCCCAGTTCGGCCAAGGCCTCGGCGGCCCACTGCCGGACGGTCCCGCTCTCGCTTCCCAGCATGCCGATCAGGACGTTGATGGGGCGCGGGTCGGCCAGCGCGGTGAACACCTCGATGGCGCACAGCTGCCCGAACGGGTTCAGCGCCGGGGCCGCCGCGATCAGCGGCTCCAGCACCCGCGGCCCCAGGGCGATCAGCGCGTGCTGCGCGTCCTCGGCCACCTCGGTCGACTCCGCGTCCAGTTCGGCGACCCTGCGGGCGATCTCGTCCTCCATGCGCGCCAGTCTGACCCGCGCGGCACACCCGCCGCCGCCCGATTTCCGCCCGACCCGCGGGGACGGAAGAATCAGCCAAGCACATGGCGCACGCTCGAAGGACATCAATTGACCTCGGACATAGACACGTTCACCGCACCCTCCACGGAACGCCCGCCCTCCGCCGTCCCCGTCGACTGGGCGGCCGTCGAGGACTGGCTCGGACTGCGGCTGCCGGCCGACTACAAGCGGCTCGCCGACCGGTACGGGCCGCTGGACTTCGGTGAGTACCTGTGGATCCATGTGCCGTGCGTGCAGCGGGACCGCTTCGACTACGGCGAGTGGCTGCGCGGGACGCACCGGGAGGCGCGGATCGAGGCGCGGGAGCTGCCCGAGGCCGAGCGGCCCGTGCTTCACTCCGAGCCCGGCGGCCTGCTGGCCTGGGGCTGCACCCGGGGCAGCGACGTGCTGTTCTGGGACACCTCGGCCTCCGACGACCCCGACGCGTGGACCGTGGTGGTGCGGCACTCGGGTGCGGTACCGGGCAGCGGCCTGCTCCCCTGGCACCGGTACGACCTCACGCTCACCGGCTATCTGCGGCACACCGTCCGCGACACCTGGGAGCTCACCTCTCCTCCCGGCCCGTTGCTGGGGCCGCTGCCCGGCACCGTCGCGCGGACCGGTTCGCGGATCTGCTCCCAGTGTGCGGCGCAGCGGCCGGGCGCCGAACTCCGGCTGGTGGCCGTGTGCCACGAGCAGCGGTTGAGGAACTCCGGCAGGAACCGGTTCCGCAGCTCCTCCATCAGTTCGTCCTTCAACTCGGCGGCGTCGCCCTCGTGGCCGAGGATGCGGTGGGCGCCGATGTCGGAGGTCATGATGACGACGGTGGGCCGGCAGTCGACGGTGCGGCCCTGGCCGTCGGTGAGCCGGCCGTCGCCGCCGTCGCCAGCCGCCCCAGCGCGGCCTTGATCCGGTCCGGTGTCACTCCCTGCGCTCGCTGCTGGAGGAACACCTCCGGAGCCAGCGGCGCGAGCAGGCCGTCCACCAGGGCCTCCGGGTCCGCGGTGCGGGACTCGCGCAGCAGGACCAGGACGTGCGCACGCCAGAAGCCGTACGCGCCGACGGTGAAGCGCTTCTCGCCGGTCTCGGCGCCCAGGACCAGATGGCTGTGGGCGTCGAGCAGGTCGACCATGGCGGCGTAGAACGCGGCGAGCCGCTCCGGGGCGGGCGCGCCGGGGCCCAGCGGGGGAGCGCCGCGCAGCAACTCCTCCTGGAGGCGGCGTTCGTGCTCGTCGAGGAGGGCCGCCGCGATGGAGGCGACGTCCGGGTAGCGGCGGTAAAGCGTGCCCCGGCCGATGCCCGCCGCGCGGGCGATGTCCTCCATCGTGACCGACCGCGGATCTCCGGCGGCGAACAGCTCCGCGGCGGCGGAGAGCACCTTGGCCCGGTTCCGGGCGGCGTCCGCGCGCTCCTTCCCCTTCCCGCGCCCGGCCGTCTCCCCGTGCCCGGCCGACGGCGCGTCCCCGGCCGTCTCCGTGCGGCTGGTGATCTCGGTGCGGCCCTGCTTCTCCCTGTGACCGCCCCTCGTGTCCATGGGATACAGCCTACCGGAATAACTGGACGTCCTGTCCGGTTGATCCTCCCGTCGGAGATAACTGGACGCCGTGTCCGGTTACTGTTTCCGGCCGATTACGAGAGGACCCCGTCATGACCACGCTGCTGCACACCGACGCCAGTGCCCGCCGCAAGTCCTTCAGCCGGGAGGTCGGCGACGCCGTCGCCGCCGCCTGGCGCGCGTCCCATCCCGGCGGCACCTACGTCCACCGCGACCTCGCCCGTACGCCCGTCCCGCAGATCGGTGAGGCGTGGACCGAGCTGTGCGACTACGTGCTGGAGCACCGGATCGCCGACACCGCGCGCTACCGGGAGGCCGTGCGCACACCGGCGCAGGAGGCGGCCTGGGCGGTCGTCGAGCCGCTGCTGTCCGAACTCGTCGCGGCCGACACCGTGTTGATCGCCACGCCGATGTACAACTGCTCGATCCCGGCGTCCCTCAAGGCCTGGATCGACCAGGTCACCTTCCCGCGGATGTCCCTGGCCGGGCGGCGGTTCGCCGTGGCGTATGCGCGCGGCGGGGCGTACGGCCCGGGCGCCCCGCGCCACCCGTACGACCACCAGGAACGCTATCTGCGCGACTTCTTCGCCGGCCACTTCGCCGTGCCCGAGGAGGACATGACCTTCCTCGGCACCGAACTGGTCAATTCCCTCCTCGATCCGGCCCTCGCCGACCGGCGTGGCGCGCACGACGCGTCCCGCGCGGCCGCGCTGGAGGCCGCCCGCAAGACAGGAGAGTCCCTGTGAACTGGCTGCTCCTCATCGCCGCCGGCCTGGTGGAGGTCGGCTGGTCGCAGAGCATCAGGCCCACGGCAGGCTTCACCCGCCCGCTGCCCACCCTGCTCTGCTTCACGCTCGGCGCCGTCGCCGTCTATCTGCTGTCCCTGGCGATGCGGGGACTGCCGGTGGGGACGGCCTACGCGGTCTTCACCGGCATCGGCGCGGCCGGCGCCATCACGCCGGGCATCGTCGTCCACAAGGACCCGGTGACCCTCGGCCGCCTCCTCGCCCTCGCCCTGATCATCGGCGGGGTGGCGCTGTCCCACGCGACCGCCCCGGCCGAGTGAGGGGCCCGGCGCCGGCCCGGCCGCCGCCGAGCCGAAGCCGCGCCCGACCGCCGGGCGCCGGACACTCGGCGCCGGCCCCGCCGAGCCCGAGCGGTGGCAGACGCGGTGACACCGGTGCTGTGACAGCCGAGCCGGGCCGACTCGACGGCCATGCGCCCTCACGCGTGCGCGTCTTTACGCGCAGGCGGCACGCCCGACCCGCG
Organism: Streptomyces sp. Ru62; assembly: GCF_002920615.1. GTDB lineage: Bacteria > Actinomycetota > Actinomycetes > Streptomycetales > Streptomycetaceae > Streptomyces. The sequence goes on from NZ_PQSU01000073.1 coordinate 3,897, forward strand.
ACACGCGCGGCACGCGTTGGCCCCCTCCCGGAGCCGTCGACGGCACTCCGAGGCCTCCCGGCCCTGGAGCGCCCGCGGCGGTTCTCCGCGCCGGAGCACACCGTCGCTCCGGTGTTGTCCGGCGCTTTGTCGGGCTTGCCGGTTGCGAGTGGGTGGTCGAGCCGGGAGTTCAGTTGTGGATCCGGTGGGCGGATGTCGCCCGGCTCAGGTGGCGCTCGCGGCCGATCCGATCGCGCGCGCGGATCGTGGGCTGGACGGTCCTGACGGCCCCCGCCGTGCCCACGAGGCCCACGCCGCGGCCACCCGGGCGTGTCACGGTGCTCTGTACGGGTCCTTCGGCGGGCCGGATCGGCGTGGGGTTGCCGGGAGGGGCGAAGCGGAAACCGACGCCGCGGACGGTAACGATCCATCGGCCCCCGTCCCCCAGCTTCCGTCGCAGGCTGGCGATGTGGGTGTCCACGGTGCGGCTGCGCCTGTTCTGCGTCTCGCCCCAGACCTGGAGCATGATCTGGTCCCGGGAGACGACGGTCCCCGCCTGCGACACCAGGAGTCGCAGGAGGTCGAATTCCTTCTCGGTGAGGGTGAGGCAGCGCCCGCCGACGCGTGCCTCCCGGGCGACCGCGTCGATGCTGACCGGTGAGATCTCGTGGACAGGTACGGTGTCGTGGGGCCGGGCGGCGCGTGTCCGGCGCGTGACCGCTTCGATGCGAGCGACCAGCTCCCGGAACCCGTAGGGCTTGTCGAGGCACACATCGGCACCCGAGCGCAGCGCGCGTACGCGAGTCGCCTCGCTGCCGTCGGCGCTGACCGCCAAGACGGGCACGGAACTGACGGCACGTATGTCACGGCACAGACGCAGACCCCGGAGACCGGGAACACCGAGGTCCAGCAGGACGACGTCGGCCTGCGGGCAGGAACGCAGCGCTTCTGCTCCCGTGGTCACGTGGTCGACCTCGAACCCCTGCCGCCGCAGGCCTTCCCCCACGCAGCGGGCGAGCTGGAGATCGCTTTCGACGAGCAGTACACGCACGGCATCCCCTCTCATCGGTCTTCGTACGGGATCTGGGTCCGGACCCTGCGGGAACAGTGAAGGGTTTTTGGGTTTCCCGGCAGTTACGCGCCGGTTCACGGCCTTCCATCAACTGCACCGAAAAGGTAGGGGCACAGGCTCGGGAACAGAAGCCGACATTGCACTCCCGCGACGATTCCCTGTCACCGCGCTGTGGATTTTGCATACCTCTGACGAAGCTTTGCCGAGCTGTTTCGCTGGCTTGACTCGGGAACCGCGAGTGGATGAGGCTCTGAAGCACCGACCGGCTTCTCCCACCACCGATCCGGAATTAGCCGGAAGCCTCCTTTCGCGGTATTCCGCAGTAGGGGCGGCCTACCCGGAGGGGCCTTCCGGTGTGCATCACGGAGCAGGAAGCACTGAAGAGATGGCATCCACCGCGTTCGTCTTTCCCGGTCAGGGCTCGCAGCGCGTCGGCATGGGCGCCGATTTCGTGCAGCGGCGTCCCGATCTGGTCGACACCTACTACCGCGCCGCCGACGACCTGTTGGGCTTTCCGCTGTCACGGCTGTGCCACGAAGGACCGGCCGAAGCCCTGCGTGACACGGCGATCACGCAGCCGGCTGTCTTCCTGACCGAGATCGTCGTCCTCGACGTCCTGCGCGCTCACGACGTCGTGCCCGACGTCGTGGCCGGGCACAGCCTCGGCGAGTACGCGGCCGCCGTGTGCGCCGACGCGCTGTCCTGGCAGGACGCCCTGCGCCTGGTACGGCTGCGCGGGCGGCTGATGGCCGAGGTCAACGAGCGGGTGCCGGGGGCCATGGCCGCCGTGGTGGGCCTTGACCTGCCCACCGTACGGGCCCTGTGCGCCCGGGCAGCCGCCGACACCGGCCAGGTGCTGGAGGTGGCGAACGACAACGAGCCCGCCCAGACCGTGGTGTCGGGCCAGACGAAGGCTGTCCGGGCCCTGGTCGACGCAGCGAAGGAGGCGGGTGCCCGACGCGTCGTGCCGCTCGGGGTGGGGGCGCCGTTCCACTGCTCGCTCATGCGTGACATCGAGGAGGAGTTCGCCGAGGCGTTGGCCGCCGTTGACTTCCGCAGTCCTTCGGTACCCATGGTGTCCAGCGTCACCGGCGCCCCCGTGACCAGCGTCGAGGAGATCGTCTCGGCCCTGCGCAGACAGCTGTCGGCACCCGTGCTGTGGACCGGCACGGTGCGCACGCTGGCCGGCCTGGGGGTGCGGCGGTACGTCGAGGTGGGACCGGGCCGTGTGCTGAGCGGGCTGTGCCGCAGGACGGAGCCGACCGCCCGCGCTTTCAGCACCGGAACCGTCGGCGAACTCGCCGCCACGGTGGAGGCCCTGGCCTCGGACCGCGCCGAGGACGGCGTAGAGGCGGCCTCCGTCTGAACACCCGCACCGTTCCGCTCGCCCGAGCGTCCGCACGCGCAGGCCGCCCGCACCACGCCTCGGACGCGGCCACGGTGCCCTGCGGCCCTCGTCCCTGACTCGCACTCTCGATCCGCTCACCTGCCCGGTACGGCCCGCGCCCGGGCGGACGCGACCAGACTGCACGGTCTTCTGGAGGTATTTCGCGACATGCTGCGCAAGGTGCTCATCGCCAACCGTGGCGAAATCGCTGTCCGCGTGGCCCGGGCCTGCCGGGACGCCGGGATCGCGAGCGTGGCCGTCTACGCCGACCCGGACCGGGACGCGTCGCATGTCCGCGCCGCGGATGAGGCGTTCGCTCTGGGCGGTGACACCCCGGCCACCAGCTACCTGGTCATCGAGAAGATCTTGAACGCGGCGCGTGAGTCCGGCGCGGACGCCGTCCATCCGGGGTACGGCTTCCTGTCGGAGAACGCCGAATTCGCCCAGGCCGTGCTGGACGCCGGCCTGATCTGGATCGGCCCGCCGCCGCAGGCGATCCGCGACCTGGGCGACAAGGTCGCCGCCCGGCACATCGCCCAGCGCGCCGGCGCGCCGCTGGTGG
>NZ_PQSU01000074.1 GCF_002920615.1 Streptomyces sp. Ru62
CCGCCATGCCGGCGATAATGGCCTGCTTCTCGCCGAAACGTTTGGTGGCGGGACCAGTGACGAAGGCTTGAGCGAGGGCGTGCAAGATTCCGAATACCGCAAGCGACAGGCCGATCATCGTCGCGCTCCAGCGAAAGCGGTCCTCGCCGAAAATGACCCAGAGCGCTGCCGGCACCTGTCCTACGAGTTGCATGATAAAGAAGACAGTCATAAGTGCGGCGACGATAGTCATGCCCCGCGCCCACCGGAAGGAGCTGACTGGGTTGAAGGCTCTCAAGGGCATCGGTCGAGATCCCGGTGCCTAATGAGTGAGCTAACTTACATTAATTGCGTTGCGCTCACTGCCCGCTTTCCAGTCGGGAAACCTGTCGTGCCAGCTGCATTAATGAATCGGCCAACGCGCGGGGAGAGGCGGTTTGCGTATTGGGCGCCAGGGTGGTTTTTCTTTTCACCAGTGAGACGGGCAACAGCTGATTGCCCTTCACCGCCTGGCCCTGAGAGAGTTGCAGCAAGCGGTCCACGCTGGTTTGCCCCAGCAGGCGAAAATCCTGTTTGATGGTGGTTAACGGCGGGATATAACATGAGCTGTCTTCGGTATCGTCGTATCCCACTACCGAGATATCCGCACCAACGCGCAGCCCGGACTCGGTAATGGCGCGCATTGCGCCCAGCGCCATCTGATCGTTGGCAACCAGCATCGCAGTGGGAACGATGCCCTCATTCAGCATTTGCATGGTTTGTTGAAAACCGGACATGGCACTCCAGTCGCCTTCCCGTTCCGCTATCGGCTGAATTTGATTGCGAGTGAGATATTTATGCCAGCCAGCCAGACGCAGACGCGCCGAGACAGAACTTAATGGGCCCGCTAACAGCGCGATTTGCTGGTGACCCAATGCGACCAGATGCTCCACGCCCAGTCGCGTACCGTCTTCATGGGAGAAAATAATACTGTTGATGGGTGTCTGGTCAGAGACATCAAGAAATAACGCCGGAACATTAGTGCAGGCAGCTTCCACAGCAATGGCATCCTGGTCATCCAGCGGATAGTTAATGATCAGCCCACTGACGCGTTGCGCGAGAAGATTGTGCACCGCCGCTTTACAGGCTTCGACGCCGCTTCGTTCTACCATCGACACCACCACGCTGGCACCCAGTTGATCGGCGCGAGATTTAATCGCCGCGACAATTTGCGACGGCGCGTGCAGGGCCAGACTGGAGGTGGCAACGCCAATCAGCAACGACTGTTTGCCCGCCAGTTGTTGTGCCACGCGGTTGGGAATGTAATTCAGCTCCGCCATCGCCGCTTCCACTTTTTCCCGCGTTTTCGCAGAAACGTGGCTGGCCTGGTTCACCACGCGGGAAACGGTCTGATAAGAGACACCGGCATACTCTGCGACATCGTATAACGTTACTGGTTTCACATTCACCACCCTGAATTGACTCTCTTCCGGGCGCTATCATGCCATACCGCGAAAGGTTTTGCGCCATTCGATGGTGTCCGGGATCTCGACGCTCTCCCTTATGCGACTCCTGCATTAGGAAGCAGCCCAGTAGTAGGTTGAGGCCGTTGAGCACCGCCGCCGCAAGGAATGGTGCATGCAAGGAGATGGCGCCCAACAGTCCCCCGGCCACGGGGCCTGCCACCATACCCACGCCGAAACAAGCGCTCATGAGCCCGAAGTGGCGAGCCCGATCTTCCCCATCGGTGATGTCGGCGATATAGGCGCCAGCAACCGCACCTGTGGCGCCGGTGATGCCGGCCACGATGCGTCCGGCGTAGAGGATCGAGATCTCGATCCCGCGAAATTAATACGACTCACTATAGGGGAATTGTGAGCGGATAACAATTCCCCTCTAGAAATAATTTTGTTTAACTTTAAGAAGGAGATATACCATGGCGGTGACGACAACCGATCCCAAGACCGGTCTGCTGACCGGTCCGGACGCCCAGATCGCCGGCGCGCGCGTCGACGCCCGTGGTGCCGCTGATCTGCTGACCGCGGCATCGAGTGTCAGTGTCATCTGCCACGTCTATCCGGACGCGGACACCATCGGCGCCGGGCTCGCCCTGGCGCAGGTGCTCGCCGCATCCGGCAAGCACGTCGAGGTGTCGTTCGCGACCCCCGCGCAGCTGCCGGAGTCTCTTCAGTCGCTGCCCGGCGGGCATCTGCTGGTCGCTCCGGAGGCCATGCGGCGCGACGCCGACCTGGTTGTCACCGTTGACATACCGAGCATCAATCGGCTCGGCGCGCTCAGTGGGCTCGCCGGTCCCGGGCGTGAGGTGCTGGTCATCGACCATCACGCGTCCAACCAACTGTTCGGCACCGCCAACTACATCGACCCTTCCGCGGACTCGACCACGATGCTCGTGGCCGAACTCCTCGACGCGTGGGGCAAACCCATCGACGAAAAGGTGGCCCACTGCCTGTACGCGGGGCTGACCACCGACACCGGGTCGTTCCGCTGGGCCACGGCGCGTGCCCACCGGCTCGCGGCCCGGCTGGTCGAACTCGGCGTCGACAACGCGTCGATCAGCCGCACCCTGCTCGACACGCATCCGTTCGCGTGGCTGCCGATGCTGTCGCGGGTTCTCGCGACGGCCCGGTTGCTGCCCGACGCACTCGACGGCCGGGGCTTCGTCTACGCCGTCGTTCCGCACGACGAGTGGTCCGAGGCCCGGCCGGAAGAGGTCGAGAGCATCGTCGACATCGTGCGCACCACGCAGCAGGCCGAGGTCGCCGCGGTGTTCAAGGAGATCGAACCGATGCACTGGTCGGTCTCGATGCGTGCCAAGTCGGTGAACCTGGCGTCGGTCGCCAGCGCGTTCGGCGGTGGCGGTCATCCGCACGCCGCGGGATACTCCGCGACCGGTTCGGCCGACGACGTCGTACAGGCGCTCGCACGGGCCCTTGGCAAGCTTGCGGCCGCACTCGAGCACCACCACCACCACCACTGAGATCCGGCTGCTAACAAAGCCCGAAAGGAAGCTGAGTTGGCTGCTGCCACCGCTGAGCAATAACTAGCATAACCCCTTGGGGCCTCTAAACGGGTCTTGAGGGGTTTTTTGCTGAAAGGAGGAACTATATCCGGATTGGCGAATGGGACGCGCCCTGTAGCGGCGCATTAAGCGCGGCGGGTGTGGTGGTTACGCGCAGCGTGACCGCTACACTTGCCAGCGCCCTAGCGCCCGCTCCTTTCGCTTTCTTCCCTTCCTTTCTCGCCACGTTCGCCGGCTTTCCCCGTCAAGCTCTAAATCGGGGGCTCCCTTTAGGGTTCCGATTTAGTGCTTTACGGCACCTCGACCCCAAAAAACTTGATTAGGGTGATGGTTCACGTAGTGGGCCATCGCCCTGATAGACGGTTTTTCGCCCTTTGACGTTGGAGTCCACGTTCTTTAATAGTGGACTCTTGTTCCAAACTGGAACAACACTCAACCCTATCTCGGTCTATTCTTTTGATTTATAAGGGATTTTGCCGATTTCGGCCTATTGGTTAAAAAATGAGCTGATTTAACAAAAATTTAACGCGAATTTTAACAAAATATTAACGCTTACAATTTAGGTGGCACTTTTCGGGGAAATGTGCGCGGAACCCCTATTTGTTTATTTTTCTAAATACATTCAAATATGTATCCGCTCATGAATTAATTCTTAGAAAAACTCATCGAGCATCAAATGAAACTGCAATTTATTCATATCAGGATTATCAATACCATATTTTTGAAAAAGCCGTTTCTGTAATGAAGGAGAAAACTCACCGAGGCAGTTCCATAGGATGGCAAGATCCTGGTATCGGTCTGCGATTCCGACTCGTCCAACATCAATACAACCTATTAATTTCCCCTCGTCAAAAATAAGGTTATCAAGTGAGAAATCACCATGAGTGACGACTGAATCCGGTGAGAATGGCAAAAGTTTATGCATTTCTTTCCAGACTTGTTCAACAGGCCAGCCATTACGCTCGTCATCAAAATCACTCGCATCAACCAAACCGTTATTCATTCGTGATTGCGCCTGAGCGAGACGAAATACGCGATCGCTGTTAAAAGGACAATTACAAACAGGAATCGAATGCAACCGGCGCAGGAACACTGCCAGCGCATCAACAATATTTTCACCTGAATCAGGATATTCTTCTAATACCTGGAATGCTGTTTTCCCGGGGATCGCAGTGGTGAGTAACCATGCATCATCAGGAGTACGGATAAAATGCTTGATGGTCGGAAGAGGCATAAATTCCGTCAGCCAGTTTAGTCTGACCATCTCATCTGTAACATCATTGGCAACGCTACCTTTGCCATGTTTCAGAAACAACTCTGGCGCATCGGGCTTCCCATACAATCGATAGATTGTCGCACCTGATTGCCCGACATTATCGCGAGCCCATTTATACCCATATAAATCAGCATCCATGTTGGAATTTAATCGCGGCCTAGAGCAAGACGTTTCCCGTTGAATATGGCTCATAACACCCCTTGTATTACTGTTTATGTAAGCAGACAGTTTTATTGTTCATGACCAAAATCCCTTAACGTGAGTTTTCGTTCCACTGAGCGTCAGACCCCGTAGAAAAGATCAAAGGATCTTCTTGAGATCCTTTTTTTCTGCGCGTAATCTGCTGCTTGCAAACAAAAAAACCACCGCTACCAGCGGTGGTTTGTTTGCCGGATCAAGAGCTACCAACTCTTTTTCCGAAGGTAACTGGCTTCAGCAGAGCGCAGATACCAAATACTGTCCTTCTAGTGTAGCCGTAGTTAGGCCACCACTTCAAGAACTCTGTAGCACCGCCTACATACCTCGCTCTGCTAATCCTGTTACCAGTGGCTGCTGCCAGTGGCGATAAGTCGTGTCTTACCGGGTTGGACTCAAGACGATAGTTACCGGATAAGGCGCAGCGGTCGGGCTGAACGGGGGGTTCGTGCACACAGCCCAGCTTGGAGCGAACGACCTACACCGAACTGAGATACCTACAGCGTGAGCTATGAGAAAGCGCCACGCTTCCCGAAGGGAGAAAGGCGGACAGGTATCCGGTAAGCGGCAGGGTCGGAACAGGAGAGCGCACGAGGGAGCTTCCAGGGGGAAACGCCTGGTATCTTTATAGTCCTGTCGGGTTTCGCCACCTCTGACTTGAGCGTCGATTTTTGTGATGCTCGTCAGGGGGGCGGAGCCTATGGAAAAACGCCAGCAACGCGGCCTTTTTACGGTTCCTGGCCTTTTGCTGGCCTTTTGCTCACATGTTCTTTCCTGCGTTATCCCCTGATTCTGTGGATAACCGTATTACCGCCTTTGAGTGAGCTGATACCGCTCGCCGCAGCCGAACGACCGAGCGCAGCGAGTCAGTGAGCGAGGAAGCGGAAGAGCGCCTGATGCGGTATTTTCTCCTTACGCATCTGTGCGGTATTTCACACCGCAATGGTGCACTCTCAGTACAATCTGCTCTGATGCCGCATAGTTAAGCCAGTATACACTCCGCTATCGCTACGTGACTGGGTCATGGCTGCGCCCCGACACCCGCCAACACCCGCTGACGCGCCCTGACGGGCTTGTCTGCTCCCGGCATCCGCTTACAGACAAGCTGTGACCGTCTCCGGGAGCTGCATGTGTCAGAGGTTTTCACCGTCATCACCGAAACGCGCGAGGCAGCTGCGGTAAAGCTCATCAGCGTGGTCGTGAAGCGATTCACAGATGTCTGCCTGTTCATCCGCGTCCAGCTCGTTGAGTTTCTCCAGAAGCGTTAATGTCTGGCTTCTGATAAAGCGGGCCATGTTAAGGGCGGTTTTTTCCTGTTTGGTCACTGATGCCTCCGTGTAAGGGGGATTTCTGTTCATGGGGGTAATGATACCGATGAAACGAGAGAGGATGCTCACGATACGGGTTACTGATGATGAACATGCCCGGTTACTGGAACGTTGTGAGGGTAAACAACTGGCGGTATGGATGCGGCGGGACCAGAGAAAAATCACTCAGGGTCAATGCCAGCGCTTCGTTAATACAGATGTAGGTGTTCCACAGGGTAGCCAGCAGCATCCTGCGATGCAGATCCGGAACATAATGGTGCAGGGCGCT
>NZ_PQSU01000075.1 GCF_002920615.1 Streptomyces sp. Ru62
AGAGCTTCCAGCCCCCCCACCCTTCCCCGCTGGCCTGTCCCAACGCGCACAACAGCGATGCCCGGAAGCCGGGTGACGGCTGGTCACGTAAACCCCGGCGAGTAGCCGCCTGTGGGTGCGCGGGCCGGTCGGCGGCCGGGCCGGAGCGGGGCGGAGACAGGAGCGGCGGCCGGGCCGTGGGCCGGGCCGCGCGGCCCGCTCGCGGGCCGCCTTGATGACGTAGGGAAAGTTTGAACGCAAAAAGCGCGGGCTATTTCAAGCCATTCGGAGTAACTCGCTTGCGTGTCTTAGATGGGCTGTGTCAGATTGAACCCCATGACGCAGAAGACACCGGCCGAGCTGAGGGCCGAGGCCGAAGCCGCGCTGAAGGGACCGGGGCAGCGCCGGATCAAGCTGCTCGCCGAACTGGAGGCGATCGACGCCGAGCTGCGCCCGCTGATCCGGGAGGCCCGGCGTATGGAGGTCTCGATCCGGCGGATCACGGACCTCACGGCGGTGGCCCCCAACACGGTCCGGGCGTGGGCCCGGAGCGAGGCTGAGTGATCTTGCGTCTGGCCCCGGAAACCGACCCCGCCTCGCGCGCGCACGCGTAGGGCCCCCTCCCTGGAAACCGCATCAACCTGAAAACCCCCAGGTCAGAGGCGGTTGCGGGGGTCAACTAGGGGGTGTGGGCGCAACCGGGGGAGCAACCCACCCAAAACAGGCGGGCCGAACCGCCGCTGGAACGACGATTCGGCCCTAGATCCACGAACCTCGCGAAAGGACAGACGTGGACCTGAACGCAGTGTGGTCGAAGATCGCAGAGCCGACCAAGTCGGCACGGATCAAGTCGGCCCAAACCATCACGAACACGCTCGACGCGCTTGCGCCGACCTTCGCTCCGCTCGCGGCGCGTTGGGACGCGGAGGCGGACCGGAGGGCCAAGCTCCGGACCCCGGAGAACCTGAAGGCTCTGCTGGACGCGCAGAAGGCCCACAACAGCGCCCGGTCGACGGCGGCCACGGCGCGGACGGAGCGGCAGAAGGCGCGGGCGGCGAGCAAGAACCCGATGAGCACCGCGCGCCGGTCGGCGCGGACGGCGGACAAGGCCGCGCGGCAGCACACCACCCAGGCGCGGGCCAAGCTGAAGCAGGCCAAGGCCAACTACCCGGCGACGCTGCGGGCGCGGGCGATCCAGGCGCACGCGGTGCACGCGGTGCCCGGCGCGGTCTCGTCGTGGCTGATGTCGACGGCGGAGCACTGGACCATCTGGCCCGGGTCGATCTCGGCCGGTCTGATCGCGCTCAACGCGGGCGCTCTGTGGCTCGGCCGGCGCACGGTCACGGTCGACGTCGACGACGTCCTGTCGGCGGAGGAGCGGCGCCTGGTCGAGCGGCTCGACCCGAGCTACTGGGTCCAGCACGCCGACGAGCGCGGGCTCGCGGGCTCGGTGCCCTCGCCGGTCGAGATCACCCCGGCCGGGCTGGTGACCAACGTGCGCCTGGACGGCCGCTGGAAGCCGAGCGCGTTCGCGGCCAAGCACGAGGAGATCCGGGCGCTGCTCGGGGCGCGCACTGACCTGCGCATGGAGATCAAGCCGGGCACGCACGGCGACCGCGCCACGATCACGCTGCGGACCCGGTCGGCGGCCGACGGCATCGACTTGGAGGGCTGGAAGCCGGGCGACTGCTGGGCGGTCGACACGGTCACCGGCGAGCCGCTGCCGGTGCCGTTGGGCAAGCGAATGCTGATCGCCGGTACGTCCGGCGCGGGCAAGTCCTACAGCGCGCGTCCGCTGCTGGCCGAGGCGTCCGAGTACGACGACCACCGGCTGATCATCTTCGACCGGAAGTACGTCGAGGGCCGTACGTGGTCCCACCGCGCCCGAATCGTCTGCGAGCTGGACGAGATGCGCGAGGTCTGCCAGGAGCTGATCGAGGAGGGCGAGGAGCGGCTGAAGGACCTGCCGCGCGGTAAGGACGTGGTCGAGATCAGCCCCGAGCGGCCCCGCATCACGGTCTTCGCGGACGAGGGCGGCGAGTTGCTGTCCGACGCGAAGACCAAGGTCAAGGGCGAGGACGGCAAGTCCTCCGACTACCAGGACATCGTGGAGACGCTGCGCACGGTCGCCCGGAAGTACCGGGCTGCGGAGATCATCCTGGTGTGGGCGACGCAGAAGCCGACCATGTCGGGCGACGGGCACGGGATCGACTCGCAGATCGCCGGTCAGATGAGCGTGAAGCTCGGTCTCGCGGTCGCCTCCCAGACGGACGCGGCCACGGTCTTCGGCCGCTCGGACTGGCCCGCACACGACCTGCCGATGCCCGGGTACGCGCTGCTCTTCGACCAGGACAAGGGCAAGCACCAGCGCCGGAATCCGATCCGGCTGCGCTACATGACGGCCCAGCAGGTGATCGCGCTCCCCGACCGGCCCGTGTGGCGGCGGGAGTCGGCGCCCGCCGTGGTGGCCGGCGCCCCGGCCGCGCCCGCGCTCCGGCTCGTGAAGGACGACGACTACGAGCTGGCGCCGCCGCTCCCCGCGGTTCCGGCCCAGCCCGCGCCCGCGACCAACCGCGACAAGGTCGCCGCCGCCATCGCGGCGGGCTCCACCACCGTTGCCGACATCGCCTCGGTGACCGGCATCAACAAGGGCACCGTCTCCAAGGCGGTCAAGCAGCTGGTCGACGCGGGCGACGTGAAGCGTGCCGAGGACGGCTCCCTGTCCGTCGTCACCACGGAGGCCGGGGAGGTGTCGGCCTGATGGCGGCTCACGAGTACGACGTGCAGGGCGCGCTGCTGACCTTCGCCCTGGTGCTGACCGGCGCGGCCGGGATCGGCCTCGTGGCCTGGCTCCTGATCACGGTCGCGGAGATGGCCACGCAGTACGCGGCGGCGGCAGGCGCTGGCGGAATCTCGCTCACCCTCGGACTCCGGAAGGGGAAGTGACCATGCAGAAGCGCTCGATGACCGCCGCCCCGGCGGTCGCCATGACGGCGGTCAGCATGGTGCTGACCTTGGCCGTGGTCGTGATGTGGCTCGGCGGCTCGATGCCCTGGCCCGTCGCCCTGGTCGTCGGCCTCGGCATCGACGGCGGCTGGCTCGCCACCCTCGCCTACGACCGGCGCCTGGCCCGGCAGGGCGACCACAACGCCGTGGTGACGGCGGTCGGCTGGGGCTTCGGCGCGGTGGCGACCGGCGTCTTGGTCGCCCACGCGGTTGGTCAGGACTCGCCCGGCCCGTGGCTGGCCGTCGCCTGGCTCCCGCTCGCGGCCAAGGCCCTCTGGCTCGTGCACGGGCTGTGGGAGCGCACGGCGCTCACCCCGGCCGCGCTCGACCAGATCGCCAAGATCCAGCAGGACGCCCGCGACTGGGCCGCCATCGCCCGCGCCGAACTGCGCGCCGAGGCGGGCACGGAGGTGACCCGGCTCGACGCCGTGACGACCGCCGGGAAGCGCGTCGCGGACGCCCAGTCCAAGGCCGCCCGGCGGCTCGCCGGGGCGTGGTCGGAGCTGGACGGGGTGCGGCAGGGCGACGGCACCGGCAAGGCTCTGACCTGCGTGACAGAGCGCGTCACGCCCGCGTCACAGGATGCGTCACAGCCCAGGTGGGAGCTGCCGGTTTGGGGTCCGTTCGAGCCCGTGGCCGCCATCGAGGCGCCCGCCCTCACGGACGACGAGATCGACCGGATCGTCATGGATCTGCGGGCCAGCACCCACCCGCCCATGAGCTACCGGGACATGGCCGCCGCGTTCCGGGCGGCCGGACACAGCGCCGGGGAGACCCGCCTGCGGGCCGCCTGGCGGCGCGTCACGACCGGGCAGGCGGTGGCCCCCTGATGGCGCTCGCCTACCTGCTCTCCGTGGTGGTCGCGCTCGTGGTCCTGGCGGTGGCTCTCCGCCCCCGCCGGGCCACGGCCCCCACCCCGCCCCAGGCGCCGGCGCCCGCCCCGGCCCAGCTCTCCGCCACGGCCGCACCCGAGATCCACGCGATCCTCGCCGCCGCCGCCCAGCTCGCCGTCCGACTCGACACCGCCGCCTGACGGGAGGACCGACCATGACCGACCAGCCCACCCAGACCGACGACCTGGACGAAGCCCTCTGGGACGGCCGGGGCGTGATCCACACGCCCGACGGACCCGTCACCGGAGACGACGACTGGTCCTGACCGCACGTCAAAGCCCCGCCGGATACCCGGCGGGGCTCTCTTCGGCCCTCCAAGTCACACCAGCCCCGTAAGGCGTTGGGAGTGGCGGAGGGAACAGCCGCACCAATCGGTGCCAGGATCACTCCCAGACCAGAAACGGCAACGGCCCAGGGGGCCTAATCCCTGGGCCGTCCGCCCCCATCTCGCGCCCACTAAGCCATCGGGCGAGACAGGAACGTTGCTCGTGCCCAGAGTACGTAGCGATGCCCCAGCATCGCCACAGCGGCCCGCCAAGGTTGCGCCGCTAACCCCTCCGCGTGAGCGGAGTGGGGTCATGATCGAGACCCCCCCTCCCGCTGCCTCCCGTGATCTTGCTCAGCCCGTGACGGGCGGGGCGGCTGAGGGGCTTGTTACATGTGCCACAACTCGCCGTGAAAACAGAACCGCAGGTCAGCGGCAGGTTGGCACCCAGCTCAGCTTCCCGACTCCAGAGATGGTCTCGGCGGCGGCCGGACTCTTCACGAAGAGGCCCGGATGGGCCGGTGAGGAGGGGCCGCGCCCGCTGCTCACGATCGCGCCCGGCGTGGTCTCCATGTCGTGGCCGGACGTCGCCCGGCGCGAGCGGACGGCTGAGCGGCTCCAGGAGACGGCCCGGAAGCGAGCCGACGAAATGGCCCGCTACCTGCTGGAACACGGGACCCTGCCCGAGGACCCCGAGCCGACCCGGACCGTGACGGAGTGGTCCCGGAAGAGCCGGGCCCGGATGACGCGGCGGCTCGCGGAGCTGGACTACGGGCCACTCCTTCGGATGGGCCTGCGGCTGCCCATGACGACGCTCACCTATCCCGGCGACTGGGAGGTCGTCGCCCCGACTGGCAAGGCGGTCAAGCGGCATCTTGACCAGTTCCGCAAGCGGTTCGAGCGGGCTTGGGGCTTCGCCTTCGTCGGCATCTGGAAGCTGGAGTTTCAGCACCGTGGGGCGCCTCACCTGCACCTGTGGGGCCCCGAGCCGGAGGGGGCGGCCGGTGACCTGCGCCAGATCCAGCACGCGGCGGCCGTGCTCGCCTGGGAGGCCGCCGGGCGGAAGGGCCGCAAGCCCTACTGCCGCCCGGCCGCAGGCGACGGACTGCCGTATCGCCAGTGGCTCTCGGTCGTGTGGGCCGACATCGTGGCCCACCCCGACCCGGAGCAGAGGCGCCGGCACCTGCGTGCCGGGACGGCCGTCGACTACCGCGAGGGTGAGCGCATGCGCGACCCGAGGCGGCTCGCCGTGTACTTCACCAAGCACGGGTCCTTCTCCGCGAAGGAGTACCAGCACGTGGTGCCCGAGCTGTGGCAGGCGGAGGGCGCCGGGCCGGGCCGGTTCTGGGGCTACTGGGGACTCGACCCGGCCACGGCCGGGGTCGAGCTGCACCCCGAAGCCGCCGTGTGGGCCGGGCGGATCCTGCGCCGGTACGCCCGCGCCCAAGGGGTCACCCAGCAGCGGACGGTGAAGCGGGTCAGGGGCGGCGTCGCCATCCCTACCGACCAAGTGGTGGGGCTCGCGGGCGCCCAGCTCGTCACCGCGCCCGCCCGCGTCCGCTACCGCAAGGTCCGCCGCCGGGTCGTCCGCCTCGGCAACGGCCGAGGCTTCCTGTGCGTCAACGACGGGCCATCCCTGGCCGCCGAACTCGCCCGCGCCGTCGACCGGCTCACCGGGCCCCCGGGCGGAACTGATATCAGTTCGCCATAACTCGCTGTCGCCGGTTACTGCCCTTTGAGGCCCGGCGACGCGAGCGCGGAATGTTCCATTGCGCGATAACTCGCTGTCGCCGGTTACTGCCCCCGGTCGCCCAACTTCCGGCGGCCGGGGAGCGGTCCGCCGGCGCTTCGCGCGTGGGGGTCGGCGTGCTCCTGGTCCTCGATGTCGGCGGCACGCTCGACGGGCAGCAGCCGCGGGGCCGTGTCCGTGGTCGTGCTCCTGGTCGTGGTGCTCGGACCGGTGCCGAGACGGCGTCGAGTGCTCATGCCGGGAGTCTCCCGCCCCCTCGCGGCCGGGAATGCAAGAGGTGTGCCCGATTCAGCGTGCACGCGTGCACGGGCACAGGCGTGCACACGGCGGAGCCCCGCACCGGTCGGTGCGGGGCTCCTGTTGGGCTGGGTCAGATGGCAGCCAGGATGTCGGCGTGGTCGAACGCGAGGGTCGGCAGGGCGTCCAACGGCCACCACTCGGCGCGGCGGGCGTCGTCCCCGGCCGTGGTCGGGGTGCCGGCGGGGACGACCGCGAGGTAGGCGACGGTCACGTACCGGCCGCGCGGGTCGCGTCCGGGGGCGTCCCAGACGCCGAGCTGGCGCAGCTCGTCGGCGGCCACGGGGACTCCGGTCTCCTCCTCCAGCTCGCGGGCGGCGGCGGCGCGGGAGGTCTCGCCGGGGTCGACGTGTCCGCCCGGCAGGGCCCAGCAGCCTTCGTAGGGGTCCCACCCGCGCTCGATCAGCAGGACGCGGCCGTTGGTGTCGATGAGCACGACGTCGGCGGTGTAGCGGATCGTTTCGAAGGTCTCGGACATGATGGGTATCTCCTGGTCTCGTGACGGGTCTGGGAGCGAAGGGGCGGCCGTGCGCCTGGCAGTGAACGGCCGCCCCGGCGGTCAGTCCTGGGTGGGGCGCTTGCCGGTCAGGGCCCAGATCTCCCACTCGCTCGGCATCCGGGCCTGGAGGGTGTCGCGCCGGTACTGGGCGGTGGAGCGGGCGGTCACCCCGAGGGCGCGGGCCAGCTCGCCGTAGCTGCCGCCGCTGGCGGCGTGGGCGCGCATCGCGGCGTCGCGAATGCCCTCCAGGCGCGGCAGGAGCCGCTGCTCGACGTCGTGGATCGCGGTGACCCAGGTGTCGGCGGTGGCCGGGCGGTCCGGACGGGCGCCGGGACCGTCGTCCTGGTCCGCGGGGACGGTGTCGGTGCGCAGGACGGCGAGCGCCCACAGCGCCCCGGCCATCGCGTCGGCCAGCGGGCCCAGTTCCCCGCCGATGGCCTCGGCCTCCTCAGCGGTGAGGCTGATCGTGATGTCCACGCCGCCCCTGTTCGTGGCGGCGTCGCCCTCGCGGAAGCTGATCGACATGGTGGTCCTCCTCACGGGCTGGTGTGCTGTACGGGAATCCGTACGGCCTGACATCCATGACTGTACGGATTCCCGTACGGCCGTGCAAGAGGGGGCTCCGGTCGTGCGAGTGCTGCGGGCGAAAGTGCCAGAGGTGTCCGGCATCGCGTACCGCGCGTGCCGCGTGCCGTGCGTGCCGTGCGCGAGTTGGCCGGCGCCTACCTGCCTCGCTACAAGACCGGCCACGGCCGGGGCCTCCGACCCGGCCGCGTACGGTCGTCCGCCATGAGCACAGAGACCCCCAGGGACGCCGACGGCAACAAGGTCTGCGCCTGGTGCGGCGGACCGATCCGACAGTCCGGCGTCGGCCGCAGCCGGGACTACTGCCGCCGCAGCTGCCGCCAGCGCGCCTACGAGGCCCGGACGGTGACGGAGCGGCTGAAGGCCCACGAGGCGCTGATCTGGCATCTGGCCAGACAGGAGCACGGCGGCGCCAATTCGTCACGTGACGAAAGTCCGGGCGGCGCCGATTCGTCACGTGACGAAATGGCGGGCGCGGGTGACTACCTGCCCGCTCCGCCCGGCCCTCCGGCCGAGGCGCCGGCGCCTCGGCCACGCCGCGCTTGGTCACCGGTCGCGCTGTGGGCGGCGGCCGAGGACGAGGGAGAGCCGGACGCTCGGCCCACGACGGAGCCGCGCTGAGCGGAGCGCCCACGACGGGCCCGGCCACATCGCGGCAGCAGCCAGCTCCCCATCAGCCCCGAGGCGGGCCGTAACCGCCCCTCTCGCGGCCTTACGTGGCGACGGCAGGGGAACGGCGCTCCGGGAGAACTCCGGGCCGCCAGACGGCCGTAC
>NZ_PQSU01000076.1 GCF_002920615.1 Streptomyces sp. Ru62
CCGACTGCGAGTCGATGACCGTCGCGGTTGGCCTCTACATCCCGCCAGGGTTGGCAGCGCCCGCTGCACGCAAACGCTCAGGTAAATCACAGCTTCCGAATAGGTCCCCCTCAGGAAGCCTTGGCAGGGTTTCCGGCGTGATCACGACTTCATCTGGAGAGCGCACCGAGCTTGTGAAGCCCGACGGAAGCCCCGTCCGGGTGCTAGTAGTCGAGGATGAGCCACCCATGGCCGAGTTGCTGTCCACGGCATTGAGTTACGAGGGCTGGCAGATTCGCAGCGCCGAGGACGGCAATAGTGCGATCCAGGCCGCGCGCGAGTTCCGGCCCGACGCCGTCGTCCTAGACATGAAGCTGCCCGACCTTGACGGTCTCACCGTCCTGGCGCGACTGCGCGAGGGCCTACTCGACGTACCTGTTCTCCTCCTCTCGGCCACCGCCAAGGATGTGATCGAGGAACGGAACGCCGGGCTGGTCGTCGGCGAGGAGGACTATGTAGCCAAGCCGTTCAGCCTTGAGGAGGTCGTCGTCCGGCTACACGGCCTGATCCAGCGGTCGGGTGCCGCCGACCGCAGCGCCGACTCCATACTGTGCGTCGACGACCTCACTCTCAACGAGGACAGCCACGAGGTCGCCCGGGGCGGCGACAACATCGACCTGACCGTCAGCGAGTTCAAGCTGCTGCGGTGCCTGATGCGCAATCCAGGCCGGGTGATCAGCCAGACGCAGATCCTCAAGGAGGTTTGGTCGTACGACTTCGGCGGACAGACCAACCTGGTCGAGCTGTACATCTCCTATCTGCGGCGGAAGATCGACGCTGGGCGGGAGCCGATGCTCCACCAGCACGGTATCGGCTACCTGATCAAGCCTGCGGCGTCATGAGCCCAGGACGACGGCTGCATACTCGACGACGGCCGCATACACAGAAACGAATCGGTCGGGCTGGTAAGCCACGCACCCTCAGAACACGCCTCGTCGTCGCATCGGTGACGCTCATCGCTGCTGTATGCGCAGTGATCGGGTCCGTGACGACGCTCGCACTACGGTCGCATCTGTACGACCAAGTGAACGACCAACTGAACGAGGCAGCGGCGCGGGCATCGGGTGTGTTCCGGCCTCCGGGGCATCCCGACGATAGGGGTCCTGACGCTCCTGACCTACAGAACAAAGCGCTCCGGGCCGTCAACCTCGCCAACTTTGTCACCTCGGGGCCGCAGCCGAACGGGACTCTCGCGGCAGCGGTCCAGAACGGCTCCATCAGAGAAGCCAAGGTAGGCAACAAGGTCAAGGACGCAAACGGTGTGCCTCAAATACACCCCAAATCGCTAAACGGCTCCCAACTTAAGGTACTCAGCTCGGTACCGAAGGATCGCAACGTACACACAGTCACCATCCCTGTCCTGGGTCGGTACCATGCCGTATACACCACTGGCCCCAACGGCACCTACTACGTCGCTGTCCCGACCACCGAAGCCGACAGCACCATCACCGCGCTGATCCTTGTTGAGATCAGTGTCTCCGTCGCCGGTCTCATCGCGGCCTCACTCGCCGGTGCCACCATCGTCGGGGTCGCCCTGCGCCCACTGCGCAAGGTCGCCGCCACAGCCACCAGAGCCTCGGAACTCCCGTTGCACACCGGCGAGGTCAATCTCGACGTGAGGGTCCCGGAGTCAGAGTGCGACCCGCGCACCGAGGTCGGCCAGGTCGGAGCCGCGCTGAACCGGATGCTGAACCACGTACACGACGCCCTGCATGCGCGTCAACAGAGCGAGATGCGGGTTAGGCAGTTCGTCGCGGACGCCAGCCACGAGTTGCGTACGCCCCTAACTTCCATCCGCGGGTATGCCGAACTCATCCATAGAGGAAAAGAGCCCATTGGGCCGGACACACTACATGCGCTGGGCCGCATCGGATCCGAAGCCGGGCGCATGACCCTCCTCGTCGAAGACATGCTTCTTCTTGCGCGCCTCGACGCCGGACGACCGCTGGAGTGCGAGCAGATCGACCTCGTCCCTCTGGTCATCGACACCGTCAGCGACGCCCGCGCAGCTGGCCCAAGCCACACCTGGCGACTCGACCTGCCCGACGAACCGGCCCTCGTTTCGGCGGACGTCGCCAGGCTTCAGCAGGTACTGGTGAACCTGCTCGGCAACGCCCGCACCCATACCCTGCCAGGTACGACAGTCACCGCACGCGTGCGGCGTAGCGGCCCATGGATGTGTGTGGACGTCGAGGACGACGGGCCGGGCATCCCCCCCAATCTGCTGCCGCACATCTTCGAACGCTTCGCACGCGGAGACTCCGCGCGCTCGCGCGCCACCGGCTCAACCGGCCTGGGACTCGCCATCGTGCAGGCCGTAGCAACGGCACACGGCGGAGGCGTGACTGTCGACAGCGAGCCCGGCCGGACCGTCTTCACTCTCCATCTACCAGCACCCACTTCGCAGACGGTCGTGCCGCGTCGTCGCGGAGGAACGGGCTGTGCAGTGCCATGAGATTGTGTCACCGGCGGATACGGAGGTGATGACGGCGGGCGGTGACCAGGGCGCGCCATCGTTGGCGGGTCACTGGTTCACCTTCGATCCAGTGGGCGTTGGGCGCGTGCGGCAGAGGCCGACCTGTCATGAAGTAGCCGATGTCCATGTAGTAGGCGTACTCACCACGAAGCGGCCGCGAAAGCGGAGCTGACCCGCCTGGAGGGACTGCTGGCGCTGCCGGGCGGCGCGCCGCGGCTGCTGCCGGCCGTCTCACCGACCGGCTGGCGGAGACCGCCGGTGAGGCCCTGGTCTAGCGCCCGTATCTGATCCGGCGGGGCCTGGTGCAGCGTCACCCGTGCACGCTCCGGCGGTGCGATGACGAGATTCCGTTGGACACCTGCGGCGAGTGCGAGATGTGCGGCAACGCGCTCCATATCCGGCGTGCCCGGCGGTTGAAGATCGCAGCGCAGGCCGACGGGGAGCTCCCTGGCCTGAGTGAGAGCGAGCGGCGCCGGGTCTTGAGGAACGGCTGCACGAGCAGGTGGCCATTGAGGCGGAGGACCGTGTGTGGCGGCAGGAGCAGGTCGCGCGAAGCAGGCCCGCCGTGAGGCTCAACGGGCTGCTGCCCGGGAGCGGGCGGAGCGCGCCCCAGCGACCAGCCCAGCCCGATCGAAGCCGCACGGGCCCAGCGGCGCCGCCAGGCCGCGGCCACCGAGGCCGCCGCCCTGCGCCGGGCCCGGCAAGAGCGCGCGGCACGGGAGTCCGGGACGCCGGCCGACGTCCCCCAGTCGGCTGCACTGCGCGACACGGCCTGAGCAGACCAGTACCCCCTGTTACTGGTGGTTGCCACGGCGTAGCGTGACGGGTACACGCCTGGTACACCGTGCGTTGCTGTCGCGGTGACCGCTGGAAGAGGGGCAGTTGTGCAGGCAGGGACCGTGCTGGACGGCCGCTATCGGCTGATTCAGCCGATCGGTGCGGGCGGCTTCGGCCAGGTCTGGAAGGCGCACGATCCCCGGGTCGACCGCAAGGTGGCGGTCAAGGTCCTCGCTGGCGACGGCGGCGCGGACCACGACCGGCAGGTGGCCCGGTTCGCCGCGAGGCTGCGGTCGCCAGCGGTCTTTCCCACCCGCACATCGTCACCGTGCACGACTTCGGATCCGCGATGTACGAAGGGCGTCTGCACGC
The DNA here is from genome assembly GCF_002920615.1 of Streptomyces sp. Ru62. Taxonomy (GTDB): domain Bacteria; phylum Actinomycetota; class Actinomycetes; order Streptomycetales; family Streptomycetaceae; genus Streptomyces. The sequence goes on from NZ_PQSU01000076.1 coordinate 3,665, forward strand.
CTACCTGGTGATGCAGTTGCTGCCCAGCAAGTCGCTCAGCACGGTCCTCGAGGCCGGGCGGCTCCCGCTGTCGAAGGCCATGTACACGGCGGACTGCGTCGCCGACGCCCTGGAGGCCGCGCACGAGGCGGGCCTGACCGACCGGGACATCAAGCCGTCCAACATCATCGTCCGCTCCAGCGGCGAGGCCACGGTCGTCGACTTCGGCATCACCAGGAGCAGCGACACCCGGCACGACATCACCACCACCGGTGTCCTGATCGGGACCCCCGCCTACGTGGCACCCGAAGCGTTCGCCGGCACCTTAGATCACCGCTCCGACCTGTACTCGCTCGGCTGCGTGCTCTACGAGATGGTCACTGGCCGCCGGCCCTTCACTGGCACGTCCTGGCACCTGGTCAACCAGCACATCAAGGAGCCGCCCGCCCCGCTGCGCACCCTGCGCCCGGACGCGCCCGTGGAACTCGAACGGTTCGTCGACCGGCTCCTGGCCAAGGACCCGGCTCAGCGGCCGGCCTCCGCCGGGAAGGTCTGGGACGTCCTCAAGGAGATCAACGACCGACACTTCGGGGCCGCCCAGCCGCGGCAAGGACGTCGCCACCGAGGTGCTTGTCACCTGGGCGGAAGCCACAGGCGGCGCGATCATCCCGCTGCGGATCACCGCCCACAACGCCTGCCCCGCCTGCGCCACTAGGACAGACGAGAAGGCAGCACAGTCCTGCACCACCTGCAAGGGAGAGGGCCGGATCGTCCGGGAGCAGCAGACCTACAAGATTCGCATCCCTGCGGGCATCAGGGACGGCCAGGAGGTCCGGATCCGCGAGCTCGGTGGTCCCGGCAAGCACGGCGGTGCGCCAGGAGACTTGTACGTCACCGTGCACATCATCGACTGATCGGCCGTCGGACTCCGGCGGCAGCGTCCTCGCACAGTTCGACGACATCCTCGCCGCGACCGCGCCGGAACTCGCCAGCCACGTCCAGGCCGTGGCGTTCGATGCGGACACCTGCCGCCTGGACGTCGCCCCCGCCTACGGCACGAAGCTGCGCTGGAGCGCGCCGCAGCTGATCGCGGCCGCCAACGAGAAGGTGCGCGGCGCGAATGTCCGCACGCTGCACGTCCTGGCGCCTGCCCCCGTGAAGGCCGGCCCCGCCACGACGGCCGCCGACCCGACGCCGCCGACCGTGCCCGCTAGACCGGTGCAGCACGGACCCCGCCGGACGGGATCGCGTACTGGTCTTCGGTGACCATCGGCCGCTCGATAAGCCGCCTGGCCGCCGACTGCTGGGTGAGGCCTGCGACCTGGGTGCCAGGACCAGGCCGAAGACATCCAGGAGGCTGGCACTGCGCAGGACGTGCAGTGAACGCGTGCCGGGACCTGCTGGCTCAGCGCCTCGATCCTCAGCTGCCGTGACCGGGCGGCTGACCTCCTGATGTCCGGCTACTGTCGGCTCGATCCACGCTACTAGCGGTATCCAGACAACTATGCGGCCTTTCTCGGACGCACAGCAACTCTCGAAGCTGCGTGCGATTCCTGCACCTCACCACGCCAGACACGGCCTT
>NZ_PQSU01000077.1 GCF_002920615.1 Streptomyces sp. Ru62
GGCCTCCCGGCCGCGCGCCGGCCTCCCGGCCACGCACCGGCCTCCCGGCCGCGCGCTGGACCGCCTGCCGCTGGCCGGGCCCGCGCGGGTCCCGCCCCCGCCCCCGCTGCGCCCGGCGGCGTGCGGTGCTGTGCCCGGTGGCCGCCCGTTGCCCGGCCCGGTCGTCCCGGCCGTCCCGCCGTCCGAGCCCGCCGCCGGACTTCCCGTGCCTGCCATCCCGTCGCTGCCCGGCAACGCCGCGCTGGCGCCACGCCCCGCACCGGCCGTGGTGCCCGCGCCGCGCCCCGGCCGCAGTGCCGCCGCCGCGCTGTGCCGGCCTGCTGTGCCCTGTCCCGGCGGCTTGGGCCTGCATCCGGACGCCGCGCCGAGTTGCTGCTCGTCGTGCGCCCCATGCGTCGTCCCGCCCCGGCCGTCCGCCGGGGCCGCCCGGCTGTCTCCGTCAAGCCGGGTCTCGCCTGCGGCCTGGTCCCCACCGGTTGAGATGACCGACGGGATCTTTGCCGTGCAGTGGACCGCAGGGGGTTTGAACCCCTGGCCCCCTCCATGCGAACTATGAGCACGACGGTTCCGTGCCCGGCTGGTTACACGGTCGGATGTGTCTGCTGAAGGGTGACTCTGGTCGCGACGGTTGCTGTACCTCGCTGCTGTACGCCAGGAAGGGCTCTGCTTGGATCGACCCATGATTTCTGTTGGCACTCCGGAGGAGACGCGAGAGAAAGCAGAGCTTGCGGTCTGGTTCGGCGAAGCGTCCTTGGCGTGCTGGTTCTGCTGTCCGTTCTGGATACTGGTCAGCTTTGGCGCGCTGCCTCTGGCGCTCGTTGGCCTGGTGCGGGCCTTTGTCGAGTACCGTGCATCAAGGTCGGGGCGAGCGCACAGGAGGCGAGCCGTAGTGGGTGGCGTGTTGTCCCTCTTGGGGGCGACAGCGGCGATCACCTACATGATCTTTCTGGCCACCCATCCTGATCTTCCCGTCCAGGGGTAGCCGCCTCATTGATGGCCAGTTCGATGTGGGTCGGGCGGACGAACAGGCTCCCACCGTTTTCGGAGAGAGGGTGGGGCGTAGGGCAGGTGGCATGCGGCTTCGCCGGCCGAGCGAGAGGACACGGATCCACTCACCAGCACCCTTGTCGACCGCCGCTGACCTCTGCATCTGGCACGGCTGCGGCACGGCGGTCTTCGTCCCCAAGCTGCTGAGACCTCAGTCCGGCAGGCAGGAGCGGAATCGGTGGATCAGTTCAAGTGCGGCAGGGCTCTCTGCGTCAAAGGCCTGGCCTTGTTGTTCGACAGGAAGCCCCGGCCCCCAGATACGGGTACCGTGACAACGAAAGCAGAAGGCGATCTCGAAGAGCTGATCCGTGGAGCTGTGCGCCCGGATTCCCCAGCCTGGGAGGAAGCAACGGTACGGCTCACTTCCTGGTAGGTCGGCGATCAGGGACAGGGCTTGCTGGGCTTGGTCTCCCTCCCAGATCGCGACAGCGTCGCCGGCCGATCGTCCGAACTGAGATGCCTCACAGGGTCGGTGATACGAACGACCTCGATGAGCTCGGTCTTCCCACGGGATAGCGGCAGCAGCATGCTCCCAGACTCTCCGATCGTGGCTTCGCTGACAGGGACGGCCGCGGCGGCCGAGGCGGCGAGTACGGCGATGGCGGCGCCAGCGTCGGATGTCAGCAGAACAACAAGGGCATCGGGCAGGCCTCCAACGGCTCCTCCTGCCGGTCGCCCCTGCGCCACCAGACATGCCGACCGGTACACCACCACAGCACCCGGCAGATCCGCCGGCCATCGTCCTCCCGCTTGACTAGGACGAAGCCGCCGAACCGCATGGACTCGACGCACTCGGGACAGGTCGGGGCGTCGATCATGTAGCGCACCCTAACGGGACGACCGCTTCGTGCCGAACTACGGGCAGGGTGGACGCTAAGGTCTCCCGGCACGTCAGAGGGTCATTCAGGGCCGGCAATGGTCGGTGCTGGTTACGGCGGTTGCTGTACTTCCGTGCTGTACAGCAGCTGCGGCTCAGCCCTCGTCCTCATCTAGGCCGAACCCATCTGGCACAGCCAGCAGGGCATCGCGCCATGGCCCTTCCGGCTCTTTCAGGGCCGCTTCGCGGAACAGGTCTGCGAGTCGGTGCCGATCTTCCGCGCCGAGGCGGTCGAAAAGGTACGCCGGATACTCCAACCATCTGGACGCCGAGTCCGGCGAGGCTTCCTCATCGGTACTGGTGTCCACTGCTGCCACGAGATGCGCCATGGCCTCTGCCAGTGTGCTTAGGAGCGGATCACGGTGGCCACGCGCTGCGGCCAGGTCGCCAGAATGCATACGTGCACAGTATCCAGCGGTAGGCGGAGCGGCTTTGGGCTGGAGCTGCTTTGGGGGCGAGTGATCACGGCCCCGTAAGCTGATGGCGAGTCGGCCAGTCCGTCGGGGCCCGGAACCCCTCCGACGTGGCAGCCGGTCCGGCGGCGTGACCCGTTCCTGCGCCCGCGCGGCCGTCGTGGCGTCCCGGCGCTTCCCCGCCAGGCGCGGGTACCGCACGGCAGGGGAGCGACCGGGCCTGCTGGGTGCCAGGCGCCCCGGCTGGTCACTGGCTGCAGCGTTCCTCAGGTCAGCTTCCGCCTCGACGGCTATCGCGCCTCTGTCGCGGATGGGTGGCGGGTCGTTGCCGATCAACTCCGGCCGCTGGTGTAGGCGTTGATTCGCTGGTAGTCGTGGTCGAGGAGTGCGGCCAGTTGCGAGCCTGCCCACAGGATGAACGTGAGGGCGATCTCGCGTGCGTCTTCCACCTCGTGATCGGGGCGGAGGTATCCCCAGGTAGGGCACTGCGAGACGGAGGAGCCGGTCGCGTTCCGTCCCGGCGGTGGCGTCCGGGCGGGGGGTGAGGTCGTCGGCGACGACCGACAGGGTTTCGATTGTGGTGGGGCCGGCGGGGTGCGCGTGCTGCTGGGTGTGGGCGACCTGGTCGCCGTCTCCCGGGCATGATGGTCGAGTGCAGCAGCCCTCTCCTGAACCCAGACCGATCATTCTCGCCATTGACGACCTCAGGTCGCTGCCCCAAGCGACGCGGCTCGCCCGCACGAGCCGTGAAGGAGTTCAACTCCTCCATGAGCACCGGGACATCTTCATCGACGGGCTCTGACTCGACCACGACCTCGGCGGGGATGACAGCATCATGCCGGTGGTGACCCTCCTGGAGGAGGCCGCCTTTCATGGGAACCGGTTCCAGATCGGCATTGTCTACGTGCACAGCGCCAACCCCATCGGCGCCGAGACTGTTGTGCGCTCTCTTTCTCATTGGAAGTACCGCGTTCGCAAAGCCGTCGCCCAATGAGTAGCTAGGACTTGTCCGGCCGATCATGTACGAAGCCAGATGACGAGGGCTGCGGCAGTCGCGGTCCCGGGGAAGACGTAGCCGCGTTTGTCGTAGCGGGTGGCCACGGCCCTAGCGTCCTTGAGCCGGTTGATCGCCCGTTCGACGGTGTTGCGTTTCTTGTACCGCTCTTCGTCGAAGCCGGGTGGCCGTCCGCCGCGTGACCCTTTGCGCGGTCGGGCGGCCCGGCTGTCGGTCTTCTCCGGAATCGTGTGCCGGATGCCCCGGCGCCGCAGGTACTCGCGGCACGGTCCGTTGCTGTAAGCCTTGTCCGCCGCGAGGCTCTCAGGCTTCTTGCGCGGCCTGCCCGGCCCGATCCGCGGGACGCGGATCTTCTCCAGCACCGGCTTGAACTGCGTGCAGTCCGCCCGCTGTCCCGGTGTGACGATCAAGGACAGCGGGCGGCAGCGGCCGTCCGCACTCAGGTGGAGCTTGGTGGTGAACCCGCCCCGCGAGCGGCCCAGGCCCTCACCTCCTGCACCACCTCCACCAGGCGGGCGACGAGGCTCTGCCACGGCGTTTCGCCCTGGTGTCTGCCGGTTCGGCCCCCTTTGAGGCGGGCGCCGGCGGTGGTTCGGTGCGGGCGCCGGCAGCATGCTGATGTGCCCGCATGATGGTGGAGTCGACCGAGATGTCCCAGTCGATCTCCTCAGTCGCGTCGGCCTCGGCCTGGACCTGCTGGAGCAGGCGTTCCCACGTTCCGTCGGCCGACCACAGGCGGTGGCGTTCATACACCGTCTTCCATGGGCCGAACCGTTCGGGCAGGTCACGCCACTGAACGCCGGTCCGCACCCGGTGCGGAATCCCGTCGATCACCTGCCGGTGATCCCGCCACCTGCCACAACGCCTGTTGCTGACCGGCAGGAACGGCCGCAGCCGTTCCCACTCGGCATCCGTCCGATCGCCCCGCCCCATGTCCACATCAACGACACGACTGCGGAGTAGTCACATGATCGGCCGGACAAGTCCTGGTCCGGCGACGGCCGCTTACCTGGCTGGCGGCCTGTCCAGGGCTGCTGAAGGGCGCGACGTCGCCCGGGGGAGAGGCCCGGTGAGGTGGGAAGGTTACGGCATGGAGGGTCCAGGGCGATGACAGCCCGCAAGGGATCCAGTCCTTTCTGCAGGGGTGACGATTCGCGGGCGCATCCCATGGCCGGTCCCATCCCGACTTCAGACCTGCGCCTCCTGCATAGCCGGGGGGGTCTTGACCAGCTGCTTGTGAATGGGGTCGTTGTGGCGATCGGCCGTGGAGGCTGG
>NZ_PQSU01000078.1 GCF_002920615.1 Streptomyces sp. Ru62
ATTCCGCGCAAGCGCGGAATTAGTCCGGAACTCCGTTCCGGGACTCGACCGCTGACGCGGTCGAGGGGAATCCGGCTCCGCCGGATTCCTGCCCGGTGCCGGGCCGCTCCGCGCCCCGCCCCCGGGCGAACGGCGTGCGCTCCGCGCCCGCCTGAAGTCGCATCGGCAAGAGGGAGGCGCCGGGTTCTGTTGGTGGGCACTGAACTGACGCAATGTCAATCTGCTCGCACAGCCGGGACCCTGGAACCGTCAACTCGGGGCCCCAACAGGGGGTAACACCACGAACCTTCCCGAATCGTCGTGCGTCACGATGCAGATTCAGGATAGAGTCTGGGCTCAGCACGCACCCTCTCCCTCGGGCCCCTCCCCTCATCACGGGTGGAGGAAATACCGATCCGTCAATTTCTCTGCCAAAAACAGGAACCCTCCACTCGTCATCTCTACAGTCCAGACAGAAAGCGGGCCTCTGAATGCCTCACATCGAATTGCGCCCGCATCAGGCGGAAGCCGCGGACGCCGTGGTGAATCACCTTCAGGACCCGCCCGGAGGGCGCATTCCCCCGGAGGGACTGCGGACACAGGTAATCGCCGCTACCGGATCGGGCAAGACGCTCATCGCCGTGGAATCGGCGCGGCGGCTGTCCGCGCGGCGGGTGCTGGTCCTGGTGCCGACGCGGGACCTGCTGACGCAGATGGCCGGCGCGTGGCGTCGGGGTGGTCGGCGGGGTGCGATGGTCGGGGTGTGCGACCTGCGGGCGGAGGAGTCGGACGGCATCCCGTGCACGACCGATCCGGATGAACTCTTGTCGTGGGTGCAGGATCTGGAGCAGGTGACCGTGTTCGCGACGTACGCGGCGGTGGGTCTGGGCAAGCTCCAGCAGGCGCACAAGGCGGGTCTGCCGGTGTGGGACCTGATGATCGTTGACGAGGCCCACAGAACGAGTGGGGACGGGCTCAAGCCGTGGGCGGCGGTGCACCATCAGGCGCGGATTCCTGCGGTGCGGCGGCTCTACATGACGGCGACGCCCCGCGTGTGGGAGGCCGAGGGAGAGCAGCCCCGGTTGGTGGCGTCCATGGACCGGGACTCGCCGGTGTTCGGGCCGGTGGCGTATGAGCTGAAGCTGTCGGAGGCGATGCGGCGGGGGATCGTTGCGCCGTATCAGGTGGTGTGCCTGGACATCCGGGACCCCGGCCTGTACGCGGCGCTCGCCGAGGAAGCCGCGGGGTCTGACCGGGTGCGCGGGGCGCGGCTCGCAGCGCTGCAGACCGGCCTGCTGACGGCTGCCGCGCGGGAGCGGCTGCGGCGCATCCTGACGTTTCACAGCCGGGTCTCTGAGGTGGAGGCGATGGCCCGGGGTGTTCCTTCGGTGGCGGCCCGGCTCGCCGAGGAGGACCCGGAGCTGTTCCCGTCGGCGGAGCGGGTCTGGTCGGAGTGGCTCTACGGGGACCACGCTCCTGGGTATCGGCGTGAAGTGTTGGATGAGTTCGGGTCCGATTTCATCGGTGGTGCCCGGTCGGATGTTCGGGCGGCGGTGCGTGTTCTCAGCTCTGTGAAGGTGCTGGGGGAAGGCGTGGATACGGCGCAGTGTGATGCGGTCGCTTTCTGCGATGCGCGGGGGTCCATGGTCGACATCGTGCAGATGGTCGGGCGTGCCCTGCGTATGAATCCGGGAGAGGGGAAACTGGCGTCTCTTGTGGTGCCGGTATTTCTCGGGCCGGATGAGGATGTCGATGACCTTTTGACGTCGGATGCGTACGGGACCCTCGCGAAGGTGCTCGGGGCGCTGCGGGCGCACGACGCGGACATGATCGAGGCGCTGGCCGATCCACGGCAGCGCAGCAGACGCCGGGCCGGCGACGAGGACGCCCAAGTGGCGTCGTCTGGGGCGGTGTTGGGTGACTTGGACGACGTGGGCGAGGACCAGGGCGCCGAGGACCAGGACGAGGACGTTGACGACGGCGCTGAGGCGGAGGAGGGCGCCGGGGATGACATGTGGGTGAGCCAGGCAGCGGCGGGACTGCTCCGCTTCAGCAGCCCGCGCGACCCCGCGTTGGTGGCGCAGTTCGTGAGCCTGCGGGTGATCGATCCGGAGAAGACGTACTGGCGGCGCGGGATCGCGGCGGCCTCCCGGTGGCGGCGCGAGAGGGGCGGCGGGCAGCTGCGGGTGCCGTACGACTACGTGATGGGCGAGACCGAGGGCGAGAGTGGGGGTGAGGGGGAGAGCGGGGGCGGGTCGGCCGGCGCGGTCGCCGGGTTTCCGCTGGGGCGGTGGCTGGCGGATCAGCGGCGCTACTACAACGCAGGAACCCTGGAAGCCTCCCGCGTCAAGCAGCTGGACGCGCTGGGGATGGTGTGGTCCCACCACGACGTCGCGTGGGAAGAGGGTTTGACGGCTGCGCGGGCGTGGGCCGCCGCCCACGGGCACTTCCTGCCCCCGGTCCAGGCGGTGGGGGACGGCGGCTACCCGATCGGGGTATGGGCCAAGAACCAGCGTGCGGCGGCCCGCAGGACCTGGGAGAACGCCGAGCGGCGCGCCGCCGGTGAAACGGTGCCGGTGGGTGTTGGGGAGCTTCCTGAGAGTCGTCTGGAGGCTTTGGAGGCCATCGACCCGGGATGGTGCCCGCTGGGGTGGGACGTGGTCTGGCAGCGCTGCTTCACCCTCGCCCGCATCCACGTCCGGGCCGGGAGCGCCCTTCCCGAGACAGCCGGTGAACTCGTCGTCCAAGGCGAAGACCTTGGCGCATGGGCGCTCGCGCAGCGGCAGGGATGGGACAAGCTCTCCCCCGCGCAGCGATGGCTCCTGGGCAGCACGCTCGGGCTGGAACCCACCGGTCCCGGGGCGCGGCCGGGGAAGCTCACCGCAGACGGCAAGTGGGCGCTCAACGTGCGCGCCGCGCGGCAGTTCCACGCCCGCGAGGGACACCTACGCCCCGCCCGGAAGCACATCGAGCGCCTGGACATAGACGGCGTGGAGGTCGGCATCAAGCTGGGGACGTTCCTGGACAACATCCGCCGCCGCGCCGACAAACTCACCCCCGACAGGCGCGATGCGCTGGACCAACTCGGCATGCGCTGGTAACCCGGGAGCCTCTACGCCGAATGGGACCGTGCCGAGTGAGCCGGCTCACGCTGGTTGTCACCTTGGCGGGCGGGTTGTCACCTGTCGAGGAGGCTGCTGCTTGACGCTCATGTCGAGCAGCAGCTTGTCGCTGGGCGAAGTTCCGCTGCAATGGCTCAGTACGCGGAGTTGACGTTGTCGATGGAGCCGTAGCGGTGGGCGGCGTAGTTGGCGGCGGCGGTGATGTTGGCGACCGGGTCGGTGGAGCTGTTGGCGGTGCCGGCGACGTGGAATGCTTTGAATGTGGGGTCGATGACCTGGAGCAGGCCCTTGGAGGGGGTGCCGTTCTTGGCGTTGACGTCGTAGTTGTTCTGGGCGTTGGGGTTGCCGCTGGACTCGCGCATGATGTTGCGGTGCAGGCCCTCGTAGGTGCCCGGGATGCCCTTGGCCTTCATGATGGCCAGGGACTGCTTGATCCAGCCGTCGAGGTTGTTCGCGGCGCCTTTGGCGCCGGCGGGGTCGGCGGCGTTGGAGGCGATGGCGGGGGCGGCCTTGGGGGCCTGGGCGGCGTGGGCGGTGGCCGGCGTCAGCGTCAGGGCCGCGGCCGCGGCGCCGGTGGTGACCAGGCCGGTGACGGCCAGGTTGCGCAGACGGGCGAGGCGGGACGCAGGGGTGATCGCGGTCATGGGGTCTCCTACGGGACGTCTTTGAGGCGCCGGCCGGGTCATCCGGTCGCGGCCTGTCGGGCGTCGGGGCGAGGCCCCGCACAGCGCGGCGAACAAGGACGGCCCCGGCGATCCCGCCCGGTCCGGCCCGCTGCTTGCGGCGACGACAGACATGGTTAGCGACCGCGAGAACGGGAGGCAAGAATGTGACCTACTACCCAAGGACGTAGAAATTGCCCTAATTCGGTCATTCCGCTGCTTTTCTGTGCGTACACCGCTGTGCGGTTCTACGATCCCGCTTAGGACGTGACCTGCCTCTCGTGGGTGGCATCACGCGGAGAGCCTGAAAATCAGGCCTCCGGCCGGGCTTGCTCCACCCGGAAGGGGGCAGC
>NZ_PQSU01000079.1 GCF_002920615.1 Streptomyces sp. Ru62
TACGTGCTGCTGAAGTTGCCCGCAACAGAGAGTGGAACCAACCGGTGATACCACGATACTATGACTGAGAGTCAACGCCATGAGCGGCCTCATTTCTTATTCTGAGTTACAACAGTCCGCACCGCTGCCGGTAGCTCCTTCCGGTGGGCGCGGGGCATGACTATCGTCGCCGCACTTATGACTGTCTTCTTTATCATGCAACTCGTAGGACAGGTGCCGGCAGCGCCCAACAGTCCCCCGGCCACGGGGCCTGCCACCATACCCACGCCGAAACAAGCGCCCTGCACCATTATGTTCCGGATCTGCATCGCAGGATGCTGCTGGCTACCCTGTGGAACACCTACATCTGTATTAACGAAGCGCTAACCGTTTTTATCAGGCTCTGGGAGGCAGAATAAATGATCATATCGTCAATTATTACCTCCACGGGGAGAGCCTGAGCAAACTGGCCTCAGGCATTTGAGAAGCACACGGTCACACTGCTTCCGGTAGTCAATAAACCGGTAAACCAGCAATAGACATAAGCGGCTATTTAACGACCCTGCCCTGAACCGACGACCGGGTCGAATTTGCTTTCGAATTTCTGCCATTCATCCGCTTATTATCACTTATTCAGGCGTAGCAACCAGGCGTTTAAGGGCACCAATAACTGCCTTAAAAAAATTACGCCCCGCCCTGCCACTCATCGCAGTACTGTTGTAATTCATTAAGCATTCTGCCGACATGGAAGCCATCACAAACGGCATGATGAACCTGAATCGCCAGCGGCATCAGCACCTTGTCGCCTTGCGTATAATATTTGCCCATGGTGAAAACGGGGGCGAAGAAGTTGTCCATATTGGCCACGTTTAAATCAAAACTGGTGAAACTCACCCAGGGATTGGCTGAGACGAAAAACATATTCTCAATAAACCCTTTAGGGAAATAGGCCAGGTTTTCACCGTAACACGCCACATCTTGCGAATATATGTGTAGAAACTGCCGGAAATCGTCGTGGTATTCACTCCAGAGCGATGAAAACGTTTCAGTTTGCTCATGGAAAACGGTGTAACAAGGGTGAACACTATCCCATATCACCAGCTCACCGTCTTTCATTGCCATACGGAATTCCGGATGAGCATTCATCAGGCGGGCAAGAATGTGAATAAAGGCCGGATAAAACTTGTGCTTATTTTTCTTTACGGTCTTTAAAAAGGCCGTAATATCCAGCTGAACGGTCTGGTTATAGGTACATTGAGCAACTGACTGAAATGCCTCAAAATGTTCTTTACGATGCCATTGGGATATATCAACGGTGGTATATCCAGTGATTTTTTTCTCCATTTTAGCTTCCTTAGCTCCTGAAAATCTCGATAACTCAAAAAATACGCCCGGTAGTGATCTTATTTCATTATGGTGAAAGTTGGAACCTCTTACGTGCCGATCAACGTCTCATTTTCGCCAAAAGTTGGCCCAGGGCTTCCCGGTATCAACAGGGACACCAGGATTTATTTATTCTGCGAAGTGATCTTCCGTCACAGGTATTTATTCGGCGCAAAGTGCGTCGGGTGATGCTGCCAACTTACTGATTTAGTGTATGATGGTGTTTTTGAGGTGCTCCAGTGGCTTCTGTTTCTATCAGCTGTCCCTCCTGTTCAGCTACTGACGGGGTGGTGCGTAACGGCAAAAGCACCGCCGGACATCAGCGCTAGCGGAGTGTATACTGGCTTACTATGTTGGCACTGATGAGGGTGTCAGTGAAGTGCTTCATGTGGCAGGAGAAAAAAAGGCTGCACCGGTGCGTCAGCAGAATATGTGATACAGGATATATTCCGCTTCCTCGCTCACTGACTCGCTACGCTCGGTCGTTCGACTGCGGCGAGCGGAAATGGCTTACGAACGGGGCGGAGATTTCCTGGAAGATGCCAGGAAGATACTTAACAGGGAAGTGAGAGGGCCGCGGCAAAGCCGTTTTTCCATAGGCTCCGCCCCCCTGACAAGCATCACGAAATCTGACGCTCAAATCAGTGGTGGCGAAACCCGACAGGACTATAAAGATACCAGGCGTTTCCCCCTGGCGGCTCCCTCGTGCGCTCTCCTGTTCCTGCCTTTCGGTTTACCGGTGTCATTCCGCTGTTATGGCCGCGTTTGTCTCATTCCACGCCTGACACTCAGTTCCGGGTAGGCAGTTCGCTCCAAGCTGGACTGTATGCACGAACCCCCCGTTCAGTCCGACCGCTGCGCCTTATCCGGTAACTATCGTCTTGAGTCCAACCCGGAAAGACATGCAAAAGCACCACTGGCAGCAGCCACTGGTAATTGATTTAGAGGAGTTAGTCTTGAAGTCATGCGCCGGTTAAGGCTAAACTGAAAGGACAAGTTTTGGTGACTGCGCTCCTCCAAGCCAGTTACCTCGGTTCAAAGAGTTGGTAGCTCAGAGAACCTTCGAAAAACCGCCCTGCAAGGCGGTTTTTCGTTTTCAGAGCAAGAGATTACGCGCAGACCAAAACGATCTCAAGAAGATCATCTTATTAATCAGATAAAATATTTCTAGATTTCAGTGCAATTTATCTCTTCAAATGTAGCACCTGAAGTCAGCCCCATACGATATAAGTTGTAATTCTCATGTTTGACAGCTTATCATCGATAAGCTTTAATGCGGTAGTTTATCACAGTTAAATTGCTAACGCAGTCAGGCACCGTGTATGAAATCTAACAATGCGCTCATCGTCATCCTCGGCACCGTCACCCTGGATGCTGTACAATTGACGACGACAAGGGCCCGGGCAAACTAGTAATCAGACGCGGTCGTTCACTTGTTCAGCAACCAGATCAAAAGCCATTGACTCAGCAAGGGTTGACCGTATAATTCACGCGATTACACCGCATTGCGGTATCAACGCGCCCTTAGCTCAGTTGGATAGAGCAACGACCTTCTAAGTCGTGGGCCGCAGGTTCGAATCCTGCAGGGCGCGCCATTACAATTCAATCAGTTACGCCTTCTTTATATCCTCCAGCCATGGCCTTGAAATGGCGTTAGTCATGAAATATAGACCGCCATCGAGTACCCCTTGTACCCTTAACTCTTCCTGATACGTAAATAATGATTTGGTGGCCCTTGCTGGACTTGAACCAGCGACCAAGCGATTATGAGTCGCCTGCTCTAACCACTGAGCTAAAGGGCCTTGAGTGTGCAATAACAATACTTATAAACCACGCAATAAACATGATGATCTAGAGAATCCCGTCGTAGCCACCATCTTTTTTTGCGGGAGTGGCGAAATTGGTAGACGCACCAGATTTAGGTTCTGGCGCCGCTAGGTGTGCGAGTTCAAGTCTCGCCTCCCGCACCATTCACCAGAAAGCGTTGATCGGATGCCCTCGAGTCGGGCAGCGTTGGGTCCTGG
>NZ_PQSU01000080.1 GCF_002920615.1 Streptomyces sp. Ru62
GCACAAGTCGGTCACCGCCCTGGCCCGGGCCGCCGGCAGCCTCGACGCGGGCGCCGGGACGCGCGAGGACGACGGGGTCGGGCCGTACGAACTCACCCCGATCATGGCCCAGCTGCACGAGGAGACCGGCACCCTGACCGGGCCGGTGGTCAAGTACAGCCAGCACGTCGTCGTCAGCGTGCCCGCCGGGCTCGACGCCGGACTGCTCGACGCGGCCCTGCACGCCGTGGTGGACCACCACGACGCCCTGCGCACCCGGGCCACCGAACCGGCCCCCGGTCTGTGGCACATGGAGGTCCTGGCCCCCGGCGCGTCGGCCGGTGTGCCGCTGGTCGCCGTCGCCGAACCGGACGGCAAGGACGACCCGGCCCGCGCCGAACGGCAGGCCGCAGCCGCCCGCGCCCGCCTCGACCCGGCCCGGGCGGTCATGATCCAGGCCGTGCTGCTCGCCGCCCCGCCCGGGGCGGACACCGCCCGGCTGGTGCTGTGCGCCCACCACCTCGTCGTGGACGGCGTGTCCTGGCGCGTGCTGCTGCCCGACCTGGAAGCCGCCTACCGCGCCCTCGCCGACGGCCGCGCCCCGGCACTCGACCCGGTCGGCACGTCGTACCGCGCCTGGTCCGCGCTCCTCGCCGAGCAGGCCCGCACCCAGGTGCGCGGCGCCGAACTCGCCGTGTGGCAGCGACAGCTGGAGGGACCCGACCCGCTGGTCGGCACCCGCCGCGCGGACCCCGCCCGGGACGTCCACGGCACGATGCGCACGCTCCGGCTGGAGCTGGGCCCCTCGGCCACCGCACCCCTGCTCACCGAGGTGCCGGCGGCCTTCCACGCCGAGATCAACGACGTCCTGCTCACCGGGCTCGCCCTCGCCGTCGCGGACTGGCGCCGCCGGCACGGCCGCACCCACCACGCACAGACCCTGATCGAGCTGGAGGGACACGGCCGGGAGCAGCTCGGCGACGACCCGGACCTGTCCCGCACGGTCGGCTGGTTCACCAGCGCCTTCCCGGTCCGCCTGGACGTCGGCGCCGTCGACTGGTCCGAGCTGTGGGCGGGCGGCCCCGCGCTGGGCACCGTCCTGAAGCGGATCAAGGAGCAGCTGCACGCCCTGCCCGACCGGGGCGTCGGCTTCGGCCTGCTGCGCTACCTCAACCCGCACGCCGCCCGCGTCCTCGCCCGCCACCCGCGGCCCCAGATCGGCTTCAACTACATGGGCCGCTTCGACGCCCGCGAGGACCGGCCGTGGCAGCCCGTCGGCGGTGACGGGGTCGTCGGCACCGGAGCCCACCCGGGCATGCCGCTGCCGCACCTGATCGACGTCACCCCGGCGACCGAGGACCGCCCCGACGGGCCCCACCTGATCGCCAACTGGGCGTGGGCCGGGAACGCGGTGGCCGAGGACGACGTGCGCGACCTCGCCGACACCTGGTTCCGGGCGCTGGAACTCCTCGGCCGGCACGCCCCGGCCACGGGCGGCCGTACCCCGTCCGACCTGCCGCTGGTCGACCTGGCCCAGGAGGAGATCGAGGCGTACGAGGCCGAACTCGCCGACGCCGGCAGCGCCTTGGCCGACGTACTGCCCATCACCCCGCTCCAGCAGGGCATGCTCTTCCACGCCGACTACGACACGGCGACCGCCGACGGTACCGACGTCTACACCCTCCAGATCGTCGCCGAGATCGAGGGCGACCTCGACCCGGCCGCACTGCGCGCCGCCGGCCAGGCCGTCCTGGACCGGCACCCCAATCTGCGCGCGTCCTTCCGGGCCCGGCCCGCCGGCGCCCCCGTGCAGCTGATCCCGGCCCGCGCGGAACTCCCCTGGCAGGAGATCGACCTGCGCGACCTGCCGGAACCCGAGCGCGGCGCCGAACTGGAGCGGATCACCGCCGCCGAACGCGGCCACCGCTTCGACCTGGAGCGCCCGCCGCTGCTGCGGTTCACGCTCGTCACCCACGGCGAGGGCCGGCACCGCTTCCTGTGGACCAGCCACCACATCCTGGTCGACGGCTGGTCGATGCCGCTGCTGGTGCGGGAGCTGTTCACGCTCGGCCGGCCCGGCACCGACGGCACCGCGCTGCCCGCCCCCGTCCCCTACCGCTCCTACCTCCAGTGGCTGACCCGGCAGGACCGCGAGGCCGCCCGCGCCGCCTGGCGCGCCGCGCTCGCCGACCTCGACGGGCCGACCCTCCTCGTGGACGCCGGCGCCGACCGGGCCCCGGTGCTCCCCGAATCCCTGCGGCTCGACCTCCCGCGCGACCTGACCCAGGCCCTCACCGCCTGGGCCCGCGCCCGGGGACTGACCCTCAACACCGTGCTCCAGGGCTGCTGGGCGCTGCTGCTCGGCCGGCTCACCGGCCGCCAGGACGTCGTCTTCGGCGCCGTCACCTCCGGGCGGCCCGCCGAGGTCCCCGACGTCGAGTCGATGATCGGCATGTTCCTCACCACCGTGCCCGTGCGGGCCCGGCTGCACCCCGGCACCCGCCTCGCCGAGCTGCTGCGCACGATCCAGCACCAGCAGACCGCGCTGCTGCCGCACGAGCACCTGGGCCTCGCCGACATCCACAAGGCGGCGGGTCTGTCCGGCGAGGTCTTCGACACCGTCGTCCTCTTCGAGAACTTCCCGCTCGACGCGGCCGGCCCGGCCACCGGCAGCGACGGCCCCCGCGTGGTGCGCACCGAGGCCCTGGACGCCCGGCACCACCCGCTCAGCATGGCGGTGTTCCCCGGCGACACCCTGACCCTGCGCTTCGACTACGCGCCCGACCTGTTCACCGGCGCGGACGTCGACCGCATCGCCGTCATGGTCCGGCACCTGCTGCACACCGTCGTCGACGGCGGCGACCTGCCGCTCGCCCACATCGACATCACCGGCCCGGCCACCCTGGGCCGCCCCGGACAGCCCGGCGAACTCGGCGGTCTGCTCGGCTCCTGGGACCCCGGCCTGCCCGAGGAGAGCCTCGGCGTCGTGGAACGTGTGCGGGCCGTCGCGGCCCGCGTGCCCGACGCCGTCGCCGTGGCCGACGGCACGGACAGCGTCACCTACGGCGAACTCGTGGAGCGCGCCGGCGGCCTGTCGGCGCTCCTCACCGGGGCCGGTGCGGGCCTCGGCTCGGTGGTGGCGATGCTCGCCGACCCCGGGCTGCCGTTCGTGACGGGCGTCCTGGGCGTCCTGGGCGCGGGCGGGGCGTATCTGCCGCTGGACCCGGCGGCCCCGGCCGCCCGCAACGCGTCCCTGCTCGCCGACAGCGGCGCCCGCCACCTGCTCACCGGCCGCGCGTACGCGGCACAGGCCCGCGAACTCGCCGGTGACGTCACCGTCCTGGTCCTGGAGGACTCCCTTCACGACCACGCCCTGCCGGCCGCCC
>NZ_PQSU01000081.1 GCF_002920615.1 Streptomyces sp. Ru62
CAGAGCTCCCTACGGCGGGCCCGCGAAGGCTGGTTTGGCCGGTGCTTGCCGGGCGCAGGCAGGGGCAGGGGGGGCTGCCGAGCGCTGGTCAGCGGTCGCGCTCGGCGGGCTGTGGCACTTTGTGCGGCGTCGGAGTCGGCGGAGTGCCGGCGGTCCCGTTCCGGCCGGCGGCTGGTGTCCGAGTTCGGCGGGGGTCGGAGTGCGTCGTGGCGAACCGGGCTCGGTAGTGGCCGGGTGAGACACCGAGCCGGGCCACGAAGGTGCGTCGCAGCGTCTCGGGGTTGCCGAATCCGGCCGCCCTCAGCGCACCGGCATCGTGGGTTCGGACACCTCCTGTGTCGCGGAGGGCGCCGGTCGGTGGCGGACCCGTGGCGATGACCACGTGTCCGTCCCGGCGCCCGGGGAACGGCTCGGCGGGCGCGCCGGACGGTAGTGCGTCCGGACGCTCGGGCGTCCGGACCGGCGTCTGCGCGCTCAGGCGTCGCTCGTGGCGGCGTCGGCCCGCTGCGCCTCCGGGTCCGCCCCGGTGGGCGGCGGGGTGAGTTCGAGGACGGCGTGCGGCGCCGGGCGGTCACGGCGGACGTCCGCCACGATCAGGGCTACCACGGCCGCCGAGCCCGCCAACTCCAGGACGGACTGCACCGTGTTGAGCGGGGAGGCCAGCAGGTCGGCGGTCCCGGCGAGGCCCCACAGCTTGGTGAAGGCGATCGGCATCATGAACAGGGCCAGCCCGACGGAGAACCCGGTCGCGCTCGGCCGGCGCTTGGCGGCGAGCACCATGCCCACTCCGCACAGGACGGTCAGACAGGCCCACTGCCACGGTGACGAGACACCGAGCACCGCGCGGCCGACCCCCCTGCCGACGAGGAGATCCGCCAGCGCGTGGGGCCCCACCTCCACGGCCGTCAGGACGTTGCGGCAGATGTAGAAGACGTTCAGCACGGCGAGCAGGGTGCACGAGGCCGAGGCCGTGACCTTCACCGGGCGAATCGCGCCGGAGCGGCTCTCCTCCTCCGCGGCCGCGGCCGCGTCACGCTCGAGCCCGCGCACCCGGAACAGCAGGCCGCCCAGAGCGACGGCGACCAGGATCGCGAGGAGGCAACTGACGCCGACCGCGGTGAGTGAGGGACCTTCCAGGCCGCCGAACCAGGGGTCCGACTCGGAGTCGAGCAGCATGTACCAGACGACCGGCGTCCGGAACAGCACGGTCGTGACGCACGCGGTCACCAGCAGGCCCCCGGCGCCCCGTATCCGCAGCACCAGTCCGCAGGCGGCGCCGAGTTGGAGCGCCGCCAGGCCGAAGTCCAGTGCGGTCGTCGCCGAGAGCCCGGAGACCGGGCCGTTGGTCCACGCGGACCACATGTGCGGCAGGCCGCGGTCGGCGACGTCGTACAGGAGCCAGAACGTCGTCTGCGCGAAGAGCAGCACGCTCAAGGGGCCCACGGCGAGCCGCGCTTGCTTGATCGACACTTCTGGACGGTTCATGGCTCTCCTCGGAACTGCATGGCGAGATCGCGACGTGCGGGTCGGTGACGCGGCGGGAGCCCGGCAGTCCGAGGAGGCTCCTCGGCCCCGTGCCGGAGCGGTGAACACGCACGCGTGCGTCCACACAAGGGGAGAGCGCGGGCATGGCGTCTCAACGACCGGTCCGGCGAAGGGATTTGGCGCGCTCGGCTCGGGCGGCGTGCGAGGAGGTGGATCATTGCCCGTCGGCGTCGAGGCGTGATCATAGCACGACAGTTGAAGGCTCAACTTAGACCGTGTCCTATGTGGTGAGGTGGTTGTTGGTCAGTTCATGGGGCGGGGTACGTGGAGTTGGATAGTTCCGGACGGCCTGTGGGAGATCGCGAAGCCGCTGATCCCTCTGTCACGGGTGCGTCCGCAAGGCGGTGGAACGCAGGACACGCCTGATGAGACGCTGTTCGCGGCCATCATCTACGTCCTGGTCAGCGGTTGCGCATGGCGGGCTCTGCCACCGTGCTTCGGCATCTCGAAGTCGACCGCCCACCGCCGGTTCCTGCTCTGGTCGAAGCCGGCGTCTGGGGCCGCCTGCACGAGGCCGTGCCGCACGAACTCGACGATGCCGGCCTCCTCGACGTCACCCGCGTGGTCGTCGACACCGGCCACGTCAGGGCTAAAAAGGAGCGAACATGCAGGGCCGAGTCCCGTGGGCCGGGGGGCATCGACGTGAACATGGCCTTCGCCGCCGGCGCCAACGGCCTCGTCGTCGGCCTCGGCGCGCCCACCCACGTCAAGAACCCGGTGTTCGACCCGAAGCTGCCCGGCTCCTGGCTGGTGGACCTGTCGCACGTGGACCTGTCGCGGGTGAAGGTCGGTAAGGACAAGTGGGTGGAATTGGACGGCAGCCTGCTGCCCAGCCCGTTCACGCCGAAGGGCGAGCACCCCGAGGGCCCGGCCTGGTACGCCACCCCCACCGTGGCGTACGCGGTGGAGCTCGGTTACGAGGTGCAGCCGGTCGAGGCCTGGGTGCGGTACGAGAATGGCCGTTACCTGGACGGCTGGTACAACAGGCTCCGTGACGCTTACCTGGCCACGATGGCTGACCTCGGCGTCCACGCGGACATGGAGCCGGCCGACTTCTTGGCGGCGATGGACGGCTACAAGGACCGTGACCCGGACCTCACGATTGTCGTCTCAGCGATCAAAGCGACCGTGAAGGGCGGTATCGGAAAGCTCCGTGAGCGCCCGCGTGGTGAGGGCTGGCGGCCGGGTCAGCCGTGGCGGGCGCTGTCCCGTCCGACGTGGCGGCCGGACATCCGGGCGGCGGTCATCTCCCGCACGCGGATCAACCTCCACCGCAAGATCGTCAAGCATGCGGCGTTTACCGGGCAGTACCCCATCGCGATCCTGTCCGACTGCGTCGTCTACGCGGCGGGCGGTGAGTCGCCGCTGGACTTCCTGCCCTACCGGGAGGGCAAGCCGCTGTCCGGCGGGTTCAAGCTCGGCATCAACCCGGGCCTGGTCAAGCACGAGGGCACCCAGACGGTTCTGTGGGGGGAAGAGGTCCGCGAGCGGTTCAACGCCCCGGAACTCAACCTCGCTCGCTACATCAAGGACGGCACCGTCACCGACCTCGATAACGGAGAGTAGGAGACGAGATGCGAGGCAGGGACGCAACCATGCAGGCTGACACACGGTCCTGGGCGGCCCGCTGGTCGTTCACCACGGCATCCGGCGTCACCACCGGAACCGCCCGCGCCACCTCCTTCCAGGAGCTCGCCTCCACCGTCTCTAA
>NZ_PQSU01000082.1 GCF_002920615.1 Streptomyces sp. Ru62
CCCGACGGCGTCTTCCTGTCCTGCCTGGGCGGCGCGGACGGCGCGGACGGGCCCGGCGGCGTGGCGCTGCTGGACCACGAGAGCTTCGAGGTACTGCGCGGCTGGGAGTGCGAGCGCGGGCCGCAGCATCTCGCCTACGACGTCTGGTGGCACCTGGCCCAGAACATCGCCGTGACCAGCGAGTGGGGAACCCCTTCCATGATCGAGGACGGTCTCGTCCCCGACCTGCTGCTGGGGCGCCGTTACGGCCACTGCCTGCACTTCTGGGAACTCGGCACCGGCCGGCACCTGCAGAAGGTCGACCTGGGCGACGCCCACCAGATGGTGCTGGAGCTGCGTCCCGCGCACGACCCCGAGGCCACCTGGGGGTTCACCAACACCGTGGTCGACGTCGAGGACCTGTCGGCCTCGGTGTGGCGGTGGCACCGCGACGGCGAGGACTTCCACGTCACCAAGGTGATCACCCTCCCGGCCGAGCCAGCCCCGGCCGAGGACCTGCCCCCGGCGCTCAAGCCGTTCGGCGCCGTGCCCCCGCTGATCACCGACATCGACCTCTCGGTGGACGACCGGTGGCTGTACGTCTCTGCGTGGGGCACCGGTGACCTCATCCAGTACGACGTGAGCGACCCGCGGCAACCCAGGCGGACCGCGGCCGTGCGGCTCGGCGGCATCACCGCCCGCCGGCCGCACCCCGCAGCGCCCGACGTGCCGCTGACGGGCGGGGCCCAGATGGTCGAGGTCAGCCGCGACGGGCGGCGCGTCTACGTGACGAACTCCCTGTACGCCACCTGGGACGAGCAGTTCTATCCCGCGGGCATCGAACCGTGGATGGTCAAGCTGGACGCCGATACCTCACGCGGCGGGCTGTCGGTGGACGGCCGCTTCTTCCCCCACGGCGAGGACTTCGCCGGCCTGCGCGTGCACCAGACACGCCTGCAGGGCGGCGACGCCTCCTCCGACTCCTACTGCTACCGCCGCTGACCCCCGGGCCGGTGACTACGTCCGGGCCGGCGCCGGTGCGTCAGGGCGCCACCCGCGCGGCCCGTCGCCTGAAGATGTCGTCGCCGGGCGGTGCAGCGACTCTTGCGAGAAGTGCAGATCGCCGACGAGGGGGTGCCTGTAGTGCATTGTCCCGTGGCCGTGGCGCAGCGTGCGGTAGTCGTTCCACCATGTGCTCAGGGTGTCTCCCGGTGGTCGGCCGGAGCCGGGCTCAGCGGTCGCGGGTGGTCAGTCGTATCGACAGGTCCCAGGCCCTGTGGGCGCTGTCGGGGTCGACGGCCTGGGCGGCGACCCCGCGGCGTACCCCGGGGGTGTGCGGTCCGGCTTCCTGGCACTCCGCGCCTGGATCAGGCCTGCGCCATCAGCTCGGCCGGTTCGGCGCCGGTGGGCCTCCGGGGAGTCGACCTCGACGGCTGTCATCCACTCCTCTCGCTTTGGTGAGCGCCTCAGCACCAGCCCGCCACACGAACGGGGCAGCAGCAGACGGTGATTGAGCCGGTCTGCCCGTCCATGGTCCCAAGGATCGGCCGGCCTGATGGTCAGTGCCGTCCAGCTGAAGTCCGCGGCGATGAGGGTGAGCGGGAGGAGTGGCACGGCGAGAACCGGGCGGAGGCAGCCGTGGTCGTCGTCCACGGGAGAAGGGCTGGTCATCGGCGCGGCGCGCTCCTTGCGTCGGCCAGGTTGTGCATCAACCTCGCCCGTGGGCTTGGGCGTCGGTGGCCCGTGAGTACGTGGCCCAGCTGAAGACCGCGAGCGCGTTCGCCCGTGTGCCCTTCGAGGAAATCGCCCCGGGCTGAGCGCCGATCTCCTGCCCGAGGATACCGGTCACCAGGTCCAGTGGTA
Source organism: Streptomyces sp. Ru62 (assembly GCF_002920615.1). Lineage (GTDB taxonomy): Bacteria > Actinomycetota > Actinomycetes > Streptomycetales > Streptomycetaceae > Streptomyces. The sequence goes on from NZ_PQSU01000082.1 coordinate 1,843, forward strand.
GCCCGTTGCCCAGAGCATCTGGTTTGCCTTTCGTGAGGGCTGGACCCCAACGGCTCGTGCCCCCCGTTCCGCCTGGAGATCGCGTGGTCGCGCACACAGCCGATCAGCGGGCACGCAGCGCATCGCCCCCCACTTGCGGCATATGGGTGATCGGCGTTGACTGGAATTACCTTGATGACCAGCGAGAGTCGGATGTGATGTCCGCCGTCCGCTCTTCAGCGAGTCGTCGTCAACTCTCCCGCATTGCGCTAGTCGTGCCTGGTGCCGAGCGGCAAGACCAGGTGGACGTGTTCTACGACCACGGAATGCTCCTGCTGGTACCCGCCATCGGAGGTTCGCAATGACACACGTCTCGTTTGCCCGTAGTCCACTACCCAGGGTCATGGCCCTGCTCATCACGGCCGCCGTGACGCTTTCCCTCTCGGTCGCGTTCACGCTCGTCTCAGCCAATCAGGCAGCCGCTTGCCTCACCACAAGTAAGCTTCCAGGCACGTGGTATTCGAGCAATGACAGGCTGAGCCGCGTCGACGTAACGGTTTCGGAAAGCTGCGGTCTCTACGTCAGGGCCTATTCCACGTGCGACCACGACTCGACCAGGGATTGCCCCTGGGACAACGGCCGGACGAAGAAGCTGACCCCCAGCAAGTACGTCCCGGGCGCCCGGTACGCCTGGTACACGTGGAACAACGCGAGCGAGCAGCTGCGCCTGAATCGGGATTCGAACTACTTGTCAGTTCAGGATCACATTGAATGGAACTCCGGCAAGGTGGAAAACTTCACGGTACGCATGTCCAGGTGATCGCCGACAGCGCTGCCATGCGCCACCGCGCGATTCGCCGGATGCTGTGGCTTCTGCGCCCCGGATTTGCCCCTCGCGGTGTGGACCTGTCGCGTATGGAGGGGGTGACGAGAGCCGAACTCGCGCTCTCGGCTTGGGCTTGCGGCCGTGCCGGTGTCCTTGTGTCACATCCGCGGCGGTGACCGGAAGGCCCGGTCGGGTGTGGGCTGGGTGCGGTGATACCCGACGCGGTCGCACAGCGCGTCGATGGCCCGCTGGCAGTTGGTGTGGTCCCACCGGGTCGAGCGGGACAGATAGGTCAGGTTTGGTGGCAGCGGGACCGTGGCGTGGACGGTCTGCGTGTGCGGACGGCCCCACCGCTGAATGCCTGCCGGTCCAGGAGACTGTCGGTCGCCACATCGGCGATCAGCACGTCCCTCGGCGAGGTCGGGAAGGCACTCGGTAGGAACGCTCACCGGTTCCTCGGTCTCTG
>NZ_PQSU01000083.1 GCF_002920615.1 Streptomyces sp. Ru62
GGCCTATCAACCCAGTCGTCTACTGGGAGCCTTACCCCATCAAGTGGGTGGGAGTCCTCATCTCGAAGCAGGCTTCCCGCTTAGATGCTTTCAGCGGTTATCCCTCCCGAACGTAGCCAACCAGCCATGCCCTTGGCAGAACAACTGGCACACCAGAGGTTCGTCCGTCCCGGTCCTCTCGTACTAGGGACAGCCCTTCTCAAGACTCCTACGCGCACAGCGGATAGGGACCGAACTGTCTCACGACGTTCTAAACCCAGCTCGCGTACCGCTTTAATGGGCGAACAGCCCAACCCTTGGGACCGACTCCAGCCCCAGGATGCGACGAGCCGACATCGAGGTGCCAAACCATCCCGTCGATATGGACTCTTGGGGAAGATCAGCCTGTTATCCCCGGGGTACCTTTTATCCGTTGAGCGACGGCGCTTCCACAAGCCACCGCCGGATCACTAGTCCCGACTTTCGTCCCTGCTCGACCCGTCGGTCTCACAGTCAAGCTCCCTTGTGCACTTACACTCAACACCTGATTGCCAACCAGGCTGAGGGAACCTTTGGGCGCCTCCGTTACCCTTTAGGAGGCAACCGCCCCAGTTAAACTACCCATCAGACACTGTCCCTGATCCGGATCACGGACCCAGGTTAGACATCCAGCACGACCAGACTGGTATTTCAACGACGACTCCACAAACACTGGCGTGCCTGCTTCACAGTCTCCCAGCTATCCTACACAAGCCGAACCGAACACCAATATCAAACTGTAGTAAAGGTCCCGGGGTCTTTCCGTCCTGCTGCGCGAAACGAGCATCTTTACTCGTAGTGCAATTTCACCGGGCCTATGGTTGAGACAGTCGAGAAGTCGTTACGCCATTCGTGCAGGTCGGAACTTACCCGACAAGGAATTTCGCTACCTTAGGATGGTTATAGTTACCACCGCCGTTTACTGGCGCTTAAGTTCTCAGCTTCGCCCACCCGAAAGTGAGCTAACCGGTCCCCTTAACGTTCCAGCACCGGGCAGGCGTCAGTCCGTATACATCGCCTTACGGCTTCGCACGGACCTGTGTTTTTAGTAAACAGTCGCTTCTCGCTGGTCTCTGCGGCCACCCCCAGCTCACGGAGTAAATCCGATCACCAAGTGTGGCCCCCCTTCTCCCGAAGTTACGGGGGCATTTTGCCGAGTTCCTTAACCATAGTTCACCCGAACGCCTCGGTATTCTCTACCTGACCACCTGAGTCGGTTTAGGGTACGGGCCGCCATGAAACTCGCTAGAGGCTTTTCTCGACAGCATAGGATCATCCACTTCACCACAATCGGCTCGGCATCAGGTCTCAGCCGTATGCAAGGCGGATTTGCCTACCTTGCGGCCTACACCCTTACCCCGGGACAACCACCGCCCGGGATGGACTACCTTCCTGCGTCACCCCATCACTCACCTACTAACCGCTTGGTCCGGCGGCTCCACCACTTTCCATTCCCCGAAGGGTCCGGAACGGCTTCACGGCCTTAGCATCACGATGCTCGATGTTTGACGCTTCACAGCGGGTACCGGAATATCAACCGGTTATCCATCGACTACGCCTGTCGGCCTCGCCTTAGGTCCCGACTTACCCTGGGCAGATCAGCTTGACCCAGGAACCCTTAGTCAATCGGCGCAAACGTTTCTCACGTTTGTATCGCTACTCATGCCTGCATTCTCACTCGTCAACCGTCCACGACTACCTTCCAGTGCCGCTTCACCCGGCAGACGACGCTCCCCTACCCATCACAGCACCCGTTGGGGCTATACGCTGCAATGACACGACTTCGGCGGTACGCTTGAGCCCCGCTACATTGTCGGCGCGGAATCACTAGACCAGTGAGCTATTACGCACTCTTTCAAGGGTGGCTGCTTCTAAGCCAACCTCCTGGTTGTCTCTGCGACTCCACATCCTTTCCCACTTAGCGTACGCTTAGGGGCCTTAGTCGATGCTCTGGGCTGTTTCCCTCTCGACCATGGAGCTTATCCCCCACAGTCTCACTGCCGCGCTCTCACTTACCGGCATTCGGAGTTTGGCTAAGGTCAGTAACCCGGTAGGGCCCATCGCCTATCCAGTGCTCTACCTCCGGCAAGAAACACACGACGCTGCACCTAAATGCATTTCGGGGAGAACCAGCTATCACGGAGTTTGATTGGCCTTTCACCCCTAACCACAGGTCATCCCCCAGGTTTTCAACCCTGGTGGGTTCGGTCCTCCACGAAGTCTTACCTCCGCTTCAACCTGCCCATGGCTAGATCACTCCGCTTCGGGTCTTGAGCGTGCTACTAAAACGCCCTGTTCGGACTCGCTTTCGCTACGGCTTCCCCACCCGGGTTAACCTCGCAACACACCGCAAACTCGCAGGCTCATTCTTCAAAAGGCACGCAGTCACGAGAACAAGGCAAGCCTCGTTCCGACGCTCCCACGGCTTGTAGGCACACGGTTTCAGGTACTATTTCACTCCCCTCCCGGGGTACTTTTCACCATTCCCTCACGGTACTATCCGCTATCGGTCACCAGGGAATATTTAGGCTTAGCGGGTGGTCCCGCCAGATTCACACGGGATTTCTCGGGCCCCGTGCTACTTGGGTGTCTCTCAAACGAGCCGCTGACGTTTCGACTACGGGGGTCTTACCCTCTACGCCGGACCTTTCGCATGTCCTTCGCCTACATCAACGGTTTCTGACTCGTCCC
>NZ_PQSU01000084.1 GCF_002920615.1 Streptomyces sp. Ru62
CTTCGGGCTGCCGCAGCAGCAGTCCCGGCACACCACGACCCGGCACGGCGCCGCACCGGTCCGCGTCGCCGCCTCGCCTGCCGCTTCTTCCGCCGGCCTGTCGGGCACGCCGCGCCACTCCCCTCCCGGGGAGGTCCGCCCCGGTGTCACCTCGAAGGGTGATCATCCTTTCATCCCCGGCGACGATCCGTCACCCGGCCGCCCTACGGCGGGTCACCCCTGAGGAGGACCCCTGTCAGTCACTCGAAATGACTAATGACGGAATGTGCACCCCTTGTGCCGACTGGCCGCTGCCCCATTCGGAGTTGCAGCCGTACGAGGGACATGAGTCCGTTGGTGTCGTGTCCTGCCGGATCTCACTCAGGAGGAGACACATGGGCACCAACCACAACGGCCTGTCGGCCGAGAAGCTGAACGTCGTCTTCGCGGTCCGCGTGGTCGAGGGCGGCGAGCAGGGCTTCCTGGATCTGTACGAGCACCTGAGGAAGTCCGTGTCCAGCACCCCCGGCCACATCGTCGAACGGCTCGGGGAACCCGTCGACGACTCCCGCCAGTGGGTGATCACCAGCGAGTGGCGGTCGGCCGAGGACTTCTTCGCCTGGCAGCAGGGCGAGGAGCACCAGGAACTGGTGGCCCCGCTGCGCCAGTTCGTCGACCAGCGGCAGTCGATGCGGTTCCGGGTGATCAAGGAGACCAAGGGGGTGTCCGCATGACGGGCACCGTCAACGGCCCCGTCGCCGTACTCGGACTCGGCACGATGGGCGCCGGCCTGGCCGGTCGCCTCCTCGACCAGGGGATACCGGTCCGGGTCTGGAACCGTACCCCGCAGCGCACCGCGCCGCTCGCCGAGGCGGGCGCCCACGCCGCCGCCCACCCCGCCGACGCCGTCGCGGGCACCAGCGCCGCCCTCTGCGTCGTCTCCGACGGCGAGGCCCTCGGTGCCGTACTGCACGGGCCGCACGGTGTGCTGGCCGACGGCCCGTACCCCGGCGTCCTGATCTGCGCCAGCACCGTCGCCCCCGACGAGGTCGTGCAGATCGCCGGGGACGCGCCCTCGGTCCTGGACGTCGGCATGCTCGGCAACCGCGACCACGCCCGCGACGGAGAGCTGCGGTTGTTCGCCGGCGGCGAGAAGCGGGTCTTCGACGCCGCCCGCCCGCTGCTGGCGGCGCTGGGCAAGGAGGTCATCCATCTGGGCGCACTCGGGTCCGGCATGCGGATGAAACTGCTCCTCAACCTGCTGATGGGCATAGAGGTGCAGGCGCTGGCCGAGGCCACCGAACTGGCGGACGCCTGCGGACTCGACCGGCAGCTGGTCCTCAAGACCATCGCGGGCAGCGGCTTCGCCTCGCCGGTCATGGCGTTCAAGTCCCGCCGCCTGGCCTCCGGCCGGTTCGACGAGCCGGACTTCCGGCTGCGGCTGATGGCGAAAGACCTCATGCTCGCTTCCAAGCAGGCAGCGACAGTCGGCCTGAGTCTGCCGTTGGCGACCGCCGCGGCGGAGACCCACGTCCGTGCCACCGAGCAGGGACTGGGCGACCAGGACTGTGCCGCGGTCACCCGCGCACTCGCACCGAAACCGGAAACCGACACGTGATCATCGACATCCACGGGCATCTGTCCCCACCGGAAGCGGCCGAACGCTTCCCCATGCCCCCGAGCCTGACCGACGTCGACGGCATGCTCGCCGCCCGCGCCGAGGCCGGGATCGACCTCACCGTCATCGGCAGCCCCGTCGGGGCCGGCGCGATGGCGCGGGTGCCGGGCGTCGACAACTACGCCCAGCCCCGCGACCGGCTGCGCCGCTTCCACGACTGGATGTCGGGGCTGATCCGGAGGTTCCCGGACCAGTTGCGCGGCTACGTGTACGCCAACCCGTTCGGCGACGACGATCACCTCGAAGGAGTCCGGGAGACCCTCGCGGACCCGGCCTTCGTCGGGCTGATCACCACGTCCAGCGTGCATGGCGAGCTGCTCGGCTCGCCCCGCGCCGACTCCTTCTTCGCACTGGCCGCGGAGGCGGGGGTGCCGGTGCTGGTGCACGCCCCGGCCGAGCCGGTGGGCACGGAACGGGTGGACGAGACCGGGTTCGTCGAGCAGATCGGCCGCTTCGGCGACGTCACGATGGGCATGGCCATGATCGCGTTCGCGGGGTGGCTGGACAAATACCCGGGTCTGCGGTTGATCGGCGCGACCGGCGGCGGCGCGATGGCGCTTCTGCCGGAGCGCCTGCAGACGGCGGCG
>NZ_PQSU01000085.1 GCF_002920615.1 Streptomyces sp. Ru62
ACTGGCTGTTCTCTATCCGCTCGGCTGATCGGCGGGGTTCGAACAGGGGCCTGGTTCGGGTGAGTCGGCCGGTGCGGACGCATGGAAGAAGGGCCTCTTGGTAGCTCGCGGATGTCGAGTCCAGCGAGGAGCAAGAGGCCCTGTTGTCGAAGTGTCGCGTGGTCATGGTTGCCGGGTCCAGTCCGTCCACTCGTGGGTGTGACTGTCTCGCCCACAGGTTCGGGAACGCGGCCGACCGGCCGGTGCGCCGGCCCCGGTACGGCTCGGACATGAGCGATGCTGAGTGGGTTCTGGTGCGGGATCTGCTGCCGGTTCCTGGATGGCTGACGGGCCGGGGCGGGCGGCCGGAGGGCTACTGCCACCGGCAGATGATCGACGCGGTGCGCTACCTCGTGGACAACGGCATCAAGTGGCGGGCGATGCCGTCGGACTTCCCGCCCTGGCCACGGGTGTATGCCTTCTTCGCCCGCTGGCGGGACACAGGATTGATCGCCGAGCTGCACGACCGGCTGCGCGGTGCCGTCCGCAGGGCTGAGGGCCGTGATGAGGAGCCGAGTGCGGCGGTCATCGACTCGCAGTCGGTGAAGGCGGACGCCACCGTCGCCCTCACCTCGCGGGGCTTCGACGCCGGGAAGAAGATCAATGGACGCAAGCGGCACCTGCTCACCGACACCCTCGGACTGCTGCTGTCCGTGCGGGTCACGCCGGCGTCCGCGACCGACCGGGACGCCGCCCGGACCCTGCTGTCGGCGGCGACGGGCTGCTTCCGGCGGCTGTCACGGGTCTGGGCCGACGGCGGCTATACCGGCCACCTCGTCGACTGGGCCACCGCGCACCTCGGACTCGTCCTGGACGTCGTCCGCCGCAGTGACGACGTCCAGGGCTTTCAGGTGCTGCCCCGCCGCTGGGTGGTGGAGAGATCTTTCGCCTGGTTCCTGCGCAGCCGGCGTCTGGTCCGTGACTACGAACGGCGCACCGACACCAGCGAAGCCGTCATCCTGTGGTCGATGACCACCCTCATGAGCCGCCGCCTGGCCGCCCGGCAGCAGAGCCCTGCTCCGCTGCGGGCAGCGTGAACCTGCCCGGTTTGACTTCGACCAGCCAGCCCCGTTCCACCAGCCTCTTCAGCCGCGCCCTCGCACCCTCGACGCGGGAGGCGGACGCACTGTCCCATCCCAGCACCACCGCCGCCCGCCGGGCGCCGAGCCCGTCGCCTCCCGCCTCCAGGGCGGCGGCCATCAACGCCTGGTAGTCCACCGACAACGCCTCGGTTCCGAAGGCTTTGTCCCGGTGGGGCACCGCCCGGCGCGGCCCCACCGGCTTCTTCTGCGGTGCTCTGCCGACCACCACGGCGGGCGCCTCCTCCTCGGCCAGTGCCTCCAGATACTGCTCCAGGCCGATCACCCGGCACCTGAGCACCTCTTCGGCCTCCGCCAGAGCCGCTCGCACCCGCTCCAACTCGGCTTCGAGTTCCTCCACCCGCACCGCCGCGGCCTTCTGCCGCGTTTCCAACACCGCCCGCATCGACGGCATCCGCCACCCCCACGACGTCTCGATCAGCAACGGACCGAGACTCCCTCGCCAGCCGCCATGTCATGCCGGACCAGCGGAAACCGCACACGAGGTTCGGAAAGAGAACGACCTCT
>NZ_PQSU01000086.1 GCF_002920615.1 Streptomyces sp. Ru62
TCGGCGGTCAGGCCCTTGATGGTGCCGGCCTTGTGGGCGTTCAGGGGCTGCTCCATCTTCATGGCCTCCAGGACGACGACCAGGTCGCCTTCCTTGACCTCCTGGCCCTCCTCGACGGCGATCTTCACGATCGTGCCCTGCATGGGCGAGGCGAGGGTGTCGCCGGAGGCGACCGGGCCGGACTTCTTGGCCGCGCGGCGCTTGGGCTTGGCACCGGCGGCGAGGCCGGTGCGGGCCAGGCTCATGCCCAGCGACGACGGCAGCGAGACCTCCAGGCGCTTGCCGCCGACCTCGACGACGACCGTCTCGCGGCCCAGCTCCTCCTCCGCCTCGGCGTCGGCGGGCGCGGTGAACGGCTTGATCTCGTTGACGAACTCGGTCTCGATCCAGCGGGTGTGGACCGTGAAGGGATCCGTGGAGCCGGTCAGCTCGGGCGCGAACGCCGGGTCCCGCACGACCACGCGGTGGAAGGGGATCGCCGTCGCCATGCCCTCGACCTGGAACTCGTCCAGCGCCCGGGCGGCCCGCTGAAGGGCCTCGGTGCGGGTACGGCCGGTCACGATCAGCTTGGCGAGCAGGGAGTCCCAGGCCGGGCCGATCACGCTGCCGGACTCCACGCCCGCGTCCAGGCGGACGCCGGGGCCCGACGGCGGGTCGAACCGGGTGACCGTGCCGGGGGCCGGGAGGAAGTTGCGGCCCGGGTCCTCGCCGTTGATGCGGAACTCGAAGGAGTGACCGCGCAGCACCGGATCGCCGTAACCGAGCTCCTCGCCGTCGGCGATGCGGAACATCTCGCGGACCAGGTCGATGCCGGCGACCTCCTCGGTCACCGGGTGCTCCACCTGCAGGCGGGTGTTGACCTCCAGGAAGGAGATCGTGCCGTCCTGGCCGACCAGGAACTCGCACGTGCCGGCGCCCTCGTAGCGGGCCTCCTTCAGGATGGCCTTCGACGCGCGGTACAGCTCGGCGACCTGCTCCTCGGACAGGAACGGCGCCGGGGCCTCCTCGACCAGCTTCTGGTGGCGGCGCTGCAGCGAGCAGTCACGGGTGGAGACCACGACCACGTTGCCGTGCTTGTCGGCCAGGCACTGGGTCTCCACGTGCCGCGGACGGTCCAGGTAGCGCTCGACGAAGCACTCGCCGCGGCCGAAGGCGGCGACCGCCTCGCGCACCGCGGAGTCGTACAGCTCCGGGACCTCTTCCAGCGTCCGGGCCACCTTCAGACCGCGGCCACCGCCACCGAAGGCGGCCTTGATCGCGATCGGCAGGCCGTGCTCCTTGGCGAAGGCCACGACCTCCTCGGCGCCCGAGACCGGGTCCGGGGTGCCCG
>NZ_PQSU01000087.1 GCF_002920615.1 Streptomyces sp. Ru62
TTCGAAGACGTCGCGGGTGGTCAGGGCGAGCCCGGCGGCGCGGGCCCGGCTGACCAGCTGGATGGAGCGGATGCTGTCGCCGCCGAGCGCGAAGAAGTCCTCGTCCACGCCCACCTCGGTCACCCCGAGGACATCGGCGAAGATCTCGGCCAGGACGCGTTCACGGTCATTGCCCGCCCCCCGCTTGGCCTCCTGCCCCGACAGGGCGGGCCGGGGCAGCGCCTTGCGGTCCAGCTTGCCGTTGGCCGTCAGCGGCAGCGCCTCCAGCACCAGCCAGGACGCCGGGATCATGTAGGCGGGAAGCAGCTGGGCCAGCTCGGCACGGACACGGACCGCGTCCACGCCGGGCCCGGTGAGGTAGCCGACCAGCCGCGGGTTGCCGGACGCGTCGGGCAGCACGGCCACCGCCGCATCGGTCACACCCTCCAGGGAACGCATGACCGCCTCGATCTCACCCGTCTCCACCCGGCGGCCCCGGATCTTGACCTGGTGGTCACGCCGCTCGATGAACTCCAGCTGACCGTCCGGGCGCTGCACCACCCGGTCCCCGGTCCGATACATCCGCGTACCCACAGGACCGAACGGGTCCGGCACGAAGGTCCCGGCCGTGCGGGCGGGGTCGTCCAGGTATCCCCGGCCCACGCCCGCGCCACCGACGTACAACTCACCCGGCACACCCACCGGCACCGGCTGCAACTCGTCCGACAACACATACAGACACGTGTTACGAACCGCCGAACCGATCGGCACCCGAGCGCCCAGTTCGTCCCCGGCCCGGATGACGGCGTGCGTCACATCGTCCGAGCACTCGGTCGGCCCGTAGGCGTTCATCATCGGCACAAGCGGATACCGCTCGTGCCACCGCCGGCACAGATCCGCCGGCAACGCCTCACCCGTCACCATCAGCCACCGCAACTCCGGCAGCTCAGGCGCGGAACCCTCGATGTCCCAGGCGTCCAGCGCCGCCCGCAGCAGCGACGGCACCACCTCCAGGACCGCCACCCGCTCCCCGGCCACCATCGCGAACAGCCCCGACGGATCCGCCGCCAGCTCCCCCGCCACCCGCACCGTCCCGCCCACCAGCAGCGGAGCCAGCATCTGCCACACCGAGACGTCGAACGTCAACGGCGCGTTCTGCACCACCGACTCCCCCGCCACCAACTCCAGATCACCCACCTTCGCCCACAGGTGGTTCACCATCCCCGACCGCTGCACCATCGCCCCCTTGGGACGACCCGTCGACCCCGACGTGAACATCACGTACGCCAGGTCCAGACCCCCACCGA
>NZ_PQSU01000088.1 GCF_002920615.1 Streptomyces sp. Ru62
CCCGGCACCAGGTGCTGGCCAGCGACCCGGGCACCGACGAGGGAGACCTGGCCCCCATCTTCGGAGACTTGATGGCACCGGGCGACCTGGACGGCGACGGCTACGACGACCTCGTGGTGAGCTACGACTGGCTCCCGAAGGTGTCGATCATCTGGGGCGGCCCCAAGGGGCTGTCCGACCGCACGCCCCTCCCGTCCGACCTCATCCCGAGGATCGTGGGTGACTTCGACGGCGACGGCAAGAACGACCTCATCGCCACAACGGGGACCGTCGACAACCCGGAGACCCGGCTGTTCCGGGGGCCGTTCGGCCGGGACGGCACGAACGCCTCGACCAGCGTCGTGAACACCGGGATCAAGGGCTCTCTGTCGGCCGGGGACGTCAACGGCGACCACGTGCTCGATCTGCTTTCCGTGGGAAGGCGCGGCGTCAACGGCCCCGCTGACGCCTCCTTGGTGCTCGGTTCGAAGAACGGCTTCGGGCCCGCCAAGGACTTCTCGACCATGGTCAACTCCGGGAGCATCGCGGACGTCGACGGCGACGGCTACGGGGACGTCGTCCTCGGTGCCGGGCTGGAGGGCTACCAGCCCAAGGGCGTCGTGGGGGGTTCGGTCATCGTCCAGTACGGCAGCGCGGGCGGCGTGAGCACCACCCGCAAGCCGGTCCGCATCAGCCAGGACACCGCCGGTGTGCCCGGCACCGGTGAGGCGTACGACCGGTTCGGCTACGACCTGGACACCGGCGACGTCGACGGTGACGGCTACGCCGACGTCGCGATCGGTGTGATGCAGGAGAGCATCTCCGGGGTCAGCACGACCGGCGCGGTGACCGTGCTGCGCGGCTCGGCCAAGGGCCTGACCGCGACCGGCGCGGTGTCCTGGCACCAGAACACGGCCGGGGTGCCGGGCGTCAACGAGCCGTACGACATGTTCGGCTCGCAGGTCTCCCTGGTCGACATGAACGGTGACGGACGAAGCGAGCTCGCCGTCGGCACGGATCACGAGAACGCGAACGAGGGCAACCTCTGGTACTTCAGGTCCGGCAGCAAGGGCCTGAGCACGAACCAGGTCGTCTCCATCGGTCCCAAGACCGTCGGACTGACGGCCAAACACCGCTTCTTCGCCCGCTGGCTGACCAAGT
>NZ_PQSU01000089.1 GCF_002920615.1 Streptomyces sp. Ru62
ATCCGTTGCGGGAGTTGGTCACGGCTTCCGATCCGATGCCGTTGCTGGTGGAGCGCGAACGCGCGCTGTACGGCTCGTGGTACGAGTTCTTCCCCCGCTCGGAGGGCACCGCCGAGGAGCCGCACGGCACCTTCCGCACGGCCGCGCGCCGGCTGAAGCCGATCGCGGACATGGGCTTCGACGTCGTCTACCTCCCGCCGATCCACCCCATCGGCACCACCTTCCGCAAGGGCCGCAACAACACCCTCAACCCCGGCCCGGACGACGTCGGCGTGCCCTGGGCGATCGGCTCCCCCGAGGGCGGCCACGACACCGTCCACCCCGCGCTGGGCACCATCGAGGACTTCGACCTCTTCGTCGCCGAGGCGAACAAGCTGGGCCTGGAGATCGCCCTGGACTTCGCGTTGCAGTGCTCCCCCGACCATCCCTGGGTCCACAAGCACCCCGAGTGGTTCCACCACCGCCCGGACGGGAGCATCGCCTACGCCGAGAACCCGCCGAAGAAGTACCAGGACATCTACCCCATCGCGTTCGACGCCGACATGGACGGCCTGGTCGCCGAAACCGTGCGGGTGCTGCGGCACTGGATGGAGCACGGGGTGCGGATCTTCCGCGTGGACAACCCGCACACCAAGCCGGTGGTGTTCTGGGAGCGGGTCATCGCCGAGGTCAACCGCCGCGACCCGGACGTGATCTTCCTGGCGGAGGCGTTCACCCGCCCGGCGATGATGCACACCCTCGCCCAGATCGGTTTCCAGCAGTCGTACACGTACTTCACCTGGCGCAACACCAAGCAGGAGCTCACCGAGTACCTGACCGAGCTGTCGGGTGAGGCGGCGGCCTGGATGCGGCCGAACTTCTTCGCCAACACCCCCGACATCCTGCACGCCTACCTCCAGCACGGCGGACGCCCCGCCTTCGAGATCCGCGCCGTGCTCGCCGCCACCCTCTCCCCGACGTGGGGCATCTACTCGGGCTACGAACTGTGCGAGAACACCCCGCTCAGGGAGGGCAGCGAGGAGTACCTGGACTCGGAGAAGTACCAGCTCAAGCCCCGCGACTGGGAGGCCGCCGCACGCGAGGGGCGGACCATCGCACCGCTCATCACCCGGCTCAACACCATCCGACGGC
>NZ_PQSU01000091.1 GCF_002920615.1 Streptomyces sp. Ru62
CGCCGAGGGTCGTCAGGTCCATCTGGGTGTCCAGCAGCTCCCGCAGGTACTGCTTGTTCGGCTCGAAGGTGAGCACGTTGGGCAGCTCGGGGGCCAGGACCTCCTGCGGCTCCCGGCCGTCGATGCGGCGCATCAGGTCACAGGCCGTGTGCAGGTGCTCCAGCTCCATGTTCAGGTGCAGCTCCCAGATCGCCTTGACCTTGGGGTCGCTCTCCTGCTCCATGAACGAGTAGTACAGGTAGCACTCGTTGTACTCGTGGTTGACCAGCTGCTCCCACCACGTCTCGCCCGGGTCCACCAGGGACTCGTAGTGCGTGACGTGCTCCTCCTCGATCAGCCCGATCTCCTGGTAGAGCTGACGGGCGATCGGCTCCATGTAGGTGGGGCCGGTGTTCATGTAGAAGTTCATCGTCTGCTGCTCCGCCGACATGATCGTCAGCGCGTGCAGCTTCGACAGCGGGTCGGTCGCGTTCCTGTCGTACGGGTCGCGGACGTTGTCGACCGGATCGCGGTGGTGGTACCGGGTGGGCCTGCCCGGCATCACCTCGGTGAGGTTGTCCACGATCGACTCCGCCTTGCGGTGTTCGATCATCTCGTACAGATTGGCGTACCGGTACAGGTGGTCGAAGTCCTCCAGCACACCGAACTGGTACGCCTGCTTCAGATAGGGGTCCGGCTCCATGCGCGCGACCCACGCCGTCAGGTCCACCGCGACCTGCTCGTAGGCGATGGTCGTCTCCAGCACCGAGGAGACGCCCGGCAGCAGCCAGTTCACGACCTTCTGCTGCTGCGCCTCGATGTACCGGGTCCGCGCCAGCTGCCGTTTGATCTCTGGGTCGACGGTGTTGCGGGCGAGCTGGTGGCTGAAGAGGATGGCCTCCACCTCGATGCCGTTCATGGTGATGATCCGGCACCGGGTGTACGGGTCACAGCGGTCCGGGTCGATGGGCTGCACGTTCAGCTCACGCCAACTGCGCAGCTGACGGTCGAGCGGGATACCCCGCTGCTCCAGTGGGTTGAAGGTCATGCGGGTGCCTCCTGATGCAGGGCGACTCGTGCGCCCGCGGGTACCCCGCCGCGGACGACGAGCCCAGGTCCGCCATCGAGTCT
>NZ_PQSU01000092.1 GCF_002920615.1 Streptomyces sp. Ru62
AGCAGCCGGCCCTGCGACAGCTGCGCGATCTGCACTTCCACCACACCGACAAGGACGCGGTGATCGCCTACTCGAAGCGGAGCGGATCGAACACGGTTCTGGTGGTCGTGAACCTCGACCCCCACCACACCCAGGAGGCAACGGTCTCGTTGGACATGCCGCAACTCGGCCTGGACTGGCACGAGTCCGTGCCGGTGTGCGATCAGCTCACCGGCGAGACCTACTACTGGGGCAGGGCCAACTATGTGCGCCTCGAACCGGGTCACAGGCCCGCGCACGTCTTCACCGTCCTGCGACCGTCCACCCCGCAGATCGGAGGGTCACCCACAATATGATCGTCAATGAGCCCGTTCCGGACACCTTCGAGGACACTCCCGCCAAGGACCGGGACCCGGAGTGGTTCAAACGCGCCGTCTTCTACGAGGTCCTGGTCCGCTCCTTCCAGGACAGCAACGGCGACGGCGTCGGCGACCTGAAGGGCCTGACCGCCAAGCTCGACTATCTCCAGTGGCTGGGGGTCGACTGCCTGTGGCTGCCGCCCTTCTTCAAGTCGCCGTTGCGGGACGGCGGTTACGACGTCTCCGACTACACCGCCGTCCTCCCGGAGTTCGGTGACCTCGCCGACTTCGTGGAGTTCGTGGACGCCGCGCACCAGCGCGGCATGCGCGTGATCATCGACTTCGTCATGAACCACACCAGCGACCAGCACCCGTGGTTCCAGGAGTCGAGGCGGGATCCGGACGGTCCGTACGGGGACTACTACGTCTGGGCCGACGACGACAAGCAGTACCAGGACGCCCGGATCATCTTCGTCGACACCGAGGTCTCCAACTGGACGTACGACCCGGTACGCAAGCAGTACTACTGGCACCGCTTCTTCTCGCACCAGCCGGATCTGAACTACGAGAACCCGGCCGTGCAGGAGGAGATGATCTCCGCGCTGAAGTTCTGGCTGGATCTCGGCATCGACGGGTTCCGGCTGGACGCGGTGCCGTACCTGTACCAGCAGGAGGGCACCAACTGCGAGAACCTGCCGGCGACCCACGAGTTCCTGAAGCGGGTGCGCAAGGAGATCGACGCCCAGTACCCCGACAAGGTGCTCCTCGCCG
>NZ_PQSU01000093.1 GCF_002920615.1 Streptomyces sp. Ru62
GGCATCCGGCGCTACAGCGCCTGCGGAACCTCCGGTTCCATCAGACCGACAACGACGCCGTGCTCGCCTACAGCAAGCGCACGGGTACGGACACGGTCATCGTGGTCGTCAACCTCGACCCGCACCACACCCAGGAGGCAACGGTCTCGTTGGACATGCCGCGACTCGGCCTGGACTGGGACGCCGCCCCGTCCGTGCACGACGAACTGACGGGCGAGACGTACCACTGGGGCAGGACCAACTACGTGCGACTCACGCCCGGCCGGGCGCCGGCGCACGTGCTCCACGTCGGGCGATCGACGCCCCAGATCGGAGGGCCCGCAGCGTCATGACCGTCAACGACCCCGTACCGGACACCTTCGAGGACACTCCCGCCAAGGACCGGGACCCGGAGTGGTTCAAACGCGCCGTCTTCTACGAGGTCCTGGTCCGCTCCTTCCAGGACAGCAACGGCGACGGCGTCGGCGACCTGAAGGGCCTGACCGCCAAGCTCGACTATCTCCAGTGGCTGGGGGTCGACTGCCTGTGGCTGCCGCCATTCTTCAAGTCGCCGCTGCGGGACGGCGGTTACGACGTCTCCGACTACACCGCCGTCCTCCCGGAGTTCGGTGACCTCGCCGACTTCGTGGAGTTCGTGGACGCCGCGCACCAGCGCGGCATGCGCGTGATCATCGACTTCGTCATGAACCACACCAGCGACCAGCACCCGTGGTTCCAGGAGTCCCGCAAGAACCCCGACGGCCCCTACGGGGACTACTACATGTGGGCCGACGACGACAAGCAGTACCAGGACGCCCGGATCATCTTCGTCGACACCGAGTCCTCCAACTGGACCTTCGACCCGGTCCGCGGCCAGTACTACTTCCACCGCTTCTTCTCGCACCAGCCGGATCTGAACTACGAGAACCCGGCCGTGCAGGAGGAGATCCTGGCCGCCCTGCGGTTCTGGCTGGACCTGGGCATCGACGGCTACCGCCTGGACGCGGTGCCCTACCTCTACGCCGAGGAGGGCACCAACTGCGAGAACCTGCCCGCCACGCACGCCTTCCTGAAGCGGGTCCGGCGCGAGATCGACGCGATGTACCCGGACACCGTCCTGCTGGCGG
>NZ_PQSU01000094.1 GCF_002920615.1 Streptomyces sp. Ru62
AGAGGGCATCTGATCAACATTCACACTGGTGTGAGCGGGATGTCCGTTTCAATTCGCCAGGTTGGTGCGGATTCTCCGGTCAGCTCGCGGGACATTTTGTTAGCCATCGCCCAGTGGATCATCGCCCGGGATCGCTGCGGCAGGGCTTCGTAGTCCCGCGCCAAGCGGCGATGTTGCATCAGCCAGCCGAAGGTCCGCTCGATCACCCACCGCTTCGGCAGTGGCTCGAACCCCTTCACCCGCGGTCGCTGAACGACCTCTACGTCGATGCCCAGGGCGGCGCCATGGTTGAAGATGCTGCTCTGGTAGCCACCATCGGCCCAGACCTTGGACACGCTGGGATGCGCCACGACCAGGTCGTCCAGCAGCAGCTTGCCGCCGGCCGTGTCGTGCACGGACGCGGCAGTGACGAGCACGGCGAGGACAAGGCCGAGGGTGTCGGTGATCAGGTGCCGCTTGCGTCCTTTGATCTTCTTGCCGGCGTCGATGCCCTGACTGGTCTCGGGCACGTTTGCCGAGGTCTTCACGCTCTGGGCGTCCACCACGGCCGCGGTCGGCTCGGTCCTGCGACCGTGGGCTCGGCGAGCCTTGTCGCGTAACAGGTCATGGACCTGCTGCGTGGTGCCGTCGGCTTCCCACTTGGCGTAGTAGTCGTAGACGGTCTTGTAGGGCGGGAAGTCGTGTGGCAGGTACTCCCACGGAATGCCGGTGCGGTTAACGTAGAGGATCGCGTTGACGATCTCCCGCAGGTCGTGCACCCGGGCCGCCGTACCCGGACCGGTTCGTCCGGCTCGCCAGGCGGTGAAAACCGGCTCGATCAGAGCCCAGCGGGCATCGGACACATCACTGCGATATGGACGGCGAGCACTCACATACCGTGCAACGATCGCCAACGCCGCCAGTCACAAAAACATCCCAGAACACCAACTATCTAGATCAGATGCCCTC
>NZ_PQSU01000095.1 GCF_002920615.1 Streptomyces sp. Ru62
CACCGTCATCGCTGGCTTTCAGCCACCGCTCGCGCCCGAGGGGCCTGCGATTCCCCCTACTGGGTCAGCCGAGATGACAGTGCCGGAGCGCTATGGCATGACCAGATCGGTGCACACCGGGGTCAAGGTCCGCGCCGGACGGTTGCCGGACGTGAGGCCGGCCCGGCGTCTGCCGACCGCCGTATACGTGTGTCCGAGACCACCTGGGGCACAGTGGGCAGGGCACCCGGCTTCCACCCGCTGCAACACCGAGAGCTGCCGCTCGTTGACCCGCGGTTCCGATGGTCCGCCTTCGACTCGAAGCGACGCACGACGGCGGCATCTTGGCAGTCCTGCTCGTCGGCGACGGGCGGTTCGAGTCAATACATCCGAACGAGCGGGTTGACGTGGCTGGAAGCCGGTTGGGCCGAGAACCGTAGGTGGGCGCTGTCCTGCGGCGCGGTCTGACTCCTGAGATCTCTGACCGGGGTGTCCTGATCACACTGTGTCGACCGCCGGCCAGGGGACAGCGCACTGTTGGTCTCGGGCTGATGGACGTGTCTCGATAGGGGCTTGCCAGACAGGCGTCATCACGATTCTGACCGTCCGCACGGCCCGCTGCCGGCTACGCGATAAGCCGTCGGCCTGAGAGGTAACGAGCATGACCGGCACGTCCTCCGCTTCGCGTCCTCGTCGGCGTCGGCCGGCCGGGGGGGGTGGTCCTGGGAGTGGACACGCACCGGGATGCCCATGTGGCTGCTGTGCTCTCCCTGGTGGGGGAGGTGATCGGCACCCAGGAGTTCCCGGCCAGCGCGGCCGGTTACCGCGAACTGCTGGGGTGGGCCAGGGCGTGGGGTACGGTGCGCCGGGCCGGAGTGGAAGGTACCGGTTCCTTCGGGGCGGTCCTGTCCCGCTACCTGCTGGCCCAGGGCGTGGACGTTTTCGATG
>NZ_PQSU01000096.1 GCF_002920615.1 Streptomyces sp. Ru62
CCTTAGAAGCCATTTCAGTTGGCGTGATCTTGCGGCAGTCTGGGGTGATGACTGCTGCGCTTGTCGAGCGGATGGCGCCGGAAGAGCTATGGACGTTGTTCCAGCGGGTGGTGCCGCCGGCACCTGTTCGCCCGCAGGGTGGGGGGCACCGCCGGCGAGGGGACCGCGAGGTGCTGGCCGCCATCATCTTCGTGGCCACCTCGGGCTGCACCTGGAATCAACTCCCGCCGGGCTTCGGGCTGTCGGGAGTCACCGCCTTCCGGCGGTTCACCGAGTGGACCGAGGCCAGGGTGTGGGCCAAGCTCCACCGCTTGGTCCTGGACGAACTCGGCGCCCGAGGCGAGCTCGACTGGTCGCGGTGCGCGATCGACTCCGTCAGCGTCCGGGCCCTCAAAGGGGGCAGCTGACAGGACCGAATCCGACCGATCGCGGCAAGAAGGGATCGAAAATCCACCTCATCGTGGACCGTCAGGGCCTGCCTCTGTCGGTCGGTATCTCCGCCGCCAACCTCCACGACAGCCAGGCTCTCATCCCGCTGGTCCGCGGCATCCCGCCCATCCGCTCACGTCGCGGCCCGCGACGCCGGCGGCCCGGCAAGCTGCACGGCGACAAGGGCTACGACTACCGCCACCTGCGGCGATGGCTCACTTCCCGCGGCATCCGGCACCGTCTCGCCCGTAAGGGCCTCGAGTCATCCCGACACCTGGGCCGGCACCGCTGGGTCGTGGAGCGGACCGTGTCCTGGCTGTCCGGCTGCCGCCGCCTTCACCGCCGCTACGAACGCAAGCCGGAACACTTCCTCGCCTTCACCGCCATCGCCGCGACCCTCATATGCCACCGCAGACTCACCAAGTGAAATGGCGTCTTAA
>NZ_PQSU01000097.1 GCF_002920615.1 Streptomyces sp. Ru62
AGGAACGCTTCGTGGATGTCTGCTCGTCGTTCCCAGCGCACACGCAACCGGCGGAAGCCGTGGAGCCAGGCAAAGGTCCGCTCGACCACCCACCGGTAGACGCCGAGGCCGGAGCCGTGCCCGGTGCCGCGCCGTGCGATGGCGGGCACGATGCCGCGGGCACGGACCTGCTTGCGGTAGCAGTCGTGGTCATAGCCGCGGTCCCCGTAGAGCGTCACCGCTCTGCGACGCGGTCGGCCGACCCGGCCACGGACGGGCGGGACGGCATCCAGCAGCGGCAGGAGCTGGGTGACATCGTTGCGGTTGCCGCCGGTCAGGATGACGGCGAGCGGTGTTCCATGCCCGTCGGTGATCAGGTGGTGTTTGGAGCCGGCCCGGCCCCGGTCGACCGGCGACGGGCCCGTCGCGAGCCCCCTTTTAACGCCCTGACGTGCGAAGAATCGACCACACAGCGGGACCAGTCCAGCTTCCGTTCCGCGTTCAGCTCGGCCAGCAGCACCTCGTGCAGCCGCTGCCAGACCCCGGCCTCGTTCCAGTCCCGCAGCCGCCGCCAGCACGTCATACCCGAACCGAACCCCAGCTCCTTCGGCAGGTACTCCCACTGGATGTCCGTGTGCAGCACGTACAGGATCCCGCACAACACCTGCCGGTCCGGCAACGGCTTCCGGCCCGGATACCGGAACCGACGCTCCCTCTTCGGCAACAGCGGCTCGATCCGCTCCCACAACTCATCCGACACGATCCACGGTGACGCCCCCATGCACCGGCAACGGCTCAACCGGCCGCACAGACACGGTCTACGGCACCACCTCACCTCATTGTGTTAGCCGCTG
>NZ_PQSU01000098.1 GCF_002920615.1 Streptomyces sp. Ru62
ATGCCCTACATCACCGTCGGCCGGGAGAACACCACCGACATCGACCTGTACTACGAGGACCACGGCACCGGCCGCCCGGTCGTCCTCATCCACGGCTTCCCCCTCGACGGACACTCCTGGGAGAAGCAGACCACCGCCCTCCTCGACGCCGGCTACCGCGTCATCACCTACGACCGCCGCGGCTTCGGCCAGTCCAGCCAGCCCACCACCGGCTACGACTACGACACCTTCGCCGCCGACCTCAACACCGTCCTGGAAACCCTCGACCTCCACGGCGTCACCCTCGTCGGCTTCTCCATGGGCACCGGCGAAGTCGGCCGCTACCTCTCCACCTACGGCTCCGCCCGCATCGCCAAGGCCGCCTTCCTCGCCTCCCTCGAACCCTTCCTCCTCAAGACCGACGACAACCCCACCGGCGCCGCCGACCACGCCTTCTTCCAGAACATCTCCGACACCGCCAAGAACGACCGCTACGCCTACTACACCGACTTCTACCGCGACTTCTACAACCTCGACGACAACCTCGGCACCCGCATCAGCGAAGAAGCCGTCCGCAACAGCTGGAACGTCGCGGCCGCCGGCGGCTCCCACGCCGCCTGGGCCGCACCCCTGACCTGGTTCACCGACTTCCGCAACGACATCCCCAAGATCAACGTCCCCGCCCTCATCCTCCACGGCACCGCCGACAACATCCTGCCCATCGACTCCACCGCCCGCCCCTTCCACAAGGCCCTCCCCCACGCCGACTACGTCGAGATCGACGGCGCCCCCCACGGCCTGCT
>NZ_PQSU01000099.1 GCF_002920615.1 Streptomyces sp. Ru62
GGGGCCGGCGATCTGAGGAGAAGTTCATTCCCTCAGACACCCAACAGCGTGCCCGACACCCTCACCCCTGGCCGTTCCGTTCCACGCCGAAGCAGTACTAGGAAGACCAGCAGGTCAAGTGTGCCGAGTAGTCAACGTTCCACCCATGAGCAACCAGCATCAGACATTCGCTGATGTACTGGCCTCTGACCAGCCGAAGCTGGTGAGAAGTGCTCCTTAGAAAGGAGGTGATCCAGCCGCACCTTCCGGTACGGCTACCTTGTTACGACTTCGTCCCAATCGCCAGTCCCACCTTCGACAGCTCCCTCCCACAAGGGGTTGGGCCACCGGCTTCGGGTGTTACCGACTTTCGTGACGTGACGGGCGGTGTGTACAAGGCCCGGGAACGTATTCACCGCAGCAATGCTGATCTGCGATTACTAGCGACTCCGACTTCATGGGGTCGAGTTGCAGACCCCAATCCGAACTGAGACCGGCTTTTTGAGATTCGCTCCACCTCACGGTATCGCAGCTCTTTGTACCGGCCATTGTAGCACGTGTGCAGCCCAAGACATAAGGGGCATGATGACTTGACGTCGTCCCCACCTTCCTCCGAGTTGACCCCGGCGGTCTCCCGTGAGTCCCCAGCACCACAAGGGCCTGCTGGCAACACGGGACAAGGGTTGCGCTCGTTGC
>NZ_PQSU01000100.1 GCF_002920615.1 Streptomyces sp. Ru62
GGTTCAGGCGACCGTACTGCCGACTGCACGAGGAACGCTCGACCGGGCTGACCCCGCACAGCGCCGCGAACGACGCCTCACTGCCCAGACGTTCCGGGTTGCCCCCCACAGTGATCAGCAAAGTGACGGCCGTGTCCGGACCGATGCCCACCACCTCAAGCAACTGGGGAGCGTGGCGTTCCACCAGCCGGGTCAGGCGGCCTTCCAGCTCCCGGACCTCGTCGCTGAGCTGCCTGATGCGCCGGGCCAGGAGACCCAGGGTGACGTGGGTGGCGTGGAGCACCGCCCCTTCGTCGGCCTCGTCGTTCGGGCTGTCGTCGAGGAGCCCTGCGCAGGTGCGGATGAGCTCTGCGTTGCCCAGCCCGGCCAGGTCCTCCCTCAGCTGCGGACCGGCACGAATGAGGACGGCCTTGAGCTGGTTGATCGCCTGGGTGCGGGCCTTGACCGCCGAGTCCTTGGCCAGCTTGTACATCCGGGCGATCTCCACCGGCCCGTCGCCCGTCTTGGCCTGGGCGCGCGCCCGCCCGCTCAGCACCGCCCGGGCCGCGTTCTCGGCATCGAGCGGGTCCGACTTGCCGCGCCGCCGGCGGTCGGCCCGGTCGAACCGATTCA
>NZ_PQSU01000101.1 GCF_002920615.1 Streptomyces sp. Ru62
CGTTCGCGTTCTTCCTGATCGGTGGCGTGATGGCGCTGCTCATGCGCGCCGAGCTGGCCCGGCCGGGCCTGCAGATCATGTCGAACGAGCAGTTCAACCAGGCGTTCACGATGCACGGCACGATCATGCTGCTGATGTTCGCCACCCCGCTGTTCGCCGGCTTCGCGAACTGGATCATGCCGCTGCAGATCGGCGCGCCGGACGTGGCGTTCCCCCGGCTGAACATGTTCGCCTACTGGCTGTACCTGTTCGGCTCGCTCATCGCGGTCGGTGGCTTCCTCACCCCGCAGGGCGCGGCGGACTTCGGCTGGTTCGCCTACTCCCCGCTGTCGGACGCGGTCCGCTCGCCGGGCATCGGCGCCGACATGTGGATCATGGGTCTGGCGTTCTCCGGCTTCGGCACGATCCTCGGCTCGGTCAACTTCATCACCACGATCATCTGCATGCGCGCCCCGGGCATGACCATGTTCCGCATGCCGATCTTCGTGTGGAACGTGCTGCTGACCGGTGTCCTGGTCCTGCTGGCCTTCCCGGTCCTCGCGGCCGCGCTGTTCGCCCTGGAGGCGGACCGCAAGTTCGGTGCCCACGTCTTCGACGCCGC
>NZ_PQSU01000102.1 GCF_002920615.1 Streptomyces sp. Ru62
ATGGCGATGATCTTCCAGGACGCGTTGTCCGCCCTCAACCCGGTGATGACGGTGGGGGACCAGCTGGGGGAGATGTTCACCGTCCACCGGGGCATGTCACGCAGGGACGCCCGCGCGAGGGCCGTGGAGCTGATGGAACGGGTCCGCATCCCGGCCGCCGCCCAGCGCGTACGGGACTACCCCCACCAGTTCTCCGGCGGGATGCGCCAGCGCATCATGATCGCCATGGCGCTGGCCCTGGAACCGGCCCTCATCATCGCCGACGAACCCACCACCGCCCTCGACGTCACCGTCCAGGCCCAGGTCATGGACCTCCTCGCCGACCTCCAGCGCGAATACCGCATGGGACTGATCCTCATCACCCACGACCTCGGCGTCGTCGCCGACGTCGCCGACAAGATCGCGGTCATGTACGCCGGCCGCATCGTGGAGTCCGCCCCCGTCCACGACCTCTACAAAGCCCCCGCCCACCCCTACACCCGCGGCCTGCTCGACTCCATCCCCCGCCT
>NZ_PQSU01000103.1 GCF_002920615.1 Streptomyces sp. Ru62
AGGCCAACCAGTGGCCCGAGGACGTCGTCGACTACTTCGGCGACTACAGCTCCGGCGGCGACGAGTGCCACATGGCGTTCCACTTCCCCGTCATGCCGCGCATCTTCATGGCCGTACGGCGGGAATCCCGCTACCCGGTCTCCGAGATCCTCGCCAAGACCCCGGCCATCCCCTCCCACTGCCAGTGGGGCATCTTCCTGCGCAACCACGACGAGCTGACCCTCGAAATGGTCACCGACGAGGAACGCGACTACATGTGGGCCGAGTACGCCAAGGACCCACGGATGCGCGCCAACATCGGCATCCGCCGCCGCCTCGCCCCCCTGCTCGACAACGACCGCAACCAGATCGAGCTGTTCACCGCCCTGCTGCTGTCCCTGCCCGGCTCGCCGATCCTCTACTACGGCGACGAGATCGGCATGGGCGACAACATCTGGCTCGGCGACCGCGACGCCGTCCGCACCCCCATGCAGTGGACCCCCGACCGCAACGCCGGCTTCTCG
>NZ_PQSU01000104.1 GCF_002920615.1 Streptomyces sp. Ru62
CCGGCCCGGCGCGGACGGTCGGTGCGGGGCCAGGGCCGTTCCTCCGTCAGCAGGCGCACCTGCCCGGCGTCCCAGTCGACCTTCGTCGACGGCCGGTCCACGTGCAGGGTCCTCGGCAGCACCCCGTTGCGCATCGCCATGACCATCTTGATCACACCGGCGACTCCGGCGGCGGCCTGGGTGTGACCGATGTTGGACTTCACCGACCCCAGCCACAGCGGGGCGTCAGAGGGGCGCTCCTGGCCGTAGGTGGCCAGCAGCGCCTGCGCCTCGATCGGGTCGCCCAGCGTCGTGCCCGTACCGTGCGCCTCCACCACGTCCACGTCCGCCGCCGACAACCGGGCCGACGCCAGCGCCTGCCGGATCACCCGCTGCTGCGACGGACCGTTCGGCGCGGTCAGGCCGTTGGAGGCGCCGTCCTGGTTCACGGCGGAGCCACGGACGACCGCCAGCACCTCGTGGCCGTTGCGCCGCGCGTCCGACAGCCGCTCCAG
>NZ_PQSU01000105.1 GCF_002920615.1 Streptomyces sp. Ru62
AGCCGGGAGACGTGCATCTGGGAGACGCCGAGGCGTTCGCCGATCTGGGCCTGGGTGAGTTCCTCGACGAAGCGCATGTGGATGATCTGCCGGTCCCGCTCGTCGAGTTCGGCGATCAGGGGGGCCAGGGCGTGGAAGTCCTCCACCAGCTCCAGGGCCGCGTCCTCGGTGCCGATGAAGTCCTGGAGGGCCGCCTCGCCCTCCTCGCTGCCGTTGATCGCGGCGTCGAGGGAGGCGGAGTTGTAGCCGTTGGCGGCCAGGCGGGCCTCGCGGACCTCGTCCTCGGACAGGCTCATCAGCTCCGACAGTTCCTTGTCGGTCGGGGTGCGGCCCAGCCGGCTGCGCAGTTCCTCGGTGGCGCGGGCGAGCTGGACGCGGGCCTCCTGGAGGCGGCGGGGCACGTGCACGGCCCAGGTGGTGTCGCGGAAGAACCGCTTGATCTCGCCGACGATGTAGGGGATGGCGAAGGAGGTGAACTCC
>NZ_PQSU01000106.1 GCF_002920615.1 Streptomyces sp. Ru62
GATGTCACGCCGGACCCCACCACGGGGCGGACCCCGACCGAGCGCGAGCGGATCAAGGCCATGGTCGCCATCGCGCTGAAGGCCGAGGAGGTCGGCCTGGACGTCTTCGCGATGGGTGAGCACCACAACCCGCCGTTCGTGCCGTCCTCGCCGACCACGATGCTGGGCTGGATCGCCGCGCGGACCGAGCGGATCGTCCTGTCGACGTCGACCACGCTGATCACCACCAACGACCCGGTGAAGATCGCGGAGGACTACGCGATGCTCCAGCACCTGGCCGACGGGCGGGTGGACCTGATGATGGGCCGCGGGAACACCGGGCCGGTGTACCCGTGGTTCGGCAAGGACATCCGGGACGGCATCGACCTGGCCATCGAGAACTACGCGCTGCTGCGCCGGCTGTGGCGTGAGGACGTCGTGGACTGGGAGGGCAGGTTCCGC
>NZ_PQSU01000107.1 GCF_002920615.1 Streptomyces sp. Ru62
TGTTCGGCTACGACCTCGCGGACTACGAGCAGCTCTTCGAGGAGAAGCTGGAGCTGTTCATGCGGCTGCGGCAGGAGGAGACGGTGACGTGGTCCGGGGCGTTCCGCGCACCGCTCACCGAGCAGCGGCTGCGGCCCAGGATGCGGCCCGGCGGCATCCCCACCTGGATCGGTGTGGGCGGCAGCCCCCACTCCGTCCTGCGCGCCGCCCGCTACGGCCTGCCCCTGATGCTGGCCGTCGTCGGCGGACGCCCGCAGCGCTTCTCCACCCACGTCGACCTCTACCACCGGGCACTCCAGCAGTCAGGACACCGCCCGCAGCCGGTCGGCCAACACTCCCTGGGACTCATCGCCGACACCGACGAGGAGGCGGTGGAGACCTGGTGGCGGTACTGGCAGCCGGTCGTGACCGCACTGGCCGAGGAACGCGGGTTCTAC
>NZ_PQSU01000108.1 GCF_002920615.1 Streptomyces sp. Ru62
CGTTCCACTTCTGGTTGGCGGCGCCGGTGCAGCTCCAGATCTGTGTCCGGGTGCCGTTGGCGGAGTTGTTGTCGGTGACGTCCAGGCACTTGTTCGCCTGCGGGTTGACGATGTCGTGGGCGGCGGTGACGGTCCACTTCTGGTTGGCGCCGCCGGTACAGGTCCACAGCTGTGTCTTGGCGCCGTCGGCGGTGGAGTTGCCGGTGACGTCGAGGCACTTGCCGAGGGCGCGGATGGTGCCGTCGCTGCCGACCGTCCACTGCTGGGCGTTGGTGCCGTTGCAGTCGTAGAGCTGTACGGCGGTGCCGTCGGCGGAGTTGGCCCCGGCGACGTCGAGGCACTTGCCGGCGAGGCCGGTGATCGTGCCGGTGGCGGCCTGTGCGGGGGAGGCGGCGAACAGCCCGGCCGA
>NZ_PQSU01000109.1 GCF_002920615.1 Streptomyces sp. Ru62
GCCGACCACACCAAGCGGATGGTGGAGTTCTACCGGAGCCGGTACGCCCACTACGGGCACGGCACGCCCGAGCAGGCGATCGTCGGGCTGGGCGGACAGGTGTTCATGCGGAAGAACTCGCAGGACGCGGTCCGCGAGTTCCGCCCCTACTTCGACAACGCCCCCGTCTACGGCCACGGGCCCTCGCTGGAGGACTTCAGCGAGCAGACCCCGCTGACCGTGGGCTCGCCGCAGCAGGTGATCGAAAGGACGCTGTCGTTCCGCGAGTACGCCGGTGACTACCAGCGCCAGCTGTTCCTGATGGACCACGCGGGTCTGCCGCTGAAGACCGTGCTGGAACAGCTGGACATACTCGGCGAGCAGGTCGTGCCGGTGCTGCGCGAGGAGTTCGCCAAGGGGCGCGG
>NZ_PQSU01000110.1 GCF_002920615.1 Streptomyces sp. Ru62
GGGTGGCTGGTCGTTGTTTGAGAACTGCACAGTGGACGCGAGCATCTGTGGCCAAGTTTTTAAGGGCGCACGGTGGATGCCTTGGCACCAGGAACCGATGAAGGACGTGGGAGGCCGCGATAGTCCCCGGGGAGTCGTCAACCAGGCTTTGATCCGGGGGTTTCCGAATGGGGAAACCCGGCAGTCGTCATGGGCTGTCACCCACTGCTGAACACATAGGCAGTGTGGAGGGAACGCGGGGAAGTGAAACATCTCAGTACCCGCAGGAAGAGAAAACAACCGTGATTCCGGGAGTAGTGGCGAGCGAAACCGGATGAGGCCAAACCGTATGCGTGTGAGACCCGGCAGGGGTTGCGTATGCGGGGTTGTGGGATCTCTCTTCC
>NZ_PQSU01000111.1 GCF_002920615.1 Streptomyces sp. Ru62
CTCCAGCACGGTCCCGGTGACCGGGTGGGTGAGGAGCCGGTCCCACGAGGTGGCGTTGCCCGCCAGCTCCCGTGCGGTTGCTGCGTCGACGGGGGAGCGGCCAGCGAGGTCGGCCGGCCCGTCGTCTTGCCCCATGAGTGTCAGTGCGGATACGGCGACCTGCACGTGCGCGCGGATCGCTCCGAGTGTTCCGTCGCCGTCTCCGGTCGCGGTGGGGTCGAGGGCGGGTGTGCCGGCGAGGAGGAGGTCACTGAGCACGTCGGCGCGGACCTGGTCGATCGTTCGGGCATCGTCGACGAACGACGACCCGTCGCAAATCGTCGCATCGGCATCGCGACCGCCACCGTTGGCGTCGGCTCGCGCGCCAAGCGCGT
>NZ_PQSU01000112.1 GCF_002920615.1 Streptomyces sp. Ru62
TGCGACACCTACCGGCCCACCGCCGCCATGGCGCGACTGCTGCGGGCCCGTGACCGGCACTGCCGGTTCCCCGGATGCCGACAACCCGCCATCCGATGCGAACTCGACCACACCATCGCCGCCTCTGACGGCGGCCCAACGCACGTGTGCAACCTCGCCAACCTCTGCAAACGACACCACGACGTCAAACACCACACCCGATGGCACGTCCGACAACTCCCCGGCGGAAGGCTCGTCTGGACCTCCCCACCGGACGGATCTACCGCGAAGACGCACCACCACCCCTCGTCGCCTTCG
>NZ_PQSU01000113.1 GCF_002920615.1 Streptomyces sp. Ru62
ACCCGCCCTCGACCCCACCGGCACCGGTGACGGCGACGGAACACTCGGAGCGATCCGGGCGCACGTGCAGGTCGCCGTCTCCGCGCTCACCCTCATCGGCCAGGACGACGGGCCCGCCGACCTCGCCGGCCGCTCCCCCATCGACGCGAAGACTGCACGCGAACTCGCCGGCAACGCCACCTCCTGGGACCGGTTGCTCACCCACCCGGTCACCGGAACCGTCCTCGAA
>NZ_PQSU01000114.1 GCF_002920615.1 Streptomyces sp. Ru62
CCCTCTGAAGGACAAGCGCGTGGCCACCGTCAACCGCATCGCCACGGCCATCGGGCGTACGGCGGCCAAGCCGGCCGGGCTGGACGCGCTGGCGCCCTGCACCCTGAACGCGGGCGGCGGCGGGGAGTCCACCGGCACCGCCCCGAGCGCTCCCGCCACCCAGCAGTCGGGCGCCGGCACGGCGGGCGGAGGCGGCAGCGCGGGCGGGAACACCGGGGC
>NZ_PQSU01000115.1 GCF_002920615.1 Streptomyces sp. Ru62
CGGAATGTAACCGGGCGTTTCCCTCACGCTATGACCACCGAAACCCTAATGGTTTCGAGCGAACAAGCACACTTTTCACTTGTGTTCACAGTTCAGCTCTAAGCCGGCAACCGTTCGTTGCCTCAGAACATACACAGTGGACGCGAGCATCAATGGACAAGCCCTCGGCCTATTAGTACCGGTCACCTCCACACATTGCTGTGCTTCCAGATCC
>NZ_PQSU01000116.1 GCF_002920615.1 Streptomyces sp. Ru62
ACATGGGTGAGCACGGCGCCCTCGCGGATGCCCGTGCCGGCCAGCGGTGAGCGGGCCTTGGAGTCGGAGGAGTCGCCGGACAGGATGCGTTTGACCACCCAGCGGCCGTCCCGGCGGACGAAGTTGGCGCCGAGGAGGCCCTGCCAGCGCTGGTAGTGCGGCGGGCCCTCGTTGCGGCGGGCGGCGGTGACGTAGGCGTGCGAGGTG